>JAFTXV010000013.1 GCA_017461505.1 Paludibacteraceae bacterium | reverse complement strand
TGGAAAAGCCCTGTGCGCGTGACCCCCGAAGCCCAGTGCCGTTGACCCTCGCGGTCCAAAATTCACTGACCCTTTAAGTACCATATAAAATTGACCCCTACCTAAGTGATATAGGCAGGGGATTTTTTGTAGTTTTAGTGTCCGTCCTGGCCGGCGGGAAACTAAAACATCACAAAATTATGAAAAATCTAAAGAACATTCTCCGTTGCTATGCAATGGGAATGGGCCTCAAGAGTATCAGTACGGCTTTTGAGGTCTCTCGAAATACCGTGCGCAAGTATGTGCGGCGGTATCAAGAGAGTGGTCTTTCTATAGAAAGACTATTAGCGATGCCAGAGAGTCAGGTAATCGACATGTTTGTCGATGGCATCTCTCGTTCGCGAACTCCATCTCCTCGTCAAGAGGAACTGGATGCACTGCTACCAGACTATCTGAAACGACTTAGTCGCAAGGGTGTCACTGTCAAATCTCTTTATGAAGAGTATGCCAGCAAATATCCAGATGGATATAGCCATACTAGCTTCAAAAGACGAATCCGTCATTACAAGCTTGAAGTAAAAGCTATTGGGCATGTTGAACACCTTGCTGGTGATCAGATGTACATTGACTTTGCAGGTGACAAACTTGAGGTAGTAGACGAACTTACAGGTGAGGTTCAGACGCCTGAAACCTTTGTGGCGGTTCTTCCATGTAGCCACATGACGTATTGCGAAGCCGTGTGGTCCCAGAAGAAGGAAGATCTTATTGCGGCTTGTGAAAATGCAATGCATTACTTTGGCGGAGCCCCAATTGCGATTGTTCCAGACAATCTCAAGTCAGCTGTGACACGCAGTGACCGTCATGAACCTGTCATCAATGAAGAGTTCGCTGCTTTTGCTGAGTTCTACAACTGCGCTGTCTTCCCAGCTAGACCTCGTCATCCTAAAGACAAAGCTTTGGTTGAGAATGCGGTAAAGCTAATCTATCGCAGCATCTACAAGGATGTAGAGGGGCTTATCTTCCATGATCTTGACTCTTTGAATGCTGCTATCCTTAAGTCTTTGGATGAGTTCAACTCTCGAAAGATGTCAGGACGTGGCCAGTCTAGGAAGGAACTCTTTATTGAGATGGAAAAAGACTATCTACAGCCACTTCCAACGTTGCGTTATCAAATGAGAGAACGTAAGACTGCGACTGTTATGCGCAACAGCTACGTAACCTTGAACAAGCATCATTATAGCGTTCCGATAGAATATATCGGCAAACGAGTGGAAATCATCTATGATGCAGATACCTTGCAGATCTTCTACGGAATGAAACTCATTACAACCCACACTAGGGATGATAGACCGCATGCGTATACTCGTAAGGAGTCTCATAATCTGCCGGGAAGACATGGTAGCTATGAGAAGGATCTGGATGAAATCTATCAGCGTGCAGCGACGATAGATAACATTGTCTTGACATATCTCAAAGAAGTGGCGGAGCTTAAGAAGTATCCGCCACTGGCGTTCAGGGCCTGTAAGGGTATCATGTCGCTAGAAAAGAAATACGGCTTAGACCGCCTTGTGGCTGCGTGTGCCTGTGCTTCGCAAGGACGTCGCTATGGCTTCAATGAGGTAAAGGAAATACTGGACAAAGGAGAAGATATAGACTTCTTGTCTCCTCAGCATGGCGAAGAATGGGAAGCTCCACGCACTCCTGCACAACACAAGAACATACGTGGACGCGAATACTTTGCTCCAAAGTCGAACAAGAAAAACTAAACAAAAGATGGAAATAAATGAAAAGACTGCTCCTATCACTCAAGAGAAGGATAGGAATACAATCTCACTTGATCTAATGCGCCGCATGAAACTTCATGGAATGGCAGCTGCCTTTGAAGAGAGCCTCTCTTCTACCTTCGCCGAGACAATGACTCCGGACAGCTTCCTTAACTGGCTGTTATCTCGAGAGTGGGACTACAGATCAAATGCAGCCATTGAGCGCCTCACTAAGCAGGCTTCTTTTAGGTACAAGGCGTACCCAGAAGACATAGACTTCACAATCAGCAGAGGTCTTGATCGCAATCAGATGGAGAGACTTATGACACTTGAGTTTGTTAAGCAAGGTCGCAACCTCTTTATCACCGGATCTTCTGGAACAGGAAAGAGCTTCATCGCTACAGCTCTTGGATACAAAGCATGTAGTCTTGGTATACGCACTTTGTATGCTAATGCATCAAAGTTGCTCGGAACTCTTAAGGTAGCAAAGGTGAAGGGTACGATTGATGCGGAGTTGAAGAAGATCGAGAAGTGTCCTTTGTTCATCATGGATGATGCCTTCCTTGTATCACTCGATGCAAAGGAACGTTCAATCCTTCTTGAGATCATCGAAGATCGTCACGAGAGAAAGTCAATCATAATGACTTCTCAGCTTCCTGTGTCCTCGTGGTACGATGCTATCGGAGATCCAACGGTTGCAGATGCAATCCTCGACAGAATCGTTCACTCAGCTCATCAGATCGAGCTTGTCGGAGAGAGTCTTAGGAAGACAAAGGCACGTAAAGGAGACAAGTAGGGCAAAATAAAAATGACCCCGCCGGCTAGGACTTTATAGGGGTCATTCTAAACTTGCTTTCGAGGGTCAACGGCACTTGGGCTTCGGGGGTCACGC
>JAFTXV010000015.1 GCA_017461505.1 Paludibacteraceae bacterium | reverse complement strand
GTCACCCAAATTGGGTGACGCAACGTGTTTTTGATTATCTTTGTCGCATGTTTGTCAGATACAAGAAGAATCGTTCAGGGACAACCAGCGTTGTGGTCGTTGACAAGTCCTCCGGTCGCTTTAAGGAAGTGACTACAATCGGAGTGTCCGATGACCCGAAGGAGATTGACAGGCTGAAAGAATGTGGCCGTTTATGGATTCGTCAGCACCGTTTGGGAAGAGAGCCGGAACTTGATCTGTTCGGTGACGAAAGTCTCAGCGTCGAATCGGAGAACCGCAAGGTTGAGTATGTTCTGAAGCATATCACGAACGTCAGCCTTAACGGTGTAGACCTGATACTGAGCCGTGTGTTCCGCAAGGTCGGTTTTGATGCCATCAACGATGAGGTGTTCCGTCATCTCGTCATCAGCCGCCTGTCCTGTCCCTCAAGCAAGGCCGCCACCGTAGAATACCTCAAGAACTACTATAATGAAGACATCAACCTGTCCAGAATATACCGTTATCTGGACAGGCTTAACGACCATTACAAGGAAAAGGTACAGGATATCAGTGTCGCACACACCCTCTCATTATCCGCCGGTCATATCGGCGTGATGTTCTATGATGTGACCACCCTGTACTTCGAGACGGACAGGGAGGATGAGTTGCGCAAGACGGGCTTCTCCAAGGAAGGCCGGCATCATAATCCGCAGATTATTCTCGGCATACTCGTGAACAGGGACGGTTATCCTTTGGCATACACCATTCACGGGGGCAACAAATATGAAGGGCGTACGATGCTGCCCGTAATAGAAGAATTTGTAAAGAAGTACAGGCTGGAAGACTTCATTGTGGTGGCCGATTCCGGCCTTATGAACGGTGACAACGTTGCCGATCTGGAACGTCTCGGCTACAAGTATATCCTCGGGGCACGCATCAAGACGGAAACCCGCGAGGTATGTGATGCGATACTGTCGTGGCCGAAGGAGGACAGAAAGATGTTCGAAATACCCAAAGGCGGAGGAAGACGGCTCCTCATAGGATACACGGATGACAGGGCGAAGAAGGATGCCTACAACCGGGAGAAGGGGGTAAGAAGGCTGGAACGGGCCTACAGAAGCGGACGTCTGACCAAAAGTAACATCAACAAGCGCGGATACAACAAGTTTCTGGAGGTATCATCCGATGTTGACGTAAAAATAAACTATGACAAGATACAGGAGGATGAGAAGTGGGACGGCCTGAAAGGATACCTTACCAATACCCAAATGCCTCCCGAAGATGTATATGCCGCGTATCACAGTCTCTGGAATGTGGAGATGGCTTTCCGCATTGCCAAGTCTAAGCTCGAAATCAGGCCGATGTTCCACTTTACCCGAAAGCGTATAGAAGCCCACATCTGCATCTGCTTCGTGGCATTGAAAGTTTATAAGGAATTGGATAGGATCCTGAAGACAGCCAATATTGGCATGAGCGTGGACAAGGTTATAAATCTGGCAAAGACTGTCACCACAATAACGATAACGCTGCCGAACGGTGTCACACACGTCAAGACCATGCTATTGGACAGGCATAAGAGAATCGCACCCCTGTTTGATGACGATTTTT
>JAFTXV010000012.1 GCA_017461505.1 Paludibacteraceae bacterium | reverse complement strand
TTTAGCTGCATTAATCTTGCGCATGCTCTCGCCAGTTAGCTCTATCTGATGTGCTGTATGCACGATACGATCAAGTACGGCATCTGCCACTGTTGGATCACCTAAAGCATCATACCAGCTTGACACTGGCAACTGAGATGAGAGTATTATGGACTTCCGCTCATGCCGGTCCTCTATAATGTCGAGCAGTATGGCCCGCTCCTTGACATCAAGCGGTACGAGGAACGCATCATCAAGAATGAGCAGCTGGCAGCGTTCAATCTTCTTGAGTTCCGCCTCCAGATTGCCCTTTGTCTTTGCCACCTTGAGCGCTCCGAGCAGACGTGACATGTTGGAATAGAGCGTTCTGAATCCATTCTTGCAGGCATGGACTCCTATAGCGGTAATGATATAGCTCTTGCCTACGCCTGCTGAGCCTGTGACGAAGAGGTTCTTGCCTTCGCGCACAAAGTCAAGCGAAAGCAGACGCTCCATCTGGTTCTGATTGAGACCGCGGCTAATGCTGTAGTCTATTTCTTCCGGATATGCTTTGTAACGGAAACCAGCTCCCTTGACGAGACGCTCTATAGCTGCCGCAGAGCGGTAGTCCCACTCCCGTGCCAACAGCCATGATATGAATGCATCGGGTGTCATGGCTTCTGCGTATGTAGTGGAAAGGCTCTCCATAAAAGCGTTCGCCATTCCTGTAAGTCTCATGCGGCGCATCAGTTCAAGTGTCACCTGATTGCGTTCCTTTTCATGCACGATGGGTGCAGTCTTGCTATTTGTTGTTTCCATTGTTCTTGTCTGATATAATATTTGTAGCTTGTGACTTCTGCGAGTAATACTCACGGCCACGTATATTCTTGTGCTTCTGCGGTTCAAAGTCTACTTTCGCATTCTCCTCGTCTGGCGAGAGGAATGCGGCATCGTCACCGCGATCCAGTATTTCCCTGACCTCATTGTAGCCATAAAGCCGTCCCTCCGTGGCACAGGCACATGCTGCCACCAGGCGGTCAAGACCATATTTCTTTTCCAGTGACATTATGCCGCGGCATGACCGGAACGCCTTGGGCGGATACTTCGCCTGCTCTGCAACGTCCTTGAGGTACAGCAGCAGTATGTTGTCTATTTCGCCTGCGCGCTGATAAATCTCCTCCAGGTCCTTCTCGTAGCTACCGTGATGGCCTGGCAGTCCGTGCGCCTCCTTTTGGGTGTATGTGTACGGAGTATCGTCGCGCTGATGGATGGTCACCAGCTTCAAGCCATAATAAACATTGATACTCTCTGCGTCATAGATGAGATCCACACGTTTACCGATGTACTCCTTGGGCACACTGTAGTTGTGCTTGTTCAGTACGACAAAGCTGTTCTGCATCACGGTTGCTGTCTTGCGGGACTTCATCTGGTAGCGCATGGCAGGGAGCGGCTGTAGGAAATCCTTCTCCGTCTCCTCAAACAACTCACGGCGCGACTCCTTTCGGCCGCTGAGCCTGCGGTCGTTGAATGCAGCCAGCGATACCCGTATGGCGGCATTGAGAGAGTCAAGGTCATGGAACACCATACCCTCGATGTCTATATAAACCGACCGGTACATCAGCTTCACTGCATTCTCTACGAGAGCCTTGTCTTTCGGATGGCGTGCTCTAGCAGGATACACCGCCATGTCGTAAAACTCAGCCAAGGCTGCAAAGTCCTCATTGATGACCGGCTCATTGCGGTCACTTCGTATGACAGCAGCCTTCAAGTTGTCAGGTACGACGGCCAACGGTGCACCTCCGAAGAAATGAAGGGCATTCTCGCAAGCCGCAACCAGGTCCTCCTTCTTCTGAGACCAGACGGCCTCGCAATAAGTGTAGTGGCTGCAGGGGAGGATGGCAACAAACACCTCTACTTTGCGCATTTCACCGGTTGCTTCGTCCACGATTTCAAGTTTATCGCCGGCATAGTCGATATACATCTGGTCGCCTGCCAAGTGCTCCACGTGACCTACGGCACGTGTCTGACACTTGTAGGCACGGATGGCTAGCTTGAACTGAGTGTACTGATAGCCATCCGGATGTTCCTTTTGGTACTCCTCATGCAGGGATTTGACACTCACTCCTTTCTTGCTAAGGCGCTTCACGTAGTCAGGAATGAGCGCATCCAGTTCCAATCGCCGTGGCGAGGGTACACGGCTGCGGTTCTTGCTGTCAAGGAATAGGTCCTGCAGCTTGTCTTCCGACATGGATAGCATCTGCTCCATCGTCAGTCCGCTATCCAGATACTTGCGCACGTATTTGCGCACGGTGTTGCGGGACAGGTGAAAAGCACTCGATATGCCTTTTATTCCCATCCCCATTGCGTAACATCGCAATAAATTCTTTAATTTTGCCATTGATTTCAAAGTTTTGGATTGTTAACCACCGGCCAGGGTGGGTAACGCAAAACTACAAAAAAGCCCCTGAAAAACGATAGCTTTTCAGGGGTCATTTTTATTTCGTCTCAAAGGGTCAACACTATTTCGCCACATGGGGTCAACGCAACTCGTCATCGGGGGTCAAACGCACGCGGCTTTTCCA
>JAFTXV010000001.1 GCA_017461505.1 Paludibacteraceae bacterium | reverse complement strand
TTGTGAGAATGTAAGTGCATCACATCCTTGGTCTATGGAAATATTATAACAACGGTCTGCCATAATGATATTTCTATTATCAGAACCTATTGAGGAGTGAATGCATGAAAGAGTCATATTTATGCATTCTCCATCAATATGTGTAGAACCTAAAGCACGATATCTTGCATTATTAACAAATAACACTATATTGTTAAGACAAAAACAAGAATTGATATCATTGTCAATGGTTTGTATGCAGGTAGCTGGCTTTAAAGACATATTGCCGAAATATCCTTTTTCACCATATCCTTCTCCAATGTTTGAACTATTAAAACCAATTAGTGATGCATCAGTAGGAGATGTAGTTCTATCACCCAATGATATGGTGTAACAAAAAATACTATCAGATTCGTCAATAGATAAATTCATCATAGGAGCATTTATTCCTGCATATGTTCCTTCTATATCATCGTGCAACCCACATTCATCATAAGTATAATACCTCTTAAATTGTATATTCTTGAAGTCATATGGGAAATCATTCCCCCATTCGTCAATAAGGCGATAAATAACGCCAGTCCCAGTTGAACTAGCCCACATAAAGCGTGTACTATCATTATTAAGACAGTACCATACTCGCCAGGCACTAAGATTACTATTTTTGAAATAACTACCTGAATTGCGCGATGTTTTAATAGCTCGAGCTTCTTCAGAAATGGAATTAATAGAAGTAGCCATAACCAATAAATCAAATGGATGACCTGCGCTTTGAGCTTCAGGATCATTGGCTACTTTAGTTATATAATCAATAATTCTATACCACGCGCCAGGCACAAGTTTAGAATTATTGCGTAATTGGACTAGTTGGGAGTATGTTACAGAATGATATAATTGGATATTCGGTATTTCAGAACGAAGATTATCAATATCATTCTGAACTTTCTCTAAATTCGCTTTAGCTTGCTTTGCCATTTTATAAGCAACCACTTCCATCCACTCGGATATCTTCTTGGACAGATATGTTTTTGTAACAAGAAATATCATTTTAGTAAAAAATTTGGTAATTTCAAAAAAAAGCAGTACCTTTGCACCGTTTCCTGATGCTATCGGAAGTATCCAATTCGATGCTATCGGAATTGCGCCATTACGATGCTATCGTAGTGGCATTTTTTTATTTACCCATATTCCAAACATTATTTGTATCGTCATACTGAGCTCGGAACATGGCGAAGTTGGATATCTGCTTACCGTCTTTGATAAGACAGACACCACCATTTTTTCGTAGAATAGCGGAGATAGGAACAGGTGAACCTTCTTGATCACAATAACCAGTATCGAAAGAATCGTCTGTTACGAAGTCAATAAATTGTTCGTAGCCATCTACGGTGATTTCATAGTACGCATTTCCGCCTAAAATAAAATCAGGAGTTGTAGACTTCAATATAGGGCGGATAAGAGGTTCGCGATTGCTGATTGGCAAACGCAACACTTCATGCCAACCAGTGGTATGTGCTCGATGATTCTCATCGTTATCATAGTATGGACTATTATTGTTTCGGCGTACTTTTACGCGCTTTTTACGTTGATATTGTAAGGATACATTAGACAAATCAAAATCCTTGTCAATAACCAGATAAACATGAGAAATATCGTCATTGGTAGTTACATTCTTGGAAATGTAGCTATCAATGAAAACTAAATTGCTGTTTCCACCTGCAGCTTCTTGTGCAAGACGATCACCAAGCTCTTTAGCAAATTTATTCAGATTGTCGGGGGTTGCTACTGTTTCTGCCATAAGGTTAATTTTTTTTTGGTTAGTTATTCAAATTGATTGCTTGTCGATATGTTTCTATCGTTAGATCTACGAGACGAGTAACTTCCTCATCAGAAAGAGGAAGGTATTCAGAGTGCCCAGAGAACATAGCTGTGTCTTCAGGAGAGTATGTTTGATTAACAATGCTCGTAAGGATATCATCATCAATAGGTATGATAATCTGAGCATCGTTATCAGGGAGAATACTCACATCTGTAATATCAGCGAAGACATGGGTATGTTGTGCCTGGGCATAGTCGCCAATAGGCTGCTTAGAATTGACCGATGCTTGCAACTCTTTAATATCACCGATTGCATGCTCAATATCTTGACTTGCATTACCTTTCCAATAATTAATTTCAGCAATTGCACCTTTAACAGATTGAGCGTGTTCTGCTGACATGTCCTCATTACCTATGGTTTGCTCAATATTATTGGCTTTGGTATTGACTTCATTAATAGCTTCAACCACATCTTTTGCTGTAGTCTGTAGCGAAGCATCTGATTTATCTTGCTTAGAGTTGAGATTTTCTGGATATACATAGCAATGTTCCTCCCACTCACTCCAACTATTATCTCCCACCTTAGTACGTCGTTTCCAACCATCGTTATTGATAAGCGTTTGAATATATGTGTTTGTGGATGGTCTTCCTATCATATGAAGAACACGATTGAAAGATACAGTAAAGGTATACCACTCAGTATTTCTTAATGGAATACTTAAACATACACTATACATTCCTTTATCTGTATAACTCTCGAGGTCGGTAGTGGTATTAGTAATATAGAGGGTATTATCTACAGGCTGTCCAGTAACATCTTCCCATAATGGAGCATTATATATGTATATGCGGGATTTGTCTGGACTATTAACAATATAGATGATACCTTTTTCAGGAGTAACCTCATCAAATACTCCATTTTGATAGAGGAACAGGACACCATCTACTCCATCTGATGAAGTTGGTTCTATCATATAAAGTGCTCCCTCTTGTGGTGCTTCTACATTATCAATAGAAGCGATGGAGATAGCATTTACTATTTCCTTTTCGCTTGGATGCACAATCTCTTGAACGCCTAAAATAGCATCTTTGACATTCTTCCATAGCTGCTGTAGAGCTCTATCGAGGCGTCGCATTGTAACAATAACTAACATAAACTAAGACGGTAAATTGTTAATGATATCATCTATTTCCTCTTCGGTGATTTCACGGAAGACATCCCAACCTACAGGTGGGTATTCTTCTCCTAATGCTATTACTCCAGAAACTTCAATCCAAGCCATAGGAGAAGATAACTCAACAGTTACTTCTACATGGTTGGTAGTAGATGGCCCTGCAGTAATGTCTTTGGTCGAAATAGCAGGAACATTGTTAACAGAGCCAATCAAATATATAGCACCAGATGATGCCGTAACTATAAATGCGCACTTTCGCTCCCGAAATGAAAACGGAACAATAAAGGATAGCAATACTTTACGGTTGCTTCCGTTGTTTTCATTGCTATCGCTTATCTCCAGCTTTGGATCACCGACAAATGAAAATGGGGTGAACTGCAGGTGAGTAATGTCCGGTGATATACCAGACATCGCCTGTAGTTCAATACTTGAGTCGATATCCAAAGCAGATATAAATGCTATCGATTTTATTCCAGGTACTCTCATTCGGTTTTATTTTTAGATTTGGATTTATAGCAAAGGTCATACAAGCGGCTCCAGATTTTTTTAATGGCCTCGATATTAGTTTCTGTACATTCGATGCCATTGTTCTCCATGAACGCTTGAACGGTCAGTTCTCGCGAAGGTTTATAAGATCCTTTTTGTTCAGAAGCGAAGTAAATCTTATTGATGTATTTCGTGAGTTCCATCTTGAAATGATTTCGAGCAGTTTGCTCCAATAAGGATTCACTCTTTGGAAATAGATAGTTGTATGTAGCTGCTGGCTTATGAACAAAATTGGGGATAACCAGGCAAATTGTCGCTTCCCTGCTTGGAAGGACGCGAATAGTATCTGGCTGCTTGGATAGGCACATCTCTAATATATTACGCTCTGCAGAACCGCGACGAGTGTACACTGGTTCCAATGCAGTGACAGGAACGCTGCAGTCGTATATGTATGGAGTAATATGCTCCTCTTCAGAGTGCTGCAGGCGGTACATCTCATGAGCATACCACTGTGCCAAATACACTGGCCAGTCCAGATATAGGAAGTATGAATTTTTGCGATTTTTCACGGTGCAAAGGTACGGTTTTTTGTAGGAATAACCAAATAATTACAGGCACAAGATAAACCCATCTTTTTCATTCCAATCAAAAGCTATCTCTAATTGTTTTCCTTCTTGCACAGAAGCGGTAGCATGCTGCATTACGCCATCAATTAAGATGCGTTCGATTGGCGAAAGATTCGGACATGCCAATTTGCGATAGACCGAAGTTTTGGTCCATCCACCCCAATACTTTAGGGTACTCATAATGCGCTTCCTCGTTTTAGAAGGAAGGGCATTGTATTCATTTAAGTAATCTTTGGGAATGCCACTCATAGCTGCCTCTCCTAAAATGTACAATTATTAAAATAAGACAGCGGTCATGGTTGCGACTGCAAAGGTACGATTTTTTTGCCACATGACCAAACTTAGCTCACAAATTGCAGAAAATTATATGCAAAATCTAAGAAGTGGAAAAACATATTGATTTTGTTTCTTTTGTGTTATTTTCTTGATTTATAGTTATTTGTATAGAAACAAAGCGAGAAACATTTGGAAACAAAAAGAAACAAAAAGAAACAAATTTCCTGCCTATTGTTTCGCGATAATTCGCTGAATAGTAACAAAATAACCCCATTCGCAGCAAAAAGAAACAAAATTTTTGCATCGCGACAATTTTTGCTCCGCTTCTACTCCTTCCCCATACTCATCGGCGGACATAAAAAAAACGGCAAAAGTGCCGTTTTTTAAGATTTTGATGTTTCCAAGCGGTCAGCAGAGCGGTCGCTTTGATGCCACTGGCCGATGGGTTAGTAGATATCAACAGAATCATCCACCCGCATGTCCGGAGACATCTCAGAAGCGGGGCTAATAATAGTGCTAGTACCAGGCGAAGCGCTGTATGTGGATGGATTTGAAGCGGTGGATGGTGATGTAAAGAGGGTTGGGGCAGGAGTATTGACCTTGGAGGTGGTATTTTTTTCGTCGGCGGTTTTCTTATTCTCCTTCAGCTTCTCATACTCCGCCGATGTGACGAACGCCATGGCATCGAACTCGTATGGTCGGCACTGCTTGCCGCGTGTTGGCCATATTACTTCACCCTCGTCAATCGTTTGGGTGCTCGCAATGCCAAACTGAGTGAGGTTTGGATCCATGCGTTTTATCTCCTTAGTGACACGGAATGGCATCTTGTGCTTGCCACTCTCTGCGACTTGAGTAACGCCCTTCATCTCTTTTAATATATTGTGTATATAGTTCTGGTCTTTGCGTTTGGCATCGGGCACATTATCCCAAATATACGCCACATCGAAATGCAACTTGAGCTTGCCCGTGTCCATAAACATCTCATGGAGAAAGTCACACAACGAGCTCTCGAAGTTAGAACTGGTGCCCTCCATCATCTTGTAGAGATCTTCGTTGGCTAGACGGCTACTGTGGAACCACATACGATCCTCCTTTTCCTTAACAAACATCTGGCCACGCTCCCAGCGTTGCTTGAGATAGAATAGGAAGGCTTGCACCTCGCTCTCGATATTATCCTCGAAGTTCTGATCAAACTCGTCATCAGCTGCCCAGGGCGTGAGGCGCATGACCCAAAAGCGCACCTCGTCCTTGGCGATGAACACACCTTTCTTAATCTCGTTGGAGCAAAGCACGAACTTGCAGAACGCAGGCACCTCCTTCTTATCCTTACCTTTCTTCTCGATGTGCATGGTGCGAGCCGTTGACATATACTTGAGGGCTTCACCGACCTCCTTGTTATCACCGAGCGTGGACTCATCCACTCCGACGATGAGCTTACCAGCGAGCAAAGCGTTGAACTTGGACATGATGAGGTCGTTGCCACCTATCACAGCGTTATTGCCATAGATGTCCTTGAGCAAGTTGAGGAAACTAGTTTTTCCAGTTTTGCGTTCCTTGCTCACGAACATGAGGATTGGCAAGAACTGCAACGGACGGAAGTAAGTGAGAGTTATCCAATCGAGCAGCATCTCATAGTAGTGGAACTGCTCCTCTGGATACTCCTTGGTGATTTGGCGGAGTAGCTTCTTAATGGTTGGCCACTTGCCCTCGATGGGCTTATAGTTGAGTGGGCTATACATATTGAAGAAGCGATATCCAGCGGGATTGATTATCTCCTGCGAGAAGTTCTCGTGGCTGGGCTGGATGGTGTAGTCAATGTAGTGCTTGTATTGGTACAGGCGTTTGCTTGTGCCATCTCCATATCTCGCATTGATGACCTTATCTGCTTGCGGATAGAACTCAATGCGGCTACCATTAGCGTTGGGGATAGGCTCCTCTGTCACCAACACAATCTCCGAGCCAATCGCTACATAATCCTTCAGGGTATTGTCGAGGGCTTGCACCAGTTTCTTTTCGGCCGCATTGTAGAAGTACACGCCACCGTTGTACTTGAAGCGGCTTGAGCCAATCACATGTTGCCAAGCGGTATAGAACTGCTCGGGGTTGGAGCAATTGAACACGCCACGGATCTTCGTGTCGTTGCAAGTGCGGAGATTGGTTTTCTTGAAGTATATACCAGGGCGACCAGGGTTATTCAGATCTTCGGCAATCTTGGCGGTATGGTCGCAGAACTCTGGATCCACGAGCAGGTCATCTAAGCCCTTAGGACTGTCATTGACGGTGCGAGCCTTGCCCGTCTTCTCGTCAATGATATCCTTATCCTCACGCATCTTATTGACATAGGCAAAGAACAACTCACATGGCTCGCCCTTTTGGTTCTTAAACTCCAAGAGCATGTCCTTGAGCTTGAGCAGCGAGTTCATGAACGAATATGGCCGCTTGCTCAAGTTTGGCTCTCTGCCCTCTTGCAGATCAATGACGGCATCCTTGCCAAGGTCGGTGCAGTCGCCGTCGTAGAGGATGACGATATTGTTTGGCTTGACGGTATTGAGCAGTCGCACGATATCCGGATAGAGCTGCTTGCTCTTGCTGTCGGCAAAGAGGGTGATAGAGCCGAGCCCTACCACTGCCATGCCGTGCACACTGGCAACCATGGCCTTCATATAGCCCTCGGTGAGGACGACCGTATCGATATGTTCCCCCTTGCGGAAAGACTCATACAGGGTAGGAGGGAAGAACGGGTATGTACCTTTCTTAGTCTCTCCGCCAGGGAACTTGTATTTGGGCTGCTCTGGGTTGGCTGCCAAATACTCAGGATTCATACGAGTGATGAAGTAGTTTTCTTCCACTATGAAATCCGAGTACTTGGGCTGCTTGTCGCGTTCGTAGCGAATAAGCTGACCGTCCAAGGTGTAGGGGAACATGCGAATATTGTCCTTGTCGTCGGACTGGAACAGTGGGAACGGCAATGCAATCTCCTTGCCTTCAGCATCCAGTTCGGGCTTGCAGCACTTCTCTCCTTTCTCGTTCTCCCATCTTATCATCTTGGTACGAGCAGGATGTTTGCCTATGTATAGTGGCACGCTGCATTGTTCTTCAGTTAGTCCCAGCAGGTCATAAACGCGCTGCTGTAAGTATGATTTCTTCTCCTCCATAGTGCTAAGTATTAACTAATAATCTTAATAAAATGCGATGCAATGTCGGTGATGCTCGTGCCGCTTGGAGCGTCCACCTCAATCACGAGGCAAGGCACGATGACAAAGCTCTGCTGTACACGATTGTACATACACACATTCTTTTTCTCCCAGCCACTGAACTTAAATCCAGAGGCTTCGCCTGCATGCTCCACGGCGGAAACAATGACACGGCGGTCGGCATCGCTATGGCAGCGCAAGGTGGCTTGAAACGCAACTTCGTCGAACACTTGACGAGCGCGTACATCTACTAATGTTACATCTGATATCATAATTCTGTGAGTTTACAAAAAATCGGGGGTGGAGGGCACACCCCCTTGTAACCATAACCGCTGTGACCCGTCACTTGCCCTCAGGTCGGTCTTCGTGGAGCCACTCGAGCACATTCTCCATGCTCTTGTCGTGGTTCATGCCGAGAGTGTACCAGTAGCCCGCAAAACGCTTCTGTGTGGCGATGAACCGTTCCTGAGCAGCCAACTCCTCATCGTACTCCTCGTCGGTCATACCGTGAGGGCGTTGTGGCTTAGGGAAATAATGCTCGAATTGCTTCCAATTGACATCCACGCAGATGTTGACTGCGAGTTTGCCGTAGGGATTTTGTTCCATCTCGCTAATCAACTCCTCGGGCTGATAGGTAGCCGTGGCGTTGACGAGCTGAGTGATTTGTTCTTGAGTTAATTTTGACTTAGTTTTTGACATTTTGCTATGATTTTTAAGGGTTGTTGTTTGTAGTGTCCGATTCTGTCTGTTTATCCGCGCAGAATAGTTATCAGTCCGTCTTAATAGGACGCTATCTGCTATAGTTTGTCAAAGATCACTTACTTTTTCTTCACAACTCTCTTTTGTCCATGTTTGCGATATAAGGCATTGAGGTGTGCAGAACAAAGAATGGTATCATATATCTGCTCGTAGGTATATGAGTTTAGTTTTTCATGTATCTCCGGAATAGTCAAGTCCGCTTCTATCAACGGAACAATCTCACTATCCTCGATAGACACAATGCAGAACTTGCCATCCTTATACCGCAAAGACTCACGAGCTTTCTCAGCATGTTTGCGAGCAGTCTTGATATATCGCTCCATATCTCTGTTTATCTTCGAGCACCCCCATATCTGCAACTGCCGTGCAATCGTATCTCTATCATAGCCGTACTTGGAAGCGAGCATCCGCAAGTTGGTTAGACCATTCTCCATTGCCCAAAGGATTTGTTCCTTATCGCGCTCCAAGTCTTCGTGAATCAAGGGCGTGTACTTGATGTCTTCCCTCGGACACCGACCAAGCAGGACACCGAGCTTTACTCTCAGCTTCAAACCCTCTCGTGTCCGCTGCTGTATCATCTGACGCTCAATCTCAGCCGACAGACCAAAAGCGAAAGCAAGCACTTTGCTCTGGATGTCCGTCCCCAAGGTGAACTTATCTTTAACCGTATAGATAACGCACTCCCGTTCCATGCAGAAATGAAGGATATCCATTACCATATATAAGTCGCGACCAAGACGAGAAATCTCCGAGGCTATAATCACATCGCCTTTACTGATTTTCTTGAGCAAAGGACCGAGGTTGCGCTTATCGGGTTTTTTTCCTCCGGATACTCCCTCATCGGTGATATATTCGTCGATAGTCATCCCCTCCTTTTTAGCAAAAGCATCCACGCCCTGTTTTTGTGAGTTTACATCCTGCTCATCAGATGAAACTCGCAGATAACCGTATATCATATCTCTATAAACATTTTAATAAACCATTGCGCTGCATCCTTACCATATGTCAGCTCAATATACTCAATATCGGAAACCCCGTCTGGAGCATCCAACCAAGCACTAAACTTCGGAAGGTCAATCATTACTCGACCAAATACGACAGACAAGATACCATCATAAAACTCAGCGAACCCATGATCAAAGTACCGAGGAAAGTACTCCTTTATTTCTTGCAGATTTTTAAGCATCTAATAAATCATTGCGTTTACTTAGATTGTTTTAATTCGTCGTGAAGCGCATAGAATATCTTTCTGAGCGCTTCCACATCTTCTTTCTCTTGGTAGAACTGGATTGCATCATTTATGCCTTTGAAGTATGCGTGAAGGAGAATTGATTGCATTGCTTCGTTGCATATCTCTTGGATAGAATCAATAATCGCATTGACATTCTCCTTCTTGAAAGCCTCGTTGCCTAGCTTCCACTCCAGGACACGAGCAAAGTTCTTTGCGTCTTGTTTAAGCTTCTCTCTTGTGTACATAATCACTTCTCCTTTGCTTTAAGATTAACTAATCAATTCAAACGAGTACACCCACACAAGCGGATTACTATCCCATGTGCCTTTGCCCGACACAAGATCTATGAGGGATGCAAAGGCTTCGCGTGCCGTTTCGTAGCAACTCTTAGGAGAATGTACAAAATCATATGCGGGAGGAAACGGGTTGTAGTCGTGATCCCATATGCGTATGCCTTCTTTTGAGCAATCCTCTTCGGTTATGTTCTGTAAGTGCTCGATATTAACACCTGTAATCTTGATATGGTGGGGCATATCATCAGCAC
The DNA here is from genome assembly GCA_017461505.1 of Paludibacteraceae bacterium. Classification (GTDB taxonomy): domain Bacteria; phylum Bacteroidota; class Bacteroidia; order Bacteroidales; family Paludibacteraceae; genus Colicola. Next base: position 100,510 of record JAFTXV010000001.1, on the reverse strand, counting down.
AAACAAACATCTTGTTTCTCCAACCAGCAGTTCTACCAAGTATCCCGATTTTATATAAACTACCGCTGTTAAGGTAAATATCTTTGTACGATTGCGCAATTGCAACAACCTCGCCGACATTATATGGAGAACGAGCTACAACGGCAGTGCCATTCTTAATAACAACTTGACCAGTCTTATCGTCAAGCACCATATCTAGTTGTTGCACCGACTTATAGTCAAAGCCATTAGCGAACTTAACAATGCGCCTGGTCATGGTCTTTGTGTGACGGAGAACTCTTTTTGTGAGGTCAAACCTATCGTCAAACATTATCTTTTTCATACTCACTCCTCCTTATTTCAATGGCATATAGCGATTGATACTGCCTTTTTTAATGAAACGATGGTCTTTGTCCATATAGCAATCAGGGTCACTGTTGCTTTTCCTTAATACCTCATAGCGACATCCTTCGAAATGGGCAAAGATTGCATCGTCTGTTGGTTCGTCATAATGCCAAGGAAACATTGTATTCATATCCTTTAATATTGAAAGATACTTTTGACGCTCACACCTCACATCATTAAGCCAGAATTTCAACTCTTTCTCTTCAGCTTTGAACCTCACAAGCATCATGACAATCACCAGCAACAATGCAACGCAATAAAGCATATCGAGAGCGAAACTCCAAGAAGCGTCTTCCACAAAAAAATCAACGATAGAACTCGTCATCATAACGAATATCGATACAAATTGAATGATAGTCCACTTTTTCATAATCACTCCTCCTCAACTTTTGGCAGTACTGGAACATGCATCCAATAGTCGGGTTTGTTGGTACTATAACTATTAAACACGCCGTTCTCAAATGTAGCTACATTAACACCAAAGCCAGTCTTATCACGGAATGCGATATATACGACTTCACCTTCTTTAGGAAGATCTTTGTCCACACTTATCCATGGAAGTAGTCTAGAGTGAAATTCAAGAGTCTTATGGGTTATTATCGCCTCTTTACTGAGTCTTTCAAACTCTTTTATTTGCTTCTTGCTTAGGATACAAAAAAATAATACAAATAACAATAGAGCCACAATGTGCAATAAATCCATATAAAACCACCAAAATTCATCTAACCATATAGGAGCAAGAATACTGCCTATCATAACGGCATTAGACATGTGTAAAAATATATACCACTTTTTCATAATCACACCTCCTTTATTGTCTCCTCCTCTGTTAGTTCGTATACTTTACCTCTGCCAGCGACAAATTGCAATTTATAAATGTTGTTTTTCGCATCGACATTTACCACTACTTTCTTTGCGCCAATACCAACGGCGGCGTTGGCAAGTATCCAGGCAGGGATGAGCACTACCTCTCGCTCGTCGAGTACATCCAATAATGCTTGGAACTTCTCCTCACGGGTCATTCCTTCCAATGCCTCTTGCAGTTTCTGCTTTGCTAATTCTCTTTCCATAATCACTCCTCCTTACTTGGTTCTTTAGAATATCTCTTTACGAAATCCATTACATCGGATGCTAAGTGCTCTTTAATATATCTTTTCAATACAAGAATCATGATATCTCTAAAATCAGGATGATCTTTCAATACATGTTTCATCATTGACGCCATTCTAGCACCATTTCCCACAATACACCCATTGAGACAATTCTCATCTTCGTCTACGGGTTCACTAACAAACAAAACGGCTACACGACCCTCTTTCTCTTCTTGCCATTGAATAGGATCAAGACCATTAACGGTGATAATTGCTTCTGGTTTTTCTTTGTCTTTCATTTTTTTGCCCTCCTTAATTTTGTGATTAAACTTTGTATGGTTTTTCATAGCCAAGACTGTCGGCTATGCGGTTGATATTTCCCCAGTACTGAGCTGCTGGTTCAAATTTACCACGCTGCCAATTGAGGAAAGTAACGGAAGAAACCATTTTTTCTACTTCCTGACGAACAGTTTGAGCGTCACACACTCGCACATTCTGATAAAATTTTTGAAATGTTGTCATTTTAATTTGTTGTTTTGTGTATTTATAACTACCTTTGTGCCCGCAAAGTTTATTTTGCGCTGCAAAAGTACAACAAATATTTGATACCACCAAATTTTTTACACAAAAAAGTGTATTTTTTCGTAAAATAGTACATTTATGTATGTATTTTATTAAAAATAAGGGTGGAAAAATAACTGTTCAAGTAAACCATTTATATCAACAATTTTAAGTAATTTTGCACTATGATTGACATTAAGCGAAATCTAAAGGCAATCCTCGACGAGAGGGGGATTCTGCAAAAACAAGTAGCCCAAAGGTTGGGCATTTCTGACCAAGCTGTGAGCAATTGGTTCAACAGTCCAAAGGATGTAAAGGTCAGCCGAATTACACATATGTGTGAAGTATTCAACATTCCCGTAGTTGATGTGTTTACTTATCCCGAAAAGTACATCCCTGAGAACCAAGCGAACCCTGCTTGCGAGGAATGTAGGCGCAAGGATGAGATTATTGAGAACCTCACCGAACTCCTACGAGTATATAAAACAGAAGCCAAAAAGAAAAAGTAACATGAAGAAAATCTTATTTGCAATAATGCTCCTCGTGGGAGCAGTTGGCGCAAGTGCGCAGATCAATCCGGTAAGCCAAGGAACTTACAAAGTGGAGCACATTGGCGGCTTGTCTGACATCTATGTCAAACTAAGCTACGCCACGGACGGCTCATACTATGCTTTTATTCTCAAATGCGCGGATATGTACAATCCTGCTACTTTCACACTAGTATTGGGGCACTCGCCACAGGAAGCAATGCAATCGGTTGATGCTTTGCTTAATGTCTTGGACAATGGCAATAAAGGAGAGATTTATACCATTGACAGCGAGACTTCCATGAAGCGCCAGAACAAAAGCACAGTATATATCCATCGTTCGGGGTATGCCGATCCAGGATATGTGCAGCGCCGTCACTTGGAGGCAACCAAGAAGTTCCTTGCTCCGTTGCTATAGTTCGCATGCGCACGCGCATTAGTCCCCTGCGCATAATGCGCACGGGACGGTGCGAGTGCAAAATACATGTGCACATGTGCGTATGTATGATATATAAAAGGTATGTACAAATATGCGACATATATAGGACATTTTATTGCATATTAGAGACATTTTTTGAGAACTGATTTGAAAATGTGAGCGGGCGCACTCACCGCTCACACACTCACAGGATACATAGAAATAACTTGCTGGTAACTTGCCGAGTAGTCTTTCCACCAAGACTCTCGCCATCCCGACTAACCAAAAAAAGAGACTCAATTGAGTCTCTTTTCTTTTTGTCTTCTCCCCTCATCGCCTCCCCTCAAGGGGAGACAGAGTCAAAACTAATTCACCTTATACTGCAACACTTCATCCGCTTCCAGTTCTTTTAACCAATGATAGAATGCATGATTCATACGGATTGGACTAGCATTAAACGTAATCACATTCTGTTTGATGGTATCAAATATCTGCACACGCAATGGAGTTGTACCAGGATATTGTTGAGTCATATCTGATAAACTATCAATCAAATCAGGTTGTACATTCTCAATAGGTATCTGCAACGTAACGCTTTGCAAATCCTTCTGCGCATCTTGTATTAGTTGCACTTGTTGCAGAGCAAACTCATACTCTGCTTCTTCCACTGGTTTGGGCTTAAACCATTTCATATGTGCACCTCGTTGCTGCATTACGCCTGATAGATATACATATACGTTGGGCTTAAGCAATGCTGCGAAACGTTGGTATGTCTCGCCAAATGCACTAAACTGATAACTTCCTGTATAGTCTTCAATAGTATATTTACCCCATGGATTGCCCTTTTGTGACATACGATCTTCCGTTGCCACTACAATTCCACCTATATGCAATGGTTGTCCTGCATGTTTTTCAATCCATTGATTAGGAGTGAGTTTCTCTTCTGTTTCCTCTTCTTCACTCTCCTCATCGCTCTTAGTGTTTGCTGCAGCACGCGCGGCAGGTGAACTCCAAGCATCAAACTGATTCATCTCTTCAGCAGTGATATTACACATCTCACGAACCTCAAATTCCCATTCATCCAACGGGTGAGCAGAAAGGAAGATGCCTATTAGCTCCTTCTCTTTGTTCAGTCGTTCAATGGCTGTCCATCGTGGCACTATGGGCAATTCAGGGCGTTGCACCTCTATTCCTAAATCACCAAAACCATCAAATAGGGTTATAGATTGCTCTTGCTTATCTTGTTGATAACGGTTACCATAGCGCATAACTACTTCTAGCATATTCTCGCCTTTGGTGTTACTACCAAAGAGCTGCTCACGATAGAAACCCTCAAAGCAATCAAACGCACCTGCTAATGCCAAACTCTCCACAGTCTTGCGATTGCAAGATTGTAGATTGACACGCTCTAAGAAATCAAACAAATCTTTGTACTTACCATTCTTTGCACGCTCATTGATAATAGCTTCTACAGCACCTTCACCTACACCTTTCACTCCACCCAAACCAAAGCGCACATCTCCTTTGCTATTCACCGTAAAGTTCATTTCCGACTCATTCACATCAGGTGCTAATACGCTAATCTTCATCGCTTTGCACTCGTCCATGAACTTCGTCACATCCTTGATGTCATCTTTTGCTACAGTCAAGTTGGCTGCCATAAACTCGGCAGGGTAGTGGGCTTTCAGATAGGCTGTCTGGTATGCCACCCACGAGTAGCAAGCTGCGTGCGATTTGTTGAATGCATACGATGCAAACTTCTCCCAGTCTGCCCAAATCTTCTCCAGTACCTTCTCATCATGTCCGTTGCTCTTACCACCATTGATGAACTTAGGTTTCAATTCGGCCAGCATGGCCATGATCTTCTTTCCCATCGCCTTGCGCAGCTGGTCGCTCTCGCCACGGGTGAAGTTAGCCAACAAACGTGACAGCAACATCACCTGCTCTTGATATACCGTCACACCGTATGTGTCCTTCAGGTATTTCTCCATCACAGGGATATCGTATGTTACGGGCTCTCGACCATGCTTACGACGGATAAACTGCGGAATATAATCCATTGGACCAGGACGATAGAGCGCGTTCATCGCAATCAAGTCACCAATCACAGTAGGCTTCAATTCCTTCATATACTTGCGCATACCTGCCGACTCAAATTGGAAGACACCCACTGTTCGGCCTTCTTGGAAGAGCTTGTATGTCTCCGCATCATCAATTGGAATATGGTCAATATCTATACTGATGCCATGGGCTTTGTAGATGTTTTGCAAACACTCTTTGATGATAGTCAATGTCTTCAAACCTAAGAAGTCCATCTTAATCAATCCTACACTCTCTACCACGTGCCCATCATACTCTGTCACCAATACGCGCTTGCCCGACTCTCGATCTTCCACTGTACTTAGCGGAGCAAACTTTGTCAGGTCATCCGCACCAATAATTACACCACAAGCGTGTACACCTACCTGACGGATGGTATCTTCCAACTGCGCTGCGTAGGTGAGCATATTGCGAATCTGTGGCTCATCGCCATTCAGCAGCATGCGCAATTCATCTACATACTTGTAGCAGTTCTTCAGGTTCACCTTTGGCGATTTGCCTTTCTCATCTTTGATATTATCTGGGAAACTGCGATCAGGGATATAACTCTTAATCTCATTCACACGAGGCAAAGGGATACGCTGCACACGTCCTACATCCGCAATGGCAGATTTAGTAGCCATGGTACCATAGGTGATGATATGTGCCACTTGTGTATGACCATACTTATCGCTTACCCAATCTAGTACTTTACCACGACCGGCATCATCAAAGTCGGTATCAATATCGGGCAGTGAGATACGATCGGGGTTCAAGAAACGCTCAAACAGTAGATCGTACTTTAGAGGATCTAAGTCGGTGATTCTTAGGCAGTAGGCAACTACCGATCCTGCTGCACTACCACGACCAGGGCCGACACTCACACCCAATTCTTCACGCGCTGCACGGATAAAGTCCATTACAATCAAGAAGTATCCAGGGAAACCCATCGTCTTCATGATATGCAACTCAAATTTAATACGTTCTTCTTGCTCCTCAGTCAGGGTCTCACCATAGCGTTCATGAGCACCTTTGTATGCTAAGTGTGCCAAGTAATCTGCTTCCAACTTAATGCGGTATAGTTTGTCATATCCGCCTAGTTTTTTTATTTTCTCATTGGCTTGCTCCTCGCTGAGTACCACATTGCCGTGCTCATCGCGTGTGAACTCTTCAAATAGGTCTTGCTCAGTGAACTTCTCACGATAACTCTCCTCGGTGCCAAACTCTTCTGGAATAGGGAATTTCGGCATGATAGGACCCGAATCAATATCGTATATTTCCACCTTATCCACAATCTCTTGTGTATTCTCCAATGCCTCTGGAATATCACTGAATATTTCTGCCATTTGTTCAGGCGACTTCAGCCATTCTTGCTTGGTGTAGTGCATACGATTCTCATCGTCAATAAAGTGGTTAGTGCTCACGCATACCAAATGGTCGTGTGCTTCGGCGTGCTCCTCTTCCACAAAGTGTACATCGTTGGTAGCAATCACCTTTACGCCATACTTCTTGGCAAACTCTACCAACATAGGGTTTACCTCTTTCTGCACTTGATATACTTGTTGGTCAGCTCCGTCTTTTGTCGTTTGATGGCGTTGAATTTCAATGTAATAATCCTCCCCAAATAGATTTTTATACCATTGGATAGTTTCCTCTACTGCAGCCCATTGACCTTCGCCTATTTCAGGTACACCTTCCAGAACTTCGCCTTTGCGTGGCGTACCATACACGGTAGCACCATCCCCCCAAGTCATAGTTGCCATAATCTTCTGTGGCAACTCGCCACCAAGGCAAGCAGAACAACAAATCAATCCTTCGTGGTATTGTTCTAGCAACTCACGGTCAATACGCGGACGGCGATAATAACTATCTTCCATAAAACTGGCACTAACAATCTTGCACAGGTTGCGATAGCCTTGCATATTCTTAGCCAGCAGAATCAAGTGCCAACCACTTTGATCCACGATATAGGACTTACCTTCCGTGTTCGGAGCCTTCAGATCTTTGTCGCGTAACAAACGTCCACGACGTGCACAATAGGCTTCTACACCTACGATGGGCTTAAAGGGCACATACTCTATGCCTTCCTCTTTCGCTTTCTCTTTGAGTTTTTTATTGGCTTTCTTCGTATAGTCCAATAGCTCTTTGATGCCGTACATACATCCGTGGTCTGTCAGTGCAATAGCTGGCATACCCATCTTGATGGCTTTATCCACCAAGTCGGGCACTTTGCTCATTCCATCCAACACAGAGTAATGCGAGTGAACGTGTAAGTGTGTGAAGGTCATAATATAATATCTAAGTTTTGTTCGGTTTTTCTATCTTTTATTTTTACTCTTCGCTTAAAATCTCCCATTCATAGAGACGTTGCTCCATCTCATGCTTGATATGTTCATAGCGTTGGAAGTTTTCGCTAGTTTGGTGTGCAACATCTGTAAGTAGCATCTCCATCTCTTGTTGCTCTTGTTCCAATTTAGCAATAGCTGCTTCTATATCAGCAATCTGTTTCTCTTTCTTGCGGCGTGCTGCTGCGGCTGCTTTTTGTGCCGCATAGTCCAACTTCGCAGAAGAGTTCTCGCCTTTCGCCTCATCGCCTTTTCGCCTCATCGCCTCATCGTTCTTCCTCTCCAGTTCTTGGAGGGTATCAATTCTCTTACTACGCAAGAAATCGTAAATACCACCAAGGTGTTCTTTTACTTTTCCGCCACCAAACTCATACACCTTGTCCACCAATCCGTCCAAGAAATCACGGTCGTGACTCACGCAGATTACCGTACCATTAAACTCCTTCAATGCTGCTTTTAGCACATCCTTCGATTGCATGTCGAGGTGGTTGGTTGGCTCATCAAGAATCAATAGGTTGCAGGGGTCTAGTAGCAAACGAATCATAGCGAGACGACTGCGCTCGCCACCAGAAAGCACTTTTACTTTCTTTTCCGATGCCTCGCCACCGAACATAAATGCGCCCAATATGTTGCGTATCTGTGTGCGAATATTGCCAACAGCTACATTGTCAATAGTTTGAAATACGGTCAGTTCACCATCCAACAATGCAGCTTGGTTTTGCGCGAAATACCCAATCTTGACATTATGCCCAATCTTCAGCGTCCCCATATAATCCAATTGCCCCATGATACAGCGCACCAAGGTGGTCTTACCCTCACCATTCTTTCCTACAAACGCCACTTTCTCTCCACGACGGATGGTGAAGGTAGCATTTTGGAAGACCATGTGCTCTCCAAAATCCTTACGCAGATCTTCCACTATCACAGGAAAGTCGCCGCTTCGTGGTGCCGGTGGAAAACGCAAGCTCAGTCGTGAGTTGTCTTCTATATCTACCTCTAGGCGTTCCAGTTTCTCCAGCTGCTTGATACGTGACTGTACCTGTACTGCCTTAGTTGCTTTATAACGAAAACGCTCGATAAACTCCTCAGTCTCTTGAATCATCTTTTGTTGATTCAGATAGGCGCGCACTTGTTGTTCATGGCGCTCTTGGCGCAGTACCTTAAATTGGGTATAAGGCACATTATAGTCATATATCCGTCCCAGTGTAATCTCAATGGTTCGTGTGGTAACATTGTCGAGGAAAGCACGGTCGTGGCTCACCAATACAAGTGCACTACCATTGGTCTTGAGAAACTCCTCCAACCATTGGATCGACTCAATATCAAGGTGGTTAGTAGGCTCGTCAAGAAGCAGTAAATCAGGATGTTGTAACAATATCTTGGCTAACTCAATACGCATGCGCCATCCGCCCGAGAACTCCGAGCAAGGGCGATCAAAGTCCTTTCTTTCAAAGCCCAAACCGATAATCGTACGATCCATCTCTGCAATAAACCTCGCCTCCTCGCCTGATATCCCTGCTTCTAAACTGTAGGCGCTTGCGCCGTCCTGTAGCGAAGCGTTCTCTAAACTATCGTTCTTGCGAGCGATGACCGACATCACATCCTCCCGCAGCGTCTTTCCATCCACGTGCATCATCACCTGTGGTAGGTAGCCGATGGTTATATCGCCCATCTTCGAGATGCGTCCAGAGCTAGGTGTCTCTACGCCAGCCAACAAGCGGAGTAGGGTAGTCTTACCTGCACCATTCTTGCCCACGAGAGCAATGCGATCACGGGGATTAATCAAAAATGTAATATCGTCCAATATCGGACGTGATGAATATTCTATGCCGAGATGTTCTACGCTAACCATGTATATGCTACTATATTGTGTTAGATACAAAACTATCCTTTAAATCATTCAACGCTTTACCAGTGTAACTATCTTTGCATTGCATAATATCCTCAGGAGTACCTTCGGCTACGATATATCCGCCTTCATCACCACCCTCTTTGCCAAGGTCGATGATATGGTCTGCCGATAAGATAACCGATGGATTATGTTCAATGATTAGTACAGTATGCCCTCTGCTAATCAATGCGTTTAGTGCCTTCAGCAAAGTAGTCACATCATGGTGGTGCAAGCCCGTAGTGGGTTCATCAAAAATGAAGAGCGTTGGACTAGCGTTCTCCTGTGCCAAGAATGAAGCCAATTTCACACGCTGACTCTCGCCACCAGACAATGTACTACCTGCTTGACCTAATTTCACATAGCCTATACCCACGTCTTGCAATGGACGTAGGCGATTGACAATCTTCTTGCAAGCTGTGTCTTCTGAGAAGAATTCAATCGCTTGATTAACAGTCATTTCCAGAATATCATAAATGCTTTTTTCGCGGTAGAGGACATCCAAGACTTCTTGCTTAAAGCGTTTGCCATGGCAGTGTTCGCACTCCAATGTGATATCAGCCATGAACTGCATCTCAATGGTCACCATACCTTCGCCTTGGCATGCTTCGCAACGTCCACCTACTGTGTTGAACGAGAAGTGTGCAGGAGTAAAGCCCATCTGCTTGCTCAGTTGTTGTTCGGCGTACAATTTTCGAATCTCGTCGTATGCCTTAAGGTAGGTCACAGGATTCGAGCGCGAAGACTTGGTTAGTGGGTTTTGATCCACAAACTCCACATTATGAATCAGATGCAGACTGCCGCGCAGACTACCAAAATCACCAGTCCGCTCCGCAATGCCGCCATAATGTTTTTTCAGAGCAGGGTAGAATACCTTACTGATAAGCGATGATTTGCCACTACCGCTAACGCCAGTCACCACGGTCATCACGTTCAGTGGGAAACGGACATTGATATTCTTCAGATTGTTTTCGGTGGCACCGATTACCTCTATATAGTTGTTCCAACTACGACGGATAGGAGGAATAGCATATGTAAACTTCTCAATCTTTGGTGCACCAGCATACACTACTTCTCCGCCATGGCGACCAGCCTTAGGGCCAATCTCAATGGTATAATCCGCTGCTTTCTGTATCTCATCATCGTGCTCTACGACCACTATCGTATTACCTAGATCTCGTAGCTGCTTCAGCACATGGATCAAGCGTTGTGTGTCGCGTGGATGCAGACCTATACTGGGCTCGTCCAATACATAGAGCGAACCTACCAAACTGCTACCCAATGATTTAGCCAAATTGATACGCTGACCTTCACCACCCGAAAGTGTAGCAGACATGCGACTCAGTGTTAGGTAGCCCAATCCCACATCTAGCATAAATTGTAAGCGTGAACGAATCTCTATAAGTAGTGGAGCAAATGCCTCGGGCATCTGTAAATGCTCAAACCAATCTGCTAATTGGGTGATTGGCATTTGGCAGAGCTCCGTGATAGATTTGCCACCCACCAATACATACTCTGCCTCTTTGCGTAGGCGTTTGCCAAGACAGTCTGGACATATTGCCTTACCGCGATAGCGACTGAGCATCACTCGGTATTGAATCTTGGCATATTGTTTGCTTTCTAATTCGTGGAAAAAGTCATTGAGCCCGTGGAAATATTCATTTCCGAGCCATAGCAATTGCTTTTGCTCGTTTGTGAGCGCATAAAAAGGCGTATGAATTGGGAAGTCAAACTTATCCGCTGCGTATATCAGTGCATCGTTCCATTGGCTCATCTTCTCCCCTCTCCAACATGCAATAGCCCCTTCGTAAATAGTTTTGGTCTTGTCGGGCACCACCAAGTCTGGGTCAATGCCTATCACATTGCCATATCCGCCACAAGTAGGACAAGCACCAAGCGGATTATTGAAGTCAAACAAATGCTCAGTGGGCTCTACAAACGTAATCCCATCTGCTTCAAATCGTTGCGAGAATGTAATAATCTTAGTCTCTGCCGATGTTACTGCTGTATTGCCGCCACCACTGCTCGCTTGCGAGCCTTCACCTCCTGCAAGGACATCACCTTTCCCATTGGGCGACAAGACTGCTGCGGGGCTAATAGCGAGGGTACATTCCCCTTTACCCTCAAAAAATGCCGTTTGTACTGAGTCGGCAAAACGGTTGAGTGTACTTGGCTCCCCATCTGCGACAATTCGATCAACGAGTAGATAGGTGTACTCATCCACTTCAGTTGTAGAATCTATGCGCAAGACTTTTGATATCCCTTCGGTATCCCTTCGGTATAGACGTGAAAAACCTTGCTGTTGCCATATAGCGAGTTGCTGTTTGATGTTTTCCGCCACAATAGGCGATAGCAACATCACTTTTGCTCCGATAGGTAACTGGCGCAGACACTCCACTACATCATGAATGCTATGTCGTTTTACCTCTTGACCTGTGATAGGAGAGATCGTCTTGCCTGCGCGCGCGTATAGCAATTTGAGATATTCGTAAATCTCTGTCACTGTGCCCACTGTACTGCGTGGATTGCGGTTCGTGACTTTCTGCTCAATGGCAATTGCGGGAGGAATACCATCGATTAAGTCCACATCTGGCTTCTGCATTCGCCCTAGAAACTGGCGAGCATATGCACTCAGACTCTCTACATAACGCCTTTGACCTTCGGCAAACAATGTGTCGAAGGCCAAAGATGACTTGCCGCTACCGCTAACACCCGAGATGACTACCAACTTGTTGCGTGGTATATCTACGGTGATGTCTTTCAGGTTGTGCGTGCGAGCCCTATGAATATGTATTACATCCTCGTTCAATGTCTTTTACTGTCTCCCTGCCCTTTAGGGCGGGGTGGGGGTAGGCTTTTATTTCTTCAAATACTCAACTGCCAAACTATCCACCAATTCTCTCAATTCTGGGTTGTACAGATTTCTATATTCTTCGCTCAACTCTGGAATACGGATGTATTGTCCTGGTCTTACTTTGCTTGGATGAGAGATGATATCGCGATTGGCTTCATAGATGAATACCCATAAGTCTTTTTGACCATAGTACTTATAGGCAATCCAAGCCAAACGACTATCTTTGCCAACCTCCTCAATCTTCATAAAATTCACATACTCACGGGGTTTATCTGCCAAAGTAACTACCTCTGGAACTTCTTCCACCTCTAGAACCTCTTCTACATTCTCTGCCACAGGTCTGCAATCTTGCATACATTGCCACCATTGTATCAAGGTAGCGCGAAAATATATACCTACTCCCACGATGCCCAGCAATAAGAGTACACCTATCACCCAGCATACCCACTTATGGCATTTGCATGTCGGTTTACATGTTGGTTTGTTTATTGGCTCCTCAGCGATAGGCTTTTCTTCCTCCACAACTTTCTCAACTGACTCCCCTACAGTTTCTTCTGTAGGTTCCTCTATAGTTTTCTCCACTGGCTCCTCTACAGGCTCTATTTCTTCGTTTTCAGTTTTCACCTCTTCGTTTCCCGTTTTCACCTTTCCGTTTTCAGTTTGCACCGCCTGCCCCAGCTCAGCCAAGATATCTACGATTTCATCGGCTTGTTCTCCTAATTTTTTGATAGGATCATTGACCAATTCTGCCACAACTGCTTCAGTCTTTGGTTGTTCCAAACGTTTCTCTACATTCTCCTTCAGCACAGACTCTGCGTTGAATGTCAGTTTGTTGTATCCTTCGATGGTAATACTCTCACCTGTAGCGATATTCACACTCTTACGAGGGGCTACTGCCTTCAGTGCAAATGTGCCAATACCTTTGATTTTCACTTGTTTATCTGCCTTCAAACCTTCCATAACGCCTTCTAACAGGGCATTCAAAAATTGTCCTGCTTCTTGCTCTGAAATATGTGCGGTTTCTGCTACAACCTTGCGTAGTTCAACCCATGTCAGTTTATCATTTGCCATAGCTTATACGTTTTTGAGTTGTTCTTTGGTGGACTGATTAGGTTTGAAGGTCAGTTGCATCTTCTCTGGCACAATGGTACGCTCTTTAGTTTGTGGGTGAACCACTTCGCGAGCGTTTTTGCGCTTTATCTCCATGGTACCAAAATTCTGCAACTGCACGCTTTTGCCTGCAAGCAATTCTTTTTGCAACACAGCCACGGTTGCATTTAGCAACTCCTCTGTGCGTGTCTTGGTCAGGGAAGTGCTGCTCGCAATGTGTTGGATTAGTTCTTTTGTTTTCATAATGTTGCGTAGAGGTCAAAATCCTCTGATTTTATGATAGTTACGTTGTAAAATTCTCCTATTTTTAATTCTCCCATTGCCTCATCGCCTTGTCGCCTCATTGCCTCATTGCCTTCCTTCTCAATCAGCACCTCACAATCCACTTCTGGCGAGTCATACTGCGTGCGTCCTATATAATACTCCTCTTCCTCCCTATCTATCATCACGCGTTGTTCTGTGCCTACCATCTGGCTCAAAAGTTCCGATGAAATCGACTGTTGTATTGCCATAATCGTATCTACACGACGCTCTTTTTCCTCTTGTGGGATATCATCTGTGTAGTGCTTTGCTGCAAAAGTCCCTTCTTCCTCACTATATGCAAAAGCTCCCAATCGCTCAAACTTCATCTCTTTCACCCACTCACACAGCTCGTTAAAATCCTCTTCCGTTTCACCAGGATGTCCCACTAGTAGTGTTGTGCGTATGCATATACCTGGCACTTCCGCTCGAATACGTCTAATCACTGCATCTTGTTCTTCACGAGTGATATGGCGATGCATTTTCTTCAGCATGTTATCCGAACAGTGTTGTAGCGCAATATCCATATACTTGCACACATTCTTATGTTTGGCCATCACAGGCAGCAAATCATATGGAAAATCAGTAGGGTAGGTATAGTGCAATCGTATCCACTCCACACCCTCAATCTGCGCCATTTCATCGACTAGCTCAGCCAACCGATGCCCTCCGTAAAGGTCTAATCCATAGCTGGAAAGGTCTTGTGCAATCACATTAAATTCTTTCACACCTTCACTCACCAACCAGCGCACTTCTTCCAAAATCTCCTCCATGGGGCGAGATGTAAATTTCCCCGTAATCAACGGTATCGCGCAGTACGAACAATACCTATTGCACCCCTCTGCAATCTTCAAATACGCATAATGCTTTGGTGTTGTGAGCGAACGCTCATAATCTGCGCCTAATCGCCCAATTGCCTTATCGCCTAATCGCCCAACCTCCTCAACGATTCCCAGATAATCAAACTTCCCAAACCACTTATCCACCTCAGGTATCTCTGTTGGCAGTTCGTCTCTATAACGCTGTGACAGACAGCCCATTACATACAGTTTGCGTAGTTTGCCTTTTGTCTTGCGTTCTGCGAATTGTAGAATTACTTCAATACTTTCCTCTTTCGCATCACCGATAAAACCACAGGTATTGATAATAGCTATCTCACCTCTAGGGGCAGCTGAGTCATGCACACAACGATAGCCCGCCAATTCCAATTGACGCATCAGCCGCTCGGCATCCACCAGATTCTTTGAGCAACCCAATGTGATAATATCTATCTCACCTTTTCTCATATCTACAGCGTATCAATCTACCATCTATAGCGCAGCGATCTACCATCTACAGCGTAGCGATCTAATTCCCCAGCTCACTATGGAACTTAATTCTCACCAATCGCACATTTATCTCGTCGTAGTCGTCTTCGCCTAGTTCTTGCATTGCTAGTTTGATGCTGTCATTCTCTGCGTGACGGAAATAATAGTAAATGTCTGCCTCCTCATCTGGATCCACTACTTCTTCGATAAAGTACTTGATATTCAGTTTAGTACCTGAATACACAATGGCCTCAATCTCCTCCAGCATCTCTTCCATCGACATTCCCAAACGCTCTGCCAAATCATCCAATGCCACGCGGCGGTCAATGGCTTGAATAATCGCAATCTTTCTCGCAGAGTTCTTTGCCACAGTGCGCACACGCAAGTCTTCTGGGCGAATCACATCATTTTCTTCCACGTATTCTTTGATTACGCGGATAAACTCATCGCCATAACGTTTAGCTTTTCCCACACCCACACCAGGGATATTCTGCATCTCCTCCAAAGTGATAGGATAGGAGGTAGCCATTGCCTCCAGACTGCCATCTTGGAAGATTACAAAAGGTGGCACGTTCAAGCGCTTGCTCAACTTCTTGCGCAGGTCTTTTAGAATAGAGAACAATACATCATCTGCAGCAGCGCACGTAGCCATACCTGCACCCAAATCCCCGTCTTCATCCTCATTATGCACCTCTATGGGCACCTCAAAGCGAGTAGGGCGTTTCATAAATTTCTTACCTGCAGAGGTCAACTTCAAGTCGCCGTATGACTCTATATCTTTCTTCAGATAACCGCTCACCATGGCCTGACGAATGATGGCATGCAAGTTGGCTTCGTTCTCATCTTCAGCACAACCGAAATTCTCCAATTCCGTATGCTTATATGCCAACACTCCTGCCGACTCTTTACCGCGAATGATATCTACGATATGCTCAGCACGGAATTTCTCGTTCAATTGGTGGATAGTTTCCAGTATCAAGCCCAGCAATTCGGTCGCTTCCACCATCTTGTATGTCTTGCGGCAATTGTCGCAGCTGCCACAATTATCAGTCTTGTATTCCTCGCCAAAATAGTGCAATAGCAATTTTCTGCGACAAATCGAACTCTCCGCATACGACTGTGTCTCAAAGAGCAACTGATTACTAATCTCTTGCTCCGAAACGGGCTTGCCTTGCTGGAATTTGCGCAAACGCTCAATATCTTTAGGCGAGTAGAAACAAATACATTGTCCTTCACCGCCGTCACGACCCGCACGACCTGTCTCTTGGTAGTAGCCCTCTAACGATTTTGGAATATCGTAGTGTACCACAAAGCGCACATCGGGCTTGTCAATACCCATACCAAACGCAATCGTCGCCACGATCACTTGCACTTGCTCCATCAAGAACGCATCTTGATTCGCACTACGAGTGGCTGCATCCATACCAGCATGATACGCCAGCGCAGGGATGTTGTTCACGCGTAAGGTCTCTGCCAAATCTTCTACTGTCTTACGGCTCAAACAATATACAATACCCGATTTGCCGTCCATTCCTTTGATATAGCGAACCAAATCTTTGTCCACATCATCGGTCTTCTGGCGTACTTCGTAATATAGATTCGAACGGTTGAACGACGATTTAAACACCGTCGCATCCATCATATCTAAGTTCTTCTGAATATCGCTTTGCACTTTTGGGGTCGCAGTAGCGGTCAGCGCAATGATAGGTGCTTTGCCTATTCGCTCCACGATAGGGTGAATACGTCTGTATTCAGGGCGGAAATCATGTCCCCACTCGGAGATACAGTGCGCCTCATCCACCGCATAGAACGAGATCTTCACATCCTTCAAAAAGTCCACGTTCTCATCCTTGTTCAGCGACTCTGGAGCTACGTACAGCAATTTCGTCTTGCCACTCAGCACATCTGCTTTCACTGCATGAATTTCTGGGCGGGATAGCGATGAGTTCAAGAAATGGGCCACGCCATCCTCTTCCGAGTAGTTGCGCATGGCGTCCACTTGATTCTTCATCAACGCAATCAGCGGAGAAATTACAATAGCCACGCCGTCCATCAACAATGATGGCAATTGGTAACACAAACTCTTACCTCCACCCGTTGGCATCAATACGAAGGTATCTTTGCCATCCATAAGGTTGTTAATGATTGCCTCTTGATTACCCTTGAAGGAATCAAATCCAAAATGATGTTGTAATGCTTCAATCAGTTGTTCATGTCGTGTCATACGAACGGTACTTTTTGTTTCTTTCTATTTTTTTATTAATGGTTACACTTATTCTGCGGTGTTCATCTCTCTGGTGTACATCCATATTGGCGCACTTCCATCGCTATAGACGTCGCTAGTAGTGTAGCAGGTGGTGCTGTCTAGCCAGGCTATCGCTTCACCTTGAGGCTCTCTTTTGTATGCTGTCACTTTCTTTGGACTGCGAGCCAAAGTCTTACCTACGCTTTCCAATTGGCCATCTACACTTTCGCGAGTCCAAATCAACATAAACGCCTCATTCTTAATCATAATGTATTTGCCATCTGGAGAAATGTCACCTCCAGTAGGGTTTTGGAACAAACCAGCTTTTTTTCCGTCTGGAGTCAATACATACATATCGCTGCCACCCAATTGACATTCCTCTGTCAGCACTTGCATCGTGTCCAAATTCATATCTGTACTAAATGGCATACTGTACACCATACCTGTACTATTAAATGTGTTCCACTTATCCACAATATAGATTTTCTCTTCTATATTGTCATACATAATCACCTCTGCATTGTGTGCTTTGTGGTCTGGGTAACCAAAGTGAATAATTTTTTTCTCTACCGTCACTTCGCCATCCACCACTTCGGGCTCTGCAAAGTAATATATATAGTATTTATCCTTGTAACTTAAGCCATTGTCGCCAAATACACCAACAAACAAGTAGTTTGTGTCGTTGTACACGCCGCCACTCAGTCCTTCCCAATCGCGATAAGTATTGTGCAGCTTAATAGTCGTTGTGAAAGTACCTTCTGGTGTCATAGCACGCACTTTATAACTATCATCGCCTTGCACCCACAAGTATCCTGGAGTTACGCGGCTACATACCATACCCGAAATCTCGGCCAAGTCTTTTCCATAAGCTGTACCTGCTCTTTTACGAGTGAATGTACTGTCCAGCTGCAATGCTTTTGCCACATTGGGATCCACTGGCTCTGGCTCTGGTTCGGATATCGTATCCGATGGTGTGGTTATGGTGTCTGTTTGAGGGTTGTCGTTGTTGGGCTCTTCGTTGGAGATAGGCTCGCACCCAACCACCATAATGCTACACAATATAAGTAGCGCACTGAAAAAGGTTGTTTTCATGTTGAATGTGTTTTTTGAGTAAATTATCTGCAAAAGTACAACTTTTTTTTTATATGCACAAATCTTTTTATAAAAAAAGTTTCTTTTTTTTAATAAATATTCATAACTGCCTAATAATCAAAACTTCCCCGATTTCAACGATAAAATCCTACACTAACCACTAACCTCTAGCCTCTAACCTCTAACCTCTAACCTTTCGCCTCTAACCTTTAACCTCTAACCTCTAACCTCTAACCTTTAACCTCTAACCTCTAATATCTAATATCTAATATCTCTAAACCCTACCTTTACTTAGTGATTAGTTAGTGATTAGTTAGTTATTAGTTAGTGATTCCCGAACCATTACCGAAGAAATACCGATAAACTCTTAATATTCCCTCTAGTATCACCGATAGATTTTGTAGCTATACGAAAACGTTTGCGAAGATTTTTTTAGGAAAAATGCACCATGCTCTTGCGCACGTGAAAAATAAGTAGTACCTTTGCAGCCGATTCTAAAATATATGTCATGACAGAAAAACGCAACTTGTCCTTTGGACAGCTCTTTAACCTTAGTTTTGGATTCTTTGGAGTCCAAATCGCGTATGCACTTCAGAGTGCTAATATCTCTCGTATTTTTGCCACACTTGGCGCAGATCCTCATGATCTTTCGTTTTTTTGGGTCTTACCTCCATTGATGGGTATGATTGTTCAACCATTGATAGGTAAGTACTCTGATAGGACGTGGTGTAAATTAGGACGTCGCAAACCATATTTGTTGATTGGTGCTATTATTGCTGTGGCGGTAATGATTTTGCTTCCTAATGCAGGTATGTTCTTCCCAGGTGAGGTAGGGCAGAAGGTAGTAGGATGGGGATTATTGTCCTTTTATGCAGTTATTTGGTTTGGTATTTTTGCGCTCATATTTTTGGATACATCCATTAATATAGCCATGCAGCCTTTCAAAATGATGGTAGGCGATATGGTTAATGAGAAGCAAAAAGGTTTGGCGTACTCTATCCAATCTTTTCTCTGCAATGCAGGTAGTTTAGTAGGATACTTGTTGCCTATCTTCTTAACTGAGGTCTTGGGAGTCCCTGCTTCGGGACAAGTGGGGGAAGTTGCTCCTTCGGTACAATGGGCATTTTATCTCGGAGCTGCAATATTGATGCTTTGCGTGTTGTATACTTTCTTTGCAGTTAAGGAGATGAATCCCGAGGAGTATGCTGAGTTCCATGATATCGATCCTAATGCTAAGAAAGATGAAGCACCAGGGTTGTTGAAGCTCTTGGTGAAAGCTCCCTCTACTTTCTGGACGGTAGGTCTTGTTCAATTCTTTTGTTGGGCTGCATTCTTGTATATGTGGACATATACCACGGGTGCTACTACGCAATTGGCGTTCCGTGATGCAACTACTAATATTGCTCCAATTGCTCAGATGATTGATTCTTATACCGATGAAGATGGTGATATCGCGTGCGGATATATAATGTATGATTCTGTACTCATTGTGGAGAAAAAAGTTTTAAAATCAGATTCTGCTTGTGCTATTCTGCAAACACCAGGTGCTAGTTTACAAATCGCTACTGCTATGGATGGTGAAGAGTTGTCACATCCAAAAGAGTATATTGTCAAGGAAGGTACAGTGTTGACAACCAAGTTGGATATTGATGTGACTTCAGAGGAATATGGAAAAGCAGGAAACTGGTGTGGTGTATTATTTGCTATTCAAGCGATAGGCTCTATTGTTTGGGCATTGGTAATCCCATATTTCCGTCGTCGTAAATGGTGCTATAGTTTAAGTTTGTTGATAGGAGCTGTAGGTTTTATTTCAACCATTTTTATTACCAATAAATGGCTTTTGGGTATTAGTTTCTTCTTAGTAGGATGTGCTTGGGCTGCAATGTTAGCTATTCCGTTTACCATCTTTACCAATTCGTTGAAAAATCATATAGGCTCTTATTTAGGCTTGTTCAATTGTACCATCTGTTTGCCACAAATTGTTGCGGCTTTAGTGGGAGGTGGTGTGTTGAGCTTATTTGAATTGAGAGATGGAGTAGTGTACCAACCATATATGTTAGTGATTGCTGGCATACTGCTTATCCTCGGCGCAATCAGCGTAGTCCTCATCAAAGAAGGCAAAAAATAAACAACATATTAATAACTAATAACAATCAAACAATGATGAAAAACAAACTTTTTGTTTCTTTGCTTTGCTCACTAACTCTTGGCTTGGCATTGGTTGCTTGTCAGCCTGAAGTTGAGACGTTTGAGTCAAGCGAGAAAATTGCTAACGCAACTTTGATTGGTACAGATTCTGTACGCTCAGGCGCTATCGTTTCTGGTACAACGATGAAGGTTGTTGAGTACAAGTTCTTGTCTGAGAACAAGGCGGTACGTACCGTAAGTACGTTTGGTGATGGTCTCTATGAGGCGCCTGTTTCAATGAATCTCTCTTATGAGATGGAGTATGCTAAAGATTATGTTGGTCTCAACATTACTTTCACTCCAGAAAATGCAGAGAATGAGCCATTTGTGGTGTATTTCAATGAGAATGTCATCGTAGAAAATGGTACAGACACATTGCCTGATGTTATGGCTAAGTTGGCCAACTTGGAAAAGGTGATGGCTGACCTGCCTAATACTACATGGAGCTATGAGGATTCTAAACTTTGGATTGATACTACCAAGTTGGACAGTGTAAAGGTAACTATTACCTCTTCTCGTATACCAGATCCTGTTACAGGAAGACCTACTATCGTTAAGGATACAGTTTATGATACTGTTCAATATGAGTTGTATGATACGATTGGTACTATGATGTACACCAAGGTGGAGTTTACGGTGAATCGTGATGACAAAACCTTAGCTAATACAGGTCATTACTACTATGAGTATTCTATGTATGATAGAGAGGCTGTGAAGATTGATTCACTCTCTACACTCAAAGATTTTGATGCACGCTGGGGACTTTATTCACTTACTACCGCTCGCCGTTTTGGTGTGAGAATGGTTTCTGAAGACAAAAAACAACAAGAGGACCTCGCTATCTCACTCTACGACTTGAAAGGTGGTACTTTGAAAGTGGGTGGTACAACAGAGTTTAAACTGAAAAAATAATCTATCGCAATGAAAAATAATAATTTTCTGACAAAAACATTGTTCGCCTTCTTTATGTTGGCTGCTTCGATGTTCACGTATGCACAAACCATGATCAATGGTGTTGTGACAGATGCGGCTACGGGAGAAGCCATTATTGGTGCGAACGTAATCGAAAAGGGTACTACTAATGGTACAATCACTGACTTCGATGGTAACTTCATGCTGAATGTTCAAGCGGGTGCAACCCTTGAAATTAGTTACATGGGTTATAAGACACTTGAGGTAGCGGCTACTGATGGCATGCAAGTGCAATTGGGAGAGGATACCGAGTTGCTCGACGAAGTCGTAGTTGTGGGTTATGGTGTAGTTAAGAAAAACGACGCTACTGGTTCTGTTACTGCTATCAAACCAGATGATATGAATAAGGGTCTTAACACCAACGCACAAGAGATGATGCAAGGTAAGATTGCTGGTGTGGTTGTTACCTCTAACGACGGTGCTCCTGGTGCAGGTGCTAACATCCGTATCCGTGGTGGATCTTCACTCTCTGCTAGCAATAGCCCACTCATCGTGATCGACGGTCTTGCTATGGATAACAACGGTATCCCTGGTGCTGCCAACCCTCTCTCTATGGTTAACCCTAACGATATCGAGACTTTCACCGTACTCAAAGACGCTTCTGCTACTGCTATCTACGGTAGCCGTGCTTCTAACGGTGTCATCATCATCACTACCAAGAAGGGTAAAGCGGGTTCTGGACCTAAAGTGTCTTACGAAGGTAATGTCTCTATGAGCAACCTCGTAAATCGTATGGAAGTATTTAGCGGTGATGAGTTGCGCGCATACGCATCCGCTATCGGATTGGGTCACGACTACATGTCTAAGTTAGGAACTGCAAATACCGATTGGCAAGGACAAATCTACCGTGCTGCTATTTCTACCGACCACAATATCTCTATCACGGGTGGTACTAAGAATATGCCTTATCGTGCATCTATCGGCTATACTTTGGGTAACGGTATTATCAAGACTAGCCAAATGCAACGTGTTACTGCGGCTATCAACCTATCACCTAGCTTCTTTGACAAGCACCTCAATATCAACTTCAATGCTAAAGGTTTGTATATCCACAATAGCTATCCTGCTGGCGTAGTAGGATCGGCGTTGTCTATGGATCCTACATTGCCTATCAAGGGCGGTGCTACCAATATCTATGGCGAAGAGTACTTCTCTAAAGACGCTATGGATAAGTTCTTTGGGGGTTACAACCAACCTACTACAGGTGCTAACTACAACGACCCTGAATGGACACTCACTTTCGACCCTAATACAACCAACAACCCTGTTGCTGCGCTCAACCAACAATCATCTAAAGCAAACTCTGCTTCATTTGTTGGTAATATCGAGGCTGATTACCAAATCCACGGTTTCGAAGATTTGCGCCTCCATGCTAACTTTGGTGTGGACTACAGCTATGGTCACCAACGTTACCAAAATAGCATGTATGGTGTGGCTGGACACTACTATGGATGGGATGGTTACGATGTGAAGAACAAATACAACCTCCAATTCAACGCGTACGCGCAATATTATAAGGACTTCTCTGACGACCAACACTTCGACATCATGGCCGGTTTTGAGTTACAACATTTCTACAACGACTTCTTCAACGAAGGAAATGGTATCATGCCAATGACCAACAACAATGCTGACTTGCGTGGTAAACCATATAACTATGCAGAGAGTTCTTTCAAAACAGAGAGCCGTTTGATGTCTTTCTTCGGTCGTGCTAACTATATTGGTTGGAACCAACTCATGCTCACAGCCACTGTACGTGCCGATGGTTCTTCACGCTTCGCTCCTGACCACCGTTGGGGTATCTTCCCTTCTGTGGCACTCGGTTGGAAGATCAAAGAGACCTTCTTGCAAGATGTGAACGAAATCAATGACCTCAAACTTCGTCTTGGTTATGGTATCACTGGTCAACAAGAGATTAACCAAGGTGATTATCCATACATGGCACAATATGCTATCTCACAAGATTATGCATATTATCCAGTGGGTGGCGAAAATAGTGTATTGAAGGATAACACAGGTGCACCAATGTACGATGCAAGTGGTAATCCTATCTATATGACTTATCGTCCTAATGCCTACAACCCTGATATCACTTGGGAGAAAACTACCACCTACAACGCAGGTCTTGACTTCGGTTTCCTCAACAACCGTGTATCGGGTAGCATCGACTACTATTTCCGTCAAACAGACGACCTCTTGAACGTTGTTCCTGTGGCTGTTGGTACCAACTTCCGTAACAAGGTGATTTCTAACGTAGGTTCACTCACCAACCAAGGTGCTGAGTTCTCTATCAATGCGGTAGCTATCGACAAAAAGAACTTCAAGTGGGATCTTGGATTCAACTTCACTTACAATGAGAATAAGATTATCCGTCTTAACACTGGTGAAGATGAGACTCCTATCCCTACTGGTGGTATCTCTAACGGTACTGGTAATACTATCCAACGTCATGCTGTTGGTCTTCCTACTTCATCTTTCTATGTGTACGAAACAGGTGTAGGTACACGCGAGAATGGCGAGAAATACTACTACGTAGTTGACCGCAGTGAAGATGGTAAGATTACTGAGGACGACCAATACTACTATAAGAGTCCTAATGCACCTATCACAATGGGCTTCCAAACCAAATTCCAATTCTATGGATTTGACTTGGGTATCTCACTCCGTTCTAACGTAGGTAACTATGTTTACAACGACGTATTGGCGGGTAACTTGCGCTACGCTAACCCTGGTGAAATCTATCGTAACGGTTTCTATAATGTCATGAAGTCTGTTTATGATACACACTACAACAAAGGTATGCAAAGCAACAAGGTTTATACCAGTGCTGATGGTACTGGATCTACATTCACCGATTTCTTCCGTTTAGACTACTTCGTAGAGAATGCATCTTTTGTACGTATCGACAACATCACCTTGGGTTATTCCTTCAAAGGTAACAAGGTTTCTGGTCGTGCATACCTAACTGTACAAAACCCATGCGTCTTCTCTTCATATTCTGGTCTTGACCCAGAGGTGTTCGGTGGTATTGACAACAATATCTACCCACGCTCTATGACTTCATTGATCGGTTTGAGCTTGCAATTTTAATAAGTAACCTATAAAATATACTAATAATATGAAGAAGTTTCTTAAACATACATCAATAATTTGCTTCTTGATGATAGGCTTTACTGCTTGTCTAGATTTGGAGCCTATTGATAAAAACTCCACTACTGGATTCAATCAAGACGCTGTTTTTGCGAAATGTTATGCTTCGCTTGCATTGTCTGGACAAACAGGTGCAACAGGTAATGGTGACGTAGATGATATTGATGAAGGTCAATCATCATTCTATCGTATCACTTGGTACGTAAACGAATTCCCAACGGAAGAAGGTTGGTGGATTTGGGCGAACGACCCTGGTCACAAGGACGTGCTTACACACAACTGGAACGGCGATAACATTCTTGTTAAAGGTTTGTACTACCGTTTGAATATTAACATCCGTTTCTGCAACCACTTCCTCAATCGTACGGAAGGTAAGACCGATGAAGTGACTGTACAACAACGTGCCGAAGTACGCTTCTTGAGAGCTTTGTTCTCTTGGTACATGCTGGATATGTTCAAACTCATTCCTTTTAATGCGAAAGAGAGTTCAGAGTTGCCAGAGTTTGTAGAGCGTCCAAAAATGTATGAGTGGTTGGAGGGCGAATTGGAAGCGGCTATCACAGACCTTCCAGAGAAGCGTATCAACCAATACCGCGTAGATAAATATGCGGCATGGTTGCTTCTCGCACGTCTATATCTCAATGCAGAAGTGTACACGGGTACTCCAGCTTGGGATAAAGCACAAATGGCTGCGGAAGAGGCTTTGAAAGGCCCTTACAAATTGCATACAAACTCAATCACAACATCTGAAGGTTGGTATTATTCTGCTTACCAACAACTCTTCATGGGTGACAACCGCAGCAATGGTGCGCAAGATGAGGCTCTGCTCCTAATCTATCAAGATGGTGCTTTCTCACGCAGTTATTCTGGTCAAATGATTATTGCGGCTACACGTGATAATGGTTTCGTGAAGTGGGGTTCAGATGCTAACTGGAAGTGCTTCCGAACAAGTCCTGAGTTTGTTTATAAGTTTACTACCAAGGAGGTTGCTGATACTATCAAAGCAAACGAGTACGAGATGCCTAAGATTCTTAAGGATGATCGCGCAATCCTATGTTCTACCTACGATGGTAAGAACTTTGCAATTGACGGTAGCATGGCTGTAGAAGATGCTGGTTGGCTCAAATGTTGGGCAGCGCCTAAGTTTACCAATGTGTACTCTAAGAGCAAATCTCCTGCTGATTCTGAGCAATACTGCTCTGATAAATCATGGCCTGATGTAAATATTCCATTGATTCGTTTGGCAGAGGCATACATGATCCAAGCAGAGGCTCTCTATCGTCAAGGTAAAGCGGCTGAAGCGTTGGATATCATCAACAACGTTATCCGCAAACGTGCAAATGCTGAGCCTCTCGCTAAATTGGATGATAAGACATTGTGCGATGAGTGGTGCCGCGAGTTCTTCCAAGAAGGTCGTCGTCGCTCTGATTTGGTTCGCTTTGGTATGTTTGCTGGTGAACAAGCTGACAAACTCTCATACACATGGGAGGGACGTAACGGACAATCTTCTACTGCTGGATATAAACCTATGGAGGAGAAATTCAATTGGTTCCCTATTCCAAACGATGATAAAGCATCCAATACAAATTATAAGAAAACACAAGGTGACGGATATTAATCCCATTATATCATTAACAATCTTTATTTATTAACTTTTAAAATTTTATCAATTATGAAAAAAATTTCTATGTTTTTTGCAGCATTGGTAGTAGCAGTGGCTTCTTTCGCAGCTCCTGCAACCACTCCTACTAAGAATGATCTCGCTGACTATTACGAGCCAGGTCAATTGTGCGTTTGCATTTACTTCGAGGCTGAGATTTGCAACGATGTTGTATTTATTGGTACCTACAACAACTGGGATTCTTCAAATCCTGCCTCTATGGCTAAATTCTCTCCACTCGAGGGCTTCGAGGGTTGGTACTATGTAGCTGTTACCGATACATGTGCGAATATCGAAGGTAAACCAGTTCAATTGACTGCTGATGGTTCTTTCTCTTGGGATAACCAAACAGGTGATGTGGCTTCTTGGGAACTTGTCGCAGGTACTGTAAACATTGAAGCAGGTTACGATGGTGAGTCTAACCTTAAGGGTTATTCTACTGCAGAGCCAGTTATCTTGATTTCTAAGTATTTCAAGAATCACAAAGACCTTTGCTCTTATGTTGCTGAGTATGCAGATTACACTATCCGCCTTAACGCTCCTTTCTGCGCTGGTGCTGATGGTACATACTACGATCCTGCTATCATTGGTGATTTCAATACTTGGTCAGAGGGTGTTGCTGCTAACTATGTAGATGAAACTACTTTCGAATATGTATTCGAACTCAAACAAGCTGAGAAGACCAAAGCTTTCAAATTTAAAGCTCTTGGCGATACAGACTGGAGCAACCAAATTCAACTTCAAGAAGTTGATGAGAATGGTAACCCTGTATTGGATGAGAATGGTGCAGAGAAGTGGTACGACAATCCAAACCTTACTTTAGGTGATGAGACCACTATCTCTATTGACTATTCTGCAGGTCGTTTCACTCTTTGTGTTGAAGGTACTACTGACGTAGAAGAGGTTGTAGTAGAGAAAACTGCTGTTAAGACTATCAAAGATGGCCAATTGGTTATTGAGATGAACGGCAAACTCTTCAACATCCTTGGTGCTGAGGTAAAATAATTTTTGAATACAATCTATTCAAATAATGGGAAGCGTCCACGAGTTGGACGCTTCTTTTTTATACCTAATATATTTGTATATTTCAATTATTTTTACTACCTTTGCAGCGATTTATTAAATATACCAACCATGAAAAAACTGCTTTTACTCTTCGTTGTGCTGTCGCTTATCGCGTGCAACGCTCCAAAAGACACATATCCCGATCCTATAATTGGTAGCTATGCCTATGGTGCTGATTGCTCATGGATTAGTGAGCAAGAAGCAGATGGAGTACTTTTCTACGATTCCCTTGGTGTTGCCAAAGATGGTATGCACGTGATGCGTGATGCTGGTATGAACGCTGTGCGTTTTCGTGTGTGGGTAAACCATTCTACTGGGTGGAGCAACAAAGAGGATGTCATTCGTAATGCTCGTCGTGCGGACTCGCTCAAACTGCGCGTAATGATAGATTTCCATTATTCCGACTTCTTTGCAGACCCTAGCCGTCAGAATATTCCTGTTGCGTGGGCAGACTATGACCTTGAGCAAATGAAGCAAGCAGTGGCTAATCATACTACCGATCTACTATCTGCACTCAAAGCCGAGGGCGTCAGCCCTGAATGGATTCAAGTGGGCAATGAGACGCGTAGTGGTATGCTCTGGCCAATGGGACGTTTCCAAGGTGAGAACGGCGAGATAGAAGGTGGGTGGAGCCGTTATGCACAACTCACCACCGCTGGCTATAACGCATGTAAAGCAGTATTCCCAAATGCCCAAGTGATTGTACATATTGATAATGCATATCTGGATAATAACTGGTTTTATCGCAATCTATTGCAATATGGAGGTAAATTTGACATGATAGGTCTTAGCCACTACCCAATGATGAAGCAATGGTCAGGCAAAGACTGGCAGGAGATGAATCAATTGGCGGCACAAAACATCGTTAATCTGCATAACGAGTTTCAATGCCCTGTGATGGTGGTGGAAATAGGTACCTATGCCAATGATTCTAACTCCGTGGATGTTATAACCGATTTCCGCCAACGTGTGGACACTATGGAGTATATGAAAGGAATCTTCTATTGGGAACCTCAAGTATATAATGGCTGGCGTCCACAAGAATATATTCCATTAGGGTGGGGCTCCTACCATATGGGCGCATTCACCACAGAAGGACAACCCAATGACGCTCTAAAACAACTGTGGAAAAGATAATTCAAAATTCATAATTCAATGACTCTCCTGATTTTAGCCATCACTTCTCTGCTCACTTCGTGGCAATTCTCAATGGAGCAGAATAATCATGAAATGCCAGCATCTAATGCAAAATCATGGCAGCAAGTAACTATCCCTCACGATTGGGCGATCTACGGACCATTCGACCGCGCCAACGACTTGCAGAACGTTACCGTTTGGCAAAATGGGGAGACCTTCCCATCTATCAAGACTGGTCGCACGGGTGGACTTCCATACATGGGTAGCGCATGGTATAAAACCAATGTCACTCTACCAACTACAGGCGCTTGCGCCGATCTACAGCGAAGCGATCTACCATCTACATCTACCAATTATTTCCTCCTCTTCGATGGAGCCATGAGCGAGGCAGAGGTCTTTATCAATGGACAGAAAGTATGCTTCTGGCCATATGGCTACAATGCTTTTCACTGTGACATTACATCTGCTCTCCACGCTGGCGACAACGAAATTGCTGTTCGCCTTCAAAACCGCGAGCAGAGTAGCCGTTGGTATCCTGGTGCAGGTTTATATCGCAATGTGCATCTTATTCAAAAGCCATCGGTATATGTACCTATCTGGGGTACACATATCACAACGCCTTATGTAACAGAGCAATTAGCCAGCGTGAACATCAAGACACGTGTAGAGAATGCACTCAATAAGCAAATTCGTTTGCATACGACGTTGATACTCAAATCTACAGGCGAGGTGGTAGATTCGTTGGTGAGTACGTATGATGTAAAGCATAATCTACCTCTTGAGCAAAACATCACCCTCCACAATCCTGCTCTCTGGTCGCCTGAGACGCCTAATTTATATATTGCACGCACAAGTGTATATGCAGACGATGTATATCAAGAAGAGGTAGAAACCACTTTTGGCGTGCGTAGCGTACAAATCGTTCCTAATGTTGGCTTCCTCTTGAATGGCAAAGTGCGTAAGATTCAAGGTGTTTGCTTGCACCATGATCTTGGTCCTCTAGGCTCGGCAATTAACAAAGATGCACTACGCCGTCAGTTATTGATACTCAAGGAGATGGGATGCGATGCTATTCGTACTTCCCACAATATGCCTGCGCCCGAACAAATCGAACTTTGCGATGAACTCGGACTTATGGTGATGTGTGAACCATTCGATGAGTGGGATTGGGCAAAATGTAAAAATGGTTATAGTCGCTTCTTCAATGAATGGGCAGAGCGCGATATGGTGAATATGCTACATCATTTCCGCAACAACCCAAGTATCATCATGTGGTCTATTGGCAACGAAGTACCTACGCAATGTGACCCACAGGGATATAAAACTGCAAAAATGTTGCAAGATATATGCGTTCGTGAGGATGGAACACGTCCATGTACGGCGGGTATGGATCAAGTGACATGCGTTTTGGAGAACGGTTTTGCTAGTGTTCTGCAAATAGTTGGACTCAATTACCGTCCTCATCGCTATTTGGAATCCTACCAACGTACACCTCAACACCTAATTCTTGGCTCGGAGACTGCCTCTACCGTTTCTTCTCGTGGTGTATATCTATTACCTGCATTGCCCGATGATACCGATCATATCACTAATATGAATCATCCGGGTGGCAATAGCCAAACCAATCAATGCTCTAGTTATGACCTGCAATATTGCCCTTGGAGTAATCTTCCGGATGATGATTTCCGAAATATGGATGACTATGCTTGGACTATTGGACAGTTTGTTTGGACTGGTTTTGATTATCTAGGCGAGCCCTCTCCATGGGATACGGATGCTTGGCCAAGTCACTCTTCCTACTTCGGTATCATTGACCTTGCGGGTATTCCTAAAGATCGCTACTACCTCTATCGCTCTATGTGGCGCAAGGATGTACATACTGTCCATCTCCTTCCTCATTGGAATTGGAACGAGGGTGATACTCTCCCAGTTATGGCATACACCGATGCCGCTGAAGGCGAACTCTTTGTCAACGGAAAGAGTATGGGTAAGGTGCGCAAACTCACCCGCGAAGAGTCGGAAGCCGCTATCCAAGCAGGTGATCCATTGGGCTTGCAACGCCGCTATCGCCTTATCTGGGATAATATCCCATACGAGGCAGGTGAACTGAAAGTAGTTACTCCCTATGGCGAAGCTGTACGCCAGACTGCAGGAAAACCTCATCATATTGAGATGTACTTAGAAGACATACCAGCAACAGACGGCAAGCCTCTTCACTTTGTGCGAGTACGTGTCTGCGATGCGAGTGGTAATCTTTGTCCGCATGCCGATAACTTGATCCAATTTACCACAAAAGGCGAGGGTACATTCAGAGCTGCTGCCAATGGAGATGCGGCTAATCTAGACCTCTTCCACTTGCCTCAGCATCATGCCTTTGCAGGTGAATTGACTGCTATTGTAGAAGGAAATTGTACGCTAACCGCTACTGCGAAAGGACTAAAAAAAGCAATAATAACCATTCAATAAATACATACCATGAAACTCGAAGAATTAAAATCTGCTTACGAAGCAGTTTATCAAAAACCAGCAACCGACATATTCTTTTCCCCTGGTCGTGTTAACTTAATAGGTGAGCATACCGACTACAACGGTGGTTTTGTGTTCCCTTGCGCACTCAGCTTTGGTACCTATCTCTTGCTCTCTCCTAACAACGAGCAAAAAATCAATTTCCGTTCCTTGAATATGGAGGCAGTATATACCTTAGGTTTGGACGAACTGACTGCTCCACTTCCTGACAAAGCATGGGCAAATTATCCATTAGGAGTCTTTGCTCAATTTATCAAACGTGGCATAGCCATTACTCAAGGATACGATATCCTCTTCTGGGGTAATGTACCTGCAGGTGCGGGTTTGAGCAGTAGTGCTGCAATGGAGGTTGTAACCGCTTATGCACTAAACGATTTGCTTGGCACAGGATACCCACTTACTGAATTAGCCAAGATTGGCCGTGCATCCGAACATGAGTTTGCTGGTGTAATGTGCGGTATCATGGATCAATTTGCTTCTGCGCATGGCAAAGCAGATCACGCCATCTATTTAAATTGCGACACATTGGAGTATGACTTAGTGCCAGTTAAATTAGATGGTATTAAGGTCGTAGTCACCAATACTCACTCGCCTCACAAACTTGATTCGGGATCTTTCAATGATCGTGTTCGTCAATGTCAATTAGCAGTAGAGCAAATTAATGCGGTACGCCCAATCCAATATCTAGCAGAACTCTCACAATCTGAATTTGAGCAAGTCAAAGATGCTATTACCGATGAAGTAGCACACCGCCGTGCTCGTCACGTAGTTGGTGAAGTACAACGTACAGTGGATGCCGTAGAGGCGCTGCAAAAAGGAGATATTGAGAAGTTTGGCGTATTGATGAATCAAAGTCATATTTCTCTGCGCGATGATTATGAGGTGACAGGTCCTCAATTGGATGCCCTTGCGGAAGCAGCATGGAAAGTGGAAGGCGTAATCGGTAGCCGTATGACAGGTGGTGGCTTTGGTGGTTGCACCGTATCATTAGTGCGCGAGGAAGCTATTCCTACCTTCATTGAGCAAGTAGGTAGAGAATATACTGAGAAAACCGGTTTGAAGGCTGATTTCTATATCGCAGAAATTGGCGATGGTGCTCATAGGGTAGAGTAAGACATTCAGTCAATATCTAAATAGCACCCCTTGCGCAAAGGTAGCGCAAGGGGTGCTATTTAATAATGTCTTTCTCACATAGAAAGACGATATGCTTTCTTATACAATCTTCGCTGGAATCAACTTCTCACGAATCTTGATATAGATGATGGTCTCTTTCTTGGCAAAAGCAGTCTTCACGTAACCCATACCTACACCAATCTTGGTGGTTGGTAGCATGATACCACTTGTCACATTACCAATCACTGTGCCCTCTGCATCGCAGATCTCATAACCACAGCGTGGGATAGCACGCTCTTGGCATTCAAAGTGTACCAACTTACGTTGTACGCCTTCCGCTTTTTGCTTGAGCAAGAACTCTTTGTCAATGAAGTCTTTAGCATCAAACTTGGTAATCCAGCCAAGTCCTGCTTCCAATGGAGAGGTGGTGTCATCAATATCATGACCATAGAGGCAATACCATTTCTCCAAACGCAAGCTATCGCGTGCGCCGAGTCCGATAGGAGCCAAACCAAAGTCTTTACCTACTTCGAAGAGAGCATCCCAGATTTGTTGGCTGTACTCTTTAGGGAAATACAATTCAAATCCGCCAGCGCCGGTATAACCTGTATTACTTAGAATTACGCCTTGCACGCCTGCGAATGACCATTCGCGGAAAGCGTAATAGGGAATCGCGCTCAAATCTGCATCGGTGAGTAATTGCAGCATCTCTGTGGCTTTGGGTCCTTGGACAGCCAATTGACCGTAGCGGTCGCTTGCATTCTCCAGTTGTACACCAAAGGTGTTTTGCTCATTCACCCATGCCCAGTCCTTGTCTATATTGCCTGCATTCACTACAAGCAGATACTTTGTGGTAGAGTATTTGTAAATAATCAAGTCATCTACAATACCACCTTTGCCGTTAGGGAAACAAGTATATTGTGCTTTGCCAGCTTCCAATTTGCTCACATCGTTGGTAGTGATGTATTGCAAGAAGTCGAGTGCCTTCTCACCTTTCACCCAAAACTCGCCCATATGGCTCACATCAAACACACCTACGCCTTCACGCACAATCATGTGTTCTTGGTTGATACCCGTAGGGTATTGAATAGGCATATTAAAGCCCGCAAAATCTGCCATCTTCGCTCCTAGAGCGATATGGATGTCTGTAAATGGAGTAGTTTTCATATAATTCTTTTAGTTCACTTTGTTTACGTTATTGGTTCGCTTCGCTCACGAAGGTGGTTCGCTTCGCTCACGAAGGTGGTTCGCTTCGCTCACGAAGATGGTTCGCTGCGCTCACGAAAGTGGTTTCACGTTAATGGCTTTGCGTTATTTACGTACCGAAGGTACCACTTTCGTCGAAGACCATTTTCGCTTTAGCCACTTTCGCGGCTCTGCCGCTATTTACGAAAATTGTTACGCTTTAGCGACGATTTGCAAGATCACTTCCATCGCCTTCTCCATGGATGGAATAGGTAGATATTCAAATCGGCTGTGGAAGTTCACACCACCAGCGAAGATATTAGGGCAGGGTAGTCCCTCGAAGGAGAGGCGTGCACCATCTGTACCACCACGGATAGGTTGCACCTTAGGTGTCACACCCACCTCTTTCATCGCTTCCTCCACGAGGGTGACGATATGCATTACAGGTTCTACTTTCTCGCGCATATTATAGTATTGGTCACGTATCTCTACTTCTACAGTACCTTCGCCATACTCTTGGTTAATCTTGCGCGCCAAGTGCTCTATCTCGCGCTTACGGCTCTCAAAGCGTGCGCGGTCGTGGTCACGGATGATATATTGCAAAGTGGTCTCTTCTACACTACCATTCATAGCAATCAAATGGTAGAAGCCTTCGTAGCCTTGTGTATGCTCTGGGGTTTCCCAACGAGGTAACATCGTCGCAAAATGGTTAGCGATACGCATCGAGTTGATCATCTTGTGGTAGCCATAACCAGGGTGCACATTCACACCATGCACTTTCACCTTGCAACCTGCCGCGTTGAAGTTTTCGTATTCTAATTCGCCCACAGCACCACCGTCCATGGTATAGGCAAAGTCGCAACCGAACTTCTCTACATCGAAGTGGTCTGCCCCTTGACCGATCTCCTCATCTGGAGTAAAGCCTACGCGAATCTTACCGTGCTGAATCTCAGGGTGTTGAATCAGATATTCACACGCAGTTACAATCTCTGCCAAGCCCGCTTTATCATCTGCTCCGAGTAGTGTTGTTCCATCCGTCACGATAATATCTTGACCTTTGTAATCCAAGATCTCTGGGTATTTCGCTACTTCAAATACGATATTCTTCTCTGCATTGAGTACAATATCTTGTCCGTCGTAGTTTTCTACGATACGTGCTTTCACATTTTTGCCGCTGGCATCAGGAGCGGTATCCATGTGAGCAATAAAACCGATAGTTGGTTTGCCTTCTACATTAGCGGGTAGGGTGGCCATCACATAACCATTCTCATCCAATGTAACCTCTTGCATACCAATCTCTTTGAGCTCAGCTGCAAGGTACTTAGCAAACTCCATCTGCCCAGGAGTTGAGGGCGTCATGTTGGTCTCTTCATCCGAAGTTGTGCAAAAACTCACATACTTCAAAAATCTCTCTGTAATATTCATATCTTTAATTCTTAATTCAAAATTCTTAATTCTTAATTCCCCATTATATGCCCCTTAGTTGCCCCTTACTCGCCCCTTATTTCCATTGGAACCTGATTGGAACCTGATTGGAACCTGATTGGAACCTCGCTGTATAATCAAAGGACGATATCCATACTATCAATGTCCTTTCTCTCCCACGCAAGAATATTGTCACAAACATTCTCGCACATGGCGATGCGACCTTCCCACGTGCCTGTACCCGTATGAGGCGAGAGAACTACATTGTCTAACGTGAGCAGCTCGGGATGAATCTGTGGCTCGTGTTCATATACATCCATCGCAGCGCCTGCAATCACGCCTCCTTTGAGGGCTTCCACTAGTGCCTCTTCGTCCACGTGCGCGCCGCGCGCGGTGTTGATAAGGTATGCACTATTCTTCATCATCTTCAGTTCACGTTCTCCTATCAAGTGCTTCACCTCTGGTGTATAGGGTAGGTTAAGACTCACAAAATCAGCCGTTTCCAACAATTCCTCTTTGCTCATATATCTCGCCTCATAGCCTAATCGCCTTATATCCTCATCGCCTAACGGACGGCGATTATGATAAATGATGCTCATTCCCGATGCCACTGCTCTGCGGGCTAGTGCTTGTCCGATACGTCCCATTCCAATAATACCTAAGGTCTTGCCATAGAGCGAATGACTAAGGTTGTTCATCACCCCAAATGCCTCGGCTTTGCCTTGTCGCAACTTGCGGTCGAACTCTGCCGTGCGCCTTGCCACATCGTGCATGAGAGCAAATGCTAGTTCGGCAGTAGGCTCAATCACGGGTTGGGGAGTATTGGTGACACGAATACCGCGTTCGCGACAGGCCTCAAGGTCGATATTATTAAAGCCGACACCAAAGTTTGTAACCAACTGTAGATGAGGGGCTGACATAATCATCTCCCGCATCACTGGCTTGTCGAATGTGCTGACTAAAACATCCGCCTCTTCCAATGGTGCGTAGAGTGTATGTTGCTCCAATCGAACAAATCCTTCTGCAGGTAATGATGTGGTGAAAGCTATCTTCATATCCATTATTTTTTCTTATTCCACCACCATTTTCTTCGTGTGGATATGGTGCGTGTCATGTCATCAGATAGGTTCAGTACAAACCGCTTGTAGTAGGATATGAGCAGTGTGGTGAGTGGCAACGCGATAATCATTCCCACAAAACCAAGTAGCGAACCCCAGATGGATAAACTGAGCAATATCCAGGCAGGTCCCATACCTGTCACTTCACCCATAATTGTAGGCGTAAGTACCATATTCTCAACAATTTGTACGATGGCAAATACAGCGGCTATACAGAGCAATATCACCCAAAATGGACGACCTGTCTCTGCGGCTTGAATCAATCCTAATAGCACGGCAGGAAAAGCACCTAATATCTGCATATAAGGCACCAGATTGAGTATGCCAATCATAATGCCCAAACCAATGCCCATTGGTAAACCAATGATTTGAAAACCAATGGCAAACAATAACCCGTTGATGGCTGCAATGAGTGCTTGACCACGGAAATAGGCATTCATGTTGCGATCTAAATCTTGAAGCAGCATTTGCATCGTTTCGCTAAAACGTGCAGGGATATACTTGTGCCAATTCAGTGTAATCTTCTCATAATCAATGAGAAGGAAAATGATATACATGATGCACACAAATACGATTGCCAAACTTAGTACGCTATTGCCAATTGCCAATAGTCCATCTCCTAGGAAGTTTGCTACCTTGCTTAACCCTTGTTGCACTTCATCGGATTGCAAGAGCGCTTTGATATCAAGACTTCTAATCAACTCCTCAATGCGTTGGTTGGTTTCAGCAGAGAAGTATTCATTACCATTCCATTGAGCAACATAAGTCTTGACACTATTGGAGAGCGATGTAGCCTGCTTACTGATGGCAGGCACCAATGCTGCAACAAGACCTGTCAGTACGCCCAATACCAATAATATGGTGACAATCACCGATAATACGCGATTCTTCAATCGGCATTTATGCTGAAAGAAATTGACGATAGGAGCCAATATATAGGCTATTACGAAACTAATAAGGAAAGGTAGTAATACTCCGCTTAAGCGGCGTATTAGTAGGTATAATGCTACTAGTACTACCACAGTAACAACACTACGAACAATCGTCTGACGATTCTTCATGGTTTGATTCTCGTTTACTTCTTGCTTTGCCATATTTCAATGCAAATGAGAGGTCATTATGGCTATAATGAGCCAAATTTGGTGCAAAATTACAAAAAATATTCCATATATACAACGATTTTGAAATTTTCTTATTATTTTTCGTCTTTTGCTTGCGTATGTGCGAAATAAAGCGTAACTTTGCAGTCGCGTTCAATGGCAACGCTTAATCAAGAATTAAATTAATTAAAAATACCATACAAACGAAGAACCATTATGGCAAAAAAAGAAATTCAATTCTCCCTTGTCTATCGCGACATGTGGCAGAGTAGTGGTAAGTATGTACCACGCAAAGATCAGTTGGCTAAGATTGCGCCTGTGATTATTGACATGGGCTGTTTCGACCGCGTTGAGACCAATGGCGGTGCTAGCGAACAAGTGAATCTACTCTACGGCGAGAATCCCAATATAGCAGTACGCACCTTTACCAAGCCCTTCAACGAGGCAGGTATCAAAACCCACATGCTCGACCGTGGTCTCAACGCACTGCGTATGAACCCTGTGCCTGCTGATGTGCGCAAGTTGATGTATAAGGTAAAGCACGCACAAGGTGTAGATATCACCCGTATCTTCTGCGGCTTGAACGACCCTCGCAATATTATCCCTTCTATCAAATGGGCAAAAGAGGCGGGCATGACCGCCCAAGCTACCATGTGTATCACCTATTCTGAGGTACACAATGCTGAATATTATATCAACCTTGCAGAGGAACTTATCGCCAATGGCGCACAAGAAATCTGTCTGAAGGATATGGCAGGTATTGGTCGTCCAGCGATGCTAGGTACTATTGTTGCTGCTATCAAAGAGAAACATCCTGATATCATCATCCAATACCACGGTCACTCGGGACCTGGTTTCTCTGTAGCTAGTATGCTAGAGGTAGCAAAAGCAGGTGGTGACGTGTTGGACGTAGCCATGGAGCCACTCAGTTGGGGTATGGTGCACCCAGACGTGATCACCATCCAATCCATGCTCAAGGATGCGGGCTTCCTAGTGAAGGATATCAATATGAAAGCATATATGGAAGCACGCTCATTAACCCAAGAGTTTATTGACGACTTCCTCGGCTATTGGATTGACCCTCGTAACTCCAAGATGACTTCTCTGCTGGTAGGTTGCGGCCTTCCTGGCGGTATGATGGGTTCGCTCATGGCAGACTTGAAAGGTATGCATGCGGCTATCAACGCCAATCTTGTGAAGCGCGG
This sequence comes from Paludibacteraceae bacterium, assembly GCA_017461505.1. Lineage (GTDB taxonomy): Bacteria > Bacteroidota > Bacteroidia > Bacteroidales > Paludibacteraceae > Colicola. The sequence goes on along the minus strand of JAFTXV010000001.1, from coordinate 62,466 downwards.
ACAAGCGGCCCTCAGCGAAGATGAACTCCTCGTAGAGCTCTTCGACGAGGTACAACGTATCTGGCCTATGCTCGGTACACCATGTCTCGTAACTCCATTCTCACAATATGTGAAGAACGCTGCCCTGATGAACCTCTATAGCAAGTCTATGGGTGAGAAACCATTCACTCGTATGGACCCTGCTATGTGGGGCATGATTCTTGGTAAGTCAGGTAAACTCCCTGGTACATTGGCACCAGAGATTATCGAACTCGCCAAAGAGAAGAATATGGAGTTCTATACCGATGATCCACAAGCCCTCTATCCTGATGTCCTCCCACAATTCATCGCAGAGATGGAGAAGAATGGTTGGGATCGCGGTCAAGATGATGAGGAACTCTTTGAGTTCGCTATGCACGAGAAACAATATCGCGAGTATAAGTCAGGTCAAGCCAAAGAGCAATTCAATAAGGATCTCTTTGAGCGCATAGAGAAAGCGGCAGCTAGTGGTCAACCCGTGAAGGTGCTAACCGCGGCTGACAAACGTGCCATCCTTCATCCTAATGCTGAGCCATTGGAGGCAACTCTCTCTGGTAAAGTAATGTGGGAGTTGGACTTCAACGAGGACAGCAAAGCACCTGCTTTGGGTACTTTCTACAAACAAGGCGATGTAGTATGCTACCTGCAAACACCTCATGGCATCGAGCCAATTCGTGCGTTTGAGCATTGCCGTGTCGTTTCTATTGAGAAGGAACAAGGTGCTACCGCTGTGAAGGGAGATGCACTCTGCTGGGTAGAGAAAGCCGACCTCGTAGAGGAATTTATTACCGATGTCAAAGGTGCTGCTAAGAAAGTAAAAGCTGCAATCAAAGAGGCAGTAAAGAAAGCTGACAGCGAGATCATTGAAGGCACAAAAAGTAATTGGAAAATGACGAAAAATCATAAATAAAACCATGAAAAAATACAATTTTAATGCGGGACCAAGTATCCTGCCAGCAGAAGTGATTAAACAAACAGCAGAGGCTGTTATTGATTTCCAAGGCGAAGGGTTGAGTATCCTTGAGATTTCTCACCGTGCTAAGTATTTCCAACCTGTTGTGGATGAGGCAGAAGCTTTGATGAAGGAACTATTGAATATTCCAGAGGGCTACCGCGTGATTTTCGTGGGTGGTGGTGCTAGTTTGCAATTCTGCATGGTGCCATTCAACTGCCTTGAGAAGAAAGCTGCTTACCTCAATACGGGTGTGTGGTCCAAGAAAGCCATCAAAGAGGCAAAAGCTTTTGGCGAAGTGGTAGAGGTGGCAACCTCAGCTGCCGATAATTTCAATAATATCCCTATGGACTTCGAAGTGCCACAAGATGCTGATTATTTGCATATTACTACTAATAATACTATCTATGGTACTGAGATCTCTGACGAGAAACTCCAAGCTATCTACGAGAAAAAAGGCAATGTGCCTTTGATTGCAGATATGTCTTCGGATATCCTCTCTCGCCCAATTGATGTAAGCAAATATGACATCATCTACGGTGGTGCACAAAAGAACTTGGCACCTGCTGGTGTGACTTTCGTGATAGTAAAAGAGGAGTTCCTTGGTAAGGTGAGTCGCTATATCCCAACAATGTTGGATTACCGCACTCACGTAGAGAATGGCAGTATGTTCAATACCCCTCCTGTATTGCCAATCTATACCGCTATGTTGACTCTTCGTTGGTTGAAGGCTAATGGTGGATTGGAGGCTGCATTGGAGCGTAATGTGGCTAAAGCAGAATTGCTCTACAAGGCTATTGATGAGAGCAAGATCTTTGAGGGTACAGCTAAGGCGGAGGACCGCTCAATGATGAATATCTGCTTTGTGTTGAAGCCTGAGTATGCACATTTGCAAGATGACTTCTTCAAGTTTGCTACAGCCAAAGGTATGGTGGGTATCAAGGGGCACCGATTGGTAGGTGGCTTCCGCGCAAGTACCTATAATGCAATGACTTTAGAAGGAGTACAAGCTCTTGTAGACTGCATGAAGGAGTATGAACAATCGGTGCTTTAAATAGTACACAAGATTAAGTTTAAGGCAGCTCGTTACGAGCTGCCTTTTTTGTTTTCAAGCTTCTCCTAGAAAATGCTGCCTTCTTGGAAAAATGGTTGTATGCTTTACGACTGCTAAAACTTTGTTGTCAGATTTTGCCAAAATCTTCGATTTTATTTGTGTATTTGAGAAAAAATTAGTACCTTTGTCGCCCAAATGTTAAATTGACTAATTATGCGTGATTTTCAAAGTTTATGCCAAGAACGTCGTTCGTATAGGAAATATACAGACCAACCTGTAGAGCAAGAGAAATTGGATTATATAGTTCGTTGTGCGCTGATGTCGCCAGCGGGCAAACGTATGAACCCTTGGCGTTTTGTAGTGATAACCAATCAAGAGATATTGCGTCAGTTAGCCGGTTGCCGTACGTATGGCAGTGGTATGTTTGATACCGCTATGGCGGGTATCGTAGTAGCTGCGGACACGAGCGTGATTGACACATGGCAATGCGATGCGGCTATTGCTGCGCAAAATATCTGGCTCGCTGCTGCAGACCAAGGACTGGGTGCATGTTGGTGCCATGTGTATCAAAGAGAAGGCGCTGAGGACTTGGTACGCAAGTTGACTAATCTGCCAGAGGACCTCACTGTGCTGTGCGTGATGTCGCTAGGCTACAAGAATGAAGAGCGTAAGCCATTTGATTTCGAAAAACTGCAATACGATAAAGTTACGCAGATAGATTAGAGTTTAGAGTTTAAAGGCAAGGCATATGAAACCGATTATAGCAATTACAGCGGGTGATATCAATGGAGTAGGGTATGAGATTATCCTCAAGAGTTTGATTAATCCTCATATCTGCGAGATATGTCGCCCTATCGTATACGGCAATGCCAAAGTGGCACGCCTGCATGCAAAGACCCTCGGTGAGGAGTTGCATAATATCCAATGGAATATTATAGACTCCCCTAAGCAAGCGAAAGATGGTCGTTTGAATATGATTACCTGTTATAGCGATGATACGCCATTGCAGTTGGGTATCGCTACTCCAGAGGCAGGACAGGCTGCGTTGAAGAGTTTGCAACGCGCGACAGCAGACTTGCAACAAGGATTGGTGGACGCCCTGGTGACAGCGCCAATCAATAAGGATAATATCCAATGCGACCAATTCCGCTATTCGGGTCATACCGAGTACCTCACTCATCTGTTCCTACCATCTACAGGCGCAGCCGATCTACAGCGCAGCGATCTACCATCTACTGACTCTCTAATGATGATGCTTAGCGACCGTATGCGCGTTGCATTGCTATGCAACCATACCCCTATTGCACAAGTGAGCGAAAAGGTGACTGTGGAGAATATCATGGCCAAATTGCAAGTGTTGAATAAAACCTTGCAAACGGATTTCTCTTGTCGCAAACCTCGTATTGCTGTGTTGGCATTGAATCCACATGCTGGCGACAATGGTTTAATAGGCAAAGAGGAACAAGAGGTGATACGTCCTGCTCTTGCTCAAGCACAAGAGGCCGGCATCTGGGCATTTGGCCCCTATTCAGCAGATGGCTTCTTTGGCGCAGGTGAATACAACCATTTTGATGCGGTGTTGGCCATGTATCATGATCAGGGTTTGGCACCCTTCAAAGCGTTGGATATGAGCGGCGTGAACTTTACGGCTGGTTTGCGTGTAGTTCGCACCTCCCCAGACCATGGAACTGCCTATGCGATCGCTGGCAAGAACGAGGCATCGGAGACGAGTATGCTGCACGCAATCTATACCGCAATAGATGTGCTGAAGACACGCAAACAAAATACCGAACTGACTGCTAACCAATTAGTAGTGGAAGTGAAAGAAGTGAAGCGTGAGTATCACGTTGAGAAATTTGTACCAGTAGATTAATATAATAAAATATATGACAAGTCAAGAGATTAGACAATCCTTTTTGGATTATTTTGAGAAGAAAGGACACAAGATTGTACCTTCAGCACCTATGGTCATCAAGGATGACCCAACACTGATGTTTACCAATGCAGGTATGAACCCTTGGAAGGGTATCATCCTTGGCAACGACCCTATTCAATATCCTCGCGTAGCGGACTCGCAGAAGTGCCTCCGCGTGAGTGGTAAGCATAATGACCTCGAGGAAGTAGGTCACGATACCTACCACCACACCATGTTCGAGATGCTTGGCAACTGGTCATTTGGTGACTACTTCAAGCAGGGTGCCATCGACATGGCATGGGAGTACCTTGTGGATGTGCTCAAACTTGACCCAAAGAACCTCTATGTGACCGTCTTCGAAGGTTCGCCAGAGGAAGGCATCGAGCGTGATAATGAGGCTGCTAGCATCTGGGCAAAGCACTTGCCTGCTGACCATATCCTCAATGGCAATAAGCACGACAACTTCTGGGAGATGGGCGATACAGGTCCTTGTGGTCCTTGCTCAGAGATTCACGTGGATAGCCGTAGCGAAGAGGAGAAAGCAGCTATCTCTGGTCGTGAACTTGTGAACAAAGATCACCCACAAGTGATTGAGATTTGGAACCTCGTGTTCATGCAATACAATCGCAAAGCCGATGGCTCACTCGACTCACTTCCATACAACGTGATTGACACCGGTATGGGCTTTGAGCGTCTCGTGCGCACCATGCAAGGCAAACAGTCCAACTACGACACCGATGTATTCCAACCAATGTTGAAGAAGATTGGCGAGATTTGCGGTGCTGAATATGGCAAAGAGGAGAAAGTGGATGTGGCTATGCGCGTGATTGCCGATCATATCCGTACTATCGCTTTTGCTATTGCAGACGGTCAGTTGCCAAGCAACGAGAAGGCAGGTTATGTGATTCGCCGAATCCTTCGCCGTGCTGTGCGCTATGGCTATACCTTCCTCGGCCAACGCGAGGCGTTTATGTACAAACTGGTGCCACAACTCATTGCCGACATGGGTGTAGCTTATCCAGAACTCGTGAAACAAGAAGGACAAATCACTCCTGTTATCAAGAGCGAGGAGGATGGCTTCCTCCGTACCTTGGACAAGGGTATCTCTTTGCTCGACAAACTCATGAAAGAGGCCAAGGGCAAAGAGATCTCGGGTGTGGATGTGTTCACATTGAAAGATACATACGGTTTCCCTCTCGACCTTACTCAATTGATTCTCAGCGAGAACGGCTTTACAACCAATGAGGAAGAGTACAACAAGGCATTGGAGCACCAAAAAGAGATGGGACGTCAAGCCAACAAACAAGAACTGGGCGACTGGGTAGTGATTAGCGAAGGTGAGACAGAGTTTGATGGATACGACGTGCTGCAATGCGAGACACAAGTGCTGCGCTACCGCAAGGTGAACCAAAAAGGCAAAGAACTCTATCAAGTTGTGCTCAGCCAAACCCCATTCTACGCTGAGATGGGTGGTGAGGTAGGCGATTCGGGTACATTGGGTAATGTGCGCGTGTTAGATACCAAACGTGAGAACAATCTGGCAGTACACCTTTGTGCAGAATTGCCTGAGAATATCAAGAGCAAGATGATGGCTGAGGTAGATGTCGCTCGTCGTCAAGCCATTGCTTGCAACCACACTGCTACGCATATCATACACTACGCTCTGCGTCAGGTATTGGGCGAGCATGTGGAGCAGAAGGGTAGCTTCGTATCGGCAGACAGCTTGCGCTTTGACTTCTCACACTTCCAGAAAGTGAGTGCGGAGGAGCTTCGCCAAGTGGAGATGCTTGCCAACGAGATGATTCGCCAAGACTTGCCTCTTGAGGAATGTCGTAACACTCCAATAGAGAAAGCCAAAGAAATGGGTGCTATGGCACTCTTCGGCGAGAAATATGGCGATGAGGTACGTGTCATCAAGTACGGTCCATCGGCAGAGTTGTGCGGTGGTTGCCACGTGGCAAGCACGGGTAAGATTGGTGCGGTGCGCATTGTGATGGAAACCAGTGTGGCTGCGGGTATTCGCCGTATTGAGGCAGTGACAGCAGCCAAGGCCGATGAACTCTACTACAAACAAGTGGATATGATTGGCGGTCTGCGTGCGCTGTTCAACAACGCTCCAGACTTGGCAGGCGCTATCCGCAAAGCCATTGATGAGAACGCGGGCTTGAAGAAGCAGATTGAGGCCTTCATGGCTGAGAAAGTAGAGCGTTTCCGCGATGAACTGATTGCAAAGGCAGAGGACTACAATGGTATTAAACTGGTGCGCGTGGAAGGTACTGTAGATGCAAACTTGCTGCGTAACGTGCCCATGTTGCTGAAAGGCAAGTTTACGGATGTGAAGTTCGCAGTCGTTGGTGCTACCGAGTGGGAAGGCAAACCCATGATTACTGTGGTTCTATCGCAACCATTGGTAGATGCGGGAAAGAACGCAGGTCAGATCATCAAGTCGGCTGCTAAGCATATCCAAGGCGGTGGCGGCGGTCAACCATGGATGGCTACTGCTGGCGGGCGCAACGTAGAAGGTCTTGCTGCTGCCATGGATGAGATGCTCAATGCAATCATGTAATTAGTGATAGTATATCAAGCAAACATATTGTTTACCTCCTCACCTACACATTTTGATGTGTACGAGCGAGGATATATAGCAGTGGATGACTGCGGAATCATTCAGGGGGTGTATCATACACTTCCTGAAGATTTTGCCTATGACCAATTGGTGGATTTTGGGGATAAGCTTCTGATCCCTGCTATGAACGATATGCATGTGCATGCACCTCAGTTTGCGAATATGGGTGTGGCTATGGATATGCAACTGCTACCTTGGCTCAATACCTATGTATTTCCAGAGGAGGCAAAGTTTGCAGATGAAGCGTATGCCGAAACAATCTACCATTCTTTTGTTTCGGAACTGTGGCGTCAAGGTACTATGCGTGCTGCAGTGTTTGCCACTGTCCATACTCTGGCAACTCATATTCTTGCTCGCACGTTTGATGAGGCAGGTATGGGCGCATGGATAGGGTTAGTGGGTATGGATCGACATGCTCCAGCCAACTTGTGCAATACATCTGCTGAATGGGCGGCTGGCATACAAACCTTGATAGACTCACTCGCTTCGATGCCTTTGGTGAAGCCGATTATCACGCCTCGTTTCATTCCATCATGTACGCCAGAGATGTTGCGATGCATGGGAGAAGTGGCAAAGCAGACGTTATTGCCTGTTCAATCGCATTTAAGCGAAAATAAGCAGGAGATTGCTTGGGTCAAAGAGTTAGAACCAGAGTCATCATGCTATGGGGATGCCTATTATCGCTATGGATTGTTTGGTCAGACGCCTACGTTGATGGCACATTGTTGTTATACGGATGGCGAAGAACTCCAGTTGATGCGTGAGCAGAATGTATATGCGGTGCATTGTCCAACATCCAATTGTAATTTGGCTTCTGGTATAGCACCTGTGCGCAAGTTATTGCAGCAGGGAGTGAATGTGGCTTTGGGTTCGGATATTGCAGGGGGGCATCATCTCAGTATGTTCCGTGTGATGCAGTATGCGGTGCAGATGAGCAAGTTGCAATATACAGCTTCTGATGGCAAGTATCCTTTCTTGACACTTTCAGAGGTCTTTTATATGGCAACAAAGGTTGGAGGTTCGCTTTTTGGAAAGGTGGGCAGTTTTGAAAAAGGATATGCATTCGATGCACTCGTCATTGATGACCTTTGCCTCTCACCTCATCATCTCATCGCCTCATCGCCTATAGAGCGATTAGAGCGTTTTGTTTATCTGGGCGATGACCGCCATATTCAACACCGTTTCTGTCAAGGTAAAGAAATAAAACAAGTATAATTATCAACATGAAAACCCTCACTGGGCGATTGCCTTTGAAATATCGTTCTGCCGTTCGTTTCGTGCTCGTGGGAGCATTGGGAACGGGCTTGCAGTATGGTATCTATTACGTGTTGTTGGGGATTTTTCAAACGAAGTGGGCAGAAGATACGTGGCTCACATCTGTTGCTTTCACTGTGGGATTCGTGATAGAGATGGTGTATAACTATCTGATGACCAGTTTTTATACATTTCGTGTACGTCCAACGTTGAAGAATGCAGGAGGATTTTTGTTTGGACGTGCGTTGAATTATGTTATTCAATTGATATTCTTGAATGTACTGATTTGGTTGCATATGTCGGAAGAGTGGGCTGGAATAGCGGCTATAGCTTTGGCTGGGGTGATCAATTATTTTGTGTTGCTACCTTTCTATAAGGATAAAAAGCGAGAGTAGTATGCTTCCATACCTTACCATTATCATTGCGATGCTCATCTGGGCAGGTGCAGGAATAGCAGTGAAAGAGGCATTGTTGGTCTTCACACCGCTGACCTTGATTGTAATACGATTCACGTTGGCTGTTCTCTTGATGTTGCTAGTGGGATTAGTGTTTCGCAAGAGTGATATAGTAGGATTACAGCGAGTGGATAAGCGGGATATACCGCTCTTTATGCTGGGTGGATTGTTTCAACCATTTCTGTATTTTATCTTTGAGACATATACCTACCAGAGCTTTGCTTCTCCTACAATTGCAGAAGCGCTGTTGAGTACGCAGCCTGTGCTGGCTCCCATCTTTGCGTTCGTCTTATTGCGCGAACATATTACGCGAAACAATATTATCGGTATTTTGCTCTCCACGATAGGTATGCTGATGCTATTGCTTATAGGGTCGGATGATTTTGCATTGGGTAGTCGTTGGGGAATATTACTTGCCATTATAACGGTTAGTATGTCAGTGAGTTATTCTATCGTTTTGCGCCGTATCCCCACTCATTATTCGCCATTGACGATAGTCTTCTATGTACAGTTGTTTTCGCTATGTCTCTTCTATCCATTGTGGGGCTTTACCGAGGGCAATCAACTTCTACACCATGCTACACCATGGCTACAGCATACTACTCCATGGCTAGCCGTTCTCTATCTAGCTATCTTTGCGTCGGTGGTAGCGTTTATCTTGTTTTGCTATACGGTGAGAAAGATAGGTGTCACGCGCGCGAACGTATTCAATAATGTGCGCCCTATTTTTACGGCATTGCTCATGTGGATGCTGTTTGATGAAATACTGCCTATTTGGAAAATAGTAGGTATAATTATTATCATTATTGGCTTATTTATCAGTCAAAAAACACGAAAAATATAACAATAATTAATATTTATTTGGTTATCTCGAAAAATCTTAGTATCTTTGTGCCCTAATTTGCTTCTAGTCTATTGCCATGTCGCCATAGCCTAGCCGCCTAAAAAATAGTGCTTATGGAAATATCTACTGCTTTGGAATCATTTCATAATTTCCTTTTTATACTTTTCCTTGTAGGATTAGTGGTGTTTGTTGCGCTCTATTTCGTAGATGCGGGCTATGGTAAGATGCGTACTGAGAAGTGGGGACCAGCAATCAATAATAAGGTAGGGTGGTGCTTGATGGAGATGCCTGTCTTTGTGGTCATGTTGTACCTTTGGGCTATGTCAGAAGTCAAGTTTCAACTGCCATATCTGATTTTCTTTTTGATATTCCAATTCCACTATTTCCAACGCTCATTTATTTTCCCATTCCTGCTGAAAGGTAATAGCAAGATGCCTATCATTATCATGGCATTTTCAGTTATATGGAATCTCGTAAATGGTTATATACAAGGCTATTGGCTCTTCCATTTAGCTCCACAGTTTGCGCCATATGCTACTTCCTGGTTAACAGATTGGCGTTTTATTCTTGGTGTACTTGTCTTCATCTGTGGTTGGGCGATTAATATGCATTCTGACCATGTGATTCGCCATTTACGCAAACCAGGTGATACCAATCACTATTTACCTAAGAAGGGCATGTATAAGTATGTCACTAGTGCTAACTATTTGGGCGAGATTACCGAGTGGTTGGGCTTTGCTATCTTGACATGGTCTTGGGCTGGCTTGAGCTTCTTCTGGTTCTCATGCTGCAACCTCGTTCCACGTGCGAATTCTATCTATCATCGCTACAAACAAGAATTCGCAGACGAATTTGACGAGAAGAAACTCAAACGAATCATTCCGTTTATATATTAACTGGACTCACGACTCTCGATTCGTGACTCCCGATACTAGATTATACTACGATGAGCAACCTCCTCTTCACTGAGCACAAACTCGGTCCTATCACTTTGCGCAACCGCGCTATCCGTTCTGCCGCTTTTGAAAATATGGCATACGGCAACAAACCTAGTCAAGATCTCTACAATTATCATACTGCCGTAGCACGCGGTGGTGCAGCGATGACCACGGTGGCATACTGCTCTGTCACTCGTTCGGGTGTCTCTTTCGACGGTCAACTCTATATCCACGACGAAATCAAGGAAGACCTCAAAAAACTCACCGATGGCATTCATGCTGAGGGAGCAAAAGCAAGTATTCAGCTTGGGCACTGCGGTAATATGACTCACTTCTATACTTGCAAATGTATGCCAGTTGGTGCTAGTACAGGTTTCAACCTCTATTCGCCAACTTTGCATCGCGCACTGAAGAAAGAAGAAATCAAGGATATTGTCAAGGCGTTTGGTCATGCGGTGGACTTCTGCCGTGAGTGCGGTTTCGACTGCGTAGAGATTCATGCAGGTCATGGTTATTTGATTTCGCAATTCCTTTCGCCATATACCAACCATCGTCACGATGAGTACGGAGGTTCGCTTGAGAATCGTATGCGCTTCATGAACGAAGTGATGGCAGAGGTGATGGAGCACGCAGGCGACGATATGGCGGTGGTAGTCAAGACCAATATGTACGACGGCTTTAAGTCGGGACTGAAAGTAGAGGAGTGCATCCGTATCGCACAAGAGATTGAGAAACATGGCGTTCACGCACTCGTTCTCACTGCGGGCTTCGTGAGCAAAGCACCTTTCACTGTCATGGGTGGTGCGATGCCTATCAAGACACTCGCTCACTACATGAACCCTTGGACCTTCTGGTGGCTACGCCTTGCATTGCGCTTTGTTGGTCACTTGATGATTCCTACTGTACCTTTCAAAGAGCTCTTCTTCCTCGATACAGCTAAGCAATTCCGCAAGGCGCTCAAGATGCCACTCATCTATGTAGGTGGTGTGATGGGACGCGAGAATGCAGAGACAGCCCTCGCTGCTGGCTTTGATTTTGTGCAGATTGGACACGCACTCGTGCGCGACACCGACTTCGTGAATAAGATGCGTGAGGAACAATACCACTCTGAGTGCAAACGCTCTAACTACTGTGTAGCGCGTATGTACACCCTTGATATGAAGTGCCACGAGTGCGACAAGGATATCCCTAAGTACCTCAAGAAAGAAGCACTCAAGTACGAACAAATGTGGTATCCTGAAAAGTAGGTTATAGGACGCCTCTTTGAGGCTATAGGACGCTACGCTATAGGTTATAGGCGAGGTACTGCGACATAGCCGCCTTGCCTTTAAACTTTCAACTATAAACTTTCAACTTAAAGAAATATGCTTGCACTCGTTACAGGCGCATCATCGGGTATTGGACTCCAATATGCCACCCAATTGGCGCGCGATTATCATATTGATCTTCTGTTGGTTAGCAACCAAGAGGAGGAACAAAAGAAAGTAGCTGCTGACCTCGCAGCTCAATATGGCGTAAAGACTACTGCTCTTTATGCCGACCTCTCCAAGCAAGATGCAGCGGAGCAATTGCTCCAATACTGCAAGGACAACAACCTCGTCGTGGATATCCTCATCAACAATGCAGGTGTGTTCTTCTTCAACCCTTATTGCGAGACCAGTATGAAGCGCATTGAGCTTATGCTCAACCTGCATATGATCACGGTAGCTAAACTCACTCGTCTCTTTGGCGAGGAGATGATCAACCGTCAACTCACCGAGGAGGAAAAAGCGCAAAAACTCTGCCGCAAACCACGCCAAAAAGGATATATCCTCAATATGTCTTCCATGTCCGCATGGATGGCTATGCCAGGTATTCAGACCTACAATGCTACCAAGGCATTTATCTACAATTTCTCTAAATCACTCTGGTATGAATTCAAACCTAAAGGCGTGAATATCACCGTGATGGCTCCAGGGGCTGTAGATACAGCTTTGTTTGGCTTGGCACCTCATCTGCGTCGTTTGGCAGTCAACCTGACGGTATCTATTCCACCAGAGAAACTGGTGAAGCGCGCCCTGAAGAAACTGTTCCGCGGTAAGAAAGCCGACACTCCGGGTTTCCTCAATTGGCTGGCAACGCCATTGCTCAAGCACACTCCTGACTGGCTCGTGTTCTGGGCAATTAAACTAGTCGGTAAGTTTCAAAAGTAAATCGCTAAACATTAATTTGTGTGGGATTGTATGATGATCAGTCCCCTTTTGTTATGTCGTCCACCGAACTAACTAGTGAATGTTCTGCGGGCTACTGTTTAGGGGGCAGAAATAAACGATGAGGGATGAGTAGTTTCTCTATCGCTTTCAGCGTTAAACGAGAGAAAGCATAATTATCTAAATCAGACAAACTAACCACTACCGTGTCAGGAATCTCAGGGAGTTCTGACACGTTTTTTATTACGAACCGAGCGTGCAACTTCTGGTGCGAAAGCACATGCGTCAGCTCCAATATTTTCTCGCCTTTAACCTTTCGCCTTATCGCCTCTTCGCCTGTGCGCTCTGCGCACACAAACTCCCACAAATGTTTCCATATGTCGTTTTCTTTGCGTTGGTGGATGAGGGTTGTCTTATCGCGCGCGATATATATGGTGTACTCCAAGTATCTATCTCGCACTTTTGGACGAGGCTTGCGTACCGGCAATAGTTCTACCGTATTGTTAGTCAATGCTTTGCACCAAGTGTTGAGCGGACAAGTAGAGCAATCCGGTGCGGTAGGTACGCAGTGCAAGGCACCCAACTCCATAATAGCTGAATTAAAGAGACGAGGACGCTCTTTATCTAACAACTCTTCTGCCAATTGGCGAAAATGTTTTTTGCCTTGGGTGGTGTCAAAGGCTATTTCACAGTCGTAGAGTCGCGAGAGAACGCGATAGACATTGCCGTCCAAGGCAGGGTAGGGGAGATTGAAAGCAAAGGAAGCAATCGCTCCTGCGGTATAATCGCCAACACCTGGCATACTCTTGAGCGCAGCGAATATCTCCTCGCCTCTCGCCTTATCGCCTAATAGCCTCATCTCCTGATGAAAAATCGCGTGGTTTTTCATCAACTGCGCCGCCTTATGCAGATTGCGAGCACGCGAGTAGTAGCCGAGACCTTGCCAGTAGAGCAAGACTTCGTCCTCATGAGCCTGAGCAAGCGACTGAATATCAGGGAATCGTGTGATGAGGCGATGGTAGTATTCCATACCTTGAGCCACACGAGTTTGTTGAAGAATAATCTCTGAAATCCAAATCTTGTATGGATCATCCGTCTCACGCCAAGGCAGGATACGATGATTTTGTTCGTACCACTCAATCAATTTATTATGCAGCAGCTCCTTGTTCATAATCAGTGCATTATGCTTCACTCTGCAAAGATACTACTTTTTTTCATAAAAATCTACAGAAATAAAAAAAAATAACTTTTTTTATCAAATTTCTTGCATAATTCATTTATTTATAGTACCTTTGCACCCGATTTGCGATTTTACGTGGGCAAATTCGCTTTTTTAGAGAGAAAAAAGTATAACTTATTAAATATAAAATTATTATGACAAAAGCAGAACTCGTTAACGCTATTGCAATCCAAACTGGTTATGACAAAACTACCATCATGAATGTGGTAGAGTCTGCAATGAGCAACATCAAAAAGACTGTAGCTGAAGGTGAGGCAGTTTATCTACGTGGCTTCGGTAGCTTCGCTACAAAGACTCGCGCTGCTAAGGTAGCACGCAATATCACTAAGAACGAATCAATCCTTGTTCCAGAGCACAAGATTCCATCGTTCAAACCAGCTGATAGCTTTACAGAAATTTTAAAATAATCTATTAATAAATTTACAATTATGCCAAACGGTAAGAAGCACAAAAGACATAAGATGTCTACCCACAAACGTAAAAAACGTTTGCGCAAGAATCGTCATAAGCATAAGTAAGCTTTGACGCTCTGTTAACAGCTTTGTGGTTCATTCCTATTTGGGCGCAAATAGGTTGCCACAAGGCATTTTTTTTAATTTATTGACATATGAAAAGCGAATTGATTGTGGATGTAAGCCCACAAGAGATTGCAATAGCGCTGACAGAAGATGATCGCCTGATGGAGGTTAATCGCGAGAAACGCGGTGTGGACACCTTTGCAGTAGGAAATATCTACTATGGTCGGGTCAAAAAGATTATGCCGGCGTTGAATGCAGCCTTTGTGGATGTAGGACATGAGAAAGAAGCTTTTCTGCACTACCTTGATTTAGGAACTGAGTTTCTCACACAGCAGAAGTACGTTACAAAACTGGTTTCGGACCGAAGGAGAATACCTGAAATCCATAAAATAGAGCGACAACCAGCCTGTGGAAAAGAAGGACAGATAGCCGACTACCTGAAAGTGGGGGATACGATTTTGGTGCAAGTAACCAAAGAACCTATCAACTCAAAAGGACCAAGATTGAGTGCCGAAATATCTATTACGGGACGCAATTTTGTGTTGATACCTTTTATAGATAAGGTGATGGTTAGCAGCAAAATCAGTAGCAATGCCGAGAAAGGACGTCTTAAACAACTCGTACAATCCATTAAGCCTCAGGGATTTGGTGTGATTGTACGCACTGTGGCAAAAGACAAACGAGTAGCCGAGCTAGACAATGAACTGCGTGTCCTCGTGAAGCGTTGGGAAGATAGTGTGCGCACGCTCCAACGCAAAGAACCAGTTAGCCTCATTAGCGAAGAATTAGGGCGAACAATCGGTATCATTCGTGATATATTCTCACCTAATTTTCAGAGTATTCACGTGAACGACAAAGAGGTGTACGAAGAAATCAAGCAATACCTTGATCTCATTGCACCGGAGTCCTCCAAAGTGGTAAAACTGCATACGGGTGACCAACCTATCTTTGATAAGTTTGACATCACACGTCAGATGAAAACGGGGCTGGGACGTACAGTAGGATTCAAAAAAGGCGGATACCTCATCATGGATAAAACCGAGGCGCTCTTCTCCATTGACGTCAATTCTGGAAGTAAGAAACTCTTCGAAGACCAAGAACAAAATGCATTTCATTTCAATATGCTCGCAGCAGATGAAATCGTGCATCAACTTCGTCTAAGGGATATTGGTGGAATCATTGTCGTGGATTTCATTGATATGGATGACAAAGCTAATCAACAAGCGCTCTATGACCGTATGCGCGAGTTGATGGATAACGACCGGGCAAAACATAACATATTGCCTCTCAGTAAGTTTGGACTCATGCAAATCACGCGTCAACGCGTGCGCCCAGCGGTGGAAATGCAAGTGATGGAGACCTGTCCAACATGCTTAGGAAAGGGAAAAGTTCAGCCCTCTATCCTCTTTACGGATCAACTTAAAGAGCAGATAGAAACAATGAAGCAACTGTATGGCAGAGGTTTGCGCCTGCATGTGCATCCATACATATATGCCTATTTATCAAAAGGCATGTGGAGCATGAAGAAGCAATGGCGTTGCAAATATGGAGTCCATACCATTGAAAACCAAAGTTTAGGAATGCTCGAAACTCATTTCTACAATAGAAAAGGCGAAGCATTGACTATTCCTGCTACAGACGAGGAAAACAAGGCGTCAGAAAAGCAAAATTAATTAAAAAGTCACCTGATTTGTAGGATTGGGTGGCTTTTTTTTGCACATTTGCCAAAAAATGTTTACCTTTGCCAAGAAATTTGTGTAGTATAAACAAGAAATGCTGTATCAAATCTTTGACGATATGACACAATGTAGCGAGCAAGAGGTGGCTCGCTTACTGCCATTGGTATCTGCTCAAAGGCGCGAACAAGCCCTGCGGTTTACCCATCTGTTTGGTCAGTATTGCTGCCTCAAATCCTATGAGATGTTGCAGCAACTACTCGCCTCTGCCCCCTACACCCTACACTCTACACCCACCTTCGACTACAACGAATATGGTGCACCATCTATCAAGAATGGCCCTTATTTCTCCATCTCGCACTGCAAATCGGGTATTGCTGTAGCGGTTAGTAATCAGCCGATAGGTATTGATATTGAGGTCGTCCGTTCGTTGAAAGTGAATCTTGTGAAGAAGACGATGGACTCACTCGAGCAGGAGGCTATTCTCTCTGCTTCACAACCAGATTGGGCATTCACACGCCTTTGGACACGAAAAGAGGCATTCCTGAAGATGAAAGGTACGGGAATCATTAACGATCTCCATGCTGCATTAGCCGATTCGAATGGCGCTAAATTCATGCAAATAGACAATACTTCGCACAACTATACTTGCTGTATCGTATCGCAAAAAGCATAAACGAGGTTAAATAATCATTAAAAATATTGGATATTGTACAAAATATTTGTACATTCCGTTTTTTTTTTGTACCTTTGCAGCGCCTATGGCGCTTAATTAAGAAAAAGGAGGTAATTATGAAAACATCTGCTAAAGTGGTGGCCATTTTGTCAAGTGTGCTTGTTTTAGGATTGGGGATCTTTGTGTTCTTCAAGTTCTTCTTTATCTATAGTCAGGGGGTAAACGAGGGTGATATTAATTACTTTCAGAATGAGGGATTTATCTTCAAAACTTATGAAGGCAAGATGATTCAGACTGGTTATAATTCGCGCAATACGAGTGCGACGATTCAGTCGAATGAGTTTAAATTCTCGGTTGAAGATGAGCGAGTAGCACGTCAAATTGAGAATAGTTCGAGTCGCCAAATTAAGTTGCATTGGAAGCGTTACTTGGGGGTGTTGCCATGGCGTGGTAATAGTCAGTATGTGGTGGATTCGGTGGTGTCAATTCAGCCATTGGGTCTTCCTAATGTGAATGATGATTCGTGGGATGTACCAGAAGTGTTTTAATTATTAATAGAATAAAATATATCAAGATATGCTAAGCAAACCAGAACAAAATCTAATTAAGATTTACGAGAAGTCGTTTCGCGAGAATTGGGCTTTGGAAGCTGTAACCGATTATGGAACTACCAATACTTTGACCTATGCACAATTGGCGGAGAATATTGCTAAGGTGCATTTGCTATTTAAGCAAGCTGGCATCAAGCAAGGCGACAAAGTGGCCGTGATGGGCAAGAATAATGCGAACTGGGTGACCACTTTCCTGGCAACTGTGACCTATGGTGCAATCATCGTGCCCATACTGCAAGACTTTAAGGCCAATGATGCCATTCATATTGTGAACCACTCGGAGAGTAAGTTGCTCTTTATCACGGACTTGATTTGGGAGAATATCGATGCGGAGCAAGTACCTGACTTGAAGGCAGTTCTGTCGCTCAATAATATGGACATGATTATCAGTCGTTTGCCAATGGAGCAAGCGGTAGATAAGATGACTATTGAGCAGTTGTTTGCAGAGAAATATCCTAATGGTTATACCCAAGATGATTTGAAGTATGCTGAGCGCAGCAATGCAGAGTTGGCTTCGATTAACTATACCTCAGGTACCACTGGCTTTAGCAAGGGTGTGATGACTCCAATGAATGCGTTGGCGGGCAACATATTGTTTGGCTTGACTACCAACTTGGTGTTCCCAGGTTGCCGCCACGTGGCTTTCTTGCCATTGGCACACGCGTATGGATGTGCGTTTGACTTCTTGGCTTGTTTGGCAGCCGGTGGACATACCTATTTGATTGGTCGTACTCCTTCGGCTAAGATCTTGTTGAAGGCGTTTGCAGAGGTGAAGCCAACGGTGATCTTGAGTGTGCCATTGATCCTAGAGAAAATCTATAAGAAGATGATTCAGCCACAGATATCGAAGACTCCTGTTAGTTGGGTGCTGAAAGTGCCATTGTTGGATCAAGTGGTATTGGGTAAGATTCGCGAGAAATTGATGGATGCTTTTGGTGGGGAGTTCTCGCAAATCATTATTGGTGGTGCGCCATTAAACGCAGAGGTGGAGGCTTTTTTGCGCCGCATCAAGTTCCCATTGACCATTGGTTATGGTATGACCGAGACAGCTCCGCTCATCAGTTTTACTCCATGGCAGAACTTTCGCTCGCAGTCTTGCGGACAAGTGCTAGGGGGCTATATGGAGGCTCGTATTGCAGATGCGAATGCCGAGGGCGTGGGTGAGATTCAAGTGCGTGGCGAGAATGTGATGGCAGGCTACTACAAGAACGAAGAGGCTACTGCTCAGTCGTTTACGGAGGATGGTTGGTTGCGTACTGGCGACTTGGGAACAATTGACGAGGATGGCTTTATCTATATCAAAGGTCGTTGCAAGACGATGTTGCTTGGTCCTAGTGGACAGAATATTTATCCTGAAGAGATTGAGGCTAAGATCAACAATATGCCATACGTGTTGGAGTCATTGGTATTGCAGAAAGAGGATACACGATTGGTGGCATTGGTTTGTCCTGACTTTGAGGCAGTGGATGCAGATAAGCTGACACAAGAGCAATTGGAGGCTGTGATGGAAGAGAACCGCAAGTTGGTGAATGCTGAGTTGGCTGCATACGAGCAGATTAGCATCGTTAAGCTATACACCCACGAGTTTGAGAAGACACCTAAGAAGAGTATTAAGCGCTTCTTGTATGAAGCGTAAGCGCGGAGCGCTTGAGTTTAGAGGACGCTTCGCTACAGTTTATAGGTTAAAGGCGAGAGATTAGAGGCATGAATTTGTGTATTGATCAGGGAAATTCGAGGACGAAGGTGGCGCTGTTTAAGGACGGCGTGATCGTGAAGAACTTGCTGTACCGCTCGTTTACGAGTGTGGATGTAGAGCGATTGTTCTCGTTGTATCCCATCAAAAATAGCATCGTCTCTTCGGTGGCGAACATTGAGCCAGCTGTGGTGAATGCGTTGCACAGATTGTCAAAACACTTTATTTTGTTTGACCACCTCACGCCATTGCCTATAGCTAATCGCTATCAGACGCCTGAAACGCTAGGTCATGACCGTATTGCTTCGGCGGTAGGAGCTTCCTACCTTAGTCCGAATACCAACCTCTTGATTGTGGATGCGGGCTCAGCAATAACCTACGATTTCGTGTCGGCAGAGCAAGGATTCTTGGGGGGCAATATAGCTCCTGGTATGAAGATGCGTTTGACTGCATTGAACCAAATGACAAAAAAACTGCCACTCGTAGAGGTGGAGGAGAATGCTTTCCGTCCGCTGTTTGGCAAGAATACCCGCGAAGCTATCGCTGTGGGAGTTGTTCGTGGCATAGTATTTGAAGTAAAGGGGTATATGCGTTCGTTGAAAGATCAAAAGACATTATTTACCACATATATCACGGGAGGTCACGCACCTTATATATTAGATGCTATGAAGCGACAAGAGGTGATAGGAGAGCCACATTTGGTATTGATTGGACTAAATCGTATATTAGAGTACAACACAAATAATTGATTCATAAAATTAACACTGTTTTGAAAAGATATTTACTGATATTACTTGCGGGCATGCTTTCGGTTGGAGCATGGGCACAAAACGCCACATCATCGCCTTCTTCCCGTTTTGGCTATGGTGAATTGAATAGTAATTTGCCTAACGCCTACCGTGCAATGGGTGGAGTAGGGGTTGGTATGCGCTCCAACAAGGTCATCAACCCAGCGCAACCTGCTTCTTATACAGCTTGCGACTCGCTTACCTTTATGTTTGATATTGCTGGATCATTCCTCTATACCAATTATGGCGATGCCAGTGGTCAGCGCAACAAGGTCAATGGCAACTTGGAGCAGATCACCATGCAGTTCCCTCTCTGGCGTAGATATATTGCCATGTCATTGGGCGTGAACCCATATTCGGCCGTGGGATATGATTTTGCATTGGTTGACTCTATCAACTCTGATTACTATTTCTCTAAGGGGTATCGTGGCGAGGGTGGCTTCACACAAGTATATGGTGGTTTGAGTTTTAACATCTGTGATTGGGTTGCTTTGGGTGTGAACGCCTACTATATGTTTGGCGACATTGAGCAAACGAGAAGCCTCAACTTTACTAATGCTTCGTTGGACTCTGTGAGACAGGTGGAAACCCTGAAAGCCAATAGCTTGCGTTTGCGCTATGGTATTCAGTTCTTCCATACTTTTGGTAAACATTCTATCACTTTAGGTGGCGTGTTTGAGAATAAGCAGCCATTCTCACGAATGAACTACGAGCAGATTGAGACCACTACCAATGACACAGTTATGACTCTCAATAGCGGTTTTGAGATGCCGATGATGTATGGAGCAGGTTTGAGTTATGCATACAACAATAGAATCTTGATAGGTTTGGATTATATGTGTCAAGATTGGGCGAATGCCTATTATTTCGGTGAAAAAACATCCCTGAAGACACGCCATCGCTATGCTATAGGAGCGGAGTATCGTAATGATCCAACTAGCAGAAAATACGTGGATCAAATCTATTGGCGAGTGGGTGCTAATTATACGACCTCTTACACCAATCAGTATAATCAAGCAGAATTGGGTGTTACCATAGGTGTCGGATTCCCACTCCGTACGGTTGGCACGGTGATCAATACCACCGTTGAATACGGACGTAGAGGATTGGCTGAGGGAGTGCTCAACGAGAATTACCTTCGATTGGTGATAAATGCCTCTATCGCAGAGCATTGGTTCTTTAAACGCAAATTATAAACTAAAAAACAATAAATACAATGAAAAAAGTACTATTAATTGCTTTGTGCTTTGCTATTCCAATGGCAGGTTTTGCACAAAAGAAGAAAAAGAAAGGTGCTGAGCCAGAAGTAGTTGCACCTGTAGTAGAAACATTGTCCGATGAGGAGTGCATGGTTAACCTTTCCCTCTTCCATGAGTCCGTGAAGAATGATCAATTTGAAGAGGCTTATGGTTTCTGGTTACCAGTGTATCAGAGTCGTCCTGATCTCAACAAGGCTATCTACACCGATGGTGCCAAAATTTTGGACTATCGCTATCAACAAGCTACTGACGAGAATGTGCGCAAGGCATTGCGTGACTCTATTATGCAATTGCATGATGACCGTATCAAATATTTTGACGAGGCAAAGTACCCAGATGCTTACGTATTGGGTGTAAAGGCTATGGATTACCTTACCTACTTTACCGAGGACGAGTTGGCTTTGCCTGCTTATGGCTGGTTGAAGGAGTCTGTAAACGCGATGGGTGCTAAGTCACAAATTACTGTACTTCGTAAGTTGGTAGAGGTGAGCTACAATATCTATAAATCCAATACAGATCAATATGCTAACCAATTCTTGGCAGACTACCAACAAGCTGCTGCTGCATTGGATCAAATTGCTGCAGAGGGTGGCAAGAATGCGGGTCACGCTGTGAGCCAAAAGGCGTATGTGGATCGTTTGTATGCAACTTCTGGTGCAGCTGACTGCGGTCAAATGGATCAGATGTATGCTAGTGTAGTGGCTGAGAGTGCTAACGACATTGACAAGTTGGGCTCTATCATGAAGCTCTATCGCCGTTTGGGTTGCACCGAGAGCGATGTGTATTTTGCGGCAGCTGAGCATGCACACAAACTCCAACCTACCGACGAGTCTGCTGCGGGTTGCGCACAAATGTGCATCAAGAAAGAGGATTACGCAGGTGCTGTTGAGTACTACAAGCAAGCCCTCTCACTCGTTGCAAACGAGGAGGATAAAGCAGATTACCTCTACCGCATGGCGAACGTATATGTGGCTATGAAGAACTACCAACAAGGTGCTGCGTATGCACAACAAGCATTGGATATCAACGCTGAAGACGGTCGTTGCTATCTCCTCTTGGGTATTTGCTACGCTAGTGCGAAGATCTATGAAGATCCTATCCTGCAACGTTCTGTGTTCTGGGTAGCTTGCGATATGTTCCGCAAAGCAAAGACTGTAGATGCTTCTTGCACCAGTGATGCCAACAAACTCATTGCTACCTATAGCCAATACTTCCCAAGCAAAGAGGACGTATTCTTCCACCGTGATCTTAACGAAGGTACTCCTTTCCGCGTAGGAGGTTGGGTTGGTAAGACTACCGTTTGCCGTTCTAAAGCTGAGTAATCGAATTACTACGCTATACAATGCTACACAATGCTACACAATACTACACCAAGAGAATCATTTTGATGGTTCTCTTGGTGTTGGTTGTTGTAGGTTGTCGCCGCCGTGACGTGCGTCTGCGTGCGGATGCTATTGTGGATCGTGCTGCCATTGCAGTGTTGGAGGCACACGATGTAAATACTATTATTTCCGATTCGGGCATTATTCGCTATCGAATCAAAGCACCTATGTGGAAAGTGTATGACAAAGCGGATACACCCTACTGGGAGTTTCCTGATGGCATTTATTTGGAGAAATTTAATTTGAATCTTGAAGCAGATGCTACGATTGAGGCGGATTATGCGCATTACGACGAGCCTGCTCAACGTTGGACACTGCAAGGCAATGTCAAGGCTATCAACTTGGAGGGTGAACAGTTTGAGACGCCTTTGCTCTTTTGGGAGCAGAAATCCGAGTCTGTCTATTCTGATTCTAGTATTGTCATCACCCGCGAATCATCTATCATCAAAGGTGTGGGCTTCCGCTCTAATCAAGAGATGACCCAATATACCATCTTGCGCCCATCTGGCGTCTTCCCCATTGAGGAGTAAAATACTACGCTTACTATGCGTATATTCCATTATTATCTCGTTGTTAATAGGATAGCATTCTGTAGCTTGTAGATAACGCAACGAGTACGACTTCTTAAGCATTAAGTAAACCTAAACTAAAGGTTAACGATTTATAGAATAAATATGAAGTATAGACACAGTGTTATTGTTCCGTATCAAGATGTGGACGCTACGCGACGCGTGCGTTTATATACAATGGAGAACTACCTGCTCAATATCGCAGGTAAAGTGGCAGATGCAATGGGATTTGGCATCCCCGACTTGTTGCCAATGAACTACACATGGATCATCACCCATATGAATATGGAGATGCTCTATCTGCCTAAGCACGGCGAAGAGATGATCGTTGAAACATGGATCGAGCGCAATGCGCATATGCTCTCGGTGCGTGATTTTCGTATCTACCAAGCACAAGAGGATGGCATCGAACGTCTGATCGGTTGCGCCAAGTCCGTGTGGGCAGTGCTAGACCTTACATCACGAGAGATAGTGAATATCTTCGACAAGCCTATGTTTGATGGTTCGGTGGATGGCGAAGTATTGAATATGGCGCGTGCTCCACGATTGAAACCAATTCTCCTAGATAACTTGGAAGATGATGCTAGTGCGCTAGAAGCAGGCGAAATCTTGCACGAAATACAATACTCAGACGTGGATTATAACCGCCACTGCAACTCCTGCAAATACCTCGAGTGGATGGTGAATGCCGTGCAAGCATTTGATAATCAAAAGCCATTTAGATTGGATATCAACTATGTGAAAGAGTTGTACCAAGGCGACAAGATGTGGACACGCTTCGTGAAAACTTTGGATGGCGTGCAATACCAGCAAGTGGATGATAATGGGATAAGTTGCTGTAATGCGCGAATAGCACAAATAGAAAGTCTGACCTGTTGATAACTTTTTCTTTTTGGACAACTTTTGGGTGTTGATAAAAATTGCAAATTGCTTATAATGAGCAGTTTGCATTTTTGTTTTGGACAACTTTGTATACCTGTTGAAAACTTTTTCTTTCAAAAAACTTGCACAATTCATAAATATGTAGTACCTTTGCACCGAATTTCCGCCGTATAAAATGGAAATGCTATTATAGAAAATTATAACTTATTAAATATCATGGAGAAAAAGATTTACACCCAAAAAGAAGCAGAACAAGCATCCGTTGGTTATTTTGGCGGAGATGAATTGGCTGCACGCGTTTGGAGTACCAAGTATGCATTGAAAGATTCATTTGGTAATCTCTACGAATTGACCCCAGACGATATGCATCATCGTTTGGCCAATGAGATTGCGCGAATAGAGAACAAGTATGCTAACCCTATGTCGGAGGCAGAGTTGTTTGAGTTGTTGCGCGATTTTAAGTATATCGTACCTGCTGGTAGCCCAATGACAGGTATTGGTAATGATTTTCAGGTGGCTAGTTTGAGCAACTGCTTTGTGATCGGTCAGGATGGAAGTGCGGATAGCTATGGAGCAATTATTCAGATCGACGAGGAGCAAGTACAGCTGATGAAGCGTCGTGGTGGTGTAGGTCATGACCTGAGCCATATCCGTCCTCATGGTAGCCCCGTGAAGAACTCAGCGTTGACATCTACTGGTTTGGTGCCATTCATGGAGCGCTATAGCAACTCTACCCGTGAGGTGGCGCAAGATGGTCGCCGTGGTGCATTGATGTTGAGCGTGAGTGTGAAGCACCCTGATAGTGAAGCGTTTATCGATGCAAAGATGGAGCAAGGTAAGGTGACGGGTGCTAACGTATCGGTGAAGATGCACGATGACTTTATGCAAGCGGCTATTGAGGGTAAGATGTACACCCAACAATATCCTATTGACTCAGACGCGCCTGTATATACCAAGGAGGTAGATGCTGCCAAACTATGGAAGAAAGTGATTCATAATGCGTGGAAGTCAGCTGAACCTGGCGTATTGTTCTGGGATACCATCACCAAAGAGAGTGTGCCTGATTGCTATGCTGACCTCGGCTACAAGACCGTAAGTACCAACCCATGCGGTGAGATTCCATTGTGTCCATACGACAGTTGCCGTCTGTTGGCAATCAACCTCTATAGCTATGTGAAGAATCCGTTTACAGCTCAAGCTGAGTTTGACTTCGAACTCTTCAAGAAGCATGTGGCTGTAGCTCAACGTATGATGGACGATATCATTGACCTCGAGGTGGAGAAGATCGAGAAAATTCTCGCGAAAGTAGGTTCTGATCCTGAGGCAGAGAGCATCAAACGTACCGAGCGTGAACTCTGGGAGAAGATCCTGGCAAAGACGACTCAAGGTCGTCGTACTGGTGTTGGTACCACTGCTGAGGGTGATATGTTGGCTGCTTTGGGATTGCGTTATGGTACTCCAGAGGCAACTGCATTCTCTGTGGAGGTACACAAGACCCTCGCGTTGGCAGCATACCGCAGTAGTGTGATGATGGCTAAGGAGCGTGGCGCCTTCAAGGTATATGATGCGAAGCGTGAGGAGAACAACCCATATATCCAACGTATCAAAGAGGCAGACGCAGAGTTGTATGAATTGATGGTTAAACACGGTCGCCGTAACATCGCCTGCTTGACTATCGCGCCTACAGGTACTACCAGCATCATGACCCAAACCACTAGCGGTATTGAGCCAGTGTTCCAACCTGTATATCGCCGTCGTCGCAAGGTGAATCCAAATGATAAGAACGTACACGTGGATCTCGTGGATGAGGTAGGCGATAGCTTTGAGGAGTATGTAGTATTCCACCATAAGTTCATCACTTGGATGCAAGCTAATGGTTATGAGTATGATCCTGCTCATCGCTATACTCCAGCTGAGATTGATGAGTTGGTACAAAAATCTCCATACTACAAGGCCACTGCCAACGATGTGGATTGGATGGAGAAGGTGCAAATGCAAGGTGCTATCCAAAAATGGGTGGATCACTCTATCTCAGTGACCATCAACCTGCCAAATGATGTGAGCGAAGAACTCGTAGGTAAACTCTACGAAGAGGCATGGCGCTGTGGCTGTAAGGGATGTACCGTATATCGCGATGGCTCACGCACAGGCGTACTCGAGGGCATCAAGGAGAAGAAAAAAGAGGAAAAGAAGGAAGAGAAAAACTGCGTTTGCTTCGATAATAAGGTACGCGTGCGTCCTGCGGAGTTGGAGTGCGATGTGGTTCGCTTCCAAAACAACAAAGATAAATGGATTGCGTTCGTAGGTCTCAAAGACGGTGTGCCTTACGAGATCTTTACTGGTCTTGCAGATGATGAGGAGGGTATTTTACTTCCAAAATCTGTGACTAAAGGTAAGATCATCCGCGTGGTACAAGAGGATGGAACCAAGCGCTATGACTTCCAATTTGTTAACTCTCGCGGCTTCAAGACCACGATGGAGGGCTTGAGCTACAAGTTTGACAAGGAGTTCTGGAACTATGCGAAACTCATTTCTGGTGTCTTGCGTTATGGTATGCCTATTGATCAAGTCATCAAGATGATCAGCACCCTCCAGATGGATTCTGAGTCTATCAATTCATGGAAAGTGGGTGTGGAGCGTGCGCTCAAGAAGTATATCCAAGATGGTACAGTGGTGCAAGGACAAAGTTGTCCTAACTGCGGTAACGCATTGATCTTCGAAGAGGGATGTATGCATTGCCGTGAGTGTGGCTACAGCCGCTGTGGCGGATAATTCTTGATAAATGGAAAAAGCAATATATATTCATCTGCCTGCTGGTAAACGCCTTGTGTGGTACTTGGCGGCAGAGGAATACTTTGCACAGCGTATCCATGCCCTTTTGCAAGGGTTTGATAACGATTCGGGAGAGGTGCTATTCACGTGGATAGTACCTCCCACTGTTATCTTCGGACGTCATCAGGTGATGCAGAACGAGGTGAATATGGCCTACTGCGAACAGCATCATATCGCCATGTATCGCCGCAAGAGTGGGGGAGGATGTGTCTATGCCGATGAGGGCAATCTGATGGTGAGTTATATATCCACTTCTCCACATAGCGAACAGGTATTTCAAAGCTATTTAGACAGGATGTCGGATTGCTTGCGCACAATGGGATATGATGCCGTGAAATCGACTCATAACGACATTATGGTGGGTGAGCATAAGGTATCTGGAAATGCTTGTTTTGCGCTAACCAATGCTACTATTGTGCACGGTACGCTGCTCTATAATGTGGACTTTGAGGTCTTGCAACAGGCTATTACTCCCTCGCAAGAGAAGCTAGCTAAGCACGGTGTACAATCGGTACGTCAGCGTGTGATGAATCTGAAAAGCATTGCGAATAGGGTTCATTTGGAATCTACTCAGGCGTTAGCATGTAAAATAGAAGAATTTTGGTGTAATCAAACGTATATACCAACGGAAAATGACTTGCTCGAAATAGATAAAATCGAACAAGAATATCTTGATCCAACTTTTATTCAATCTCGCTGAGTTCTTATCTTGTTATTCAACAAGAACGATTATTTCCAGCCAACGCATCTCTGCTTCGTCTAAAGCCTCTTGCACCTCCTTGTAGCGTGCGGAGGCTTTTGCTATCTCGTCGGGTAAGGTTGCACCACCAGAGAGTAGGGCTTCCAATTGGGCTTTCTCTTCTTCCAATAGCGGCATCTGCTTTTCCAGTTCCTCAAGTTCACGTTTCTCTTTGAAGCTGAGGCGGCGTTTTTGTTCGGTCTTAACTTTAGTGCCTTTAACCTCTAAACTGTAGCTCGCTTTGCGAGCGTCCTCTAAATTGGTGCTTGCGCCTTTCGCCTCTAGGCGATACTGCGTGTAGTTGCCTGGAAAATCCTGCACATTGCCATTGCCGTGGAAAACAAACAAGTGATCTACCACGCGATCCATAAAATAGCGGTCGTGGCTCACTACTATCAAGCACCCTTGGAAGTTTTTTAAGTAATCCTCTAGCACATTGAGGGTAGGGATATCCAGGTCATTGGTTGGCTCGTCAAGAATAAGGAAGTTTGGACTGCGCATCAACACAGAACATAGGTGTAAACGCTGGCGTTCACCTCCAGATAGCTTTTCCACGAAATCGTATTGTTGACTGGGAGAAAAGAGGAACATTTGCAAGAATTGACTAGCTGTCATCTTCTGCCCGTTGCCTAAATCCACTACTTCGGCTATATTGCGCACAATATCAATCACCTTCTTGCCTGCTTCAAATTGCAAGCCCGTTTGAGCATAATAGCCAAACCGCACCGTTGTACCTATATCCCATGTTCCGCTATCGGCAGGTACTTCTCCAAGAAGGAGTTTGATGAAAGTGCTCTTGCCCGTACCATTATTACCGATGATACCAAGTTTCTCGTAGCGTGAAAAAACGTAGTTGAAGTGGCGTAATATGACCTTTTCTTCGCCTGTAGAGGGTGAGATGTACGTTTTGCAGACGTCCTTTGCTTCGAATATCTTATTGCCGATATAGCCCGATTTGACAGCCAAACGAACTTCTGCTTCGTTACGCTGTTGTTTGGCTTTCTTCTCTAGTTCATAGAAGTTATCAATGCGGTATTGGGCTTTGTGTGCACGTGCTTGTGGCATGCGTCGCATCCATTCTAGTTCGGTACGATAGAGATTGCGTGCTTTTTCTACTTCGGCATTTTGGGCTTCGATACGCTCGTTGCGCTTTTCTACATAGTAGGCATAATTACCATGATAGGCGTAGAGGTTATGTTCGTCGAGTTCGAAGATATCGGTGCAAACATTATCCAAGAAATAGCGATCGTGCGTAACCATCAAGATGGTGAGTGGGCGTTCTCCACGTGCGGTGCGCTTATCGCCCAAATAATCTTCCAGCCATACCACATTCTCCAGATCAAGGTGGTTAGTAGGTTCGTCCAATAGCAGCATATCGGGTTCATCGTTCAAGACATGTTCCAATAGAAGCTTCTTCTGCTGTCCACCGCTGAGTTTGTTGAACTGCTCAAGGCTTATCGCTTCATCGCCTAATAGCCTTATCGCCTCTTCTCCTTGCAATTTTTGAGGCAAATATTTTACCTTCAGGTCTTTGCGCCATGTTATCTTACCCTCGTCGTAGTCCGTTTTGCCCATAAGAATATCTAGCAATGTACTCTTACCAATGCCATTGCGTGCGATGAGGGCAATGCGTTGTCCTTTGTTGACCGAGAAACTGATATTGCTAAACAATACTTTTGACCCCACCGATTTCGTGAGATCCTCTACCAATAGATATGGAGTTACCACCGCCATCTCCCCTTGCCTATAACCTATCACCTATAGCCCATAGGGTGTCCTATAGCCTATTTGATTGTATCTTGTGGCAATTGCAATGTATAGAGGATTGCCTCTGCTTGGCGCAATGCGGTGCGTTTCTTCTGTCCTGCGGCGTAAAGGAAAGTCTCAGCAGTTACTACGCGTCCGTTCACTTGATCCAGACGGGTGTGGCTCACGTATGGTCCACCCATAGCTTCGCCATTCTTAATCTTCCATAGACCGCGTATCTCAGTGGCATGTTCATCTCCTTGTACAGTGATAGCACGCATTTGAGGAGGGAATACTTTGTACTCCGTGCCCATATACGATCCCTCTACGCTTGCAGTAACGACGCGGCTTAGAACCTCATCACGTTTAGCATTGAGATAGTCCAAGGTAAATGTCTGCTCGTCGGTATAAGGATAGGAGTATATCACTAGGTCGCGGCGCATACTGCCTTTGTTGTTGCAGCACCATAGAAGTTTTACCTCTGGAGCAACTGTGATAGGATTGCGCAAACTAAAAGTAGATGCTCCTTCTAGTGTTGTATCCATGATGACCATATAGTCTTCCGGAATAAGCATATCGTATCCTTGCTCTTGTAGGATGGTTCGGGCTTGCTTGTTGGTGCCAGCACGATAGAACTTCATTTGGCGCTTAATCTCCTGATTGACAAACCATTCGCGTATCTCCTCTCCGTGCTCTAACCAGTAGGCTACAAACTCTTCTTCAGAAGGCGACTGGATGCGGCATAATGCCTGTGGGGTGGACCAGTGGTCGTTAGATACCTTGGCTTTCACTTGTGTGTACATCTGTGGATTGATATCTACGAAGAGGATATTGCGGGTAGGTTTGAACATATCATCAAACTGCGCAGTAGGTACTTGAGTGAGACGGAAATAGGGTTCTACTTGTGGCATACAAGGCATATCTGCTGCCATTACAGCCTCTACTAAATCGTATAGGTTGGCTATAGGTTTGGTATAGCCCGATGCTTCGTTTACTAGATTAAGTTTAGCAATCTCATTGCGTTGTTCTTGAGTCAATGGTGCATCGTTCATTACCACCAGACATTCATAGATAGATCCAGTAGCAGAGGTAAGTGTGCGACTTGTGCTCTTTTTGCAACCTACAAAGGCAGTAAGTATCAATACTATAGCAATAGTTTGAACGGATAATATAATCTTTTTCATAGTATAAATTAATATATAACAAATTATTTGCGAATAGGATCGCAGGTAAGGTCAATGCCTAACTTGCGGAAAATCTTGCGGTCCACTTCTGAAAGCATGACCGTAGAATGTACTTGACAACCAGCCAACTGGGGTAGGGCTTCGAGTGTTTTGCGGCAGTTCTCATCGTGCAAGGAGAGGACGGACAATGCCACCAACACCTCATCCGTATGTAAGCGTGGGTTACGACCACGCAGGTAGTTTATTTTGGTGTGTTGGATAGGTTCAATCATTTCTTGTGGGATGAGTTTCACATCGTGGTCAATACCCGCGAGGTACTTAGTGGCATTGAGCAAGAGTGCTGCGCTCGAACCGAGTAGGGGAGAGGCCTCTGCGGTAATGATGGTACCATCGTGCAATTCAATGGCGCCCACTGCCATACTGTTGTCGCGTTCTTTGCGCTCGTTAGCAGCTACGGTAGTACGGCGGTCTGCTGTGGATATGCCTACTTGTTGGAACAAGCGACCAATACGATTGACTACTGCTTCGCTGATATCGCCATTAGCAAAATCATTCAGCGCATGGTAATAGCGACGGATAATTTCCTGCTTGCTCGCCTCTTGGCATACCGCATCATCTTCGATACAGAAGCCCACCATATTCACACCCATGTCGGTTGGTGATTTGTATGGGTTGTGTCCGTAAATGCCTGTAAATAAAGCATCTAATACAGGAAATATCTCAGAATCACGATTGTAACTAACCGCCGTCTTGCCGTATGCCTCTAAGTGGTATGGGTCAATCATATTCACATCGTTGAGGTCGGCTGTGGCTGCTTCGTACGCTTTATTGACTGGGTGCTTGAGTGGGAGATTCCACACGGGGAAAGTCTCAAACTTGGCATATCCCGCTTGATTACCGCGTTGGTGCTCGTTGTAAAGTTGGCTCAGACAGACTGCCATCTTGCCGCTACCTGGACCAGGAGCGGTGACTACCACCAATGGACGAGTTGTCTCGATATAATCATTCTTACCAAAACCGTCTGCAGAGTCAATGAGTGCTACATTATGTGGATAGCCCTCGATAGTGTAGTGGAAGTAGGTCTTGATACCAAGGCGTTCAAGGCGTTGGCTGTAGTTCTGTGCCGATACTTGACCGCTGTAATGGGTGATTACTACCGAGTTAACGAGGAAGCCCCGATTCATAAACTCCTCTCTAAGGCGCAGTACATCTACATCGTAGGTGATACCCAAGTCTTGACGCACTTTGTTCTTCTCAATATCGGCAGCAGAAATGACAATGACAATCTCCATGGTATCACGGAGTTGGGTGAGCATCGTGAGTTTGCTATCTGGCTGAAAACCAGGAAGTACACGACTGGCATGATAGTCATCAAAGAGTTTGCCACCGAGTTCAAGGTAAAGCTTATTACCAAACTGTGCAATACGCTCTTTGATATGCTCCGACTGTATGCGGATGTATTTCTCGTTGTTAAAAGGAGTCATGTTGCTATCTCCGAAAATTATAGTAGTATCCAAATTCGCCTGCAAAGGTACAAAAATATGATGACTTATGCAAGTTTTTGTTTTTATTTATTTGCTGCTGTCTTGGTTTTGATTGCGCTATGAGTTTTTGGGGCTCATTTTGGGGTGCATTTTTTGGAGCATCTTCATTTATAAATAGAGGATGAATTGGTAATGTGGTGATAAAATGGATATTTCGCTTACTAGTTTGCATTTTTTTAATCTCCTACGCAATTTTTACAATCCGTATGTTTTTAGATATGAGGGAGTGTATGTGAGTATCAATATGTTTACTAAGTTCCGTTAGCAGTTTATAATCAAATCCTTCGGCATTATAAAAAGTAGTGAGCATAGTCTTGGCATCATCAGTTAACACAGATAGGAAGTAATCATACAACTGCGAATTTTGTTGCAGATATTTATCAAAAAACAAAGTGCCAGCAGAATATTCCATCATCTTATATATCGCTTCATATGCTTCTTCTTCGCTATTGTATAGTATGTTCATTTCTTCATCAATAACTAATTCATCTTTATAATACGCAATGAATAAATCACGTTTTGTTTGTATCGTTCTGGCTTGTAGATTCTTCTCCAGATCGGTAATGTAATCTGCTATGTTAGCATACGCTTTTGTCCGAAATGGATTCTTTTCGTCTCTTGTAGCATCAGCATAATCACGATTACCGAGAACAATATTGTTTAAGTCCTCTTTGTTGCGAATATCTATTCCTAAAACGTTTGGCTTTGACTCGTATTCCCATACATATAAGACATCAAGGATGTTTTGATATTCGGTATATTCCCGCTGGTATTCACAAATTAGGTCCACCCAATCATCAACTGTTGTACTCAGCGAGCAGACTGGATCTTCGTCTTTGGGAACAATTTCTGAAGGCGAGGCAATCGCTAACATCTTCAATTTCTCTGTCGCTTGTCTAATTTGCGATGATAGTTCGTTTTGCTCTGATTCCAAATAATATTTGCTTGGAATATTTTTATCCACATATAGTGGGTGTCTTGATAAAATTGTACTCATATGCTGTATTTTTTGAAATAGGTATTTTAGTTTCTTTGATTGATTAGGTTTACAACTACTTTTACCATTACGTCTTTTTCTTCGGTTTTGCTTTCAGCAATCATCAGCGTTAAGGCAACAAGTGTACTATCTGCAATGCGTTTGCTACCATCGGAGTCGTAAAGTATTTTGTTGTTATTTAAGAACCACAAGAACAATGTGGCAGCAATTCGTTTGTTTCCATCGCTGAATGAGTGGTTTTTCGTTACCAGATATAGCAGCATGGCGGCTTTTTCCTCTACACTGGGATATAGTTCTTCGCCACCAAAAGTTTGGTAAATCTGACCTATACTGCTTTTGAAAGAATCATCTTTCTCATTGCCAAACAATACTGATGCACCAAACTTATCGCGTAAGCGCTGAATTTGCTCTATGGCATTTTCATAAGTGGCATGAAACGAGGCTACTTTTGTAGTTTGGTCAATGGTCAAGCGTTCGTAGTCATAGTTGTCAAGCGTATCAAGGGCATAGGTGTAATCCACTACTACATCCAACAGGTCTTGTGTCTCGATAGTGTTTTCCTGTTCTCGGTGTTGTAGCGTGCGACTAACTACTTGAACCAATTGACGTAACTCGCTAATCTGCTCATGGCGCAAGCGTTCGTTGATAGCATATCCCTTGATAAGATACTGCTTCAATACACGGTTTGCCCATTGGCGGAATTGTACACCGCGTTGGCTCTTCACACGATAGCCTACGGAAATGATGACGTCAAGGTTGTAAATTGTTGCTTCTGTCTCTTGCATATACCCCTCTCTACGACCATATTTCTTGGGTAGTGCAAATTTTGCACATACCAAGGACTCATCCAATTCTCCTTCCTTAAACACATTGCGGATATGCCTTGAAATAACTGTCCTGTCTTTTTGGAAAAGGTCCGCCATCTGTGCTTGGGTTAGCCACACGGTGTCGTGCTCCATGCGAACATCAATCTGCGTTTGATTGTCGGCAGTTTGATAGATAATGATTTGATTGTTGTTGTCCATAATTTTGCTTGATTTTTTAATTTCGCTGCAAAATTACTACAACAAACTGCTAAAAGTTGTCAGTATCTCAAGAAAAATAAATAAAATGTGTATTTTTTTTGTAAGGTTTAGTTTGTATTGCGAAGATCTGTTCTATAAAAATGCTGCAAAAAGTAGCGGCAATGGTGGATAAAGGTGCCGCTGATTTGGGATTTAGGGCTTATGAAGTGCGATGGTTACTGCATAAAATGTTTTTTAAGTTTGCCGCTACTTCTGCCGCTATTTTTTGTGTACCTCTATTAATATAGTAATGCCGTATCTTCGGCATTTTAGTAGTTTTGTGCCGAAGATTTATGATTTTGAAAGAAGAATAGGTGTGAATAATATGCGGAAGTTGCTGTATTATAAGAACTTCCGCATAAGTGTATTTTTTTTAAAAAAAGTTGATTGTGCCGAAAGTTTCCTCTGTGCTACGCGACCTGAAGGAGTGCGACGGAACGCACTCCGAGCGTGGAGAAGCCAATTGACTTTTGGCTTCGAAAAGGGAAGGCGGTCGGGGAGACCAAGCCGACCGAGACAAAGAGAAGAGTCCCCACTTTGAGGAATCAGCGCAAGCATAGATGAAGAAGTGCCTTGAATGGCACTTCGAGTATTGCTCCCGAACTATCCCCATAGTGAGGAAGTAGAGCAATACATAGAACAGATAACTAGGACTTCTATGGGCTTTCTGTGGCTGTATTAGGTCGCTCTTTTAATCACTCTCAAGTTGACTGCGGGCTACGCGATCACTTCGCGACCACTGTAGCGCACCACGAAATCGGCCTATCTTTAACAGCGAAAATTCATCCTATTTTTATTTTTCTACCTATTCAAGAGGAAAAATAATCGATTATACACATTCGCTTCCGAGGTTCCAGAATCAAAGTCTAGAAATAGCAACGATAGGTGAGGATAATGCTGTTTGAGGCGTTTTTCAATACCTTTCGAGATGATGTGATTGGCAATACAACCAAAGGGTTGTACAGATACTACTTTTTCCACGCCCGATTCTGCTAAAGCGCAAATCTCTCCTGGCAGGAACCATCCTTCACCAAAATCAGCAGCAGGACTTATCACTTGTCGTGACAAGCGGTAAATATCGAAAATATCATCGAAAGGACGGTAGTACGGAAAATCCTGACACAGTGTATCGTATTTATGTGCTGTTCGTTGCACCAAACTATGTCCTACATCCATTATCCATTGCGGAGTGGACATCTGCTTGATATGAAACTCGCGATTGATATGTGCATTAGGCATAGAGGTAGAGAAGAATCCTGTTAATGCAGGTGGCACTACCTCTACACCATGCTCAATCAGCCATTGTACGACAGACTTGTTGCTAAACGAATTATATTTCACATAAATCTCGCCGACCAATCCTACAATGGGCACTACTTTCTGTCTATCTACGATGTGAGAAAACT
Source organism: Paludibacteraceae bacterium (assembly GCA_017461505.1). Lineage (GTDB taxonomy): Bacteria > Bacteroidota > Bacteroidia > Bacteroidales > Paludibacteraceae > Colicola. The sequence continues at coordinate 27,415 of JAFTXV010000001.1, read as the reverse complement.
CCCTAACAGCAGATTGCAACAGACGATGCAGGCCCTTATACTGCCGTTGCTGAATGTATGATTGCGCTTCTTGGATATAGTGGTTGTATAGTTCGCGGGCTATTTGTGGATTACTGGTTCGTGGTGCAGAAGGATAATATAGTTTGGCGAGGGCATCGGCAAAGAATATGGCTTCCAATGCAGGACGTGCCAATGTCCGCCAAGGAATCTCAAAGCCAGGTTGTTGATTGCCCAGACTTGTACCAGTGGCTACAGAGATTACTGGCACATCGGCAAAACCCGCTTTTACCATGGTATTTTTGATAAGTGCATAATAGTTCGAAGCACGACATTGTCCGCCTGTTTGTGTGATAGCTACAGCGGTGCGTTGTAGATCATATCTCCCCGATTTTAACGCACGCAAGATACTACCTATTACGATTGTGGCGGGATAGCAGACATCGTTATTAGCTGCCTGCAATCCTTCTTCGGCATCGGCTTGGCAACCCATAGGAAGACATTCGTATTGATAGCCTGCCATGCCCACCAGAGTGGCAATAAATTCGTTGTAACCCTCAGCAAAATATGGTATCAATATCGTGCGTTGTTGCTTATCTTCTTTCTCAAATATCGAGGTAGTCCATTTCTCCTGCTGTTTTGGCTGTTGGAGTCTGATCTTTTGTTCTTGTTTCACACTCTCTACCAGCGACCTTACACGCAGTTGCAGACTACCGATATTGTTTACATCATCTATTTTTAATACCGTTAGATTCTTTTCATAGCGTTGCAGCAACATTCTCACTTCATCCAAGATAAAGGCGTCAGGACCGCAACCAAATGAAGTAAGTTGTACCATGTGCAAGTGTGGATAAGTGTGCTTGCCCACCCAGTATGCTGCTTTGAAGATTCTATTTGGATATGCCCACTGGCAGAGTGCATTCACTTGTCCATACACTTCACTGCCCTGATGGGTAGCCGCATTCTCTGTAATCACATCTATTCCCATAGCTGCAATGGCATCGGCTATTTTGTGCTGAATCAGAGGGTCGATATGATAGGGGCGAGCCGCTAACATAATCACCATCCGATTGGTTGCTTGTGCATCTGCCAGCACCTGCAATCCTCGTCTCTCCAGCGCGTCCAAATATGATTGCTGTGCATGCAAAGCATGTGTAATTGCCGTTTGTATCTGTTTGTCTGCTACGCCCAATCCCTGCAAGTATGCCTGTAAACTCTCGCGTAGCAACTCCTCATCTTTGAAACTCACAATAGGTGAATCCAATGGAATGCCATATTTACCCGCGGGGTCGATGCTGCTTTTGATGACATCTGCATAGCCACTTACAATAGGGCAGTTAAAGGAGTTTTTTGCTTGCTTATCTTCTTTTCTCTCAAAGACTACCCACGGATAGAATATTCTATCTACTCCACGTTCTATCAAGTTCATCACATGCCCATGCATCAGTTTGGCAGGGAAACAGATATTATCTGCTACTACTGTGCGCACCCCTTTTTCGTAGAGAGTGTTATTGGATGTGGCAGACAAAACGACTCGAAAACCACATTGCTGGAATAGTGTGGACCAAAAGGGATAGTTCTCGTATATACCCAATCCGCGCGGAATACCGATAGCGATTCCTTGTGAGTTAGGCAATGTAGTATGCGCAAAGAGCAACTTGTATTTCTCTTCAAACATATTTACACCGCGCTGTTGTACATCACGCTGATTGTGATAAACTTTCTCGCAGTTGTTTCCTGAATAATACGCTTTGCCATTTTGAAAATGATACCCACGTACCTGGCAATGATTGGTGCATCCAGGGCACACCTCATTGCTCTCGGAGAACTGATTGGTATGTAAGATAGTAGATAACTTCATATCACATTATTCATCACTCAATTTTTCCTTTTGCAGCCTGCAATGCTGCTCCAAAAGCACCCATCAACTCTGGGCAAAACGAGATAATCACTTCGCAACCTGTTAGTAATTCCAATGCACGCGCGACTGAATGATTGCGGAAAGTACCACCTTGCACCACGATATGTGTCCCCAATTCACTTACACTCTGCAACTTCAGCACTTTATATAGGCAGTTCTTGATGACAGAATAACTGAATCCCGCAGCTATATCTTCCACTTGTGCTCCTTCACGCATGGCTTGTTTTACTTTACTATTCATAAACACCGTGCAGCGTGTTCCCAAGTCGTATGGATGAGTCGCGTAGAGTGCCTGTTCGGCAAAATCCGCTATCTCATACCCCAGTTGTTTGGCAAACGTCATGATAAACGACCCGCATCCAGAAGAACATGCTTCATTTACCTCAATACGTCGTATCGACCGATTAGCTACAAAGATGGCTTTCATATCTTGTCCGCCAATATCTAACACAAAAGATACCTCAGGGCATAGATGTTGTGCCGCACGGAAATGTGCCATTGTCTCTACGATACCTCCATCTAAATCAAAAGCAGTCTTTAGCAACTGCTCGCCATAACCAGTCGAACAACTACCTGCAATATCCACATCGCCAATTTGCTGATACATATGCTCCATAGCATTTGCAAAAGTTTGAAAGGCATTGCCGTTGTTGTATTGATAATCGCTGTAGACTATCTCCTGCTTGCTATTGATGAGCACTATCTTCGTTGTCGTGCTACCCGAATCCACGCCTAGGAAATATTTTTCTTCGTTTTGCACATGATTATGGTTGATACACATTCTGCCTTGTTTTTGCTGCAACCATTGGGTATATTCCTCGCGGCTGTTGAATAGTGGGGGGAGCGTATGTGCCATAGTTATTGGTTCGTCCTCTTGGTTGAAGAGTTTGGTTAATTTATCCGCATGAAACGTCTGTGTATTGTTCTGCTTCATCACCCGCAAGGCTGTGCCTATGGCTGGAATACATTGCGAATTAGCAGGTATAATACACGCTTCTTCTGTTAATTCCATCACGTCTGCCAAATGTTTGCGCAGTTCGGGGATATGTGCCAACGGACCTCCACACAAAAACACCTTCTCCTTTATTTCCGTTCCACGCGCTAATGCACTCACCACTTGTACCGACAACGCATGCAACATAGATGCTGCAATATCCGCTTTTGCTACGCTACGGCTGATAAGGTTCTGAATATCCGTCTTTGAGAATACTCCGCAGCGCGAAGCAATAGGATAGATAGTTGTAGATTGGGCAGCCAAGTCATTCAAGTCTTCTACTGCTACACCCAATAGTGTGGCGGTCTGGTCAATGAAAGCCCCCGTACCTCCTGCGCAATTACCATTCATACGCATGTCTGGGATACGCCCCTGCTCAAAGAAGATAATCTTCGAATCCTCACCTCCAATATCCACTAGAGTATGTGTATCAGGGTACAATCGTTCTACCACTTCCGCTGCGGCAATCACCTCTTGCTCAAATTCTATACCCATACGATCTGCATACCCCATGCCCACCGAGCCAGTCATTCCTACGCGCACCATTGCACCATCGGGGAGTGACTGTGCTATCGCTTTCAGCATTTGGCTTCCTACTATTTTGGGAGACGCATTATGACGTTGATAGTCGTGTCGCAGCACATTCTGCTGCTCATCTATCAATGCCATCTTTATCGTTGTTGAACCTATATCTATACCTAAGTAATATATCATACTAATACACACTATTGCAATTCTGGCTGCAAAGGTACTGCTTTTTCTTGCCTCCCGAAAGAGTAAAATAAGCGAATAATTGAGCAATATGTATGATTTTGTGTAGAAATATTATATTTTTCTTGCGGATATTAGGAAAAATGTGTACCTTTGTGCCATGAAAGTTGGAATAACTATATGCACCTGCGGCACTGCCGAAAAGATATTGAACGGTCGTCGCCTCACCATGCAACGCGGTACGCTGCATATCGTCAGTCCGTTGATTACTTGCGTGGAACTCACCCAGTCGGAGGATTATGCTGCTTTGTCGCTCACGGATGCGCCTGACCAATTGATAGATGTGATGTATCCTTATCTATCGCATCTGGCAGAGCGGAATATGCCCCTCTTCTCTGCTATTGAATTGCCACAAGAACGGTGCTGCTACTATGAGAGTAATATCCGTGATATTCTTTCTCAGCAAGCTGAGGTAAGTGTTATGCCACAAGGTATCTTGCGCCAAGCGAATGAAAAACTGATTCTTCTACGTAAACAGACATTGGTGTTAGAACTATTTACGCATCTACTATCACAACCTACCGCTACAACTCCCCAACCTTTCACGCACAAGGAGCAAATTGTCATGCAGTTTCTTCAGTCACTCGTGAAGAACCATACTACAGAGCGACAGGTGGCTTTCTATGCTGATCAAGCTGGGTTGTCGCAGCGATATTTCTCCTCGATTGTGTCTGAGCGACTGGGCATGACGCCTATTGAGATTATCACTCTTGTGACTATCAATAATGCCAAGCGTCTTTTGCACGAGAAAGGCGTGCAGGTCAAGCAGGTAGCAGAGCAACTAGGTTTTCCAGAGCAGTTTACTTTCCGCAAGTACTTCAAAACGCATACGGGAATGTCACCTCGGGCGTATCAACAGAGTGTGCAATAATAAGATAAACGATATGATTTTCTATTTTTCTGGAGTGGGCAACTCGGCATGGGTGGCGCAAGTGTTGGCAGAGCAGTTGGGCGAACGGCTCGTTAAGATGGCTGATTATGCGGATGAGCAGTTGGATATTCAGGCCGATGAAAAGGTGGGCTTTGTGTTTCCCGTCTATTCGTGGGCTCCGCCTAAATTGGTGATGGATTTTATTGGACGTGTGAAGATGAGTGCGCCCAATTATCTGTATTTCGTGTGCACTTGCGGAGCAGAGGCAGGCAAGACGGCGGATATCTTCTGTGAGGCGGTGACTGCACGCGGATGGCAATGCCATGCGGGTTATTCGGTGGTGATGCCTAACACCTATGTGTCCTTCCCTGGCTTTGGCACTGATGCCGACGAGGTGGCTGCTCGCAAGATTGCTGCTGCCAAAGAGCGATTGCCGCAGATTGTGGAGCAACTGAAGGCGCAGCAACATGTTTTTGACTGTCACGAAGGACCATTGGCACGATTCAAGAGTTATGTGATAGGTAGTAGTTTCAATAAGTGCCAACTCACCGCAGAGCCATTCTTCACAACAGACGCTTGCACCTCCTGTGGGCGTTGCGCACAGACATGTCCAGTACATAATATCTCGCTGGTAGATGGTCGTCCAGAGTGGAGCGACCACTGTACGCAGTGCTTGGCATGTTTCCATATCTGCCCTGTGAATGCTATTCAGTATGGTAAGTTCACGAAAGGGAAGAAGCAATATCGGATAAGTAGCTACGTTAGCGAGACTCCCACAAGTTCCCTGCAAGTTAGGGGACCACGATAGGAGATCTGTGGGACTTCTATGGGCTTTCTGTGGCTCTTATGTTTCAAATATTTGTGTCTCTATAATAATGCTGCAAAAATCTTCGGCGTGGAAGGGGTTTTGTGCCGAAGGTTGGATAATGTGGAGGGTAAAATGGTATATACAACCCGCGGGAAGTGTAGTATTTACAGGGCTTCCCGCATGAGTGTATTTTTTTGAAAAAAGTTTTCTTCGCGCGAAGATTGTGCCGAAGGTTTGCAATAGTTATGCAGCATTAGTGAATAAAGAATGTTGTATCTGAAATGAGAGAATCGTTAGCAGGATTTACATAATTATGGATATGATATGCTGAATATATGTCACCATTATCATGGACTTGGTATCCGTAAATTCCGCACTCAGACACGCTACTCCACAGGAATGATGTGATAGTTTTATCTTCGGGATTGATAATCGTGTTTCCATCTAAAGCAAAATACCTTTTCTCACCGATGACTTCTTTTCGAACCAGTCCAGAATCAGTCATTTCATATATTTCATGTGCAGAACCACCCTTTGCTCCGCCGTGATAGTAATTCAGAAGTAATTCATCTTCCCCATCGAAATCAATATCGTAGAATTGATATTCTGCATTGGGCAGAAGTGAATTGTGAGAATAATTGTTTCGAGTGGTATCATATTTGAAAATATAGTAATCGCAGGTCTTGAATCCATTGAAATCTTTAGAATAAACAATATCAGATACATTCTTGCTCATAAAGATATTTTTAAAACATTTGGCTTTTTCTGACCAATCAGTCCAAATATATTCTTTCCCCGTTTTCCGGTTATAGAAAAATAATCGAACTCCGTTTTTAGATGCACTCCATCCATATTCCTTTGAATAGTTAGGATATAGAATACCACTCACTTCAAAGTCATTGATGATTGTATCGAATTTGAAATAAACACTAATAGTCTTCCAGTCATTTTTGAGCGGATTCTTTTCTTCTAAATCTAATACCCAATTCAACGAGAGCCGTTTAATATCTAAATAAGCATAACCGACACTATCAGTTAAATCATGCAAAGCCCATGCGATAGCAAGCGTGTCGTTCGACCAATAATATGCATCATAGCATGCTTTACTAAGGTGCCAATAAGTGCCAGTGTCAGCAATCAATTCTTTGGGCACAGTAGCCTTGCAGTTCTCATAAGCACCAAATTCGTTTTCAATAACTTGCCTTAACGAATCAAAATAGGCAATAGAAACATTGAATGTCAATGCAGAGATTTCCACTTTTCCGTGATTGGAGAAGATTTCCCAAAAACGGTTATCCCATTCGGAAAACGAATGCATATCTCCGTAATAAGCATTAGTAAATAGGTCCAATACAGAAGACTTGGGCTGCTCTGTTTTCTGGCAGGAGAAAAAAGAAAAGGCAATCAGTGCTAATGGAATGAGTCGTTTCATAAATCTAGCTTTTATACGATACTCTAACAAATATGCAGCAAACAATAATATTGTTGAAATAGGTATTATCCAACTAGCAAGTACATTGGTGTTAAAGCCAAACACATGTCCAGTTGTGAACACATGCGCTAAAGAAATTAGCCAAAGCAAAAACATTAGACCAATGATAATAGCAATTGCTAAACCTATCTTTCCGATATATTTGGTAGAAATATACATTTGGGGCTTGATATATGCATATTGCCATAACCATGCAGTAACAAGTAACAGCATTATGTAACGCAGCCACGCAAAACGATACCACGCAAAGTAAGGTAAACCATGGATTACAATGGTATTCCCCAATATATTAAATATTAGAGCAAAGAGTAAGATTCCAACAATAATCCATGCTTGCCACAATAGTGATTTAGACAATATAGGTAATTGTTGGCGATTAACGAATAGAGTTAGCCCAAATATAGCAATGCTTAAAAATAACAATGTACTGCAAACATACGAAAGCACAAAGTAGCTATCTATAGCCAAGATGACATTAGAATAGAACTCTGTTTGTGCTAAAATAGCAAACAAACAATAGATGGACATTGCCACCGCAGCGAAAAGAGATGAAGTTTTGAGAGATAGTTTCATAGTTGTAATTAGTTTATGTTTATTTATTAAAATTTGTTGCAAAGATAATACTTTTTTATGACATAACCAAATCTTCAAGGCATTTTAGGCAAAGTATTAGTCATCTGTCTTTTTATCTCTTGGATTAGGTCCGAACTCGTTCCCCTCTTGTTGCGCTGGCAAAACATAGAGGAGCAAGAAATACAATGGGATTAATATGAACCACCATGATTTACCTCTATCGTGACATCTTCTAACCATTGTAGCAATGTACACCCAAAGCGTAGCGAGCATTACTATGCAATAAAGTATTGTAACAAGGGCACTCATTTCAATATCTTTATTGGCAGGAATAGCTACAAAGTTGCAAATAAAGGTTACAAGCCAATACTCCGTTCGGGTGGCTCGTCCTTTGAATGAAAATATATTGTTTTTGCGCTTTGGCTCCGTTCTATGCTCTGCTTGCGTTGTGCACTCTGATTTTTTTACAAGAGTTTTTTCGTCAGAATCATTATAATCTTTTTCGTTAGACATAAAAGGTAGTTATAATATTTTACTTATAGTCTTGCTATTTTAGAACCCTCAATTCGTTTCTTAAATCTACTATCATAGAAGTGATGATACATCATCCTGATGATTGTTTTCCTGATAGTTGCATTATCCACAGATGTCACATCCAAGCACCTACCGCTATAATGATAGTAGAAACGCCATTCAATGTCATCTTCATCCGTTGATTTAACAAACTTTAAGACCATTCTATTACCAAATTGTGTTGCAAAAGGCATACCGATGGCTAATATAGGCATTGTATAGTCCCTTGAAGATAATGTTTTGTCTATCAAATCACCATACCAATTCTCGATTTCTTTTATTGCATCACTTTCGGTAAATGTTGTTCCTGGTTCGTATTCTTCTGTATAGAAATAATGTCCAGTGTGTTCTTTCCACCATTCATTGACTTCTGCTTTGGTGTCGAATAATACATAACCTGTCCCCCAATGGTTTTGGAAACAATGGTTAATTTTGTAATGATGCTCTTTTAGAAATTGTATTTTTGCACTTAAAGCATCTTTCGCATCTGGGTAGTAATAGCGTCCCATAGTTTTACAATTATTTTGTAGTAACAAAGGATGTTATTATTCCCAGCCGGGCCATGATTCACAATTAGAACCCGCTTCGCCACATTCTTGCCAAAATCCGCGAACCATATCTGCAAGTTCTTCTTGCCACGATTCTCCTTGCCACGAACCATCATCATTCCAACTGCTATAATATTCAGCCGCTTTCTTCGCCTTTTCTATAAATATTCTATACTCATTTTGACCATCCTCAGTGATTATTGGAGAAAAGAAGCGCTTCTCATCTTTACAAATGGGTGGAAATGCATCAGGGGATGCCTTGTGGACGGCTCGTGTTATCGCAGAGGTCAACTCGTACTTTTTCTTATCCTTAAAGCAAATAGTATATCTATTCCATTTGTATGTTTTATGAACATAACGATAAGTTCGTTTGAAATATTTATCAAATAGCACAAACGCTGTTTGAATAGTATATAGATTATGCTTGTATTTTTTACGAAGGATATTTAAGCAGTACGATGCAATATGCGAAGGTAAATTTCGATCTTGAAACTCATTTATACAACACACTGGCGGCAAGATACTACCATCCTCACCATAATCCGATGTAAGATTCAATAGAATTAAGCAATTTATAGAATCAAGATGTAGTATGTTGTTGTATGGAGATTGAGAACCGTATTTCATTAACACATCATTTGTTAGTAATTTTAAGTCTGGATAGTCTGTATTTACTAATCGAATATTTGTCTCAAAATAAGCTCTTAGCCAATAAACGCAGATGTTAGAAAAGTTTTCAATATTTTGGTTCGAATACATTCCTGTTATTGAATGCTTGACAAGAGAATACAGAATTGGAGATAGTTGTTCTCTGGGGATAAAACTATACACATACTTCACCTTTAAGTATTCAAGCATTGGTTTCCATGCTTCTGGTTTGACATAGGAAGGATCAATAAAATATACATTCATAATAGATATTGATTTTTTTTATTAAACAAATTTCGGCACACTCCGTTGGTTAATTATTTAGATGTATTGTTTGTTAAAATGATTTCGTATATACATACAAAAAGCGTGAACTTTCGTTCGCTTCATTTGATTTGTTGAGGTCTTCGACTACCTTAGATATTCAAATTTGCACCAAAAGCCCACGCCAAAAGCGTGAGCGTTCATAGGCTTGGCTTGAATATCTAACGATTATTTGAAAGGGTCGAAGTTTCAACAAATCAAGTTTGGCTTATAACGCTATATTAAATATGTCGGGCAACGGTGTGTTGCAGGAGTTTTTACAAGTTATTTTTGATAATTATAGTCTATTGATTGTTATATCGTTAGTATTTTCTTATTATCTGTATTTCCCAAAAGATTCGTTTATTGAATAGTAAATTTTAGTTATGTATTACAATATATAAATGTTTATCTAATTTTATTTACTTTTCTACGCATTGATGATTGCATGTTTTAAATTCTCAAATTTATCCAAATTACAAAACTGAACCATATTGTATTTCCACCATTCCATTGTTTGCCCTGCATATGTTTTTTTCTTCATTTTTTTTATTTGAAGGTCTATAGTAAGTACGATATACGGAATAATAAAGTCCTTTCCCGATACTAATTTCAACAAAGTTTTTACATCTTTCTTAAATATTTGTTCTCGCTTTTGTACAAGTAAGGTTAATTCTTTATCAATTCCTTTTCTTTTTGACAATGCGATAATGTCATCTATCTTTTTCTGTATAGCATTAATGTTAAGTTTATTAGTCTTAGATATAATATAGCGTGCTAAGCATCCATAATCAATGCGCTCTCCTAATTCTTGATAGGCAGAAAAATAAAAAAACAATTCAATAAATTTAGGAGTTATATTTCCCAGTGTATTGTCATAATCTAAAAAAGATAGGACTTCATCATTAGAATAAACTCCACCTGTAAAATTATCTATCGCTTTTATAAAACCGGTTGGACAAATTAATCCATTTTCTATGCAATAAAAATCTAAGATGTATAAGTGGGGTATACTTTGTAAGTCATTGGGATATTTTTCACATTGTAATCCATAATCTCCATCTACTATATATATGTGTTTACGAGAAGAATTATCTTTTTTACAACATTCTATTACATCATCTTTGCTTCCTAATTGATATGTTTTATTAAGTTTTATTCCACTTCCGTCTAATAATCTATGAAAAAGCGTTATATAAAACTTGTGATCCTTTTGATTATCTTCAGTATAGATATCAATATCGTTATTTGCTTCAAAAAACACAGCAGAGATTTGCTTCTGCTCAGGAGTAAAATCAAGCCCCATAACTAATTCATTTTTGATAAATCTTCACACCATCCTTTACGCTCTGTTTTTGATATTATTGCAGGAGCATGAGTCGCTAGTATAAATTGCATATCTGGTGCTGCTTGCAGTAGGGCATCAACAAATATTTCTTGCCATGCAATATGTAATGAAACTTCAGGTTCATCAATAATAAAGATGGGAGCATTATCAAATTGTTTATAGAGCGCAAGATGAGCTAACATAATTACAATTTGCTTTTCTCCTGAAGATAAGTCATATATCGAATTTTCTTTTAATGCATTCTTGATATACACCTTAATATCACCCGATTCTTCTATTTTGATTTCTTTTCCTGTTTCTGCAAAAAATGAGTTTACGCTATCTTGAAAATGCACAATCGGTTCCTTAATTTTCTGAATTTCTTGATAGTATTCATTTGCATATTGAATTACTTTATCAACCATGTCTAATTGTGCTGATACAAACATCCAATTTGCTACTGCACTAACTAATTCTTGCATATTATTTTTACTACTTTCTTGCATTTTAGAAGACGCACTAACAAGTATACCAAGAGTTTTTTCCGCATTTGTAAAAAACTCGGAATATTCTTTCTGTAAATCACCAAAACCAAGTTTCTTGACTGCCGCTATCAAATTATCTTTTCGTGTAGGCAAGTTCTTTAACTCTTCTTTATGATTCTTTCGTTTATTAACAATGCCACCATAATCTTTGTTTATTTTGAAAGATTCTATAAATACCTTACGCTTAAAAGTTTCGGATGATTCATATTGAATTTTCGTGGTTTCACGAATAAGTCTATTCAATATTTCTTGAATTTCAAATAATACATGATTTATAGTATCATTATTATTCAATAGCATATGTTGCTTATGAATTCTTCGGCTTCTAAAGAACATCATATCTCGATCATCATTATCTCCAATGTAGTTATGATGTATATGTCTATTGAGTTCTAAGAATAATGGTGATTTAAGTTCCTTTATGGTCTTGCAAACACTCAATTCTTCAAATTGACGTGGAATATCCGATTCTATACCATATTCAACGATATCAATTTCATTGTCTATAATTTGGTTAGGTAAAATAACTTTAAGATGTAGTTTTTTATTCTCTTGAGTTGCTTCCAAAATAATTCCATTGTCACACTTAAGAACTATTTTAGTAAAACTTATTTGTGTTAAAAGCCAATATGAAGGCGTTAATAAACCTGTTATTAATTTTAATACAGTAGTTTTACCAGACCCATTCATTCCTATAAGAAATGTGACATTTTCTCTGAAAGAAATGTTGTAATTTAAATATCCACGAATATTCGTTCCTATAAAATGTTTTAATTTCATATTCTTGTGTAGTCCTATGGTTATCTTTAAAATATCTTTGCCATATAAGTGTAAAAACAAATTACTGAATTAGCAATATTCATTGCAAGATTAATATGTATATTTCGGGACAACATCGTTATCTCGCACTCAGTTGCTGCAACACATTGCCAATCGTTTCGCAATGAATGATTGGGGTATCGGTTGTGGATCGTTGGCGGGGCAAGAAGCGTCCTAACTTGACTGCTGAAAGCATCTTCTCCACAAAAGGCTCTACATTAATCAAGTCCACATTCATATCGCCATGAGTGAGGTTGTATAACTCATCGGCAGCAGAGCGAGAGATTTGCATTACACCACTCATATCCAACAAATAAGAATCAGCAGCATTTAATGATGCAGCCAATCGTTCTACCATTTGGCGGGTGTGGAGTTCGGCTCCAAACTTCTCTTGTATGTTAATAATCTGTTTCATAGTCAACTTGTATATGTGTATAAATTAAAGTTATTAGGTACTTGGTCAGGAATGCGCACGATAATCATAGTTCCTTTGAAATCAATCTCAGAAGGCAATGAGAGAATCTTTTTGGTATCTTGCGAATAAAGCAAGAGGGCGTTGCCTGATAAAACTGCAAATTCTCCGCCTAATCCCTTAACTACCATACGCATGTTGGATGAAATGCCATAACCTCTATTCTCTGTATCTGGCAGATTCTTAACCGAATAACCATTTTGAGCAAGGTTGAGTGCCTCTGCATCGCTATCGCCCAATTTATCCAAATGCTTTTGCGCTGCCACGTAGCTTCCATATATAGTTATGCCTAAATCTGCAATGGCAATATCGATGCAATGTTGCGCTGCGTCGTGGTGCAGGTAGGCATAGCCTTTGTCCGTTTGTGCGTGCTGTTGGATATTGCAAATCAGTTCATCTAACAAGTAGGTTAGTGGACTATTGAGAAGTTTTACCTGTTCGGGAGGACAAGTGCGCAGGTTCTTTTTTAGTTGGTTGATTGCCACAGATGCGGACTCATCGTCTAAGGCAAACTGGCAGATATCTGGTAAGGGATTTTGATTATAAAGTGAAATCAGTGCTTGTTGAAGAGGCAATGACACAATCGACGATGCAACAACCGTGGTAATGGCTGCAAAGAACGCAGATAATGTGTCCTCAAATGATACTATTTTAGGTGTGGTGCTAGGCATTGATCTGATATAAATGCTTATTTGGGCGCAAAGATACACTTTTTTTTCGAGATATGCAAGAAAAATCGTATTTTAGCGCGATTTTTCTGGTGTAGGGTGTGAAGTGTAGGGGCACAGAGTGCCAGTTTAGAGGACGCTCGTGGGGCGAGCTACAGTTTAGAGGTGAGAGCTGAAGAATACCCGAATATAATTCGGGATTAATAGACAAAGACAAGAAACATTTTCAGGAAATGAGTCAATCTTTTCAGGAAGGAAGACAATTTTTTTAGGAATCGAGTATACTTTTCTAGGGCTATCTTAACAAATAGCACTTTTTAGTCACTTGGAGTTGAGTCGGAGTTCTCTCGGTCGTCGGTCGGTAAAATTAGGCAAGGTATAAGAGAGGGAAAAAGGACGGCAATCTAAATAAAAGTACTTTTATACGGATTATATTAAGTTATAATATGGCACGGATTTTGTTAATATATGTATAACCATGTGAACTTAACTATGAAAATTTTAATTCTTTCTTGCAACACAGGCGAAGGGCATAACTCTTGTGCTAAAGCCCTGAAGATAGCCATGGATCGGCGTGGCATAGCATGCGATATTCAGGATACACTGGCATTGGTGAGCGATGAATTATCGCTACGCGTGGCAAATGCTTACGTTTCTTCTACACAAGGATCGTTGTTTGAAACGGTATATAAGATTGGTGGTTTTGTGAGCGACAATATCGACTTTCATCAGTCAATCATCTATGGTGTTAATCGATTGTATGCCAATACCTTGTATGAGTATATTCGTGACAACGCGTATGATGCAGTAGTATGTGTGCATCTGTTTCCTGCTGAGGCGATGACTGCTTTGCGGCGCAATGAGATGCTACGGATCCCTACCTATTTTGTGATGACTGACTACACCTGTATTCCTTTTTTGCCTGAGACAGATTTGGACTACTATATTATTCCGCATGAGCACCTCATAGAGGAGTTTGTGGAGAAAGGTGTGCCTCGTGAGAAGATTGTGCCGATAGGTATTCCTGTGGATGAGCAGAAGTTTACCACGCGAGTTCCCAAAAGCCAAGCACGCCAGCAGTTGACGGAGAGTTGGGGGAAGAAGGATTGGAATACAAATCGTGGGCATTGGTACTTAATCATGTCAGGATCAATGGGATATGGCAATGTGGATGCACTGATACATCAATTGTTGTCGCGTATTCGAGAGGATGATAAAGTGGTGTGTGTCTGTGGGCGTAATCAGCAAATGTATGACAATATCGCCACGACTTTTTCTAACGAGGAGCGACTCTGTTTATTGGGTTACACAAATCAAGTGTCGTTATTGATGGATGCTTCGGATGTAATCTTCACCAAGCCTGGTGGTATCACTTCCACGGAAGCAATGGTTAAGAATATCCCAATAATTCACACGGCTCCTATTCCTGGTTTGGAGAATTACAATGCGCGGTTTTTCCATAATCATGGTTTGTCTTACCATACCAACGACACCAGCCAACAAGTGGCGATAGCCATGCGATTGTGTGAGGATAAAGCATTCAAGAAGAGCATGTTGCAGCAGCAACGGACACACGGCAATCCGCGCACATCAGATGATGTGATAGACTGGATACTAAACCATCAAGATATAGCATATGAAGGACAAGAAACAACGCACATTGCATGATAGTTTGCAACGCATTTATGTGGTGCTATTTATTTTGACCATTGCTATGGGCGTGGGCAATATAGTATATCTGTTGTATCAACCTAATATTACGGCTAATGCTTTGTTTTTCTGCGCGATACAGTATGTCGTTATATTGGCTATTCTCACTATTCCTGTGCTGCTGCGCAGGCGCTTTATGATTCAGATTCCGTTGATTATCACTGTAATCTGTGCGCTATTTGGCTTTGTGACTATGATTATGGGTGATGGGCTGAATTTCTATGGTCGCTTTACTTGGTGGGACTCCGTGCTACATTTATTTTCGGGGTGCATCTTGGCGTTTGTGGGATTGTGGATTATCAGTATAATGTTTGAAAATAGCAATCAGGTTGTATTGGGCAACAAGACTTTTCTTGCGTTTTATGTATTGCTCTTTGGGCTGAGTTGTGGAGCCGTTTGGGAGGTTTGTGAGTATGCATATGATGCGTTTTGTGGCACGAATACGCAGCAGTTTATGGCAACCACTACCGCATCTATCACTTCGGCGGACGATATACCGCTATGTGGTCATGAGGCATTGCGTGACACGATGAGTGATATGATACTAAACTTGTTAGGTAGTCTATTGGTGTCAGTGTTTGTTTTTCTCCGCTACGATAAACTCATGGCTATGCACCAATCGGCTATAGAGGGTGGGTGAGCAATCTAAATTATAACAGAGTGATGTGTACCCATGGGTACACATCACTCTGTTTTATACTAATCTACCATGTATCTATCTCAATTGATAGCGGTAGTTTATATAATTTGTCTTATTCTTCTGGGTTATGACCGTCGAAGCAGTAGGTGCAGACTTTGCATTTCGGTAGTCCGATGGCGGCGATGAGGTCCTCTATCTTGGTATATTTGAGTGACTTCAGTGCGAAGCGATCACGCAAAGCACGGATCATGCGTTGGTACTCCAAGGAGTCCGACGTCGCATATGCCTTGATACGCTCTGGATTGTTAGCTGCTTCTTCGCCCTCCAAGTCCGCAATGATACGGCGTGTGATGAGTTCCATGTCCGACTTCGAGGTGGTGAAGTTGGTAAATGGACAGCCATACATGATGGGTGGACACGCAATACGCATATGCACATCTTTGGCACCTGCTTCGATCAGACAACGGGTGTTGTCGCGGAGTTGTGTGCCACGCACGATAGAATCGTCGCAGAAGAGCACACTCTTACCACGTAGGATAGAGTAGTTGTGAATGAGTTTCATCTTAGCAACGAGGTCGCGTGTGGCTTGTTGCGATGGGGTGAAAGAACGTGGCCAAGTAGGGGTATATTTGGTGATGGCACGTTGGTAAGGCACGCCCGAAGTGTGCGAATAACCAATCGCCATAGCAATACCTGAATCAGGAATACCGCAGACAATATCAGCTTTTATATCATCGCTATTACCCATCGCATGACCGCATGCGTAGCGTACTTGTTCTACATTGCGACCTTCGTAGTCGGAGGTGGGGAAACCGTAATACACCCAAAGGAAAGAGCAAATCTGCATTTTGTCGTTGGGTTTGCGCAATTGCTCCACGTGGTCAGCATATACGCGAACAATCTCACCAGGGCCCATGAAATACTCCGTTTCAAAACCGAGATTGAAGAAAGAGGATGATTCGCTGGCAATAGCAAAAGCACTGGCACCCCACGAACCCTCGTGGTTCGTCGGGGACCCCGCACTTTCGCGCTTACCTAATACGATAGGTGTGCGTCCCCATGAATCGCGGGCAGCGATGATACCATCTTCGGTGAGAATAAGTATGCTGCATGAACCTTTGATTTGCTTGTACACATTCTCGATGCCATCTACGAAATCTTTGCCTTGTACGATGAGCAAACCTACTAATTCTGTGGGATTTACGCGTCCGCTACTGAACTCGGAGAGGTGCACTTTTTGCTCCAATAGGTGGGCTACCAAATCGTCTTGGTTGTTGATCTTGCCGATGGTGCTGATAGCAAAGCGACCAAGGTGCGAGTTGATGAGCAGAGGTTGGGCATCGGTGTCGGAGATGATACCAATGCCAGCGTTGCCACTAAACTCGTGTAATTCATCTTCGAACTTGGTTCGGAAGTGCGAGTTTTGTATGTTGTGAATGCTTCGTTTGAAGCCCTTTTCTGCGTCGAATGTTGCCATACCTGCTCGGCGTGTACCGAGGTGGGAGTGGTAGTCGGTGCCGTAGAAGACATCGGTGACGCAGCTTGTTTGCGATATAGTTCCGAAGAAACCTGCCACGTTATTTCGCGTTTAAATATTGTTTTACATTATTTTCAATACGGGCGGTGAGGTCTTCGGCGGCAGCGTCGAGGACGAGTTTTTCGCCGGTGATGCCTTCGTAGAGTTCGATATAGCGGGCGGTGATGCCTGCTACTACTTCGTCGGTCATCTCTGGTACTTGTTGACCCTCTTTGCCTTGGAAGCCGTTGTCCATCAACCACTCACGCACAAACTCTTTGGAGAGTTGCTTTTGTGGCTCACCTGCCTCAAAGCGCTCCTCGTAGCCCTCTGCATAGAAATAGCGGCTGGAGTCTGGAGTGTGCACCTCGTCCATAAGAAGAATTTGATCGCCATGCTTACCAAACTCGTATTTGGTGTCCACCAGGATAAGTCCTTGTTTAGCAGCAATCTCTTGTCCGCGAGCAAAGAGAGCAAGGGTGTATTTCTCCAATTGCTCGTACTCTGCCTCTGGGATAAGTCCTTGAGCGATAATCTCTTCACGAGAGATGTCTTCGTCGTGTGCACCAATTTCGGCTTTGGTGGTAGGAGTGATGATTGGGGTAGGGAACTTCTCGTTCTCGCGCATACCCTCAGGCAATTGTACACCGCAGATCTCACGCACGCCGCTCTTGTAAGCACGCCATGCAGAGCCGCAGAGGTAACCGCGCACGATCATCTCTACAGGGTAGCCCTCGCAACGTACACCTACAGTAACCATAGGGTCAGGAGTGGCTTGCTTCCAGTTAGGAACGATGTCAGCCGTTGCATCGAGGAACTTAGCTGCGATTTGGTTGAGGATTTGGCCTTTGAATGGAATACCCTTTGGCAGGATCACATCAAAGGCAGAAATACGGTCGGTGGCTACCATAGCGAGGCAATCCTCACCGATAAAATATACGTCACGCACTTTGCCGTGGTACACATTGGTTTGACCAGGAAAGTTAAAATTGGTTGCTGTTAAAGCTTGCATTGTTGTATGTTTTTTGTTCGCTAACCCTAGCGCAAAGGTAGCGCAAGGGTAGCGAAATTCTTAATTCTTAATTCAAAATTACTTATACTCATCCCACGATTGGATAGCGAGGTCGTTGACATCGACGGTGCAGAAAGCGTTGATGAACGCTGCTGCAAGGCGTGCATTGGTGAGCAATGGCACGTTGAGGTCAATAGCCGCACGACGAACGTGGTAGCAAACATCATTTTGTGGGTCGGTTACGATATCCTTTGGTACGCTCACTACGAACTCGATCACGCCTTCACGCATGAGGTCGATAGCTTGTGGAGTGCCTTCCTCCGATGGTTGATATACCGTGGTATTAGCAATACCTGCCTCTGTGAGGAACTTGCTTGTACCAAGGGTAGCGTAGATATTGAAGCCCTTCGCGATGAGTTGACGAGCTGAATCGAGCATCTGTGCTTTTTGCTTTGGCGAACCGATAGAGAAGAGTACATTCTTCTTAGGTACGCGCATGCCTACGGAAAGCATAGAGGTCAAGAGTGCTGCGTTAGCGTCCTCGCCGAGGCAACCTACCTCACCCGTAGAGGTCATGTCCACACCGATGACTGGGTCGGCCTTTTGCAGACGGTTGAAAGAGAACTGCGATGCCTTGACACCTACATAGTCGAAGTCGAAGAAGTTCTTGCTTGGTTTCTCTACAGGGAGACCGAGCATGATACGAGTAGCTATGTCGATGAAGTTGATCTTCAATACTTTAGATACGAATGGGAACGAGCGTGAAGCACGGAGGTTACATTCGATTACCTTGATTTCGTTCTCGCGAGCGAGGTACTGGATGTTGAATGGACCAGAGATATTGAGCTCGCGTGCGATTTGACCTGAGATCTTCTTGATTCGGCGCACGGTCTCTACATAGAGTTTTTGTGCTGGGAACTGAATAGTCGCGTCACCAGAGTGTACACCTGCGAACTCTACGTGCTCGGAGATAGCGTATGCGATGATCTCGCCATCTTTAGCCACAGCGTCCATCTCAATCTCCTTGGTGTTGAGCATGAACTTAGAGATTACCACTGGGTGCTTCTTGCTCACAGTTGCTGCCATCTTGAGGAAGCGCTCGAGCTCCTCTTGGTTGAAGCACACATTCATCGCAGCACCAGAGAGTACATACGATGGACGAACGAGCACTGGGAAGCCCACTTTGTCGATGAAGGTCTTCACATCTTCCATAGATGTGAGGGCACTCCATTCTGGTTGGTCCACTCCAATGCGGTCGAGCATCGCAGAGAACTTATCGCGGTCCTCGGCGTTGTCGATACTGCGAGCGGTAGTACCGAGGATAGGCATATGTTGTGCGTCAAGCTTGAGTGCGAGGTTATTAGGAATCTGACCACCAGTAGATACGATGACGCCATGAGGGTTCTCCAGTTCGAGGATATCCATCACGCGCTCGAAGGTGAGCTCGTCGAAATAGAGACGGTCGCACATATCGTAGTCCGTGGAAACGGTCTCAGGGTTGTAGTTGATCATTACCGAGCGATAGCCGTTCTCGCGGATGGTCTTGAGGGCTTGTACGCCGCACCAGTCAAACTCTACAGACGAACCAATACGGTAAGCACCCGAACCGAGTACTACGACGGACTTGCGGTCGTTGAGGTACTTCACATCGTTGGCTATACCTGAGTAGGTGAGGTAGAGGTAGTTGGTTTGGGCAGGGAACTCTGCTGCCAGTGTATCTATCTGTTTTACAACTGGTTTAACGCCCAAAGATAGACGATGCTTGCGCGCTACGAGCACGGCAAAGTCCATGTCCATTTGGTTGCCCAATCCAACGGCTTTTGCGATTTGGAAATCGGAGAAACCTTGTATCTTGGCTTTGCGCATCAAGTCCTCGTCAATGTTTTGGAGGGTGCCAGCTGCTTTGAGTTCGTTGTCGGTCTTAACGATATTTTGGAGTTTCTCGAGGAACCAACGGTCAATCTTCGTCAGCTCGTGCAAGCGGTCGATGCTGTAACCCGCATGCAATGCTTGCGAGAGGAAGAAGATACGCTTGTCGGTTGGAGCAGCCAATGCGTGGTCGAGGTCGTCCACATGCAGTTGCTTGTTCTCGGTGAAACCGTGCATGCCTTGACCAATCATACGAAGACCCTTTTGGATGGTATCTTCAAAGGTACGACCGATAGCCATCACCTCGCCCACAGACTTCATGCTGGAGCCGATCTCACGATTTACACCGCGGAACTTACCAAGATCCCAGCGTGGGAGTTTAGCCACGATATAGTCGAGTGTTGGCTCGAAGAAAGCAGGCGTATCTTTGGTAACAGAGTTTTTGAGCTCGAAGAGACCATAGCCCAAAGCGATCTTTGCTGCTACGAAAGCGAGTGGATAGCCAGTTGCCTTAGAAGCCAACGCAGAAGAGCGAGAGAGACGAGCATTCACCTCAATCACGCGATAGTCTTCTGAATAGGGGTCGAGCGCGTATTGCACGTTACACTCACCTACGATACCCACGTGGCGCACGATCTTGATAGCCAACGCACGGAGTTTAGCGGCCTCTGATTTGGTCAATGTTTGGGTAGGAGCAATCACGATACTTTCACCCGTGTGAATACCGAGTGGGTCGAGGTTCTCCATATTGCAGACGGTGATACAGTTGTCGTATTTATCACGAACTACCTCATACTCAATCTCTTTCCAACCTTTGAGTGATTTCTCTACAAGTACTTGTGGAGAGAAAGAGAAAGCTTTCTCAGCGATGATGTTAAGCTCTTCCTCGTTGTCGCAGAAACCAGAACCCAATCCACCGAGAGCGTATGCTGCACGGAGAATAACAGGATAACCAAGTTCTTTGGCTGCTGCACGAGCAGCTTCAATAGTCTCGCAAGCCTCGCTTTGGATGGTCTTGACGTTGATCTCGTCGAGTTTCTCCACGAAGAGCTCGCGGTCCTCAGTGTCCATAATCGCTTGTACTGGAGTACCGAGCACTTGTACGTTATATTTCTCTAATACGCCGCTCTTGTAGAGCTCCACACCGCAGTTGAGGGCGGTTTGTCCGCCGAAGGCAAGGAGTACGCCATCTGGACGCTCTTTGGCAATCACTTTCTCCACAAAGAATGGGTTAACAGGCAAGAAGTAGATCTTGTCTGCTACACCTTCGCTCGTTTGTACGGTAGCGATATTAGGGTTGATGAGTACGGTATAGATACCTTCTTCACGAAGGGCCTTGAGGGCTTGTGAACCAGAGTAGTCGAACTCTCCTGCTTCACCAATCTTGAGTGCTCCAGAACCGAGCACCAATACTTTCTTGATATCTTTTTTCTCCATGGCCATTATTTGTTAAGAAGTTGGAAGAAGTTATCGAATACGAATTCAGAATCTTTTGGTCCGCAGTTCATCTCTGGAATAAACTGTACGGCCATCCATGGTTTCTCTGTGTGGCGAATACCCTCGTTGGTGCGGTCGTTCATGTTCACGAACCACTCTTTCCACTCAGCAGGTAGGGTAGTGCCATCCACTACATAACCGTGGTTTTGGGCGGTGATATAGCAGCGCTCGCCACCTACTATTTGTACAGGTTGGGTAGCACCACGGTGACCATATTTATGTTTGAGTACCTCAGCACCTGCTGCGAGAGCAAGGAGTTGATTGCCGAGTCCAAGGCCTAACAATGGTTTGTCTTCGCCTTTCTCGAGGAAGGTCTTGATATTTTCGATTGTCACAGCGCAATCCTCTGGATCGCCAGGACCGTTGCTGAGCATCAGGGCGTCAAACTCGAGGGTGTTGAAGTCGTAATCCCATGGCACGCGTGTTATCTCCACACCGCGAGCGAGCAGGTAGCGGATGATGCCTTCCTTCACGCCGCAATCTACAAGCACCACTTTCTTGCCCGCACCGGCATTGTAGGTCACTACCTCTTTGCAGGACACTTGTGGTACGAGGTTCTCCTCGTTTGCTACAGGAGTAGTGTCATCGCCTTCAAAGATGAGAGAGGCTTGCATGGTGCCGTTCTCACGCAGATGCTTCGTGAGTTCACGGGTATCTACGCCAGTGATAGCAGGTATCTGCTCACGAATGAGCCATGATGCCAAATCCTCGTTGGCATTCCAGTGGCTGTACTCAGGGCTGTACTCGGTCATGATCACTGCCGCAGGGTGGATATGGTGGCTGTCCATAAACTCGGACAAACCATTCTCCAAACTGCTGCATGCAGGCACGCCGTAGTTACCAATCAATGGATAGGTCATCACCACGAGTTGACCTTCGAAGTTCGCGTCGGTCAGCACCTCTGGATAACCAATCATGGTGGTATTGAATACGAGCTCTCCAGCTACATTCTTCTCGTAGCCAAATGATGTACCTGTGAAGCAAGTGCCATCGGAGAGTTTCAATGTTACTTTTGACATATGTTTATAAATTCACTTTGTTCATTTATTGTTCGCTTCGCTCACGAAAGTGGTTCACTGCGTTCACGAAAGTGATTCGCTTTGCTCATGAAAGTGGTTCGCTTCGCTCACGTACGCTTTAGCCATTTTCGTCGCCATCGGCGACCATTTTCGCACCGTAGGTGCCACTTTCGCGGCTATGCCGCCATCTACGACTATCTCAAAATAGTCTCGCTACGATCTGGACCTACAGACACTACATCAATGCTTACGCCAGTCTCTTGCTCGATATATGCGATATACTCTTTGAGCTCTTTTGGCAACTCCTCGTAGGTACGGCAAACTGATACATCGCATTTCCATCCTGGGAACTCCTTGTAGATAGGTTTAATATTATCTGCGTCTGCCTCAAATGGGAAGTAGTCAATCTTCTCGCCATTCAGCTCATAGCCCACGCATACTTTGATAGTATCGAAGTCGTTGAGTACGTCGCTCTTCATCATGATGAGCGATGTAGCGCCGTTCATCATCACGGTGTATTTGAGTGCTACAAGGTCAAGCCATCCGCAACGGCGTGGACGACCAGTAGTAGCGCCAAACTCATGACCGATCTTACGCAACTCCTCGCCTACCTCGTCAAACAACTCGGTTGGGAATGGACCTTCGCCTACGCGTGTGCAGTATGCTTTGAAGATACCATATACCTCGCCAATATGTTGTGGAGCTACACCCAAACCGGTGCAAGCACCAGCGCAGAGGGTATTGCTAGAGGTTACGAATGGATAAGTACCGAAGTCCACATCGAGCAACGAACCTTGTGCGCCTTCTGCCAAGATACCTTTGTCCTCGCGGAGCATGTTGTTTACGATGATCTCGTTGTCCACGATAGGGAATTGCTTCATCTCCTCGATGGCGCTGAGCCATGCGCTGTCGTCTGGCAACTCAATACCGCCCAATTGCTCTTGGTGAGCAGTGCGTAGAGCATTGTAACGCTCCAAGAAGTCAGGGCGCAGGATATCACCAACGCGCAAGCCGTTGCGAGCAATCTTGTCGGTATAGGTAGGACCGATACCTTTGCCAGTGGTGCCTACTTTCTTATCGCCTTTCTTCTTTTCAGAAGCGGCATCCAACATACGGTGGGTAGGGAGAATCAAGTTCGCACGCTTAGCGATTTGCAAGCGGCTCTTTACATCCACCTCCATCGCCTCAATCGCGTGGATCTCCTCCATGAGGATGATTGGGTCAATCACTACACCATTACCAATGATGTTGGTAGTGCCATCGCGGAAGATGCCTGATGGTACGGTGTGGAGCACAAAACTCTTATCACCGAAATACAAACTATGACCAGCGTTTGGTCCACCTTGGAAGCGTGCTACTGCTTCATAACGAGGGGTCAATACATCGACGATCTTACCTTTGCCTTCATCGCCCCATTGCATGCCTAATACGACATCTACTTTTTTCATATAATCTTGCCTTTAAACTCTAAACTTTAAACTCTAAACTAAATCCCAACTTGTTGGAATATATAATCCACATTCTTCATGTAGTAATCCAAGCTGAAGCATGCGTCGATCTCCTCGTTGCTCAGGTGTGCGGTCACGCCTTCGGTGAGCTTGAGGTTCTCTTGCATCTCGCCGCCTTCCATGAGGGTTTTCATCGCTACTGGTTGCACGAGGTCGTATGCTTGCTCACGCACAAAGCCCTTCTCGATGAGCGCATTCATCACGCGTTGCGCAAAGATTGCGCCGTGTGTGAGACCAATATTGTGGAGCATGTTTTCTGGATAAACCACAAGGTTGTCGAGGATACCCTCAAAGCGTGCCAACATATAGTCCAAGAGCATCGTTGCATCTGGCAATACGATACGCTCGGTAGAGCTGTGGCTGATATCACGCTCGTGCCACAATGCGATGTTCTCGCTTGCGGTGCACATATATCCACGCATGACACGCGCGCATCCGCATATGTTCTCAGAGGAAATAGGATTGCGTTTGTGTGGCATCGCAGACGAACCTTTTTGTCCTTTCTTGAATGCCTCTTCCACTTCGCGCACCTCTTGGCGTTGCATATTGCGCACCTCCAATGCCATTTGCTCCAAGGTGCCTGCGATGACTGCCAAGGTAGCCAAGTAGAACGCATGGCGGTCACGACCCAACACTTGTGTTGCGATAGCTGCCGACTCAATGCCAAGGTGCTCGCACACGTAGGTTTGGATAGCTGGTGGAATGTTCGCGTAGTTACCTACCGCGCCTGAGAGTTTACCTGCCTCTACGCCTTTGGCTGCCATCTCAAAGCGCTCGATATTGCGGCGCATCTCCTCGTACCACAATGCCCATTTCAAACCGAAGCTGCTCACATCGGCGTGCATACCGTGGGTACGACCAATCACAGGGGTGTACTTAAACTCGTTCGCACGGCGTTTCAATACCTCGAGGAAAGAGTTGAGGTCCTTGCGCAGAATCTCGTTGGCTTGTTTCAAGAGATAACCATTAGCAGTATCTACCACGTCGGTAGAGGTCAATCCATAGTGTACCCATTTGCGCTCCTCACCCAAACTCTCGCTCACGGCGCGGGTAAAGGCTACCACATCATGACGGGTAATCTCCTCGATTTCGTGGATGCGGTTTACATCAAAAGTGGCTTTCTCACGAAGCAACTTCACATCTTCTGCGGGCACTACGCCCAAGGTGCTCCATGCTTCGGCTGCCAAAATCTCTACTTCGAGATAAGCACGAAACTTATTCTCTTCTGTCCAAATGTTGCGCATAACTGCGCGGCTGTAACGTTCAATCATATATTTATAAATTCACTTTGTTCATGTTTTGGGTTCGCTTCGCTTCACGAAAATGATTCGCTTCGCTTATGAAAGTGGTTCGCTTCGCTCACGTACGCTTTAGCCACTTTCGCACCATAGGTGCCACTTTCGCAGCTCTGCTGCCATTTTCGTCGCCAACGGCGACCACTTACACTGTCTTCAAATCGCCTGCAACTTTGATTTTGTTAAAGGCCTCAATGGCTTTCGCTACGGCTTTCTCTGTGTTTTCGTCGGTAGCGAGGATAACGCCATAACGACGATGTCCGTGTACTTCTGGTTTGCCAAAGAAACGCACTTGTACACCTGGCATAGCCAATGCTTCTTCCACACCGCTGAAGATTACTTCGGTAGCATCGCCTTCTACTACGATAGCTTTGGATGCACTCGCACCAAAGAAACGCACCTCTGGGATTGGCAATCCCAATACGGCACGTGCGTGCAACGCAAACTCCGACAAGTCTTGCGAGATCATCGTCACCATACCTGTATCGTGTGGACGAGGACTCACCTCAGAGAAGATCACATGGTCGCCCTCTACGAACATTTCCACGCCGAAGATGCCATATCCGCCTAAGGCGTCAGTCACCTTCTTTGCAATGTCCTCTGCTTGTGCCAATGCAGCGTCCGTCATCGCTTGTGGTTGCCATGACTCGCGGTAGTCGCCATCTACTTGGTGGTGTCCGATTGGCTTGAGGAAGGTTGTACCACCTGCGTGACGCACGGTCAGCAAGGTGATTTCATAATCAAAATGCACAAAGCCCTCTACAATCACGCGGCCTGCACCTGCGCGACCACCCATCTGCGATTCTGTCCATGCTGGCTCTACATCTGCTTCGGTTTTTACGGTCGATTGACCATGACCCGATGACGACATGATGGGTTTCACTACGCATGGGATACCAATCTCCTTGATGGCTTGCAGGTATTCTTCGTGCGTGTCTGCAAACTTATATCTGGCAGTAGGCAAACCCAACTCTTCGGCTGCCATGCGGCGGATGGCCTCACGGTTCATAGTTAAAAAAGCCGCGTTAGCCGTAGGGATAACGCGGTAACCTTCTTTTTCTAATTCGACGAGAGTAGGGGTAGCAATAGCTTCTACTTCAGGGATAATCAACGATGGTTGCTCTTGCTCAATCACTTGGCGGAGTTTTGTGCCGTCCAACATGTTGAACACATGACAGCGATGCGCCACTTGCATGGCTGGAGCGTTGGCGTACTTATCGCACGCAATCACTTCTATGCCGTAGCGTTGGAGCTCTAAGGCAACTTCTTTGCCCAATTCGCCACTGCCGAGCAGGAGTGCCTTTGTGGCTACAGAGGTAAGGGGAGTTCCGAAATTCATGAAAATATAGTGTTATATTGTTATCTTTATTTCGGGGTGCAAAGGTAGTTATTTTTTTGCATATATGCAAGAATCGTGTGAAAAAAAAATAATTTTATTTATTTTGATAAATAGGTGTTGCAAAGTGCAAACAAAATCGCCCCGAAGAGCGATTTTGTTTGTATAGAGAGTATAATATCCTACTAGTCATAGGACAGTGTTCTGCCTATTGGACGGAAGTTGCTGAACTATGTTTGAACTATTGTATTTTTTGTCCTGTAGCCGAGTATTTGCTGCCATCTGGTAGGATGATAAACAACTGCTGATTCTCTATCACTTTGCTAACAGAGTTCTCTTGTGCCTCTATATCTTCTACTGCCGATTCTGGATTCTTCTCATATTGCGCTATTACAATTAGGTCAGATTGCACATTGCTAAAGTCTTTGTCCCAACCTTTGAAGGTATATCCCTCACGCACAGGAGTAGTAGGTGCAATAGCATCAGTACCGAAATCAACAACTTGTTCACTGAGTATTGTTCCGTCCCAATCCATGAAAGTCACTGTGTATTGACGGAGGAAACTTACATAAGTAGCCGTATAATTTGCATCTTTAGTTACACTCACAATCTCTGGATTCCATCCATCAAATACATAATTGTATTGTGCAGTAGAAGGACGAGTTGGTGTTTCGCCCATATAT
>JAFTXV010000005.1 GCA_017461505.1 Paludibacteraceae bacterium | reverse complement strand
TCTGTTCGATGGAGAAATCGTGAAAGATGTAACAAGGGAATTGTAGGCAGCGGAGCTGCGAATAGTGGTCGCTATGGCGACGAATAGTGGCACCTACGGTGCGAAAATGGCTAAAGCGAAAGTGGCAGCAGAGCTGCGAACCATGGCTATGCGAAGCCAATTTCGTGAGCGAAGCGAGCCAATAACGTGAAGCCACCATTCGTGAGCGAGGCGAACCAATAACGTGAAACGAAGTGAAACAGAAAGATATGAAATTTTCAAAGTTATTAAATATTCTGGGAATGACGGCGGCGTTTGCTGCGCTGTATATCATTCTCGTGCAGGTGCATTACGACCTGACCTATAACCGCGCTATCCCCGACTCCGAGCGCGTGTATCTGATGACATTGCCTTCATTTGGTGCAGGCGAAACGAAACAACAGTCGTTCCTCGCACGTCCATTTGCAGAGTATTTCTTGGAAGAGAACATCTATGTAGAAGCATATGGTGTTGCTCAATTGGATGATGTGAACAAAGTAAATGTCATTGTGGGCGAAGGCACAGAAGCGAAGACACATAGCGTAACCTTTGCTCAAATGACCTCGGGCGCACTGGAGACCTTTGGTATTCAACCTGTTATGGGTTCGTTTGAAGAAATAGGAGAAGGTGGCTATGTGGCTATTAGCGAAACGGCTGCTGAGCGATTGGGCGTGGCAGTGGATAGTGTTCTGCAACTGGAGAGTTGGGGGCAAACGAACTACTTTGTGGTGCGCGCAATATACAAAGATCTGCCTGTAGCCAGTGACCTAAAGAACATAGAAGTAATTCGTTGCAATCAACTGGAAGAGCAAGATTTGAACTCCACCAGCAACTGGTCGTATCAGTATTTTGTGAAACTGCGTTCGACAGAGGACAAAGCACTCTGCGAGGAGGTGATTTCGAAAAAGTACGCGGAGATAATGGCGCAAGAACTGAAGCGCTATCGTGGCATGCAGCATAGCGATCCATCGTTCTACAAGCAGTTGGACAAGTTGGAGACGTTTATTGATGATATTCATTGCACTTTGATGCCTATTCGGGATCTGTACTATGACGACACGCTGGAGTGGAGCGTAGGACAGGAGAAAGGCAACAAGACCAGTACGATTACGCTGATGATTGTGGCTGCGTTGATAGTGATTATCACGCTGATTAACTATGTGAACTTCTTCTTTGCGCAAGTGCCCATGCGTATTCGTAGTGTGAACACGCGCAAGATTTTGGGCAGTTCGCGTGCAGCATTAGTGGGGCGTTTCTTGGCAGAATCGGCTGTGCTGGTGGCGATTGCATTGGTGTTGGCGGTTGTGGTGGTGCTGCTGTTCCGTTCATCGGAGTGGGCGTACTTTATCTCTTGCGACTTGGCGTTAAGTAAAAATATGGTTGTTGCGGTGCTCACCGTGGGCATTGCTTTGGTGATGACGCTCATGGCAGGTCTGTATCCTGCCATGTACGCCACCTCCTTCCCACCTGCACTGGCAATCAAGGGTTCGTTTGGTATGTCGCAAAAAGGCAAGTCGCTGCGCTATGCACTGATTGGTTTGCAGTTCGTGATTTCGATTGCATTCATCATCTGCGCTATCTTCCTGAAGAAACAACACAGCTACATGATGAACTATGACATGGGCTTCAACAAAGAGTGTCTTATCACAGCGAACATTCCGCTGAATAGTTTGGACGAGCGCGATGCGTTTAGTAGTGAGTTGCTCAATAACCCAAATATCAAGGAGGTGGCATGGTCGCAAGACCGAATGGTGGCAGATATGCGCATGACTTGGGGACGCTGGCGTAATGGCGAACAGATGATGATAACCGTCATGCCTGTGTCGTGGAACTACCTGCAAGTGATGGGCATAGAGGTGTTTGAAGGGCGCGATTTCTTGCCTTCGGATGAGAAGGGCGATGGGGCAATCATTCTCAACGAGTATGCCAAAAAGAAGTACAACCTCAATCTGGAGGAAGTGATAAGTTGGAATGGTAACCCCTTCCCTGCGACGGGTTTCTGCCGCGACTTCCACTTCAAACCACTACACGAGGAGAGCGATGCGTTTGCGTTCTACATTTACGATTCGGAGATACAAACGAGGTACTTCGCAACGCCACACCTCACGCTACGCACCATTGAGAATGCCGATATAAAGGCGGTGTTTGATGCCATCCGTGCAACCACCGACAAGATTCTGCCTGACTACGGCAGCGAGAAAGTGAAAATCAACTTCTTCGACGAGGAACTGGGCGAGAACTACCAAAAAGAGCAACAACTGACCACAACGATCTCGTTGTTCACGATGTTGGCGATTATAATTTCGCTGATGGGTGTGTTGGGATTGGTGATTTTCGAGACGCAATACCGCCGCAAGGAGATTGGTATTCGCCGTGTAAACGGTGCCACTGTGCGTGAGATCTTGGTGATGTTCAACCGCAAGTTTATGATTATTGTGGGCATTTGTTTCCTCATCGCTGCACCAATCAGTTACTTTATTACGGACTATTACTATAGCACTTTTGCGTACCGTGCACCGATAGCCGTGTGGGTGTTTGTGGTAGCGTTGTTGGCTGTGCTCTTTATCACGGCGATGGTGGTTACCCTCGCCAGCCTCCGCACCGCCACCTCCAACCCCGTCGAAGCACTGAGGACGGAGTAAAGAGAGAAATGGGTGGATGAAACAGGGAAATCCACCCATTTTGTTTGAAAACAAAAAGATAATTTGCATATTTCAAAAAAAAACGCTATCTTTGCAGCGAAAATTGGTAAAAGTATACTTATATGAAAGATGTTGAGGTTTCAATCAGTAAATTTAAAGCTGTAAATAAGGCTGATATAATGTTGAATGGTATAACTGTCTTATCCGGTGTAAATAGTTCTGGAAAGAGTACTATTTCTAAATTATTGTACTATACCTTTAAGTATGCCAATGAGTTCGAAACAATAGTAAGGGAAATTGTTAGGGAAAAATTAGACGATATTGATGGCTTTGCTTTTCGTTTATCATATGAAAGCAAGGGATTTGGTGATGAAAATGGAGAATTGAAAAAAATATTCCGTCTATACAATAGCAGTGAAATTACTCTTGAGCATAAGAAAGAGGCTTTACTAAAATTGCTTAATAAGAGCCGAGATTTATTAAACTCTGAAGAAAATATTAAGGATAGTCAAGATAGATTTTCGCAAGAACGATATATCCAAATTGTGAAAAAATTGTTAGAAACAACGGAAGACAAGTCTTTAGATGACTATTTTGATGATGTTATTAAGTTAGTAAAGAAAATTTTCTCGGATGCAGGCAAACTTCTTGAAAATAGAGATTATACAATATTTAAGAATTTTTTAGAGGAAAAGTTAGGAAATTCGATAGATACTATACGAATTAATGAATATGGATATTCTTTTGTAGGCATTGATGTAAAAACAATCCCGATAATGGAGTATATTCAACAAGTTATCTATATAGATACTCCTGTGATTGTAGGCGCAGTTAGTGACTTTGTATCGGATTATTGGGATGATTTAGATTCACTTTTGCAAAAAAAGCCAATAATATCCAAAAAGATTTTTAGTGAAATGATGGAGAGTATAATCCGTGGTAAGGCTTCTTATGATGAGGATATGATGCATATGTATCGTTACCACCGTATGGATGATAAAGTTTTTAATTTATTTGATAGCGCAACAGGTATTAAATCATTCTCTATTCTTCAAATGTTATTAAATAATGGTTCTATCAATAAAAATACATTGTTAATTATAGATGAACCAGAAGCCCACCTCCATCCACAATGGATTGTTGAGTATGCGAGACTTATTGTTCTTATGCATAAACATATAGGAACAAAATTTTTCATAGCTTCTCATAGTACTGATTTTGTCAGTGCAATTAAATACATTTCAACAAAGGAACAATGTCTTGATTCTCTATCTTATTATTTAAGCGAAGAAGATAAGGATAATCCATATACCTATAATTATCGCTCTTTGAATACGGACATAGAACCTATTTTTGAGTCATTCAATAAATCATTTGCTTTAATAGAGGAATATGGAGCAGATAATGACTAAATATAGGTTTGAAACCCCCACTATACATCTTGTTGCTGGTGCAAAATCGACTGATATACAAGGTATGCATATATTGTTGCAACAGGAAGGATGTCCTAATGGTGAAAACAAATTTACAGATGAGCCTAAAGCAATATACTTAGATGCTCTTCAAGAACGCATTGCAAAGCATAACAAAACAGACAAAAAGTCTTCTGTTGATTATGTAATTTGCGTTGCTAATCATAGAGTAATGCTAGCCGAAGCAAAGTTTAAAGTAGGAAAAGTAGAAAATATTGATAAAAAAGAATTGGAGAAGAAGATCAATGATACCAAGTCCATTCTACGCATGGATGATTATTCTTTTTTAGAAAAAAACTTTATACTCTTTAAGAGTGAAACATTACAACCAACTAAAATAGGTAAACTTGCACGAAAGTTTTCGAATAGTCCTAAGTATAAATTTATAACTGCTACTGAGTTTTATGGTTTATTCGAATAGCATCTCGCTAATAACTCTATAACTCAAACGACCGCCCTCATTGTATGCGGTCGTTGATGTTCAAAGACTATAAAATCCTATGAATATATTAATTATTGGCGCTACTTCTGGCATTGGAAAAGAATTGCTGAATCAATATATAGCCCAAGGGCATTCTGTAATAGCATGTGGCAGAAGGGAGAATATTCTGAATGAATTATCAAAACAAAATTCCTCAGTAAAAGAAGTGCAATTAGATATTTGTGACATTGATTCTACCACCCCAACTATTCATGGATTGTTTGCTCAGATGAAGATAGACATAGCTATTGTAACTGCTGGAATTGGTGATTTGAATCCGACTTTAGATAATACTATAGAACTAAATACATTGCAAACTAATGTTACTGCTTGGACCAATTGTGTTGACTTGTTGTATAAGGCTTTTCAAAAGCAAGGTTTCGGGCATTTAGTTTTAATAACATCAGTTGGAGGATTACGAGGCGAACCAGCAGCACCTGCATATTCTGCATCCAAGGCATATCAAATGAATTACGCAGAGGCACTCAAGAAGAAAGCATTTAAAAATTTGCCATCTCTCAGAATTACTGAAGTTCGTCCTGGCTTAGTTGATACAGCAATGGCAAAAGGGGACGGATTGTTTTGGGTAATGCCTACAAATGTAGTTGTGAAGCAAATCCTTCGTGCGATAAATAAAAAACAAGCAACGTGCATTGTTACCAAACGCTGGCGTATCGTACATTTTATCATGCGGCATCTCCCTTGGGGAATATATAAACGAATATAGTACAACTTAGTCTAAATGTGGCTCTAAACAAAGAAAACACGGATGAAATCCAAAGCCAAAATACTTGTTGTGGACGACAACAAAGGTATTCGCGCAGCGCTGGAGATGTTGCTGCCGCGATTCTTTGCTCAGGTGGAGATGCTGTCTTCGCCTAAGTCCTTGCAATCCACTATTCGCGAACTGCAACCCGATGTGGTGCTGCTCGATATGAATTTCCAAACCGCTATCAACACGGGCAACGAAGGACTTTACTGGCTCTCCGAAATAAAACAGTTTGCACCCCATATCGAAGTGGTGCTCTTCACCGCCTACGGCGATATTCAACTCGCTGTAGAGGGTATGAAACGCGGAGCTTTCGATTTCATTGTCAAACCTTGGGACAACAACAAACTCGTTGAGACTCTTACCCTTGCGTACCAACAGAAACTCAAACGCACAGGCAAGAAATCTCCAACCCCATCGCCCATAACCAATAGCCCATCGCCCAAAATGCACTGGGGTACCAGCCCAGCCATGACCACTATCCGCAAACAACTGGAGAAAGTGGCTACCACCGATGCCTCTATCCTCATCACGGGCGAGAATGGTACGGGTAAAGATGTCCTTGCCAACGAGATCTACCGCCTCTCGGCTCGCGCTGCGCAACCGATGGTGTGCGTGGACGCAGGTGCTATCACCGAAACACTCTTCGAGAGCGAACTGTTCGGACATGTCAAAGGTGCTTTCACCGATGCACATGCCGACCATGTGGGTAAGTTCGAACAAGCCAACGGCGGCACACTCTTCCTCGATGAGATTGGTAATATCCCACTGCACTTGCAAGCCAAACTTCTGCGCGTGCTGCAAAACCGTGCTATCGTGCGTGTTGGCGATACCAAAGAGATACCCATTGATATCCGCCTTATCTGTGCTACCAACCGCGACATTCCACAAATGGTACAGGACGGCACTTTCCGCGAGGACTTGTACTATCGCATCAACACGATGCACCTGCAACTCCCACCACTTCGCCAACGCCAAGATGAGATTCTGCCGCTGGCTGAACGTTTCATGCAAACCTATGCCGAACGCTACCACCGCAGTGTGAATGCGTTGGCACCCGAAGGACAACAAGCCCTGTTGGCACATACTTGGTCGGGCAATATCCGCGAACTCAACAACTGCATCGAAAAAGCCGTCATCCTCTCCGAAGGCGATATACTCACCCTCGCCGACTTGCAACTGCCGTTGCCATCCAGTACCCCATACCCAATAGGCAGAACGCCGTCCAATAGCCAATATCCAACAGCCGACAGCGAAGCTGTAGAGACCTTAGAAGCCGTCGAAGAGCGTGCCATCCGCAACGCTATGGCGCAACATGATGGCAACTTGTCTTTAGTAGCCAAAGCCCTCAACATCAGCCGCCCAACCCTCTACGCTAAACTGAAAAAGTACGGGATATAATCATGAATACACCTTTCATCATACTCACTAGCCTTGCCACTGCTATTGT
This sequence comes from Paludibacteraceae bacterium, assembly GCA_017461505.1. Classification (GTDB taxonomy): domain Bacteria; phylum Bacteroidota; class Bacteroidia; order Bacteroidales; family Paludibacteraceae; genus Colicola. Next base: position 111,690 of record JAFTXV010000005.1, on the reverse strand, counting down.
GGTGGGAGTTGTTGTGGGGGTAGTGGTGAAAAGGCGATTGCAAAAGAAGATCAATTACATGCTTGATGCGCTCGAAGACAAGGAACTCAACTTCAGATTCAATGAGCAAGGCATTCGAAATAGAAGTTTCAACAAAACACTCAACCGTCTGCGTGACCTTTTTGACAAAGAACGCCACGAAATCAGCGAACAAGAACGCTACTTCGGACAGATGCTTGACCATGTGCAAACGGGTATCATCACCGTCACGGACAACAGAGTGACCTATCACAACAAGACTGCACTCTCACTCTTGGGCTTGCTGACCTTCAGTAATCTTCGCCAACTGGATAATATCCATCCATCGCTTGCGGAAGCGTTTCGACAAGTTTCTGCCAATAGCGAACAACGCGCTACTTTCTTTACTGAACGAGGCGAACGCACTATCATTCTCACAGCTACTGAAGCTGCAATACATGGCAAAACAGTAAAGATCATTGCCTTCAACGATATTAGCAACGAGATTGCCGAAAACGAGGAGTTGGCATGGTCTCGCCTAATCCGTGTACTCACACACGAGATTATGAATACCATCACGCCTATCGCTTCGCTCAGCGAAACACTCTCCAAAGACCCTGCTTCGCCTGATTTGGTAATGGGCTTGCAGACGATTTCAACCTCTTCTAAGGACCTCATCAAATTCGTCAACACCTACCGCAGTCTAACGCGAGTGGCAACGCCAGTTAGAAAACCATTTTACTTGCGCGAACTCATGGAGCGTGTGGAGCAGCTGACCAAACAGCAGATAGATGACGCAGGTGCCAACTATCAGTACACCGAACTGACCGATGATATTCTGCTATATGCGGACGAGGGACAAATCTCGCAGGTGATAGTCAATCTCATTAGCAATGCCTTACAGGCAGAGGCAACCCAAATCACCATCACAGCCAAGATTGATGATGCCGATGCTGTCGTAATAGATGTCTGCAATAATGGTCATCCTATCAGCCCTGATAGTCAGGAGCAGATATTCATTCCATTCTTCACCACCAAACCCGAAGGCTCAGGTATTGGTTTGAGTCTCTCCCGCCAAATTATGCGCCTACACAATGGCAGCATCCGCCTCGTTCGCAGCGACGAAAAGGGCACTGTCTTTACGCTCGTTTTTAGATAGCGAGCGAATAAAGAGAAAAGCAATAGATGTGCTACGGATGTGATAGTGATGTGATACTATCAACCCGTTATGAACCCATCAAGAACCCGTAATTGACAGGAGAAAAACCAAGAGGAATCCTCAGTGTTTACCCCAACAACTGCGCAGCGTGGTTCTTGGTGTCCACCTTCTCAATGAGTTGCGTGAGGGTGCCTTGCTCGTCAAAAACAAAAGTCTTGCGCAAGATACCGACACAGGTCTTGCCACACATCTTCTTCTCACCCCATGCGCCAAAAGCTTGCAACATCTCTGTCGATGGATCAGATAGTAATGGGAATGGTAATTCGTATTTGGCTATGAAGTTCTGATGCGACTTCTGGCTATCTTTGCTCACACCATACACCTGATACCCTTCCGCCAAAAAGCGCTGGTAGTTATCGCGCAAGTTGCACGCCTCCGCAGTACAACCTGGGGTGCTATCCTTTGGATAGAAATAAATAACCGTTTTCTTACCCACCAACTGTTCGTTGGTCACGATGTTTCCATTTTGATCTGCCACGCTAAACGCAGGCATCTTATCTCCTATATTTAACATAGTATTTTGATTGTTAGTTAGTATTCATTTTTTGCCATAAGATAGCATCGCCCTCTAATGTCCAAGCTCGAAGGGGAGATGATGGTAGAAAATCCATCTGCTCATATAGGCGAGAACATGCCACATTGTTCACACTGATAATTGCATAGACCATGCGCAAGTGCAAGAAGTTAAAAGCATAGTCAAGCAACAATTGGACTGCTTGCTTCCCTACCCCTTTGCCACGAGCATCAGGAGCGATATACATACCAATCGCCGCTTTGCGATTGCGCGCATCGAAGTCAAAAAGGTCGATGCAGCCTACTATATTAGTTGAGAGTTGAGAGTTAAGAGTTGAGAGTTGAGAGTCTTCGATGATGAGGCGGAGTTGACCATCGCGATAGATGTCGCCTGTGGTGTTCTCGATATACTGGTGTAAGTCGTGGCGCGACAGGGGATTATGCGTGTCGGAATCTGCCCACATAGTGGCATCATTCTCCCATTGATAAAGGAAGGCGAGGTCGGATGGCTCTATTTTGCGCAATTGTAGGTTCACTTTATTCAATTTAATGGTTACGCGTTTTTATCCGAAAAGACCGAAGAATCCTTTTTTGCGTGGGGGTTCTTCAGGAGCTACATTGGTAGGAGCGGGTTTGAATTGGTTGCCCGAACGAATCATTTGATAAATAACCCCCCAATCAGGAATACCACCCAAATTGCGGTCATCTATAAAAAGGTCTGCCTCCAACTTGCGGGCACGAACAATATCCGCTGTTTCTTCTGGGAAATTGGAGTTCACCGCATAAAACTCTAACCCACGTGCGGCACAATAGTCAATGGCCTCTTGCAGCAGTTCACCTTCACGGCATGTCCAAAGGATAAGCTGGTGGTGTCCCTCTTGTTGAAGTTTCTTGAGCGTATCAATCGCAAACGGAATAGGTTTGCCAATAGCCGGATATGCATGGGTGACGATGGTACCATCGAAGTCAATTGCGATTACCATATTCGTAGAATTTAGTAGTTTTCTTGATTAGGGTCTTTGGGTTGAAGTTCAGCTTGGAGTTTGCCTTCGGATGGCTTAGTGAAGTACCAACCAATGGCCGAAACTGCCGTAATCCACAACATAGATTGGTATGCACCCATAAGGTAGAAAACTGCAATACCAAAAATCATAGTATTGCTAACCAACAGGATACGAAGGGTTGCTGCACGTTTATAGCCAGCGAGTTTGCTCGTCTCGTCGGTGAGTTCTGCCAATTTGGTACATTGTCGTTTGCACAAGTACAAGCCAGCTGGGATAGTGAGCAACGCATCAAAAATAACGGCATATTGCAGCACTTGTCCGAGCATAGACATTGGGTCAATAGGTTGTACAATGTCTTTGATTATCAGGAAATAAGCCAATGTTCCTGAGATGAGGGTCAAAATCAGTACGCCATAGTAGTACAGATTGAGCGATTTGATAATGTTCTTTTCCATATGGTTCTAAAGTTTAAATTCTATACGATTGACGATAGAACGCCCAAGGGTGATCTCATCGGTATATTCCAGTTCGTTGCCAATGGCTACACCACGGGCAATTTGGGAGATTTTGAGTGGATGAGGTAATGAGGCGATAAGGCGATCAGGCGATGAGGCGATGTCGTCTTTGGTGAGGTTTTGCAAGCGACGATAGATGTAGAAGTTGGTGGTATCGCCCTCCATCGTAGTAGGAAGAGCGAGGATGACTTCACGAATATCGTCTTTCTCAATGCGGTTGACAAGAGAATCTATCTCTATGTCAGAAGGACCTACCCCATCCATTGGAGAAATTATACCTCCCAACACATGGTAGAGACCATTGTATTGCCCAGTATTCTCAATGGACATCACATCTTGCACATTCTCTACCACGCAAATGGTATGTTTGTCGCGAGAGTGCGACTGACAAATCGGACACACCTCTTGGTCAGAGATCGTATGGCACACACGGCAGTACTTCACCTCCTGTTTGAGGCGTGTGAGTGCTCCCGCAAAAGCTTCCACATCCTTATCAGGCTGACGGAGCAAATGCAATACCAAACGCAATGCCGTCTTACGACCTACTCCAGGAAGCGAAGCAAACTGGTCAACAGCGTCTGAAAGTAATATGGAAGGGTATGTATTCATTGCCTAATTGTGCATCTATTGTGCGATTATTGTGCGGTTATTGTGCGGTTATTGTGCGTGATGAATATGTGACTATTCTTTCTTTTTTGCCCAGCGTGCAGGAAGGAGGCGATAGGGGTAACGCTCACGCATATTCTCTGCATTGGGGCAGTCAAAACGGTGGATACGAATCCCTTTGGTGATACTAATAAAAGCGAATATCGGATCACCTGGTTGTGGATTGCAGCAAGTAGCAAGGTTATACTCTACACTCTTGACATTAATATCCACCTCTAGTGCAAGTGCTTCTTGCGGAGATTTGGGCACATAAGGCATATGCTCGCGCATCTCGCGTGAAGGTTCATCCAACATAAGGAATACCTCCTTAATACGCAATAGATCCTCCTTACCCAAAGCAACAGATTGATACAAATCACTAACGGCTTTGTAGCCAAGTTTGGTTGCCATGCGGGAGAGATCACCTTCTGTGAAATCTATTTTCCAGTTCTTAAATCGGCGCTCAATCATCTCTCTTCCCTCTGCGGCATTGCGGTATTCTACTTCCTTGAGAGATTGGCGAATTTTGTTTTTCGCTTTGCTCGTAACAACCGCATTGAGCCAATCGGCTGTTGGCTTTTGGTTAGGCGAAGTGAGTATCTCCACTTGGTCACCATTTTGGAGTTTCTGACGAATGCTGACATTTTGATTGCGAATACGTCCTCCTACACACTTACATCCTACATCGCTATGGATAGAAAAGGCAAAATCTAGTACAGTAGCCCCAGCAGAAAGACGTTTGAGATCGCCTGTAGGGGTAAAGACATAGACACTTTGCTTGTCGGTATTCATCGCCTTGCCATCCACTCCCTTGTATGACCAATGGGCAGCCACACCTTTTTCGGCTACCTCGTCCATACGGCGAGTGCGGATTTGCACCTCTACCCATTTTTCTTCAGGACCAAGCACCGTGGTGTGCAGACTCTCGTAGCCATTTTCTTTGGGGACACTCAACCAATCGCGCAAGCGCTTAGGGTTGGGACGATACATATCCGTAATGAGGGAATAGACCTGCCAGCAATCAAGTTTTTCGCGGTCGAGCGGAGAGTCTAAGATGATACGTATAGCAAATAAGTCATATATACGATCCACATCGCAATGCTGGGCTTGCATCTTGTTGTAGATACTATGAATAGACTTAGGACGTCCCTTGATGGTGAAGGTGAAGCCGTTGTCCTTAAGTTTTTGCTCTAGCGGTGTGATAAACGACGTAATATAGGCATCACGTTGCGCTTTTTTCTCATTGAGCGCGTGCGCGATATACTTATATGTTTTGTAGTCAAGAAATTTGAGTGAGAGGTCCTCCATCTCCGTTTTGATGGCATAAAGACCGAGACGGTGAGCCAATGGAGCATGCAACTCCTTGGTCTCACGTGCTACGTGCCGACGACGATCCGAGTCGCCATCTTTGTCCAAACTGCGAAGCAACTCCAAGCGATCAATCAGAATATCGTATAATACTTTATTACTATCTTCAGCTGCCATTATCGTTATAAAAATGTTTTTTCGGCTGCAAAGTTACAAAAAAATTTGCATATATAAAAAAGATTTTGTAATTTTGCAGCGAATTTGTGGGAAAAGGGACAATTTTCTCATTTGCTCGATTAGAAAGTATAAATTTAATAAAAAGAATATGAAAATCGTTATTCGTGTATTGTTAGGTATTGCCGTAGTATTTATGGCATATCTTTGCGTAAACAGCGTTGTTACTCCTATCCGCTTTGAAGAAGCACGTGTACAACGTGAGGTCAAGGTAATCAACAATCTTGTTAGCTTGCGTACTGCTGAGGCTCAATTCCGTTTGGACAAGGGCTATTTTACTGCTGACTTGGATTCGCTGATTGATTATTTGAAAACCACTCCTAAGAAGGAGGTATATAAGGTAGGTTCATTGACCGAGAAGCAAATGGAAGATGGTATGACCGAGAACAAAGCTGCTAAGATTTTGGAGCGCGCTCGCTTGAAAGCACAACGCAAGATGAAATTCCAAGGTACTGACAGTTTGGATCTCCTCTACAACTATATTTGGGAAAAAGATCGCGAGGTAAAAGCAACTGGCTTGCGAGGTTTCCGTCGTGATACTATCCTCACCAATATGATTCAAGCTCTCTACAAGGGTCAATATACCGAGGAGACTATTGGCGAGATTGTTTATATCCCTTATACCGATAATGTAAAGTTTGAAGTTGAGACCAACAATGAGTACACCACCTCACAAGGTATCAAGGTACCTATTTTTGAGATTCGTGCTCACTACGATACCTATCTGCACGACCTGAACAACCAAGAGCGTGTAAACCTCATTGATAAAGAGGAGAAGTTGGATCACTATCCTGGTTTGAAGGTTGGTTCGGTAGATGCACCTAACAACAACGCAGGTAACTGGGAGTAATATTTAGGTTATAGGCTATAGGAAGCCCTTGGGGCTATAGGTTATAGGCTATAGGCAAGAAATATGAGAATTATTTCAGGAACATTTAGGGGGCGTCGGTTGATGCCCCCTAAAAATATCACAGCACGTCCTACTACGGATTTTGCCAAGGAGAGTTTGTTTAACCTCCTTACCAATCGTATGGATTTTGAGGGTGTAGATATGCTAGATCTATTTGCTGGTACGGGAGGTATTGGATTGGAATTTATATCACGTGGTGCACGCGAGGTGACAGCAGTGGAGATGGCACATACCCAACAAAACTTCATTATCTCTTGTTGTAAGCAACTGGGTGTCAAGAACTTACATTTAATTCGAGGAGATGTGTTTAAGTTTGTGAAGGCGTGCCACGTGAAGTATGACTTTATATACGCCGACCCTCCATACGATTTAGAACTGCTACCCACTCTGCCCGACTTGATTTTTGAACAAGGGATATTGAAAGATGGCGGATATTTCGTATTGGAGCACTCGAAGGCAAATGACTTTTACAATCATCCGCACTTTGTAGAACAACGTAGCTACGGAAGCGTACATTTCACATTTTTCCAGTAAGATAGTACGCCGCAACCTTCGGTAAAGGTATAGATTTGTTCGTATTTACGAACGGAGTTTTTGTTCCCATTTCCAAGCACTCTGTAGCACTTGTTCGATAGGTGTATCGGCTTTCCATCCCAGCACATTGTTAGCTTTGTCAGGTTTTGCCCATACTTGCTCAATATCTCCTTCGCGGCGTCCTACAATCTGATATGGCACATTCACACCTGTAACCTGCATAAAGGTATTAAGAATCTCCAAGACACTTAATCCACGACCCGTACCAAGGTTGAATACCTCTACTTGGTCAAGAGCAGTACCACTAAGCATACGTTCCACCGCCTTCACATGAGCCTTAGCAAGATCCACGACATAGATATAATCGCGGATACATGAGCCATCAGGAGTATTGTAGTCGTTGCCAAACACCTTGAGCTCCTTGCGCAAACCAATAGCCGTTTGTGTGACAAAAGGCAAGAGGTTTTGTGGCACACCATTAGGCAGTTCTCCTATCATAGCCGATGGGTGTGCACCAATAGGATTAAAGTAGCGTAAAATAGTGGCTTGCAGCGACTTATCGGCATGCGCCTCATCACGAATAATCTCTTCGTTGATCTGTTTGGTATTGCCATACGGCGACAATGCCACCTGTATAGGAGCCGTCTCATCCACAGGCAAGTGCTCTGGAGTGGGCTGACCATACACGGTGCACGAACTAGAGAAGACGATATTATGCACATTGTGCGCCTTCATCTGCTCAAGGAGTGTAACGAGCGACATGAGATTGTTGCGGTAGTACAAGAGCGGTTGCTCCACCGACTCACCCACAGCCTTGCTAGCCGCAAAGTGGATTACACCCACAATATCTGTGTAACGTGCAAACACATCCGCCATGGCTACAGCATCGTTGCAGTCCACCTGCTCAAAAGGCGGACGAGTACCCACTATAGCCTCTATACCATCCAACACATCCGCATTGGAGTTGCTCAAGTTGTCCACAATCACCACATCATAACCTTGCTGCATGAGTTCGACAGTTGTGTGTGAACCAATGTAGCCAGTACCGCCTGTAACGAGAATTCTTGCCATCTAGATAGTTAATAATTAGTAGTTAATATTCTATTTTAGAAGAGTTTGCTTGGATATACATCCGCATCCACCAAGGCTTGGATTTTCTCTACTACCATTTGACGGTCATTAGCATAGGTCACGCCAAACCACTTAGCAGGGGTATCCAACACCTGACAAGTTGCTTTGCCAGCCTTGATGAGGTCATTGACCAAAGTTGGGATATAGAACTCCGTCTTGAGTTCTTGTCCGTATTTTGTCAAAAATTCCTTGAACGCTTCTTCGGTATATTGGAAGTATTCTGGCGTGAAGCCCCACATATTCATACTAACAGGGGTGTCAAATGGAATCTCCACTTCATTACCATTCTCATCAGGAAAAACGATATGTCCATCCCTAGATTCGATAGCAGTACGCTCCACCACATCGGTGAGGAAGCCCATTTTGTCGGTTGCACACACACCACGGCTCACCGTACCATGTTCGCTCAGCGTGTTGCCCACTCGGTAACCAGCCATGCAGTATTTACCTTGCTCTCCATGAACAGACAACAAGAATTTTGCCATTACTTCAAAGGATTCTTTACCATAGAAATCATCGGCATTAATTACCATAAATGGCTCATTAATAAGGTCTTTCGCCATCAACACTGCGTGATTAGTACCCCACGGCTTGGTACGCTCTGGATTGCGGGTAAAACCCTCTGGCAAGCAGTCGATACCTTGGAAACACACTTCGCATGGCACATGGTTCTCATATTTGCTGAGCACCACACGACGGAAGTCTTCTTCGAAATCTTTACGAATTACGAACACCACTTTGCCGAAACCAGCGCGCATCGCGTCGAACACGCTATAATCCATGATTGTTTCACCATTTGGACCTAGTCCATCCAATTGCTTGAGTCCACCATAGCGGCTACCCATGCCTGCCGCAAGAATAAATAATGTAGGTTTCATTGTATGTAGTTTTAAGAATTAATCATTTTCAACTTCTAGCTTTCCGTGACGTTTTCTGTGTTTTGCCCATAGACCATACACCTCCGAGCAGTTACCAGCGGTAGTGAATGCCTGGATATTATTTTCACGCATAAAAGCAAGCACATTGGCGAACTCCTCTTGTGTGAGCAACGCTTGAATCTCTATATATTCCTCGCCACTATATCCTCCTTCCACTCGGTAGAGTGAACAGCCACGCAACAAGGTATGTACAATATATTGTCGCACCTTATCATGTTCGCGCGTGATGATACAAACGCGTTTACGACGATCCATGGAGGCAGTAAAGTAGTTAATAACTATACCATTAAGCCATGTACCTATCAAACCTATCACTACCATGCGGAAGTCGTTGATTAAGAATGCAGTACAGCAGATCAGAGCACCACCAATGGACACCGACATGCCGATATCAAAGTGCAAGAACTTATTGATAATCTTCGCCAAGATATCCAAGCCGCCTGTAGATGCATTCACACGGAACTCTATCGTTTGGCTAACCGATAGCAACAAGACAAAGCAAATCAAATCAAACCATACATCTCCCATTCCTAAGCCTGCAGACATAACTGAGTCTTTCACCTGCTCAAGCACCTCTCCCGCACGACTCAATAAATATGGATTGCCATTCATATCCATCACAGTCTGCCCAGCCTGCAATTGCGCCAACACGTCAGGATTCTCAATCACACGGTGAGTAAGATTGGTATAAGGATAAATGCGATCCCATAATTGGGTCAGCGGACCAAGAATCATAGCGGTATAGACCGTCTTCGCTCCAAACTCATTGCCTATCAGCAAGAAAGCCATCACCAGCAATACAGCATTAATGGCCATTACCAAGTAAGAGAACGTGTCGGCATTACCACCAATAAGGGTATTAATAACAATACTTAATCCCGAAATAGTACCAATAATCAGATGGCTCGGCATCAAGAAATAATACACCGCAGCTGCTCCAATGGTAATACCAATGGTCATCACCACCAACTCTTTCCAAAACTTCTTTGTACCCAATGCGTGTACAAACTCCAATAGTAATTCTTTCCAATAACCTATTGAAAAGTACTGCTTTACTGTGTTATTCATTGTATTAATCTTTTATCACAAGTTTCGCCGTACGGCGGGTTAATTGACTCAATAGTATATCCCTACCCTCTTGCTCACGCTTGAGGATTTCAGGCGTAGTGCCGCGCACGGTGAGCAGGCTCAGGTTGTCATTCCAAGTCACGCGATACGCATCTTGTAGTTGCTCAATGGCTTGTGCCACAAAACGGGTATTATCGACACATACCGAAATGGTGACTGCACTCGATTGGATCAACGACACGCGCAAGCGATTCGCGTGGATTATTCCAAAGATATGACTCAAGCTCTCCTCTAGCACGAACGCAAAATCTTTTGCGCGCAAGGTTATCAGCACTTGGTTCATACGCCATATATACACTGGCACATTGATTGGCTTGGCATTCTCTGTAATCACAGATCCTGCAGCCGTAGGATCGCCAAATGGCTTGACATATAGCGGTATCTTCTTATTTTCTAGCGGACGGATGGTCTTAGGGTGAATCACTTGTGCGCCGCTATAAGCTAATTCCACCGCATCATGATAGGTCAGTTGGTCAATCTTGATAGTGTTGGCAACCAATCGGGGGTCTGCATTCAAGATACCGGGTACATCCTTCCAGATCGTTACCGACTCGGCATCCAAGAAGTTGCCCAACAATGCTGCTGTATAATCCGATCCCTCGCGACCAAGTGTGGTACGCAATCCACCCGCAGTACCGCCGATAAATCCTTGTGCTACAACTACATGTGGTCTTTTCGCTCTATCCCAGCCTGCACGAATCACTTGCGCCGAAGTCTGCAAATCCACTTGCGCTTCGCGCCATATGTCATCGGTCTGCAAAAGCTTAGGCATATTCCACCACTCAGTCGGGATACCGCTTTTGAGCAGATAAACAGCTACAATCTGCGTGGACATAATCTCGCCCCAACTCACAATCTGGTCATAGTTCTGGTCGTAGCTCCACTCCGTATTATATTCGGGCATCATAGGCAAACGAACATCCACATTAGGCTGAAGCCCAAGGTCTTGCATAGTATAGACATGTTGATCCAACACGCCCAACCATTCCGTTTCTGCGGTCTGCTCATCCCCCTTGGATAGGGCTGCCACCACGCGCTCCAAGGCATTGGTAGTCTTGCCCATAGCAGAGATCACCACCATCAGATCGTCGCTCGACTGAGCAACAATCTCCTTTAGGTTGCGAACGCCGTTGGCATCCTTCACCGAAGCACCACCAAACTTATATACTTTCATGCACTAAACTCCAGAACCTAAACAAGATTAGCCATCTTGATGGCTGTCACAGCACCTTCCACGCCCTTATTGCCGAGGCGACCGCCAGCGCGGTCGAGCGCTTGTTGCTTGTCCAAGGTGGTCAAGACAGAAAAAATCACGGGGCAATAATTGACTGTGCTTTGCCCTGTCCACATTGCACCTTGTGCATTGAGCAGTGTCACGCCTTGAGTAACCGACTGGCATACATAATCAAAGTGCGGTGTATCGCCTTTAATCACACATCCAATCACTATCACAGCATCCACGCCACAGCCCATCAACATACCGCCTTTTTTGCGACCAGAGACATACTGTGCCGCACCATAGGTCAGCTCCACCGTACCTGGCACATGCATCACGTCGATATTCTCCTCTTGCACGCCATGTTTGAGCAGGGTATCTATCGCACCTTGCGCCAAAGCGTGGGTAATCTCGCTGTTCCAATCTGCTACTACAATAGCATAGCGCTGACGTTTAAGCACGTCAGCGCTAGGCAATTCATTCGCATCATATCGCGATAAATCTGTTGTCATAAATCTTATTTATAACTGTTTAACCGCCTAACCGTTTAACCGTCTAATCGACAATTACTCGGCAATAGCGATATATTTATCTGCATCTTGAGCTTCAGCAGAAGTAGGATATTGAGCCTTAACGGTCTCAAAAGCTTTCTTAGCAGCAGCATTGTTGCCAAGTTCAAGATATACCTTACCTGCTTTCATCAAACTCATAGGAGCAATCAATTCGTTGCCAGAATTAGCCGCAACCTCAAATGCTTTTGCAGCCTTGTCATACTCTTCCATTTGCACGTATGCATCGCCCAAGAGTTGCAATGCAGCTGGCTCAATGGTCAAGTCTTTGGCTGAGAACTTGCTGAGGTAGGCAGCAGCATCCTCGTATTGACCCAATTGGTAGTAGCAAACGCCAGCATAGAGAGCAGCCAACTTACCACCTTGATACATCTCATACTCATCTGCAATTGCTTGGAAGCCAATGCACTCTGCATCATCGCCGTTCAAAGCTTTCTCCCAATCGCCTTGCATAAAGTAGGTCACTGCTTTAGCATTCTCGTTGCTTACCTCTACTGCTTTTGGCTTAATCACATAGGTATTGAGTGCCAACACACCCACTACTACTGCTACAATGATAGTCACAGCCCAAGTCAGTTTGTTTTGATTTTTCTCGATCCACGCACTGGTGGTGTTGAGGGCCTCTTGTACGTTCTCCAAGTTTTGATCCTCTTTTGTTACTTTTGTCTTTGCCATATTCTTTTTGTATTAATTATTCTATATTACTTTCCAAATAACCCTGCAAAGGTAGTAAAAAGTTTTGATATGTGCAAATAAAAACAATTTTTTGCTCAAAATTCTTAATTCAAAATTCTTAATTCCCTATTACTTCCACCTTCTTGCCACTTACTTGCCCCCTACTTCCATCGGAAGCTCATCGGAACCTGATTGGAACCTGATTGGAACCTCGCCATAGTTTAACTATACCTTCTCGCTATCACCACTGGCTTTTGTCGTGGCTATGCCTGCGAACAAAAGCCAAATTTTTTATGCCCTTAAATTTTGCTGAACGCTAGAAGCGTTCAGCAAAATTTTATAAATCCTTAACGAGACGGACACTGCTTCCGGTGTAGCGAAGTCTGCTGCTCATGTCCGCTTCGTGCGAGTAGAAAAAGAGCTGGAACACGAAGTTGCTAATGTCCTCAGTGGCATAAATGTCCTCAGTGGCAGACCAATAGTAGCCGCGCTGCCGCACGCCGTCCACAGCGGAGCCGGCGCGATAACCCGCAGCGGGGAGGAAAACTGCACCTGCAGCCTCTAACTTAGACCATTGCTCAGCAGTAAAGGTTTGACAAGCTGCGTAATTATCTACACCACTACTAATATGAAAAACGGCCTCAAAAGAAACACCTGATGGACATGTCCAATTATCTGGCAGGAAGATCAAACCATTCACACCATTCACCTGAGCTACACCTACTAAATTATTAGCATTAGTACGATCATATCGGAGATAATACCACTCATCATAAGTCAATGTACGCCATGTATTAGGAGCATCATTTCCAATCGTATTCGTACCCCAATCAACAAATGAACCTGAGTAATCATTTTCATCGTAAGAAGTACTTACACCAAAATTTGTAGCACTTGTACTCCAACCAAATAAATCTAACCAACCATTATAAGTAGAAGAACAATTGCTATTTGCAGTACCAATATAATCCAATTGACTAGGAGCAAAACGCCACTCGTTATTTGCTGGATGATATTGCAAGTTACCAGGAGAGAAAGTCACTTTTTGGGTTTCACTCACTGAAAAATAAGGCTCATTGATAGTTTCGTCTCCACGCGCATCATATACAGGCCGCACAGGTTGTCCGAAACAACGATCATTGGCGTACCAATTGATAGAACCAGTATAAGAAAAGCCTAAACTGATTGTACCACGACTCTCATCAAGAGAATTTGTACGATACCAACCCTCTACATTCAGGTTAACTAAACCATTGTCATAATAATAGACACCAGCTGCAGGCAAAAAGAGGCTATTCCCATTTTGCACACTGACTAAAGCTACACCTGACACGCCATTGCGCTCTTCCCACTTCAACGAACAATGACTTAGTAATTCATTCCATTCCTCAGTAGAAGGCATACGCCAATCGCCACCCCAATTAGCAGTCGCTGCATCATCAGATGACTCAAGAATCTTTTTATTATCGACTACACCATATTCACTATCGGTATTATACTTAGTTAGCGTATTATATGATCCGTCGCACCATTTATATGTACTCCAATCATACAATTCTTTTGGCTCTGTTTCTCCCCATGCGAAGTAATCACCGTACTCTTCCGGTTTGGTGGCACCCACGTTGAATGTAGCCCATTTCACACCACTTGGCAAGCCCAAGTCCACATATTCAGGAGTTGCTGTAGGAGTATTTGGATTATCTGGTTTTTCTCCTTTCTTGGCGGTTTTGAAACTATAGTTACCAGTCACCACTACGGTAGAGAACACATTGGATACCTCATAATACACATGGTATTCCGTATCGCTCTGCAGATTCTTCAACTCTACACGATAGACTAACCCCTTGACATGTGTCATCTCCTTCTTGAGTCCACCAGTATAGCAGGCTGTAACGGTCTGAATAGTGGCAGCAGTAGGGTGAAACTCTATCTCTATCACTGCAGAGTTGTCGGTTAGCTCTACTGTTCCTTGTTTTGCCAAAATCAACTCTGTATCGGGCAAAGGAAGTTGCTCGCATGCAGCAACAAGCAGCACACTCACCAGCAAGACTATATATCTCAAGCACTTCATCTCTTTCCACTATTTAGAATGTCCAACCTATACTTGCCTCCAACTCCATATGTTTGAAGTTGATGGTAGAGAATCCCAAAGCCATTGTAAAGCCTCCAATACTACCTATCAATCCCGCATCAGCAGTCACACCCGCAACAGACCAAGGCGCATATTTAATCCAATTGCCATCTGCAGTCTCCCAAGCATAACGCACCTCTCCATAACCAAGACCCGCATACAATCCTATCACACTATTCTTATTGCGCAATACTTTCTTGGTTAGGAAATCCATAGTAAAGCCAGCACTCACCATCCACTCGGACGCCTTGGTTTTGCCCGAATAGAAAGGCACAACACCTGCATCATTCACACCATCTCCATTGTAATCAAAGAATGGGTTGTTGTCGCCTGATACGATAGCACCCGTCGCATCACATTGCACACCCGACAGAGTTTTCACACCTTGGAAGTTGGAGCGTCCTTTCACATACCAACCATAACCATTGTGCAAACGACCTATCATCAAACCTACACCCCATAGTTGCGACTTAAACGAAGTAGCACCATTAGCTAGAATGAGAGTTTGCTTCTTGCTCTTGGAAGATTGAGCGGGCTCTTTCTTAGTATCCTTTGCAGCCTTTGCTACCGACTCTTGCATATTCGCAGGCAATGTCCCTCGTAGATTGAGAGTAGGCTTTTTCACAGCCGTTACCGTTGTTTTCTCAGAGGGTTTTGTTCCCGAATTGGCAAGTGGCTTCACCGTTGGTGAGGCTGCAAGTTTAGTAAGTTCGTACTTCACCAATTGCTCTTTACTCTCCTCTACAACCACCTCTTTGGTGACAGACTTATACCCCTCTTTCTCCACACGCACAGTATGCTTACCTGCCAACAACTGGTTGACAATCATAGGAGTTTTACCCACCATCTCATTATCTACGTAGATAGTAGCCATAGCAGGGTTTCCCTCCACTGCCAATGCGCCCGTCATGGGAATAGGAGGATTGAGCGTGAAAGTCTGCATCTCACTGGTCGGTTTCACTTCAATTGTGGTGTATGTAGAATAATGATTATCTTTGCGTGCTTCAATATTATAGGTACCATATTCCAAGGTATTGATCCATGCACCTTTAGCCAATAGTTGATTATCCAGATAAATGTGTGCGCCATTTTCCACCTTCAATGTTACGTAACCGAAATTGGGTGCCATCTCTGGCGTAAGGGTAGCCGTTTCATTCGAGGTAATAGTCACCGTGGTAGAATAATCCTTGTATTTCTCTTTTTGAATCTCAATGCGATAGGTACCTACATCTAGGTCTTTGTTCTTTAATGGCAATTGACCAAGGCGAATAGATGAAGAAGTGGCAGTATTGATAGCATAGACATACGCTCCTTCCAAGGCAGGGTCGCATGGGATGTTCAACCAACCAAACATTGGTTGCAATGCCACTTCTAACTGCTGTGATTGAGCAGACACGGTGATAGTCCCCGTCTTGCTATGGTGGCGATTAGCCGACACCTCGTACTGGTATCTGCCATAATCTAGCGACTTGCTTGCCATACCTTCTTCAGTAGGCCACCATTGCCACTCGTTACCTACCTTCACGCGGATACTCGCGTCCGCAGGCGTAACAAAAAACTTGAAGTATTGGCGCTTAGGAGCTTGCACAATAGTCATCACATTATCCTCAGCAGGAGTATAATGCACCCTACCCCAATACACTTGATTCGACTTCAAACGCGGAAAATCTAGAATAGTCTGGCGTTCGCATCCGTCGCCACACTGCATCTGCACGTAGCCAGCTGCCGAAGGTATTAGGAAGAGAATCTCGTTTTCAAAATCAAGACATCTATCTACCACCATACGTTGCAGACCGAGATAGAGACCTATCTTCTTTTTCGCTTCGGTCACTTCGCGCTCATTACCTTCTAACACCACACGAATCACGGTATAAGGAAACGTATCATCTAGCAACGGCTTCTCCCATTTGCCAAACTGATTCTTATACATAGCAGTCACCATACTGCTCGGAATCAATTCAAATTCGTGCAATATCTCTAGCGATTGCGCGCGCGACGTAAACGCAAGCGCGCACGCGAACATTAATATAAGCAAATATCGTAGTGCTTTCATATCTATCCTAAACGACTGATGCGGGTCAGTTCGTCTTCATCTAGCAATTTGATTTTGCGTCCATCTAGGCTGATTAACCCTTCTGCAGCAAACTGTGAAAGGGTACGAATGGCATTAGATGTAGTCATGTTCGACATATTTGCCAAATCCTCTCGCGCCATATACATGGCGATGGTTGCACCATCACCATCCAAACCATAGGTATCCTTCAAGGTTAATAAGGTCTCTGCCAATCGACCACGAATATGCTTTTGCGTCAAGTTGACAGTCTGTGTCTCCGATATTCCCAAGTCTTTGGACATCGCAACCAATACGGCATAGCAAAACTTGATATTCTTTTGGATTACCTCTAAGAATGCATCACGCTCCACATAATACAAGACAGTAGGTTCTAGTGCAGTCGCTGAAGTAGAGTGGCAATCTCCAGCCATCGCGCTGCGATAACTAAACGTATCATACGGCTTCAACAAACGAATAATCTGTAAACGTTGACCTACTCCCTCTTTCGACAAACGCACCGTACCGCGAACCACCATTACCACATGCTCCGTCAGGTCGCCCTCATTGTAAATAATTTCATTCTTGCGGTAATACCTTACCGACGTATGTTGGTCAATAAATTCCTTTTCGTCTGGAGTTAGATGATTCCAGACGAGATTCAGCTCCCAGAGCTTACCGAAATCTTCTTCGTTTCTACGCATACGTTTGCAGTTTTAAACAGACTTACCTAAAATTTTTCTGCAAAGATAGTCATTTTTATCGAAACTTGCAAAAAAAAAGCAAATTATTATGATTATTTCGAATATTTTTACTACTTTTGCAGTCGCAATTGAAACTTTTCCGTTCAACATTAGACATTCAAGACAGAATTTATGGATATTTCAGTAATCGTACCTTTATATAACGAAGCAGAAAGTTTGCCAGTACTTCATGATTGGATCGAACGTGTAATGCAAGAAAACCATTACACCTACGAGATCCTATTCATCAATGATGGTTCATCGGATGATTCGTGGCAAGTAATTCAAGCGTTGCGAGAGAAGAATGCCAATGTGCATGGTATTTGCTTCCGTCGCAACTATGGTAAGTCGGCTGCGCTCTACTGCGGATTTGAGGCTGCTAAAGGCGATGTAGTCATAACGATGGATGCTGACTTGCAAGACTCACCCGATGAGATACCCGAACTATTCCGTATGATTAAGGAGGAGGACTATGACCTCGTAAGTGGTTGGAAACAAAAGCGCTATGATAATAAACTGACTAAGAATCTTCCTAGCAAGCTTTTCAACGCTACTGCGCGCTGGGTCACTGGCATCAAACTGCATGATATGAACTGCGGGCTCAAAGCATACCGTCAAGAAGTGGTGAAGAATATTGAAGTCTTTTCGGAGATGCACCGTTATATTCCATATCTTGCCAAGAATGCTGGTTTCACCAAGATTGGCGAAAAAGTGGTACAACACCGCAAACGCGAATTTGGCGTTAGCAAGTTTGGTCTTAACCGTTTTGTAAATGGTTATCTTGATTTGATGACTCTTTGGTTCTTGAACAAGTTTGGTAAACAACCTATGCACTTCTTTGGTTTAGTAGGTAGTGTGATGTTTATGCTCGGTTTTATCGCCATCATCGTTGTGGGTAGTATGAAACTCTATGCATTGGCACATAGCGTATCGGCTATGCTCGTGGGGGTAAATCCATATTTCCACCTCAGTATCTTGATGATGATTCTTGGTTGTATGCTCTTCTTGGCGGGTTTCTTAGGGGAACTCATCATCCGCAACTCATCTGAGCGCAACAACTACCTCATCAAAGAGGAGTTCTAATAGTTTAAAAGTTCTAACGGTTCCAAAGGTGAGCGCTAACGAGATTTTTGAATACTATAGATCTGCCACCTCATTCTCACAAGATGACGTGGCAGATTTCTATGTCTATACCCAAGACTCTGTGCATCCAACAGATGGTTTAATGGCGATTGCAGGGCTGACTATCAACCTACTAGAGAACCCATGGAATCAGGATCATCTGATGCTCCTCATCACTTGTTGTGATGGCATATCGCCTGAAGGATTTGAGCGTGTAGTGGTAGGATTGCTGCTCGCGATGATGCAACACGATACGTATATCCGTCGTGATCGCAATTTGCTCGGCGAAATACAAGAGGTGCTCACCTATGCTCCAGAACTCAGTTTCACTGCCTTATCCAATATCGCACGCACTACGCAAATGAAGCGTATGGAGCAGTTTAATGCACAGTTGACCAAAGAACTACTGCCACTGATGAATGACCGTGCCTCTAACGAATTTTACGATATTATCCGCAGCCGTCAAAGTGAGATGGAGCATATTGCCAAAATGCATCTTGATCAAAACTTCCTGCTCTTCCGCGAGTTCTACTCCACTCCATTCTTCCGAGCACAAGCAGCCAATTGGCTCTTGCCATGGACGGATGAAGCATTGCTTGGCATAGATGAAGAAGACCGCAATGAGGTAGAATCCCTCATGCAGTTATGGCCATTGTGCGACAGCGACAAGTACGCACTATGCCATATGTATAAATCGTTTAAGCAAATGATTAAGAGTCAGTTGTCGGTTGACTCGTTGCGCGAAGTGGGTATGGACATGCAAGGAAAGACGATTGTTACCAACGGATATATTCAGCAATTATATCGCTTTTTCCGCTTGTCTTCGTTTGCAAAAACCAAACCATTTGATTTAGCCAACAAACTCCGTGAACTATTGGTGTATCGACTGGTAGTAGTGGGTAGCCAAGCTCAACAATCTATCAGCCAACTCTTGGCATAACCTAATCCAACATCTGACCGAAGTTGTTGGACAATTGTATCATCTGGTCATACTCCTCAGGTGATAGATCGTAGAAATAGTAGTTGCGTGGGTCAACCGGCTTACCATGCAGACGCACCTCATAATGCAAGTGTGGACCTGTAGATTTACCAGTATTTCCCACCAATGCAATGATATCCGAACGACGTACTTTCTGTCCTTTACGCACCAATGCTTTGAAGAGATGAGCATATAGAGTTTGGTAGCCAAATCCGTGATCCAAAATAACAGTATTGCCATATCCTTGTTTCCAACCTACAAAAGACACTTTCGCATTACCCGTTGCAAATACTTCTGTACCTGTTGGTGCAGTAAAGTCCATTCCTTGATGGAATTTGCGCACATGATATACAGGATCAATACGCACACCATAACCGGATGCCACTCGCTTTAAATCCTTATTCAGAACTGGCTGAATGGCAGGGATATTCTCCATACGTATTTCTTGTGTCTTAGCCAATTCTAGCACCTCATCATAGGACTTTGCCTGTACATATAATTCCTTCTCCAATACATCTACCTTAAGCGACAAGTCTGCTGATAATTGGCTGTTGGTCATTTGTGCAATTTCTTCGTAATAAGAAATCTTGCGCTGTGTACCCTGTCGAATATTCAATGGTATTGGCTCTGCGCCGAACAATACGCGGTAGAGATTATCATCACGCTGCTGCAGGTCGGTCATTACAATCTGCATCTGATCCACCTGACGGTTGAGGGTTTCCATTTGCGATTGCATAGCCTCTTTCTCTCTCAATAATTGCTTCTCGCGTGGAGAAGGGAAAAATATTAAGAATAGGTATAAAAAGACGACGCCCAATACTATACCACTCAAGATATAAATACCGGTCTGGCGCAGCCAATAGCCCAAGCCACTCTCCACTTGCTCCATAGCAAGGGTTTCTGGATTAATCTTATACTTCTTTTTTGCTGCCATAATTATTTACCTTTTTTACCTTTGAAACTCTTAAAATTGTTAGAACTCTTTTTTATCTCTCCTTGGGGTTTCCACCAAAAGAAATAACTATTTTGCTTTTGCTTTTCCTCTTTTGTCTTAGCCACATACACAGACTCCATCGTATAGGGGTTTAGCCCTGTATAAAACATTGTAGTGGCAAGCGTCATAGGCGTTGGCGTGAAATCTTGTACCTGTTCGGGACGGTAGTGCAACTGTCGGCAACGCTCTGCTAATTGTTGCATATCCTTGTTGGTACACCCTGGGTGGGAAGATATAAAATACGGTATTAACTGTTGACGCATTCCTTCCTCTTTATTCACCTTTTCGAAGAAACGATGAAAACGCTCGTATTGTTCCCACGATGGTTTACGCATAATCTTCAGCACATTATCCGATGTATGTTCTGGCGCCACTTTCAGTCGTCCAGAGACATGATGCGTGATTAGTTCTCGACCATACTGCTCATTCATCAGATCGTAGCGAATACCGCTACCAACAAACGATTTCTTGATATAAGGCAGACTATCTACCTTATTATATATATGCAATAGCTTTGTAAAGTCCTGATTGAGGTTTTTGCATATATTGGGATACAAGCAACTCGGACGTGCACACTGCTCGCACAAGGTCATATCCTTACCATGCATACCATACATATTGGCACTTGGTCCTCCTAAGTCACTCAAATATCCTTTCCAGTCGGGCAAGTCTTTGAGTTTGCTGATCTGTTGAAGGATATTCTTCTCTGAACGCGAGGTGATTTGCTTTCCCTGATGAGCAGAGATAGTGCAGAAACTACATCCTCCAAAGCATCCACGATGCATACATACAGAGAAACGTATCATCTCGTAAGCGGGGATATGCTTATCTTTATATTTTGGGTGCGGATGATATTGGAATGGCAAATCATAGATAGCATCCAACTCCTCTGTGCTCATTGTAGGGTATGGAGGATTGACAACGACATACTGATTACCCACTGGTTGTACGATTGTAGCAGCGTTTATTTTGTTGCTCTCGGTCTCAATCAAACGGAAGTTCTCGGCGTGCACTTGTTTGCTTTTGAGTGCTGCTTCGTGGGAATGAAGTAGGATTCCCCCTGCCTTTCCTTCCAAAGGAGAGTGAGTAGATAAATATGCTGTCTGCGGGATTGCCTCTAAACTATAGGTAGTCATACTGCTGTTCTGTAGCGAAGCATTCTCTATACTTTTAGCAATTGCTACAATCTGTTTTTCTCCCATACCATATACCAATATGTCCGCTTTGGAATCTACCAAGATACTTGGCATCAAACGATCCGACCAATAGTCATAGTGGGTCAGACGTCGCATAGAAGCCTCTATACCTCCAATGACAATAGGTACATCAGGGTAGAGTTGCTTGAGGATATTGCAATAGGTAATAGTGCAGTAGTCTGGACGCATACCTGCCTTCCCCTCTGGGGTATAGGCATCATCCGATCGTAGGCGTTTAGCTGCTGTATAGTGGTTGACCATTGAGTCCATACTACCCGAAGTGACTGCAAAGAAGAGTCGCGGACGTCCTAACTTGGTAAAATCACGATGATCTCCACGCCAATCAGGTTGTGGTACAATCGCAACCCGATAGCCATTGGCTTCCAGTACACGACCTATCACCGCTGCACCAAAAGCAGGGTGGTCGATATATGCATCACCCGAGAAGAGGATCACATCCACTTCGTCCCAACCGCGGAGTTGCAATTCCTTTTTGGTTGTTGGTAAATATGCTTTCAGGTCGTACATTACTCTAGCCTTTAAAACCTCTAACCTTTAACCTACTTTACACGGATATAAGTAATAGTACCTTCACTACTGGTGAAGATACATTCTTTGCTGCTTAATGGTAATGACGTATTGAGGATGGAGTTGCCTATCTTATGGCGCCACAATACTTTACCAGTCAGTGCATCCATACCGAGGAGCAAGCCATTCTTTGTGCTCACCCATAAGGTACCATCTTTCTCCAATGGCATAGCAGGATTATGCTCATAGCCAAACTCGGCATTACTTACCCAACGCACTTGCACGTCATTGGTAGTGGCATCCAAAGCGACTATGGTATCCCACATACATTTTGAATAGATGGTCTTGCCATCTTCGCTCAGCCCCACTGTTTCACGCACCTTATACTCATTAGTACGCCATATTTGTTCGCCTGTTTCTGCGTCAAGACAAGTGAAGTAGCGGTCGGGGGCTGTAATAAAGATTTTACCATTGGCAGCCACAGGCCATACGCTAGCAGGCGATAGTTTAGGATTACTTCTTCCATTGTTCCATTTCCAAACCAACGAACCGTCAGCAAGGTTGAGGGCATAGAAGTATGTATCCCAAGTGCCAAAATAGAGTTTGTCGTTGTACACCAAAGGGCGAGTAAGTACGTAGTTCTTGAGTTCTCTGAATGCCCATTGTACTTCACCTGTATGAATATCAATAGCAAACATTCTTCCATCACCACCGCCAATATATGCTACTCCATCGTGGATAGTGGTAGCTCCCATTACGGCTTGATTGGTAGCAATATGCCACAGTTCCTTGCCAGTCTTAGAATCCAAACCATAGATATTGTAATTGGCACTACCAAAGACTACCACTCCATCGCTCACCGCAGGCGATCCTACAATACGCATACCCGTGTCAAATGTCCAATTAGTTGTACCATCCTTGAGATTCAATGAATACATTACGCCCACATCATCACCTATATAAAGACTACTACCATCGGTAACTGGTGTAGAATAGATACCTCCTTTCAGCGCTTTATGCCATAAGCGTTTAACGTTCTTATACTCTTTATTCACAGAGAAATCAGGGCGCAGACTCGCATCTGATGGTCCATATTCTTTTTGACCAAAAGGCAAACTCAACCAATGTTCTGCCTCTAGTCCAATACGTTTTTCGTGAAAACGGATGCTATCGGTGATTGTGATGATGGAGTATCCATTGATGGTATCTTTGTCGCGCAAGTTCGAGCGGTTGAGCACATCCGCTATTCCGTCGCAGTCGAAAAGCAAATTGCGATGATAATGTCCTCCCATAATACATTGCACATTGTGTTGGCGGAGCACATCAGTCACGTCGTACCAATTGTCCACATCGCCATTACGCAGAGGATAGTGGGTAAAGACGAATATCGGAGCATCACCTGCCCGTGATACACTATCTAAGTTATGCTGGAGCCATGCTATATCTTGCGGTGCCACATGTCCATCTGCCATACGGATTACAGGACCTGAATTGAAGCCAATAAAGTACATCCCATTGTGAGAGAATGCGAAACGACTATCGCCAAACACACGACTAAAATCCATCACACCAGACTCCGACCACGTAGTTTCATGATTACCCGATGCCGCATAGAATGGCACATTAAGCTGTTCTAATGCTGCTTTTACCGCTTCAATAGAAGCACGGTCACCTGATTCAGTCAGGTCTCCAGTAACGACTACAAACTCAATATTCGGATTCTGATTGATATCCGCTATAGAGCGTTGCAAATCCTCCATCGGACGTGGATTACTGGTGCTGATATGAGTATCCGTCAGCAACGCAAAAGACAGACATAGAATAGAAAATATACTCATAACTTATCACTTATTACTCATCGTTCAACTTTACTCTAATTGTAAGTTTAATCTTGTCTTCAATTCCGTCAAATGGGGATTCTGCGCTGCAAGTAATTTGTATTTCTCAGAAGCAGTATATGCTTTTTTGCTTCGGTCATATTCCGCTACATCCACTTGCAATTTTAGCAAGTCGTTTTGTAGCGTATCACGCACTATATCCATCACCTGCTTGCCGAAGCGTGCGAACTCTTGTTTTTGCCAAGGGTTAGCAACTGTGATTCGGCATAATTCAGGATTGACCAGTACAGGTTGGCATGCTGACAACATCGCCAACAGACGCTCTTCTTTCTTGAAGTGTTTGCTCAGACCAACCCACGCGTCAACGAGTTGGTCAGCCGTAAAAGGGTTGTTTCGCTGCGTGTTAGTAGCAGGTGGTGCAGTCGGACTAGTCGGAGTAGTTGGAGTAGCCTGACCAACCATACCCAAGTTACCTAAAGATGGCATCGCTCCCAAGGATGGCATTGCCGTAGCAGGTTTCGTGGTCGCAGGTTTCGGTGTATTTACATTAACAGTTGGGCTAGGAGTGGTTGCAGGTGCAGCGGTTGGACGTGGTGTAGAAGCGACAGCAGGACTAGTCTGAACCGGTTGCTTGACAGGTGCAGAAGTCTTCTGCATAGGCATCGCTTCAGTTGGCTCAGTTAGTCGACACAACTTGACCAATGCGAGCTCTACGGTCAAACGTTTGTTTTTTGCAGTGCGGTATTGGATGTCGCAAGTATTCATCACATCCAATGCATTGAAGAGCCACTTTGCGTTGCAACGTTGTGCCTGCTCTTGATAGTGCTGACGTATTGTGTCAGATGTCTCAAGCAGTTGTATCGTAGCCATATCTTTGCTCACCAACACATCGCGCAAGTGTTGAGCAAAGCCCGTGACGAAATTGCCAGCATCAAAACCTTTTACCAACACCTCGTTGAGCAATAACAAGGCATCACTCACATTGCCCGCCAATGCAGCATCCACCAAGCGGAAATAATAATCCGCATCTAGCACATTCAACACCGCAATCGCCTGCTCATAAGTGATAGTTGTTCCGCAGAACGACACCAACTGATCGAAGATACTCAGCGCGTCACGCATACCGCCGTCCGCTTTTTGAGCCACCACGTTGAGTGCCTCTTCGCTTGCGTTGATACCCTCTTGCTGAGCTACATATTGCAAGTGGTGAATAGTATCCGCCACCGTGATACGGCTGAAGTCATATACCTGACAACGGCTTAAGATGGTAGGCAACACCTTGTGCTTTTCGGTTGTTGCCAAGATAAAGATAGCATATGAAGGTGGCTCCTCCAACGTCTTCAGCAGCGCATTGAACGCACCTTGAGAAAGCATGTGTACCTCATCAATGATATACACACTATACTTACCAATCTGCGGCGGAATACGCACTTGGTCAATGAGTGAACGAATGTCATCCACAGAGTTGTTGGATGCAGCATCCAATTCGTGGATATTAAACGAACGTTGTTCGTTGAATGCTACACAAGATTCACATTGATTACATGCATCATTCTCCGCTGTTGGAGTCAAACAGTTGATGGTTTTTGCAAAGATACGCGCACATGTTGTTTTACCCACTCCGCGTGGTCCACAGAAGAGGTAAGCATGCGCTAAGTGGTTGGTACGTATAGCGTTACGCAATGTCTGCGTGAGCGCTTCCTGACCGACCACACTCTCGAAAGTCGTAGGACGATACTTTCTTGCTGATACGATATAATTCTCCATAGTACACAATTAACGCGCAAAGGTAGTAAAAAAAAGCGATATATGCAAATTTTTGATTAGAGTTTGAAGTTTAGTAGTTTGATATTATGGTAATCCTATTGTAAAGACTGCTTAATCACTAACTAATCACTAACTAATCACTAACTAATCACTAACTAATCACTAAGTAAAGGTAAGAGAAAGGTGAGAGGTTAGAGGTTAGAGGTTAGAGGTTAGAGGTTAGAGGTTAAAGGCGAGAGGTTAGAGGTTAAAGGTTAGAGGTTAAAGGTTAAAGGTTAAAGGCGAAAGGGGAAGAATGGCATAGTTTTTGTAGTGAAAGGAGTGACAGAACATTTATTAACGACTAAAACTTTTGAAATATGAAAAAATACATTTGTGATGTATGTGGTTGGGAGTATGACCCAGCAGTAGGTGTAGAAGACGCAGGTATTGCTCCAGGAACCGCATGGGAAGATGTACCCGCAGATTTTGTTTGCCCATTATGTGGCGTTGGAAAAGATGAATTTTCCGCAGCGGAATAATGCAAAAAGCCTCGAGTCTGACTCGAGGCTTTTTTAGGTATAAACTATGAGTTATGAACTATAAGTTATAACTATAGTTATAAGTAGGATTAGATGATACCTTGCTCCAACATAGCTTGAGCTACCTTCATGAAGCCAGCGATGTTAGCACCCTTTACGTAGTCGATTGAGCCATCAGCTTGTTTACCAAACTTCACACATTGCTCGTGGATAGATTGCATAATTTGGTGGAGACGAGTATCTACCTCTTGTGCAGTCCAACTGAGGTGCTCGCAGTTTTGAGTCATCTCTAAGCCTGATGTAGCCACACCACCTGCGTTGACAGCTTTACCAGGAGCAAAGAGCACGCCATTATTTTGGAAGTAGTGGATAGCGCCAGGTTGGCAACCCATGTTACTAACCTCGCAGCAGCACCAGCAGCCATTGGCCTTCAATTCCTTAGCATCGTCTTCGCTAAGCTCGTTTTGGAAAGCACATGGAAGAGCAATATCGCAAGGAACTGACCATGCTTTCTTGCCTGCTGTGAAGAAGGCTTGTGCAGGGAATTTGTCCGCCATATCTTGCACCTTATTGCGGTTGCTTGCGCGCATAACCAACATATAATCAATCATCTCTGCTGTGATACCCTCTGGTATAGCACATACGCCGTCAGGACCAGAAATAGCTACCACTTTGGCACCAAGCTCAGTAGCCTTTTGAGCAGCGCCCCAAGCTACGTTACCAAAACCAGACAACGCTACAGTCTTACCTTGGATATTCTTACCTGCTTGCGCAAGAAGATGCTCTGTGAAATAAAGTGCGCCGTAGCCAGTAGCCTCTGGACGGAGGATAGAGCCACCCCATGTCATACCCTTGCCTGTGAGGACACCCGTATGATACTCGCGTGCGAGCTTTTGATACATACCATTGAGGAAACCGATCTCACGACCGCCCACGCCAACGTCACCTGCAGGAACGTCGGTATCTACGCCAATATTGCGCCACAGTTCGAGCATAAATGCTTGGCAGAAACGCATAATCTCTGCATCAGACTTGCCAACAGGATCGAAGTCAGAACCACCCTTTGCACCGCCCATAGGAAGAGTAGTGAGAGCGTTTTTGAAAGTTTGCTCAAAGCCCAAGAACTTAAGCATGGATGGATTAACAGCCTTATGGAAACGCAATCCGCCTTTGTAAGGGCCAATCGCTGAATTGAACTGCACGCGGTAACCAAGGTTGGTTTGTACCTCGCCTTGATCATCTACCCAAGTCACGCGGAAAGTAAAAATACGATCAGGCTCTACCATACGCTCTACGATCTTAGCCTTCTCATACTCAGGATGTTGATTGTAAACCTCCTCGATAGACTCCAATACTTCTTGTACGGCTTGCAAGTACTCTGCCTCGCCTGGATGCTTTGCAGCAAGATGCTGCATGATTAATTCGGTTTTCATTGTAATTAAATTTTAATTAATATGGTTGTTTTGTTTGAATTTTCATTTCCCGCTGCAAAGTTACTACTTTTTTCGCAAATACACAAAAAATATCGTACCTTTTTCTGAAGAACGGAAGGTAATTTTACCCCCACTGCCCTCTACAATATTCTTGGATATGGCTAATCCCAATCCTGCTCCTGTGTTTTTGGTCGTAAAATTAGGGATAAACACTTTGTCCTGAATATCCTTTGGAATACCTGGCCCGTTGTCTGAGAAGGATATCTCCACCCATTCTGCATCCTCTGACAAGCCCAAGGCTGTGCGTTGGTCATTGAGCACTGCTTTGAGGATGATTATCAGGTCGCCATTCTCCTGCCCAGTCATGGCTTGAATGGCATTGCGAGCGATATTGGTGAATACCTGGATTATCTGCTCTGCATCCGCCATCACCATCTTTCCGCTTTCTGGACCGATATAACGAATAGGGATGTTGGATGAATTATTCTTGAGCAAGGTAATAAACGCACTCAACTTGGCAGCAATATCCATCGCAACTGGCTTTACATCAGGCATTTTAACGAATGACGAGAAGGATGTGGCTATTGTGCCAAGGTTATCGATTTGTTCAATAAGCAGTTTGGTGGAACGATCAAAATAATCATTGAACTGCTCGCTGCCCTTGCGGCGTTGCAACTGCTGGAGGGTAAGTTTCATCGCAGTCAATGGATTATTAATCTCGTGCGCCACTTGTCTTGCCATGGTACGCCACGCCCCCTCACGTTCGGAACGAGCCAACTTATCAATCGATTCAGATAACGCATCCATCATTCGATTATAGTGGCACAAGAGGTCGCCTACCTCATCCTGAAAAGCATAAGATATATGCTTGCTTTTTCCTCCGAGACGATAGTTCTTCAACTGCAATGTGATCGCTCTCAATGGTGCTGACACACCACGAGCAAACAACCATACGACAAGAATAGATAGCAATAATAGTATGATATACAGCGGCAATATACGCATCACGAACTCTTCCACATCCGCATTCATTTCATTTTGGGATATAAAACTAGGAACCGCGATATAACCAATGCGGGTGAAACTACCATTCACGAACTCGGTGTATGCCGACAAGTAGCGCATATCACCTATCTGTTCGTATTGCACCAATGTTGGATCATCCGCGAAGAATGCTTCTGGAGCAATCGAATGTGAGACTATTCCATAATCAAAGATCTGTGGAGTTGAACTACCTAGCAACTGACCATTCAAATCATAAACGTGGATATCGGTTTCAAAGACAAAACTGATGTCACGCAGATCAATATTCAGTGCATTACTATTGGCCTGACTTAATCCTAAATCCCAATAGTACATATTTTGCAATGCCTGCTGGATATACTTTGCTTTTTCTTGCAGATTATCCCGCTGACGCGCTACAAAGACCTCACGAATGTGTATCACCGACAAGAGGAAAATAGATGCCAACACCAACATCATCACTGGCGTCAAGACCAACTGCAAACGTCCCGCCAACGACAAGCGCTGCACGCCTCTACTCTTAATGATACGCACAAGAGCAAACACCAACAATGCACCCACCACCAAGATAGCAAAACCGTAGTACACATATATCTTGTTGCGAGTAACATGGTCATGCTTCTCGGATGCTAAAATAGCTTGATAGGAGAAGTTTTCGATACGCACTTTGCTATGCGGTGTACTATTGGCAGATGCTACCACCGAGAACAAATACTCGCCCGTGTACGAATAAATGGGGTAATTAGCACCTGTATGGTCTTGACGCAATGACAAATGCCATTGCTCATCACCCTTGAACGGAAGAATGAAAGTATTATGCAGATTCTCAGATGTTACTTGATAGTTATATTTTATAGGTATAACCGCCAATATGCGCACATCTCCAGCTCGCACGCGTTTGCACACGCCCCACGCATTATCCCAATATGCAAATTGCCACACATCATATACATTACGCAACGGATAGCGCAGAGAACTCAACCATGAGCCAGTCCAATATACCAACTGTTGCCCCCTATATACATACAGGATGACATCATCTGCATTGTGGGTATAATGCTCCAACGAATCAAAATTATGCGTATCCAAGGCCTCAATCACATGTGAGAGCAAAGATTCAGCACGCCGCTGCTGCTCGTGCAACGTCTTCTGCATGCGAGCACCATCCCGAGTGAGAGAATCGCAGGATGATAGCACTAGCAATAAAATAGCAAACCATATATAGTTTATCCATTTCACGCTGCAAATGTACAAAAAATATTCCATACACGCAAGTTCTTTGCTATTTTTTCACTCAGTATGGATATTTTATAGTTGTTTTTCTTGCGAGATTATTTTTTTTTTCTTACCTTTGCAGCGATTTATTGATGTATAATAACAACTAATACAAAAATAACATGAAGAGCATTTTTTTGAACATCTTCGCACTTGCATTGTTGGTGGCATCGTGCACTGGATGTTGTCCAAAAGTTAAACCAACAAACGCCCCTAGTCAAGTTGTGGTTACTTCTTATCCTTCTAGTATGGGCGAATCTGGCGTATCCGTATATCTGCCAGAAGGATATGCGAGTTCCAAAGAAAAATACCCCGTGTTATACCTATTACATGGAAGTGGAGATGATGAAACCGGATGGATTACCAAAGGTCGTGCCAAAGCGCTACTAGATTCATTGATTACTAACAAGTTATGCAAACCAATGATTGTAGTAATGCCTAATGGATACCTAGAGCAAACGGGCAAACATTACCCTAATGAGACACGACTCTGGATGGAGAGCACCTTCGAAGAAAATTTCAGCCGACTCATTGCATGGACCGAATCGCATTATCGCACCCTAACAGATAAGCAACACAGAGCGATTGCTGGCTTATCAATGGGCGGTTTTCACACGATGCACACGGCAGCATTGCTGAACCAAGCGTTTGACTATGTAGGTATATTTTCTGCGTTGTATGTGCCACATACGAAACAACCTCACTCAGAACGTGCGATAGAGATTAGTGCTTTGGCATTATCCGATAAGCCTGCGTACAACCAAACAGAGATTCTGCTGCAACAGCAATTCGCCAATCCACCACAATTATACTGGATTGCCTGCGGCGCGGATGATTTTCTCTACCAAGACAATGTAGTATATCGCCAATACCTAGATGAGAAACAATATCCATATGAATACCACGAGTCTGAAGGGGGACACACGTGGGAGAATTGGATGGATTATCTTACTATCTTCGCACAGCGACTATTCTAATTGTGAATCATGAATTATTAGGAATAAAAATTAATCCCAAAATCATATACTCTCATGAAAAAATCTCTATTGACATCATTATTTGTGATGATTGTAGTGCTATGTAATGCTACAGAACCATATTTCCGCGCTGCATGGATTAGTACGGTGGCCAATATCGATTGGCCAAGTAAAGCGGCTATTGGCAATTGCGAGCAGCAGAAATCTGAAATGATTGCTATGTTGGACGCCTTTCAGGCTATGCATCTTAACGCCGTGGTATTTCAAGTGCGTCCTACAGCTGATGCATTGTATCCATCGGAATTAGAGCCATGGAGTCATTGGCTGACTGGCAAACAAGGCCAAGCTGCCACATATGATCCTTTGGAATTTGTGTGTACAGAAGCACACAAACGTGGCATCGATGTACACGTGTGGATCAACCCATATCGTGTGACGATTCCTGCTATGGACATTGAGAAACTTGCACCAACTCATATGTACAACCAACACCCAGAATGGTTTGTGAAATATGGCAAACAATGGTACTATGCACCTCACTTGCAGGAAACACGTGATTTTCTATGCAAGGTAGTAGCAGACCTTGTAACTCGCTACGATATCCAAGCTATTCATATGGACGACTATTTCTATCCTTATCCTATTTCTGGCGAGGATTTTCCTGATGCAGAGGCATTTGCAAAGGATTCTCGTGGTTTTAGTAACATCGGTGATTGGCGTCGTAACAACGTAAACCTTGCTATTGAAGCAGTACATAACACCATCAACAGCATAAAACCTAACGTAGAATTTGGAATCTCACCATTCGGTATTTGGCGCAACAAAGCCAACGACCCACGCGGTAGCGAAACTAATGGTCTGCAAAACTACGATCAACTTTATGCAGATATCCTCCTCTGGATGGAAAAAGGTTGGATCGACTATGTAGTACCCCAACTCTATTGGGAAATTGGTAAGAAAGTGGCTGATTATAAAACATTGGCATATTGGTGGGCACAACACGCAAGTGAAACTTGCAAGGTATATATCGGTATGGCTCCATTCCACTTAGGTGAAGAAAAAGGTGCTGCTGCCTGGCGTGAAGGAAATGAGATTTGCCGCCAATTGCGTCTCAATCGCACTATCCCAGGTATCACAGGCGAATGTTACTTCCGTGCCTGCGATTTGGTAAACAATCGTTGCCATCTCACGGATAGCCTAAAGCAAGTTTTCTATCCTACCTACGTACCTGCTCCAAGAAAATAATTTAATTAACGAACTAAAAATGGAGCAATTGCTCCATTTTTTATTAATTATGTAATATATGGAACTCATCATCGCATTAGTAGCAGGAATTTTAGTCGCTGGAACAGGCGTGTTTTTCATTATGCGCCACCAATTGGTGCAAGTTCGTGAGCATCTTTCTAGCACCCAACAGGCGTTAACCAACGAACAGCAAAAAGCAATTGAAGCGGAGAAGCAGCTATCGCGCAAAGAAATAGAACTCGAATTAGAGCGCAAAAACAACGAAGCATCCCGCAAACAAGCTGATGAGAAACTGGCAGAACAGATCAAATATCTTCAGGCGGAACTAACCAATACGACACAAAAACTGCTAGACGTCCGTAGTGAGAAGTTAGAACAAACCAACCGCACACAGATGTCCTCCATCATTGATCCACTCAAAGAGACTATATCCAAACTGGAGAAAGAAATGAAGGACACCCAGACACAACATGGTAATACCACTACTCGTTTGGAGCAAAGCATCAAGAATCTTGTTGAAAAGACCGAATCCATCGGCCATCGAGCTGACCGATTGGTAGAGACCCTACTCTATCAACCCAAGTCACAAGGTGACTGGGGTGAGTTGGTTGTCAAAGAGATGTTGGAGAGCCAAGGACTCAAGGAAGGAATCCATTACATTTATCAACCTACTTTGCGCGATGAAAAGGGTCAAACCTTGCGTAATGAGGAGACCAATAAAATCATGCGACCTGATTTCATTCTACATCTGGATGAGAAAGAAGATGTGATTATTGACTCCAAAATGACGATTACTTCGTATGATAATTACGTGCACGCCAAGACCGATGATGAGCGGGAAATGTATGCCAAAGAGATTCTTACTAGTATCCATAACCACATCAACGAACTGCGTCGAGCCAACTATGCCGCTTACATCGAAAACGGCAGAAAATCTGCCGATTTCGTATTTATGTTTATTCCAAATGAGGGGGCGATGCAGGTGGCTTTAGCGCATGAGAAGAACCTTTGGCGTGATACTTTTCTCAAAGATCGCATTTTCATTGTCAGCGAGATGAATCTGTATGCGGCGCTGCGCATTGTGAATGTGACTTGGCGTCAGATCGAACAAAACAAGAGCTACGCCAAGGTATTCCAAACGGTGGGATTATTATTGGATAGATTGAACGGTTTCATCGAGAAATTTGGTAAGATAGAAAAGAGCCTGCAACAAGCCACCAAGGCATATGAAGAAGCCAACCATCAGTTGATGATTGGCTCCCGCAGTGTACTCGATACAGGCTATCGCCTACGTGATATGGGTGTTAAAACCAAGAAGGCGCTACCTGAATCGTATATAAACGAATCCACAGACGATGACATCGCTTAAACGTGTCATTGAGCACTTTGCTTCACCCAAATAAGTTTGCTAGTATCATAACCGCGACGATCAGCTTCGGCAAGAATGAGCGATAGGGTGGCGTCATCCAATTCGGCTGTACGAGATAAGATCCATAGATATTTATCCGTACTACCGCCGACCAACACATATTGGTAGTCTTCGTCTAGCATCATTATACGGTAATCACTAAAAAATGGTCCAAAGAAGGAAACACGTAGCAAACCAGGCACATCTGTCGTTTTGGCGATGCCTTTCGCATCTTTTGCCCTGCCATCTTTGATGCCTGTGTTCAGAACATCAATCTTGCCATCATCGCGCAAGGTATAGCGCGCCATAGCATAATCTAAGTCACGCTCAAAATAATGATCGTACTTAGCAATCTCATACCAACTACCGAGGTAGCGATTCAAATCTACTGATTTTACAGTACTGTTGTCAATATCAGATGCATCGCATGCTGAGAATAGGCTGACAACGAAAGCCATTAAGAAAATCTTTTTCATAGTTGTTTAGTTTTTTGAGGTTATATATAGAGACTCCCTAGGGAGATAAATGATAGTAATGGCAAGAGAGGTTAAAGATCTTGGTAGATATATTTCATAAACGGCACACTGGCTTCCATATGTGTGCCATAGTTACCATAATCGTAGGTTTTCCCGCTTTCATCGGGCATTTGCTCTTGTAGATTAATCGTATTCAGTATAGGTACGACCTCATCATCTATACTATGGAGAAAATACGCTGGTGATCGCAAATCATATCCCACATTGCTATTCCACAGCAGCACCTCGTAGAGCATATCTGCTAGTGGACTATCCATATCAAGTGCCTCTTCTGTCATCAATTCCGTCATAACGGTAGAACCCATCAAATAATTAATATCACCTACGGTATATTCTTTCGATAGAACCCACTCCTCGTAATTAGACAATAGTGGTTCCAAGAAGAAATCCTCTAGTTCAAATTCCAAGTCATACGCATCGCTCAATCCCATAACAATCAATGGGATTGCAGCAGGAATTCCCATCTCATTGCGCTCCATACTATATAGATATGTACCCGCAGGGTCATACGGACCAGCCCCCGCATATAGTTTACGCACTATCCACATACTATCCAATTCCTCCAACATACGTGTCACACCCAATGCCACTGCTCCTCCCTGTGAATATCCCGTCACAACCACATCTATTGGATATGAGTAGCCGTAGTATTCCAAAAGTTCAGGCATACAATTCAGCATGTCCACTGCTGTCTTCGCAGCACTACGCCAATGCAGATAAGGGTGCACTTTATCGCGTGATAACCCATACCCCACATAGTCAGGCATAATCACCGCATATCCCTTCATCGCGAATAGACTCTCCATCGATAGCATATTACTTGGCGCCTCTATGTCCGAAGTCATCGTATAGTGGCAGCCTATCATAATTCCATTCAGATAGCGTTGTTTGGGAAGATACACGCGTCCAGACACCAAGAGTGAATCGCCCTGTGGATCTGTACTCCAATATGCCACAGGAAAAGTAACATAATGTTTGTTGGTGTAGCGATACATCTTTACCATAGTTCGATACACGCTCTCGTCAGAGAAGTGATTGCGAGCAAGCTGACGTTGGGTACTCTGCCAAATGGCATCCTTTTCCAATGTTTGGCGCACCAAGTTACCTCCTTGATCTTTCGCGGGAATAACGGGCAATACTGTTGTGTCTAACGGACTGAGCATGACATAATCAGCACCTTGCAAAGCCAATACGCCACAAAGAGCGAAAGTTAGGATTAGATGAGTGGATGTAGGTTTCATTTTCATAAATTTTTATTCGGTTTATAGGTTTAGTTAGTTTCTGTTATCTTGTAACAAAAACCGTGCAAAAGTTATCAAAAGAACAAAAATTAGATAAGTTCTTTTACAAAATAGTAGATCATCATACCGCAGCAGACAATTTTTACGATTGTTCCTGCTAGCAAACCAATAAACGATCCAAATCCCGCACGGAGCGCACGATTGAAGGGTGTTTGTGGTTTGGGTTTAATCACCGGTTTGACTTGTCTAGGTGATTCGGTATCACCTTCAGATTGAGTATCCTCTTCTTGTGGCATGATGATAGTAGGTGTGGGTGGTACAAGTGTCTCTGGGTGTTGGTTAAAATAGAGCAATTCACCCACTACTGCACCTACAAATGGGCCTAACACAATACCCAATGGTCCCATCAAGAAGCCTAGTAGCAAGCCAATCGTACTCCCCCAAACTCCCCATTTAGTTCCACCAAACTTCTTAGTTCCCCACGCAGGGATGAAGTAGTCAAGTAGCTGAATGACAAGAACTACCACTGCCCACACCGTCAGAAACTGCCAAGAGAAACTGGCACGGTCTGTCCAATGCAATAGCCACAACCCAAGATACGAGAGTGGCACTCCTGGTAATACGGGCAACACACTTCCCAGCAAACCTATCAATAGGCAAATCGCACCAAGAACGATGAGAACTATATCCATTTAGTTGAGTGTTTAGTGACTAAAACTGTACTTGTGGTGCTTGTTCTGCACCTGCAATTGCCTCAAAGTATGGACGTTTCTCCGCATTCATCGCGTTAGCAATGAGGTTGGTTGGGAAACGGCGAATCATCGTATTGAACTTACGAGCTGTTTCATTGAAGTTATTGCGAGCCACCGTGATGCGGTTCTCTGTTCCCTCTAATTGTGATTGCAATGCAGAAAAGTTCGCACTCGCTTTCAAATCAGGATAATTCTCTGAAATAGCCATCAGTCTGCCCAATGCTTGTGTCAACTCACCTTGTGCTTCTTGAAATGCCGCCATTTGTGCAGGAGTAGCATGGGTAGGATCTATCACTACTTGCGTAGCTTTAGCACGAGCAGCCACCACACCTTCGAGTGTCGCACTCTCATGGGCTGCATAGCCTTTCACGGTTTCAACGAGGTTAGGAATCAAATCTGCACGACGTTGATATTGGTTTTCTACTTGTGACCAAGCGGTATTCACATCTTCTTCTGCTGTGATAATTGCGTTGTAGCGACTAACGCCCCAAATAACTGCGATTGCCAATACTCCAAGCACTGCAATCAATACTACGATTTTCTTATTCATACTGTTTAAATTTGTTCAATAGTTTATGATTTGTTTCGTTTAGAATCTTCCACCTGCTCCACCGCCGAAGGTACTACCTCCTCCGAATCCACCACCAAAACTACCCCCTCCGAATCCGCCACGAGAACTTCCACCACCAATCATAATAGGCACTTCTTTAGGAATGATATATGATTTTTCCTCGCTGTAACCACAGTGTTTGCACGTAAAGGTACGCATGCCTAGCCCCTCGTTGCGCAGAGTTGCGCGTACAATGACCCGTTCGTTGGTTTTATGATAACTACGTTTACCGCATTTTGGACATTTCTTGGGCATCCACGACAGCACCATAATCAGCGCAAACACTAGCAAAGGAACACCCACATAGTAAAATATCTCTAACCATGCTTTTTCCTCGGATTCATCGGCATAATGATAGCGATTTGTTGCCGAAATCATACTGCGTAACTCCTCTGGAGCACTACCATCGCTACACACCTCATAAATGCGCAAGGCACTCAAGGCTAACCCATCGGAATAATCGCCATTTCGTAGCGGTGGAATCGCTACTTTTTGGATTATATCATGACAAATGGCATCCGTAAGAATACCTTCGATACCTCCACCAGTCATGATGCGGATATCACGCGACTCAACAGCTAGAAACAGCAACACACCTGTATTTTTACCTTCTTTACCTATACCCCAACGCTGAAACAGTTCGTAGCAAAAGTCGAAGGCTTCCATTTCTCCGATACTCTCCACCGCCACTACACAAAGCTCTACCTCTGTAGAATCCTCCAATTGGCGTGCTAGGCGATTGAGCGCTATTACTTCGTTGGAGTCTACAATTCCATCGGGGTTGCAGACATAGTCATAGCGGTTTATCTCCTTCGGATTAGGTAACGAAGTAGGGGTATATACCGCAGCTTGGGCAGTAATACCAAACAGAAGCACAGAAATGATAATTCCTATTTGTTTCATACACCAAAAGCACGACAATTATCGTGCCAAATCATTTTTGAAAAGACAAAATGTCATTACTCCAATACGGCAAGTATCTCGATTTCAACGAGTCCGCCCTTTGGTAACGCTGCCACGGCCACAGCAGAACGTGCTGGGAATGGCGCGGCAAACAAAGTGGAATATACTTCGTTGAGTACGGCGAAATTTGCCATATCGGTAAGGAAAACTGTTGTTTTTACCACATGGTTTGCATCTGTGCCTGCAGCTTTCAAGATTGCAGCTACATTCTTTACTGCTTGCTCCGCTTGACTACGAAAATCCGCACCAGCAAACTCACCCGTAGCAGGATCAATACCCAGTTGTCCACTAGCGAACAACATTCCATTCGCCATTACGGCTTGACTATAAGCACCAATCGCAGCAGGTGCTTCAGAAGTAGAAATAATTTGTTTCATCGTTTATATGTTTATGAATTCGTAATATGCCGCAAAAGTACAAAACAGATTACTTCGTGAAATTAATCATAGGCATCATATTATTGCTGCCTTGAATCTGTGGCATCTTGCCGTCCCATTTCTCAATCCAATCTTCGAGCACAATATTATGGGTCAACGAAGCGGAGATTGTGCGATTATAGTACGCTTCGGCATCCGCTTTGATTTTCATAGCCTGTGCCTCACCTTCGGCTTTGGCAATAGCAATCTTAGCATTCGCTTCAGCTTGCTTAACTTCGTTCTCAGCTTTCAATGCTGCTTGTACGGCTGCATTCTTGGCATCAATCATTTGACGCAGTGACTCAGGAGGTGTAATTTGTGATGTAAACTCGGTTACAATAAAGCCTTCTGTAGTCAGTGTAGAGTCTAGCATGATGCGCACTTCACTCTCAAAACTTGCACGATTAGCCATCAGTTCATCAGAAGTGTAGTTGTTAGCTACTACACGATATGCATCATAAATGACAGTACGCATATATCCTTCCTCAATGTCGCTTAGCGAGCGGCGATACTTGAAGAACACATCCACTGCTTTATCACGGTTGAGGTAATATGCCATCGTTGGGTCCATCTCGAAGATAGCCGCATCTTTGGTGTTGACATTAAATGGGTGATAATCTACGCGTTGCACGAATATTGGGTAAGTAAACACATCCGTTGTAATGGGGCAATAGAACACATAACCCGTCACAGGAGTCGCATCCAAAGTACCTTGTTCGGTCAGAGAGAGTTTATTGAACTTGATACCTACTTCTGAGGAATCTACGCGTGTACAACGCACAAAAATACTGCAACATACCACGAGTACCAAAAATATTACAATACTCATGACACCTTTAGTCTTAAAAAATTCTTTCATAATTCAGTTGTTTAAATGGTGGATAATTATATTTCTTTATTTCAGTTTCTTGCCATCGGCGAAGGCATTGCCTACGCGCTCACCGAGTTCGATATAGCCCATATGAACGGGATCAAAAGTGATAATCTTCATCTTCTCTACATCGGGCTTTCCGTCAGCAGCAAGGTACTGCTCATCGCAGAGGATATTCACAATATCTGCCACAAGGCAGTAGCCTCCTTCCGACTCCTCGTATTTCTGCACCAAGCGGCACTCCAGTGTCATCGGAAAGTCGATGAATACGGGCGCATTTACATGTTCAGCAGGTATGGCTGTCCATCCTGTCTTTGCCATTTTCTGTGGGTCGTTCTTTGCACTCACGATGCCCACAAAGTCCGACGCTACAACGGTATCGGTGGTAGCAAAACTTACGGTGAAATCGGGCGAAATTGCCAGATTCTCTGTTGTAGCATGTATGCCCATCGAGATAACGATTTGTGTCTTATCCCATTGTCCGCCCCATGCAGCGTTCATGGCGTTGGGAGAACCATCGGCATTGTATGTGCCAATGATTAATACTGGTTGGGGAAGTACCCAAGCATTTGGTTTTAAACTTTTCATATTGTGGTTGGATTATGTCAATTTATGATTCGCCGCAAAGGTACTGAAAATCCTTGAATTATACAAATATTTTTACAAAAAAAGTTTCCTGAGTGAAGATGTATCAGGCATTCTTTTGGAAAATTATTGCTATGAAAATTTGGAAAAATGAGAAATTTTTATTACCTTTGCAGTCGCAAATTAACTACTGAAAATATTACCAACTATGATTGTACATGTAGCATCGTTTTTAGAAAGTATTGGAGGGTCAATTGACAAGGATCATTACCTCCGCCCCCTCCCAGGCAGACCAGGTTACGCTGCCTATTGTCACAAACCAGACTACTCAAAGAAGAAACGCAAAGAAATGGCGGAACGTCCTATGGTTAAGGCATTTAGCAAAGTTTCAGAAGAGGCAAGTGCTATCTTGCGTGACCCTGTACAACGCGAAACATGGGCAGAGAAACACCATGCTGCCTTGCGCGAAGCCAGCAGACATCAGCGTATGCCCGATGCAAAAGGCAAACCTGCGGTGCCTGCGAGATTGTATGATTACATCAAAAGAGAGTTGTTCAAGGCCCAGTGATGGTGGTTTGATGATAGGGAAATCATTCAGTGAGGTTCCGATGAGGTTCCGATCAGGTTCCGATGAGATTCCGATGGAGATGGGTGGCAAATAGGTGGCATGCAATTGGCTATAAGAGGGAAATTTAAAGAAAAAAAATAACGAAATCTTTGAGCTTGCTTGCATAGATTAAAAAAATGTAGTAACTTTGCAGACCTTAATATAAAAACAATTATGCGTAGATTATTTTGTATATTATTTGTTTTGCTATTTTCGATGTTGTCTATGGCAACAAAGAAGGCGCCTTTATACCTAATAGACGGCTCTTTTGAAACTCAAAATCAATTGTCACCAGAACAAATAGAGAGTGTGACTATACTTGATTCTGCGGAGGCTGTAAATATCTATGGCGAACGTGCTTCCGGCGGAGTTGTGGTAATCCGAACAAAGGAGTTTGAGAACAAAAACTACAAAAAAAATAAGAGCGATTTTCGACCACAACCAACTCGTAAAAGATATCAAGGCGTAAAAATATTACCACTAATCATTTTAGTGCTTTTGTCAATCGTAATCCCAAAATGGTTGCTAAAATTATTTGTGAAAGCACGAAAACATTTGGAAGAAGAAGGTGTTGTTGCTCCCAAAACGTTGCCTCCTTATCTCATTAACGCAGAAAGTGTTCGGTTTGATGTTGCAAGTAGGATAGGATACCATGGTCGCAACGCATATATGTTGGTTGCTATCCTGCTTTTGGCTGGATTTTGTTTCCATCTTGCGCCACAGATGGTTCAGGGCGAAGATAAATGGGCATTTGTCTTTATATTCGTGTTATTCTCCATATTTCTTATCCTCTTCATTTTTTTATTGATAGGATGCATAATGGAGAGAAAGTGTTACTTAATCATTGACAGAAAAGGAATTCGTGGCGTGTACAAAGAACTCCATACTTTCTCACTATTCCCTAAGTTTAAGAAAGTTAATATCCAATGGAAGTCCGTTGCTTCAGCCGAAATAATGCATACTCCAGTAGGAAGATTGGGATGGGTTGCAGGTTTGGCGTTTTTCTATAAATCTAATCTAGAATCACCAAAAAAGATTATCACCTTAAACCTGTTGCCCGTGCAAAAAATCGTTGATAGTGCCAATTATTTCTATGCATGTTATCAAGAGGAAAACTCTTTGGAGCGACAAGAACTGATTTCTTCATTTGACCTGGAAGATAACAAAGTGCTAGTCATATGGTTAGAGATTCTCTCGATGTTTGTATTTACAAGCATTTACCTATTGTTTATTGTTTGATTTATTGGGATGTATTAGTGTTGTCGTTCTGTTTTTTTTGCGACCAAGTAGGTTGGTAAGCCTACTTCCGTTTGGGATTTTTGGGGAACCAACCACGTTGGACACGCTTCTCCTGATGGAAGAGTTCGAGGATAGACCAAAAACTAGAGAAAGCAATAACTCCTAGAATCACAGATAGATACATATTGCTTGCAAACAACGAGCCAATAAGTATACCTACCCCCACCAAAGCAAACACCCACCAACATTTGGTGCCGAAATAATACTCGCCTTTGATCACTAAAGGATGGAACAAACCAATACAAAGAAAAGCAACTAAACCGAGAAGAATACCTGAGAAATTCATATATGATTATTTAGTTAGTAGATCGCTTCGCTGTAGAACGCTCGCCTTGCTCGCTGTAGATCGTTACGCTATCGCTCCACTGTAGTTTCCTAGTAGTCTACAGGGCGTAAGCCCGATCTACCATCTACAAGCGCTCTGCGCCGATCTACAGCCCGAAGGGCGATCTTATTTAATGTTATTTAATGACAGAACATAAAGCCGACATAGAGGCGAGGGCCAGTAGGATGAACTATAGAGCGTTTGGCGAAAGCCAGCATCCAATCCACACGAAGGCAGACATGCACACGAGGAGTGAGGCAAAAATCGATACCCGCATAGGGATTAACATACATGAAACTTTGTTTGTGCAAGACGGCCGACTCTTCGGGCAACCAGTCTTCTTCGCGACCCTCTGCAACCGCCAAAGTATGCATAGCACCACCACCTACTGAGCCGCCAATAAAAGGCCAAAAACGTTCGCCTCGCCAACAAGCATCTGCCAACACTCCACCCCAACCCGTACGAACATAACTGCCTGATTGCAAATAGTTTCGTTGATTGGTCAGTTGGCTATTCATCGTAGAAACAAAACCC
Source organism: Paludibacteraceae bacterium (assembly GCA_017461505.1). GTDB lineage: Bacteria > Bacteroidota > Bacteroidia > Bacteroidales > Paludibacteraceae > Colicola. Next base: position 69,185 of record JAFTXV010000005.1, on the reverse strand, counting down.
TCGCACCCCACACGAAGATGTCGTTTAAGGTTAATGCGTAGTGAGCCACCAATACCAGCCGTGAGCCCCTGTGAAGAGAGGGATTCGCCCGAGGGAAGAACCGCAGCGGGATTGTCGCCAAACAGATAACCTGCATGCACCATCATGCCGCCACTATAGCCCTGAAAAACAGCCGTAGAGTCCTTGGCTGCAAACACCCAAAGCGGGCAAAAAAGAAGAAAAAGAAATAGTCTTTGTCGCATAATTATGAAATTTGCGGCAAAGGTAGTGGTTTTAAAATAAAATGGACTTAAATATACCTTAAATTATCACGCCAACGGAATACGAAGTTCATTGACGGTGCCATTCACATCCAACGACAAGGAGAAATAGTGGCTACCCAAGTGGGATTTGATACGAATAATACCCGGGTGAGAAACAGGCAAAAGGACTTGCAAAATACCGTCCAACATCTGACGAAGATCTTGTGGTGAGATAGTAATTTCACTCACAAACGGATCAAGGTGCAAACGAGGGGTGAGTTGCTTGGCTTGAAAGTCCGCCTCATGATCCGTAATCCACTGAATGGCAAACTCTTGTATATTGAGTGTATGGAGTTGTTGTTTAGGTTGCGTGTACAAGATAATACCCACATTACGAATCGATTCGATGGGATATTGGTTATCAAAATCCAGTTTGCGGCGTAGAGAATGGAGATGGACATCTATCGTGCCCGTATCGTACTGAAATTGCTGTCCCCAGACATGGTTCAAGATATCCTCGCGCGAGCATATTTGGTCGGCGTTTTGAGCCAAGTATTCGAGCAATCGAAACTCGATATTGGTCAGTCGCACAACCTGCGCACGACGCATAACACAATGCGCAGAACTGTCTATAACTATGTCAGCAAAACGATATTTCATCAAAGATAGGTGATTTGATGGGACAAAAGTACTGTATTTTTTTGGAATATGCAAGTTTTGTTCGTATTTACTTGCGTATGTGAGAAATTTTTACTAATTTTGCGCGTTTTTTGCAGAGCAAAAGAAATAATGTCAAAAACACTCTACATAATCGCAGGATGTAATGGTGCAGGAAAAACAACTGCATCCTTTACCATTTTGCCAGAGATTTGGCATTGTCAGGAGTTTGTGAATGCGGATGAGATAGCACGTGGATTATCTCCGCTCAACCCCAACAGTATGGCTATTCCCGCAGGGCGAATCATGCTGCAACGCATAGAAGAACTGCTACAACAAGGCATATCGTTCTCTATTGAAACAACATTGGCGACACGCTCGTACCTGCAATTGGTAAAACGCGCACAAGCAGAAGGATATGTGGTGAATATTTTGTTCTTTTGGCTTGAGAGCCCAGAACTGGCAGTGCAACGAGTAGCCCAACGCGTAAGCGAAGGAGGGCATGATATAGCAGCAGATGTAATCCGTAGGCGTTATGAATTGGGATTGAAAAACTTCTTTCATCTCTACAAGGACGCAGTAGATACATGGACATTAGTAGATAATGCTTGCAACCCACGGCATGTGATTGCTACGGATGAGGATATATTGGATGTAGAACTTTATAAAAAGATTGAGACGTATGTCAACGACTGAAAAGAAACAATATCAAGAAGATTTGCTTCATGGTCTTGAACTGGCGGAGTATCGTATGCTTCGCGATAAAGCTATGCGAAATGAAACGCTCATTCAAGGAGACGGTAAAGGCGGATGGGTGGAAGTGTCCGCACGCGAGTTGTTCGTGAAACTATACAACGAGCCAGTGCCAACTTTCTAAATGGTGAGAAAGTTTTAAGGGGTCTAAAAGTTTTAAAGGTAGACGAATGATCAAACATGACGGCATAATCATCGCGTTGAATGAGGACGGGACCGCCCTTGTGCGCATCGTGCAAACAAGCGCATGCGCCGCATGCAAAGCCAAAGCCATGTGCGCCAGCGCGGAGAGTGCGGAGAAGGAGATGACGGTTGTACTTTTAGGCGAAAACGGAAAGGTAAAAACGGAAAACAATTCTACACAATCCTACCATGTTGGCGATACCGTGGAAGTGATGGTACAACAGAAGATGGGATGGAAAGCCGTGATACTGGCATATCTGCTGCCGTTCTTTGTTATGTTGGCAGTGATATTTATGGGCAATGCGTTGTGGAATGTGCGCGAGGAAATCCTCGGCACAGCAGCACTTTGCGCAATGGCGTTGTACTATATCGTGTTGGGACTGTTCAAAGACAGATTGCAAAAAGAATTCTCTTTTACAGCAAAGAAGAAAAAATAACTAATAAAAACATAAAAAAAACAATGAATTTAATTCTGATTTCTTTAGCCGTTTTGGGCGTGACGGGATTGGTAGCAGCCGTGCTACTCTATTTCGTAGCTCAGAAGTTCAAGGTAGAAGAAGATCCACGTATCGATGAGGTGCAAGAGGCGTTGCCAGGTGCCAACTGCGGTGGTTGCGGTTTTGCGGGCTGTCGCGCTTTTGCCGAGAGTTGCGTGAAAGCGGACTCGCTGGATGGACTTCTCTGCCCTGTAGGCGGTGCACCTACGATGAAGACAGTAGGTGAGATTCTTGGAATGGCGGTCGGAAACATCGACCCCAAAGTAGCAGTAGTACGCTGCAACGGTACGTGCGAGGCACGACCAAAAACTAGCACCTACGACGGTGCTAAGAGTTGCCAGATCCTGCATAACTGCTATGTGGGTGAGTCGGCTTGTCCGTTCGGATGCTTGGGCTGCGGCGACTGTGTGGCTGCCTGCGAGTTTGATGCCATCCACATGAACCCCGAGACAGGGTTGCCAGAAGTGGACGACGAGAAATGTACCAGTTGCGGTAAGTGTGTGAAAGCGTGTCCACGCAACATCATTGAGCTCCGCAAGAAAGGTCCAAAGAACCGTCGCATGGTAGTGATGTGCGTGAACAAAGACAAAGGTGCTGTAGCACGCAAGGCATGTACAAACGCATGTATCGGTTGTAGCAAGTGCCAAAAGGTGTGCGAGTTTGATGCAATCACCATCGAGAATAACTTGGCGTACATCGATTACAACAAGTGCCGCCTCTGCCGCAAGTGCGAGGATGCGTGCCCAACAGGGGCTATTCATGCGGTAAATTTCCCACCAAGGAAGGTGAAAACTGAAAACGGAGAGGTGAAAACTGCTCCAGCAGCGCCAAAGGCTGCGCCAGTAGTAACTGAGGTTAAAGGCGAAAGGTTAGAGGCTAAAGGCGTAGAAACTAAACAAGAGGAGGCAAAGGCATGAAAGCAACATTTAGAATAGGTGGAGTACATCCACATGATAATAAGCAATACTCTGTTCATCAACTTATCACCGAATGCCCATTGCCAGCGAAAGCAATTATTCCGTTGGTACAACACATTGGTGCGCCTGCGCAAGCAGTAGTGGAGAAAGGACAGAAAGTGAAAGTAGGCGAATTGATCGCCAAAGCAGGTGGTTTCGTGAGTGCGAATATCCATGCTCCTTTCAGTGGTACCATCACCAAGATCGACTCAACCATCGATGCATGGGGCATGAAAATGCCTGCTGTCTTCATGGATGTGGAGGGCGACGAGTGGCTTGAGACCATCGACCGCAGCAAGGATATCGTGCGCAAATTAGACTACGAACCAAAGTATATTATAGATAAGGTACAAGAGGCAGGTATCGTAGGTTTGGGTGGCGCATGTTTCCCAACCCACGTGAAACTTCTTCCTCCTCCAGGCAAGAAAGCAGAAGTGCTGATCGTGAACGGCGTGGAGTGCGAGCCATACTTGACTTGCGACCACCAACTCATGCTTGAGCACGGCGAGGAGATTATCATCGGTATTCAACTGCTGATGCGTGCGCTCAACATTGAGAAAGCGATTATCGGTATCGAGGCCAACAAACCCGATGCTATCAAGCACATGACTGCTCTCGCAAGCAAAGTGCTGGGCATTGAGGTGAAAGCCCTCAAACTGAAATATCCACAAGGTGGCGAGAAACAGCTCATTGATGCATGTATCCGTCGCCAAGTACCAAGTGGTGCGCTACCAATTGAGGTAGGCGCTGTAGTGGATAACGTAGCTACAATCTATGCGGTATATGAGGCAGTGCAAAAGAATAAACCACTCATCTCGCGCGTGATGACCGTCACAGGTAAGAGTCTCGCTAAACCTGGTAACTACGATGTACGTTTCGGTACACCATTGACCGAGGTTGTGGCTCTTGCAGGCGGTGTGCCAGAGGATACAGGTAAAGTGATTGGCGGTGGTCCTATGATGGGTCGCGCGATGAGCAATATTGACATGCCAAGCAACAAGCGCGTGAGCGGTCTGCTGTTCTTGCCAGAGGCAGAGAGTCTGCGCCAAGAGATTACGAACTGCGTGCGCTGCGGCAAATGTATTGGTGCTTGCCCAATGGGCTTGGAGCCATGGCTGCTCAGCAAACAAGCATGGCACAGCATGTGGGACGAGATGGAAGACCACAACATCATGGACTGCATTGAGTGCGGTTGCTGCCAATTCACCTGCCCAAGCCACTTGCCACTGCTCGACTATGTGCGCATGGGTAAAGCGAAAGTGGGAGGACTTATTCGTGCTCGTCAAGCAGCGAATAAGTAGTTGAAAGTTTAGAGTTTAAAGTTTAAAGGCTAGAATAATGAAACAACTTATAGTATCTCCCGCACCACACTTCCATAGTGGTGATAGCGTGCGGAAAAATATGCTGTTGGTGATTATCGCCCTCCTGCCAGCTTACGCAGTCAGCGTTTGGCAATTCGGTTGGGGCGCACTCATCACCACCGCCATCAGCGTGGCAGCATGTGTGCTGTTTGAGTGGCTGATTGCGAAATATATCTTGAAACAAAAGTCCACTATCGGCGACCTCTCTGCTGTACTGACAGGTCTGTTGTTGGCATTCAACTTGCCAAGCAACTTGCCTTGGTGGATCGTGATTATCGGTGCGTTGGTGGCTATCGGCGTAGCGAAAATGAGTTTCGGTGGATTAGGACAAAACATCTTCAACCCTGCTCTTGTGGGTCGTGTGTTCCTCTTGATCTCTTTCCCTGCTCAGATGACTACATGGCCAGTGCCACAAGGTTTTGCTACCTCATATGTGGATGCTGCTACAGGTGCTACTCCTCTGGCTGCATTGAAAGAGGCTATCAAGAGCGGCGAAGCTAGCGTACTCAATGAACTGCCAGAGATGTGGGATATCCTTATCGGTAAGATGGGTGGTAGTCTTGGCGAGGTGAGCGCATTGCTCTTGCTCGCAGGCGGTATCTTCCTCATCGCTAAGCGCGTCATCACATGGCATATCCCAGTGAGCATCATGGCTACTGTGGCATTGTTTGCTGCGGTGACTGGTTGGGCTGGAATGTTGCCAGAGAGCGTATGCACAGGCGAATATGTGATGCTGAGTCTTTGCACCGGTGGTATGATGCTGGGTGCATGGTTCATGGCTACCGACTATGTTACTTCTCCTATGAGCAACTGGGGAAAGATCATCTTCGGTGTGGGTATCGGTGTGATTGTTATGGTAATCCGTACTTGGGGTGCTTACCCAGAGGGTATGTCGTTCGCTATCCTAATCATGAATGCATGTGCACCATTGTTGAACCTCATTCGCCCAAAGCGTTTTGGCGAGAAAAAGAAATAATTAGATCGGGCTTACGCCCTGTAGATCGGCGTAAAGCGCCTGTAGATGGTAGATCGCCCTTCGGGCTGTAGAAAATAGTACTACAACGAGCGAAGCGAAGTGATCTACAGTGAGTGAAACGAGCGATCTACAGTGAGCAAAGCGAACGATCTATAGTGAAACGAACTAAAACAAAAGTATTATGGCAAAATTACAAAGTTCATTTAAGAATATGTTGCTATCGCTGACGCTTATCGCGTTGGTGGCTGCGGCTGCTTTGGCTGGCGTATATATGCTGACCAAAGATCCTATCGCTGCGGCAATGACTGAGAAGCAACAAAGCGCTATCATGCAAGTGCTCCCTGAGGTAGAAGGCGATATCCGTATTGCTGAAGCTGAGGAGAGCAATGGCGTGACCCTATACAAAGCGTATGTAGGCGAAGAGTGGATCGGTACTGCCGTAGAGGCAAGCACCGAGGGTAACCAAAACATGCCATTCGGCGGCACTTTCCGCCTGATGGTTGGTTTCAACAATGTAGGCGATGTAGTTCGCTATGTGGTATTGGAGCAAGCAGAGACCCCAGGTCTAGGTGCACTGATGAGCACATGGTTCTGCAATCCTGATAAACCAAAGTCCAACATCCTTGGCAAGAACCCCGCTACTACCAATTTCAGCGTAAGCAAAGATGGTGGCGATGTAGATGCTATCACCGCTTCTACTATTACATCTCGTGCATTCTTAGAGGTTGTGGTGAGAGCCTATAATGCAATTGCTCAACAACCTATGCTGATTGAGAAAGTAGAGGTGGAGCCAGCAGAAGTATTTGTTTGTCCAAATGGCAATGACCCATTGGAGTGTGCAGGCAGAGGATGTGCTGAGCAATATTGTCTAAAACAGAAAGGAGGCCAACAATGAAAAATAAAGCATTAAATACCGTATTGAACGGTATCTTGCGCGAGAACCCAGTATTCGCTCTCGTGTTGGGTATGTGTCCTACTTTGGCGACTACCACTTCTGCTATCAATGGTATGTCTATGGGACTCGCTACCACTTTCGTGCTTATCTGCTCGAACGTGGTGATTTCACTCTTGAAGAATTTGATTCCTGACAAAGTGCGTATCCCTGCGTTTATCGTGGTGATTGCTACTTTCGTGACCATGGTACAGCTCCTGATGCAAGCCTATCTGCCTGCTATCTATGAGGTGCTTGGTTTGTTCATTCCGCTGATTGTGGTGAACTGTATCGTACTTGGTCGTGCAGAGGCCTTTGCTGCTAAGAATACCGTTGGCTTATCTGCTTTGGACGGTCTGGGTATGGGTCTTGGTTTCTCATTGGCATTGACTTTGATTGGTGCAGTGCGTGAACTGCTTGGTACAGGTAGCTTGTTCGGCATGAACCTCTACAGCGAGACCTATGGTATGTTGTTTTTCGTGCTCGCTCCTGGTGCGTTCATCGTATTGGGCTACTTGATGGCATTGGTACAAAAACTTTTGAAAAAATAATTATTAGATCGGCTATCGCCTGTAGATCGCCCCAATGGGCTGAAGATCGGGCTAACGCCCTGTAGATCGGCGCAAAGCGCCTGTAGACTAAAGAGCATCTACAACGAGCGCAGCGAAGTGAACTACAGCGAGTGAAACGAGCGAACTACAACGAAGTGATCTAAAAACGAAAATAATTATGGTATATTTCTTGATATTTATCTCTGCGATATTCGTGAATAATATCGTATTGAGCCAGTTCTTGGGTATCTGTCCTTTCTTGGGCGTAAGTAAGAAGATCAATACTGCGCTGGGTATGGGTGCTGCCGTGTTGTTTGTCATGACATTGGCAACATTGGTGACTTACCTTTTGCAACAACTCTTGAACGCTTGGGGCTTGGGCTTTTTGCAAACCATCTTGTTTATCTTGGTGATTGCTGCTCTCGTGCAGATGATTGAGATTATCCTTAAGAAGATCTCTCCATCTTTGTACCAAGCATTGGGTGTGTTCTTGCCATTGATCACAACGAACTGCTGTTTGTTGGGTGTGGCTATCATGGTAGCCAGTGGCACATATAAACTGCCTATGGGCGCAGAACCAGGCTTGTTGACCGGTATGTTGTTTGCCATTGCAACAGCTATTGGTTTTGCGTTGGCATTGGTATTGTTCGCAGGTATGCGCGAGCAATTAGCGTTGGCTAAAGTGCCAAAAGCTATGCAAGGTACACCTATCGCTCTTTTGACTGCTGGCCTCTTGGCTATGGCATTCATGGGTTTTAGCGGCGTAGTATAACATGAACAACGTCTGACCTGTCAGATTCGTCCGACAGGTCGGACTAATTGATACAACAATGAAGCAATTTGATTGGAAGAAACTGCTGCCCTATGCCGTGGCAATTGTGGCATTTGTGGCGATAGCAATGATTTATTGTGCGCCTCTATTAGAGGGCAAAGTGCTGGTGCAAGGTGATGTAAACAACTGGAAAGGTGCGGCGCAAGAGGCACGTACTTTCTATGATGAGCACGGATATAGTCCATGGTGGACTAACTCAATGTTTAGTGGTATGCCGACCTATCAAATCACAGGCAATTTGCCAACGAGTGAATTGAGAGCTACTATGGAACAGATTTCTCATGCTGGTTTTGCAGGAGATTGGGCCATTGTGGGTATCATTTTCGCCTACTTCTTTGGCTTCTTCCTCATGCTACGTTGCTTCAAAATCAATCCATGGTTGAGCATCATAGGTGGATTGGCAATAGGTTTCTCGACCTACTTCTTGCTCATCATTCCTGCTGGGCACATGACCAAAGCAGCTGCTTTGGGCTTCTTGGCGCCAGTAATAGGTGGATTCTATGCCATTTTTCGTAAACAATATTGGTTAGGAGCACCATTGGTAGTGCTTTATGGTATATTGAGTTTGACACTCCACCCACAGATGACTTATTATATCTTTATGCTCATAGGTGTGATGGCATGTGCCGAACTCTATATTCACATCAAGGATAAAGCATGGAAGGATTTGGGCATATCGCTTGGCGTTTTGGTACTGAGTCTGCTGCTGGTTGTAGGTACGAAAGCCAGTTGGTTAGAAATGAACCAATCCTATCTCAAAGAGACCATGCGTGGCGGACACTCAGAACTAACATCTAACAGCGATAGCGGTCCAACTTCTAATAGCAATAGCGGTCTTAGTCTTGACTACGCTACTGCATGGAGCTATGGTGTGGATGAGACAATGACCTTCCTTATTCCTAACTGGGAAGGTGGTGCGAGTGGCTATAATGTGGGTGAGAAGTCGCAATTGTGCGAGACAATGAAGGACAATGGCATACCTAAACGCTCTGCCGAGCAGTTCTGCCAACAAGTGCCTACCTATCGTGGAGAGAAGGCCTTTACCAGTGGTCCTGTGTATATGGGAGCGATTATCTGCTTCTTGTTTGTACTGGGCTTGCTGATTGTGCCAGGACCATACAAATGGGCACTATTGGTGGCTACACTCTTCTCTGTGGCTTTAGCGTGGGGAAGAAATATGATGTGGATCACGGAATTGTTCTTCAACTACTTCCCAATGTACAATAAGTTCCGCGCAGTGGAGAGTATCCTCGTAGTGGCAGAGATTACGATGCCATTGCTGGGTATTTTGGCTCTGCAGCAGATTGTGGATAAAAAGATAGCATGGGAGAAACTGCGTGTAAATATGTTCATTGCAGGTGGTGTGACTGCGAGCTTGTGCCTCTTCTTTGCATTGTTTGCAAGCGTGGTGGATGTTACCAGCAGTTATGACGCACAATGGGTGAACCAAGTGCCTACTTGGCTGCGCGATGCTATCTTCAATGAGCGTACTGCCATGATCAAAGCCGATGCTTGGCGTTCGTTTATCTTTATCGCATTGGGCTTTGCGGTGGTATATTGGTATGCATGGAAATCAAATACCCAGCCTCTCGCCTCATCGCCTTATCGCCATATCGCCTTTTATGGTGCGTTAGCAGTATTGGTACTAGCAGACATGCTTCCTGTGAACAAGCGTTTCTTTGGCAATGACCATTTCGTAAAAGCCAAAGATGCGGATGCGTATTTTGCTATGCAGCCATACGAGCAACAGATTCTGCAAGATGAATCGTACTATCGTGTATTGAATTTGGCTACTAATACGTTCAATGATGCACGCACCAGTTATCGACTGAAGTCTATTGGTGGTTATTCCGCAGCTAAACTGCGCCGTTATCAGGACTTGATTGATGAGCATATCTCCAAAGAGATGAACCCATTGATGCAAACAGTGATGCGCACACAAGGATTTATGCTGCCTGATGAGAATGAGGGTAAGGATTTTCCAGTACTGAATATGCTCAATATGAAGTATGCGGTGGTGCCATTGCAAGGTGGCAAACAAGCCCCCGTACAGAATCCATATGCGATGGGCAACTGTTGGTTTGTGGATGAGGTGATTTGGGTAGATACACCAGACGGGGAGTGTGCTTTGCTGAGCGAGATTGATTTGCACAAGCAAGCAGTAGCCGATAAGAAATTCGCCGAGGCATTGGATATTACCAAACCAGAGGTGACACCATTGATGGCCTTTGATACAACCTTGATTCAATTGACATCGTATGCCCCCAATAGCCTCACGTACGAATCGATGAACGAGCGCAACCAAGTGGCAGTGTTCTCAGAGATCTATTATCCATATGATTGGCACTTGTATATCGTGAATAACAATGGTGAGAAGATGGAATTGCAACTTGCTCGTGTGAACTATACCCTCCGCGCTGCGGTTATTCCTGCGGGTCATCACCAACTCGTGATGGAGTTCCAACCACATGCTAAACAAACGGACAAGTGGAGCATGGCAATCCTGATATTGGCACTGCTCTTGAGTGCAGGAGGATTGACCTATCCATTGTGGAGAAAGAAAAAATAACCAATCCTTTACATCATGATTACCCTTATTATTTGTACATATAATCGTGAGAAATATATTGGTCCATTGTTGGAGAGTATCGCCAAAAACGACTATCCAACAACGGATTACGAGATTGTATTGGTGGACAACAACTGCACCGACAATACGCATGGAGTGTGCGAGCAGTTTACCGCAGCGCATCCTGAAGTGACATTACGCTATGTCGTAGAGCCAGAGCAAGGATTGTCCGCAGCTCGTAATAAGGGAATCAAAGAGGCAAAAGGGGATATTATCATCTATGTGGATGACGATGCCTTGGTGGACAGCAACTATATCCGTATCTATGCCGAGCATTTTGCTGCTCATTCCGATACGATGGCGGCAGGTGGTCCTATAGAACCATTGTATGAAACAGCAGAGCCGTCATGGATGTCGCCTTACACCAAAGCGCTGCTGACAGCATGGATGAACTATGGCGATAAGGTGCGCGAGTATCCTAAAGGACGTTACCCTGGTGGTGGAAATGCTGCATATCGGAAAGATATCTTCGATAGAGTGGGGTTGTTTAATACTGAATTGGGAAGAAAAGGCAGTTTGCTATTGGCATCCGAGGAGAAGGATATCTTCGACAAGATGAAGGCTTTGGGAATGAAGGTGCTCTATTTGCCAACTCCTGTGTTGCACCATAGTATTCCTCAAGCGAAGTTAGAGGAAGACTATTTCAATCGCTTAACCCTACAAATCGGTCGTAGCGAGCGTATGCGCACGCGCGCTATATCAAAAGGTAAATACCTCTCTCGATTGGCTTCAGAGGTAGTGAAGTGGGGAGGAACATTGGCATTGCTAAGTATCTACACCCTACAAGGCCACCCTATGAAAGGCTGGAAACTAGTCCTTTTTCGCAAAAATGTGACCGCTGGACTGCTTGGATGGTAGTCTAATAGTGTGGTTATTGTATGGTTATTGTGTGGTAATAGTGTGGTGCTGGTAGGGAATTTTACACAGCATATAGGTGGTTACTAAAAGAACTTTCTATAACTGCGTTCTGCAGTATGGATAATACGTGTCTTATAATCTTTTGCGTTCCAGTTTTTGATAGGTGTCATGTATGAGTCGGAATATATAGCACGCAACCACTCATCCGTTTTGATAGGCATATAGACTTGGAGTCCCAAGAAATCACGTTTCTCAAATTCCGAAATAGGAACATAACTTCGGTCACAAGGAAAACCATCTGTAGCATTGGCTTCTTTCCACTCTTTGGTTTCGTGCTTACGGGCAATAATGCTGTAGTAATCTTTGCCTTCTTGGAAATAGTAGAAGATGTCTAAGTGCAGTTTTCGGTAGATATATGTCTCCTCAAATACTTGATCATTACTCAACACGCTTTGGCGGTGCAGTTGGAAACCCGCTTTAGCCATCTGTTCATGTAAGTCGGAGGGTATCTGATTAGCCAATACACCTAAGTCTATATCCGGGTCGTAGGAGATAAATCCTTTGTCGCGATAAGCACCTAAAAGTGCTCCGTAGGTAAGGAAAGCAGGTATGTGCATGGCGTCAAACACCTGAGTGGCAGCATCGAGCATATGTAAACCATTCTTGCGCATGCGACGTGATTGAATGGCAAACTTTATGCGATTGATATATTCAACGATTTGTTGGTAAATTCCCAATTGAAGAGCTATTTTAACGAGTAAGTCTCTCATAAATATGGTGTGCAAAATAAATGTCGTGTAAACCTAAACCTATGTTGTAAGCGATTATGCGCTCTTTATCTGAATGGCGTGCAGGGATTTGATGGAGCAGCACCTCACTGAGTTCGTTGAATTGTTTGAATTGATTAAAATACTTGAATCCAGATACATGAGCGGTATCATCAGCAAAGATATGGTCGAAGAACAAATCACAGTTTTGGAATCCGCGTGTGTGAATAGGAACAAGGAGTACACCTTCTTTATACAGTTCATTATTTTCGCAGAAGAGGGATGGCATCTCTGTCACAGCAGAAACGATGACATCGGAGTCTTGGATAAGTTCTTCGTGACTATCCACTATCTCAAAGTGTACATGGGTATTAGCTGCAAATAATTGGGTGAACTGCTCGGCTTGTTGTTTATATCGCAGCAGTTTGCAGGTGATGGGTTTGGCTGTAGGAAGGATGGCTAATAGACATTGCATAGTGGCTATCGCTGTACTTCCTAATCCTACAAAGGCATAAGTGCTGGCTGTAGAGGATTGTAGTGTTTGAATCGCTAATGCGGCTACAGCGCCTGTCCGCATTTGTGTAATCCAATCCGCTTCCATAAAGCTCAGCAATTGACCTGTGGATGTTTGATATAATAATAAATCTGAGTGCAATGAAGGTTTATTGCCAGCAATGCGAGACACAATTTTTACGCCAAATCGATCATACTTTTGGGGTAATAGGCAAGGCATGGTGTTGAAGAAGTCATTGCCCTGAGGATGCAAACTGATTTTAGGAGGCAGTTGTGCTTCGTATTTTAAACAAAACGCTTCTTTTACCCATTCTACACATTGATAGGGGGATATGCCCAGATTTACGATATCTTGATTATAAATGTGTATCATAGTGTCTTCAATGCACTGATAAGTTGGTTATTATCTTGAGTGTCGCGTACTGCAAGGCGGATATATGGTGCTTGACACTTGGAGGTGCAATCCTTGATGAGGATATTGTGCTTCTTGAGCAGCAGGATCGCCAATTCGCGAGAAGTGTGTGGTGGTAATACCTCGCAAAGTACATAGTTCGCTTCTGAAGGCAATACGCGCAGATAATCAATGGATTGCAGTTGCTCTACAAAGCGTGTGCGCTCAGCGCGGAAGTCATCCATTGCTTGTTGGTAGTTCTTCTCATACTTGCCCAAGATTTGCAAGAAGAACTCCGCAAAAGAGTTAATATTCCATATCGACACCGAACGGCGGAGATTGGTCATCAACATAGCATTAGAAGTTGCTAAGATGCCCAATCGCAGTCCAGGCACACCATAGGATTTGGATATGCTCTTGATAACTACCAAGTTGCTGTATTGCTCTAGAATGTCGTTGCAGAAGAAGGTTGGGTGTTCGGTAGAGAAATCAATGAAACTCTCATCTAATATGAAGATAATATTGCGCTCTTGGCACCACTGAGCTAATCGCAAACAATCGGCATAAGGGATGTAATTGCCTGTTGGATTATCGGGATTGATAAGTACCAATGACCAGATGTTTTTATCCGCAAAGTATTGCATCAAGTCGTCTGCGGTATAGTTGAAATCAGGTGACTGTGTTTTATATGCTACTATTTGCTCGGGCATCAAGCGGTTGGGATATTCTTCAAAAGTAGGACGCACTATGCCCACCTTGCCAAGCACCTGCTCGAAGAGTACTTTGATGAGTTCTGCTGCACCGTTGCCTACGACCATATAGTCTTGCTTGACGCTAAAGTCCTTGGCAGCTAACAGACTATTTACTCGTTGCCCGGATGGGTATTCGGTCAATAAGCGATTGAAACTGGCGGATAGTTCGTCACGCATGCGTTGGTTAGGGAAATATGGATTGACTAAATAGCAGTAGTCCAACATGTGTGGATAGCGCCAATAGCCGCCATAGCGTGAACAAAGCAAATCGTATTGATGGTCTGTGAAGATAGATTCTGCAATGTCAAGGTCTTGAATATCATCTATTTCGTACCATTGTTCTCCAGTAAGAGGCAAAGCGCGCATACTTGAGTTATCCAGCATAGTGATAACGCGAAGGACCTGTTCGTAGTATTCGTTTTTACCTAATGCCGTGCAATATGCCTCCATAAAGGGCACATACATATTGGCGGAAAACTGCTGCGAGAATTTATAGACATTCACCGTCTTGTAGTAAGAAGGAATCTCTTCGTATTTAAATTGACTGTTCGGTATAAAGCGTTGGATACGATTTTCTTCATCAATAGTTACAACGGTGCCATCCATCCAACTCTCGTATTTATCCACCAATGCTAAGTCTGGATAAGGGTGCTTGAGCAGTTTCTCAATGACAGCATCTTCCATGATGAGGTCTGATTCAAAGAGAAGTGTGTCTTCTGTTGTCAGGTAATCTTTAGCGAGATAGAGCGAATAGATATTGTTGGTTTGGTCATAAACGGTATTTTCTACAAACTCAATCGGTGTGTTGAAGGATAAAGTAGCAAGATAGTCTTTGAGTTCTTGCGCTTTGTAACCTACAACGAGTACAATACGCGATATAGCTTGTTTATCCAACTGGTGCAACAAACGGCTGATGAGTGTCTCGTTGCCCACTTGAATCATACATTTGGTATTACCTTTGGTTAGATCGCCAAGGCGTTTGCCCATTCCTGCTGCTAAAATGACTGCTTGCATAGTCGTTAAATATCTTCTTTGAACGTTATTTTCTTGTTTTGTTCTTCACCGAGGACGATGTGGATAGGTATCTCTGGCATGTGCTCATGCACAATACCACAATCGTCTGTGGCGGGGAGATGAGTCGCGGCGCAGGCTGCGGTGCTAAGGTCGGTTACTCCCAATGCCTTGGCATATGCCTCCGATATCAACTCCAAGCGAAAGGCTTGTGGCGTTTGCGCACGCATGATGGTAGCGCGATTCGGAATACGAGCTACCTTACCGTCTTTCATCTCATAAACCGTATCTGTGGAAGGTATAGCTACTACTACTGCTTCGTGCTCTTCGAGGGCTTGGCAGACGTTGGATATAATCTCTTGACTCACGAATGGACGGGCTGCATCGTGCAAGAGCAGGTTGACTATATTGGGGCAATTGGCAATTGGCAATTGGCAATTGTTTTCCTCGCCTCTCGCCTCTAACCTTTCACCTCTAACCTGTCGTATCGCATTCACACTGGATTCCCAACGTTCTTTGCCGCCAGGGATAATATGGCGGACTTTCTGCCATGCATTGGCAAGCAGCATCTGCTCGGCATGCATGATATAATCGGAGTGCATTACAATGCACACCTCATCAATGCAATCGGCTTGCTCAAAGGCACTTACTGCATGCTCCAATACCGAACGACCATCTGCGAGAGGCAATAATTGCTTTGGCAACATGACTCCGACACGTGCGCCAATACCTCCTGCTAATATGACTGCGATGTTGTACATGATTATACCTTTTCGGGTGTAATATTGTATATGTTTTGTTGTTTTATACCCTTTCGGGTGTAGTAAGAAATACTCTTTTCTAATTAATTATGCAACTACTTGAGAATGCCAAATTATATTAAATTTCATATAATAGTGCTACCTTTAGTGCTTTTTATATGGAATTTCATATAGTTTAGTTCGCGGTTTTTGCAGCGAGGATCATTTCGCAGAGTTCGCGGATGGCGCCATCGCCACCATTTTTGGTGAGGTGGATAATGCCTGGGACGGCTTTGACTACGGCTACAGCGTTGGCTGGGCATGCGGCTACGCCTGCATGTTGCAATAGGTCGAGGTCATTGATATCGTCACCCACAAAGCAGACATTATCCAAAGTAATGCCCAATTCCTTGCAAATCTCGTTGGCAGCATCGAGTTTGGTCATCTTCACGCCGTCCACTACGCGACCGACACCTGTATATATATATTCCAAACCAAGTTTCTGTCCGCGTTTCAAGCCTATGGCAGTATTCTCGCTGGTGAGGATACCGCAAGGGATACCCGCTTTGCGCAAGAGCACAATGCCCATGCCGTCATATACGCAAAAGCGTTTGAACTCGTCGCCGCTCTCGGTGTAGTACATTCCGCCGTCGGTCATGCAACCGTCCACATCGGTAAGGAAAAGTTGGATATTTTTCATTATGGTAAGTGTTATTTGCCCACAAAGGTAGTGTTTTTTGGCGATATATGCAAATAATTTGTAGAAAAACAAGCAAATTATTGTGTATGTCTGATTTTTGTTGTAACTTTGCAAGGTAAAACAAAACAATCCTATGCAAGAACCAACATTCTCCATCATCGTACCAGTGTATAATCGTCCACAAGAAGTGGATGAGTTGTTGAGTAGTCTTTGTTTGCAAAGTGACAAAAATTTTGAGGTAATCATCGTAGAAGATGGTTCGACCATTGGCTGTAAAGAAGTTTGTGAAAAATACCAACAACAGGAAGACTTAGTCATAAGATACTATCTTAAGGACAACTCTGGTCCTGGTCCATCGCGTAATTATGGTGCAGAACGAGCGAATGGTGAATATCTATTGATATTGGACAGCGATGTGATTGTGCCTGCGGACTATATAAAAAACATTAGCAATTGCCTAAAAAAAGCGCCTTTAGACGCTTTTGGAGGACCCGATTGTGCGCATGAAGGATTTAGCGATATTCAGAAAGCTATCAGTTATGCCATGACCAGTTTTTTTACTACAGGTGGTATTCGTGGCGGAAAAAAGAAGATGGATAAGTTCTATCCTCGCAGCTTCAACTTGGGTGTTCGAAGAGAGGTGTTCAATAATCTCAATGGTTTCTCTGCAATGCGCTTTGGCGAAGATATTGATTTTAGTATACGCGTATATGACGGGGGGTATTCTTGCGGATTACTGCAAGAAGCATGGGTTTGGCACAAACGCCGATCTACCTTTAAGCAATTTTTCAAACAAGTGCATAATTCAGGTATTGCACGCATTGCGTTGTATCAAAAATATCCCTCTTCCTTGAAGTTGGTGCATATGCTACCTGCATTATTTACATTAGGTGTGGCAGCATTGATTGCTATGCTTGTTGTTGGCTTGGCGCTTGGTATCAAAGTTCTCGTTTTTTGTCCGTTATTATTGATTGTTTTGTATTCTGCACTCCTGTGTGTGAATGCTACCATACAAAACAAGAGCCTGAAAGTAGGGCTCTTGTCTATCGTAGCGGGATTTGTGCAATTAGTCGGCTATGGTACAGGATTTTTGCGTGCGATATGGCACAGCATTATCCTGAAAAAAAGTGACTTTCAAGCATTTAGAAAGAACTTCTATAAATAGTCGTTTTTTCCGTTTCTTATCTTTTTTATTTTCCCTTAAAAGCATTCCAGCCTTGGGCTTTGAGGGAGATTTCTTCGCCATTACGACCGATGAGATTGATTCCGTGTTCTGGTTTGGTGATATGACCGATGAGATACACATCCTCCAGCGGGATGAGTTTTTCATAATCATCTAGAGAGCAAGTGAATAACAACTCATAATCTTCGCCTCCATTGAGGGCACAAGTTACGATATTGAGGTTCATCTCCTCGGCGAGGGCTGCGGCTTGGTAGTCGATAGGCAGTTTATCTTCATACACCGAACAGCCTACATTAGATTGGGTGCAGATATGCATAAGTTCGCTGCTAAGTCCATCGGAGATGTCCATCATAGCAGTAGGTTTGATGCCTGCCTCGTGGAGTTTCTCGATGATATCGCGGCGTGCTTCAGGTTTGAGTTGACGTTCGAGCAAGTACTCACGTCCTTCAAAAGCAGGAGTAGCATTCTCGTTGGCGTTCATCACAATACGCTCACGTTCAAGGAGTTGCAATCCCATATAGGCAGTACCGAGGTTACCTGTCACGCAAATAAGGTCATTGACTTTAGCTCCGTTGCGATAAACAATGTCGGAATCATAGGCAGTGCCCAGACAGGTGATAGAGATAGTGAGCCCTGTCATTGAAGCAGAAGTATCACCACCCACAAGATCCACATTGTATTTCTCGCAAGCAAGGCGAATACCGGCATACAGTTCTTCGAGATCTTCTACCGAGAAACGCTTGCTAACGCCCAATGACACAGTGATTTGTGTAGGGGTAGCATTCATGGCGTAGATGTCGGAGAAATTGACAACAGCCGCCTTATAACCTAGGTGCTTGAGGGGAACATACTCAAGGTTAAAATGTATGCCTTCCAGCAGAAGGTCGGTGGTCACCAATGTACATTTGTCCTTATGATTGATTACCGCAGCATCATCACCAACTCCCTTTTGGGTAGATGGTTGTACAGGTTTTATGTCTTTAGTAAGGTGGCGGATCAGTCCAAACTCGCCTAATGTAGAAATCTCTGTTCTTGCCATAATCCGAGTGTAATTATGAATTTTGAATTAAGTGTGCAAAGGTACAAAAAAAATACAACGTATGCAAGAAATTATCGAAAAAATCGCTATTTTCAAAAAAAATGCTCGTTTACTTGTGTATGTGCGTTTTTTGTAGTACCTTTGTCGCATAAATGAATAAAACTATGCGAGCAATATCCCCTTCTCTTTTAGCAGCCGATTTTGGTAACTTGCAGCGCGACTGCGAAATGATCAATGCAAGTAGTGCAGAGTACTTGCACATTGATGTAATGGACGGTGTGTTTGTACCCAACATTTCGTTTGGTTTTCCTGTGATGGAAGCTTGTAAGAGACACTGTACCAAGCCATTGGATGTTCACCTGATGATTACCCACCCTGAGAACTATGTAGAGCGTTTCTGCGATGCAGGAGCATGGAGTGTGGGTTTCCATATCGAAGCAGTGGATGACCCCATGCCAGCTATCGAGTTGATTCGCAAGAAAGGTGTTCGTACCTGCCTGACTATCAATCCTAAGACCGATATTCACATACTTGATCCTTACTTGGGTGAGGTGGACATGGTGCTCTTGATGTCGGTGCAAGCCGGCTATGGAGGACAAGGATTTATTCCAGAGTCATTGGAGAGATTGCGCTATCTTCGTCAGACGATTGATGAACGTGGATTGAATACCTTAATCGAAGTGGACGGCGGTGTGAATGCCAAATGGGCACCCGAATTGTGGAAAGCAGGAGCAGATATCTTGGTGGCGGGTAGTGCGGTGTTCAAAGCCCCTGATCCTATAGCAATGGTCAACCTCTTGAAAGAAGGTTAAGCTTGGCAGTTTAGAGGACGCCCTACGGGCTACAGTTTAGAGGCGAAAGGCGAGAGATATATGAGATGGCTGGCGGCACATACATGGTTGATTGCGTTGGTGCCGTTGGTATTGATCATCCTATTGAGCAGCCACATCGGAAAGCCGCTTAACTTGCTGAAAGACACGGAAGTAGATTATATAGGGAAAGATACTGTATTGGCAATGCGCCTACAGAGTAAGGGGCAAGAAAAGGCAAAAACCATACGCTATGAAGCACTAGTAGAAGACGGGAGCAAAGTGTTGCTCTACCTGCAAAAAGACAGTCTGACCATGCCACAAATGGGAGATATCTTGCTAGTGGCAACCAAGGTGGAGCGCGGTGGACAATTAGGTGACTTCGATTATGGATTACACTTGCGCAGACAAGGGATTGTAGGCAGTTGCTGGGCATACAGAAGAAACTGGAAAGTCATTGGCCATGAAGAAGATACAAGCATCAGAGGATATGCACGCAAATGCCAATACTATTTGCACCAGCAATACCAAAAGATGGGGATAACGGGCAAAGAGTTGGGCATATTATCTGCTCTCACTCTAGGTTACCGTGAAGAATTAGACAAGGATGTACAACGTGCTTTCTCTGCTTCAGGTGCCATGCACGTGCTGGCTGTCAGCGGATTGCACACGGGCATCGTATGGGGCATTGTGATATGGATTTTAACCTTAGGTGGATGGCGCAAGCCACTGTGTGAAGAACATGTCAAACGCTGGCTACTGAGCATCAGCATTATCTGCATACTATGGGGATATGCGTTTATCACAGGCCTCAGCCCATCGGTCATGCGCAGTGCATTGATGTTGACGTTTTGGGAATTGAGTAGGTTGTTAGAGAAGCAAACTTCGCGTTGGAATCCTATACTTGCCGCAGCATTTATCATATTGATTATTAACCCGTTGGCATTTTGGAGTGTGAGTTTTCAATTGAGTTTTGCTGCCGTACTGAGTATCATGCTAGTAGGGAGTGGCATGCAGAGTAAGGTGTTTATTCGAGGAAAACTTGGGCAGAATATCGGTGGGCTATTGATCGTATCTATAGCCGCACAGATAGGCACCATGCCGTTGACATTGTATTATTTTGGGCAGACAAGCAACTACTTTGCACTGACCAATCTATTGGTTATCCCGCTGGCATTTGTACTCTTACTACTGGGGATCAGCACCTTAGCCCTATCATGGTGCATCGTAGGTGAATGGCTAGGCGTAGCCGCCAAATGGTGTACATGGGTACTGCGTGAAGCTGTAGAATGGATAGAGAGTCTCCCCTACTCCACCACACAATTCACCCTCTCTGCTTGGAGTGTGCTGGCCTTCTACGGCGCGATTATTTGCGGGCTATTGATGATGCGAGGAGAGAAAGTGAATTGGTGGTGGCTGATAGGAGTAATCGGCTGTTTGTTGATGATTTTGTATTTGGAATTAAGACCGCTTGGCTAAAGGAACAAGGAGCCAAGAACAAGGATAAATAACATTTAGGATGAAGCAATATAGTTTGTCAGAGTTGTGTGGTTGGATTCAGGCAATGGTGGAGAATGACTTGCCTGACCGCTACTGGGTACGCGCAGAGATTGCCTCTATGAGTGTGCGCGGACATTGCTATATGGAGCTGGTGGAGAAAGCAGAGAATGGAATCTTGGCAGCAAAAGTGAGAGCCACTTGCTGGAGCAATGTATATGCCTTATTATCAGCCTATTTCGCTCAAGAGACAGGACAAGTATTGCATGCTGGATTGCAGGTTTTGCTGCAAGTGAGTGTGACGTTTCATGCGGTGTATGGCTTGAGTCTGAACATACTGAATATTGACCCTACTTATACCTTGGGCGACCTTGCCAAACAACGTCAAGCCACTATCCGTCAGCTGACAGAAGACGGCGTGATGGAGCTGCAAAAGGCTCTTCCAGTGCCCAGTCTGGTGCGCCGTGTGGCTGTCATATCTTCCGCGGATGCAGCGGGATATGGTGATTTCTGCGATCAGTTGCTGCACAATCGATTTGGCTATGCTTTTCACACTCAATTATACCCTGCTGTCATGCAGGGAGATACAGCCGCCAAGAGCATCATCCAAGCCCTGACTTCCATTGCCGAACAAGAGGAGGAATGGGATGTAGTGGTGATAATCCGTGGTGGTGGTGCGACTACCGATCTCAGTTGCTTTGATGACTATATGTTGGCGAGTCATTGTGCCCAATTCCCTTTGCCCATCATTGCGGGCATTGGCCATACCAGAGACGTGAGCGTGGTGGATATGGTGGTGCATAGCAGCGTCAAAACCCCTACCGCAGCGGCTGAATGGCTGATCGAACGGGTGGCAAAGCAAGTAGAACGCCTCAACCTCTTGCTCATCCGACTACAACGCGCCACACAAGGGCTTGTAACGAGACAACAGAATCGACTGATGCTATACGAACAACGCATCAAAAATGGCGCATATCGACTATTGACACGCGAAAGAGGCAAACTAAGCCTCTGGCAAAAAACCATTGAACTACACTCCCCCGAACGCATCTACAAGATGGGCTACAGCCTGACCACTGTCAATGGTAAAGTAGTTCGTAATCAGGAAGATGTGAAGACTGGCGACATCATCGAGACGCACCTACAAAACGGGAAAGTGGAGTCTATCGTACAATGAAAAAATACCGACAAATATATTTGTTCTTAACCTTAGAGCAATGGTTCGGACTTGCGTTGTTGGTCATCCTTGTGATGGGCACATTGCTTGCAGTGAGCCATTTCCAACCCGAGAAAGAGGAGCCAACAGCATGGGCTAACGACTCCACCAAGACGCTCTTCACCGCCCACCAGACCCAGCAAGATAGTCTCCGCAAGGCACAATGGAAGAAGACCTACCCCCGTGACACGATAGAGATACGCATGCAAGCTTTTGACCCCAACACCGCTGACAGCAGCACCTTGGTGCACTTGGGATTCAAGCCTTGGCAGGCGAAAAACCTATTGAAATACCGTGCTAAAGGGGGCAGATACCGCCAACCAGACGACCTCAAGAAGCTCTACGGAATGACCGATAGCATGTATCAGGCACTTACTCCCTATATACATATCGCGCGCGAGGAAGGGCAGAGGCACACCGACAGTGTACAACTAGACTCCACCCCCAAATGGCCACTGAAGAAAGACACCATCTTGAATCTGCGTACAGCCGATACCACCGAACTCAAATTGCTACGCGGCATTGGTTCCTATAGAGCAAGGCAGATCGTGAACTACCGCGAACAACTGGGGGGCTTCACCCACATTGAGCAGGTGCTCGAAGCCAAAGGCATGCAACACTTCCCCGACACTATCCTCCAGCACTTCTTCATCGATACCATCATCATCGAACCTATAGACATCAACCGAGTTAGTGCACAACGATTGGCTCGCCATCCCTATCTGCGCTTTGAGCAAGCACAAGCCATCTACCAGCTCAGAAAACGCAAGATGCACTTGGACTCCATCCCGCAATTGCTAGAAATAACCGACTTTTCGGCAGAAACACTTCAAAAACTCGCACCATATCTTAAATTTGATAAAAATTAGCCACGTAATGCTTGGTTTGGCACGGTATTTGTAATAATAGATACGAGAAAAATTTTTGCAATGAAGACCCTACAAACCAACATACTTTTAGTAGAAGACGATGCTAGTTTGAGCACTGTCCTAGCAGACTACTTGCGCAGCAAGGGCTATACGGTAGAGACGGCTAGCAACGGTAGAGAGGCGTGGGAGTTAATCTTGATTAAGCATTACGACCTGATCATCAGCGACATCATGATGCCCAAGATGAACGGTTACGAGTTGCTCAAGCTCATTCGTGCGCAATATTCCCATTTGCCTGTGATTATGTTATCTGCCAAGACCGACCGTGACGACATCATTGCGGCATACGATCTCGGCTGTGATGACTATATGACTAAGCCTTTCTCCATGGATATATTGATTTGCAAGATGGAGGCTGTCTTGCGTAGGTTCCGATTGATCAATGAATCGGAGCAGACGGAATGGCAGTTGGGTGATATAGTCTTTGATTCTGTTCGCCAGCAATTGGGGGACACTCACCTCAGCACACGGGAGAACGACTTGCTCAAGATGTTGTGCCTGAGTATGGGTCAATTGGTCGATCGCAACCGTATTCTGATGACTATTTGGGGCGCGGACACCTATTTCAATGCTCGTTCACTGAGTGTCTATGTCAACCATTTGCGCAAGTACTTGGGTGAAGACACTCCTATCCGCATCATGAGTGTGCATGGCAAGGGGTATAAACTGGTGAGCATGGATAAATAAGCAAATTACAGAAGAGAACACGGATCTTCCGTGTTTAAAAAAAATAGTGTTTTTCATAATAGCGGAGAGAGTTCGATGTGAATCGCGCTCTCTTTTTTTTGCCTGATTACCATCAAAAATATCTCCATTAATTTGGATAGTACAGAAAAAATGATTACCTTTGCAGCGTGAAATAATTATTTCGAGCAATCGTTGAAGAAAATGAGAAAGAAATCGAAGACCTATCTTGATCAGCAAGGAAAAGCACTTCCCTATCCTTGGTTAATCAATACGATGTTGATGCTTGTTGGCGGAATACAAACAGCACGCTTGCGTTTTTGGAATCGTAATCCTAGATATGCCGCAGAGAGAACCTTGCGTGATATACTCACCATATCCAAAGACACCGTCTATGGAAAAGAGCATCACTTCGACCGCATTCTCTCTGCCACTTCCACTGAGAGTTTCTTCAGGTTATATCAATCTTTTGTGCCTGTAAACGACTCTTTCGAGACATTGCGCCCATATGTGGAGCGACATAAAAATGGAGAGGAGAACGTCTTATTCCCTGGCAAACCAGATATGTATGCCACTACATCGGGCACCACCAATGAGCCCAAATGGATTCCTATGACACACAAGTATCTAAAAGATGTCTATGGAAAAATGTCACACATTTGGACTTGGAATTTCATCAAACATCGCAACCGAGTGTTTGCTGGACATTTGTTTACAACGGTGGGCAAAGAATGTGAAGGTTACGCACCCGACGGTACAATATTCGGAGCTGTCAGTGGGGTACTGGTGCGTGATATTCCACAAATTATCAAAAAGCATTACACCGCCCCTGCATGCGTCATGTCGATTCCTGACTATGCGGCACGCAATTATACCCTCATGCGCCTTGCACTACAGCATCGAGATGTCACTCTCTGGGCTACTGCGAACCCTTCTACCATACTCGAACTATTGCGCACGCTC
Source organism: Paludibacteraceae bacterium (assembly GCA_017461505.1). GTDB lineage: Bacteria > Bacteroidota > Bacteroidia > Bacteroidales > Paludibacteraceae > Colicola. The sequence continues at coordinate 44,565 of JAFTXV010000005.1, read as the reverse complement.
AACGAGAATACGGAAGAAATGATTCAAGACATAGAACATGGAACTATCTCCGATCTGTTTGATATACCGTATTTTATCCGAGAAGAACTATATGCCTACGTCTCACCTAAACCAGAAAGAGCGGATGAACTACGACAAATACTACAGGAAAAAGGAAAATTAGAACCTCGCGACTTCTGGCCTTGGCTACAATATTTGAGTACTTGGAAATGTGGAAACACCAAAATCTATATGGACAAGTATATGGATCAATTTGACTGGGACAAAACGTTTTACCAAGAACTCGGATATATCGCCACCGAATGTCGATTTGGTTTCTCGCTAGATGACACCAACGAATCGGTGCTATTCCCGCAATTCCATTATTATGAGTTTGTAGAAGAAAGCGAATTGGACAGTCCTCACAAAAACTTCTTGCAAATCTACCAACTAGAGCAGGGCAAACGCTATTGCGCTTACGTGACTACCTATTCAGGATTGTTCCGATACAACATGAACGATCTAATAGAAGTGGGTGGAAAATTCAAAAACACCCCCACCATACACATGATTAGCAAAGTGAATGGTATCGTGTCGTTGACGGGAGAAAAACTGTACGAACCCCAATTCCTAGATGCTGTACGTAAGGCAGAAGAAGATACTGGAATAAAAACCAAGTTCTTCGTCGGGTTTGCCGATGTCAAAGAGTCTAAATACCACTTCTACTATGAGTTTGAGGACGAAACCATCAATCGTAAAACTGCCGAAGCGTTTACCCAATGGGTAGATCAGCATCTCCAACGAATCAATCTGGAGTACGAGTCCAAAAGGCAGTCTTTCCGACTACATGACCCTGAAACACATATCCTCTTGCGCGATGCTTATGCCCGATTCAAAGCGGCATGCCTAGAAGACGGCTTCCGCGATGGACAATTCAAATTCAACCTGCTGATGCAAGACGAAAAACGTCGCAACAAATTCAATATTATCCAACGCATCGAGGATGCTATCGACCAATTAGGACAAGATATCATCAACCATGCCAATACCATGGATGACCGTCGTCGTAAGCGACTAGACCGTCGTCATCAACGACGCAAAATACGCCAAGAAAGACGAATAGCACGAACAATTAAGACCAACTAACGTATCGTGGAGATAGGAAATAACATACAAACCATCATTTTTGATCTCGATGGCACACTCTACCATAAGAGAGGACTCGTCAGGAGAATGCTTCTACGATTATGGTGGTGCCTGCCTCTACTCATTGCCGAACGGATTGCGCGGAAAAAGATCGTAACATGCGCATACGAATCTCCCGAACGCTTTTATGAAGCCTTCTTTCAAACCATGGCTAGAGGACATTGGTGGAATGCCCAAATAGCGCGAAAGTGGTATCATACCATCTATATGCCTACCATGATTAGTATCATCGCCAAACACCAACTGCCGAACACAGCAGTTATCAACACCCTCCACCTAGCCAAACACAAGGGATGCGTCACCATACTCTTTTCCGATTACGGAGCGGTAGAGGAGAAGCTCCAAGCCATCGGACTAGAACCTGCACTCTTCTCCTACATCATCGACGCACCTACGCTAGGAGGACTTAAACCCAACAAAAAAGTGATAGACAAACTCTTTACAACAACCAATACAAACCCCAAAAACACGCTCTTTATTGGAGATAGAGTTGATAAAGATGGGGCTGCCGCACAAGCCGTTGGAGCTGAGTTTTGGAATATTTCAAGCACATGATGACTAACAAAAGATATACTACCCTACAGGTGACTGACAACACTTTTGTGCCACCTGTTGTGCTGGATTATCCGGAAGACGATCCCTACGTGGGAATGTACAAACCTATCTACGATCGCCCATATCCAAACATTGACGCCAACTATCCCTATGTCGATGACTCGCCTAAAAACAAACGTAAAATCTGGTTTGGATACAAAATCGTACTACCCCTTCTCACCCTGTTTTTGTTTATCAAATACGGCTTAAGATGGACAGGAAGAGAGAATCTGAAGCTACATCAAGATGCACTGAAAAATGGCGCCATCACTGTAGCCAACCATTGCTATCGCCATGACTGCGCTTCTGTGCTGGCTGCTATTGGAGCATCCCACAACACACGAATCCCCATGTTCGCGCCTAACTTCCGAACGAAAGATCAATTCTACCTACAGATTGTCGGAGGAGTACCCATCCCACCCGAAGAGGAAGGGATGAGCACCATAAAGGCTTTTAATGCCGCTTTTGATGAATTTCATCGCAGAGGATATTCCTTCCACATCTTCCCTGAAGCCAAAAGATGGGATTGGTATAAACCCATCAGACCGTTCCAAAAGGGAGCATTTACTATGGCGTATAAATACAATATGCCTATCATTCCATGTGTCATTAACTATAGACCCAGAACGGGCATTTATCGATTGTTTGGCTCGCAAAACGAACCACTCACGCATGTCACCATAGGCGAACCTATTTTCCCTAACACACTGCTCCCCCGAGGAAGCGAAGTAGAACGCCTACGACAAACCACACACCAAACCATGTGCCGCATGGCTGGAATCACACACAACACCTGGCCTGCGAACATGTAATCTCCATCACCCCCATCACAGGGAACGGCATGGGTTTAGGGAAGTGAGCGGAATAACATAGTAATCACATAGTAATAGCATAGTAATCACATAGTCTGTGATTGGTAGATTACCTATCCATTATCAGAAATAGATTGTCGAAGAAAAGGGATGGAAAATGAAGTTTTTAGAGAATTGCTTGCATATTTGCAAAAAAAATTCTACCTTTGCACGCAATTTAGAGAATGACTACAACATGAAAGTATTGCTGCTTTTCACAGGAGGTACCATCTCCATGGTCAAAGACCCCACTACGGGTGCACTACTGCCTGCCGACATGCAGACATTCAAGGACTTTGTTCCAGAACTCTTTGCCGGAGATATTCAGGTGGAAATGATTCCATTTGAACCATTACTCGACTCTTCCGACCTCAACCCCGACAACTGGAGACAGATGGCTAAAGTGGTACAAGAGAACTACGAAGCATACGACGGCTTTGTCATACTACACGGCACGGACACCATGGCATACTCCGCTTCTGCACTGAGTTTTATGCTAGAAAACCTATGCAAACCTGTAGTCTTCACAGGTAGCCAACTCCCCGTAGGAGTATTGCGATCCGATGCCAAAGAGAACCTACTCACGGCCATAGAGATTGCCGCAGCCAAAGATGAGAAAGGTCAAGCCATGGTGCCTGAAGTATCCCTCTACATGGACGGTGAACTCTACCGAGGAAACAGAGCTACCAAACGAAATGCGGAGCACTTCTCTGCCTTCAACTCCTACAACTACCCCGCACTAGCCAAAGCAGGAGTACATATCACCTACAATCGCCAACTGATCCAACCAATAGGCAACACAGCACGACCATTGCATGTATTTGATAAGTTCGACACCCGAGTAGCTATCCTCAAGCTCTTCCCTGGTATCACCGAAGAGGTAGTGGCTGCCGTACTGGACATCCCTAGTCTGAGAGGGGTCGTACTGGAAACTTTCGGAGCAGGCAATGCACCTTCACATGAGTGGTTGTACGAGCGACTAAGAGCAGCAGTGGACAGAGGAGTAGTGATTGTCAACAAGACCCAATGCAATACAGGTTCGGTGAGTATGGGACAGTATGCCGTGAGTCTTAACCTGCTCAAAGCAGGAGTCATCTCTGGCTACGACATCACCACCGAAGCCATTCTGACCAAGATGATGCATGTGCTGGGAGAATATGGAGATGATTTGGAGAAGGTAAAACAGTCATTATCCGTATCCATCTGCGGAGAACTAACCAAAGCATAATTAAAAACCAACAAACATATGAAGAACTTACAACCTCAAGGTCTTTGGAGTAATTTCTACGACCTTACACAGATCCCTCGTCCATCAGGACAAAAGGAAGAAGTCAGTGCCTTCCTTGCCAACTACGGTCGCTCACTCGGTTTGGAGACTATCGTGGATGAAATAGGCAATGTGATTATCCGCAAACCTGCTAGTCCTGGCTATGAGAACCACCCTGGAGTGATTCTACAAGGACACATGGACATGGTGCCACAAAAGAACAATGATACTGTTTTTGACTTTGCCAAAGACCCTATTGAAGCATATATTGATGGCGAATGGGTAACCGCTAAAGGCACCACACTGGGTGCAGACAATGGCATTGGTGTGGCAGCGGCTATGGCCATCTTGGCAGACAAGAATGTGGTGCATCCTCCACTGGAAGTGCTGGTGACCGTAGATGAAGAGACGGGTATGTACGGTGCTTTTGCTCTGGAAGGTGGCTTGTTGCAAGGCAAAACCTTGCTCAATCTGGACTCAGAGGCAGAAGGCGAATTGTATGTAGGTTGCGCAGGTGGTGTAGATACCACGGCTAAGTTCGCATACACCCCAGTAGAGGTGGAAGAGGGCGATGTGGCAGTGAAAGTAAGTGTAACAGGTTGCAAAGGTGGTCACTCGGGTTGTGATATCCACTTGCAACGTGCCAATGCCAACAAACTGCTGTTCCGTTTCTTAAAAGAGGCAGTGGCTAACTACGAGGCACGTTTGGCTAGTGTAGAGGGTGGTAGTCTGCGCAATGCTATCCCACGCGAAGCATCGGCTATCATCACTATTCCAGCAGAAGGATTGGATGAAGTGATGGACTTGGTAGCAGAGTTTGAAGACCTGTTTGTAGCAGAATACGATGGCGTAGAAGACAATATCCGCCTCACCGCAGAGCAAGTGGAGTGTCCTGATATGGAGTTACCTGAAGACGTACAAGACTTCTTGATACATGCTATCACCGCTTGTCCTCATAGCGTATATCGCGTGATTCCTGAAATGCCTGATGTGGTAGAGACGAGCAACAACTTGGCTATGCTCAAGACCGAAGACAACTGCGTAACCGTATATTGCTTGACCCGTTCCTCTGTAGAATCGCGCAAAGAGGAGTTGCAAGAGATCATTCATTCTGTATTTGCTATGGCAGGTGCAGAGGTAGAGTTCTCTGGTTCATACCCAGGTTGGAAACCCAACCTCAAGAGCCATATCTTGGAAGTGATGAAGCAAACCTATCAGGAGAATTATGGTGTGGAGCCACGTGTGATTATTATCCACGCAGGTCTGGAGTGCGGTATCATTGGTCGCAACTACCCAGGCATGGATATGATCTCGTTTGGTCCTACCATCAAGTATCCTCACTCACCAGATGAGCGCGTGAATATCGCTACGGTAGCTAAGTTCTATGAGTACTTGTTGGCTACACTGAAAGCATTGTAAGTAATACACCTTATTATATATATAAAGTAGATGAAGAATTTTGTAGAAGAATTGCGTTGGCGTGGTATGTTGCAAGACATGATGCCAGGCACCGAAGAACAACTATTGAAAGAACCTACTGCAGCATACCTAGGTATTGACCCTACTGCAGATAGTTTGCATATTGGTCACCTCTGTGGTATCATGATGCTCAAGCACTTGCAAAACGCAGGTCACAAACCCATTGCGCTGATTGGTGGTGCAACAGGTATGATTGGTGACCCTAGTGGTAAATCAGCCGAGCGTAACCTGCTCGACGAAGCCACACTCCGCCATAACCAAGAGTGCATTAAGAAGCAACTAGAGCGTTTCCTCAACTTCGGAGAAGGAGAGAATGCTGCCGAGCTGGTGAACAACTACGACTGGATGAAGGATTACACCTTCCTCGACTTTGCACGCGAAGTAGGCAAACTCATCACCGTGAACTATATGATGGCAAAAGACTCTGTAAAAAAACGCTTCAATGGCGAGTATAGCCAGGGTATGTCGTTCACAGAGTTCACCTATCAGTTGCTGCAAGGATACGACTACGTATATCTCAACAAGCACAAGAACTGCAAACTCCAAATGGGGGGTAGCGACCAATGGGGCAACATCACCACAGGTACCGAGCTCATCAAGAAGATGGGTGGCGGTGAGGCTTTTGCCTTGACTTGTCCTTTGATTACCAAAGCTGACGGCGGTAAGTTCGGTAAGACCGAGAGTGGCAATGTATGGCTCGACCGCAGATACACTAGCCCATATCACTTCTATCAGTTCTGGCTCAACGTAAGTGACGATGATGCAAAACGCTATATCCGTATCTTCACATGCCTTGACAAAGAGACTATTGATGCCTTGATTGCAGCACACGATGAAGCTCCTCATATGCGCAGCTTGCAAAAGCGTTTGGCAGAAGAAGTGACCGTGATGGTACATAGCCGTGAGGATTATGAAGCAGCCGTAGAGGCAAGTAATATCTTGTTTGGTAATGCAACACACGAGGCACTGAGCAAACTAGACGAGGAGATGTTCTTGCAAGTATTTGACGGCGTAGAGAAATACGAAGTGAGCCGTGAGGAGATCGAAGCAGGCATGCCTCCACTGGATTTGTTGGCAGAGAAAACCAAGATCTTCCCATCCAAAGGCGAAGCACGCAAGATGATTATAGCTAACGGCTTCTCTATCAATAAGGAGAAATTCACCGACCCACAAAAGGCCATCACCACCGACATGTTGCTCAATGGTAAGTACTTGCTCTGCCAAAAAGGCAAGAAGAACTACTATATCGTAGAAGCGAAATGAGGTTATAGGTTATAGGCTATAGGTATAGTTTATAGGCGAGAGATCAGCGGGGCAGAAGCTTCGCTGATTTTCATTAAGATAGGGTTTTTCGTAATAAAAAGGTATCAATTATTACGAAAACAGGCACAGACATTGTGTATTTGCTTAAAATATAGTACCTTTGTGGCAGATTTTGCTTCGCCTTGGTGCGGAGCTATTATTATGCAAATCACACTCGTTGAATAATGAAAAAAGTATTTCTACTCTTTTTTTTATGCCTAACAGTAGGCATATATGCAGAACGAATTGACACTATTCCCTTCGGTGACATGGAGAGTTGGGCTGTTCGTTACATCAAAGAATCCAAACTTTTAGGCGGTCAAACCAAAACACTGTATGCTTTAGCCCCTACCGACACCATTTGGGAAAACGGTTCTTATACCTATGGATTGAACGGCAATCCTTGGGCAACTAGCAATGCGTATGCCAATATCATAGGCATAGAGAAAGCAGCTGGCACCATGACTCCTGAAGTAAGAGAAGATGGCGGTACATGTTGCCGTATGGATGTGGATTTGCTGGGTGTTCGCGTGATGGGAATAATTGATATACAAGTACTTGTGCCAGGCACATTGTTCACAGGACGTAACCTAGAACCTATCACTACTGCTGCTGACCCATATCAAAACATTGATTTTGGTGTACCTTTCACAGAGCGTCCAAGTGCTTTGCAGTTTGATTATAAATGCATCATTTCCCCTGAGAATTGGATATGGTATGCTAAAGGTACTGCTAAGCCAAAGCAACGAGAAGGACATGATGAAGCCGAAGCATACCTCTATCTGCAACATCGCTGGGAGGATGAGAAAGGTAAGATCCACTCTATTCGTGTAGGCACTGCCTACGAACGCTTTACCAAAGATCAGCTCACATGGGTCAATGGTCACCGCATTCCTATCCACTATGGAGATATCACGGGTGAACCTTGGTACGAAGATTACATGGGCTTCAAGTGCATGCAACGCGCCGTGAACTCCAAAGGTAAAGTGACCCCCATCATAGAAGAAGGATGGGATGCCACATTAGAGCCTACTCACCTCGTTATCATGCTCACTTCGGGTAAATACGAAGCATTTGTGGGCAAGGAGGGCAACGTATTTTGGGTAGATAACGTGTGCCTCGTGTACGAAGATTGAGCAACAGAGATAGCATTTTGCAAAGAAAATTGCATTTTTTGAAAAAAAACGAGCAAATTATTTGGTCAATTCAAAAAAAAGCAGTACCTTTGCACCCGCTTTCGAAAAGAAAGAATGAAAACCACCTCAAAACTAAATCAAAACGCGTTTTGATTTAAGAGGAAAAACAAACGAAGCGCACCACTTGCGCAGCAAGTCAATTCGCGTAGTTTGTTTTGATGATGACCAATGGTATAAAGGCTATTACGTCAGATTTTGGTTCTGAAAATCTTGGTTCGATTCCAGGTTGGTCAACATAAGAAGCCCGCTAGTCGGGCTTTTTTTGAAGAGAAATCTTCATGTGTGATGGGATACGGGCAGCCACACCAACAACTATTCTGCCCCAATATTGAGTAACACTTTATTAAAAATGAAAACATTTGAATTGGTAGGTACTCCACGTAGCGAGTACGGCAAGAAAGCAGCTAAGTCTTTCCGCAAAGAGAACCTCGTACCTTGCAACCTCTATGGCAATGGCGAGAACGTAACTTTCACAGTAACTGTTGACGATGTACGCAAACTCATCTACTGTCCAGATACAATGGCTGTAGCTTTGACCATCGGCGAGACAAAGAAAATGGCTGTAGTAAAAGAGTTGCAATTCCACCCAGTAAGCGAGCAATTGCTTCATATCGATTTCCTTGAGGTAACTGAGGATAAGCCTGTAACCGTAGCTATCCCTGTACAATTGCAAGGTCACGCAGAAGGTGTGAAAGCCGGTGGTAAATTGGCTCTTGAGATGAAGAAACTGAAAGTAAACGGTATCTATACACAAATTCCTAACCGCGTTGAAATCGACGTTACCAACCTTGGCTTGGGTAAGAAATTGTATGTAGGCGAAGTTCAACTCGAAGGTCTAAAACTGATGAACCCTGCAGATTCTTGCGTTGCTCGCGTGAAAGCAACTCGTGCTAGCCAACAAGCGGCTGCTGCAGAGACCAAAGGTAAAAAGAAATAATATCACCACTCATAAGAGCGGTAGTATCATAAGAGTGGAAAAGGAGTCTTTTCCACTCTTATTTAGTTTAGAGTTTAGAGACACCAGATATGAAATATTTGATTGTTGGATTAGGAAACATTGGCGATGAATATGCCAACACACGTCATAATATTGGTTTTATGATGGTAGATGCATTTGCAGAAAGCAAGAATGCAATGTGGGAAGACAAACGCTATGGTTTCGTAGCCCGTTGCCGTGCAAAAAATGCTGAAATCATCTTACTCAAGCCATCCACCTATATGAACCTTAGCGGTAATGCTGTACGCTATTGGTTACAACAAGAGAAGATTCCTGTGGAGAATATGCTGGTGCTGGTAGATGACCTTAATTTGCCCTTTGGTAGTATCCGTATGCGCAAACAAGGTAGCAATGGCGGACATAACGGTTTAGGACATATTCAACAAGTGCTTGGCACACAAAATTATGCACGCCTTCGCTTTGGTATTGGCAACGATTTCAACAAAGGTGCACAATGCAACTTCGTTCTCGGCGAATGGAGTGAGGATGAGAAGAAAACTCTGCCCGACCGACTCAAATTAGTGAGCGAAATCATACCATCCTTCTGCCTACAAGGTATGGATCGCACCATGAACCAGTATAATGGCAAATAGGTTAGAGGTTAGAGGTTAGAGGCTAGGAAATGGAAGTACGAGTAGATAAATACCTATGGGCAATGCGGATTTACAAGACCCGCTCTATTGCTACCGATGCATGTAAATGCGGACGCGTGAAAATGAATGGTGTAGAGGTGAAACCTAGCCGCATGTTTCACGTAGGAGATGTCTTTACTGTGCGTAAGGGGCCCATCACCTATACGTATCGTATTCTACAACTCTGGGGTAACCGATTAGGAGCAAAGATGGTACCTGAATACTTGCAAGACATCACTCCTAAAGAGCAATTAGAATTGCTAGAATTGGCACACTACGCCGCACAAAGTGGACGCGACAGAGGTACTGGACGTCCAACAAAAAAAGATAGACGAGATATCGAACAGTTTTTCTCGGATGACTATGATTATTTATTAGACGAAGACTATGATTTTGAAGAAGAATAATATTGCCGAATACATCCTATATCTCTGGCAGATAGAGGATTATCTACGCGCCTTTCCTCAGCAAGCAGAAGCAAATCAAGAGTTGCATGACCTAAATGAGATGATGCATCAAGAGAACATCATGGAAGGTGGACACCTCCAATTAGCGAAGAATGCTCTCGATGAATTGGAGGATTTGCACAATAACTTGTTGGATCAAGAGGCAACTTATCGCGCTGCTATGATTCAGCTGACTCCGTCGCTTAATCTATTGAAAGCAAAGACCGACCGTCCAGCTATGAGTGATGTGGAAGCATGCCTTGTATTATTATACCAAATCATGCTGCTCAACCTGCAAAAACGCCCGATTTCAACGGAAACTCAGCAAGTACAAAAGCAAGCGACACAAGTACTGCAATACTTGAGCAAAACTTATAAAGAGCAATGAGAACCAAAGAACGATTTGAAAGAGCATTGGCGTGGTTTGAAGCAAATATGCCTGTTGCCGAGAGTGAATTGCATTTTGAGAATGAATACCAACTCTTGGTAGCTGTGATGCTATCTGCTCAATGTACCGACAAACGCGTGAACATGGTCACTCCAGCTCTCTTTGAGGCCTACCCTACTATTGCAGATTTGGCCGAGTCCAACGCAGAAACAGTACTAAAATACATCCGTTCGGTAAGTTACCCGAACAGTAAAGCGGTGCACCTCGTGCAGATGGCTAAACGGGTGATGGAAGTATATGGTGGCAAGATACCTGATACCCGTGAAGAACTACAAACCTTGGCTGGCGTAGGACGAAAAACTGCCAATGTGGTATTGGCAGTATGGTGGAACCAACCCACTATGGCAGTAGATACCCATATCTTCCGTGTGGCAGAGCGTATCGGATTGACTACCAAGGCAAAGAATCCACTCGATAGCGAGAAACAACTCATCAAATATATTCCCGAGGAGATTATTCCCAAGGCACACCATTGGCTGTTGCTACATGGTCGCTACACCTGCCAAGCTCGCAGTCCAAAATGCGAAAAGTGTGGTTTGCAAGATATTTGTAGGTATTTTTCTCGTCTTTCTAGTAAATGAGAAATACTATTCAGATTGCACTATGCTATCTGATATTGTGCAATAGTTTCTAAAATAATCACTTCGGATTATCAAGTCTGATAATCGATATGCCTCACTTTCAGTAATTTGTCTATTCTTGCGAGCGACTGAATCTAATAAATTAATTCCTAGTCCTTGCCAGTAGTAATCTTCCGCACCTATCAAATGTAATATCGTTGGGAATATATCCATTTGATAGCAAGTATCCGAGATATGTATGTTTCCTTCTATATTAGGTGAATAGATAATCAAAGGCGTAAAAGTGTGCCCTGCTTTGAAGTTAATACTATTGTCTTGAGCGTATTTATTCATATCAGAAAAGCCGATTTCATCGCGAAATATAGTATGATCTCCTGTAATTACAATCGTAGTATTTTCTGCTAAAGGACTATTTAATACACTATCTAGCAATACTCCAATGCAGGAATCTGTGTAGTGTAAGCAATTGAGATAAGCAGACATTGTTTGAGGCATATTCTCAAATTCATGCATAGTATGCTCTACTCCATACATAAAAGGGACGTGTGATGTAAGTGTTATACCAAGTACACAAAAGGAAGAATCACTTTCAAAAGAATAGTCTAATACATTATTAATTACATTCATATCCTGCCATGCTTCACCAATCTCAGGTTCTATTAATTGATGGAATTCATAACTTTGGGTCATTGTTGTTTGTTCCCATGTCCCTTTACTTGGATTTATAATGGCAGAATTAGAATACATATGAGCGAAGTTAGGATAGACGTTTTTTCCATATAACTTGCATGTTGCTCCACTTGTAATCGGCAATAGTCCAGTAACCCCTATCATTTGTCCATCAGCAGAGTTGCCATGTCGCACTTGTGATACAATTTTATCCGCATATAGTACTTGATTGGATTGAGCCAAGCGATGCAATTTAGGCATCATCATTTTATTCTCAATCAGATCTAGAGCCCATGATTCTAAACTCTCAACAAGAATGTATATGATATTAGATTCTTCCAGCTGTTTTGTTTTATCATGATTGGTGGATTTGATATAGTTCTTAATATCTGCTTCTACTTCTTGGGATATTTTTATGGTATTATTTTTCTCCATATTATGTATTTGGTACAATAACATTGCAGGAAAATAGGAAATTATCGAATTATTGTTTATATAGCCTTTTACCCACCAATCTCCTTTTTCTAGCCATACTGCTCTTATTACATCTTTATAGAAATTACTAAAAGGAAAACAATACTGGTATTGTATTCGCAGAGTCTGCTCCACCAATTGTCCTTTATTAGGTTTACCAAATTTATCATAAGTTATTTTTTGATATAAAAAATTTGTGAGAGATGCCCACAAAAATGCAAATATTATCATTAAGATAGTTATGATTGTATATCTTTTCGTTGTGGAAAAAATTTTAGTTAAGCAACAAATGGCGATATAGATTCCAGTTATAAACAAAAACATCACAATCTCCCATCCCATATATGTATACAACGAACTCCAAAAGCCATCCATATTATCTGCCATAAATATCATATCAAACGTAAGGAAAAATCCATTCGCTCTGAAATAAAATAAATTGGCAATACACCATATATCTAACAATATATTAATAACAATCGTCCAATATTGTCGTTTGGCAATAAAAACAAATGCACTTAAAAATAGAACTGGCACTAATTTTCCTCCCCAGAAAGCAAAAAAAGCTGCAGGTGCCTTCCATAAAGAAGATAACAAAATAGAATGCTGCGTTGTCCAGTGAAACAGCACTGTTTTCACGAAGAGAGAAGAAGCAAATAAGAAGAATATCAGCCACTTACTTCGATTACCGCAAGCAAGCCAGGAGCGAATGTTTGAAAGAATAGATGTTATTTGCATATATTTTTTGTGTTAATGTGTTCCACACACGACACAAAAAAGCGTGAGTTCGCTGCAACTTGCTTATCAACAACTGAGGTCCTAGGAAAACCTGTAGAATAAATAAGCAAATACAGAAACTCACGCTAGCATATATATGCCACCAAAAGCATGCCAAAGGGCATACAAATGCCCTTAGCATGCAAAAAGTGTACAAAATACACCCGTGAGCATCTATTTACCTTGTTTCCTACTCTACGTTTGAAATTTCCTAGGTTTCAGTCGTTAGAAACAAGCGCACATAGACGCTTTTTTGTCAATATGTCATTGATTTTTTCCCTTATCTTCAGAGAAACCGATAAGTTTCCCATAGAAAATTCGGTGCAAAATCGGGTACAAAGATACTACATTTTTTTGAAATATACAATATTGTACTCAAAATTCCTGATAAATAACGTCAGGAAGTATAATGGAGATACGGTGAAGATAGCATAATCATTCACTAATAACTAACTAATAACTAAGTAATCACTAACTAATCACTAAGTAATCACTAACTAAAGATAAGTAATTGGTAAGAGAATAAATTGTTTCTTCAGCAAATTAACCAAGCGCATGAGATAGATGAAATCTATCATTTTTGAAAAAATATTCGTTTTGTTTGTTTATTTGCGTTTTTTTCAGTACCTTTGTGCGATTTTTAGTTTGGGAGAAATCGTGCTAGAAGAAAAGAACCCACATATTGACCAAGAAAACAGTGTAGAAAACACTGAATTGCAACTACCTACGCCAGATATGGAGCAGGAGGTTGTGGCAGAGGAGGACGTTACACAAGAAGTGGAGCAGGAGGTTGTGGCAGAGGAGGACGTCACACAAGAAGTGGAGCAGGAGGTTGTGGCAGAGGAGGACGTCACACAAGAAGTGGAACAGGAGGCTGTGGCAGAGGCAGAGGAGACGCAACAACCCAAGCGAGGAGCGAAAGTAAAGAAAGCTTTTGCCACTATTGCTATTGTGTTGGGAGCACTATTGCTTTTGTTTGGCGGCATTATAGGTGCGTTGCATACCAAAGGTGTGCAGACATTTATTGTTGGAAAGGTTGCAGATAAGCTCTCTAAGATGTGGGATGTAGATGCAAGTATTGCTTCGTTCCACTATCGTCCGTTGTCACATCTTGTTTTAGATAGCGTTTATCTGAGTGATCAACAGCGCGATACGCTCGCATTCATCGAGCAATTGCAGCTAGAGTTTGATCCACTAGCATTGCTAGAAGATCAAATCAACATCCAACGACTGCGTTTGCAAAATCCATACGTAAACCTGCAATCTACCTCGGATTCAACGCTAAATATTCAATTTTTACTTGACACACCTAAAAGCGATTCTGCTAACTTCCCATTCCGACTGAACATAGACAAATTGGAATTGGTGCAGACGCGTGTGCACTACAATGAAGTATTGATTGATCAGCTAGATTTGGCTTTGGCGTTGCCCGTTTTTAGTACTGATTCGCTGGATATAGAGCTACATTCGTTGCATCTACGTGCCCAGATGGACGGATTAGATGCAAGTTTTGAGGCTAATCTGCACGGAGATTTAGACTCTGTATTTGCCCAAGATTTGCAACTAGTCTTTCGAGACGAACAGTTATTTTCGGGTGATATTGCGGTGTATTATCCAACCAAGTTGGATTCGCTGTACGTCGATGCTGATTGCAAAGACTTATATTGCAACAATGACTTGCTACAAGATTTGCTCTCACAATTGCAGATGAAGCCAGTGAAATTACCTGCAATGGTAAATAATTTGGGGCATGTGCATTACCATGGAGATGTTCGTGGACGATTGGAGAACTTGGCTCTTCATGGCGATTTCACCACAGGATTGGGAGCATTGAAAGTGAATGGCGATTTGCATATTGATACCACCTTGCAGGATATTGACTTCTGTGGCCATGTATCTACTCGTAAATTCCAACTTGGTCGCCTGCTGAATCAATCAGATTTAGGTATGATTGCATTTCATGCCCATGTGGATGGTGAGATTGATTCTATACGCCTCACCCATTGTATAGCAGATGCCGACATCCAACATATTGAATATAAAGGATATACGTACAAGAAAATTCATTTGGATGGCGAATTACTACCAGAAGAGGTGAATGGTAGTCTGAACATTAATGATGAGAACATTCAATTGAACATAAGTGGGTTGGCAGATTGGTCGGAAGAAGATGCAAGAATGGATTTGACTTTGAGACTAGCTGATTTTCAGCCAGCCACATTGAATCTGATTAAGCAGTATCCTAACCTAAAACTTGGGGCGACTACCTATATTAGTTTGTTCACCTCAGGCAAGAAAGAGGAGATGCTGGATAACATGACAGGCTATGTAATAGTAGATACCTTACAGATAGAAAATGGCGAAGATCAGACCACAATGGAGCAATTTAAATTGCTCGTTGATAGCGAGTTAAAAGATGGACGCCCCATACACCAACTGCGTGTACAATCTGACTTTTTGACAGCGAACCTTAGTGGTGCATTCCGCTATCAAACCTTGCCTGCGACTATACAACAATTGCTTCACAACTACCTTCCTACATTGGTGGAAGCTCCAAAATTGAAACGGACTGACACCAATAATCTGGACTTCTACGCCTACTTCCGCGAATTGGATTCTCTAACACATGTGTTTGACTTGGACGTGGAGATTCCATCGTTCCCTACTATTAAAGGATACATCCATGAGCAAACACAACAGATTGGTTTACAAGCATATATCCCAAACATCAACACTAGTGGAGCTAAGATGGAAGATATTACGATTTCGCTAGACAACCAAAATGAAGAATTGGACTTGTCGGTATATGTGCTCAATCATCTACCGAAAGATAATCCTACCGCAGCCAAGTTGGGAGATATAAAAGCAACCATCAATGTCATCGCACAAAACGATAATATTGATTGGAGTGTAGAACTAGGCAACACGGATAGCGTTCGTAATGAAGGAATCATCAGCGTATCCTCGAAAGTATCGAAATATAAGGATAAGCCTAAGTTTGATATTGAGATGCTACCAACCGATATTATCCTGAATGACTCGGCGTGGAATATTGGTCAAGCAAACATTTCCTACACATTGGCTGATCAGGTAATGGATATTAACAATTTCTCATTGAGCACTGACTATCAACTAATTAAAGCAGACGGAAGAGCCTCAAAATTAGCAAGTGACTCTATTGATGTGGTTCTAAACAATATCCATTTGGACTACTTACTTAGTTATACCGAAGCTAGCAAAGCGATCTCTATTCTAGGACTTGTCACTGGCCAAGCAACCGTATATAGCGTATTCTCCGATCCGATGTTGGAAGCGCAAGCCTATATCCCTAACGGCGGCTTGAATGGCGTTTATTTAGGGGATATAACTGCCGACGCTAAGTTAGACCGAGAAAATAACAGCATCTTGATTTATGGTCAGATTGTGGATTCTACTCAACATATGGTCGCTGAAGTAAATGGCAAAGTAATACCTGCCAATAAATGGTGGGGCTTGGACATCGCATGTGATAGCCTTGATATTAATTTCATTGATTTTTGGACAAAGGGGCTAATTGAAAATCCACAAGGTCGGGCATATGGAAATGTAAAAGTGGAAGGACTAGATCGCAAAGTTTGGGTAACTGGTGGTGCACTTGCCAAAGACGCCCATATCACAGTGCCACAAATTGGTGTGACTTTCTCGTTGACAGACTCTATTTTCCTCGATTCCACCGCAATTCGTTTCCCAGATATAACGGTGTATGACCAGTATGGAAATTCTGGTTTATTCACAGGTGCCGTATATCACGAAAACTTCCTTGATATTCGCTTCGACCTATGGGCAAGGGCTAACAACATGTTAGTCATGGACTTGCCAGCTACTCAACAATCCCTATTCTATGGCAAAGTGTTTGGTACGGGCGATGTACATATCTATGGAGATGAGCGGGATTGCCAGATTGATGTTAATGCTCGTACTGAAGCCAACACGAAGTTCTTCTTGAATATCAATAGTGCTAGCCAAGCAACAAGTTCTAATTTTATTAAGTTTGTACAACCAGATACCACTTCAAACTATCTATTGAGTCTGCTAAGACCAAAAGAACAGAAGGTGAAGACCAACAAGCCAACAAGCAGAATGCGATTGTCGCTACAGGGTGAAGTTACGCCACAAGCTGAAATAAATATCAAGTTGGGGGCAGAAGACGGTATTCGAGGTAAAGGAGAAGGCAATTTAAAATTGGTATATGAATCTCCCTCAGAGAATATACAAATGCAAGGCGCATACACCCTGCAATCAGGACAGTTTGCCTTCTCATTGGGCAATATTGTACGACGTAATTTTGTTATTCGTGAGGGTAGCCAAATCACTTGGGACGGTGATCCTTTGGCGCCAACTGTGGATATCACAGGCTATTATCACACAACTGCCTCGCTCCGCGATTTGTTTGGCAGTGAGAGTAGTCAGATCGCTACCGATCGCAGTTCTGTACCAGTCAACTGCGTACTGAACATGAAAGATGAGTTGTTTAACCCGATATTGAACTTTGCAATCGAATTGCCACAGTCGGACGAGTCGGTACAAAGTCAAGTGCGTTCGATGATCAACACCGACGAGATGTTGATGCGGCAAGTGATATATCTATTGGTATTTAACCGGTTCTATACGCCTGATTATCTGCAAAATACACAGAATGTAGGTCTAAACGAAACGTATTCGTTATTGTCATCCACCATTACAGGACAGATTAATTCATGGCTCAGTAAACTGACTGATGTCTTCACTATGGGCTTTAATTTCCGCACCGAAGGAGAAGGCGAAACAGCCAGCCAAGAGTATGAAGCCAATTTCCAGATCCACCCTATCAACCAACTGATTATCAATGGTAATTTTGGTTATAGATACAACGATTTGAGCAATCGTCCATTCTTTGGAGATTTGGATATAGAGTACCTATTGACCCCTAATGGGAAATTCCGTGCCAAGGCTTATACGCATACTGTAGATAAATATTCGCTCCGTCAAGCCAATACGGTACAGGGGGTCGGTTTTGTTTTTAAACACGATTTCAATTGGAAGGAGAATAAAAAGAAAGATATTTCTAAGAGAAAAGACTCCTCCAAGAAGGAGAAAAAAACAAAGAAGAAACAGCAAGAAAAACAATAGCGTATGTTGATTAAATGTTATGGTGCTGCGCCGCAAGGCATTGACGCAGTAATTGTTACGATAGAGGTACATGCCGTTCCTGGATTTGAATTTACCCTTGTTGGATTGCCTGACAATGCCGTCAAAGAAAGTCACGAACGCATCGTGGCAGCTTTGACCGTGAATGGTTATAACAAACCTCGCCATACCTTGACTATCAACATGGCTCCTGCAGACATCAAGAAAGAAGGTGCTGCATATGATCTTCCCCTTGCGATTGGCATGCTGACCGCTGAAGAGGAAGTCAAGACTGCCCTCTTGGGACAATATCTTATCATGGGTGAGTTGTCATTGGACGGTACACTCCAACCTATCCAAGGCGTATTGCCTATGGCCTTGGCTGCACGCAAAGCAGGATTCAAAGGTATGATTCTTCCTGAGCAAAATGCTCGAGAAGCAGCTGTTGTGACTGGTTTGGAAGTCTATGGATTGAAGAATCTATTGGAAGTAGTTCGTTTCCTAAATGAGACACAGACTTTTGAGCCAACTCATGTAGATACAGCAGCCGAGTTTGCCACCCATGCCTTTACTTCGGATTTAGATTTTGCAGATGTTCGTGGACAAGAGAATGTGCGTCGTGCTATGGAAGTAGCCGCTGCTGGCGGACACAATATGCTCATGGTCGGCCCTCCTGGTGCAGGTAAAAGTATGATGGCGAAGCGTATGCCCTCCATTCTGCCCCCGCTTAACTTAGAAGAAGCGTTGGAGACAACCAAAATATATTCTGTTTCGGGCTTGATGGCACGCCGCAAAGAAAGCGACGGTATGTCTAGCGCATTGATTGTACAACGTCCTTTCCGTAGTCCTCACCACACCGTAACCGATGTCGCTTTAGTGGGTGGTGGTACAAATCCTCACCCAGGAGAAATCAGTCTAGCACACAATGGCGTGCTCTTTCTTGATGAGCTCCCTGAATACAAAAGAAGTGCTTTGGAAGTGATGCGTCAACCTTTGGAAGATAGAAAGATTTGCGTCACACGAACCAAGATGAGTGTGGAATATCCAGCATCGTTTATGTTGGTAGCAGCCATGAACCCTTGCCCATGTGGACATTATGGCGAGAACAATCCTGCGCATCCTTGTACTTGTACACCTGCGCAGATTCACCGCTATATGAGTCGCATATCAGGTCCGCTCCTTGATCGAATTGATATTCAATGCGATATACAAGCAGTCCCCTATTCT
The DNA here is from genome assembly GCA_017461505.1 of Paludibacteraceae bacterium. GTDB lineage: Bacteria > Bacteroidota > Bacteroidia > Bacteroidales > Paludibacteraceae > Colicola. The sequence goes on along the minus strand of JAFTXV010000005.1, from coordinate 25,295 downwards.
ACCCTCAAAGATGCACAACCAGGTGAGAGCAGCGCAGCCATGCGTGAGCGAGTTGTACGAGCACGCAAAGTGCAACAACAACGCTTTGCAGAATACAATGCTACCGCACAAAATCCTATCCATTGCAATGCCCAAATGACACCTAAATTAGTGCGCGAATTCTGCCAATTGGATGCACAGGGAGATAAGATGCTTTCCTACGCCATGGATAAGATGGGACTTTCTGCACGCGCATATGACCGTATCTTAAAAGTAGCCCGCACAATAGCGGACTTAGACGGAAGCGAGAATATCCAAATGCAACATATCTCCGAAGCCATCGGCTACCGCAGTTTGGACAGAGAAGATTGGATTGGATAAGTATTTCTTTTAGCAACCTTTGCGCTACCTTTGCGCTAGCCTTACACATACAAAAAGACCACGCAGCGCGTGGTCTTTTTCACATATGTCATTAACTTAATTAATGGCGATTCAAGCGTGCGCCGTCTGCCTCTGGGTTGCGAGCAGGACGGTCACCGCGCTCTGGGCGTGGACCACGACGCTCTGGACGAGGACCGCGATCACCACGAGCTGGACGCTCTGGCTCTACATAACCCTCTGGTTTCTCCTTCAATGCCTTCGCGCTGAGTTTGAACTTACCAGTCTTTTGGTCAACTTCCATGAGCTTGATAGTGATCTTGTCACCCTCTTGGATGCCTGTCTCTTCCATCGTCTCATAGCGCTTCCAATCAATCTCAGAGATGTGGAGCAAGCCCTCTTTACCTGGCATGAACTCTACGAAGCAGCCATAAGGCATGATAGACTTAACAGTAGATTGATATACCTCGCCCACCTCTGGGATAGCCACGATAGCTTTGATCTTAGCGATAGCAGCGTCCATAGACTCTTGATTATTACTTGCTACCTCTACCTTGCCGCCCTCTTCGATCTCGTCGATAGAAACCACAGCGCCAGTCTCAGCTTGGATACCTTGGATAATCTTACCACCAGGGCCAATCACAGCACCAATCATATCCTTAGGAATGATGAAGCTTACGATGCGTGGAGCATGAGGTTTGAGGTCAGGACGAGCCTCTGGCATGGTCTCAACGATCTTGTCAAGGATATACATACGAGCCTCGTGTGCTTGTGCGAGTGCGTTCTCAAGGATCTCGTAGCTCAAGCCGTCCACCTTGATATCCATTTGGCATGCGGTCAAACCGTCGCGTGTACCAGTGGTCTTGAAGTCCATATCGCCGAGGTGATCCTCGTCGCCAAGGATATCGCTGAGGATAGCGTATTTAGTACCTTTGCACTCAGAGATAAGACCCATAGCAATACCAGAAACTGGTTTGATAGGCACACCAGCGTCCATCAATGCGAGAGTACCTGCGCAAACAGTAGCCATAGAAGAAGAGCCGTTAGACTCGAGGATATCGCTCACTACGCGGATAGTGTATGGATAATCAGCAGGAACTACAGACTTGAGCGCACGGCAAGCCAAGTTACCGTGACCAATCTCACGACGACCTACACCACGTTGTGGACGTGCCTCGCCAGTAGAGAATGGAGGGAAGTTGTAGTGGAGGAGGAACTTCTCAGAACCTTGGATAAGTGCCTCATCAATCATCTTCTCATCGCGGCTGTTTCCGAGCGTAACAGTAGAGAGTGATTGAGTCTCACCACGGGTGAAGATAGAAGATCCGTGAGGTCCTGGCAGTGGAGAAACCTCGCACCAGATAGGACGGATATCGGTAGTCTTACGGCCATCCAAACGCTTGCCCTCATCGAGGATAGAGCGACGCATAGCCTCTTTCTCTACATCGTGGTAGTATTTGTTTACGAGTGCATCGATTTCATCCAACTCTACGCCGAGTGCCTCAGCACGAGCAGCCATATACTCAGCTTTCTCTACTTTGAAGTCCTCGCGGATTTGGGTGAACATCTCCTCGCGGTGATGCTTGTTGGTGTCAGCAGCAGTAGCTTGTGCGTAAGCGCGAGCATAGCTGAAGTCGTGAACAGCTTGCTTGAGTTCATCGTCGTTGATCTCGTGGCAGTACTCGCGCTTAACGGTCTTGCCGAACGCCTCCATCATCTCGATTTGCGCTTGGCATTGTGGTTTGATAGCCTCGTGAGCTACCTTGATAGCCTCAAGCATATCTGCCTCGCTCACCTCTTTCATCTCACCCTCCACCATCATGATGTTGTCGAGAGTAGCAGCTACAACGAGCTCGATGTCTGCTTTCTCGCATTGCTCGAAGGTTGGGTTGATCACGAACTCACCATTCACACGAGCTACGCGAACCTCAGAGATAGGACCCTCGAATGGGATATCTGAGCAAGCGAGAGCAGCTGAAGCAGCCAAACCTGCGATAGACTCTGGCATATCGATGCCGTCAGCAGAATAGAGAGTTACGTTTACGAAAGTGTCAGCGTGATAATCGCTTGGGAAGAGAGGACGCAACGCACGGTCGATGAGACGAGCGATAAGAATCTCGTAGTCAGATGCTTTACCCTCGCGGCGAGTGAAACCGCCTGGAAAACGACCAGCTGCAGAAAATTTCTCTTTGTACTCAACGGTAAGCGGCATAAAGTCCGTACCTGGAACCGCATTCTTTGCGGAGCAAACTGTAGCAAGAACCATGGTATTGCCGAGGGTCGCCATTACAGCGCCGTCTGCTTGCTTAGCCAGCTTGCCAGTCTCGAGCGTGATCACACGCCCATCAGGAAGAATAATCTCCTTTTTTACAATATTCATCTTATTAAAATTAGTTTTACGGGTACCTTTTGCACCCAAGTTAGTTATAGACCATAAATGTCGCTGCAAAGGTACAACAAAAAATGCACATACGCAAGAAAACGAATACTTTTTATAAGAAAATAATAGATTTTTATCTATTAATACCATTTTTACCTCACTATGGGAGTTTACTTCTAATAGTGAGGATTAAAGTGGTATAATAAGGCGAAGCCAATTTTCTTATAAAAAGTGTGAGTGTCTGTAGTATGGGCTGCATTGGGCGAAAGTAGCTACGAGGGAATTGGCTTTGAGAGGCATTTGGGAAGATAAAAGCCAAGGCAGATGTTCGAAATTAGTGAAAATTTGTGACATACACAAGAAAAGCGAGCATTTTTTTCAAAAAAGATAGATTTTATCTATCACTACTCATCACTTATTTGATATACACAAGAATTAGGCAAAAAAATCGCAGAGAATAGTTTGTTCTCTGCGATTTTAGCTATACATATGTCATACAACGCTATTGTACCAATCGCCCTGAAACATCATAAATTGTTCCATTAGGCATTATGAGTTGCAAAGTGTTGTTGAAAAATTGTTTACGTGGTTGAGATACATCACTTTGTAGATTTTCTAGACTAGTCTCTTTATTTGCAAGAAAATCACGGAATACATAATGCACCATTCCCTCGCTACAACTGATTGGAGTGTGTCCTGATTTCGATGCTGCAGGGTTCCATAGCCCGCGATTAGTCCAATAAGCAGAGACAGTACCGTTAGGGGTAGTAGCCCAATTCGTATCATCACCATTACCAGCATCTTCAGGATTCCAATAACATAACCCCTCAACTTGTTCATAATCACGCAAGAAAGTTATAAGATCTTTCATACAATTGTATTGTCCCAAAGGCGTTGCTGGCCAGACAGTTGACGTATTGTAGTTCACTCCACTCTTAGGCCAATATTGAAAATAGTACCCAGTCTCTACAATTTGTACTTTCTTCTCAGGAAAATCTCGCTTAATTCCATCCAGTCCAGTTTTTAGTTCTTTGAGGAACCCATGCCAAAACGGATAGTAAGATAATCCTATCACATCAAAATCTACCCCATTCTCTATCAATTTACCATAGTAGAATTGATTGTATTTCTGATTCGACAAGCGGTCAGTATGGATGATAATCTCTGCATGAGGTAATATCTCTCGTACAGTTTGACAGCCTGCCTTTAAGATTCGCAAAAAACTATCCCAATCATCATTGAGGTCTTCATACGGATGGACAGAAATCCCCATAAAACCATACATTATCTCATTTCCAACTTGTACCATATCAGGTGTAGCGCCATATGCTATTAGCTCTTGCAGAGTGGTTCGGGTATAGGCGATTATACTATCAACTTTCTGATCAACAGAGCATTCTTTCCATACACGTGGGGCTTGAATATGAGTAGCATCCACCCAAGTATCAGAGTAATGATAGTCAAGCATAAAATAAGCTCCGGCATCTTTGATTCGTTTGCCTAGTTGCTTAACATATTCTAAGTCTTGACAAACGCAAGGATCTGAGGAGTTATCCGGATTTACAAATAAACGCACACGAAAAGTATTCCATCCACATTCATCTACTAACCAAGTGATTAAATCATCAATTGGCTTGTTATTTTTGTCTAAATAAGGCGAGTTGTGTTTCTCATACTGAGGCAACATAGAGATATCTCCACCTACGTATTTACCATGTTGAGCATTAGCTGAAATGGTTATGATTACAGCAAAAAAAAGAGTGCAAACGATTTGATTAAAATTAGTTTTCATTGTAATTGTTGAATATCATTTATTATTTGCTCCTTCAATGCTGAAAGAGAAGCGAATTTTTGCTCATGACGAAGGAAACGATGGAAAGCAATGACCAGCGATTGGTCATACAAATCCCCTTGAAAATCCAACAAATGTACCTCTAAAGATAGATGGTCATTGCCCACCGTTGGGTTGGTTCCGATATTCGCCAACGCCTTATACTCTACTCCATTCACCCGAGCCACAACCGAATACACTCCGTTAGCAGGAAGTTGTTTAGCAGAATCAAGACGGATATTAGCAGTCGGGAAACCTAACTTAGCACCAATAGCATTACCATGCTCTACTACGCCTGAAACACTATACGTATAGCCCAATAGGCGGTTGACTTGGTCTATTTGTGCCGCAGCCATGAGTTTGCGTATGCGAGATGAACTCACAGGCACGCCGTCCACCAAACACTCATGTGCACGCTCGATATGCAAACCCACCTTGTGCGCAATCTTTTCATATTCATGGAAACCTTTCAAGCAATCCGAACCAAAATGATGGTCATAGCCCATAAGCATAGTCTCCACTCCTTCTTTCTCCTTAAGGTAGCACATAAACTGCTCAGCAGTAAGCTGTTGTACCGCAGCAAAATCTAAGAAATGTACTTCGCCGTAGTTCTGAAGCAAGGCTTTTCGTTCGTCATGCGTGGTCAGCCTAGCAGGAGCTTGACCCGTCAGCAGTTCCTTGGGATGACGGTCAAAGGTATAGATAGCAGGCGTGAGTTGATGGTGCTTGGCATGCTCGTGCAACTGAGCAAACAGAAAACGGTGTCCTCGATGGACACCATCAAAAAATCCTATAGTAGCTATCTTGGGCATAATCCTTGCCTCTAACCTATAACCTGTAACCTCTAACCTATAACCTCTAACCTGTAGCCGCTCCAGCGGCGTCCTCTAAACTAAAGCTTAATATAAATCTTCTTACGATACAATAAATAAGCAATACCCCAGAATACCAAAACAAGGCTCAAAGCGCAAGCCAAAGAGCCCCCTTCATTGCCAAAGAGCGGTTGCATGCAGACCTTATACCAGAAACTCCAAACATTGTACATCTGCTCGTTAAATTCAAAGCGGATACTACGCATCACATAGACAGCGATTGCGCTCAAACAGAAGATAAACAATGGGTTAACACCAAAGCACTCGAAGAACTTATACCAGTTATTTGCCACTTTTTTGGTCGCAATCTCGCACTTAGTAGTCGCCTCTTTCTCGTTGCGCTCTGGCAAACGAATATCCAAGATCCATGTCAAAATTGCGAGCAGAGAACTAGCAAGCCCGCATGTAACCAACACATAACTTGCTGACCACATAGCTTTGTTGATAGGATAAGCATAATCCAGCAAGAAACCAACAAGCATCATCACCGCTCCTGCAAGAAGAAGGCGGGTGACTTTTCCCCAGTTATCTTTCACATTCATGATTAGATGTCCCATCCAAGCGCCAATCAAGACATGCGCCACGCAAGGGATAGTAGAGAGCACGCCCTCTGGATCAAACGCAATGCGCTCGCCAGCGGTATTGGTCATATGGTAGATATGATTGTCGCCGAGCAACTTGAGGTCCACAATTGACTCCATGTTGGCAGCGTTGAGTTCGAAACTATTAGTCACACTCTGCATGATACAATAGATGATCATGAGCACAGCAGCCACCCAAGGGCAGTTTTTAGGCTTAGCAGTGAGCATGAGCAAGCCGCCGAAAATACTCACAAGACCCAAACGAGGGAACACGCCCAAGATACGGATATGCTCGATTGGATAGGTCCAAACAGCATGCAGGAGAGTTGTACCTTCTTTGGTGATTTGTCCAAGAAACATTCCGAGCCAACTGAGCGCCCAACCAATAATGACGATGAGCAAACCACGGGTGATAACCTTTTGCGCCACAGGCCAAGTGAGGGCATGGCTAGTCTTCTTGTGAGAGATATACATGGCAATACCCATGCAGAAGACGAAGAAAGGGAAGACGAGGTCAGTAGGTGTACAACCATTCCATGCCGCATGGCGCAGGGGTGCATAGATATGCGACCAAGTACCTGGATTATTAACAAGAATCATGCCCGCAATGGTAATACCACGCAAAACGTCCAAAGAGAGAAGACGTTTTTTAGCTGGAGCAGGAGTGAGAGTTTCTTGTGACATAGTATTATATTTTCAGATTCGGGAGTCGCGAGTCGGGAGTCCGTTAATCTAGATAAATTAAAAAACAAACAGCCCCCCGTTTGCGCGGAGGGCTGTTTTATCAGTTTGATTACTCTTGGTTGAGGGTTACGCGCTTGAAGTCGATTACGTTAACGTTGTTCTTCTTCAAAACGTCTTTCACGAGCTCTTTGCTCTCGCTCATGATGTATTGTTGCTCTACCAAAGTGCTCTCTTTCAAGAACTTACCAAGACGACCTTGTGCAATCATCTCGACTTTCTTCATGTTGATGTTTGCCTCAGCCTCAGCAGGAACAGTAGCGCGGATTTGGCGTGCTGTCTCAGCTTGCTCTGGGGTCAACCAACCCTTAGCGGTGTTAGACTCGATGTGGTCATCGCTATCCACGTGAGCTGGATTGATACCAGCTTTGCGAACTGCTTGCTCAACTGCTTTGTTGATTTCGTCTTGTTTGGTTTTCTCGATTGCTACAGAAAGCTCGCGGTCTTTAATCTCTTGTGCCACGTGGTCAGCATCCAAAGCGATTGGAGACATAGAAGCCACTTGCATAGAGATACCGTGGAGTACTTCTGCGTTAGCATCCTCAGCGTCAGCAGCAACGAGTGCGCTGAGCTTATTGCCAAGGTGGTTGTAAGCATCTACCTTAGGAGCTACGAGGAAAGCGTAGTCGCTGAGTTCCATCTTCTCACCAGTCACACCAGAGCGCTCAGTTACAGCGTCTTGTACGGTGAAGTCGCCGAGTTTGCAAGCCTTAAGAGCCTCAATGTCAGCTGGTTTCTCAGTCATAGCCACCTCAAGGATAGCCTTAACCATATTGACATAATCTTCGTTCTTAGCTACGAAGTCGGTCTCGCACTTCACGCCTACGATTGCACCAAAGCCATTCTCAGCTTTAGCGAGTACGCAACCTTCAGAAGCCTCGCGCTCGCTACGCTTTGCAGCGATAGCTTGACCACGCTTACGGAGCAAGTCCTTAGCTACCTCGAAGTCGCCGTTAGCCTCCTCAAGTGCTTTCTTGACATCCATCATACCTGCGCCAGTGATGTCGCGCAGTTTCTTAATATCTGCTAATGTAACAGCCATTGTTTCTAGAATTTATCTGTTTATCAATAATTACTCAGCTTTAGCCTCTTCTGCAGGAGCAGCTACTTCTGCTACTTTCTCAGCCTCTGCTTTTGGAGCAGCTTTGCGAACGCGTTGACGGCGCTCTTTTGGAGCTGGAGCCTCGCCAGCAGCTTGTGCTGCAGCAGCCTCTTCGTCAGCTTTCTCTACTTTGCGCTCCTCGAGACCCTCTTGGATAGCTGCGCAAACAGCGGTCAAGATGACGTCAATAGACTTGGTAGCATCGTCGTTAGCTGGGATTACGAAGTCGATGTTGTTAGGGTTAGAGTTGGTATCAACAATACCAAATACAGGAATACCCAAACGGTTAGCCTCAGCTACAGCGATATGCTCTTTCATTACGTCAACAACGAATACTGCGCTAGGAAGACGAGTCAAGTCTGAGATTGAACCGAGGTTCTTCTCGAGTTTCTCGCGTTGACGAGTGATTTGGAGTTTCTCGCGTTTAGAAATGTTGTTGAAAGTACCGTCGGTCATCATCTTGTCGATGGTTGACATTTTCTTCACTGCCTTACGAATTGTAGGGAAGTTAGTCAACATACCACCAGCCCAACGCTCGGTGATGTAAGGCATGTTGATCTCTTGAGCCTTTTGTGCTACTACCTCTTGACCTTGTTTCTTGGTAGAAACGAAGAGGATTTTACGACCAGATTTAGCGATAGCTTTCAATGCCTCAGCAGCCTCGTCGATTTTAACTACGGTCTTGTTGAGGTCGATGATGTGGATACCATTGCGCTCCATGTAGATGTAAGGAGCCATAGCTGGATTCCATTTGCGTTTGAGGTGACCAAAGTGACAGCCAGCCTCGAGAAGTTGATCAAAATTTGTTCTCATTTTGTTTGATTAGTTTTGAATTATTTATTACATAATTTATCCGTTGCCTCCGCTACGCAGAGAAGCGCGCATAGGAGGAATAACAGAGTAATCCGCGGTGAGCAACATGTTGCCACCACGGAGTCACTGCTATTTGGATATTAACGCTTACTAAATTGGAAGTGTTTGCGTGCCTTTGGTTGACCTGGCTTTTTACGCTCTACCTCACGAGCATCGCGAGTCATGAAGCCTTCTGCCTTCAACGCTGGCTTGTCCTCTGGGTTGATCTTTACCAGTGCGCGAGCGATTGCAAGACGCAAAGCCTCTGCTTGGCCTTTGTAGCCACCACCATCGAGGTTTACTTTGATATCATATTTCTCAGCCACTTCAAGTTTGTTAAGAGGTTGCTTAACAACGTATTGAAGAATTGGACTTGGGAAGTACACATCCAAATCACGGCCATTGATTGTGATCTTGCCGGTACCTTCTTGTACATAAACGCGAGCAACTGCTGCTTTACGACGACCTAATGCATTAATCATTTCCATATCTTCAATTATTTAAGTGTGTTGATGTCTAATTGTTTTGGTTGTTGAGCTTGCATGTTGTGCTCTGCACCTGCAAATACGTGGAGGTTACCGATAATCTTGCGACCAAGACGATTCTTTGGAAGCATACCTTTAACCACCTTTTGGATCAAACGATCTGCGCCCTTCTCAAGCATTTGAGCAGGAGTCATCTCGCGTTGACCACCTGGGAAGCCAGTGTAGCGTACATATACGCGATCATTCCACTTGTTACCAGTCAATTGCACTTTGTCGGCATTGATGATAATCACATTGTCACCACAATCCACGTTAGGAGTGAAGTTTGGTTTGTACTTGCCACGGAGGAGCTTAGCTACCTTCGAGCACATACGGCCAAGTACTTGGCCCTCAGCATCAATAACAACCCATTCCTTTTGAACGGTTGCCTTGTTAGCTGATACAGTCTTGTAACTTAATGTATCCATTTGTTTTTAATGTTTTGACCATGTCGACAGACAACTTTACGTGCTCTATGAGCCCCACTGCCCAACATGGCGAATTAATATAAATAAAGTTTTAAATGTTTCAAAAATTTTAAGGGTTTCAAAGGCTATTCAACCCAATCGCCCGAAAAAGCATGCAAAGGTACTACAAAAAATGCACATGTGCAAATTTTTTTAGAAAAAAATGCATTTTTGGATAAAAAAGTGCACATGCGCTGCATTTGGCGAACGTAGCTTCGGGGGAATGTACGCAGTACAGGCGGCGTCCGAAGGTACTATGGTTCGCTTAATGCGAGGGCATCGCCCGCACCCAATTGACCAAATATTACGACATTTTTTTTGCAAAATTCTTTAGGTGTCCATAATTTCCATGGATTTTCGTAGCCATTGCGGAGCTCCTGCTTGACATCCTCTATATCGCGTAATTGACGCTTTGGAGCAGTCGATTTACTTCCCTTTGCTGCCAATTTCTTTTCTCTGTTGGCTTCACGGATTTGCTCCTCCACCTTGAAATCAGCTTCGAGCATTTCGATTACTTTAGGATAAATCTTATTGAATATCTGAGGGTTGTCGGTAAACCACACCAATGAGGAATCAAACTCTGCTTGGGTAATACCATGTTTGTCCAGCACATTTTTATAATACCCCGACAGCTCCTGATCGTGGGAGTAGTTATACCCCGCCACTTGTATAGCACCATCCGCGCGATGCAAATCATACAGCACATCGCGCATCTCCCGATTGGACAACACGCCACGTGGACGGCAACCTACGATTGCCAACAAGATGCATGCTACGCATGCTATTTTTGTGTTAAAAAGTTTCAAAGCTTCAGGGTTTCAATGTTTCTCTTTCTTTGGAAAAATCTGATTCAGGCTTTCATCCAAGTCTTTGCGATAGAAGATGATAATCAAGAATACCGCTACCGTAATGAATGAATCCGCTATATTGAATACGGGTCGGAAGAACAAACATTCGCCTGCCGCATTGCGTATCAATGGGAAATAGAGCATATCCACTACCCTACCATGAAACCACTCGGCATAGCCCCAGATTTTGCCATAAAACACGCAATCAATGATATTACCCAATGCCCCAGCAATCACCATTGCTATGGTCGTGAGATAGCCAGTACGCACGGTTTGCTTGTGAATCATCGTGTGGATATACCATCCAAGTACGCCCACTGCCACTATACGAAACAGCGTCAGCAGCAACTTGCTAAACCACTCGATACCAAAAGCCATGCCGTTGTTTTCTACAAACACTATCCAAAACCACGAGAACACTTCGCGTGCCTCGCCGAGTTCGAAATGCGTTTTGATATACACCTTCGACACTTGGTCAAGCACCAATGCCAATAGCACGATGCCCACAACTAACCATGATTGTTTTACTTTAGTCATAATCTCTAAACACTAAACTGTAGGCGTACCACGCCGTCCACTAAACACCGAAATTCTTACGAATTTCTTCCACCTTATCCAACTTCTCCCATGTAAACAACTCCACTTCGCGCTCAATCACTTGTCCGTTGTCCACAAACTGCTTCTTCACCACCTCGTTGGTGCGCCCCATGTGACCATAACGCGCAGTCTCCTCGTACATTGGTTGTTTGAGTTTCAATGCCTCTATGATGCCTTGTGGACGGAGGTCGAACATCTCGCTCACTTTCTTAGCAATCTCGCCGTCGCTCATTGCCACTTTGGCAGTACCGTAGGTATTCACGCAGACACTGACTGGCTTTGCCACACCAATCGCATAACTGATTTGCACCAACATCTCCTTAGCCACACCTGCTGCCACCATGTTTTTCGCAATCCAACGAGCCGCATACGCAGCAGAACGGTCCACCTTCGATGGGTCTTTACCTGAGAAAGCACCGCCACCATGTGCACCACGACCACCATAGGTATCTACGATAATCTTACGTCCAGTCAAACCTGTATCGCCGTGAGGGCCACCGATAACGAAGTTACCTGTAGGATTAACAAGCAACTTGAAATCGCCTTTCAACAGCTCAGCATAACGTGCATCGCGTTTGGCTACACGAGGCAACAGCACACGCTGGATATCTGCTTTGATTTGCTCTTGAGTAACATCCTCATCATGTTGGGTACTCACCACAATCGTATCAATACGCAGTGGCTCACCCTCCTCGCTATATTCCATCGTCACCTGGCTCTTAGAGTCTGGACGAAGATATAGCATCTCCTCGCCCTCTTTACGCACGCGCGCGAGCGTATATACTAAGGTGTGTGCCAAATCCAAAGTCAATGGCATATAGTTCTCTGTCTCGTCGCTAGCATAACCAAACATCATTCCCTGATCACCTGCTCCTTGTTCACCCACATTCTCCGTTCCTTGTCCATCCACACCACGGGCGATGTCGGCACTCTGCTCGTGCAAAGCAGTTAAGATACCACAACTCTCTGCTTCGAACTTGTAGGCAGACTTAGTGTAACCAATCTCAGCGATGGTTTTGCGCACGGTGCTTTGGATATCCACATATTTCTCGCTTGACACTTCACCTGCCACAATCACTTGTCCTGTGGTCACCATGGTCTCGCAAGCCACGTGGGAGTTAGGATCTAATGCTAAGAATTGGTCTAGGATGGCATCGCTAATTTGATCCGCCACTTTGTCTGGGTGTCCTTCGCTGACACTCTCTGATGTAAATAAGTAGTTCATTTTCTATTGTTAGGGTCAAAAAAATCCACAAGCGACTGTTTGGGTCTTGTGGAACAAGTTTTTAGCATTATTTTATAGAGGTTGCAAGCAGTCAAATTTGTCCTCTTTTCAAAACACGCTGCAAAGGTACTACAAAAAATGCATATACGCAAGCAAAGCGAGCATTATTTTCAAAAAAGATAGACTTTTGTCTATCCTATAAGACAAATCAATGCCCTCTGAAAGCTCACTTACAAGAGGGCATTGAGATGGCTTATGATAGCAGCAACGCTGTTTTTGAAAATAATGATTGTTTGCGTATATACCTGCATTTTTTGTAGTAACTTTGCATACATTTTAGCTAAATCCCTTCTATGATTTCGAGGTGGGCTCGTGTTCACACGAGGTCGGTGTCCTCGAAATCTGTCCTCTCCCGCAGGCGGCGTCCGAAATCTTTCCTCGTCCTATTCGGTGCCCTCGAAATCATTGCAAGCGGTTATATCATTGAGTAAGAAAAATAGTTGTCTTTCATTTTGTTTTGGGTTGCAAGCGACGAGTCGCTCATTCCAACCCAAACAAAATATTTCCTCGAATTGACGATAATTGACATCATAATTGACCTAAATTGTCGTTTAAAATAAAATCAGTGTCAACCCCTATATAATTCTTTTTTTTATTACATCTACAGCCCGAAGGGCGATCTACCATCTACAGGCGCCCTGCGCCGATCTACAGCGCAGCGATCTATCAATGCAAAATCTTATAAATAAGTTCCTTCCACAAGTCCGTATCCTTCGCACTCGGGTTATTGATACCCTTCAATCGCGCATCTATCTCACGGAAATAGCCAATAATTGCAAAGGTCTTGCCCGCAGAGAATCGGCGTGCTGCTGCCGCATAATCCTTCACAAAAAACGGCGATACGCCCAACGCACTCGCTGCTACTCGGTCACTCTTATCGGGTAAGTAATGGTAAATCATCAAGTTAGCAAAGAAGCTATACAATATCCCCAATTCCTTCACCATGGGGTGATCTTTAGACGACGCAAAATACTGCGTGATACGATTGGCTTTCACCACATCGCCCGCAATCAATGCACTCTGCAACTCAAACACATTAAAATCCTTCGATATACCGATATTCCGCTCTACCAACGCAGCATCAATCACTTTCACTCCCTCAGGACGACCGTCAATCAACTTCTGCAACGCCCCCACTATCTGTGTCAGATCATTTCCTATACTATCCGCCAATATCTTCGCCACTTTTTCATCAATCCTTATCGCCTCCTCGCCTTCTCGCTTCGTCGCCTCATTCCATTCCGCCACATAGTCACGTATCCATTTCTCCACCTGATAATCACGCAGTTGCTCCGACTCCATCAGCACGCCGCCTTTCTTCTCCCAATTCTTAAACAAGTTCAAACGCTTATCTGGCGAGCCATATTTATAACAAAATACCAAGATAGTTGACGGCTGTGGATTATCCATATACATCGCCAATGCATCCCATTTCTTTATGTTCTGCGCCTCTTTCACGATAATGACCTTATATCCGCCCATCATTGCAAACCCGCGTGCCGCACCAATCACAGGCGACACATCGCCACCGCTCAAATCCTTGCCATAGATAATCGTTTGATCAAACTCACGCGCCATCTCATCCAACACATTCTGCTCAATATAGTCTGCCACCTTATCTATATAATACGACTCTTTTCCACAAAGCATATACGCAGGTGCATACTTGCCTTGCTTCAAACCAATCATTACTTCTTCATACTTTGCCATAACTCAAAAATTTATCTCTAAACACTAAACTATAGCGGAGCGTCCTATATCCTATAACCTTTTCCGCAAAGCGGAAATCACCGCATACGCCATCGGTGTACCAAACACTGCCTCTATCAGCAACTTCGACACATACTGGAATGCTATCATCAACATTAAATCGCGTGCAGAGACGGTTCCTGCAAAAGCTATCAGCACAAATGGCAGAGAGTCAAACACATACGCTACTGCCGAACTTCCTATAGTTCGCACCCATAGTCTTTTGCCATTGGTCCACTTCTTTATCTTATCCATCAACCAAGCATTACTGAGTTCGCCCAACAAAAATCCAGTCAACGAAGCAATCACGATGCGAGGCACATAACTAAACATCGTATTATACGCTTGTGCTGTAACATCCAGATAATCAGGCGATGGTAGCCATACACCAATCTGCGTGCAGATTACTACAACGATATTGCATAGAAATGTAGTAAAGATGACTTTGCGAGCGGTCTTGTATCCCCAAATCTCGGTCAGCACATCACCTAACATGTATGCAAACGGGAAAGTAATCGTTCCCGCATCAAAATAAAACAGATTCCAAAGACCAATTACTTTCACTGCCATAATATTGGACACCACATATAGTGTCACAAACAATGCAGTTACCACAATAAAGGAAGTATTCTTACCTCTTGCCTCTAAACTATAGCTCGCTTGCGAGCGTTCTGTAGGCGCATTTGCGCCGTCCTCTAAACGGTTGGCATCCGCCAACACGCGGTTTTTGAAAGGGTTCTCCGCTACCTTATTTTCCATATATTCTATCTAATACTAATAATTCCGCACAAAGGTACTACATTTTTCCAACATATGCAAATTTAGCATTTCATTTAATCATAAAATCCTCAATCATTCAATCTTCTTTAGATATTTTTGAGCAAAGGAGCAAACGGGAATTATCGTATAATTATTTTCGTTCGCCCATTTTACCGCATGTCCCATTAGCAGCGTCCCTATCCCTCGTCCACTCTCATAGGCATACGTATGCAAGATAGTCATCTTATTGCCTACTAACGTAAACTCTATCTTACCCAGCAACTTGCCTTCTTCCGTAGCAAGAATCTCTTTATCTGTAACAGTCATTTTAATCATAGCAATAATCATTTAGTATTTCTACCTACCACCCCACAAAAACCGCGCCATCTCAAACCTTTTGCTCTTTTCATTTGTTTTTTTGAAAAAAATCCCGTATCTTTGCACTCGATTTATTACTAACTACTACGAATTTACTACTAACTTCTACTATTTCCACCTATTACTACTATTTACACCCATCATTTCGCCATTTCAAAGCTTCAATTTGCATCTTGCACACTATCAATAGTAGGTGATTAGTATGTGGTTAGTAGGTGATTAGTAGGTTAGTCAGCCAAGATTATTAAAACATCAACTAAATATGGCAGAGATAAAATTAGAACACCCAGTCCGTGAAGTACACGGAGCTTTTACAAAGAAAGGTATCATCAACCGTCAAAAAAAGTACCGTGATGATAACGGTCGCGTTATTCACGAAGGCAGACAGGAGGGCTATGCTGTCCGTAATCCCCGTGACTACAAGAAGAAACCGCCACAAGGCGCAGAATTGGAGCATATCAACCTCTTCCGCCAAGCGTGTCTCATTACCAAGGAAATCCTTGATGCCGAAAAACCAGAGGAGACACCTAGCGTCGCTATTTTTCCTCCACGACCAAAATATCTTACGAAAGAGGAAGCACTATCATTACTTGCAGACTACCGCAGACGGTATAAAGCTCAACTTCCAAACACGCGCGGTACACATCCCGACCCTGAAGCACCAATAGACAAGCTCACCCTTGCCTCAAAACGTTATGCTCGCCTAGACAATTTCATCCGCTCCATGGTCTATCAATCCCTCAAAGCCGATCAATCCACCCAACAACCGGCAGATTAGTGCCAAATTTTGCACAAAATGCAAAATATATTTGCATATATCAGAATTTATTTGTAATTTTGCAGTGTCAAGTAAAACAGGGGTATTATACACCCGCAAATACGGAGAACATCAGTTACAAAAGGAACAATAACTACCCGTCCTCTCTCCAAGACGCTAAACCGGAGAAAGTAACATATAAAATAACAACATTACCGCCTATGGCATAAAGACGAATTTTACTGACATACATCATTAAGCATTTGCTTTATTAGGATATTATCACTCTTCCACAAACAGTAATAGACTTCCGAAATATCGCGAATGTTCACGCTGTAAAGTGTGGACTTTCTGCATATATTGGAGTCTATGGGAGTGGAAGCCCGATAATACCAATATTAACAAGCGAAAGCCCATACTTTTTTGTGGTATGGGAAGAGCGCAGAAACCAAGCCCGGCAAAGGTGCAAGAGCCGGAACTAAATACTCATTAATTATGGCACAGAAAATTCTTTCTGCACTTGGCATCGGAATTATTGCCATGCTATTTCTCGTCTCCTGCAAGGACGAACCGAGTTTAAGTAAAAAATTGACCTTCAAGGGCGTTGATCTGAGTAACGCCAAAGCTCTCGCGCTGGTGCAGGAAGGCGGAAATGCCGCTAACGCGCCGCGCCGGTTGCGTGCAGATGGACAAGATCCGGATGAGCCAACCCACAAATTTTTATACACTGTGGATGAGGATGGAAACATGCACGCAGCGATTTTCTATTTCAACGAAGCGGACTCAACCATGGACACCAAAGCACTCCGCTTGAGCATTGAGAATATCTTTGCGGTTGGCGATAATTATCTCTGGCTGTACGGCTGTCAGTACGACTGCGACGACTTGGATTTATTGCCCGAAAAAGCCCGCAAGTACGTACAAGAGCAGATTGATGCCAGCCGTAAACGCCCGGGGCATTACAATTATCTCATTCGCAAGACGGATGGCGCGCTATTTGATTTAACAAACTTAACTGTACTGCCGATTGATTGGGACGGCTCTATAAAAAATAGCGTTAAGACCAGCAATGACCTCAAGCAATATGGCATGGTGGCGCAAGTAGGAAAAGAACTCTACTGGGCGGAAGGTAATTATCAAGGTGGTTTACGCAAATTGGTGGACAATGGTTCCACGATGGACCAAGTGAATTTGGATTACCATGCCAACATCGCCTATGTTATCGGTGACGGAAACGGACATTTAGGAACGGTGTTGAGTTATAGTAGTAATATGCCAACTAATCCTGCGTTCATTAACGGCAATTTAGCCAATCTGGTACAGGGACTTCCGAATGACATGGGCTTCCCACGCATGCATTTTATCGGTGGAAAGTATTTTGTTTCACATGGATATAATTGGGACAGCAGTTTGGAACCGGCTATTTATACTATCTCTTTTGAGGGCAATACCGCTCAAGCTACTCTTGCTGTAGCCGGTCATTCTTTACCGGAATACGGTTACGGCTATCCTTGCCGCGTTGAGGGTTCGACCTATTCTTATTTAACTGATGAAGGCGAAGGCGCAATTATTAGGACCTTTGATGCCAATACCTTGTCCTTCTCGGTAGAAAAACTGCCGGAAGGTTTCCCTTCTTGGAATGAAGCTTATGATGAAGAAGGCAATGCCTATTCGATGGAGACAGAGAAACAAACCGACATGACTTATGTGATTGTCTATAACCTGCCGACTTGTACGGCCACGCGTCACGAAATCGACCGCAGCGATGTGCCGCAATATAATGTTATAAAAGTCATAGGCTTCGATAGAAGTATGAAAGCTATGATCGAAGAAGCCATTCTGCCCGATGGTTCTACCGTTTCGCTCATTACGTACATGACCGGCGAGAATGCGTTCAAGACGGTTGTCATGGGCACCGAAGCCAGCGGCACAGCCGTCGTAGCGACTATTGTTCAGCTGAATTAAATATAAGCCTAACCCCATCCCTTCCCTAAAAGGAAGGGAGAAAAGTTTAAATATTATGAAACGTAATTTATGTTTCGCTCTTGTAGTCATAGTGGCTGCAATAGGCATGACCTCCTGCGAAGGCGGAGGAAGCGGCAAAGTTCGTAATGTTGAGTTCAAACGGATGCATTTGGACGGAGTGACCGCTTTGGCTCTCGCCTCCGATGGCTCTGATGAACAGAAAGCGCCTCGCCGTGTACCTGCCGGCGAAGGAGACGGAGAGATAACCTACGAGACCCATCAACCTGTTTATTCTGTTTCCGAGGATGGCACACTCGTAGAAATTACTTATACCATCGAAGCTAGAGGTAATGGCGAAGTGGTCGATATGGTCAAAGCCAAAATGCGTCTCGTCATGGAGAATATTTTCACCATCGGCGACGAATGGCTGTGGCTCTATAACTGCTACTATGACTTCCCCGATCTGGACGAACTCAAGGAGCCGTATTACTCCATGATCAAAGAGATAGTGGATAATTTCTACGGCAATTTCCTTGTCCGCAAAAAGGATGGCGCACTCTTCTATTGGGACGGCAGAGACGGCAGACCGCTTTATACCAACCAAGGGGTGCCTTTCTACCAGCAAAGCGACCTCTACAGCGTAGTAGAGTGCATCAACGGAGAGATTTATTCCAACTGTTGGCAACAATCACATTTAGCTGCCCCGGGGCTCTACCGTCTAAAGGACCAAGGCGACCAATTAGCGGTAACAAGAATGCATAACGAAACACTCTTCTCTACTTCTATTACACCCGACGACCGCGGAATAATCGGTCTGGATATATTCTATGAAGGCACCAACGGTTCTTCGCCGGGAATCTTATTTGTCAATACGCTTGGCATAACGGGCATCGAAGCACCGGAGTCTGACCCTATTCTGCAGGGCGTGAGTGAACTGAAATGGGGATTTATCTCCATCCAGAACACGCTCTACACCGTGGCTACTTTCTACAAGCAAAACCGCCAGCAAGCGGCCTTCTATTCGGTTAAAATCGACGAAGCACAGGAGAGAGCTTTTGCGGATGAACTATTGGCACTATCGGAGGTCGCACCGGATTTATCTACTTTCGGCGTTTGCCGAGTAAGCAAGAAAGAGACTTTCTCATGGCTCGAAAGCGGATATAAATATACCTTCGACCCGAATGCAAAAGCAGTAAACGAGGCTGCTCTGCCGCAGTATTATCCCAGCGATTATACGGCGTATTACAACGACGTGGCTTATGTGATGGCTTCCGATGAAAAAACATTCTATATCTGCGATATGGCGGCAGACAAGGCAGAAATAGTGAGCATTGATTGGAGCGAGTATGATGCCTTCAAATCCAAACTGGCGCCTTCTACCATTAAGGCTTTTGATGCATACAACCCGCGCACGCAATCGTTTGTAAAGACCGCGCTCACGCTCGACGGACAGAAAGTGACGATCATGGTAGATGTAGCCGGTGACAACAAAGGCAAAGCCCGTGTCTATAAAGCCGGTGACACTACCGCCGGACAAGTCATCTCCGTCATGGTGAGACTGAATTAAGCCATAACATATCATAATAACAAAACCAACAATAATTTTTAAAAGTGCGCCCGATACTCACAGGGTGTGACAAAATGAAGAAGTTACTTATTCTAATGTGTGGTTTGTGGTTAACAACCCCCATGAATGCACAGTTTTTAAACCGTTTGATTGATTCAGCGAAGAAGAGTGCTGAAGATGCCATTGAGCAACAAGTGAACAAAAAAGTGGAAGAGGGCATTGATAAAGCCTTCAACCAGGAGGTTCCCGAGAAGGAGCAACAAGAACAACAGCAACAGGAAGAAGCTGAACCCCAACAACAAGCGGTTCAGCGGCAACCGCAAGCACAAGCACCTACTCCCGCTTCGACAAAAACGTTAGAAAGCACCTACGCAAAGTCCGACTTCGTACCCGGCGATGAGATTATGTTCGAGGACGATTTGGTCGGCGAACAAATGGGAGAATTTCCGTCCAAATGGGATCTGCTGGAAGGTAATGCTGAGATCGCTTCCGTTAACGGAAAGACGGTCATCAACCTCACCGACATCTCCACGGAAATCATGCCGCTCATGAAAAATCAGAAGAACTATCTGACCGAAGCCTTCACGCTCGAGTTTGACTTCCTCGGCGGTAGTGACGAGAAATCCATTTATTGCGATTATATCATCCACCTCAAGAATATAGAGGGCGAGGACGTTGCTACCATCAATCTCAACGGTACAGCTTCCGGCTGGGCTTATACATCGTGGATCACCGCCAGCGGAGAACAGCGCGAGAACCGTTCTGCAGCGCCGGCTAAAGAGGAGGAATGGAACCATGTGGCCTTGTCCTTCAACAAGCGTGCACTCAAGGTATACCTCAACGGCAGCCGTATAGTCAATATCCCTAACTGTGCTCGCCCGCAGTACTTCACACTGCAGCGTTCCATCTGGGAAGACCATCGTATTTTGATGACCAACGTGCGTCTGTGCAAAGGTGCAGTACCTCTGTATAACCGCCTTATAACCGATGGTAAGATTATCACCTATGCCATTACCTTCGATATCGGCAAGGCAAATATCAAATCCGAATCGATGACCGAGATCAACCGCATCGCCCAACTGATGAAAGACAACGGTGACCTCAAGTTTGAAGTGCAGGGACACACGGACAACACAGGTACCGTGGCCGGTAACCAGAAACTGAGCGAACAACGCGCACAGGCGATTGTAAATAAATTAGTAGAGATGGGCATCGCTGCCAACCGCCTGTCCGCTAAAGGAATGGGACAGAGCGCCCCGCTTGCGGATAATTCGACCGACGAAGGTCGTGCAAAAAATAGACGTGTAGAATTTGTTAAAAAATAAATTTTAGTATTATGAAAAAGTATTTTTATGTAGCGCTTGTGGCGCTTGCAAGTGCAACAATGTTCGTTTCTTGTGAACAAAAAGGCATATCGGGTGGCAATGACGAGCCGACTGATGGTACAACGTATGCCGGAGACACGTGGATTACCTCTCCGGAGCAATTTGACATGACCTTGGTAAACGACTCTACCAATAGCTGCTGGGAGTGGCATGTTTGGTGCGACGGAACTACCATCAGTGTAGAACCGTTCTGGGGAACAGAAGCTCTACTGCTTTGGATGATTGATCAATCCATGCAGGCAGAGTTGAAGGTGTTTGGTGAGTATCACAAGAAATACCGCTACTATCTGGTAGAAGAGAATACGGAAGAGGCATGTATGGCTCGTCAATGGGAAGGCGCTGAGTGCTGGTTAGAGACCATCACATGGATTGATTCTCTGGGCGGACAGCACACCAGTCAGGAGTATGGTTGGATGCCTGAGGCCAACATGAAAGAGCGTCATGATTATTACATGGCAAAACTGGAGCAGATCGGTGTAGCTAATCATACATACGAGCGCGTAACGGACAAAACTGACAAAGATGCGTGCTGGGCAATGAATCCGGAAGATACGACTATTATCACTCCGCCAGATCCCATTGATTACGACCAATTCGACAGTATAACCTACAAATGCTGGATGGTAACGCAGACTGCTTATGGTCTTGAAGTTATAACCTTTGTTTGGATGACCGAGCGTCAGGTAAACGAGTACTTCGACTCTATGCGCCTTCCGTACGTTTACGAGGAGGCCGATGCCAATACGGAGGAAGCCTGCAACGAATTGCAAGAGCAGAACAAGCCTGGCGATGGCGAAGAAGCTTGCTGGAAGATAACTATTTCCGTTATGGGAGTTACGCAGACTGAATATTACTGGGGAACAGAAGCAGAGGCGCAAGCACAAGTAAATGCCATCAATCAAAGCGGCTATGGCACAGCTACTTATATCAAAGCTGCACCTAATGATCCCGATGCATGTGACGAGTTGAATAATTAATTATATGAAGAAAGTATTGTTTACGGCCTTGGCAAGCATAGTGCTTGCCTTGCCAATGATGGCGCAAGAATTCGACCATCAAATAGAAGCCCTCATCACCGGTGGTGGCTATGAACTGGAAGAAAGCATTCCTGCAACGAAGATCAACTCGTTCGCCGACCTTATCAACAAGCGTCCGGCGATGCCTACGGCAAATGACCTCATTACACCCGAAGCCAAAACGGCTTATGCCCGTAAGGGTTCTGCTGCTTACTACCAAGGTGCCCTCAATTTCCGCAGTACACTACTGGAAAAACAGCAGGAGTTGAATAGCAAAACCCTTGAACTCGGAAAGAAACAGCAGAAGTCTAACCAAAAAGCCATGGCGCAGTATAACGCCAATGTGAACGCCGGACTCATGCCTTCGCAGCAAGAGATGATGCAACTTTATATGTCCGGTGAGATCAATGAGAAAATGTCCGAGGCGCAGATGATGGATGTTATGGCCGGAAAGTTCGCCGCGAAATGGGGGATCTCCAAGCAGGAGTACATCAAAATCATCAATATGGCGCAGTCCAATCCCAAAGGAACGGAAGCCTATCTCAAATCGAATCATCCGAGCCTCTATAACCGTCTTTATGCGGCCAATGCGCAGTTTGGCAATGAGAATGTCAATGCCGGAGACCCGCACGAAAACGAATACGGTGCATTGGGTGAGCAACTCTCCGCGTTAGCTAACGAGGCCTTCGAGTTCAAGAACGATAACATGGATATGATGAAGCATGTGCAGTTCCAAGCGCACTCGAATGGGATGTTAAACGATGCAAGTTTTGCTGCGCACACCACAGGTTTGCCCACCAACAAGTTGGAGGACCTCTTCGCGCAAATCATTGAAGGTTGGCGTGCGTCTTCCGAGTGCAAACGTGCTATCCAGATCGAAGATCCGCTCGCAGAGCGCTTAGAGAATTGGGAGTGCTGCAAGAATGCCAAAGAAGGACAAACCATTTGCTATCCGTCATGGTGGATCGAAGGTCGTAAATCAGAGAACGCACTCATCGATGCTTATAATAGAAAACAAGCCGAGAAATGGCTCGCAGAAGTAAAGGCTTACGATGTGCAGGTTACTGCGCTGATGAAGCGTCTGATTGCACTTGACAACCAACTCGAGCAGATTCGTAACGGCGGCGAAGTAACTGCGGCATACGCGATGGCTAAGAGCCAAGCCTATATAGCAGCAACGCACCTGTACGACTTCAACTTTATCCTCGAGGTGGCTCTTCAATTCCCGCATGTAGCTCACCAAGAGGAATCGTACTGCTGGACATTCTTCTTCAAGGGATAAACCATATTCCCAAGAAGTAAATACAATATAATTAACAATCTTTATTAACCTCAAAATTTACAAAAAAATGAAAAAATTAATCTATTCAGCCGTAATGGCTTTGGTGCTCAGTTGTTTCATCGGTTGTATACCTCGCATATCGGTAGGTGATGAACCACAATTGGATGAAACGAACAGCACATTGGATGGCAAGTACTATGACAACACGGAGTACAAGTGCTGGAAACTCACATGGGAGTACACCGAGAAATCAACCGGAGAAGCTGCTGTTCACGAGAGTGGCGTTGACTACGAATGGTTGACGGAATTGTGGGCCCAGTATGAAAAAGCTATGTGGTTGTACTCACACAATGTAAGTGCTTCAGCTTATGGCGCAAGTGCTTCGATTACCGGTACGTGCACGCTGGAGCAAACGCCGGATGACGAAAGTACGTGCTATGATCGCGACGAAGATGAAGAGTAACGGTCTGATTATCAACCATTGAGATATCATATTTTTTCAAGCGCGGAGCATTTATTGCCCCGCGCTTTTTTTTAGATGTCATAATTTACGGAATCCTCATCCTCCGCGGAGATAAGACTTACACGATTACTGGCGCAGAGGTTAAGTAATCTATCCTCTCAGTAACACATCAGACTATCCTCTCAATAACACACATTAGTCTATCCTCTCAATAACGCACAAGCGTCACGCCAAACAGCGTGACGCTTACTATATATACCTAACTCCCTACTCGCACCGCACTATTACCGTACTATTACCGCACAATAACCGCACTATTCGAGACCTTCACTATAGTGTACCACCTACTTACTCTGTTAAAAATCTATTCCTATTTTAGATAAATATTTCCGTGCAAAGGAGCAAACGGGAATTATCGTATAACCATGTTCCTTTGCCCATGCCACGGTCAATATAACATCATTTTACTCTCAATGTATGTATCATTTGTTGCAGATTATTCAAGAACTTAGCAGCATGCATACCATCCATTTGTGCGTGATGAAATTGGAATGAGATATTCAAATAATACTTAAAGAAATGCTTTGAATATTTTCCCCAAATAATAAATGGATTATTATATATACCACTATACATTCCTCCAGCAAATTCCAATTCAGTATCCACAATTGCAGATGTTCCTATCACCATGCACTCTTTTGATAGATCTCTGTCCTTACAACTATTAGCTACTTGTTGAGTAAATATCAAATAATCATGACTATATTTTTCTATGTCTTCTGTAAATTCTATATCACAAGAGCTCGCCTCACCAGTATGATTTTTGACAATGGTATTTATAGCAATCTTATCAAACCGCATGAGTTTATCACCCATAGGCAACATATAAAACTCTTGTTGATTGACGGCAACTTTCCCAATACAATAATCCAATAACATATTGAATTTCAAACGTTTCCTTCTACTTATTTTAATCAAGTTTGTCACATCCATCTTCTTGACAAAAACAAGCATAGGATTAGGAGCATTCTTCCAAATTTCAAATTGTTGTGCTCTATTTGTTATTTGAGGATCTATTTCTTTCATATCAATTTTAATATATATATATCAAATTAGTATTTGTATTTTATATCATTAGTGATAATTCATATCAAAGTAACAAAGAACCCCGAAGAATACTCTTCGAGGTTCTGAAAATGGCGGCTACCTACTCTCCCACAAACGCAGTACCATCGGCGTTGCTGAGCTTAACGACCCTGTTCGGAATGGGAAGGGGTGGGACCTCAGCGCTATAACCACCTAAATTATGGGGTTAACGTATTGACTGTAGAAGCCTAGAGCAAACACCCTAAGTCCTTGCGTAGTTTTTTAAAAGCTTATTTGAGAATCTCTTCTCTAGAAAAAGATCTCGGGCAATTAGTACTGCTCGGCTTTATGTCACCATTTGTACACCTGCAGCCTATCAACGTCGTAGTCTACAACGACCCTCAATGGAAATCTAATCTTGGAGCTAGCTTCGCGCTTAGATGCTTTCAGC
>JAFTXV010000004.1 GCA_017461505.1 Paludibacteraceae bacterium | reverse complement strand
GCTGAAAGCATCTAAGCGCGAAGCTAGCTCCAAGATTAGATTTCCATTGAGGGTCGTTGTAGACTACGACGTTGATAGGCTGCAGGTGTACAAATGGTGACATAAAGCCGAGCAGTACTAATTGCCCGAGATCTTTTTCTAAAAAGAGAATTTTCTCAAACAACTAAAAAAAACTTGAACTTAGGGTTATTGCTCTAAGCTTCTACAGTCAATATGTCAACCCCTGAGTTGATGTTGATAGGAAATATTAATTATTAACTATTAATTATTAACTATAAAATATTTAGGTGGTTATAGCGCTGAGGTCCCACCCCTTCCCATTCCGAACAGGGTCGTTAAGCTCAGCAACGCCGATGGTACTGCGTTTGTGGGAGAGTAGGTAGCCGCCATTTTCAGAACCCTTCATCTACAAGATGAGGGGTTCTTTGTTTATATGCTGATGCTACTGTTCTTCATTGAAGAAATGCAAAAAAAGAGGTATATCAAATCTTGACATACCTCATCTTCTGTCTAATAGATATATTTAACGATTGAGTAGTTGATTGATAGCTTGGAAAATCGAACTTAAAGGTAGCGATTGTACAAGTTTATCCATCTTTTCTTTGATCTTATCGTTGCATAAGTTACCTATTGATCCCTCGTGGGTGTAATGCGCTAATGTCTCCTCTACTGTTGCTTCGTGCTTGAAAGTGCCATTGGTAATCTCATCTGCCACTTGTCGGTATGCATCGCGGAATGGTATGCCAATCGTTGCACGGCGGTTCACTTCCTCTACCGAGAACGCAGGTGCATATAGCGGATTGGACATGATGTCGGCTTTCATCTCCATATTCTCTACGGCGTAGTTGGTGATCTCCAGCAAGTTATTGAGTTGATCAAAGAGAGGGAAATAGACTTCCTTAATCAGTTGCATATCACGGAAATAGCCTACGGGCAGATTAGTCGTTATATGACGAATCGTGTCAGGCAATGCGCAAATACGATTGGCATGCGCACGGATTAATTCAAACACATCAGGGTTCTTCTTATGTGGCATGATGCTCGAACCTGTGGTCATCGTGTCTGGCAGTTTGATAAATCCGAAATTCTGCGAATTGAACATACAACAGTCCATTGCCAAACGTCCAATAGTCTCTGCTATGGATGAATAGGCAAAAGCCACAGTGCGCTCCATACGTCCGCGATTCATTTGCGCATAGATAGCATTATAATCCAAATCAGCAAAACCCAGCAATTGTGTAGTCATCGTGCGATCGAGCGGCGCGGACGAACCATAGCCAGCAGCTGAGCCTAGTGGATTTAGGTTCGCTTGCTCAAAGGCAGCTACCAATAGACGCATATCGTCTGTAAGTGCCTCTGCATAAGCACCTAACCATAATCCGAAAGATGACGGCATAGCTACTTGCAGGTGGGTGTAGCCAGGCATAAGGAGTGATTTGCCTTCTTCGCTACGCTTTTGCAGAGTGTGGAAAAGTTGCTCTACCAATCCAATAGTTTTCTCGATCTCCGCACGGGTAAAGAGTTTGAGGTCCACCAGCACTTGGTCATTGCGTGAGCGACCTGTATGCACTTTTTTGCCTACTTCGCCCAATTGGCGAGTGAGCATCAGTTCCACTTGCGAGTGTACATCTTCAATGCCTTCTTCAATGACGAAGTTACCAACCTCAGCCTCCTTGTATAATTCGCGCAGGGCAGGCAAGAGAGCATCTAAATCCTCTTTGGATAGCAAACCCACATGCTCCAGCATAGTCACATGTGCCATGGTACCTAATATATCATGCGTAGCAAGTAATAAGTCCAATTCTTTGTCTTTGCCTACGGTAAAACGCTCTATTGCGTTGTCAATCTGGTAACCTTTATCCCAAAGTTTCATGTATAATTTTGAATTATGAATTTTGAATTAGGAGTTTTTTCAGTAATGTGATAGCCTGCTCTATTTCATGGATATGGATATATTCATCAGCCGTATGCGAGCGGGCGGAGTCACCTGGTCCGAATTTTACTTTTGGGCAAGATAGCAATGCCATATTGCTCAGCGTAGGTGAACCATAAAGCGGTATTCCCAATGCTTTTGCACGTTGCACGATAGCAGTTTCAATGGGAGTTGATGTGGCATTGAGTCGTGTAGAGCGTGGGGTCAGTGTTGATTGCACCATTGGTTGCAATAGAGCATGTATTTCCTCATTGGAGTACAATCCATTGGAGCGAATATCCACAACAAACTTACATGTATCGGGCACGACATTATGTTGTGTACCCGCTTGAATCATTGTAGTGGTCATCTTCACTGTTCCCAAGAATGGCGACACCTTCTCGAACTCGTAATTGCGCAAAGTTTGTATATCATCCAGCGCAATGTATAGCGCATTCACACCTTCTTCGCGTGCGGCATGACCCGCTTTGCCTTTCGCTTCGCCGTCCAGCACCATCAGTCCGCGTTCGGCTACTGCCATCTCCAGTGAGGTAGGTTCGCCCACGATGGCATAATCTACATGACCTATCTCAGGCAACAATAACTCAATGCCCTGTCTGCCGCTGTTTTCTTCCTCGGCAGTTAGGGTGAGCACAATGCGTTTGCCTGCGATAGGTTGACGATAAATATCTAGGAAAGTAGCCAACATAGCTATTACGCTACCGCCACAGTCGTTCGCGCCTAATCCGTATATTGTTTTACCATCACACTCTCCACCAAAAGGATCGCGGGTATAGGATGCAGATGGTTTGACCGTATCAATATGTGCGTTGAGTAGCACTGTTTCTTGCCCTTCTCCACATTCCGCCCAGAGGTTGTTGCCAACACGATGAACTGTAATGCCCTCTGCTTTCATCCATTCCTCCAGCATAGTGCATACCGCATCCTCCTGTCCTGAAATAGAGGGAGTTTGAATCATGCGTTGCAGTAGTGTGATGTATTTGTTATCCATTATGCTTGTTCAATAATAGTGCCGCCTTGTATTTGGTTAGAATGGGTGATGCGAACGCTCTTGACTCCTCTTTCCAATGCAGTAAAAGCATTATCAATCTTAGGAATCATACCGCCCGAGATAATACCATCTGCTTTCAGTTGGGTGTACGTTTCGGGGGTAATACGAGCAATTAGCGATGATTCGTCGTCAGGATTACTCAATACACCTGCCTTCTCAAAGCAGAAAGTCAGCTGCACATTGCCTCTCGTCTCATCGCCTTCTCGCCTCATCGCCTCAGCCATAGCGATAGCTGTTTGCGATGCTACCGTATCGGCATTGGTGTTGAGTAATAGTCCTTCGGCACTAAAGGTAATTGGCGCAATCACAGGAGTTAATCCGTTGTTTAGTAGTGTGCGCAGATGCGCTCCGTTCACCTCGGTCACATCGCCTACATAGCCATAGTCGATACCATTCTTAATTGGGCGCTTCACCGCTTTCATCCAACCTCCATCGGCGCCTGTCATGCCGATTGCATTCACACCCATCGTTTGCAGTTGTGCCACCACTTGTTTGTTAACCAGTCCGCCATACACCATCGTGACGATATCGAGTGTCTCTTTATCGGTCACACGGCGACCATCAATCATCTGTGTCTCTACACCCAAACGTTCAGCCATAGTTGTAGCTAATCTACCACCGCCATGCACCAACACTTTGGGGCTTTCTATAGCAGCGAACTGACGTAGAAACGCATTTCTTTGCACTTCATTCTCCAGTACGCCACCGCCTATTTTGATTACTTGTATCATTTCAAACTCTCCAACATGCGTTTCATTACGACTTGGATACTAGTCACACGGTTTGCTGCCTCGGGGATAACAATAGAGCGTTCCGAGTCAATCACACCATCGCTTACAATCACATTGCGGCGAACTGGAAGACAGTGCATGAAATGCGCATTATTGGTTACTGCCATATGTGCTTCATCTACCATCCAACTGCTGTCGTTGCAGAGAATCTTACCATAGTTCTCTGGTTCGGTCACACCAGGACATGACCAGTTCTTGGCATAGACGAAGTCTGCGCCTTCAAGGGCTTTCATCTGGTCGTACTCTACACGAGCATTACCTGCAAAGCGTGGATCGAGTTCATAGCCCTTAGGATGGGTGATAACAAAGTCCACATCGGCGGCGTTCATCCACTCTGCGAAGGAGTTAGGCACTGCTTGTGGCAATGCTTTAGGGTGTGGTGCCCAGGTAAGAACCACTTTTGGACGTTTAGTTTCTTTGTATTCGTCGATTGTAATGAGATCGGCGAACGCCTGACATGGGTGTACAGTAGCCGATTCCAAAGAGATAACAGGCTTGCCAGCATACTGAACGAACTGCTGGAGGATAGTCTCTTGGTAGTCAAACTCGCGGTCGGTAAGTCCTGCAAACGAGCGCACACCGATGATGTCGCAATAGCTTGCCATCACAGGGATAGCTTCGCGCAAGTGCTCGCTCTTGGTGCCGTCCATGATGACGCCAAGCTCGGTTTCGAGTTGCCAACTATCTTGCCCGATATTGAGCACGATAGGCGACATGCCGAGGTTGAGCGCTGCTTTTTGTGAGGAGAGACGAGTGCGAAGCGACGAGTTAAAGAACACGAGCATGATGGTCTTGTTCTCGCCCAAATGCTTCCACGCATAGGGATTGGCTTTCACTTGGCGAGCTTCCTCGAGTGCGAAGTTCAGGTCGCCTATATCTTGTACATGAAAGAATGATTTCATAAAATTTCTTTTAGTGCATTAATAAATCGGTCGGCTTGCTCTTGGGTCAAGCACAGTGGCGCAAGGATACGCACCATATTCGTGCCAGCGACGCCGGTGAAGATATGGTAATCTTTCAACAAGGCCTGGCGGATAGGAGCTACACTGTCGTAAAATTCAATGCCAATCATCATACCACGGCCACGCACCTCTTTGATCTTATCGCTCTTGGGCAAGTTAGCAAGGATGTATTCACCAACTTGGTGGGCGTTTTCTACCAAGTTCTCTTGCTCCATCACATCCAGCACAGCCAACGCAGCTGCCATAGCCAGATAGTTACCACCAAAGGTGGTACCCAACATGCCTTTCGTGGCTTGGAACATAGGAGCAATCAATATACCGCCGCATGGGAAACCGTTCGCCATGCCCTTTGCCATAGTGATAATATCAGGACGGATGCCATACCATTGGTGGGCAAAGAACTTACCCGTACGACCATAGCCACTCTGGATCTCGTCGAGGATAAGCACCGCACCGTATTGCTCGGTGAACTGGCGAAGCGACTGCATAAACTCGGTCGTTGGCACATGGATGCCGCCACAACCTTGGATGCCCTCGATAATGACTGCTGCTACATCGCCTTTCTGGAGTTCCGCCTCTACTGCTTCGACGTCATTGAGGTCAAGGAAAGTCACAGGGTGACATTGGTTGAATGGAGCTTGAATCTTGGGATTATCGGTCACGGCTACCGCACCGCTGGTGCGACCGTGGAAACTGCGATGAAAAGCAATCACACGGCTCTTGCCTGTATGGAAAGAAGCCAACTTGAGAGCGTTCTCATTGCTCTCTGCGCCTGAGTTATCGAGAAAAAGAGTGTAATCCTCGTAGCCGCAGACTTTGCTTAAACGCTCAGCCAATTGCTCCTGAAGTGGGTTTTGAACGGAGTTGGAGTAGAAGCCAATTTTGTTAAGCTGGTCAGTTAGCACCTCCACATAGTGTGGGTGGGTATGACCGATGCTGATGACCGCATGGCCACCATAGAGGTCAAGGTACTCTTGCTCCTTGTCGTCCCAGATGCGACAGCCCTCTGCCTTGACTGGCGTCACATCAAAGAGTGAATATACGTCGAATAGTTTCATAATTAAAATGCTAATGCTTTTAGATTCAAACCCATTTTTTCGTCTAAGCCGAACATGAGGTTCATGTTTTGTAGCGCTTGACCGCTGGCGCCTTTGAGTAGGTTATCAATTACGGAAGTTACCAAAAGGCGTCCTTCGTGTACCTGAGTTTGCAGTACGCACTTGTTGGTATTGACCACATCCTTAAGGTTGACTTCGCGGTTGATAACATGGGTAAAGGCGGCATCCTTGTAGTATTGGCGATAGAGTTCGTATGCCTCTTCTTCTGTGCCATCGAATGGCATAGTCACAGCGGCGATGATACCGCGTGAGAAGTCGCCACGCATAGGGATAAACTCTACTTTCATGCCCGTATTACGACCTATCTCCAATAGATGTTGGTGTGTAAAGGCCTTATAGACAGACATATTATCGTTGCGCCAAGAGAAGTGAGTAGTAGCCGTTGGCTTTTGTCCTGTACCCGTAGAACCTGTGATAGCAGTTACGCTGGCTTCAGTGGTCTTGCCAATCATTGGCAGCAATGCCAATTGAATCGCCGTAGCGAAACAACCAGGGTTGGCGAGTTTGGTGCAAGCGCAAATCTTCTCACGTTGAAGTTCTGGCAAACCATATACATAGCCGTCGTGTTCGTCGCGATAGTCTTGTGCGAGGTCGATGATTCTCAATCCTTCAGGACATTCGTTTTCTGCCCAAAAAGCGGTACTCTTGCCATGACCAGAACAGAGGAAAAGCACATCGATGGCGTTCAGATCGTATGTGTCGGAGAAGCATTGCTCGGTATCACCAATCAAACCGGTATGTACGGCATGGAAAGGTTGACCCGCATTGCTGGTGGAGTGCGCGAAAGTGATCTCCACCTCTGGGTGGTTGACCAAAAGGCGGATGAGTTCGCCTGCTGTATAGCCCGCTGCGCCAATGATACCTACTCGAATCATAATGTTTCGTCGTCGTGGTTAGCGTAATATACACGGAGAGGGGTTGACAGAACTTTGATAAAGCCTTTGGCTTCTTCGGATGTCCAACCCTTTTGCATCTCGCCGTACTCGCCGAGTTTGGTTTTTACGAGGTCGTCTTTGCTATCCACGCCTACGGTCTCGAACATGTATGGACGTAGGTGCATGGTGACTTTGCCGTTCACATTGCGTTGGCTAGACTCTAGCATCGCCTCGATGTCACGCATCACAGGCTCCATGTATTGACTCTCGTGGAGGAACATACCGTACCAGTTAGCCACTTGGTCTTTCCAGTATTGTTGCCACTTGGAGAGAGTGAATTTCTCAAGGAACTTGTGTGCTGAGATGATGAGCATAGGTGCGGCAGCCTCAAAGCCTACACGGCCTTTGATACCGATGATGGTATCACCCACGTGCATATCACGACCAATGCCGTATGGCGCTGCAATTTCTTCAACCGCTTGAATAGCTTTTACGCCATCCTCGTAGGTTTGTCCGTTCACACCCACTAACTCGCCGTTCTTAAACTCGAGCACGATATCCTCTTCGCCGTCCTTGGTGACTTGTTTAAGGTATGCGGTTTCTGGCAATCCTTGTTTGCTATCCAATATCTCGCCACCGCAGATACTGGTTCCCCAGAGCCCTACGTTGTAGGAGTATTTGAGTTTCTCGAAGTCTGCTGCAAAGCCGTGCTCATTGAGATAATCGATCTCCTCTTGACGGGTGAGGGCTTTGTCACGAGTCAAGGTAATGATCTCCACGCCAGGAGCGGCTACGAGGAAGGTCATGTCAAAGCGCACTTGGTCGTTGCCGGCACCAGTCGAGCCGTGTGCAATAGCGTCTGCCTCCACTTCGCGGGCATAACGAGCGATTGCTAATGCTTGGAAAATTCGCTCAGAGGATACAGAAATTGGATAAGTACCATTGCGGAGCACATTGCCATAGACCATATAGCGGATGCTCTTGTCGTAGTATTCTTGTTGTACATCGAGAGTCTCATAACGCACAGCGCCGAGTTTGTATGCATTCTCCTCGTTTTGGCGCAATTGCTCCGCACTGAAACCACCGGTATTCGCACATACGGCATGTACCTCGTAACCTAATTCTTTAGCCAAGTACATTACGGTATAAGAGGTGTCCAAACCGCCGCTGTAAGCTACTACCACACGTTTTTTGTGAGGAGGCTCAAACAATAGACCAGTACATAGGCAGCGCTCGAAATTATTGCGGCAGAGCACATCGTAGTTCACACAACTCTCACAACCCTTCCAGAATTTAGGATCAGATGTCAAATCTTGGAAGGTCACTGGCTTGAACCCCAATTCGGTATTCATCTTCATCACGGCAGCACCTGTGGTGAGGGAGAATATCTTGGCATTAGGAAACAACTCTTGTGAGAGTGCTACAATGCGTGTCTTGATTTGCTTAGCGAGTCCCATATGACGATATTCTGGCTTTACGATTAGTCCAGAGTTAGCCACGAAGTGTCCGTGATCCCAGCACTCTACATAACTAAAACCAGCAAACTTATCGCCATCCATAGCGATAACTGCTTTGCCCTCACGCATCTTCTGCGCCACATACTCTGGATTACGTTTGGCGATACCCGTACCGCGGTCCTTAGCTGCTTCTTCAATGGTATGAAGAATCTCTGCGACATAAGGTATGTGCTTCTCTGAAGCTACCTCAATGTTAAAATTAATCATTGTACCTAATATTTTGATAAAAACAAACCTTAATTTAATACCTTGTGTTGTGCTTTGCACAAAAAGTTCGCAAAGGTACTGAAAAAATGCGATATATGCAAATATGATAGGTTATTTTTTTATGACTTTGCGATAATAGTTGCATATATCAATAAAAAGTGCTACCTTTGCAAAAAATATGGAATGATGCGTAGGCGTGAATTACTGATAACATGTTTATTACTATTGTTGCCACTGGCAAATAAGGCAGCAGAGCATAACTCATTGCAGAAAGAGTCTTTGTTTGATTGGTCGGCAAGTGCCACATTGACAAGTAATTATATATGGCGTGGCTTATATTGTGGAGGTCCGAGTTTGCAGTTGGATGCTACAGTGAGTTATGCAGGCGTATATGCGAATCTATGGTGGAATGTGGGCGCAAAAGATTGGACATTTACCGGCTTTAATCCAGAGGTGGATGTATGTATTGGTTTTAGCCGATGGGGATTGAATGTGAATTACCTACATTGTTTTTATTTTGATCGTTATCCAGATGGTAGCCCTTCTCGCTTTTTTGACTTTCGGAATCATCCGAAAGATGGTGGTGGAGCTACGGGTGAATGGCGGATATCCTATCGTGTAAGCGACAGAATTCCACTGAGTTGCTTAGTTGCATTTCGTACGTTTGGTAGGGATGGCTATTACGCAGAAGTGAAAGGTGAAAACGGAGAGGTGAAAACGGAGTTGAAAAGGGCGTATTCAACCTATTTGGAGGTGGGATATGACTTTGATTTGACTCATGATTGGCTGTTAGCAACTCGTGTGGGTGTAACACCAGCAAAGAGTTTGTACACAGGGTTTCAAGGTGATTTTGCAGTGACGTTGGTTGGGCTAAAGTTGACCAAGACATGGCAAGTGAAAGGTGGTATGTCTATTAACACCTTTGCGAATGTAATGTTGCAACCATGGCAAGTGACGAAGGATAATCTGATCAAGCCGATAGATGGCGCTGGTAATCAGAAATTGAACTTTGCCGTGGGATGTAGTGTGTTGATCGGTAGTTAGAACCTTATCTCTCTTAAAACGAAAGATGAGGTGATAAGGGGGAACAAAAAAGAGATGATGTCGCAGACTTCATCTCTTTTTTATTAAACTATAGCGAAGTGTTCTATAGCCCGTAGGGCGTTCTTTAGCCTCTGACCTAATTAAAAGATATCTTCTACTTCTAGAGTAGGGATGGTAGGTTGTTCTTCGTTGCTCAACGACTGTTCGTTGTTGTTTGGGCTGCGGTAGTCTGCAGGTCGATAGAGTACTTGGATATTCTCAGCAATAATCTCCGTTTTGCGGCGGATTTGTCCGTCTTTTTCCCAAGTACGGGTTTGGAGTTTGCCTTCTACATATAGTTTCATTCCCTTGCGCACATACTTCTCTGCCCATTCGGCGAGGTTGCGCCAAAGTACGATAGGATGCCACTCTGTACGGTCAGGGACTTGTGTGCCATTTTGCATAGTGTAGCCACGTTCTGTGGTAGCAAGATTGAAATTAGCGATGGCAGTACCGCGCTCAAGGAAACGAATCTCAGGGTCACTGCCTACATTGCCTACTAAAATAACTTTGTTGACTGAAGACATGGTAATGAATAGTTAATAATTAATAGTTAATTTTTGCTCAAAGTTTTTATTTAAATAAATTTAGTGCAAAATTACAAAAAAGTTTTGTACAATCCAAAAAAAAATTGTACTTTTGCAGCAAAATACTTAAAAAAAGATGAAACAAACTAATTTTCGACTGATTTTACTGCTATTGATGGCGGTATTGTACCTCAATACTCTGTTAGCAGATAATAGGGATCTGATGGTTCGTTGTGTTGCGTTCTACAACCTAGAGAACCTGTTTGATACGATTCATGATGAGGGCAAGAACGACTATGAGTATTTGCCAGATGGTGGTATGAAATGGACCTCGCTGAAGTATGAGCATAAGATTCATAATATGGCATATGCTATTGCTCAATTAGGTACAGACGAGGATCCTCGTGGTGCAGCCTGTGTAGGCGTGTCAGAGGTAGAGAATATCGGTTGTCTGTACGACTTGTGTCGCGAATTGAAGGAGAAACATAATCGCAACTATGTGCCCATATTGCTAGAAGGTCCTGACCGCCGTGGTGTGGATGTAGGTTTCTTGTACAATCCAGATATGTTCAAGCCAGTGGGGCAACCAAAGGGTTATGAGTTGAAAGCACACTATGCTGATGGTGGTGTGGTGAGAAGTCGTTTGCAATTGTGGGTTTCGGGCTATATGCTGGATGATAATCGAAAGATAGTGATGGATAAAGTTCATATTAGCGTGAACCACTGGCCTAGTCGCTATGGCGGTGAGGAGAGTAGTCGTGCGACCCGTGATACGGCAGCGATGCTGTGCAAACGAGTATGCGATAGCATCTACATGAAAGAGCCGCGTGCGAAGATTATTGTGATGGGTGACTTGAATGACGACCCATATAACCATAGTTGTGCAGTGGTGATGGGAGCCAAGAAGACTCGTAAAGAGGTGGAGGAGCAGGGCTTCTTCAATACGATGTGGCAGAAGTTGGATCGAGGCGTAGGCAGCTTGGCATACCAAGGTAGTTGGAACCTCTTTGACCAAATATTTATCTCAGAACCATTGATGAATGCCAAGTTGGAAGATGGTAAATGGGTATATTGGAAGTCACAGATATTCAACAAACCATTCTTGACCGTGCAAGAGGGTAAAGATAAGGGTACTCCACTGCGTACCGTGAAGAGCAATGTTTGGCAAGATGGCTATGCTGATCACTATCCTACAATGATTTATTTGATTAAGGAAAAGTAGGTTAGAGATTAAAGGTTAGAGATTAAAGATAGAGATTAAAGATAGAGATATATGGAACAGGAATTAAGGAAGACGAGCGTGGTACGGATGCGCAACTATGGTCGCATCATCCAAGATATGGTGCAGTTGGCCACCAAGGAGCAAGATGTGGAGAAGCAACAAGCGATGGTGGTGTATATAGCACAATGTATGCGTCAGAAGAATGCTCAATGGAACAAGGAACAAGAGTCGGGTGTAGTACGATTAAAAGAGGATATCGTGGCATTGTCGAATGGCGCGTTATCCTGCGACTTTCCTGCTTTTGAAGAGGCGATGCAGAAATTGGCACAACGTGTGCCTTATATCAATACTAACAATCAAAAGAAGAAACGAAAATGAGAACTAATCGTATTGTAGGATTAGCAATAATGATAATAGCAT
The DNA here is from genome assembly GCA_017461505.1 of Paludibacteraceae bacterium. Classification (GTDB taxonomy): domain Bacteria; phylum Bacteroidota; class Bacteroidia; order Bacteroidales; family Paludibacteraceae; genus Colicola. The sequence goes on along the minus strand of JAFTXV010000004.1, from coordinate 98,861 downwards.
GGGGCTATAGCCATGCTATTTCTTATTCGGGAACGTTGCCTGTCTTGCATATTGAGACAGAAGGCAGAAAAGAAATTACTAGTAAAGAAGATTATCTGAATGGAACCTACTATTTGGATCCTATGGGTGCATCTGACGTAGAGGCTATTGGTAGTAAGGAAGTTCCTTGTTCATTGGAGATCAAGGGTCGTGGTAATTATACATGGAGAGACTTTGATAAGAAACCTTATCGCTTGAAATTGGCAGATAAACAGCCATTGATGGGTTTGGCCAAGAACAAGCACTTTGCATTGATGGCACACGCGGATGACAATAAAGGTTTTATGCGTAATACTATAGGCTTTTATTTCAGTGAGCAGATAGGTATGGCATGGACCCCGAAAGCAAAACCTGTGGAATTAGTGTTGAATGGCGATTATAAAGGTTTGTATTTCTTGACGGAGCATATTCGCGTGGATAAAGATCGCGTGAATATCGAGGAGCAAGAAGATAATGAGACCGATCCAGAGAAGATAACCGGCGGCTGGTTGGTGGAGATTGATAACTACAATGAGGCACCTTATAATATAGAGATTCAAGAGGGTAATCGCCATACAATGTGGTTCACCTATAAGAGTCCTGAGTTGCTTTCGAGTGCGCAAGAGCAATTTTTGAGAGCAGAGATGGAGCGTATTGACCGTTTGGTATATGGTGACAAGAATAGTGACGCACTATGGCAATATCTAGATATGGATGCATTAGCAAAATTCTATATCGTACAAGAGATTACGGATAACTACGAGTCATTCCACGGCAGTTGCTATCTGTATCGCGATATGGGCGAGGGGCAGAAGTGGATGTTTGGACCAGTATGGGATTTTGGTAGTGCATTTAACCGTGATAAGTATCAATATCTCTACGAGGGCGATGTGTGGCATAACCACTGGATCCCTGAGATATGCAAGTTCCCTAAGTTTATGGATCGTGTAAAAGAGATTTGGCAATGGTTGCACTATTATAAGTATGACTCGGCATACACTTATGCAGAGGAGTTTGCTAACCTGATTACGGCAGCCGCAAAAAATGATGCGGAGCGTTGGAGAGATAAAGGATATGGCAATAAGGATATGGCTAATCGCTTGAAACGTATCAAAGAACGTCTGCAGCAAACCGAGAATTGGCTGGTGATGCAATGGGGTGAAGGTAAAGCGACTAGTGTAGAAACGGTGGAAACGGGTTTGAGTACTGACGCCGTTTATTATAACTTGCAAGGTATGCGCGTGGAGAAGCCTGTGAAGGGACAGGTGTATATCCATGTGCAAGGAGGTAAGAGCAAGAAAGTGATGCTGTAAAATTATGCGCAAGATTGGTCTATTGTTGATAGTTTGCGCGTGGGCAAGCAGTATATTAGCGGTGGAGAAGGTCGAGTGGCCTTCTTCATTTGTTGACGGATGGGACAAGTATATTGGCAAGATGGTGCAGATCACCACGCCGCTGTATGTATGTGGCAACTACTACGACTCATTGATATTGGCTGCGGAGCGGCTATATGTGCCCGAAGAAAAGGCAGTCGGCTTGGCGGATGGCGATAGTACTGCCTATTGGGCCATCAAGAAGTCGAATAGGGAGAAAATGATTAGTTTGTCTTGCAATATCCGTAACTACGAAGTACGTACGGGTGCGGTAGTGAAAAACTTGCAAGCGCGTGTAGTCGCACCAGGCAAACTAGTGACAGGTGCTACACCCAAGTTTACCAATAACAAACCCGAGCCCAAACCCAAGATGGCGAAAGGCGGATTGCTCGTGTGTGCTGCGAATATTCAGAACTACTTCTATGACCTAGGCGGCTATGCCCAACGCAAGACCACCAAGGAGCAGCAAACTCTACAGACATTGAAGATATGCAAGGCATTCAAGCAGATAAATGCGGATATCTATGCCCTATGTGAGATACAGAAGGGCGATAGTGCGGCGCAGATGCTGGTAGATGCCATGAACAAGATGGCGAAGAAGAATCTGTACGCGTATGTGTCGCACGGTTGGAGCAATAGCGACATGATATCTTGTGGCTATATCTATCGCATGGACAAGGTGAAACCTTATGGAGAAATGCAATATGCATACCAAGATACTACGAGTCATTATCGCTATCGACTGATGGCTTGCGGCTTTGAGCAGCTGACAAGTGGAGAGAAGTTTGTGTTGAACATCAATCACTTGCGCTCAAAGCGTGGCACAGGTTCGGAGTCGAATGAAAAGCGTATGGCGAATGTGGATAGTCTGCTAGTGATGTTGGATAAGATCGAGCAGGAACAGGTGTTTGGCGATTCGGACATACTGCTAGTGGGAGATTATAACTCTTACACGCAAGAAGAGCCTATTCAGACATTGGTGCGTGCAGGGTATGCGGATATGGTGATGCGTGACGATAGTACAGGGTATTCGTATGTATATCACAGTGAGGCGGGGTATTTGGATCGCGTATTTGCCTCGGAGAGTATGGCAAAGCAGGTGAAGCAAGTGGCTGTGTATCACTTGAATGCAGATTATTTCTATAGCAGAGGTTTTAAGCGCGGATTGGATGATACGATGTTCCGCTATGCAGACCATGATCCGATATTGATACGAGTGGAGTTATCCGCTGCGCTATAAGGATGCCATTCGGGCTACTGTTTAGTGTTTAGGGGATACAAAAAAGACTGCCGTTGGGCAGTCTTTTTTGCTGTATATAAGTTGGGGAATTAATCCTCGTCCTTTTGAGTAGCTTCGTACTCCTTGATGAGTTTGTCTTGTACATCGCCTGGCACGAGTTCGTAGCTCTTGAACTTCATAGTGAAGGTAGCACGACCACCAGTGAGACTTGACAAGGTAGTAGAGTAAGAACCCATCTCCTTCAAAGGAACCAATGCCTTGAGAGTGGTGAAGTTTTTCTCGGTCTCCATACCGAGCACCATACCGCGGCGACCGTTGATGTCAGACATTACATCACCCATGATCTCGCTTGGTACGAATACCTCAACCTCGTAGATAGGCTCCAAAAGTTTTGGATTAGCGTTGCGGAATGCTTCTGCAAACGCATTACGTCCTGCCAAACGGAAGGAGATTTCGTTAGAATCTACTGGGTGCATCTTACCATCATAGATAATCACGCGTACGTCGCGAGCGTAAGAACCGGTCAAAGGACCTTGCTCGATACGATCCATCAAACCTTTGAGGATAGCAGGGATGAAGCGTGCGTCGATAGCACCACCCACGATAGAGTTGATGAGCACAAGTTTACCGCCCCAATCAAGTGGAATCTCTTGGGTATCACGAACAGTGATACGATATTCTTGGTTACCAAACTTGTAAACTTCCTTCACTGGCTCGCCCTCTACGTATGGCTCTACGATGAGGTGTACCTCACCAAATTGGCCAGAACCACCAGATTGCTTTTTGTGACGATAGTCAGCGCGAGCAGACTTGGTAATAGTCTCGCGATAAGGAATCTTTGGCTCCTCGAATTGAACCATCATCTTATCGTTGTTCTCAAGACGCCATTTGAGTGTGCGGAGGTGGAACTCACCTTGACCTGAAACGATCACTTGTTTCAACTCCTTAGATTGCTCTACTACCCAAGTAGCATCTTCCTCGTGCATACGAGTAAGGAGAGCAGAGAGTTTCTCTGAGTCTGCCTCATTAACTGGCTTAATCGCACGGCGGTATTTAGGATCTGGATAAGAGATAGCAGGATATTGGTGCTCGCAGTCTTTCGCATTGAGGGTGTTACCTGTGCGAGTATCTTTGAGTTTCACAGTAGCAGCGATATCACCAGCAGATACTTCCTCTACAGGAACGCGGATGTTACCAGCCACAGAGTAGAGTTGAGAGATACGCTCTTTAGTGCCGCGATCAACATTGAGTACGTCGTCGCCTGGGCGGAGGGTACCTTGCATCACCTTGAAGTAGTTCACATCACCAATGTGTGGCTCAACCGATGTCTTGAAGATGAAAGCAGAGGTAGGAGCAGTAGCTATAGGAGCTACCTCTTCTGCGTTGACTGTCAATGGTTTTGGAGCGTCTGCTACCGAAGGAGTCATCTCGCCGAGGAAGCCCATGAGGCGGCGAATACCCATATCTTTAAGACCGCTGGTGCAAATCACTGGGTACATGCTACCTTCTGCGAATACGGTTTGAAGACCTTGCATGAGTTCTTCATCTGAAAGGGTACCTTGCTCAAAGTACTTATCCATGATGGTCTCGTCGGACTCAGCAGCCCACTCGAGGAGTTGAGCGCGAATCTCTTCTACAGTAGCTTTCTCGCTTTCTGGAATATCTTTTGCCTCAGGCGCACCACCTTCTGCTTTCCAAACGAGCATTTTGCCTTGGAGTACGTCGATGGCAGCGTTGAAGTCCTTACCTGCATTGATAGGATATTGGAAGAGGGTACATTTGTTACCAAACACCTCTTTAAGTTCGTTGAAGGTACGCTCGAAGTCAGCGTTCTCGTGGTCGCACTTGTTGATGACGAAAGCGATAGGTTTTTTCGCTTTCTCAGCGCGACGGAAGTTGTTTTGTGTGCCCACCTCTACGCCGCCGTTCGCGGTGAGGGTAATGATAGCGGTGTCAGACACGTGAAGTGCTGTGATAGCACCACCGCAGAAGTCGTCTGAACCTGGGCAGTCGATGATATTGAGTTTTTTGTTGTTGAACTCGATGTTACAAACTGAAGAAAAGACGGAATAGCCGTATTCTTTTTCTACTGGAAAATAGTCGCAGACGGTAGATTGTGTTTCCACTGTGCCACGACGTTTGATGACCCCGCACTCAAAGAGCATGGATTCCATGAGGGTAGTCTTACCCGAGCCACTGCCACCCATGAGGGCAATGTTTTTAATCTCGTTAGCTTGATAAACCTTAGCCATAATTGTGTTTATTAGATATAAGTTAATATGTTTTTTATGGTCAAATCGGCTTTTGCGAACAAAAACCGACGGCAAAGGTACAGAAAAAAAATTATATATGCAAATGATTGCGCAAAAATATGCAAAAAAAGTTACATGGCCCACTCCTTCCTATCTAAGAAACTATCAACAATTAATCCTCAAAAATATTAACTATTAATTATTACCTATTACCTACTAATTACGGGTCCTTGACGGGTTCATACTATACCTTTACTATATCTACTATGTGATAACTATGAGATTAGTATGTGATTACTATGTGATTCATTTCCCATGCTTATCCCATTGGTATAGATTCTGTAACTTTGTAGTTACGGGGGTATAATAATAGCGACCGTATTTCCCGTAAATCCCGTATTTGATTTTACGCAATACGGGAAATACGGTATTTACGGTATCTGTCTTTTATATCAAGTATGATTGATAATCAGACACTTGACCAAAAGATTGATATTCCCACGGACTTCCTGCGAACACATTCTCAGACATTCTCAAAAGTCCGCAGAAATTGATTCCGAGATCCTTTCTCCTTGAAAATCAATGCACCATTCTTAATCACGCAGGGTGACATTACACATCTCATGTCCCATGACACTATATACTTTGCCTTCGCGGAGGATATAGATATGGTCTTCGTAGAGTATCTTTTGGCAATTGGAGCTTGGCGATTGGCTTTGCGTGTTCTCAACATCCGTCGTCTCTACTGCAATAACCATCTTGTCGGATTCTATATTGCCACAGTCCGTTTCTACAGCATATTTGAGTATCACCTCTGTGATGCCAGTTGCTACAGGTTCATCTGTTAATGCTGTCCAGTCGCTATTATTCATGACATACCAAGCTACCAATGCATTAGGAGCATACCATGTCTCAGCAGCCATATGTGCTTGAATCTCGGCGGTTGGAGTAGTCACATCAATCGCTTCACCCGTGCGAACGATAGGTAGTGTCACCTGGGCTGGCAATGTCTGTACATACACATTCACTGTCAGTTCGTGGATGACGCTATCGCACTCCATACCAGCGTATTGTTCGGTTGCAGTATAGGTACCAGCCTCAGTAAGTACTTGCTCATACCACTCATATGGCAGTTCTGAAGGACAAAGCACAAGCGTTTCGCTTTCTGTGGTAGCATCAGGCAGAATGGTCAAATGCAAAGTAACAATACTATCGCAGCCGTTGGCAGCGACTGTAATGTAAACATATTCCCCACTCTCGCTGTAAGTCTCACCATTCCAAGTATATGAATCACAAGATACATATGTCTCCTCGCTTGTTACACTACGGTTGATGGTTAGGGTCAAAACCTCCAAACTGTCACAACCACGGATAGTTTGTGTCAAGTACTCGTATGTTCCTGAGGCGGTATATGTCTCATCATGCCATACGTAACTATCGCACGATGTGGCACCAAAGTAGGCCGTATCGCTATAGTTGATGGTCAACGTCAAGATCTCTACACTATCGCAACCGTATATGGTTTTGAGTGAGTCGTAGTATACGCCCGATTGCGTATAGGTCACACCATTGCTCCAGGTATAACTGTCGCAAGTTGTCACCTCGTATGGTACTACTACACTATTATTAATAGTAAGGTGTAATACCACTATACTATCACAACCATGTACAGTTTGCAAGTATTGGTAGTAAGTACCCGACTCGGTGTAGGTCTTTCCATCAGTCCAAGTGTAACTATCGCAAGAAACTTCTGTCTGCTCCGTAGTGATGCTGTTGTTGATAGTGAGGGTCAGTACCTCCAGACTATCGCAGCCATTGACGGTTTTAGTTAGGTACTCATATACACCAGATGTGGTGTATGTCTTATCATGCCATACATAACTATCACAAGCAGTAGCGGTGAAGGTAGCAGTATCGCTATAGTTGATGGTCAATGTCAGAATCTCTACACTATCGCAACCTTGTATAGTTTTGAGTGAGTCGTAGTACACGCCTGATTGTGTATAGGTCTTGCCATTGCTCCATGTATAACTGTCGCAAGTAGTTACCTCGTATGGTACTACTACACTATTATTAATAGTAAGGTGTAATACTACTGTACTATCACAACCAAGTACAGTTTGTCGATATTGGTAGTAAGTACCCGACTCGGTGTAGGTCTTGCCATCAGTCCAAGTGTAACTATCGCAGGCTACTTCTGTCTGCTCCGTAGTGATGCTGTTGTTGATAGTGAGGGTCAGTACCTCTAAACTATCGCAGCCATTGATGGTTTGGGTTAGGTACTCATATACACCAGATGTGGTGTATGTCTCATCATGCCATACATAGCTATCGCAAGCCGTTGCACTAAAGTATGCCGTATCGCTATAGTTAATGGTCAATGTCAGGATCTCTACGCTATCGCAACCTTGTATAGTTTTGAGTGAGTCGTAGTACACGCCTGATTGTGTATAGGTCTTGCCATTGCTCCATGTATAACTGTCGCAAGCGGTTACCTCGTATGAAACCTCGATACTGCGGTTGACAGTCAAGTTGAGCACCACAGTACTATCGCAGCCGTGGATGGTTTGTAGGTACTGGTAATACGTTCCGGACTCGGTGTAAGTTTTGCCGTCGGTCCATGTGTAGCTGTCGCATACTACCTCAGTCTCCTCGGTGGTGCTGCTACGGTTGATGGTCAGGGTTAGTACCTCCAGACTATCGCAGCCATTGATGGTTTGAGTTAGGTACTCATATACTCCAGATGTGGTGTATATCTTATCATGCCAAGTGTAACTATCACAAGCAGTAGCAGTGAAGGTGGCAGTATCGCTATAGTTAATGGTCAATGTCAGAATCTCTACACTATCGCAACCGTGTATAGTTTTGAGTGAGTCATAGTAAACGCCTGATTGCGTATAGGTCACACCATTGCTCCACGTATAACTGTCGCAAGCGGTTACCTCGTATGGTACCACTACACTATTATTAATAGTAAGGTGTAATACTACTGTACTATCACAACCATGTACTGTTTGTAGATATTGGTAGTAAGTACCCGACTCGGTGTAGGTCTTTCCATCAGTCCAAGTGTAACTATCGCATACTACCTCAGTCTCCTCGGTGGTGCTGCTACGGTTGATGGTCAAATGCAATGTTACAATACTATCACATCCTGCTTGTGAAGGGATAGTGTCGATATAAATACCTGTTTCGGAATAAGTTGTACCATTCCATACATATTCGTCGCAGGCGGTTGCAGCGACATTTTCCCATTTGGTATGCGCTGTACGCAGAGAAGTTGTTGGAACGGATGTCTTGTCGCTTCCAGCAGCATTACTTAGCACAATATTATCAATAGAAATAGTACTGCCACAATAGTTCACATCTCCTTGTGGAGTGAATACCAGTTGGTTTAGCAGCCCATCATGTCCGTTGATTAGTGCATTAGAGAACGAAAAGAGGATTATGCGGTAGCCATTATTGCCCAATGGAGTGACGGAATAACTATGACTACTCATTCGCTCCGATGGCGTGAATGCCGCTTGCGAAGTAGTCATATCGCTACGCCAATGCAGGTCGTATTGGACTGCCACAATATCGGTGTAGTTGTCCATTGCCACCGACAATGTGTAGGTGCCATCTTGGTTGCTTTGTCCTGTCAATGATAAAGCATTGGGTTCGAACACATGTCCAGAGAGAGCGACTGTCTTTAGTCGGTTGTTAGGGTCATTGGTGTAGAGGTTCATTGTGGTGGAGAAGTCGCCTTCCTCGGTGGGTTGATATGCCACGGTGATCGTAGTCGTCTTGCCATTTGCTATGGTGATAGGTAATTCTTCCACCACGCGATAACCCTCTGCCAAGAATGTAGCGCGTTCCAATACTAACGGTGCACTACCATTATTTCGCACGGAATGAGTGGCATATGCCTCTTCGGTGATAGCATGACTACCAAAAGCGAGCGAAGCGTTGCTGCTGATAGCAGGGGCTTTGATGGTAACTTTGCCTTGCGAAGTAGCTGATACCATATTCTCCTCCGTGATATTGCTGAGTACGACATCAATGGGTTTGAGGTAATAGGTACCCGATGAGCCGTTGAGGCGGAGTTGGAAGGTAGCTACCTCGCCGTCGTTGGCGTGCAATGGCTGATTGGTCATAGAGAAGATAGCCAAAAACAATGTATCGCCACGGAGGGTAGAAAGGGCTTGATGTCCGTTGTTGCGCGTAGCGTTGACTGCCAAACTGTTTGCTACATACTCCAACTGCTTGGGTAGTTTGAAAGCACATTGCATCGCCACGATAGGCTCCATGTTGTTCATTGTGAGGGAGATGGTCACAATGCTATCGGCAATGCCGCTGGCTGTACCTACATGCAGTTCGTTCACGGAGAAGGGGTCTGCCATGATAGTCGCTACTTGTTCGCCATTGATGGCGTTGGACTTGACGATTGCCTCTGTATTGACTGCGCCGCGCTCTGTGGGGGTGTAGTCAATAGCAACGGATGTGGTTTGTCCTGCAGCGATGGTGAGCGTTGTTTGCTTGGGTACAAACAGCGGGTCGGTGGTGGTGATATTCTCTATCGTGAGAGGTAAGTTTCCGACATTCTTGAGTTGCAGATTCTTGGTGTAGGTGTCACGAATAGGGATATGTCCGTAATCGATTTGCGGATTGACTATCTGCAATTTGGGTGCTTGGATAGTTACATTGCCTGCTTGTACGCTGCCGTCGATGGATGTGCCTTGTGCATTACTGAGAACAACGGTAGGCGATAGCGTGTAATTGGCAGGCTCGTTACCTAAGAGCAAACGGAAAGTCAGCAGTTCGCCCGTGTTACCTTGTAGGGCATTGAGACTGAGGCTGTAGATATAAATGCGCAACTCCTGTCCTACTTGTGCAGCGGATAGTTGATGTCCATTGCTGCGTGTGGTAGCGAGGGTGGCAGAACTATTGACATACGACAAGTGCTCGCCCAGCGGGATATTCATCTCCAATGCTGTGATGGCATCGGTATTGTTGAGCGACACGACTACCTCCACTTCCGTCTGCGGTGTCCCGCTAACGGAAGAGAGAGTGATGGTATTGCTTGCCATGGCATAGGTACTTATGCACCAAGCAAAGCATAGTATCAAAAATTGTTTCATAACTAAACCTTTTGTGGTTAGTTCACCTTAACGAGTTTGCTACTTTGCATTTTCTTGCCGTCCACGTAGAGGGTCACGAAGTACATGCCTTCTAGCAACGCACCTGGGCGCCAAGTGTAGGTGTATTCGCCGAAAGTCTGAGTAGCAGAATAACTATCTACCATCAAACCTGCTACGTTGGTAAATACCAATCGTACCTCATGCTTGCCCGATTGTCCTACCACATATGGGATATTCACTTGCGTAGTGAATGGGTTAGGATTTGGTAAGCGCATTTGCATCGCTTCTACGGATGAGAGGTCGGTGGTGGTGCGTTGGATAGCAGGTATGTTTTGCCCTTGGGTATTGCTGAGAATGATTTTCTTTATCTCTGCATCGCCCACATAGAGCAGTGCGTGTTTGCCGACACCGAGAGTCTTGCCGCTCATGGAGTAAGCCATGAAGTTGAGATGGTCTGCAGTGTTCCAAGTCACTTGCTCAAAGCCGTTGAGTGCCTCCAGTGCTGAGATCTCTGCTTCTGCATCAAAGGAGAATTGTACACCACCGAGTACGACTGGAGTTTCCACATAGAGAATACCATCCTCGATGCTATAAGTAGCGGTGTTGTTGTCTGAGAAGCCAAGCGAAGAAGCCGCAGGGTTGGTGATGATATTGACTGTACCTACGATGTCGAGGATATTGACGGTGTTGTCGCTATTGACATCTGCTGCCTCGAAGATAAATGGTTGTGGATTATTACCTGTGAGGTATGCGACTTCAGTTACTACGTCAGCCACGTCCACACTCATACTACCATTGGCATCGCCTTTTTGAGCAGTCAATGGGGTGGCTGCCACTGGATTGGAAATAGAATAAGAAGACAAGGATGTGGTAACTTGCTTGATGACATAGTAATACGTCTTACCTGGCACTACATCGAAGTCCACAAAAGCAGTGTCTTGTGAGTCAATGAGAGACTGACTAATTTGCACGGTGTCAAATTTCCAACCTGCTTCGATATAACATTTGCAACTGCTATCATAGTGTCTATCCCACTTGATAGTATCTTCAGTCCAACGATAGATGTTATATCCGAGCAGGTCTTCAAAATCTTCTTCATCGGTTTGCCATGTGAGGGCTACTTTGCCAAGTCCCGCTTCTGCCATCAGTCCAGTGCTGAGCGAACCAGTTGCTGCTACTTGCACATTGAAGCGGTGGTACTCTTCCGGAATCTCGAAGTGGTCGGTATCTTCTGCACCATAAACATAGATACGGTTCAGACCATCTGTATTGGTTTTGCCATTGATAGTGAGGTATGCGGTGTAAATAGTGCTATCCGCAGACCAACTACCATCTTCTGCAATGATGTTTTGGGTATATGGCAGGCGAACGCCCATAGAGATATGAGGTACAATAGAGGTGTCCATTGCACGATTGAAATACACTTCAAATTTGTGTTTGCCCACACCTAACGGTGGGAGCATCTCGAACTCATCTTGTGCGTCGTAGCCGTTGACCACCACTTTCCATACGATACCATGGGCTTCTCGGATAGGTTCTTTGGCAACATAGTCCAAATGAACGACTCCTTTTCCATATCCAGCTCCAGATTCTAGGAGTGGGTTATTAAAGTCTGCAATGTAGGAATGAAGAATGTCTTCTCTGGCAGAACCTAAATAAGAAGGATAGGAAGGCTTTAAAACTGAAATAGAGTTGATATAATAAGTAGCACTAATAGGAATACCACCAACTAAATTAGAAAATGCATTACAATTTTTCAATCTGTATCGTAATGATATTGGATCACCAGAAAGAAATGTAGTGTTTGTAACAATATTCGTTTGATTTATATTGAATTGAGTGCTACCTCCTACGTGTACCTGCTGGCAATTTGTTATAACGCATTGGTTCATATTTGAATAACTATAAGACTCCCACCTTACATCTTTGATAATACAATTAGATAACGTTCCTCCATAAGAAGGTTGAACATATTCAAAATCGCATATCATAGCATATGCAATTTTGCTATAATTACCAAATGTGATCTTATAGGAAGCTAACTTTCCTTGATCCAATTCGGCTTTTGTAAATACTATTAAACTATCAGGAGTTCCATTTGCAATTATAGTCCCCTCGCAAGTTAATCCTGTATTATCTTTAAATCGAATAATTGTACCTGGCTTAATAATTAATGTAATGCCTGAAGGAATCAACAACTCGCGCGTTACGATATAGTGTACATCGGGATAGAGTGTCAGGTCGTCCTCTAAAATACCACCGATCTCTACGCCATTCTCTACTTTAATGACATTATTTTGTGTTAAGCTCTGCATCATGTTATCGCATTTAGCACGAAGACAAAGATTAATATGTCGTCCATCCACGCATTTCTTATTGACTACAAAACGAATCGGATTAACTGACCTATTTTTTGCGTAACTACTCAATGGACGTCCGAAATCTACTGTATCGGTTAAGAAAGTTATCAATGTAGTGTCATCGGGTACGAAATCGCCTGTACCATCGTAATAACCTACTTCCATCCACATGCGTATATTCTCTGCTTGTCCCCAATCGTTACGAAGAACTGGATAAAGGGCTATCGTGTCGCCTGCATCTGCACGACTATCATTATCGCCAAGGGTATCGGTAAGATAATAAGTTACCTGTCGCAAATTGGGTTTACGGTCGGCATCCGTGATTTTGTACGCAGCATAAATATCAATTACAGTATCTGTGTTTGCAGTATAAATTAGATCGCCAAAAAGCAACTCCCAACTATTGTATTCCTTGCATTGCAATAGACGCGAGATGGCACCTGCTGCCATAGGTGTTGCCATAGAAGTACCTTGCAGTTTTTTGTATCGACCTTGTGGATAGGTACTCATTATTCCTGTTCCAGGAGCGCGAAGTTCGTAGTTGTATAGATCTGTTTCGGTACTATAGGTTGTATAAATAGGATCGCTATCCCTATTACTAAATCCTGCCAATCCACCTCCTGGAGTAGTTGCTTGCACGCCCAATATGAATTGCAAACAACCAGGATATACCAGCAATTTTTCTATAGGCTGACCATCATTTCCTGCTGCAGCTACTATTACAGCGGTAGCGTATGCCTTGCCTAAGGCTTGCTCCTCTGCCATAGAGTAGCTATATCCCCCCAAACTCATGCTGATGACATCTGCACCATTGGCAGCAGCATAGTCAATACCCTTGATGATAGTAGCCACATCACCGGTACCATCGGATTGCATAACGGTGATAGGCATGATAAGCGCGTCAGGGTTGGCACCTGTGATACCAATGCCGTTGTTGCCAACTGCTGCTGCAATACCTGCACAGTGGGTACCGTGACCGTTGAAATCCGCCATGTTACCTGTTTGGTTGACAAAATCATAGCCATAAATATCGTCCACGATACCGTTGCCATCGTCGTCTTTACCTGCAACACCGTTCTTCTCTTTTTCGTTTACCCAGATATTGTCTTTGAGATCAGGGTGTTCTACATCTACACCTGTATCAAGAATCGCGATTACTGGACGTTTGGTAGAGGTCTTAGGCATATTCCATAGGGCTGGTAAGTTGATAGCTGCTGGACCCCATTGCTCAGAATAAAGTGGCTCTGCCACATAAGTCGCGCTATCAGCAGACTCCATGGCTAAAGCAAATACCAAGTAGTTTGGTTCTGCAAACTCCACTTCCTCAAGGGCTTGCAACTGCTCCACCACTTGGTGCACCGTGCGCATCTCGCCCGCGTTGCTCATAGGCGCAGCCACTTGCTCGCTGAAGCGGATGAGATAGAGTTTGCTGAGGTCGTGGTCTTTTACCTCTGCGCCGTTGTATGCACGCATGCGGCGTGGAGCTTTGCGAGCACCCACTTGAGGCATTAGCTCCTCTACTTCCTCTACGCCGAGTTTCGCAAAGAGAGCATCTACCTGACTGATACTGGCAGTCTGGAACTTGCCTTTGGCGTTCTTACGCATCTGCACTGCGCCATCGGCTTTGAACTTGACAATCACCTCGCCCTCGCGATAGGCGTGTTGATTCCATTTTTCAATCTTAACAACCTCGTCTTCGTTGTTGCTACTTTGTGCCATCAGCGTGATAGTGCACGCCATGAGAAGCACGATAGAGAAAAGTTTTTTCATAATATTGTATGCTTGAATTATTCGACTTAGAAAATTAAGTGTAGGCTTATAACGCTATATCAAATATGTCGGGCAACGGTATCATTGCGGATTAACTATAAACTATGAGTGATAAGTGATAAGTAATTTAATGAGGTTATTATTCATTCAAATCTCGTTCTATATCCTCAATAGAGGGTAGCGAAGATCGTATGTCTTTTGGTAAAGCATTGCCGAGTTCGTAATCAGAAACACCTATTGGTTTGTTGATATCACGCAATGCGTATTCGGCTTTGATCTTATCTTTGCTACGACAAAGCAACAAACCAATAGTTTGGTTATCGCCTTCGCGACACAAGATATCATCAACTGCGGAACAATAGAAGTTGAGTTTTCCAATATACTCTGGCATGAATTCTGTATTTTTCAACTCAATGACCATATACCTATGCATAAAAGTATTGTACATCAATAGGTCAATATAATAATCATCACCACATACATCCAAATGGTATTGTCGTCCCATAAAAGCGAAGCCCGTACCCATCTCCAGTAAGAACTTCTCAATTTCTTTCACGAGTCCCAATTCTATATCTGCTTCGTCAAACCTTTCGGTAAAAGTAAGCATATCAAAGACATATGGATCTTTGAGCATGGATTTGACTTCGGTTGCCTCTGGTTGCGGTAGAACTATATCGAAATTGTTTGCTAATGCACCATGTTTCTTATAGAAGTCTAATTTGATAGCATCAATAAGAAAGTCTTTTGACCAATGATTAGCAATGGACTGAATCATGTACCAATATCGTGCCTGAATATCTTTAACACGCTGAATAAGAATGATATTGTGTGTCCATGACAGATGGATAACAGGAAGCGTGAAATTGTACTCTGGCAATTGCGCAACCGCCGGTTGCGTTTTTGCTTTACCTAATTGCGCAACTGGCAGTTGCGCAATTGGAGTACCCGATTTGGGTAGGGTCAGTTCTTGGTTGTATTCTTCATAGAACTGAATCATACATTGGCAGTTACGCACAGAAAAGCCCTTGATTTCGGGATAGTAGTTGTGCATATCCTCAGACAAGCGTTTCAGCGCACCATTACCCCAACCGATTTTCTTTTTCTCCTCACATAAGATATGCCCAATGTCCCAATACATGCGCAGTAACTCATCATTAGCTGCATATATAGCCCGTTGCTGAGCTAACTTCACACGCACCTTCACTTGTGCAAGGAGATTGGGATAACTAAACTGCTCTATATTTTGAGTCTTAGACATATCGGGTATTTTACGAGGTTATCTATTTCGACTGCAAAGATAGTGAATTATTTTGAATTGAGCAAATTTTTCAGTTGAAAGGTGAAAAGTGAAAGGGTAAAACTGAAAACTGAAAGGTTAGAGGTGGAGGTGGCGGAGAGCGGCTTCCTCTTTGGCAGTCATCTGTGCTTTGGTTTCGGGGGTTTTGTCGGCTTGGCCAGTGAGATGCAATAAGCCGTGGATGATGATACGGTGCAGTTCGTGGAGGAAAGATGCGCCTACTTGTTCGGCATTAGTAGCAACCGTGTTGAGCGATATATAGATATCGCCATTCACGCGTGTGCGCGTGGTATAATCAAAGGTGATGACGTCGGTATAGTAGTCGTGCTGAAGGAACTCGCGATTGACAGCAAGGATCTTCTCATCGTCGCAGAAGATATAATTGAGGTCGCCTACGGAATAACCATATTGTGCTGCGGTACTCTTGATCCATTGCTCGACTTTGCGGAAGTCAATGGCAGGCATGGGGGTGTTGTCAGAAGTGAAGGTGATCATGGGAGGTGAAAACTGAAAGGTGAAAACTGAAAAGTGAAAAGTGAAAAGTGAAAGGTGAAAAGTGTGGTTAGCCGAAGAAGAGGTTGGCGACGGTGAAGGCGGCGATGACACCAATGAGGTCGGCGATGAGGCAACAAACCACCGCATGGCGGGTGTCTTTGATACCGACACTGCCGAAGTAAACGGCTAAGACATAGAACGTGGTGTCGGTGGTGCCTTGCAATATGCAGCAGAGGCGACCAACAAGCGAGTCGGCACCGTGGGTAGTCATCGCCTCAATCATCAGTCCGCGTGCGCCACTGCCCGAAAGAGGCTTCATGATAGCAGTAGGTACGGCTGCGGAGAGGTCGGGGTTGATACCCACGAGCGCAAAGAGTTGTGCGAGCCCTTGTTCGAGCAAGCCCATAGCTCCGCTGGCGCGGAACATACCCACCGCTACAAGGATGGCGATGAGGTAGGGGATAATGCCGATGGCCGTCTTAAAACCGTCTTTGGCTCCGTCGATAAATGCCTCATATACATTGACTTTTCGGATGGATGCTTGAATGATAAACCAGCAGATAACGCCGAGCAGAATGACTGCTGCGATGAGGGCAGAGATGGCGGAGAGTGTCTCTTCGGGCAGGCGTTGTGCGAGGACAAGCAGTAATACCACGAGGGCGGTGAGGGCGAGGAGTACGCCCAACACGACTTTGTCCCATATCTTGATCTTTTGCGCAGCGCAACAGGCAAGTAGTCCGCCGAGGGTGGCAAAATAGGTGGCTATGAGGAGTGGAAGAAAGACGTCAGCAGGGTTGGCAGCACCAAGTTGTGCGCGATACGCCATGATGGTGGTAGGAATGATGGTCAGTCCGCTGGCACCGAGTACGACGAACATAATCATGGCGTTGCTGGCCTTGGATTTATCTGCGTTGAGCGTTTGAAGTTCGCCCATGGCTTTGAGCCCCATAGGGGTAGCGGCATTGTCAAGCCCGAGCATGTTGGCGGCGAAATTCATGAACATCGTGCCATAGACAGGGTGGTTGTTCGGGATCTCGGGGAAGATGCGGCGAAAGAAAGGTGCAACACCGCGCGAGAGGGTGTTGACGACTCCGCCTTGTTGGCCGATGTTGAGAATACCCATCCAGAGGGCGAGTACGCCGGTAAGACCGAGGGAAATCTCAAAACCATTCTTGGCAGAGGCGAAGGTGGAGTTGAGAATTTCAGAGAAAATATCGGTTTGCCCAAAGGCAAAAAACTGTACGCAGCCCATGACGACTGCTAGCAGAATAAGTCCTATCCAAATATAGTTGAGTAGCATATTGAGCGCAAAGGTACGATTTTTTTTTGATATATGCAAAAAAAGTTGTATCTTTGCAGCGAATTATGGAATTGAAGGTAGCATTATATCGTGCAAAGTCGTGGCTAAGGCATCAGTTGACCGCTTGGAATACAGGCGGTGAGGGGGTGCATTCGCCATACCTGTTTGAGTGGGTGAGGATGGTGATGATGGATAAAAACGCTTACTATATATGGGGAGAAATAGAGCGTTGTCGCGAGAAAATGCTGCGGGATGAAAGGGAGTTGGAGTTTGTGGATTATGGAAGCGCGATAAAATCGCGCAGTTTAGAGAACGGCAGCGAGGCTGCCTACAGTTTAGAGTTTAGAGATGTGAGGCGCGTGTGTGATATAGCGAGGAGGAGTTTGGCGAAGAGGAAGTATGCACAGATGCTGAGTCGATTGGTGAATTGGTTGGGGAGCCCCCTCCTAACCTCCCCCTCAAGGGGAGGAATTGGCGATGAGACGTTAGAAGATAGAAAAGGATTGACGATTGTAGAACTGGGTACGAGTTTGGGTGTGACGACTGCATACATGGCGGCGATGGATAGTAGGAATAGGGTGGTGACATTTGAGGGTTGTGAGGCGGTGGCGAATATAGCGAAAGAAAATTGGAAGGCGTTGAATATTAATAATATAGAATGTAGAGTGGGGGAGATTGATGCAGAGCAATTGACACGGGATATTGAGCACTTGGACGTGGCATTTATTGATGCCAATCATACGTATGTGAGTACGTGTGAGTATTTTGATGTGTTGGCGGGGAAAGTGCGCGAGAAGAGTGTGATAGTGGTGGATGATATTCACTATAGTGAGGAAATGGAAAAGGCATGGAAAGCGATTTGTGCGGATGAGCGGGTGACTAGTACAATAGATTTGTATCAGATGGGGTTGGTGTTTTTTGATAAGCATTATTGGAAACGACATTATACAATGCGATTATGAAGATATACACAAAGTCAGGCGACAAGGGTAGGACGTCGCTTGCAACAGGCAAAAGAGTGAGTAAATCGGACTTGCGTTTGGAGGCGTATGGTACTGCAGATGAGCTGAATAGCTATGTTGGTTTGCTGCGTAGTGAAGTGGTAGGATGTGGCGCAGCATGGGCGCAGAATGTGGATAAACAGCTGGGTTGGTTGCAGAACCGATTGTTTGATCTAGGTGCTGTGTTGGCAGGTAGCGATATGGTGTTTTCCGCAGAGAATGTGAGCAAGGTAGAGGGGTGGATAGATGAGATGCAGAGCGAGTTGGAAGAATTGCGGGCGTTTATCTTGCCTGGTGGCAGCAGAGAGGTGTCGCTTTGTCACGTGTGCAGGTGTGTATGTAGAAGATTGGAAAGAAGTATGGTCGTTTGGCATGAGGAGACGGGTGAAACTGTGACGGAGTCAGTATGGGAATTTGTGAATAGATTGAGCGATTATTGCTTTGTTTTGGCTCGATTTATAGCAAAGAATTTAGAAATACAGGTATATCTTTGGGAAAAATAAGACAAATTTGCCGAAAAATTTGCGTATTTGATATTTTTTTACTACTTTTGCGCGATATTTCGGTAAAAAGCGCTTAGAGCGTTTGTGTTAGTTATGTATTGGACTTTAGAATTAGCTTCGAAGATTGAGGATGCACCATGGCCAGCAACTAAGGATGAGTTGTTGGACTATGCTCAGCGTATAGGTGCTCCAATGGAGGTGATTGAAAACCTTCAAGAGATAGAGGATGATGAGGAAATTTATGAGTGTATAGAGGACTTGTGGCCTGATTATCCTACAAAAGATGACTTCTTCTTTGATGAGGAGGAGTATTGATTGAATCACGGTTGCAGCGAATAGGAGAGTAGTTGTGAGGCGTTATATTGTACTATTATTTGCGTTGGTCAATGGTTTGGTAGCATTGCGAGCCCAGTTTGATGCGCAGATGGGTCAATATATGTTTATGCAATCGGCCTATAATCCAGCTGCAGTGGGTGATGGTGATTTGATGCGCGTGTTTGGTAGTCACCGTATGGATTTTACGGGTATTCAAGGCGCGCCCATGACGACGAATGTTTCGTTTTCATCACCATTTGTGATAGGCAAGACGCATCATGGCGCAGGCGTGCGCTTTATGAATGACCGATTTGGCTTATTTTCGAATCAAAGTTTGTATGTGGAATACGCGTACAAGATTCGTTTGGGCAAGGGTTATTTGAGTATAGGTGCGGATTTGGGCTTGATTAATTTGAGCTTTGCGGTGGATAGTGTGGATTTAGGTGCTGGTCAGGATGATTACCACGTGGAAGGGGATAATGCGATACCTCAGGTGTCAGGTGGAGGTAGCGAGAATGGTGCTTCGGGTATGGGGTTTGATATGGGTTTAGGTGTGTATTATTCGAGTGCGCAATGGTGGGCAGGTGTGAGTTATGGTCATTTGACAAATCCTACATTGAAATGGAGTGACCGCACAGAGGTAACGGTAAGGGGGACGATGTATATTGCGGGTGGATATAATTGGCAGTTGAAGCATAAAGATTGGATGTTGCTTCCGAGCGCGATGGTAATGACGGATTTTAGGGGTTGGGATGTGAATTTGACAATGTTGGCTCAGTTGCAGAAACGTTATCGCTTTGGATTGGGTTATCGCATCGCAGGAAGTGTGAATTTGATAGTTGGGTTGGATATTATTAATGGATTGCAGTTGGGTTATACGTATGAGTTACCAGCCAATGCGTTGATAAAAGAGAGTTATGGATCGCATGAATTGTATTTGGCTTACGGTTTTAATGTGCTGAAGCCAAAGCATACAAATAAGTATAAAAGTATTAGATATCTATAATTAAAAAAACAATTATGAAAGTAGCAAAATTTTTGCCAATTTTTGTTCTTGCGCTGCTGATGTCAGCGTGCAACAAGCCTGCGGGTGAGTTGGTGGGAGCAAGTGTAGCTGGTCCTATGGGCGAGGCTAATCCTTATGGAATGGTGTTTATTCGCAAAGGTGCTTTTTTGATGGGTGCAAACGAGCAATCAGCCATTTTTTCTCAACCAGACAATAATGTGATGGTAACTGTGAATGCGTTCTGGATGGATGAGACCGAGATTACCAACAGTGAGTATCGTCAGTTTGTGAATTGGGTACGCGATTCTATTGCTTACACATTGTTAATAGAAGAAATGGGTGAGGATAGCCCATATGCGTTGCAACCTAAGTATGAGCGTGATGATGAGAAGGTGTTTATCAACTGGAAAGAGCGAATCCCATGGAACCAACGTTTTGTGATGGATGATCCAGTGTCAGAAGCTTTGGCTCCATTGTTCTACGACAATGGTCAAGGTGCGCTTCGTACCACAGAGTTGCGCTATAACTATAGTTGGAAGAACTTGGATGAGGCAGCGAAATTGGCTAATCGCTTCAATGTTTCTACAAGTAAGTATCCTAAGGGTGCCACCGTGCGTGTAGATAGTTTTTGGGTAGAGGATGGTGAGATCAAGGCGGAGACAGTAACTCGTGCTTTGCGTGAGCCTAACGATTTGCTAACCAATGCAATAATTTGTGTTTATCCAGATACTTTAGTTTGGGCACGTGATTTCGAGTTCTCGTATAACGATCCACTGTTGTATGGATATTTTAACATGCCAAGTTATTCTGAATATCCTGTGGTGGGTGTAACTTGGGAGCAAGCTCATGCTTTCTGTCATTGGCGTACTAATTTGCTTCGCACAGTAGGTAAGCAATTGGTAAATGAGTATCGTTTGCCAACAGAAGCCGAGTGGGAGTATGCTGCTCGTGGTGGTCGTCGTGTGGCGATGTATCCTTGGGGTAATAAGTATGCACGTGACAAAGAGGGTTGCTTCTTGGCAAACTTCAAGCCATATCGTGGCTCGTATCATGATGATACTAGTGTCTCAACTATGGTTGTAGGTCACTTCGAGCCAAATGATTTTGGTTTGTACGATATGGCAGGTAATGTGGCAGAATGGACTGCATCTTCCTACTCAAGTACAGCTAACGTGCGTGTGCATGACATGAACCCTGATTATACGTATATCGCGCGCAAGGATGATCCAGACGTGTTGAAGCGTAAAGTGGTAAAGGGTGGTAGTTGGAAAGATGTGAGTTACTATTTGCAATGTGGTGTTCGTACCTATGAATATCAACAAGAATGTCGTTCTTATATCGGCTTCCGTTGTGTTCGTTCACATATTGGAGAAAAATAAACTGATTGAAAATAAAAAGATAAAGATATGAGTTCACAAGAAACAGTTAAGAAAGGTGCATGGGCAAAGTTCATGCACTGGTATGAGTCCTATCAAGGTAAGAAAGTGGTAGGAGCAGTATATTCATTGGGTGCTTCGGTGGTAATCGTAGGTGCATTATTTAAGATTATGCACTTCCCTGGTGCTGGTATTATGTTGACCGTTGGTATGGGTATCGAGGCACTGTTGTTCGCTATCGGTTGCTTAGATAAGCCTCATGCTGATTTTCACTGGGAGAACGTTTTCCCACAATTGATGGAGTATGGCACTGAGCCTCAATTGTTGGAAGAGTTGCAATCTCGTCCACGTCCAACTTTGTTGGGAGCTGGAGCAGAAGGTGGTAAACAATCAGCGAATGTTCCTGTGATAGATGAAAAAGCCGTAGAGGCATTGAAAGTGGGTATAGCCAATTTGAGCAAGACAGCTAATCAATTGAGCGAGTTGGGTACAGTGGCTGTAGCAACTAACAAGTTGAATGAGAAATTGGATGCAGCAGGCGTTGCCGCAGAGCAATTTGTAGTAGCAGGTAAAGCTATCGGAGAAAAAGGTAGTGAGTTGACCGCTACTTATGCTCAGGTGAATGCTGATATGCAGAAAGTAGCAGCAGGTACTAAGGCTTACGAGAATCAAGTAAAAGCAATTTCTGCGCAGTTGAATACTTTGAATAGCGTATATGAATTGCAACTGAAATCATTGCAATCACAGGTAGATGCATATAAGGCTCAGACCGAAAAGGTGGTAGGTGCTACTGCTCAAGTGGAGGCTCTCTCAGCAAATGTGAAAGCTATGATAGATGTGGCAGAAACTGCTAAGAAGAGCCAAGAGGCGTATGCTGCTGGAGCTAAGCAATTGGCAAATCAAGTGGCAGACTTGAATAAAGTATATGGAAATATGTTGAACGCACTATCTTGATGATAGTAGTCTTTATACCTTATTATATATAATATATGGGTGGAGCAAAGAATTGTCCGGAAACACCGAGACAAAAAATGATTAGTATGATGTACTTGGTGTTGACCGCCATGTTGGCGCTCAACGTCAGTGCAGCCATCTTGAATGGTTATACTCAGGTGGATGATAGTTTGCATGAGACGATTGCAACTATCAACGAAAGTAACCTTGATATTTACTCGCAATTCAACGCTGCTTTGGAGCAAAATCCAGAGAAAACTCAAGAATGGTATGACAAAGCGATGTTGGTGAAGCAATCATCGGAAGAATTCTACGCTTATGTGCAAAATTTCAAGGATGAGATGGTGCTCTTTGCTGATGGTAAAGATGCAAAAACCAACGCACGTGTTCGTGACGTGAAAAAGCAGGATGATACCAACGTTCCCCACCAATATGCTATCAACGAAAGGCATGCACTCATCTTGAAAGACAAGATTAATGCCTATCGCGAGTTTATGGTTGATATCACAGGACATAGCCCAGTGTTGGATGCAGAATTTAATAGAACCTTTGTTACTCCTCGTGGTGTGAATACCTCTGGTGATTCAATTTCTTGGGAGAATACATTGTTCAATGAGATGCCAATGTGTGCGTGTCTTACGGTATTGACTAAGTTGCAAAACGATATCCTTCGTTGTGAGGGGCGTGCAGTACGTTATTTGTTGGAGCAAACCGACGCAACCGACTTACGCGTTAATAAGTTCAGTGCCTATGTGATCCCTTCTGCGGATTATGTAGTGAAAGGTAATAAATTTACCGCTCAGATTATTTTGGCTGCCATTGACTCAACTCGTGCCCCAGAGTACTATGTGAATGGTCAGAAGTTGCAAAGTAATGGCGTGTACGAAATTGTCGCAACAACGGTTGGCCCACAAAAGTTGACAGGAAAGATTGGTTACATGGATCAACAAGGCGTGATGCAATATATTGATTTTGAGCGCTCTTATACAGTAGGTGAGCCTAGTGCAACGGTGTCTAATATGGATTTGAATATCATGTATAGAGGATACGACAACCCATTCTCTATATCGGTACCTGGTGTGAGTAGCCACTCATTGGTTGTAAAATGTAATCAAGCTGATATTACGACCAAGAATGGATTGTGGATTATCAAACCACGAGCAAATTCGTCAGATCAGTTGAATATAGAAGTCTATGCACGTGTCAACGATAAGGATATGTTGATGGGTTCACATACATATCGTGTGAAAAACTTACCTCGTCCAGATGCTTATTTTGAGATTAATGGTGTTCCAACAGAGGAGATGCGTATTCCACGTGCTCAGTTGATTAATCCAAAAAATAGAATTGTAGCTTCGTATGGTGCAGATGGTTTGATCCAAGCCAAATTTGATATTGTTGGTTTCCAAGTGAAATTACCAACTGGCGCTTCGTTATCAGTCAAAGGAGACCGTTTTGATAATAAGACCCTAGCGGCTATTAAGAAACTTAAACAAGGTAACACTATAAACTTGATGTATATTAAGGCAAAAGGACCCGATGGTAAAGAAATTCAACTTCGCGGTTTGCCAATAGAATTAAATTAATACGTATTATGAAGAAAATCAGTATTTTAGCTATTGTGATGTTGGCGAGCGTAATGAGTTATGCACAGCATCAAGTAAATTCGTTTTTTGACGACATGGGTATCGTTCGTTTAGAGACTCAGGAGTTGCAGGAGTCTTCTGATACGTTGGTAAGCATTTCTCACCGTGCAGATGATGTGGTATGGTCACGTATTGTGTATCGTATTGTAGATATGCGTCTAAAACAAAATTACCAATTATACACCCCTCTTACTTCTGAGGATCCTCAGTATAGTTCGTTGTTTAGAACTTTGTTGCGCGCTATCGAACAAGGTATGCCTGTATATGAGAAATCTAATACGGTAGGTGATATCAAACCTTATTTTAATTTGGGTGCAATGCCAAAGGAATTGATTCCTACTATCTTGAACACTGATCGTGAGGGGTATGGTGATGGTAATATAGCCACATCAGAGTATATGCTTCTCAACTATGATTCTATCACAGGTAAGATGAGCTTCAATGGTTATTCCTATGAGAGTTTTGTACGTAATCAGTTGAAGTATATGATTCAAGAGGTAGTCTTCTTCGATAAGCACTATTCTCGCATGTATTCTAAAATTCTAGCGATTGCGCCAATGCACTCGGATAATGTGACCTATTACGAGGATATGCCAATTATGGATGCGCTTTATGGACAAATCTTGTTCTGGGTGCCATTTGATGCATTCCGTCCATACATGGCGCAACAGTATGTTACTCCTCGTGGTAATGATACCAAACGCGTAACATTTGACGACTTCTTTGCCCAAAAGTTGTACACGTCTTACCTTGTGGGAGCTAACAATGTGTACGGTCGTATGATACCTGAAATTGCGACTACTCCAGAGGAGATTAAGAAGGAGCAAGAGCGTATAGAGTGGGAGTTGTTGAGCGCCGAACAAGATTTGTGGGAGTATTAATTAGAAGAGTACTTTAGGGCGGGTGACATCACCTGCCCTTTCTTCCATATAATGAAAAGTCGTAGTATATTCAATATGTATTTTACCACAACGATGTCTATATCGTTGGTGTTGTTTTTGGTAGGATTGGAGTGCGTGATGTTGATGTCGGCACGTGAGTTGATTCGTTATGTGCGTGAGAATGTGGTATTGACAATCGTACTGCAAGAAGAAACCACCGCAGATGAATTAACTCGTATGCAACGCGTAATATCAAGTGCTCCCTATGTGCTGGATTTTCGTTATATCACAAAGGAAGAAGCTCTTCAAGAGCATATTGATAATCTAGGTGAGGACCCCCAGAAATTTCTAGGTTATAATCCATTAACAGATGCGTTTGAAGTACATTTGAATGCTACTTATGCGCAATCTGATAGTGTCGTGCAAATAGAGCAGCAGTTGTTAACGTTACCCTATGTGAATAAAGTTCTTTATCAGGAAGATGTGTTAAAAACCTTGGATAAGAACTTGGGAGAGGCGTCCTTGATCTTGTTGGTAATAGGACTAGCTTTGTTGGTGATTGCATTAGTGCTAATTAGCAATACCATTCAATTGCAGGTATATTCAAAGCGCTTTTTAATCAATACGATGCGCCTAGTTGGTGCTACGCCATGGGTGATTAAGTGGCCGTTTATACGTCGTAATATCCTTATGGGTCTGGAAGCGGCTGTGGTGGCATGTGGTATGTTGGCATTGGCGTATTATTCTTGTGCGAACCGTTTGGGCGTGATGTTGTTCTCGTTGAATACTAAGAATATTGTATTTTTGATTGCGATTATTGTGCTGACTGGATTGATAATCACTTTCTTGGCTTCTCTAGCTGCAACCAATAGATATATTCGAATGAAAACCAATAAGTTGTATGAAATATAATCTTCCGAAAATAAATGCTATCTTAATCGCCATTAGTTTAGTTGTTGTGGTGATTGGTTTTGCGTTGATGGTAGGTGAACCCAGTGGCGCAACGGAGTATAATCCAGATATTTTTTCTTTTCGTCGTATTACAATAGGCCCGATGATTGCGTTGTTTGGATTTTTGGCAATGATCGTAGCTATATTATACAAGCCTCGTAAGAAATGAGTTGGTGGGAAGCATTGGTTTTAGGCATTATACAAGGCTTGACGGAGTTTTTGCCAGTATCCTCATCGGGACATTTGGAGATAGGCCAGGCTTTGCTAGGCACCGCAGGCGAAGAGAATCTTACCTTCGCAATCGTTGTTCATACGGCCACTGTACTTTCTACACTGGCAATCTTGTGGAAAGAAGTTGCTCAACTCTTTAAGGGTACATTTACAACAACAAAATGGAACGAAGACAAGAATTATGTGGCCATGATTTTGGTATCAATGATTCCTGTTTTTGTAGTTGGAATGTTCTTCAAAGAGCAAGTGGAGAGTTTCTTTGGTAGTGGTTTGTTGCTAGTGGGTATTTGCTTATGTGTGACAGCTATCTTGCTGTATTTCAGTGAATGGTTGAGTAAGCGTCGTGAGGGCATGGGACATGAAGTTGGCTACAAGGATGCGATTATCATTGGTTTGTCTCAAGCGGTTGCAGTATTACCCGGATTGAGCCGTAGTGGAACGACTATTGCTACGGGATTGCTGTGTGGCGTGAAGAAGGAGAGTGTGACCAAGTTCTCATTCTTGATGGTGTTGATACCAATTTTAGGCGAAGCCTTTTTGGAGTTGCTCGATTTGTTAAGTGGCGAAGTGGTTAGTTCGCTGGGACTAGTGCCAATGCTGGTGGGTTTTGTCGCAGCATTTGCATCGGGCTGTTTGGCATGTAAGTTCATGATTAACATAGTACGTAAACAAAAATTGATTTATTTCGCAATCTATTGCCTCTGTATGGGTGTGTTTGCTATTGTATATGGACTTTGTTGAGGGAGAAATATTGGCATTTGATAAGCCCTATCGCTGGACTAGTTTTGATGTCGTGGGTAAGGCTAGATGGCTGTTGTGCAATAGATTAGGAGTAAAAAAACTCAAGGTAGGTCATTCTGGAACACTTGATCCATTGGCCACAGGGGTTGTCGTGGTTTGTACAGGTAAGAAGACCAAACTAATAGACCAACTGCAAGCCCACCAAAAAGAGTACGTTGCAACTTTACAATTAGGTGCAACTACGCCAAGTTTTGATCTCGAAAAGGAGATTGATGCCACCTATCCAACGGGTCATATTACGCGCGCCTTGATTGAGGAAGTAATCCCTACGTTCGAAGGCGAACAATGGCAGGTACCACCTATGTTTTCTGCTGTTAAGGTGGACGGCAAACGTGCGTATAAGTTAGCTCGACAGGGTGAAGAGGTGGAACTGAAAGCCAAACTGCTGGTGATTGATGAGATTGAGATTCTGGAGTTTGACGAGCTAAAGATGCAATTGACCTTGCGTATCGTGTGCTCCAAAGGTACATATATCCGTGCGCTGGCACGCGACATCGGTCAGCGCTTGAATAGTGGAGCACATTTGATTGCACTGCGAAGAACAAGAGTGGGGGATATTCGTGTAGAGGATTGCATGACATTTGAACAATTTACAACTTTGATAGATAATGAAATTAAGTAACTTCAAATTCAAATTACCAGAGGAGCAAATCGCTCAGTTTCCAAGTCGTTTTCGTGATGATGCTCGATTGTTGGTATTGCACACCAAAACAGGTGTTATTGAGCATAAGATGATGACTGATTTTGCTTCGTATTTCGACGAAGATGATGTGGTGATTGCCAACGATACCAAGGTCTTCCCAGCTCGCTTATATGCACAAAAGGAGAAAACGTTAGCGAATATTGAGGTCTTCTTGTTGCGTGAATTGCAACATGAGAATCGCTACTGGGATGTGTTGGTGGATCCTGCGCGCAAAATTCGTATTGGTAATAAGTTGTTCTTTGATGAAGATGCTACCATTGTCGCAGAAGTGATTGATAATACCACCTCTCGCGGTCGTACCTTGCGTTTCTTGACAGATTATGAGGGAGATGACTTTGTGCAGCACCTCTATGCAATGGGCGTAACACCATTGCCAAAATATATTCATCGTCCAATGGATGAAGAAAACCAAGAGAAATACGAAGAGGTCTTTGGTGACCTGCCCGTAGATGAGATGGATGAAGAGCGCTATCAAACTGTATTTGCGGAGAAGATTGGTGCAGTTGCTGCACCTGCTGCGGGTATGCATTTCTCGAAAAACCTTCTCAAGCGTTTAGAGATTCGTGGGGTAAATGTATATACCCTAACTTCGCATATGGGATTAGGTAACTTCAAATCCGTGGATGTGGAAGACTTATCTAAACACAAAGTGGAGAGCGAGCAAATTAGTATTTCTCCTCAATTGGTCGCTGCTGTAGATAAGGCACATGCCAACAATAACCGTGTTTGTGCAGTTGGTACTGAGGTAATGCGTGCGCTAGAGCATGTGGTGGGTACTAACGGACAAATCAAAGCATATGAAGGATGGACCAATAAGTTCATCTATCCTCCATATGATTTCACCGTTGCCAACGCTTTCTTCGTGAACTTCTACATGCCAATGTCTTCTCAATTGATGATGGTTACTGCATTCGGCGAGCATGATGTGGTAATGAAGGCATATAAAGAGGCGGTCAAAGAGGGTTATCGTTTTGGTGACTATGGCGATGCGATGCTCATTCTGAAAGACTAAAGAGCTATGAATGTACGTATTGATGAGAGTTGGCGACAAGTGTTGCAACCCGAATTCGACAAACCATATTTCGAGTTGCTGACCGATTTTGTGCGCCAAGCTTATCGTACTACGCAATGTTTCCCACCCGCTGGGCAGATCTTCCGCGCATTTGACCTTTGCCCGTTTGATAAAGTGCGCGTGGTGATTATTGGTCAAGACCCGTATCATGATGTTAATCAGGCACATGGACTTTGTTTCTCCGTGCAAGATGGCGTACGTATTCCGCCTTCGTTAGAGAATATTTACAAGGAACTTAATCGTGATCTTGGCAAGCCAATCCCTACTTCTGGCAATCTTACCCATTGGGCAGAGCAGGGTGTCCTTTTACTCAATGCTACCCTCACTGTGGAGGCACACCGTGCGGGTAGTCACCAAGGAAAAGGGTGGGAAGAACTTACCGATGCTGCCATACAAGCGCTTAATAATCAGCGAGAGAACATCGTTTTCATGCTTTGGGGAAGTTATGCGCAACGCAAAGGGCAGTTCATCGACCGCAAGCGTCATCTTGTGCTCACCACTGTCCATCCTAGTCCTCTGAGTGCGTATCGCGGGTTTATTGGTTGCGGACATTTCTCTCAAGCTAATAACTACTTACTACAACACGGACAGTCTCCGATTGCGTGGTAATTCAAAATTCTTAATTCATAATTCTAATTATGAAAACTCTCCTCCTCATAGATGCGTATGCGATGATTTATCGCGCGTACTACGCTTTCATTCGCGCACCTCGTATGAACTCGCGCGGGGAAAATACCTCAGCAATTTTTGGCTTTATAGTTACCTTCGAAGACTTGCTTAAGCGTCTCAAACCCAGTCATATAGCGGTGGCTTTTGACCCCGTAGGTCCTACTTTCCGCCACGAGGCATTTGAGCAATACAAGGCGCAACGACAAGAGACTCCGGAGGATATACGTTGGGCTGTCCCTCGTATCAAACAGATTCTCCAAGCAATGAATGTGCCTGTGCTTGAAGTATCTGGATACGAGGCAGATGACCTGATTGGCACACTCGCACACAAGGCCGAGAAAGAGGGATTTGAGGTCTATATGGCTACACCCGACAAAGACTATGGTCAGCTTGTTTCGGAACATATTTTTATGTATCGTCCACGCCATACTGGAGGATTTGAAAAGCTCGGCCCACAAGAGGTGTGCGAAAAATATGGATTGCAAAATCAATCGCAAGTGATTGACCTGCTCGGACTGATGGGCGATAGTAGTGATAATATCCCTGGCTGTAAAGGAGTGGGAGAGAAAACGGCTGTGCAACTCTTGCAACAGTTCGGTTCGATTGATAATCTGCTTGCCAATACCGACCAACTAAAGGGTGCCCTTCAACGCAAAGTGCAGGAGCAAGTGGAGGATATTCGTTTCTCCTATTTCTTAGCGACTATCAAAACCGATGTCCCAATAGATTTTGATGCGCAATCGCTTGTGTATCAGGAGAAAAACTGGGATAAGTTGGCACCTTTGTACAGAGAGCTAGAGTTCAATTCTCTTCTCAAACAAGCTCCCAATCAACAAAACTCCCTCCCTTCAAGGAGGGGTGGGATAGGCTCCAAAAAATCCACGAAGACCGAAGCTACTCTTGACCTCTTTGCATCTATCAATCCCGTTACCACTCCGTTACCACTCCGAAACGATACCGAAGGCTTACCGAACGATACAAGTGATTCGGTAGAGGGACGGCTAGTAAGTTATTTGTTGAATCCTGAGGTGGCTTTCAATCCTAATCAACCGATAAACTGGGATGCGCTGAAGGCTGATTCTTCGCTTTGGAACCTCTACCAAGAGGTCGAACTGCCACTTTCCGCCATCCTTCGCGAGATGGAGCAGGCGGGTGTACGCATTGATGTACCTATGCTCAAGCAGGCGGAGACTCAACTCAATGAGGAACTGCAAACCCTTGAGCAACAGATATATACATCTGCCTCAACAACCTTCAATATCAATTCGCCAAAGCAAGTAGGAGAGGTGCTTTTCGACCAACTGCAACTTGATGCCAAAGCGAAAAAATCTAAGAACGGACAATATTCCACTTCTGAGGAAGTACTGCTTGCCCTCAAACCCAAGCATCCTGTGGTAGGAATGATCCTCGCTTACCGCGAACTCAAGAAACTGATTTCTACCTATATCTCTGCCCTGCCAACTTATATCAATCCTACCACTGGGAAGATTCATACTACTTATAACCAGACGGTTACGGCTACGGGACGACTATCCTCCTCCAACCCTAATCTTCAGAATCTTCCCATCCGTTCCGAGCGCGGACAACTCATTCGTCAGGCTGTGATTCCTGATGAGGGATGCCTCTTCCTCTCTGCCGATTATTCGCAGATTGAACTGCGCCTTATGGCTCATTTCTCGCAGGATCCACATCTTGTTGAGGCATTCCGATCAGGGCAAGATATCCACGCGGCAACTGCGGCTAAGATATTCAATGTACCTATCGAAAATGTCACAAAAGACCAACGCAGACAAGCCAAAACGGCCAATTTCGGTATTATTTATGGTATTTCTGCCTTTGGCCTAGCCCAACAACTCGACTGCTCTCGTTCTGAGGCAAAAGCACTCATCGACGGCTATTTTGCTGCATTCCCAGGTGTGATTGACTATATCGAGCAACAAAAACAACTCGCCCGTGAACAGGGCTATGCGGTTACACTCTTCGGACGCAAACGCTATCTCCCTGATATCTTGTCACATAATGCTACAGTCCGCTCCTTTGCCGAGCGCAACGCAGTCAATTCTCCTATCCAAGGTACAGCTGCGGATATTATCAAGATGGCAATGGTCACTATCCATCGACGCCTGAAAGAGGAGGGACTAAAGGCACAAATGATTATGCAGGTGCACGATGAGTTGAACTTCAATGTCCCTCAAAATGAGGTAGATAAGGTTCGTGAAATAGTGGTTAGTGAGATGCAGAATGTAGTGCATCTCACCGTACCTCTCATTGCTGACTGCGGTGTCGGTACCAACTGGCTCCAAGCACATTAATCATCGGATAAAGTATTATATTCATATGACATATAGATCTTTAACTCCTAACGAAATATCACTACTTCAAGCGCAGGGGTGTTCTGCTACTGATTGGAAATGGATTGAAGTAGCAGAAGGATTTGATACACAATATATTCATGATGTCCGTTTTTCTGGACATAATCGATTAGGTATCTTTGCACGTGAAACAATCTTGCCGGGAGGGCTGAGCGTACATTCAGGTATCTACCATGCTACCTTGCATAATTGCGAAATAGGTAACGATGTACGCTTGTATAATATCCACAATTACATCGCAAACTATCGCATAGGTGATGGCACTTGTATTGAGAATGTCAATGCCATTCTTGTAGATGGCATTTCTTCGTTCGGTAATGGTGTGCGTGTGCCTGTGATGAACGAAGGAGGTGGCCGTGAGATTCCTATATTCGATTGTTTATCAGCTAGTTTAGCATATATCCTAACTCTCTATCGCCATCGCCCACA
The DNA here is from genome assembly GCA_017461505.1 of Paludibacteraceae bacterium. GTDB lineage: Bacteria > Bacteroidota > Bacteroidia > Bacteroidales > Paludibacteraceae > Colicola. Next base: position 66,726 of record JAFTXV010000004.1, on the reverse strand, counting down.
AATGATCAAGCAAGTCGAAATGCTCATTGACGCCTATGCGGAAAAACAGACTTCAGAAGTGGGAGAGATTGGGCAACATGTACGCATTATCAATTGCGGAAGTATTAAGAATGTCAGAATTGGAGATTATGCCGAATTAATTGGCGTTAGCCGCCTCAAAAATGGTAGTGTCAACTCCAATGATCTGGCGCCTGTCCGTCTTGGAAGTGGCGTGAAATGTTCCGACTTTATCATCTGTTCTGGAGTCAAGATTGATGATTCTACACTTGTTGACAAATGTTTTGTGGGACAAGGATGTGTCTTTGATAAACATTATTCCGCGAGCGAATCACTCTTTTTTAGCAACTGTCAAGGTATGCACGGAGAAGCGTGTGCTATTTTTGCGGGACCTTATACAGTCACGCACCACAAGTCCACGCTTTTGATTGCGGGTATGTTCTCTTTCCTCAATGCAGGTTCAGGAAGCAACCAGTCCAACCATATGTATAAACTAGGTCCTATTCACCAAGGTGTTGCTGAGCGCGGTGCCAAAACGACTAGTGATAGTTACTTGCTATGGCCTAGCAAGATTGGAGCATTCTCGCTCGTTATGGGACGACATACCCACCACGCAGACACATCCAACCTGCCATTCTCTTATCTAATAGAAAATAATTCCGAGAGTTATCTAGTTCCAGGAGCTAATCTGCGAACAGTGGGAACTATCCGTGATGCGCAAAAATGGCCAAAGCGTGACAACAGAACCGATAGTCAAAAGTTGGATCAAATCAACTTCAATCTCTTGAGTCCATATACGGTACAAAAGATGTGGACTGGCGCGGAAATCCTAGAGGAACTAACTACGCTAAGTGGCGAAAATACAGAGGTGTATGGCTATAAAAACTGCAAAATACGCAACTCCTCTCTCCGCCATGGACGAGAATTATATAAGATTGGAATTCAAAAATTCCTTGGCAATAGTTTGATTAGTCGATTGGAAAACAAAAACTTCCAAACAATAGAAGAAATTCGAGCTATCTTGTTGCCTGATAGCAATATAGGACTAGGTGATTGGGTGGATCTTGCTGGTATGATTGCACCAAAATCGGAAGTCACCAAACTACTAGACGAAATAGAACGTGATGCTCATTCCCTCGAAACGATCCAAGCGAGATTACAAGAGATGCATGCCAATTATTACTCTTACGAATGGACATGGGCGCTTGAGCGACTAGAGAAGATTTGGGGCTGTTCTGTGGATAAAGTGACTTTGCCACAAATCAAACGAACCATTTCTGAATGGCAAAAAGCTGTGGTTGCTTTGGATAATATGGTTTACAACGATGCACGAAAAGAGTTTGACTTAAATAGCCAAACAGGTTTTGGTGTGGATGGAGACCGTGAACAAATGGCAGCTGATTTTGAGGAGGTTCGTGGAAAATTTGAATCGAATTCATTTGTAAAAGCTGTGTTGGAACATATTGAACGAAAGACTGCTTTGGGAGAAAAAATGCTCGGCATTTTGCAGAACGTGCGATAACCACCAATTTCCCTTGTTCTCTTCCATTCCTGTCACATATCTATTCCACTCATACTTCATATCAATCCATTTTTTCTCCTATTTCCTTGCAAGATTCAAAAATTTGTAGTAACTTTGCACCCGATAAATTGTGCAAACTTTAAAAATACAAGCAATATGAAAAACGAAGAACTCGAAAAAGTATTAGCCATTGCTGAGCAATGGACTAAAGCGCCTTACGATGCTGAGACACAAGCCGCTGTCAAAGCGATGATCGAGGCGGAAGACAAAACCGAACTCATCGATAGTTTCTATCGCACCCTCGAATTTGGTACAGGTGGTCTCCGTGGCCTTATGGGTCCTGGTACCAACCGCATGAACCAATACATCGTGGCACAAGCCACCCAAGGCTATGCCAACTACCTCCTCAAAGTACAACGCGAAGGCGGTTTCACCACCCTCAAGGGCGACACTGTTAGCGTCGTAGTAGGTCACGACTGCCGCAACAACGGCCGCCTCTTTGCTGAGACCGTAGCTGCGGTATTTGCTGCCAACGGCATTAAGGTGTATCTCTTCGAGAGCCTACGCCCAACACCAGAGGTGAGCTTCGCTATCCGTCACCTCTCTGCGCAAGGTGGTGTCAATGTGACCGCCAGCCACAACCCTAAAGAGTACAACGGCTACAAGGCTTATTGGGAGGACGGCAGCCAAGTGCTCCAACCACACGACCAAGGTATCATCGACGAGGTAAACAAAGTGACTCTCGCTGATGTGAAAATGACTGGCAATGAGCATCTTATCGAGATCATCGGCGGTGAGATGGACTACGACTACATGCAAGCTGTGAAGACCGTCATGATTGACCAAGAGACTATTCTCCGCCAAAAAGACCTCAATATCGTTTATACCCCTCTCCACGGCGCAGGACGCCAAATCATCCCAATGTGCCTCCGCTCTTGGGGCTTCGAGAATATCCATGTAGTGCCTGAGCAAATGGTCATCGATGGCAATTTCTCTACCGTGCAAAGTCCTAACCCAGAGAACGCTGAGGCAATGACCATGGGTATGAACCTCGGCACCCAACTCAACGCCGACCTTGTCATCGCTTCTGACCCAGATGCCGACCGTATCGCCATCGTTTGCCGCAACGACAAAGGCGAGTGGACCATCATCAACGGCAACCAAACCTGTATGATGTACTGCTACTACATCATCAACAATATGAAGAAACTTGGCAAACTCCGCCCTGAGCACTACCTCGTTAAGACCATTGTTACCAGCGAGTTAATTCGCAAGATGGCAGACGCACAAGGTGTGACTTTGACCGACGAATATACAGGCTTTAAGTGGATTGCCAACCGTATCCGCGAGTGGGAAGGTACCCACAAATACATCGGCGGTGGCGAAGAGAGCTTCGGCTTCTTGGCTTTCGACGGCGTACGCGATAAATGCTCTCCTTCTGCTATCTGCCTCATCTGCGAGATTGCAGCTTATGCCAAGGACAACGGCATGACCCTCTACGATTATCTCCTTAATATGTATATGGAGTACGGCTTCCAACGCGAGACTACTATCAATGTCGTTCGCCCTGGTAAGTCTGGCGCAGAGGAGATTCAAGCCATGATGGTCAACTATCGCCAAAATCCTCCTGTGGAGATTGCTGGCGAGAAGGTGATTAAGTCTAAGGACTTCAAGACCCTCGTTCAACGCGAACTCGTGAATGGCGAGTGGGTAGAGACTCCTATCGTGATGGCGCTCAATGCAACCAGCAACGTGCTCCAATACTTCACCGAAGGTGGTATGAAGATTAGCGTTCGCCCAAGTGGTACCGAACCAAAGATTAAGTTCTACTTCGAGATCCCTGCCGAGATGCCAACTCCTGCTGACTACGACAAAGCCGTAGCCGTAGCCGAAGCCAAAGTCCCTGCGATCAAGGCAAGTCTAGGAATCTAAAGTGTAATAAGTGCAATAAAATTGTTTTTTATGAAAAGGTTTATTTATTTTGCTTTTGTGTTTTGTGTGACCATTATGGCTGGGTGCTCAAAGATGGTTAAAACTGGTGAGGTCTCGAATTTAGAGGCTACTACTGCAGATATTGCAGTTTATATAAAAAGTGAAATAGGTCGTGGATACGTTTCTTTTAATCAATACAATGTTTTGTTGGGAGAAAGTGAAGAAGAATTGGTGCACCAATCTAAAGCGCTCAAAGAAGAATTTAAGTCGCTGAAAAAACAATATGGTAAAGATTACTTCGATGATTGTCATGAACAATATAGATTTGATCCAAATATTACGATTGATCGTTTAAATCCTGCTACTAAATATTATTATCGTGCATGGGCTGTTAAGAATAGGAAGTTGTATTTTGGCGATATCAAAACATTTGAGACGCCTGATTTACCACCAATCTCGGGTACTCATGAAGGGCATGATTATGTAGATTTGGGCTTGCCAAGTGGACTAAAATGGGCAACATGTAATATAGGCGCAAGTAGTCCAGAAGAATATGGTAATTTCTTCGCGTGGGCAGAAGTTAGACCCAAACAAGAGTATACATGGAAAACATATAGACATGCTGTGTATAGTAGATACTATGGTGGTCATTATGCTGTTACAAAGTATAAGGCGACGGAAGCTCTATCTGGTTCGAGTAGCACAAAACAACTACACAAAGGAGATGATGCAGCACATGTTAATTGGGGTGGAAACTGGAGAATGCCAACTATAGAAGATTATTGGGAGTTGCAAAAAATATGCGATTTTGAATGGACTACCTTAAGTGGCGTTAAGGGGTTAAAAATAATAGGTCCAAATGAGTATTCAATATTTTTGCCTGCCGCAGGTTTTATGAATGATCCAACAAATTATTCAGTACCTGATGAAATTTATGTGCATAAAGGAAGATCTGTGTTGTATTGGTTGAGTACATATGATGCGGACGTCCTTCCTAGTAGTAGTAAAATTGCAAATTGTATTAATAGAGATGGCAATTGGGCTTCTGTGGATGAGCCTGTGCGGGGAGCAAAATATCGTTGTAATGGTTTGCCAATACGTCCTGTTTGCCCATAATTAAATTGTAGTAACAAAAAATCGTTCTCTTTTTCAAGGGAACGATTTTTTTTTGTTTATGTATCTGCCAGTGATTCTTCACGGAAGTGAAAGGAATAGTGCGTGTATTGTGCGTCTATTGTCCGTGTATTGTGCGTGAATAGTGCGTAATTACCAAGAGATTTGCAAGAAGGATCTATTGCAACTCAATATGCTCCGCCTCAATCGGTTCGGATAAGAAAAGCGAAGCAGAATCGGCAAACTTGGTGGCTGATTCGGTAGTAAGGAAGCCCCCTCCCGACCTCCCCCTCAAAGGGGAGGAGATACGTTCGACAATTTCAGGATGGCGGTGTAGATAATCCGCTAGACTCTGCGCGACAATCTCGCCCTGCGTTACAACTGATATGTGGCGGTTGGTTTGCAACAAATATGCTTCAATCTTGTCTTGAATAAGTGGATAGTGGGTGCATCCCAAAATGATGGTATCAATAAGAGGGTCTTGTTCGAGCAATTCGTTCAAGTATTTCTCTACAAAATAGTCTGCGCCCTCTCCCAAGTGTTCTCCTGACTCAATCAGCGGCACCCACATAGGGCATGCTTGTTGAGTGACAACGAGAGTAGGGTCTTGCTTCAATAACTCAATCACATAACTCTCAGAAGCAACTGTGCCTGGGGTGGCGAGTACACCAATATGTTTGTTTTTTGTGCGCTGCGGAATAACCTCTACTGTAGGACGGATGACACCCAATACACGAAGTTCTTCGGGATTGATGTCACGCTGCTGAATAGTGCGGAGCGCTTCAGCGCTAGCAGTATTACAGGCTAGTATAATCAAGTTGCATCCTTGTTCGTGAAGGTAGTTTACTGCTTGCAAGGTGTATTCGTAAATCACATCAAATGAGCGAGTTCCGTAGGGCGCACGAGCATTGTCGCCCAAGTAGAGATAATCGTACTCGGGAAGTAATTGGCGAATCTTACTCAAGATAGTCAGACCGCCATAACCACTATCAAAAACACCTATCATACCGCTATTTTCGCTGCAAAGGTACGAATTTTTAATAAAATGTGCAAATTATTTGCATTATTCGTGATTTTTTTGTAACTTTGCAGCCGAATAGGGTATTCTTTGATGATACTCTTGCAATGTTGAATTAAATAAATTAATACCGATATGAAATTTAATGTATCTAGCAAGGAATTGTTTGCACAATTGCAAGCAGCCAGCCGTGTGATTGCGGCAAAGAATAGTTTGCAAATTTTAGAGTGCGTGTTGTTTGATTTGAAGGGTGATCAATTGATGTTGACTGCTTCTGATGGTGAGACTACTTTGCGCACTTCTATGACTGTAGATAACGCACAAGGTGAAGGAAAGGTAGCAGTTGCGGCTAAGATTCTGTTGGAAACTTTGAAGGAGTTTTCAGAGCAACCTCTTACCTTCCATATTGATGACCAAAACTTTGGTTTGAATATCACCAGCGCAAATGGTACCTATAGTTTTGTAGGTGCGAATGGCAACGAGTATCCAGAGATGCCAATTGAGGAAGGTGAGAATAGTTTTGAGGTGGCTGCTGATGTATTGTATGACGCTATTAACAAAACTATCTTCTGTACGGCTGACGATGAGTTACGTCCAGTAATGAATGGTATTTATTTTGATTTGAACGAGGATAAACTTACACTTGTTGCTACCGATGCTCATCGTTTGGTTCGCTATACCAATGATAGCGTAAAGGGTGCGCAATCGGTTAACTTTATCCTGCCAAAGAAGCCAGCTCAATTGCTCCGTCAAGTATTAAAAGGTACAGATAATGTGATGGTTAACTTCGGTGCAAAGAACGCTACCTTTACATTTGGCCAAACCATTGTTGTTTGCCGCCAAATTGAGGGTCGTTTCCCTAATTACAATGCGGTTATTCCACAAAATAATACCAATAAGGTGATTGTAGATCGTCAAACAATCGTGAATGCTTGTAAGCGTGTGGCTGTGTTTGCTAATACAGGTACAAGCTTGATTAAGTTGGCATTGACCGAGAACCAAATCAAGATTTCTGCGCAAGATATCGACTTCTCTACTTCGGCTGAAGAAACCATCGCATGCGATTATGCTGGTATGCCAATGGCAATCGGCTTTAAGGCTCCTTTCTTGATTGAGATCTTGTCTTCTATCGCTTCTCAAGATGTGGTCTTGGCTTTGGCAGATCCTGCTCGCGCAGGTTTGATTTTGCCTTCGGAGAACGAGGCAAATCAAGAGTTATTGATATTGTTAATGCCAATGCTCTTGAACGACTAATTTTGTGTTTCTTTTGGCATCTTGCTGGTTGTTATTCGGTCACAATGTTCCGCATTGCTCCCTCGGTTCGCCCAGCAATCTGCTCAAAACAAACTACAAAATGTATGATTAAACTATGAGATTGAAACTTACTCGCCCGTTGGTTTTCTTTGATTTGGAGACTACGGGTTTGAATATAGCTCAAGATAGAATAGTAGAATTGAGTTACTACAAGGTCTTCCCTAACGGCTGTGCCGAGGGGAAGACTTTCCGCGTTAAACCTACGCAGGTGATGCTTGGGCAGGAAATACAAATGCATATCTCGGATGAGGCTACTGCTGTGCACGGCATACATGATGAGGATTTGGTGGATTGCCCTACCTTCAAAGAGATTGCTCCAGAATTGGTTAAGGTGCTGGAAGGTAGCGACTTGGCAGGATATAACTCCAACCATTTTGATGTGCCATTGCTAGCGGAAGAGTTGTTGCGTGTGGGACAAGATGTGGATCTGAAACGCATGCGTATGGTAGATGTGTTTACTATTTTCCAACGTCAAGAGCCACGTAATTTGGTAGCTGCGTATAAGTTCTACTGTGGCAAGGATTTGACCAATGCTCATGCTGCGGATGCAGATACTATGGCTACTTACGAAGTATTGAAAGCACAGTTGGAGAAATACGAATTGCCTGATACTGTAGAGGAATTGGCAGATTATACCACGGGCGCAGTGCGCTTTGCAGACTTTGCGGGACGTGTGGCGTATGACGCAGAGGGTAAAGAGATATTCAATTTTGGTAAGTACAAGGGGCAACGTGTGGCGGATGTTTTCCGTCGTGATCCTGGTTATCATGGTTGGATTCAGCAAGGCGACTTCCCTCAATACACCAAAGCGGTGTTTATGCGAGTGTATTTGAGTCTTCGTGGCTAAACCTTTAGAACGCTTAAAACTTTTAGAACTCTTTTGAATAACGAAGTAACCATACTAGGTTGTGGCAGTGCGATGCCTACATTCCAGAATTCGCCTACAGGGCAGATTGTGGAATTGTGCGACAAGTCGTTTCTTGTGGACTGCGGAGAAGGAACTCAACTGAAAATGAGGCAGTTGGGTGTGAAGACTGCACGACTATATACCGTGCTGATTTCGCATTTGCATGGTGATCATTGCTTTGGGTTGATAGGATTAATCTCTACTCTAGGAATGATGGGGCGGACGCAACCCTTGCATATCTATGCGCATGCTGACTTGGAGAAACTGCTTCGTCCGTTGCTAGATTATCATTGCCAAGACTTGCCATATGAGGTGGAGTTTCATGCCATCAATCCGCGCAAGAAAGAGGTGATTTTTGAGGATCGTACACTAACGATTGAAACGATTCCGCTGAAACACAAAGTACCTACTTGTGGTTTCTTGTTTACAGAACATCATCGCGACAAAGAGCCTCGTAAACGTTATGCCTACTGTTCGGATACGGCGTATCGCGAGCAGATAGTTGAGCAGATTGCTGGAGTAGAAGTGCTCTTCCATGAGGCAACGTACACCGAAAAGGATGCTGACAAATGTAAGAAACATACGCATTCAACTGCGAAGCAGGCTGCTCAGATTGCGAAATTAGCAGGGGCTGGAAAATTGATAATTGGGCATTTTAGTGCTCGCGAAGATGATCATACCGTATTTTTGAACGAAGCGAAAGAGGTTTTTGAAAATACCGTATTAGCAGTAGAAAAAGAGAAAATCGAACTATAATGGCAAAAACTTCCACGAAATATGTATGCTCCAATTGTGGTGCCCAATCTCCTCAAATGATTGGTCGCTGCCCTGTTTGTGGCGAATGGGGAACATACGAAGAAGAGGTTACTGCTCCTATATCTACCAAGAAAGGCGGAGCTACTTTGCGCCGTGGTGCACAAGCGCAGCGCTTGTATGAGGTGGAGGCAAAAGAGGAAATGCGATTGGATATGCAATCCTCGGAGTTAAATCGTGTTCTGGGAGGTGGATTAGTGCCTGGAAGTTTGGTGCTATTGGGCGGTGAGCCAGGTATTGGTAAATCAACGCTTGCTCTGCAAGTGCTGATGAAAATGGGTAATAAGAAAACGCTGTATGCTAGTGGCGAGGAAAGTGCTAAGCAACTGAAACTCAGAGCAGAGCGTTTATCTGGCAATGCGGAAAATCTATATATCTTGGCTGAGACTTCGCTAGAGCGTATCTTGGATAGTGTAACCGAAATACAACCCGAAATAGTAGTAGTGGATAGTATTCAAACGATAGGTACGGAGTCGATAGAGGCGAGTATTGGTAGTTTGAGTCAAGTGAAGGAATGTGCAGCACGAATCTTGCAGTATGCGAAAGAAAAAAATGTGCCTTTCATTATCGTGGGGCATATCAATAAAGAGGGTTCGCTGGCTGGGCCGAAGGTCTTAGAACACATAGTAGATACTGTACTTCAATTTGAAGGTGACCAACACTACGTCTATCGTATTCTGCGAGCACAAAAGAATCGTTTTGGAAGTACAAGTGAATTAGGAATCTTCGAAATGCAGCAAGATGGCTTGCGCGAAGTGTTGAATCCGAGCGAGCTGCTATTGTCGGGTAATCGCGATGGATTATCAGGGGTGGCTATAGCTGCTGCGGTGGAAGGTGTACGTCCGCTTTTGATTGAAGTTCAGGCACTTGTGGCAAGTGCAGCATATGGCACTCCTCAGCGAAGTAGCACTGGCTTTGATGGCCGTCGATTGAATATGCTCTTGGCTGTTTTGGAGAAAAGGGTCGGATTCAAACTGCTTCAAAAGGACGTATTCGTGAACATTGCAGGTGGTATCAAGGTGAATGACCCTGCTATCGATTTGCCAGTATTGGCGGCGGTGTTATCGTCGAATATGGACATTGCTCTTGATACAAAAATATGTATAACTGGCGAGGTGGGATTGGCGGGAGAGATACGTCCTGTAAACCGTATTGATCAACGCATTAGAGAGGCGGAAAAGCTTGGTTTTGAGCAGATTATCATTCCTGCTGGACAGAAGTTCAACGCGCACGGACTACGCATACGCGTGATGGAGGTTAGTCGTGTTGTAGATGCTTTTCGCATTTTAATTAAGAAATAATTTGCATATTTCAAAAAAAAGCAGTACCTTTGCGGGCTAGTTGTAGCAAATAACTGATTGTATAAAATGTAAAAAAACGAAATAATTATGAAGAGAAACTCTTTTTTGGTCTTAATGTTGGCATTTGCTTGTGTCCCAACGATGATGTTTGCAGATTTTCGTGAGCATTTACACCGCTTTGAGTTGGGATTGACTGCGGGTGTGGGATTTTATGTGGCTCCACGTAATCCAATTGCAGGTAATGATGCCCTTTATCGCATTCATTCTTATGATGCGCTGTATTTGAAACAAGGTCATGGTGCCACTTTTAAATGGCCTGGTATTGAAACTTATGGTGGCTCTTTGGGTTATCGCTTTGATTCTCGCTGGACGCTGCGTGCACAGGTAACAGCTCAACGTATCCATTATATTGAAACGAATAGCAATGACGTTGAAACCTATAACAGAACTTATACGTATTACAATACATTGTGCCATTTAGATGCTATCGCTGAATTTAATATCTTGAATTATACCAACGTTATGCAGCCTAATGCAGGTTTGTATAATGTGGTTCCTTATGTAGGATTTGGCTTGGGTATGACATTTTACAATAAGGATGCAACAATCCGTAATGCAATTGGTTCTCATGGCAATTTGCAGTTGAGTTCCACTTATCCGATTGTAGGTGCTAAAAATAAACTCAGTGGAGAAACTTCTCTTGGTGTTGCCGCCTATCTCCCATTGGTTTTTGGTGTTAAGTGGCGTATAAATGACTATGTGCAGCTTAAAGGTGCGTTCCAATATCAACTGTACTTAACTCCTGGAAATTTAGAGGGAGGTTGTCCAATTGATGGCGTTATGTCTAACGTACAAGTAGTAGATAAAAAGAAAAAGTTGATTGATCCGATAGAACTAGATCCTACAGGTCACCCTACCTTTGCTCAAATGAGTCGAGGTGTATATCATGATTGTCTATTCTCACTCAGTGTGATTGTGAATATGGGTCAGTGGTATGAAGATCGCTTGATTACTTACTAATCTACTAGTGATTAAGTTCTTGCACTCCAATATAATACGTAGTATCGGCCTAATGTGGGTGCTATGTGTGCCTACCATTGCTTTATGTGAGTCAAAGATGTATCGTTTGGAGCTTGGTGTGCAGGCTGGCGTTGGATATTATATGGGGGAGTTGGCGCCACATGCTTTTATGAATGCTTCGGAGGTATATGGTGCGCAGATACGATGCAAGATTGATCAACGTTGGGCACTTCAAGTGAAAGGGCAACGCCAAAGGGTGGTTAGTACCATCAAGGCGGATAATGACTGGGGAATAGCTGTGGGTAAATATACTACTCCTATGTGGCATTTTGATGTAACGGGTGAATATAATTTTTTTCGTTTTGGCATTGATCCGTATAACATCCATATGCGTCCTATTACACCATTTATCTTTCTAGGATTGGGTTTTACTGCATATAATATATATGCCGATGATAAGCTTTCGTATCCTAAGTTAGAAACAAATGTGGCTAGTTGTATTGATTATGCTATGTACCTTCCTGTAGGTGTCGGTTTAAAGTGGAAGTTTGCGGATCGTTGGCAATTGCAATTGGCTTGGCAGCATAATATATATGTATTACATGGAGATGGACTTGAAGGAGTGGTTGATCAATCACGTCCAGATTTGTTAAATAACGCCTACGGAATAAACGGTTCAAACATAATGAACAATGATGTGACTTCAACTTTCACGCTTGGCGTTGTATTTGAATTTGCATCAGACCATAAGGTTTGTCCATTTTGTAATTATTAAGCAAAACCAAGCATGACATACAAAGAGCAAATACAGCAAGATCGAATCCCACGCCATGTGGCTATTATCATGGATGGTAATGGACGTTGGGCGAAACGTCAAGGGCTAGCCCGTATGTTTGGTCACCGTAAGGGTGTGGAAACGGTACATTCTATCACCGAGGCTGCAGCGGCTTTGGGTATTGAATATTTGACTTTATATACTTTCTCTACTGAAAATTGGAATCGCCCAAAAGAAGAAGTAGATGCGCTGATGGCATTGTTGGTAGATACAATCGCCAAAGAGACGCCGACATTGATGAAGAATAATGTTCGTCTCCAAACGATTGGAGATATTAGCCGCTTGCCTCAAACTACATATGAAAAGTTCGTTACTTGTATTGATCAAACAAGTCAAAATACGGGTTTGACACTTGTTATAGCACTCAGTTATAGTGCACGTTGGGAGTTGATTCGCTCTACCCAACTCATCGCAGAGGCTGTGAAAGAGGGAAAAATGCTTGTGGAGGATATCAACGAAGAGTCTATCTCTGCTCATCTCACTACGGCAGCAATCCCAGACCCCGATTTGCTTATTCGTACTAGTGGTGAATTGCGCATTAGCAATTTCCTATTGTGGCAATTGGCATATGCCGAGTTGTATTTCACCGACTGCTTGTGGCCAGAATTTACTAACGAAGAGTTTTACCGTGCGATAGTGGATTATCAACATCGCGAACGAAGATTTGGAAAAACTAGTGAACAAGTTAATTAATATAATATCAATCCTTGTGTTTGCCATCCCAATGATGGCACAAGTGGACTCATTGTCTGCTGCTAAGGATGACTCGTTGGCACTTCAAGCACAAGTGCCGGTCATAGAGTACACCATGCAGCGAAAAACGTACGAAATAGCAGAAATATCTGTCACAGGAGCAGATAGTTATGAAGATTTTGTATTGATCGGTTTTTCTGGTTTGGCGGTAGGAGATAAGATTGAGATACCGGGCGACCAGATTACCAAGTCGCTCAAACGATTCTGGAAACAAGGTTTGTTCTCAGATGTGAAGTTCAAAGCTACAAAGATAGACGGAGATAAAATCTGGCTGGAGATTGCCTTGAAGCAACGTCCACGTGTGTCTGACATTGTTTACAATGGCTTGCGCAAAACCGAGCAAGAGGATATCGAAGTGAAGGTAGGAATTCAGAAAGGTGGACAGATGACACCAGACCTTGCTGATCGTGCGAAGAAAATCATTACCAAATACTTAGAGGAAAAAGGATTTTACCACACCCAAGTGCAAGTATTGCAATTTGATGACTTGGCTCACCCTGGATATGTCAAGGTGGCTGTGAATGTTAATAAGCAAGAAAAAACACGTGTGGGACAGATTTTTGTTACGGGCAACGAGGCTCTAACTGCAACGCAAATCAATCGTGCCATGAAGAAAACCAATGACAACAATATTGTCAATCTCTTCAGACCGAAAAAGTTTGTGGCTGCCGAGTTTGAAAATGACAAAAAAGCAGTCATTGAGAAGTACAACGAGATAGGCTATCGCGATGCTATGATTATAGCCGACAGTGTTGTACAATCTCCTATTGACTCTACTCGTGTGGATGTTTATCTTACTATAGATGAAGGAAATAAGTATGTGTTCGGTGATATCACTTGGGTGGGAAACACCGTATATCCATATGAGTATTTGAATGCAGTCTTAGGTATTAAGAAGGGCGAAACATACAACCTCAAAGAGCTCAACAAACGTCTCAACGAGGACGATGATGCTGTCTCTAAATTATATACAGACCAAGGTTATCTCTTCTTCAATGTGGATCCTGTGGAAGTGCGTATCAACAATGATTCGATTGATTTTGAGATGCGTATGTATGAAGGACAGCCTGCTACCATCAATGAGATTAATATAGTAGGTAACACGCGCGTGTACGAGCACGTAGTGCGCCGCGAACTCTACACTAAGCCTGGTCAGCTCTACAGCCAATCCGATATCATGCGTTCGCTTCGTGAGTTAGCGCAAATGGGACACTTCGATCAAGAAAAATTAGTGCCAGATATTCAACCTAACCCTGAAGATGGTACAGTGGATATCACTTACCAACTAGAAACCAAATCTAGCGACCAAATCGAATTCTCGCTAGGTTGGGGTGCTACTGGATTAGTTGGCTCTTTGGGTCTTAAGTTTACCAACTTTGCCATCCAGAACCTCTTTAATCCAAAGAGTTATCGTATTGTGCCTCAAGGTGAAGGACAAACCTTTAGTATCAATGCACGAACTAATGGTGTTTATTATACCTCTGCATCGATTTCGTTCCTTGAACCATGGTTGGGTGGAAAACGTCCTAACTCATTGAGCGCAAGCGTATTCTTTGCTTCACAAACGGGATACTCTGACCGCTACTACAAAGCTTACCAGAATCTTTACAATACCTATTATAACTATTATTCCTACTCTGGTCAGTCGGATTATTATCAACAATTGCAAGAGTCTGAAGCAGATCCAGAGAAGTACCTCCGTACTTTCGGTGTGAGTTTGGGATATGGTAAGCGACTCAGTTGGCCAGACGATTACTTCTCTTTCTACGGCGAATTGAGTTATCAGATGTATATGATGAAGGATTGGCCATACATGATTCTAACTGACGGTACGAGTCATAACTTTGCGCTCAATCTCCAGTTATCACGTTCAAGTATCGACAATCCAATATATACTCGTCGTGGTTCGCAATTCACTCTTGGACTGAAGATCACACCTCCATATTCGCTCATCAAGGGGACGACCGATGCTCAGTTTGCGCAGATGACTAATTCCGAAAAGTATAATCTGCTTGAGTACCATAAATGGAAGTTCTCTGGTAAAGTGTTTACGCCGCTCACTCCCGATGCTAAACTGGTTTTGATGACGCGTGCAGAGTTTGGCTATTTAGGTCATTATAACAAGAATGTTAAGTCGCCATTTGAGAGTTTCTATATGGGTGGTGATGGTATGTCTAGCTATTCTAGTTACTCCACGGAGTACATATCCATGCGTGGTTACCAATCGGGTTCACTCACACCTTATGACCCAGCGGTTGGACGAAATATGGGATATGTATATAATAAGTTCACAATGGAGCTCCGCTACCCAATTTCACTCGAACAGAATGCTACCATTTGGGCACTCGCATTCGTAGAGGCAGGTAACTGTTTTGCGGATATCAAAGATTATAACCCATTCAAACTCAAACGCTCTGCAGGTGTGGGTGTACGCCTCTTCCTGCCTATGTTCGGACTTATGGGTATTGACTGGGGTTGGGGATTCGACCCTATCAATGGCTCAAAACAATATGGTGGCTCGCAATTCCACTTCGTACTTGGACAAGAATTATAATTTTGAAAATGATGAAAAGATATATTTTTATAGCATTCCTTGCCATTGCTGCTTGTCTTAATATAGTACCTGCAGCAGCTCAAAAATTCTCTGTGGCTTATGTGGATATGCAATATATCCTCAAGAATCTACCACAATACGAGACCGCTAACGAGCAGCTCACTATGATCTCTCGTAGATGGCAAAAGGATATTGAGACTGCCCAACAAGAGGCGCAGATTCTTGCTACTAACTACCAAACAGAGCAAATCTTCCTTTCGGCAGAAATGAAACAACGCCGTGAAGAGGAAATCCTTGCTAAAGAACAAGAGGTGCTTGAACTCAAGCGTAAGTATTTCGGACAAGACGGAGAGTGGTATAAAAAGCGCGAGTCGCTACTCAAACCTATTCAAGATGAGATATATACGGCGATTCAAGATATTGCTAACGAAAAGCGATATGATGTCGTGAAAGACCGCTCGGCGGAACCAAGTTTGATTTATATGTCGAGTAAATTGGATATATCTGACCAAGTACTAGAGAAATTAGGTGCTAAATAATAACTTTATAAAGATACAAGACAATGAAAAAAATGATTCTTATGCTTGCTTTGGCTTTGCCTATCCTCGCAAGCGCACAAAAGATTGGACACGTTAATTCTCAAGAAATCATGGCTCTTATGCCAGAGACTAAGCAAATGGGTGCTAAGTTGGATTCTTTGCAATCATCTTATGAGACTCAATTGGCAAATATGCAAGAAGAGTTTAATAAAAAACTCACTGAGTTTCAACAACAACAAGCTACCATGACTGCGGGTGTAAAAGAGTTCCGTCAACAAGAATTGGCTGAGATGGAGCAACGCATGCAAATGTTCTATCAAACTGTACAACAAGACCTCCAAGCAAAGCAAGTAGAGTACCTCCAACCAGTTCGTGAAGCATTGCTCAATGCAATCAAGAAGGTGGGTGCTGCACAAGCTTGTACATATGTGATGGATCAAGCAGGCATGCTCTACATTGCTCCTGATGCATTGGATTTGACTGCTGCTGTTAAGGCAGAACTCGGCATCAAGTAATGGCTGACGGCTATTTGGAGTCCCACTATGCTGAGTACGAACAACGTAAAGCAGCATGGCTCAAAAAGAAAAAGAAACAAGTTCGTCCTCTGATCGAAAAACCAGAGGACGAAGCCTTATAAATAGTGATAAGCAAGATATTAATTATTAACTATTAATTATTAACTATGACAAAAGCTTTGCAATCTACTCTCCGCGACTCTGCCATTGCGCGTTGGACAGCTCTGCTGTTACTCGCATTAGCGATGTTCTGTTCGCATGTATTCATGGATATTCTTTCTCCTATTAAGGATTTAATGTTATCTGAGAAGGGGTGGAGTTCTACAGTCTTTGGAACTATGCAAGGAGCTGAAACTTTCCTTAATGTGTTCATCTTCTTCTTGATATTTGCGGGTATCATTCTTGATAAGATGGGAGTGCGTTTTACAGCGCTTCTTTCTGGTGCAGTAATGCTAGTCGGAGGTTTAATAAAATATTATGCCATTTCTGAAGCATTCGAAGGTTCTGCTATCCAAGAGTGGTTTACTAATCATCTCAATTATATCCCTTTGTTTGAAGAGCTTGGCGTTTCGCCTTTTACCAAAGAGATGCCAGCATCTGCTAAAGTGGCTGCATTAGGTTTTATGATTTTTGGTTGTGGTGTTGAGATGGCTGGTATTACTGTTAGCCGTGGTGTGGTTAAATGGTTCAAAGGCCGTGAGACAGCTATGGCGATGGGATCTGAGATGGCTTTGGCTCGCTTAGGTGTTGCTACTTGCATGATTTTCTCGCCATATTTCGCTAAATTGGGTGGCTATGTAGATGTTTCTCGTTCTGTAGCTTTTGGCGTGGTTCTTTTGTGTATTGCGCTTATGATGTTCATTGTGTATTTCTTCATGGATCGAAAGTTAGATGCACAAACAGGTGAAGCAGAGGAGAAGGATGATCCATTCAAGATCTCTGATTTAGGTAAAATCTTCTCTAGTATGGGATTTTGGTTGGTTGCATTGTTGTGTGTGTTGTATTATTCTGCTATATTCCCATTCCAGAAGTATGCTGTTAACATGCTGCAATGTAACCTCACTTTCGTTGAGTCCAATGAATTATGGTCGAGTGAAAAGGTTATTTTTATCCAATATTTAGTGATGCTTGTAGTTGCTTTAGGAGCATTTATGAGTAATTTCTCTAAAAAGACCATTCTTAAGGTTTCTTTAATGGTTATGGCAATTGTTGCTCTTATAGGATATTGCTATATGGGATATATGCGTGGTTCTGCTGAAGCTATTTTTGCTGTATTCCCATTGCTTGCGATGGCTATTACACCTATGTTGGGTAAGTATGTTGATACCAAAGGCAAAGCGGCTAGCATGCTCATGTTAGGTGCATTATTACTCATAATTTGCCATTTGACTTTTGCTTTCGTGTTACCACAATTTAAAGGTAGTTCTATTGGTGGTACTGTTGTAGCATATGTTACTATTCTTATCTTGGGTTCTTCATTCTCGTTAGTTCCTGCAGCGCTTTGGCCAAGTGTACCAAAATTAGTTGATGAAAAGATTATTGGTTCTGCCTATGCGCTCATTTTCTGGATTCAAAACATCGGCTTATGGCTTTTCCCATTATTGATAGGTCGCGTTCTAGATGCCACTAATCCTGAATTGATTGCTAAACTGAATGCTGGACTTATCACAAGTGAACAAGCTGCAGTACAATATGACTATACCTGGCCATTGGTTATGTTAGCATGTTTAGGTATAGCTGCTTTCATAATAAGTTTAATTCTCAAAGTGGTGGATAAGAAACGTCATTTGGGTTTGGAAACTCCAAATATCAAATAAATTAATATTATTTACCTCTCCCTATACTCAATCGCCATTTATGTATTCGGACATAAGTGGCGATTTTTCATATTTTTTACCTGCAAGAACTCAAGGTTTTGTCACACTAAACGCACCTATAAATCTTAGGTTATTCTTAGGTTATTCTTAGGTGATTTATAGGTTATTCTTAGGTTATTCAGCAACCTTCCCTATAGAATCACATTGTACTGCCTCCTATATCCCCAATAGACGAAACGCCGTCCAATAGCCTAACGGCGTCCCATAGCTCGTTATGCGAGCGTCCATTATCCAGCAAATAGCGAAAAAAATCGCTATTTGCTTGCAAATCCGCAAATTTTGTTGTACCTTTGCAACCGCAAACCAAAAGTTTGCGGACATATTAAAAGCGTTTATTAGCGCTTGTTTTGGAATTCCGAAATCCTGCAAAATTTCACAAACCCAAAACAAGAAGGCAATAAACGCCCGTTGGGATATGTATATCTCGCCGCAGAGCGTCCACGCGTGGACTGCTCTGTTTGGTGGCGTTTCATATTCGGCGTGGGCGTTGATTGTTTATTTTTGTTTGTAGGGTCTTGCAGGAACCTCGGAATTGAGAATAAACAAGAAGAGGCACCACGCTTTTTTTATGTCAGTAAAAAAAATGCTGACATGAAACAAACAATCAAACATCTCTACGACAAATTCCGTCATCTCATCTTGTACGGAATTATAGGTGGTTTATGTGCCACATTGGACTTTGGTATTTATACCTTACTATGCCATTTTGATATTCTCCCTTATCTCTGGGCAAATGTGATTAGTATTCATTGCGGTATTATATGTAGCTTTTTGCTCAATCGCACATTCAATTTCAAAGTCAAGGATAAAACGCCCCAACGATTTGTCTCCTTTTATGTGGTAGGTTTATTTGGCTTAGGAATTAGCGAGTTAATGTTATATGTGATGGTGACTATTGGCGGATGGAATGAGTTATTATGCAAACTCATTTCGGTAGTAGTCGTTGCGCTGATTCAATTTGTACTCAATAAATATATCACTTTCAAAACCAAACAATCATGAAAGACACACTCTATATTGTGATGCCAGCTTACAATGAAGAAGCAAACATCCAAGAGGTGATTCAACAATGGCATCCTGTCTGTGAACGAATCAACCAAGAAGGCAATGAAGCAAAATTAGTTATTGCCAACGATGGAAGTAAAGACAATACCTTCGCAATTATGCAAAGTATATGTAACCAATATCCTCATTTGCTTCCTATTGACAAGCCCAATTCTGGACACGGTGCAACAGTTCTCTATCTGTATCGCTATGCCATTAATGCTGCTGCAAATTTCGTTTTCCAAACAGATAGCGATGGACAAACATTACCAGAAGAGTTTTGGCAACTATGGGAGCATCGCCATGAGTATGACTTCCAAATAGGTACACGCGGAGGGCGAGAAGATGGTGCAAGTCGTGTATTTGTAACAAAAGTATTGCGTTGGGTAGTTTGGCTAATGTTTGGCGTATGGGTTAAAGATGCAAACACACCATTCCGATTGATGAATGTGGATCATCTGCAAGCGATTATGAAACTCATTCCTGAAAATTTCTTCTTGGCAAATGTAGCGGTATCTGCTATTGCAGTCAAGAAGAAAGAGAAGATTGCTTGGTATCCTATTACATTCCGCCCTCGTCAAGGCGGCGTGAACTCAATCAATATGAAGCGCATATTCAAGATAGGAGTTAAAGCATTAGGTGATTTTAGAATGATAAATAAGAATTTGAAATAAAAGAAAAGATGAAAGAATTTTATCAAGCATTAGAGAAAATTTGTGGCAACAAATATTTTGTATTGTTATTTTTGCCAATTTCAGTAGGATTCCTACTATTGTACTCTTATTCTACTTCCCCATTGTATATAAATGATGCGGTAGATAGTGCAGTTTTTAAGACAATGGGTCTAGCTATTTTACAAGGCAAAATCCCCTATGTAGATATATTTGACCATAAAGGTCCAATTATTTATTTTATTCAGGCATTAGGTCAATGGCTGATACCAGGTCGTGTTGGTATTTTCTGTTTGCAAGTGATTGCGCTATTTGTTACATTACTCTATTTATTCAAAACATCCAAACTTTTCCTCAATAATACTTTATCTTTTGTTACACTTTTAGTAACGTTGTATATCTATAGTGGAATAATATGTGAAGGTAATAAATGTGAAAGTTGGATGTTGCTATTTTTTGCAATATCAACGTACTATATTTTGAAATATATAATCCAATCGCCAGCACAACCACATCCATTATCTTATAGTTTAATTTATGGTTTGTGCTTTGGTCTTGCATTCTTTATACGTCCCAATGATGCCTTCGCACAATTTGCAGGTATAATGGGTGGACTAGTAATCTATCTTTTTTATAACAAACATTATAAAAATGCAATGTACAATATTGGAATGTTTCTAGTAGGATTTATTATTGTTGCTATACCAATATTTGGATATTTTATATATCATAATGCTTTAGGTGAATTCTGGTATGGTTTGATAGGATTTAATATGACATATTCGGGCGGAATATTTAAGTTAATTCGCTCAATGTTTAGTACCCCTAAATTAGTTCATGTACTATTCTTTACTGCTATGTGGGGTATGCTATATAAAACAGAATATAAACAGGTGTTGTGGATAACTATTCCACTAATCATACTTCAATTAACATTCATGGGAACATTTCATGTGGGATTTATATATTACTACGTTGTTTTAGTTCCAATGTTTATGCTCTATATTATAGCTCTGTTTTTGACAAAAGATAAGGTATTATTGATTATATGTACATTCATTTTGTTCTTTTTGCCTCAATTCGAAAAACGTCCAATTTTAAAAGTTGCAAAAGGTGCGACGATTAGCAATATCAAAGTATTAGCAAGTGGAGAACCTTCCGCAAAGAGATTTTATTCAGAAGTAGAACAATTATTATCCAACGTACCGATGTCTGAAAGAGATTCTATTTGGAATTACAATTTATTTTGGGCTGTTCCAAGTGAAGATTATGAGAATAACAGATGTGGTGCAAGTATGTTAGCATGTTTTCCTATATTATGGAATAATGGAATTGTACAATGTAATAAAATTACATGCGGTCAAAGTGATGAGTTACACCAAAAAGACAATATTGCAGATTATAATCCATTATGGGTAATCAAAGTTCATATTAAAGATAGAAAAGATCCAAGAGAAAAATCGGACCATATTCTATATGAGAGGTATGATTTGGTGGCAAAGACGGATTCTACGATTTGTAATATAGATTTATACAAGAGAAAAGAAAATGTTAACTAACCATTACGATTATCTCATCGTTGGCTCTGGTTTATTCGGAGCCACATTCGCCTACTGCGCCAAGCAAGCAGGCAAGCGTTGTTTGGTAATTGACAAACGCCCTCACTTGGGAGGCAATATCTATTGCGAGGAGATAGAAGGTATTCACGTACACAAGTATGGTGCGCATATCTTCCATACTAATAATAAAGAGGTGTGGGATTTTGTCAATAGCATCGTGCCTTTCAATCGCTATACCAACTGCCCTGTGGCGAACTATCATGGCGAACTCTATAACCTGCCGTTCAATATGAATACTTTCCACCAAATGTGGGGTGTCGTCACGCCTACCGAGGCAGAAACAAAAATAGCCGAACAAAAAGCAGAAGCGATGTCCGCCCTACATGGACGTGAGCCACAGAACTTGGAGGAACAAGCCCTTTGCCTCGTGGGACGTGATATATACGAAAAACTCATCAAGGGTTACACAGAAAAGCAATGGGGCAGACCTTGCACCGAACTGCCAGCGTTCATTATCCGCCGTCTGCCAGTACGTATGGTGTATGACAACAACTACTTTAACGATGCCTACCAAGGCATACCTATTGGTGGATATAATCGATTAATAGAGAGCTTGCTCGAAGGAGTGGATACATTGGTCAATACTGATTTCTTTGCTGACCGCCAGAAATGGGAGAATATAGCCGACAAGATTGTCTTTACTGGTAAAATTGATGAGTACTACAACTATTGCTTTGGCACATTGGATTACCGCACTGTGCGTTTTGAGACGGAAACGATAGATACTGCCAATTATCAAGGTAATGCGGTAATCAACTATACCGACCGTGAAACACCTTATACGCGAGTAATCGAACACAAACATTTTGAGACGTTTGGTCAGGCGGTGTATGATAATCCCAAGACGGTGATTAGTCGTGAGTATAGCACCGAGTGGGGCGAAGGGATGGAGCCGTTTTATCCTATCAACAACCAACGCAATACGCAACTTTACGAGCAATACAAACAACTCGCCGATCATGAAACACGTGTCATTTTCGGTGGTCGCCTAGCGGAATATAAATACTACGACATGGCACCAATCATCGAAAAGGTATTGGAATTAGAAATGTAATTCTCATATATTGTTATTCTTCTTGCTCGTATCAATGCTCGTCTTCAAGCACTCCTTTGTAAAACGGAAAACGGGAAGGTGAAAACTGAAAACCACAAAAACACACGCGAAATAAAAAAACATGTGGCACTTTGTACATTTTGTACACTTTAGGGACTTTCGAAAATGCCCCAAATGTACAAAGTGTAAAAAATGCCACTCTGCGTATTTAAGAAGAGAGCATTGATTTTCAGGGAGAAAGGTGCTGGAAATGGATTTCTGCGGACTTTTTGAAGAGGTATGAGAATGTGTCTGCGGAAAGTCCGTGGGAACTGAAAACTGAAAAGTGAAAACTGAAAACGGAAAACTGAAAGGTGAAAACGGAAAGTTCACAGTCCTCTTAAAAAGGTCTAGAGGAGTGGGCAGAATAACATAGTGATCACATAGTTATCTTATAGTAATCATATAGTATGAACCCGTCATGAACCCGTAATAGGTAAGTTATAGTTAATAATTAATAGTTAATATTTTTGCACTATTTGCACTTTTGCTTGCATATATCAACAAAAAGCAGTACCTTTGCAAACGGAAAACTGAAAGGTGAAAACGGAAAACGGCATGAATTGGGATTTTCTGATAAAAGATAAAGAATCGCTCTGTGTGAGTACAGACACGCGCAATCTGCCTGCAGGTTGCGTGTTCTTTGCGTTGCATGGTGAGCGTTTTGATGGAAATAAGTTTGCCAAACTAGCCCTCGAAAGCGGTGCCTCGTTGGCTGTCATCGACAACCCAGAATACGCCCTGCCAGAGGGTACGTTATTGGTTCCTAACACCTTACTCGCTCTGCAAGACCTCGCACGCGCTTGGCGCCGCGAGTTGGGATTGCCTATCATTGGCATTACAGGTACTAACGGCAAGACCACCACCAAAGAACTGTTGGCAACCGTTCTTTCCACGAAATACAACCTACATTACACACAAGGTAACCTTAATAATCAGATAGGTGTGCCTCTCACGCTCTTGCAAATCACACGTGCACATGAGATGGCCATTGTGGAGATGGGAGCATCGCATCCTGGGGATATTAAGGAATTGGTGGATATTGCAGCGCCCAATTGTGGGTTGATAACCAACGTAGGTCGTGCCCACTTAGAGGGATTTGGTTCTTTTGAAGGGGTACAACAAACCAAAAAAGAACTATACGATTATCTGCTTGAGCATCAGGGATATATCTTCCGCAATACGGACAACCCATACTTGGCAAAGATGGCTGGTGACCTTAAAACAGTACCTTACACCACAGGACAAATGCCCGATGGCACACATCTTGTGGGAGAATACAATGCAGAGAATGTGTCGGCGGCAATATGTGTGGGTGAGTATTTTGGTATCTCTCGCGAAGAGGCATTGACTGCCATCCGTCAATATGTGCCAACGAACAATCGTTCGCAAAAGATGCAAACGGCTAATAACCAGCTGATAGTGGATGCGTATAATGCTAATCCAACCTCTATGCAGGCGGCTATCAATGCCTTCAAAGGAGATACGTATATCTTGGGTGCGATGCGTGAGTTGGGTGAATACTCGCACTTGGAACACCAGAATATTGTGAATATGTTGGCAGAGCGTAAGGCAGAAAATGTCTTCCTAGTAGGAGAGGAATATCTGCAAACGACATCGCCATACCCTGTGTTTGAGAACGTGGAAATGCTGCACAAATACTTAGAAGAGCAACCCCTTAAAGGAAAAAACATTCTCCTCAAAGGCTCACGTAGTACCCGAATGGAAAAACTATTAGATGTGTTGTAGGTGAAAGGTGAAAACTGAAAACGGAAAGGTGAAATTTTATGACAAATACAAAGAAGAAAGAATCTAAACAGGTGATTTTTATTGCCGTGATAGCAGCCTTGGTAGGGGTGTCCGCTTTTTTGGTATGGATGAACTTCCAGCAGAAGACTGAGATAAAGGAGATAGTTGAGCAGATGGAGTTTGAGAAGGAGCAATTGGAAGACGAGTATGAAGAACTCGCCATCCAGTTTGATGGCTACCAAACACCCGATATTCACAACGACTCATTGGTGGAATTGCTTTCGCAGGAGAAGCAGCGTGTGCAAGACTTGCTGGAGGAGTTGCGTATCACCAAGGTAACCAATGCTCGTCGTATAGCCGAACTCAAGAAGGAGTTGGCAACGGTGCGCCAAGTGATGGTTAGTTATGTGCATCAGATTGACTCGCTCGACCGCACCAACAAGCAGTTGGTAAAAGAAAATCAGCAAGTGAAGCAACAATACCAAGAAGTGGCGCGTCAAGCTCAACAATTGGAAGAGGAACGTACGCAATTGGCAGAAGTGGTGAGCCGTGCTTCGATGTTGGAGATTAGTCATTTTGAAATGATAGCTCTCAACAAACGTGACCGCAAGACAACGATTTATAATCAGATTCAGAAATTGCAGTTTGACTATACCGTTGGTCGCAATATCACCAATAAGCCAGGCATGAAAACGCTCTATATGCGTATCACTCGCCCAGACGGAGAGGTGATGCAAAAGAGTATCAACCATGTGTTCCCATTTGAGAATAGCGAGATTGCCTATTCTGTATCTAAGGATTTTGAGTATGCAGGTGAAGAGATTTCGGGTTCGCTGTATTGGTTAGTAGAGGAGATACTGCAGACGGGTGTTTATAATGCCGACTTCTTTGTAGATGGCGAACTTATAGGTAGTTTCCCATTTGAAATAAAGTAATAAATCGACGAAAAACGCAAGTTTTAGCAAAAAAATTTGTGTATATCAGAAAAAAGCAGTAATTTTGCACGCTTTTTTAGAGAAAGCAGCTAGATGTGACATCGTTTGGATCCTAGCATCATGCGAGGTCATTATTGTTTAACTAATTAATTATCAATTACAATCATGTATTTGACATCAGAGAAAAAAGCAGAACTCTTTGCTAAGTATGGCAATGACGCTAAGAACACAGGTTCTGCAGAGAGCCAAATCGCTCTTTTCACTTTCCGTATTAACCACTTGACAGAGCACTTGAAGAAGAACCACAAGGACTTCGGTACAGAGCGTGCTTTGACTATGTTGGTAGGTAAGCGTCGTCGTTTGCTTGACTACTTGAAGGCAAAAGACATTGAGCGTTATCGTGCTATCATCAAAGAGTTGGGTATCCGTAAGTAATTACCTGCTACTCCAATTAAAAAAGCCGCTGTCAGTCAGCGGCTTTCTTTTTTATCTGATGCGTTGTCCTAATGGTGTGTATAGTTCGCTCCCTCGCAAGATATAGATTTGTTGCTGCACAATCATCTTGGTTGTTTTAGGTTGTTGTACAGCTACTTGGGGTAGTGCTGTAGCAATCTCTGTATTCACGGTTAATCCATCTAATGCAAAATACATAGGAGTGTTTTCGCCAAACTGCCCTATATCGGTTGTGGTCATACGAAAACTTAGTCCTGCTGCTTGTCCTAATGCTGTAAGCGGCACTTTGATCCAACCATTGTTTTTCTCTCCATCTACAGCCAAGTAATACGTAATACTTTTGGTTTCTTCCATGCCGCTATTTAAGGCGCTGATGATGAGAGCCAAGGTATCGTTTTCGGTAAATGCTCGTGCATTGAAAACTCCACCATTGGTAATCGCTTCCATCGTATTGCTATTTTGGCAGATATACACATATTCTGGATAATACTCTTGGTCAAAGAGAATGATATTGGATGAATATCCTAGTGATTCGGTAATCCAACTAGAATAATAGCCAATAACGTACGGTGTTCCTACGCCAGCTAATCCGCCATTGGCTACGCATCCAAAGACGTTGGCAGTGTCTTGCGACACTTTGGAGACCGTAAATCCCTCCCAACTCATACCTCCGTATGAGTTTTGACTAGGCAAGTGCGAGAGCATAAAGCGTGCACCGTTGGTATAGATAAACTGGCAGATACCGCTATCGTTATAGGTGCTATCCCATACATCGGTGCCATCGTAATAGCCTGATCCATAGGATGTACTATATGTAACCGCATTGGGTACCATATCGGTGGCAGTCATCAAGTCCATAGTAATCACTTCTGCTGAAGCAGCAACTGCTATGAAGGCAATAAGTAAAAAATAGAAGCGTTTCATAATTTACAAGAATAATAATATCATCAATTGACCTGTTAATACACGCAAAAACATGGTTAACGGATAGACAGTAGAGTATGCCACAGCAGCGCGGTCGTTAGTTGAGGAAACGGTAGTTGCATAGGCTAGAGCAGGAGGGTCGGTGGTGCTACCCGCAATCAATCCCATGAGGGTGAAATAGTCGATTTTAAGCCATAAACGCGCCACGATGCCCACCAATAGCAGTGGCACAAGGGTGATAATGACTCCATAGCCAATCCACATGTATCCGCCATCTAATAGGGTCGGGATAAATGTTTTGCCTGCTCCAAACCCCACTGCGGCCAAGAACATAGCGATACCGATTTCACGAATCATCAGGTTGGCGCTACTCGTAGTATAGGTCACGATATGCATCTTTGGTCCAAAGCAACTCATCAAGATAGCGATAACTAGCGAGCCACCAGCAATACCCAACTTAAATGGTTGAGCCAACCCCGGTAAGGCGATAGGTAATACACCTGCTGCTACACCCAACGCCAATCCCAAGAAAATAGAAGCCAAATTGGGGATATCTAGACGTTTGGTGGAGTTGCCAAACAGTTTCTCAACCTTATCTACGGCACGTTCTTCGCCAACTACCGTAATACGGTCACCCAATTGCAAGTACAAGTCGCGTGTAGCTAATAGTTCGATACCCGCACGGCGGATACGTGTGATAGACACGTGATAAGCAGTTCGCACGTTCAAGTCGCCAATACGTTTGCCATTAAGTTCTGCTTTGGTGACTACCACATGGCGAGATACCAAGTGTGCTTGCGCTTTATGGTCAATAGGTAGGGTGGTTTCCATACCTAGTAGCAGTATGCTCTTTTCATTTTCTTTATCGACTACTACACGAATACGGTCACCTACGTGTAATATGGTATCTACATCTGGCAACTCGTCTTCTCCATCAGGTCGAACCAATCGAGATACAATCAAGTTCATATGGCAGAGCTGACATAGTTCGCGTATATATGCTCCTTCCACTTGAGGGTTGGTCAGTAAGATATCGATATACTCAATTTCTTTTTGTACTTCACTTTCTGCGGCTACACGTGCTTCTTCCTTTTCCAGCTTGATTTTGAAGAACCATCGCATAGCTAAGATCACGGTGATGATTCCCACTACACCCAATGGATATGCCATTGCATAACCGCTTGCGATATTGGGGTTTGTATTTCCTGTAATATCTGTAAAGGCCTGTTGTGCAGCACCTAGACCAGGAGTGTTGGTTACCGCACCAAAGAGCACACCCGTCATTGTAGCAATATCTTCGCCTGCAAAGAGGTGAATTAAATAGGCTGTCACACAGCCCAGCAAGACAATGCTTGCTGCCAATAGATTGAGTTTGATACCACCTTTACCAAATGAGGAGAAGAAACTCGGACCCACTTGTAAACCAATGGAATACACAAACAGAATCAATCCAAAATCCTTAGCGAAAGTTTCCACTACAGGGTCTAGGTGCATGCCGAAATGGGACATGGCAATAGCGCAAAAGAGTATCCATGTGATACCCAATGTGATGCCTTTGAACTTCAAATGGTGACTTAATGATATTCCTACTGCAATAGCTACAGTAAGGATAAAGATAGAGTGTGGTACACCTGTACCAAAAAACAGACTATTTAACCAATTCATTGCTAGTTGCTTCGTATTCGATCTTTTGTGTTGGTAAGATATGTGGTGAAACAATGGTTAATTCTTCTTTTTTTGCCAAACCTGTAGGTATTGTGATATCCAATGAGTTGCCAGGTAATAATCCTCGCAATGATGCTTCGGATTGTGTTCCGTTGATTTGGAAATATGCATCTCGATAGATAGGCGCAACTCCAATATTATTTACAGTGAAACGTGTTTCTTCTCCATTGGTTCGGCAGTTGACTACTTGGAAATTGTAGCCAGATGCTATACCTGCTTCTCGGAATCGCTCAGTAGAACCATGGATACTGCCAGTAGCATCGTTAGCTATCATAAACGTAATATGATATTTAGCAGCTGCCTCTTCCCAAGTCCATCCATACATGCCTGCCGTATCAAGGAAATTGCGTTGGTCGTAGTTGGTATAATAGCTAATCTCTCCGCCGCATACTCCTGTATGCCAACGCGTATTGCGACCAATCTCTTGCCAGCATCTTTCGTTGTAGCCATCACCTTGAGCTATCTCGTGGTGTTCGTGCATAAATGAGTCATCGAATAATCCAAAGTTGAGTGCCATCAACTGCTCATCTTTAACAATAGGAGTATAATAACTATCGGCAGCATCGATGGATATAGCCCATGGGATGTCCAATACTTGGTCAACATGCGTTAAAAACTCTTTTTGGTAGTCGTGTGATGGGAAATTAGTACCTAGTTTCAGAGGTGTACCATAAATATGATACTCAGACCAGTGACCAAAACCTAACTCTAAGAAAGCGATTCGTGGGTCGTTGTTGTAGCGTTCTGCAAAATCGGTATAGAATTGTTTGGTGAACCACTGCAACTCTTTGTTAGTCCAATCTGCATAGTAGGTTGGGCCATCTTCGTTTTTCTTGAAAGTCTCGTTGTAGTCTTCTAACTCTTTGATATATTGTGGAACAGCGGTGCTGCCAGGCTCTCCATCAACTAAAGTGTTGCCTGGGTACTCGTATCGGAAGCGAATGACACCTTGGTGGTTTCGCGATTTCATATCGTCTAGGATCTGCTCAAAATATGACCAGTCATATTGAATTTTTCCATCCGCTTTGCCCGTTACTACACGACAAGGTAGGCAGTATTGAAATTCCAATTGAATGACAGGAGCATATCTCAAACGTTGTGAATGAGTTGTCCACATAACCAAGCCCGTCATAGGTTGTACGGTAGTTATTTGACTCTCTAGTGGAACCAATGTGAATCCTGATTCCACTTTGAAGCCATTGTCACATGCAACCAGACTGCATGCCAACAAAATAAGAGGGAAAAGATGTTTTTTCATTGTTTTGTTGTTTAAATGATTAAAATTCAATCTAAAATATATTCTTTCGGCGGCAAAGGTAGTAAAAAAAAGATATGTATGCAAATATTTTGTTACTTTTGTACTTAAAATGCTTGGTAGTATAGGGTGCCGTAAGTCAATGTGTAATCTTAAAGAGTTGTTCTATATAGCCACTATTAATCATCTCTTGAGTCGGGAGATGGTGCATGGTGGGCGAATCGATGAGCGCAATCGTATCGCAGAGCGACTGGGCAATATCTAGTTCGTGGGTGGAGAAGATAATGCATTTGTTTTCCTGATGTGCCAAATCAGCAAGCAATCGGCACAAGTCATATCGGTTAGGCATATCCAAAAACGATGTCGGTTCGTCGAGTAAGATAATAGGCGTTTGCTGCGCTAAAGCACGGGCAATCATCACGCGCTGACACTCGCCATCCGACATCTTATCCATGGTGCGGAAGGCATAAGACGCCATGCCTACTTTCTCAAGCGACTGCATGACAATGGTCTCGTCTTCGGGTTGCATACGACCAATCCAATTGGTGTAGGGTGCCCTGCCAAGAGCTACCACATCCCGGCACGAGAGATTAGCGATGCGGATACGTTCGGTAGTCACGAAAGCCACCTGTTGCGCAAGTTGCTGAGGAGTAATCTGCTGAATGTCAATGCCGTTGATAAGAACA
The DNA here is from genome assembly GCA_017461505.1 of Paludibacteraceae bacterium. Classification (GTDB taxonomy): domain Bacteria; phylum Bacteroidota; class Bacteroidia; order Bacteroidales; family Paludibacteraceae; genus Colicola. Next base: position 36,562 of record JAFTXV010000004.1, on the reverse strand, counting down.
GAACCATGCTTGAGCGGTTCAGAACCAACGATAGCACGCAGCAATGTGGATTTGCCTGTACCATTGCGACCAATGAGCGCAGTCGTTGTACCACAAGTGAAAGTGGTGGATACATTGTCTAATAGCAGGTGATGAGCGTCGTATCCGAGGGATATGTTTTGGAGTTGGATCATATTCTATGAGGCGATTAGGCGATGAGGCGAAAGGCTTGATTATACTATGGATTTGTTGCGTATGACTACCCAAATGACAACAGGAATGCCGAGCAAGGCAGTGACCGTATTGATAGGCAGTGTGAGCCATTTGGAGATAATATCGCAGCCGAGTAAGACCACTGCTCCACACAAGGCAGTGGCAGGCAGTAGGATACGATGATCGGCATTGCAAAATAGCATGCGAGCAATATGCGGAATAGCCAAGCCCACAAAGCCAATAGGACCGCAAAAAGCAGTCACAGTACCCGCCAACAGGGTGGTGGAGAGGAATATCAGATAGCGCGAACGGCGGACATTCAGTCCCATAGTGCGGGCATATTGATCGCCGAGAAGGAGGAGGTTTAGCGGTTTGATAACTGCCACCGAAACGACCAAACCTATCAATACCGCAGGCAATAGCAGCATGAGTTGGCTACTCGTGACATCGCCCAACGAGCCCATTGTCCAGATAACAAAGGACTTGAGCGCTTCCTCGTTGCTCAGATATTGCAGTATCTGCACCACCGCACTCACACCAGAAGAAATCATCATACCCAGAATGAGGATGACCATGATGTCTTTGATTCGGGTACTGACCGAGGCAATAAAAGCAAGAATCAATGCTGCGCCTAACCACGCTGCACCAGCAGTGCCGATGGAGGAGATGGCGCTGTTGGTAGCCACTCCCAACAATGGCATACCCAAAATAAAGATAGCTACGCCCAGACTGGCACCCGAACTGATACCCAACACATAGGGTCCCGCCAAAGGGTTGCGGAAGAGCGTCTGCATCTGCAAACCGCTGACCGATAGTGCTACGCCTGCCAAGACCGCTACAACGGCTTTGATGAGGCGAATATCTAGCACGATGAGGCGCGTAGCAGCGTCCACATCTCCGCCAAATAGTGTACCCAAAATATCACGGAGCGGGATATGAACAGAACCGATAAGCAGGTCAAGCACAAACAGAATGACCAGCAGGAGAGATAGGGCGATGAATAAGGAGGTAGAACGGGATTTCATATTACTCTATTTGTCGATAATAGACAAATTCTTCGGATACTAATTCGGGGTGAAAAATCTTGATTAAATCGCGCAAAATGACATCTGGATGCACTACGCCCGACTCCCAATAGTCGTTGCCTCCACCAGCGACCCTGCGTTTGTCGCAATTATACACTTCGCCGCGTTGCACACAAGGCATTTTGGCGAACTTAGGATATTGATTGCAAAGATCTTGCAACGAACTGACGCTCTCCACATGAAGCCATACATCTGCCTCTGTGGTCAACAGAGCGGCTTCCTCGAGGTCAATAGGTTGGGAGTGGTTGGAGGTATTCTTCTTGTAGATATAATCGCCTCCTGCATCAGCAATCAGGCGAGCAAGGTAACTGGTAGTAGAAGGCATGAACCACGAATCGGCATAGGGCGTGTTGAGCATCACTTTGGGTTGGGGCGATGTGGCTGTGGCAGCTATGGCCTTGAGGTGATTGTAGCGCTGTGGAACTTGAGAGAAATAGGCAATGCCTTGCTCACGAAAGCCAACTATCTCTGCAAGAGCAACGAGCCATTCGGTTTTGCCAAGTGGGTCTTGTTCTACATACTCGCCAATATAGATATATGGAATGCCCAATTCATCAAGTTTGGATTGCATGGTGCAAGCGCCTGTGACACCATAGAGTAGCACAATATCGGGTCGCTGAGCGACGAGGAGTTCGAAATTGATGTTGCCATCGTATCCCACATCGGCGATGGAATGGCGGTTGGCTACAATATAAGGATTGGTGATAAAATCCTTGCCAGATACACCCACAACGCTTTCTACAACCCCGATGGCATCCAACATGGCGATATGGCTGGATGACATACATACGATACGATTGGCATTGCCTTGCAGCACTTGACCACGGAAACCATCGGGCGCTCTCTCGCCTCCACGAGCGATAAAGAGCATTGTCTCTACATCGTTGGCGCTTTGCCAGGGATTCGTGACACTAATAATAGTGCTCTGCTTGCCCTCTGCACCCATAATGCGGAAGCCCGTAGCGTGAGTGGGGGTATAAACTGCCACATTATAATCATCTATATTGCTCGAAGAACCGCAAGCGTACATGCACCACAGTGTGGCACATATTATTATCATATGTAAGTATGACTTTTTCATAGGGTTATTCTTCTAAATTTAAATCACGGGCGTGAGAGATTTCGGTAGATATTTCGCCTATCCACCCACACTGCTGGTGTACACCCGTATAGACACGCACGAAGTCGGCACATGGCAAGTTAACAGGCTCGCCTTCGGCGGTAACTGCCCAAGCGATGTCAAACGAACAGCGGCTGATAGTATCATTAGGATGGCTGTCTGCATAGCCATAATCGTATGCTGTTTGCACCCACATATTGCCTTTTCCGCTCTTGTCCACAGCATTGTCTGGCAAGCGAGTACCATAGAAAGTAAGCGTAGAATCGGTAAACCAAAGAGGATAATAGTCTTGTGAATGGAAAGTGTTCTTGTGTACATACCCCTGCTCGCCTTGATTATTCTTCCATAGTATATATGTGGTGTCAGAGAGCGAGTTTTTTGTGTCTGCTTGTGGTGTATGCTCGGCAGGTGTACGATGGTAGGTGAGAGCATATTGGTGGATTGTAGCAGGATTGGTATATTCACTACCTGCGAGTTCATAGAAGGGGTCATCGGGCAGACCATTTTGATTCACATCTATACTGATCATCACTATTCCTGGTTCGCTACTGCCGTTGCGGTTGCCTGCTGAAGCATAGAACGCGTTGCCTTCTACGGTGAAATCGGGCAAATTAGGGGCATTCACTACGGAGTGGTCGAAAGCAAAAGTTACATATCCGCCCCAACCACCGAGCGAGATTAGGCTGCGGTTAGTGCCTGCAATGGATTCTTCGACTTTTTGCAGCATGGTGGCGTAGGTATCACCCACTTCGTACTGCGGCATGGTATTGATAAACTGTCCCGGAGCAGGATTATACTCCAGCACCTTAGAAATATACGGTGAATACGCCACTTCTTCGTCAAAAACCTTCACCACAAAGTGGTGTGAAAGAGTCGGGCAAAGCCCTTGTAGATCGGCTGCGCCTGTAGATCGCCCTTGGGGCTGTAGATCGCTTTGCTGTAGTTTCGAGGAATAGAGGTCAAAGCGTAGGTAGTATGTGCCTGCCTCTGCTTGACAGAAAATTAGGTCGCGTCCGGTACTAATTACCTTATCCCCCATTCGCCATGCATAGTGCTCGCCCTCATACTCAGGATGAAGGATAAGCGTGCGCATGCGTTCAATGGTATAGGTATCGTCTATACCAAGGCCTACCATGGGTGTTTCGGGTTGCTCGCAACTAACGATAGACAAAGCACATATGAGCAGGGATATCACCCGTGCGCACAGACCACTTGCGTTTGCCTTCGCGCGAGTAGCAATGTAATTGACCACTTGAGACATAGTTTTTTGCATCTGTAACATATATATCACCATTATAAGGATTGACTTGTATACCATATGGAATCTTAATCTCTTGTTCCGTTCCGTCTGTAATAAAATGTTCGGAAACGAGTGTTTGTTTTCGGATGTCAAAAATGCCATATGTTATTTGATTTGACATAGTTTGTTCACTCCAATGTGTTCCATAAAAATACATACTATCACCACAAATTACCATCTCTGAAACAGTTGGTGCTTTAGCCATGGGCAATATTTCTTTGGATATGAGTGAGAAGCATGTAAGTATAGGTTGAACATCTTTATAATCTCCGCGAGATGTAATCCACAACCGACTATATTGGTCTTGACGCATGCGGTGAGGATTGAGGCATACGGGTATTTTTTGTACTTGACGGAAATCTTTGAGGGAAATGATTGACATGGTAGAATCGTAGTCTGGTGCCCTATAACCACCAGAATTTACCACATAAATATGCTCATTGTTAACGATCAATTCCTCAGGTTGATAACCCACAGTCACTTTGCGAGTAATTTGCAACGTGGCAGTATCAATCTCAAATATCGCACCTAACTGAGCATTCGGATCGATGCTCACTGGTCCAACATACGAACTTACATATGCCTTATTGCCACGAAAACAAATGTAGCGACAATTAGGGATATCTACTTGACCAATACGGCGACAGGTATGGGCATCCATCACTTCTACTTTGTGCGAGCAGTTGATGACGGCATAGAGGCGATTGCCATAGACTTGGATATCGTTGCCTACATCACCTAATTCTTTGATAACATTGGGATTACGTTCGCCGTAGATATTGCGGATATATATGCCCTTGCTGAAATCGAGGTAGTCAATCGTGGCTTTGTTGCTACCCATATTACCTTCATTGAGCAGGTACATGCCTATGGGCTCGTTGGGCGCAAAACTGCTCAATTCTCTCGATTCCATCGGCAAAACTTCATACTCCGCAGGGAAGATAATCTCATCCCCACGGCAGCTCATTAAGCCAATAGCCAATAACCAATAGCCCAATAGCCTTATAGCCTTATCACCTAATATGTTATACTTACCGTACATTTGTAGTTGCGTTTGGGCATAGGGTAATTGAGAATCACATCGTAATCTTGCGACAGCAAGTTGTTGATGTCGAGCGCTACGCGGAGCGTAAATAATCTTTTGCCTTTAACCTCTAACCTCTTGCCTTTAACCTTATATATATCCCATTCTCCAAATACGCTCAAATCGTGGGTATACCAAGGTTGGGTGTAGTTATAGATGATATTTTCCTGTTGGTTGTAGCGTTCTCCTACATAGATAAAGCTGTAATTTAAGCCATACTGCTGCCAGTCGTTTTGCCAACCAAACATACCCACTGCGCTACCCGAATGCCATGGGATATACGGAATCTGGTCGCCATAATAGGTGTCGTTGGGGTCGGTGACATCGATAGCCGTTTGGTAGGTATATTGCGCTTTGGCTGTGAGGTAGAAGTCCATCGGCAAGACAAAATGCAGTTGCGCATTGAGGTCTAAACCGTTGATTTTGACCAATCCGAGGTTAAGCATTGTCCAACGGAACTGCTGGCCTTTTGGGTAAGCGATGATCTTATCGGATATGCGATTGTAGTAGTAATCGGCATTGAGGCGGAACTCCGAGCCCTTTTGCCCCGCAATACGGAAAGGTTGTGTAAAGCTCAATCCAACACTATGCTGCTTTGCTAACTCGGGTTTGAGATAAGCGTTGCCCATGTCGGTATAGTAGAGGTCATTGAAGGTTGGGTAGCGGTAACTCTGTTTGTAAAAGGCGTTTAGACGCAAATCTACTAGTTGGGTAGGGCGGTAGGAGAGGAACATGGCTGGGGTCCATTTTATGCTCGCTGCGCTCGCGTTAGTGGCTTGCTCTGCAAGCGTTGATGGCTTCGCGTTAATGGCTTCGCGTTGATGGGCTTCGCCGTTGTTGGTTGATTGCGCATCATTGACAAATGTCCCTAATACGCTGGCTTGCAGGCGCAGGTAGTTCTTTATGTTGATAGCGGTGGCAGCGCTGAGCCAATGTGTCCAACGGTGCGCGTCAAGGAACATGCTGAGTTGGTTGTACTGCACATCGTATGCCGCACTGACGTCCCACCAGTCGAAGATACGCACTTTGTGCGCCATGGTGAAGTACGCCTCTTGCTGGAGGTATTGGTTCTCCACATGGATGAGTTTGTCATCGTTGTTGATATAACGGGTATAATCGTTGGCGTACTTGGCATTTACGCGTACCGACCAACGGTTGAAGAGTTCGTCTTGCCACGAGGCTTGAAGGAAGGAGTTGCGGTCCCAAAGGCGTTCGCCATTACGCCACACATTATTCACAATGGCTCCCGGCACACCGCGCTCGGAGTTGTAGTGATAGAGTTGGAGTTTCCAAAAGCCTGTGTTGCTATAGTAGTGATTGACAGCGGCTTCCACGCGAATAGCGTTGATGTCGCCGTTCTGGCGGATGGCTGTAGTGTCGTATGCTACTTCGCCCGAAGGAGTGACGCGGCGGTAGCGGAAAGGATACTTGCCATCGGAAGAGATGAGTTCGGCGTTCATGGTCAGCGACATCGTTTCGCTGAGTTTGACATCAAGCAATAAACTGGGGTCAATAAGGGCAAAACTACCTGCACGCATTTGTGCTTTGACATTCACAGTCTTGCCTTCGGCGAAGCGTGGACGGCGGGTGGTGAGGTAGATGCTACCTGCTGCACCAAACTCGCGGGCGGACTGCCAAATATCGGATTTCTGACCATTGTAGAGTTGGATCTCTTCGATATTCTCAAGAGAGTACTTGCCGAGGTCAATTTGTCCGTTTTGTGCATTACCGAGCTGAATACCATTGTAATACACGCCCATGTGATTGGTGCCCATGCTGCGGATATTGACGGTTTTGATACCGCCCACACCACCATAGTCTTTGATCTGTACGCCTGAGAAATAGCGGATGGCATCGGCTACGCTGAGGGCATTCATCTTTTGGAGTTGTACGCCCGAAAGTGTCTGAGGAATAATGATGTCCTTTTCTTTGACACGGGCGGTGATGGTGTACTCCTCTAGGTCTATATAACGGGCGATGAGGCTATCAGGCGATAAGGCCAAAAGAGAGTCGGCGGCATTGTTTTGAGAGAATGCTGCCACACACATGAGTGTGAAAAATAATATGGATACTAATCTACGCATGTTGCCTTACTCTATACCACGAGAGTGTTCAACTAATGCAACGGTCGGTCTTCTGACTTATCGCTCACACATCCTGCCTTCCCGGTATAACCTCCAGTGACATAAAGAGTTAGATGTGCAATTGCGAATCACAGCAGCGGGTCTGTGCAAGAATCTCACTTGCTTCCCAAGCATGGCGCTTTTACCAATTGCGGCTGCAAAGGTACTGTAAAAAAATGATATACGCAAGAAAATTGTTAGTATTCTTCAGTTTTTTATGTGTTTCTTGTTAGTTTTATTTAATAGTCCATCTCTAACTTCTTCGCGTGCGCGTGCGCTAATACTTTATTTAATAGGTGAAACCTGAAGTGTGTTGCTACTTGAAAATATGTTGTAAAACATAAAAAAAGCATCTAATTTGGCATTTTTTTTGCAAAATGTTTGGTACTATAAAAAAAAAGTAGTATCTTTGCACGATTTTCCATACTTTCGGAAAATATTATTTCGCCCATAGTATGGTGCTAAGTTGGAGAAGATAATAAAATAAATGTAAATAATATTAAAATCACAAAGACTAATGAAAAAGATTTTTACGCTTTTGGCATTGTGCTTTTTGACTATCGGAATGATGGCTGAGAAGCAAATCAGTGGTGTAGTCTTGGATTCGCAAGATCAACCTGTAATCGGTGCCTCTGTAATGGTAAAAGGTACTACTAATGGTACGATTTCGGACTACGATGGAGAGTTTTTGCTGACTGTAAGTGATGATGCTACTACATTGGTAGTTAGTTTCGTGGGTATGCAGACTCAAGAAGTTGCTATCAAAGAGCGAATGACAATTGTTCTTCACGAAGCCACTGAAATGGTGCAAGAAATCGTGGTGACAGGTTATGGTAATGTATCAAAGGGTAGTTTCGCAGGTTCTGCACAAGCTGTTGATGCTGATGCTATTGATAAAAAGAATGCTACCGAGATTTCCAAGGCACTTGCTGGTGAGGTGGCTGGTGTTCAAGTAGTTAATACTAGTGGACAGCCTGGTACCAACGCTACTCTTGTTATTCGTGGTGTAGGTTCGTTGAATGGTAGCACAACGCCTTTGTATGTGGTGGATGGTGTAACCTATGATGGTGATATATCTTCCATTGATCCAGGCGATATTGCTTCTACTACTATTTTGAAAGATGCTACTGCTACTTCTCTTTATGGTAGCCGTGGTGCGAATGGTGTGGTGGTGATTACAACCAAGAAAGGTAATTCGGGCGAAGAGGGCAAGATAGATGTAGATGTGAAGTATGGTGCGAACATGCGTCTATTGCCTTTGTATGAGAGTATCACCAGTCCTGAAGAGTATGTTACAATGGCTTGGCAAAGTTTGTATAATAATTACCTTGTTGTAAAGAAAGAGAAAGAGAGTCAAGCAATCAAGTCTGCTAATAATATGCTCTACTCTAGTGGAGGACTCCCTGTTTATTACAATCTTTGGGATCGCAAGGGCTCTTTGTTGATTGTTCCATACGATAATTATGGCATGGTAAATCCTACCTTTGACGCTAGTGCAAGCCGTCGTCCTGGTTATGAGAATTTGGAGAGTTGGAAGGATGCTATTTTCCGTGTTGGTCAAAAAGCGGAGGCTAGTGTTAAGCTTCATGGTGGAACAGAGAAACTGAGCTACTATACTTCATTTGGATATCTTAAGGATGAGGGATATTATCAGGGATCTGATTTTGATCGCTTCAATGTGCGTTCTAATCTTGACTATCAACCTAAAAAGTGGTTTAAAGCGAACCTCAATATCGCGTATTCACATACGAGTTTTAATGCTCCAAACCAAGAAGGTGATGGCGCTATGAATAATGGTTTCTACTATGTGAATGCAGTGCCAGCTATTTATCCTGTTTATTTGCGTGACGGAGAGGGCAATCTCGCTATTGATCCTCGTACTGGTGGCTATGCATACGACTATGGAGATGCAGACCTTGAAGGTAATTCTATTGGTCGTTCTTTTGGTATGGGTATTAACCCAGCAGGAGCTTTGCTTGTGGATAAAGAGAGACAAGTGCAAAATACACTTGATGCAAAAGCAAGTTTTGAATTTAAGTTCTATAAGGATTTGAAATTAATGGTGAATGTTGGTGCGCACTACTACAATAACCTTTATTCAAATCTTACAAACAAATGGTATGGAGATGCGGCTGGATTAGGACGTATTTTACAACAGTCAACTAATATGCTGACCATTGCTGCTCAACAATTGCTGGAGTACAATAAGACGATTGGAGATCATAGCATACGCGTTATGGCTGGACACGAAACATATATGTATAACAACTCATATGTGTATGGTTACAAGTCAAATCTTGCAGATGGAGAGAGTCTTGAGTTGGGTAATGCGATTCAAATGCAAAGCATTGAGGGTAATACAACTCGATTTACGATGGATTCATATCTAGCTTCTGCTACATATATGTACGCAGAGAAATATGGTATAACAGCAAACTACCGTGCTGACGGTTCTAGCCGATATGCGAAAGGTCATCGTTGGGGTCACTTCGGTTCTGTAGGTGCTTCGTGGTCGTTTACCAATGAGGAATTTATGAGTGGTGTTTCATGGCTCAAGAACGGTAAACTTCGCCTTTCTTGGGGTGTGCTTGGTAACCAAATTAATTCGTTGTATGCTTACACAGATATGTACACCATTCAGAATGTGAACGATGAAATCGCATATATCTGGACAAGCAAAGGTAATCCAGAATTGACTTGGGAGCGTACCAATACAACCGACTTAGGATTGGAACTCTCTTTCGGAAAATGGGTGGATATGGAGTTGGATTATTTCTACAAAGTAACAGACAATATGCTCTTTAGTCGTGCAGTGGCTCCATCTTTGGGATATAGCAGCGTACCTACTAATGATGCGAAGATGATGAACCAAGGTGTTGAATTTACATTTAAGGTGCATGCTGTTGATGAGCGTAACGTGAAATTGGATATCCGTTTCAATGGTGCGCACTACAAGAATAAAATGCTTCAGATGCCTATTGATTATGTGGATGCAAATGGCAATCCTGTACGTATGATTATGAATGGTGCGATGTCTGTAGGACATTCTATGTATGATCACTATACTTATGTATATGCTGGTGTGGATGAAAATACGGGTGATGCTTTGTATGAAGCTTACTATGATGAGAGATATGGCGGTCTTGGTGATGCTTATGTGGATGAGAATGGTGTACAATCCTACAACTATATTTCATCGCTTTACCAATATCAACAAGAGCATCCAGATAGTGAGGGTCACTTAAAATCAACAACAACTAGTGATGGCTCGTACGCTACACTCCAATACGTTAATAAATCTTATTTGCCTGACCTTGATGGTGGATTGGGTATCTCTTTGGATGTATATGGTGTAACACTTGATATTGCAACTAGTTATCGTATAGGTGGATATGGATATGATTATACTTATCTCTCACTGATGGCAAACGATCAAGTAGGTAAGCACAACTGGCACGTAGATATGCGTAATGCGTGGACGATGAATAATAAACAATCTGATATACCACGACTCAGTAATGGAGCTGGTGAGTTTGACCAATATGCGAATATGACTAGTACACGTTTCTTGACAAGCAACTCATATTTCTCACTCAATAGTATTCAATTGGGATACAATTTCCCTAAGAAGCTTATTGAGAAGATTAAGCTCAACCGTTTGAATGTGTATGTGTCGGCTAATAACTTAGCTATTGCTACTGCGCGTAAGGGATATAACCCAATGACCTCATTTACAGGTAGTTCGGATACACACGCATATAGTCCACTATCTACTATAATGGGCGGTATTAAATTGTCATTCTAACAAAACAATTGTAGTAAAATAGAGTTAAACTTATTAAAATTGATGAATATGAAAAAGACATTATATATTATAGGATTAACATTCGTCGTCTTTTTGTCATCTTGCTCTGACAATTGGCTTAATCAACAGCCAGGAGGTAGTTCTATCACTCAGGAGCAATATCAAAATATGGAAGGTGTACTTAGAGGATCTGTTATGGGTGTGTATGCCATGATGTATCAGTATGCTGGTGATCATGATGTTTTTGGTCAACGTTCTATTGATATGTATGGAGATTTTACTTGTGGTGATATGGCATTGACAACGCAGAATTATGGCTGGTTCTATAGAGATGAGTTAGGACAAAGTTATGCACGTCGTGCGTATCTGTGGTCATACTATTATGATATTATCCGACTTACCAATAAGGCAATCAATGCAGCACAAAAACACATCGGGAAAGATGGACTATTAGAGGTGGATACTATCCTTGATAATGCAGAGATGTTCTTCTATTATGGTGAGGCGTTGGCTATGCGTGGATGGGCTTATGCAAACTTGCAAAAGTGGTTCTGCTATACACCAGAGCAAATTGCATCCCAAGGATATTCACTCACAGATTATATGAGTGTGCCTGTTTATACAGAAGAAGTTACGGAAACAGATACATTAATAGGTGCGCCTTTGTCAAGTGCGGAAGATGTTTATACTAGAGCTGAAGAGGATATCAAAGCTGCTATCTACTATTTCGATATTCTTGAGAAAGAAGGAATGGCACGTACCATTAAGCAAGAAATGAATGGTGATGTAGCACGACTTAATCTAGCATATCTCTATCTCAACAAAGGAGATAACGATAATGCTATCAAATATGCTGAAGAGTTCATTAACAATACATCACATACATTGTTACCTTATAGCGAACTTCTAACAACAGGTTTTGCCAATATTGAAAGTAACAACTGGGTATGGGGTCAAGACGTAAATGTGGAAACAACCACAGCACTTGCTTCATTCTTTGGTCAAGTGGATGTCTTCTCTTATTCTTATGCATGGGCAGGTGATGTGAAAGGTATTGATGAGCTTTTGTATAACTCCATCAAGGATAAGAAATGGGATGCTAGACGATATTGGTTCAATAATCTCTATGATGCAAAGAAGAAATATCAATATGCTCCTGATGGCAAGTTCTATAGCCCTGTTGTTAAGCAAAAGAACAATTACAAGAAGGTGCCATCTGCTACCGAACTTGACCGCGATTGGCTTTGCGATAATGTGTATATGCGTACAGAGTTGGCATATATGATTGCCGCAGAGGCGTATTGCAGAAAATCGGATAATGCGAATGCACAAAAGTATTTGCTCGCTATTACCGATCAAAGAGCTATGCCTGAGAAGAGTACAGAGTACAATGCGTGGAAAGGCACGCTCAGTGATAATGCTATCTTGCTAGAAGAGATTCGTTATAACTGGCGAGTGGAGTTCTGGGGAGAAGGATTTGGCTTACAGACTTTCCGCCGTTTTGGTGTAGTGGTTAATTTGGGAGAAAACCATGCACGCTCAAATAAAACTCCAGATCCTAATGCTAAAAGCACGTTGCGCCAGTTTACGTTTGAAATACCTACTGGAGAGCAATACTACAACCCATTCCTCAGAAGTACAACTGAAATGGCGGTTGATCCAAATTAAGAATAGTATAGAAATAGTATATAGAATTATCTCTATAAAAATGTATTAGTTAACATTATTTATTAATTCAAAAACAACAAGAAGATGAAAAAGATTGGTTTTATTGCAGTTGCATTGGCAACCGTGTTGCTGGTTGGTTGCAAACCTACTCCAGAACCAGAACCTACTGTAAACTCAGTTACGTTAGACAAAACAAAACTAACACTTGCTGTTGGTGCAGAAGAAATGTTGAAAGCGACAGTTGATCCTGCTGGTACAGCAGTTGCTTGGGCTTCTAGCGATAATGCAGTAGCCATTGTTACTGGTGGTGGTGTGGTATCTGCCGTTGCAGAAGGTACAGCTGTGATTACAGCTACAGCAGGTGAAAAGACAGCAGAGTGTGTAGTTACTGTAGAGGCTGATGCTTTCTATAATGAATTGAGCATCGCTGATTGGGGTGTCTATCTCCCAGGAGATGGAAAATTAATTCCTGGAACAGATACTATTCTTAAGTTGACTATCGGAGAAGTTAAATGCGCACTAACATATGTACCAGAATATTATGCATGGGATGAAAACATCACATTTGATCAAAATGCTGGTGCATTTGTAGGTGATGGTGTTGTGTTTGTATTGCAAAACTTTCCAACGTATGTCGTTAATGACGAAAATTTCCCAGACTATGCTGGTGTAGGGGTAAATATGGGCTACTTTGGAGTTATGCCTTTAGCTGAGGGTGAGGTTCTTCCTCTTGTTGCAAATTCAGGAAACATTGAGGCTGAAACCTACGGAGATTGGATTCAATTGCTTTTCAGCGCCGGAGAGGATATTACACAAGAGGAGGTTGATGCTGTTCGTGAGGAGGCGATGGCTAACACAACAGGTGCGTTGATGTTTTTCGGCGAAGACTGGGGTTATGATGCATACATAGGTGCAGTCAATAAACTCTTTTGTCAATCAGCATACAAAGACAAAGAAACTGGCGAAGAAGTTCCTGCGGTGTTTGCTGCTGATGTAACTTGGGCTAACGTTACTGCTGAAGACCGTCTCTATGGTTTCAAAGTGGATATGGATGTTCTTGAAAATGAGCAAAAGATTAAGCTCGTTACTCCATACGACTATTCTAAGATTGATCGCGTATTCGATGTAAACGGTGTATTTGATGCACTAGAGGAAGAACCTGCAAAGGTAAGCGCAAGAACTCCTAAATTGATTAATCGTTCATACCGTTTGGAGAAAACTCCAACCTTGAACGGCAAATCATTGGATACTAAAACTTTGCACATGGCAAAATAATCAAGTTAACCTATAATAACAAAGAGGACGGACGTAATGTTCGTCCTCTTTTCGTCAATGATTCTGCCTCTCTCTATTTCTCCCTGTCTTCCTTTTTTTATCCCATTCCTCCCTTCTTTCTCGCTTTATTATCTTTTGTTGTGAGAAAATTTGCATATATTGTTTTTTTTTTGTACTTTTGCACCCAAATTAGATAATATGCACAAGATGAAAAAGATATTTTTGCTTTTCGCTTTACAGCTAATGACTCTTTCAGCTTTTGCTGTAATGGCAGATCCCACCCCTTTTATGATGCAATTAGAAGATGGTTCTTGGATTCAGGTCCGTCAGTATGGAGATGAGTTTCACTCTTATATTACGGATATGGAGGGAAACCTTATTCGTGGACAGTTTCCTACAAAAGGGAAAACAGAGGAGATAAAACAACGACGTCAAATACGACAAAAGCAGATGCTTGGAGGATTCCCCCTGAATGGAACTCCCCATAGCTTGGTAATATTGCTAGAGTTTAAGGATGTTAAATTTCAAACCACGCGACAAGCATTTTATAACCTATTAAACCAATCAGGATATAGCGATAATAACGCGACGGGCTCTTGTCGTGACTATTTTATAGCTTGTTCCGATAGTCTCTTTCAGCCAGAGTTTGATGTGTATGGTCCATACACTCTGAGCAAGGATGTGGCTTACTATGGTGAGCAAAAGGGAGACATACATGATACCAATGCATTCGATGCTTTTGTAGAAGCCGTTCAACTTGCCAACGAAGATATTGATTTTTCGCAATACGATACCAACGGAGATGGTAAGGTGGATAATATATTTTTCTACTATGCAGGTCATAATCAGGCGGAAGGCGCTAGCGAGAATACCATATGGCCTCACTCTAGTAATCTGCAATCTAGGGATATCGTGTTGGATGGCAAACAAATTACCACTTATGCCTGTACATCTGAGTTGAAAGGGAGTGGTGGAACGGTGATGTGTGGTATAGGTACATTCTGCCACGAATTTAGTCACGTGTTGGGTTTACCTGACTGGTATGACACTTCGTATGGTCAATACACAGTTGGCTCATGGTCCATTATGGCTTCTGGTAACTACAATAACTATGGACATACTCCGCCTACTTACAGTAGTTATGAGCGTTTCTATCTTGGTTGGCTTAAACCAGAGCAACTCAAAAGGCCAGGTGCGTATGCCATGCAGTCATTACAAGAAACTAATTCAGCCTATCTAATAGCGGCTAGCGAACATAACTTGATGGGTAAATCTCCTTCACCCAACGAGTTCTTCATGATTGAGTATCGAACCCAAGTAGGTTGGGATGCCTATCTCCCAGGACAAGGTATGTTGGTATGGCATATTGATTATAGTGCTGGTGCTTGGGCAGATAACACACCTAATAATAGCAATCCGATGCGTATGCACTTGGAAGAGGCCGGAGGGCGCAAAACAGATTCCTCTGCTTCGGATGCGTACCCAGGAACTCGTGGAGTGACTTCGTTCATTCCTAAGTTACATAATAACACGTTGCTTAGTGATCAAACGATATATAATATTACTGATAAGGGCAATTTATTGGAGTTTGTATATGTTCAGCCTGGAGATGGAGTGTTGTCAGCATCTCCTAGTGAGTTGCATATAGAAGCTCAATTGAATGATAATAACAAACCAGAGAATTGGAAATCATATGCTATTCGTCTTGTAGGGGAGCAATTGCGAGCAGGCGAGGTGGTAACAGTGGAGGTTCCTCGTACAGGTTACTTCTATATCACCAACAATACGGAAGCGATCAATAAGCGTACAAGTCCATATTGGATGCGCTCTCTCACGTTGAAGGATACTGTGGATGCCGAAGGCAAATTGGATGCTACATTTTATGTGAGTTATAACCCTCAAAAACGCAAATGTGAATTAGAAACGGCACTAATCACTGTGAAAACAGAGACCAGTATGCTCTCTATTCCATTGAGTGGAATATCAACACGTCCTACATACGTGACGACACCACGATTGAATGAGGCAAAGAATATTACTCCCTATTCTTTTGAAATAGATTGGAAGGCAGTCAATGATGCAGAAGCCTATTTCCTTCACTTATATACGTCGCAAGAGGGTACAACTGATTTTGTACAAGATTTTGAGAATTTTGATAATGCAGGGGCTATTGCCGAAGCTGGTTGGCAAAGTACTACTACGACTACTACCACCGCCGCTAAGAAAGATGGTGTCCGCTCGATGTTGTATAAAAATACGGGCGATATGATTACATCTCCATTTTATCCTATTGCGATTACTCAAATATCATTCTGGGCAAATGCCTATGCTGCAGATGTTGACACTATGGGAATATTGGTGTTGGAAGGTAGTCAAAATGGAAAGAAATGGTTGACAAGAGATACGTTCTATGTAACAAGTGATACCAAACGTAAAACATTTACGAAAGACTTTGCAGTCTCAGATGAATTGATACAATTTAGACTTTCTTATGTTGATTTTGGAGGAAAAGGTACTGCAGTAGATGCTTTTACTGCTAGATGTAACGAAAAAATTGAGTATATTTATCAAGGTCGTGAACTTAAGGTGCCTAATACGGAATTAAGTTATGTTTTCACAGAACTGACTCCAAATACTAGATATTCTTATCAATTGCAGGCTACGGATGGATATAAGGGCTGTGAGGAACATATCACCACTCCAAGTAAAGCGAAAAGTATTGTAACTTTACCTGGTGAGGCGATAGATTCTCCTAATCTGACAATAGGCATTGATGCGTCGCATATGACTTATAATCAGGATATACATGTGATATATTTACCTAATTCCATTGAGGATGCGATTCTATATGTTTATGATCTATATGGAAAGTTGGTATGGTCGCAAGCGATAAGTGAAGGTCAGGCAATGGTTGAATTACCTCCATATGCATTCACACCTGGCAATATATATATAGCTAAATATACATCATCTAAAAAGATTGCTCGTAAAGATAAATGGGTGAAATTCTTGTATTGATGATCTGCAAATAGTTGTATAATCTCGCAATGAAATAAAATAAAGAACGCGACTCCATCGGGGTCGCGTTTTTGATTGATTAGTCGTATAGTAGTGTGTAGATTTTTTCGGGGTCGAAGACTTCGTTGGCGACGTCTTGGAGTTGGGTAGGAGTGATCTGTTGCACTTTGGCGAATGTCTCTTGCCATGCGGGAGCATGGTGGTGATAGAGCATCTGCTTAGCCATCGCCAATGCATTATTCTCTTGATTCTCAGCAGAGATAGCCATCTGTCCTTCCAACTGACGCAGGGCGCGTTGGAGTTGAGCCGATGTTAGCGTAGTGTCGCGCAGTTGCTTGAGCTCCTTGTGGCAGAGCTCTAGGCATTGCTCCTTATGCTGTGGTTCGCAAGCGAGGTAGATATTCCAATAGCCAGTATCGCTGAGGGGTACAGCTTGCGAGTCGATGTTATAGACTAGACCATGCTTCTCGCGAAGGCTTAGATACAGTCGGCTAGACATGCTGCCGCCGCCGAGGATGTTGTTGAGCAGATACATGGTTAGTTGCTTGGGATGCCCGATAGGGTAGGCGTGCGAGCCGAGCATGATGTGGGTTTGGTGGGTATGGCGGCGGAAGGTGCGGGAGAAGCCTACCCCCGTCCCCTCCCTAAAGGGAAGGGAGGTGGAATGCACATTCTCCGCAGGAGTAGTTAGAGAATATTGGATGCCCTGCGGGCTATGGGCGAGGAGTTCTTTTTCTGCGGCGGAGATGACTTGCTGGGTGGAGATATTGCCAAGGACGAAGAGCACCATGCGTTCGGGGCGGTAGTGCGTTTTCATCCAATTGAGAGCTATATCAGGTGACTTGGAGATGTGGCGGAGAGTTCGCTTGGTGCCGAGAATAGGCATGGCGAGTGAACTGCCTTCGAAAATCATGTTCTCAAAGTCATCGTAGATGAGTTCGCTAGGCGAGTCGTTGTAACTCTCTATCTCGTCGAGAATGACGGTAAGCTCCTTGTCGGTTTCCTTTTTATGAAAAGTAGGGCGAAGCACCATATCCGCTAGCAAGTGGAGAGTGGTGCGGAAGTGTTGGCGCAGGGTGGCCGCATAGAAAGTGGTTTCTTCCTTGGTGGTATAGGCATTGATTTCGCCGCCGATTCCCTCGATATGATTGATGATTTGGCGGGCGGTGTAGTGCTCTGTTCCCTTGAAAACACAATGCTCGATGTAATGCGCCATACCATTTTCGTTTGGTAGCTCATGGCGTGTGCCCGCTCCGACCATGATACCGACATATACGACGGGGGAAGTGGTCTTGCGATGGACAATTTGCAGTCCAGAAGGTAAATTATGATAAAAAGTTTCGTTCATATATTAATAAAAGCAAACTTTTTGCTGTTTTTCTTGCGTATATGTAATTTTTTTACTAATTTTGCAGCCGATTTCTGCGGCATTGGCGGAATTGGTAGACGCGCTAGACTTAGGATCTAGTTTCGAGAGGAGTGAAGGTTCGAGTCCTTTATGCCGCACTTCGGGTCCTAGTGACCCGATTTTTTTAATTAATAATTAATATTTACTCTTTAATATTATGCGTAAATTGTTTGTATTGATATCTGTATTGGTTGTTGCTTTGGCAATGACTAGCTGTTTGGATAGCGTTCACTCTGATTATACTCCAGAGATTAAGTGCTCGTATTTGTATGTGAATCCCATCCTGAATAGTGATACAATCGTGGGTGCAAAAGATACCTTGCGTCTGACCTATGACGATAAAGATAATTCTTTTGTTACCGACACGTTGGCGTTGGGCGATACGCTGATGTTTTCTGCTGCTTATTATACGGTGAGCAATAATCTGATTGCTGTGAAAATTGCTTGGGATTCTACCGAAACCGCGTTGTGGTATCCTCTAAATACTAAGATAGAGGAAGTGTTGACGGATCGTTCGGATGTAGCAGCCGGTCAATTGTACTTTAATCCAGGATATAACTTCGTGGCTTTTCCAATCTATGTGTCGCCTAAGCAAGTGGGCAAGACCTCTTTCTCGTTGACAGTGGAGAGTGATTCGAAGTTCCCTACTGCCTCTCTCAAGTTTGTGTTGCCAGTGAGCAAGGTGGATAGTGTATCCCTTTAGATTCTTTCTGCTGTCTTGGCTTCTTGCCAGAGGGCTTCCATCTCATCTAGGGTCATCTCTTTGAGGGATAGACCCTTTTCTTTTGCCTGTTGCTCGATATAGTTGAAGCGGCGGATGAACTTGGCATTGGTTTTCTCTAGTGCGTTGTCAGGACGAACATTATATAGGCGAGCAGCGTTTACGAGCGCAAAGAACAAGTCGCCCATCTCTTCGGTGGCTTTCTCTTCGTCCATGTTCTCAACTTCTGCCTCGAACTCAGCAATCTCCTCTTTGACTTTTGCCCATACGTCCTCGCGTTTTTCCCAATCGAAACCGACATTGGCTACTTTGTCTTGGATACGATATGCTTTGACGAGAGCAGGGAGGGCATCAGGAATACCCGCAAGGACGGTTTTGTTGCCGCCTTTTTCTTTGAGTTTGACTTGTTCCCACATCTCGCACACCTCTTTGGCGTTGTTGGCAGCATATTCGCCATATACATGTGGATGACGGAAAATGAGTTTATCGCAAATCTTATTGCAGACGTCTGCCATGTCAAAAGCACCTAATTCGCTACCGATCTTGGCATAGAAGACCACGTGGAGAAGTACATCGCCAAGCTCCTTGCTGATTTCGTTCATATCGTTTTGGAGCAATGCAGTAGCAAGTTCGTAGGTCTCTTCGATGGTGTTCTGACGGAGGGACTCGAATGTTTGTTTTCTGTCCCAAGGGCATTTTTCTCGTAGTTCATCCATGACCGTCAAGAGGCGGTCGAAAGCGGCAAGTTGTTGTTCTCGTGTATGCATAGGGTTGTTAACTATTGTTTAGAGTGGTGTAGAATTGTTTAGAATTGTATTTCCGAGTTTGTCCATTTGGGCGAAAGTGAATTGTTGCCAGCAGTCGCCTAAGATGATGATTCGGCTGTCGCGGCTGAGCATCAAATCGAGTTCGATATGGCGATGACCAAAGATGTAATAATCGTGGTGATTGCCTAGTTGCTCTTGTTCTTTGGCAAAGAGCACTAGTTCCTCTCTGTCCTCTCCTTTGTATGGGCAGGGCTTTGCCAACTCTTTGAGGCGGCTGTTTTTTGCCCAATTGTAGCCAAACGCGTTGCCCCAAGTAGGTGGCAGGAGGCGGAAGAGGAATTGGAGGAAGGGATTGTGAAAGACTTTGCGAAGGAAGATGAACTGCTTGACTTTCTTTTGGAAGGTCTTGGGCAGTTGTTGCAGGTAGTTGCTAGGCACTAGCCCATCGCCATGGGCAAGGAAGATGCGTTTGCCGTTGATAGTGATGGAAGTTGGCTTGCGGTGGACTTGTACGCCTGTTTGTTGGGCGAGCCAACCGAAAGTCCAGATGTCGTGGTTACCAATGAAGAAGTGGACTTGTATTCCTTTATTAGTCAGTGATTTGAGTGTGTTGAGAATAGGCAGGTATTGCTCTTTGCTGCGGTCGCGCCAGAAATACTCGCACCAGAAGTCGAAGATATCTCCGAGCAGGTAGATGGCAGTAGCATCCTTCGCCATGTTGTTGAGCATGGTGATGATGGTTTGCTGGTGAGCCTCAGGATTGGTTATGGCTCTCGAACCCAAATGCGCATCGGAGAGGAAGTATGTCATAATTAGATCGCTTCGCTGTTAGATTATAGGAAACCGAGTTCAAGTTTGGCTTCTTCCGACATCATGTCTTTGTTCCATTCGGGTTCGAAGACGATGTTGACATTTACTTCGTTGATTCCATCTACAGAGCCCACTTTCTGCTTGACATCCTCCACAAGGAAGTCGGCAGCAGGGCAGTTGGGGGCAGTCAGGGTCATGTCGATATTGCAGACACCATCGCCAGGTAGGTCAATGCGATAGATGAGCCCAAGTTCGTATATGTTGACAGGTATCTCAGGGTCATAGACCGTCTTGATCATACGGAGTACCTGCTCTTCGAGTTCTAAAAATTCGTTCATATGATACAATCTCGTAAATAACGTGCAAAGGTACAACAAAATTTGCGGATGTGCAAATTTTGTGAAGGAAAAGTTGTAAGAGTTATGATGGTTTTGCTGTGTTTTAATGGTACTAATGTAAGTGCATGTTTCGGTATCCCTTCGGTGAAAGTAGCGAAATGTTACGTTTATGTTACGTATATGTTACGTATATCCTACGTATATCTTACGTATATCCTACGTATGTGATATGTATATTCTATGTAAAATCTAAGTGATTAGTAAAGGGGATAGGGGATAAGTGTTAATTGTATGTTTGCCAGTTGGCTGTTGTATGGTGTAATTTTGCCCCACTTTTCACCACTAAATTAATAATGTTTGTAAGTGCAAGAAAATCAGTGTGATAGGTTGTTGATAAAATTGTTGAAATAATACTGAAAAAGATACTGAAAAATTTTTTGTGGGGAAATGTGGGGAATATCAAATATTTTTTGTAACTTTGCAGCGGAATTTGAAAAAGACCGCCTGAAGGCTGTTGGAAGTTAGACTGCCAGAAGGCTGTTAGAAGTTAGAAATAGGAAAATATATGAACACATTTATTGGAAATATTGAGGCACGGTTGGACGGAAAGGGTCGCGTGTTTATTCCTGCAAGTTACAGAAAGATTCTTGCAGAGATGGGTTCGGCGCATATAGTGATGCGGCGAGATACTGATAATGAGTGTGTTATCTTCTATCCTGAACACGTATGGCACGCGAAAGTGAGTGAGCTACGCAATGCGTTGGACGAGTGGGATCCTGAAGATCAGATGATATTGATGCAGTTTATGTCGGAGGCAGAGATGTTGGATATGGATAGCCAAGGGCGAGTGCTGCTGCAAAAGAAAAATTTGGAAATGATTGGTGCTCAGCAAGATATACTGTTTGTAGGTATGTTGGACCGCTTTGCAATATGGAACCCAAGTGTATTCGCAGAGAAACAAATGCCACAAAAAGACTTGGCAGAGCGCATAAGAGCAAGAATGAAATCCCAGCCTAAAGGCACCCCACAAAGCGAGCTTTGTCAGGGACCCCGCAATCTATAAATTAAACCGAACTAACTATGAATGAGATTTATCACATTCCCGCGATGCTGAGAGAGACAATCCAAGGGTTGAATATTCAACCCGATGGATTGTATGTGGACGTGACCTTCGGTGGCGGAGGACACTCAAGGGCGATTCTAGAGGCAATAAGGCAAGAAGGCGATGAGGCGAGAGGTGTATTGTACTCTTTTGATCAGGATTTGGATGCTTATCGTAATGCGATGGATTCTGATTTCGGGAATCGAGAGTCGGGACACCCTCATTGGCAATTTGTACATAGCAATTTCCGTTACTTACGTAACTTTATGGATTATTATGGGGTGGAGCAGATAGATGGATTGTTGGGTGATTTGGGTGTGTCGTTCCACCATTTTGACTGTCCAGAGCGAGGATTTAGTTTTCGCTTCTCTGCTCCGTTGGATATGCGAATGAATCAGTCGGGTGGCAGAACAGCAGCGGATATTTTGAATAGTTATAGCGAAGAAGACCTCGCGCGCGTACTATATATATATGGTGAGATGAATAATTCGCGTCAGATTGCGAAGAAGATTGTGAAGGCGAGAGCTCAGAAGGCGATTGAGAGGACGGAGGAGTTGGTGGGTATAGTTATGGGGAAGCAGCCTACCCCTACCCCCTCCCTAGAGGGAAGGGATTTTCAAGGTGTAGAGCTAGATATTCCAGCGGGTGCCAAGAAAGAGTTGGCGAAATTGTTTCAAGCCCTGCGCATAGAAGTGAATGATGAGATGGGGGCGTTGCGTGAGATGTTGTTGGCAGCCAAAGACTTGCTCCGACCAGGAGGCAGGATAGCGATATTGACCTATCACTCGTTGGAAGATAGGATGGTGAAGAATTTCTTGCGTTCGGGCAATCTGGAAGGTAAGATTGAGAAGGATTTTTACGGCAATATATTGAGTCCGTTTAAGGTGATAGAGAAAGGCTTGACCGCCAGTGCAGAAGAAGTGGAACGTAACCCAAGAGCGCGAAGTGCCAAACTACGCGTGGCGGAGAAACTGTGAGGGTATGAGCAAGTTTTCGATTAAAGAGATATTGAGCGGCAATGTGCTGAGCCATGGGTGGTTTAAGCAGCAATATAAGTTGATCCTGCTGATTAGTGGATTGATTTTCTTCTATATCTACAGCGGTTACCAATCGCAACGCCAACAGCGTATGTTGAGTGACTTGCAAAAGGAACTGCAAGATGTACAGATGACCCAATTGACCGTGAGCTCGGAGTTGATGAACAAAAGCCGCCAATCGTCAGTAGCCAAGATGCTGAAGGAAAAAGGCAGCAAAGTGACAGAGAGTAATAAACCTGCTATTCGAATCAAATGAGCGATAATCTGAGACATACGATTTTGCGTTTTGCTATTGTGTTTGTGATGATAGCATTGCTGTTTGTAGTGGTGTTTGTTCGCATCATTGTGATTCAGACGGCTCAGCGTGACCAATGGGAGAGCTTGGTGGATCAACGTGAGTCTAATTACAAGACTATCAAGGCAATACGAGGCAATATCTTTGATTGCGACGGTAGGTTGCTGGCGAGTAGTGTGCCTCAATATAGTATCCACATGGATACTCGTGTGGAGGCGTTGCATATGAATGATGGGGAATTGTTTTGGTCGCATGTGGATAGCATCGCAGAGGGGTTGAGCAGGATTGTGGGTGATCAGACCAAAGAGGAGTATCGTGCGCGAATGGTGAGAGCCTATCGCAGCAAAGTGAGGAAAGAACGTAATATCCGTTTGAGCAGCAAACGTATTTCTTATACTCAATTGAAGGAGATTAAGGAGTTACCATTGATTCGCCGTGGGGTGTATAAGAGTGGTTTTTATGCAGAAGATTTGAACTTGCGTGTAAAGCCCTTTAACAGTCTGGGCAGCAGGGCGATAGGTAATATCTACGCGGCGAGTGGAGAGGCGCGTTCGGGATTGGAGTTGCGTTATGATTCGTATTTGCGTGGCGAGGATGGAATGAGTGTAAGGCAGAAGATTGCAGGTGGTTGGCAGAATGTGCCTATTCGAGAGGCGGAAAATGGTTGCGATGTTTATACCACCTTCGATGCCAACTTGATGGATATTTGTGAGACAGCACTTCGTAAACGTCTGGAACATACTCGTGCCGATTGGGGTTGTGTGATCTTGATGGATGTGCAGTCGGGTGAGATTAAGGCGATGAGCAATTTGGATCGTGGAGATGATGAGCAGTATTATGAGGTTGCTAATCATGCAGTTATACGTATGGAGCCAGGTTCGACCTTCAAGACTGTTTCGATGATGGCAGCCTTGGATGATGACAAGGTGGAGATGGAAGATACGATTCGTGTGTACAAAGATGGTTGGTCGTATCACGGCTCTAAACATACTGATGCGCACCCTGCAGACACGGTCTATGATATTCGTCAAGCCATGGCAGTGAGTAGCAATATCGCGCTGGCGAAAATTGTGACTGAGGGCTATGATGGTAGCGCCAAGAAGTTTGTTAAGAAGCTGAAAAACATGGGTTTATGCGATAGTGTGGATTATACGATTCCTGGTGCCAAACAGGCGTTGATCAATGTGCCCAATGACACGGTGACTATCTCGAAGATGGCGTATGGCTATTCGGTGGAGTTAAGTCCGCTGCAAATGCTGATGTTCTACAACGGCATTGCTAACGATGGAAAGATGATTACTCCTCTGATGGTCAAAGAGATACGTAAGAATGGTAAGCTAATTGAGGAGTTTGAGAGTAGTGTGGTGAAGAGCAGTATGTGCAGCGATGCTACGCTCGAGGGTATCCGCGAATGTTTGCATGAGGTGGTATGGAATGATACTTTGGGTACGGCGTCGGTCAATCCTTGGGGTACACGCAAAGCGCAGAGTGATCTGGTGGCTATTGCAGGTAAGACAGGTACGGCGCAAATTTTGGAAAAAGGCTATAGCAATCGCCGTCACCGTATGTCGTTTGTAGGGTATTTCCCAGAGGAGAATCCACAATACACCTGTATTTGTGTGATTCACGGACCGCAATGGCCATACGATGCGGGTATGGACTGCGGTAGTGTGGTGCGACATATTGCAGAGAAGACTATGGCGTATGCGGGGGAATATGTGATTAAGAATGGAAAATTAGAAATAGTAGTAAACAAATAAACAAAACATTCATATGAAGATTAGCGAACTTGTTAAAGGTATTGAGGTGTTACGCCTAGTGGGTGATGCCAACGTGGAAGTGACTGATATTCAGTCTGATTCGCGCCGTGTAGGTGAGGGTTGTTTGTTTGTTGCGCAAGTAGGTACCGCTGCCGATGGTCATGCATATATTGAGCAATGTGTGGCGAAGGGGGCAGCGGCTGTGGTGCTGGAGAAGGAGGAGTATATCCAAGAGGATGGTGTATGCTATATCCTAGTGAAGAATAGCGACGAGGCATTGGGCAGGATGGCGCACTATTGGTATGGTGAGCCAAGCAAGCAACTGAAGTTGGTGGGTGTGACGGGTACAAACGGCAAGACCACTACTGCGACCTTGCTCTATAAACTCTTCAAGGCATTGGGCTACAAGGCTGGTTTGCTCTCTACGGTGGTGAACTATGTGGATGACGAGGCTGTGGCTGCTACGCATACGACACCTAATGCCTTGGAATTGAATGCCTTACTCGCAAAGATGGTAGCGGCGGGTTGTACGTATGCTTTTATGGAAGTCAGCAGCCATGCCATTGCGCAAGAGCGTATTGCGGGTTTGGAGTATGCGGGAGCATTGTTCTCCAATTTGACACGTGATCACTTGGACTACCACAAGACGTTTGATAATTACCGCGATACAAAGAAGCTGCTGTTTGATCGTTTGGGCAAAAATGCGTTTGCGATAACGAATATAGATGACAAGAATGGATTGGTAATGACGCAAAACTGCCGTGCGCGTGTGCTGACCTATTCTACTCATAGTATGGCGGATTTCCGTGGTAAGATATTGGAAGAGGGCTTTGACGGTATGCTGTTGCGCGTACAAAGTACGTTGGGCGCAGTGAATACGGAAGTATTTGTACCATTGGTGGGGCGCTTTAATGTGAGCAATCTGCTTCTGATTTATGGCGCTGCAGTGGCATTAGGCGAAGATGCGATGGAGATATTGCGTATCTTGAGTGGCTTGCAACCCGTGAATGGTAGGTTTGAGACCATCCATTCGCCTAAGGGTTGGACAGCGGTGATTGATTATGCGCACACCCCTGATGCGGTGGAGAATGTGCTGAGGACGATCAATGAGATTGTGTCTGCCAATGCTAGCAAACGTACCGAACCTGCACAGGTGATAACGGTGGTAGGTTGCGGTGGTAATCGCGATAAAGGCAAACGTCCGATCATGGCGAAAAGTGCGTATCAACTGAGCACGCAGTTGATTTTGACTTCGGATAATCCTCGTGATGAGGAACCTGCTGATATTCTGAAAGATATGGCTGCGGGGCTGACCAACGAGGAGTTGCGCCATACGCTGATTATTGAGGATCGTGCGTCGGCTATCAAGACGGCTTGTACTTTGGCGCGTCAAGGTGATGTGATACTTGTTGCGGGTAAGGGACACGAAGATTATCAGATAATTAAGGGTGTGAAGCATCACTTTGATGACCATGAAGTGGTGAAGGGGTGTTTATAAGTTTAGAGGACGCCGCAAAGCGGCTACAGTTTAGAGGTTAAAGGCTATAATTATGATATACGAATTATTCAATTTTTTAGGTGATGTGCCAGGTGCACGATTGATGACCTATATCTCGTTTCGCGCCATTGTGGCAGGCGTGATGGGCTTGTGTATTAGTATTTGGGTAGGTAGATGGTTTATTGACCTGCTCCGACGCAAAAACATCTCAGAGACACAGCGCGACGAGAAGATTGACCCATTCAACGTAGCAAAGAAAGGCGTGCCAACGATGGGTGGCGTGGTGATTATTGCCGCGATGCTGATTCCAACACTTTTGATGGGCAAATTGAGCAATGTATATCTGATTCTGATGCTAATCACCACTTTGATTTTGGGTGCATTGGGCTTTGCCGATGACTATATCAAGACCTTCCGCGGTAACAAAGATGGATTGAATGGTTGGATTAAGATTGCAGGACAAATCACCTTGGGTTTGATTGTCGGACTAACCCTTCGTTATAGTCCAGAATCTACTATGCATGAGCGAGTTACATCGCATATTGAGAATAATATCACGGTGTTTGAGAAGTCGCCCGAAGTAAAGTCCACTCGCACAACGATTCCGTTTGTGAAGGAGCACAACTTCAACTATGCGGATATGTTCTCTTTTTTGGGTGAGACCAACAAATACAAAGCAGGATGGATATTCTTTGTGATTCTTACTATTCTTGTGGTGGCGGCGGTGAGTAATGGTGCCAACCTCAATGATGGTATGGACGGCATGTGTGCGGGGAACTCGGCAATTATCGGTGTGGCATTGATTGTGCTGGCTTATATCAGCGGCAACGTGGTCTTCTCTGACTACTTTGATGTGATGTATATCCCTGGTAGCGAGGAACTTGTAGTGTTTATGGCATCGTTTGTGGGTGCGCTGATTGGCTTCCTATGGTGGAACGGTTTCCCGGCGCAAGTCTTTATGGGTGACACGGGTAGTCTGACTATCGGAGGTATCATTGGCGTGTGTGCCGTGATTATTCACAAAGAATTGCTGTTGCCAATCTTGTGCGGTATCTTCTTGATGGAGAGTGTAAGCGTGATTGTGCAGACACAAGTATATAAGTTCGCTAAGAAGAAAGGTATGCGTTTGCGCGTGTGGAAACGCACTCCGCTGCATGATCACTATCGCACCTCCATGGAGCAAGTGCTCCGCAATGACCCTACTTGCAAGGTGCTTTTCCAAGGTAAAGGTCCGTTGCAACACGAGAGCAAGATTGTACTCCGATTCTGCATTGTGACCCTCATCTTAGCAGCAGTGGCTATATTAACCCTTAAAATACGTTAACCTAATTATGAAAAGTGTAAATCGTTCGAGCGAAAGCGAGAAAAGAATTGTTGTTTTAGGCGCAGGTGAATCGGGCACAGGAGCTGCCATACTGGCGCAAGCCAAAGGTATGGAGGTGTTTGTGAGCGACATGGGAGAGATTGCTCCCATGTACCAAGCTCTGCTTGACCAGCACCAGATTGCTTGGGAGTCGGGCAAACATACTCCCGAGCTCATCCTCAATGCCGATGAGGTGATTAAGTCGCCAGGCATTCCATTGACAGCCCCTCTTGTGAAGCAACTCATTGAGCAGGGTACACCCATCCTCTCGGAGATTGAGTTTGCTGCGCGTTTTACCCATGCCAAGATGATTTGCATCACAGGTTCGAATGGTAAGACCACGACCACCTCGCTGATATTTGACATGCTCCGCCGTGCGGGATTGGACGTCGGATTAGCGGGCAATATTGGCAACTCACTAGCATTGCAAGTGGCGCAAGAGGATCATGCTTACTATGTGATAGAGCTTTCGTCATTCCAATTGGACAACTGCTATGATTTTAAGGCAGATATTGCTATTTTGCTCAATATCACGCCTGACCACTTGGATCGCTACGACCACCAGTTCCAAAACTATGTGGATGCTAAGTTCCGCATCACCCGCAACCAAACCAGCAAAGATGCGTTCATCTATTGGAGCGAGGATCCAGTCATCAATCGCGAGATAGCACGCATTCAGCCACAAGCAACCCTTTATCCATTTGGCAGCAACGAGCAGAACGTGGCATACACCGATGGTAGTCATTTGGTGGTTGCAAGTAAACCCGATGTGGCGCCACTGCGCGTGCCATTGGAAGAACTCAGTCTGAAAGGCAAGCACAATCAGCTCAACTCTATGGCGGCGGGTTTGGCAGCGCAGATTTTGAATATCCACAACGATGTGATTCGCGAGAGTTTGCAGCAGTTTGCGGGTGTGGATCATCGCCTGCAATATGTGGCTACTGTGCGCGGTGTACGTTATATCAACGACTCCAAAGCCACCAACGTGAACTCTTGTTGGTACGCATTGGAGAGTATGACTACCCCTACTGTATTGATTCTCGGGGGTACCGATAAAGGCAACGACTACAGCGAGATTGATGCGTTGGTGCAAGAGAAATGCCACACCCTGATTTTCATGGGCAAGGACAATAGCAAATTGATTCAGCATTTTGAGGCATTGGGCTATAGCCACATCGCCTCGTCGCCTCATCGCCTAAAATACATCTCTACCAACAACCTAACTGATGCTGTGCAAGCGGCTTATCAGTCTGCTAACGAGGGAGATACGGTGCTGCTGTCACCTTGCTGCGCAAGTTTTGACCTTTTCAAAAACTACGAGGATCGTGGCGAACAATTTATGCAAGCGGTACGTACTCTCTGACCACTAAACTCTAAACACTAAACACCATTTATGCATATATCCGACCTCAAATCTCGCTTTGCTCAGCAGCGCAACTACATCGACAAGGTGTATTGGGTGCTCTTTGGCATACTCATCATTGTAGCCATACTCGCCTTATTTTCAGCGAGTAGTACGCTTGCTTTCGAGAAAAATAGTTCCACTTTGGGTCCTATCATGGAGCAAATGCTCTTTATTGCAGCAGGAGTGGCGCTTGCTTTTGGATTGCAGTTTGTTCCCAGCAAGTTTATCCGCATAGCTAGTTATTTGGGTTTGGCTGTGTCCATTATTTTTCTGCTGCTGACCTTTACGGGACTGGGTGTAGAGATCAATGGAGCCAAACGATGGTTGCGTATTTTTGGTATTACTTTCCAGCCATCCGAACTCGCCAAACTTACTCTTATTCTGACAGTTAGCGATTTGCTGAGCCGCATCAGAAATGAGCACGACGAGAAGAAATACTTCTTCATCGTCATGGCATTCACCGTGGTGGTGTGTGGCCTCATTATGGTGGGCAACCTCTCTACGGCTATCTTGTTGGGCGGAATAGTCTTCCTGCTTTTCTTCCTAGCACGTGTACATATCAAATACTGGGGAACAACATTGCTCATAGCGATGTTTATGCTCATAGCGGGTTATTTCTTCATTGAGAATGTCTATATCAAACCTGGTCGTCAGGTGGAAGGTGTGATGAAACGTGCCACTACTTGGGTAGGGCGTATTGATGACATGATTGCCGAATGGAAGACACCTGACCAAGAGTTCAAATTGACCGATGATAACTACCAACGCTCGATTGCCAAGGTAGCTATTGCACGCGGTGGTGCGTCGCCATTGGGTGTCTTGCCAGGCAATAGTCAAGAACGCGACTTCTTGCCACAGGCGTTTGCCGACTATATTTTCGCGATAATCGTAGAGGAGTCGGGTATCATCGGAGCACTTTTCTTGATGCTATTGTATTTGGCTATTCTCTTCCGATCTTGTCTGAGTAGCAGCAAGTATGCCGACTATTCTGCCATGCTTATGGTGATGGGATTGGCGTTGATGCTCACGTGTCAGGCACTGGTTAGTATGATGGTGTCGGTAGGTATTGGTCCTGTCACGGGACAACCGCTTCCGATGATTAGTCGTGGTGGTACCAGTGCGCTCATTACAAGCATCTATTTTGGCATTATCATGTGTGTCGCTCGCGAACAGAACGAACTGCACGCTCGTCAACAATCTGCCATGGCTGCCAGCGAAGAAGAAGTGCCTGAGATACATATTGAATAGTCTTTTGCTCAAAGACCATTTCCTCTACCTACAAATCGTTAACCTTTAGTTAACCCTTGGTTAAGAAATAAAATCGCACAGAAAGTAAACTTTCTGCGATTTTTCTTGCACTTATGCTTTTTTTGTTGTATCTTTGCACAAATTTCTTAAACACGTATGAAGTACCTAATCTCTGGTGGCGGAACAGGAGGGCATATTTTTCCTGCCGTAAGTATTGCAAACGCTCTGCGCGAAGCGGATCCAAACTGCGAAATTCTCTTCGTGGGAGCACTCGGACGTATGGAAATGGAGCGCGTGCCACAAGCAGGATATAAGATTATCGGTCTGCCTGTCAAGGGCTTTGACCGTAGTCGTCCATGGCGCAATATTCGCGTGGTGATTGACCTGATTCGTTCCATGCGTCAAGCACGCAAGATTGTGCGTGACTTCCGTCCAGATGTAGGTGTTGGAGTAGGGGGCTACGCCAGTGGTGCTGCCATGAAAGTGGCGGCTAAGATGGGAGTGCCCATCCTGCTGCAAGAGCAAAACGGTTTTGCTGGAGTGACCAACAAACTGCTCAAAGATGATGCCAAGAAAATCTGCGTGGCATACGAGGGTATGGAGCGTTTCTTCCCTAAAGAAAAAATCATCCTCACAGGTAATCCTGTACGTCAGAACCTGACTTCGGGAACCAAAGAGGAGGCTATCAAATACTTCAATCAGGAGTTCGGAGTGAACTTCTCCGCAGACAAAAAAACACTGCTCATTATTGGCGGTAGTTTGGGCGCACGCACGATCAACCAAAGCCTTATTGCTCATCTCAATGAATTGATTGATAGTGATATACAAGTGATTTGGCAAACGGGAAAGAACTATTTTTCCGATTGCAAAGCAGCACTTGCCGATAGCGCACTTGCGCGTCCAATAGGCGGAACGCCGTCCGATAGCCCAATAGGGGCGTCCGATGATTGCAAGTTACCTGCAATCATCTGCACCGACTTCGTCAGCCAAATGCCACTAGCGTATGCCTTGGCAGACTTGGTCATCTCGCGTGCGGGTGCCTCGTCTATCTCAGAGTTGTGTTTGCTTGGCAAACCATCCATCTTGGTGCCATCGCCTAACGTGGCAGAAGACCACCAAACCCACAACGCAATGGCGTTAGTCAAGAAAGATGCGGCTGTTTTGGTCAAAGATGTGGATGCAAAAGACACGCTCATTGCTACTGCCTTGCCATTGATTAAGGATGACAAGCAACTAGCAGCATTGCACGATAATATTCTCAAATTAGCACTCCCTAATTCTGCTCGTTTGATTGCAGAGGAAGTGATGAAATTAGCTACAAAATAATTTATGGGTAAACTCAATGCCGTTTTGGTGGGACTGATAACTCCTAACCAAAACGAAGAACGAACAAAGGAATATCTCGACGAGTTGGCTTTCCTTGCCGACACCAACAATACCAACTGTGTCAAGCGTTTTGTACAGCGCCTTGACTCGCCTAACACATCTACGTATGTGGGCGAAGGAAAACTCCAAGAGATCAACGAATATATCCAACGCTTTGCTGATACCGACGACTTTATCGATATGGTCATCTTTGATGACGAACTCTCTCCTCGTCAGCTTCGTAATATCGAAAAGGCGCTCAATGCCCACAATCAGAACGAGATCAAGGATAATCACAAGCAACCTGTTCGTGTCATCGACCGCACGATTCTTATTCTCGAAATTTTCCTCCATCGCGCCCAAACATCCTATGCCAAGACGCAGGTGGAGATGGCGCACTTGCAGTATATGCTTCCTCGTCTGACCCGTATGTGGTCGCACTTGGACCGTCAACGAGGCGGTGGTACCACCAGCCGTGGTATGGGTGAAACCCAGATTGAGGCAGATAAGCGAATCATCGGTCAACGTATTGCCCTCCTGCGCGAGGAATTGAAGAAGATCGACCGCCAGATGGCTACTCAACGCCAAAATCGTGGCAAGATGGTACGTGTCGCGCTCGTGGGTTATACCAATGTGGGTAAGTCTACTATTATGAACCTTATAAGTAAGTCTGAGGTGTTTGCAGAAAACAAGCTATTTGCGACTTTGGATACGACCGTGCGTAAGGTGACTATTGAGAATCTTCCATTCCTGCTCTCTGATACGGTTGGATTTATTCGCAAACTCCCTCACCATTTGGTGGAGTCATTTAAGTCCACATTGGATGAGGTTCGTGAGGCTGATTTGCTTATCCACGTAGTGGATATCTCACATCCTAATTTTGAGGAGCAATACGAGGTGGTAGAGGAAACCATCAACGAACTCCTGACCAAACAGACCGAAATCAAAGAAGCGGATCCTTGGTCAAAGAAGCAAAAATCCAATAAGAAGACCGAGAAGACCGTCGCACAAATCCCTCGTATTGTGGTGTTTAATAAGATTGATGCCTTTACCTACACACCAAAAGAGGAGGATGATCTCACTCCAATCAAGCGTGAGAATATCTCGCTGGAGGAGTTGCAACGTACATGGATGTCCAAACTCCACGACGATTGCATCTTCATCTCTGCGCGTCAAAAAATCAATATCGATGAGCTCAAGTCGTTGTTCTACGACCGCATCAAGGCCATTCATATTCAGCGCTATCCTTACAACGATTTCCTATTCCAACAATACGAATAAACCATGGCAATTCACATCCAACATGTAAATAAGTTTATCGGCAAGCAACATGTGCTGAAAGATATATCTCTCTCCATCAACGATGGCGAGGTGATTGGTTTGCTGGGCCCAAATGGAGCGGGTAAATCTACTTTGATGAAGATCATGGTAGGCGTCTGGGATGCCACTAGCGGAGAGGTTCAAGTGCCAAAGTCTGTAGGCTTCCTTCCCGAGCAAAATCCGCTCTATGAAGATATGTATGTCCGTGAGTATCTGCGCTTTTTCGTGGGGTTGAGGAGTAAGGAACAAGGAGCCAAGAATAAAGACCAATTAGTAGAGGAATTGATTGAGCGCGTGGGACTAACTGCAGAAGCCAACAAGCGAGTAGGGCAACTGAGCAAAGGTTATCGCCAACGCGTAGGTTTGGCACAAGCCATGATTGGTAACCCCGAACTATTGATTCTCGATGAACCCACCACAGGTCTTGACCCCAACCAATTAGAGGATATCCGTGCCTTGATTCGCAACCTCGGCAATCCGTCTGTATCTACAGGCGTTTGCGCCGATCTACAGCCCGAAGGGCGATCTACCAACTACAGGGCTTTAGCCCGATCTGCAACGGTTATCTTATCCACTCATATACTACAGGAAGTCAAGCAGATGTGTACGCGAGTGATTATTATTAACCATGGCGAAATAAAGGTAGATAAACCTATTAGCGAGATAGAAGACTTAGAAGAAACTTTCAAACAAGCAACGAAAAATGAGTGATTTCGATATACGCAACCAAATGACCGAGAAGGAGCAAGACAATGCCTTGCGCCCTTTGCGTTTTGATGATTTTGCGGGACAATCCAAGATTGTCAGCAACCTCCGTATCTTCGTAGAAGCGGCTCGCATGCGCGGCGAGAGTCTGGACCATGTGCTCCTCTTTGGCCCTCCTGGATTGGGTAAAACCACTTTGAGTAACATCATTGCCAACGAGTTAGGCGTAGGATTTAAGGTGACTTCAGGCCCTGTCTTAGACAAACCAGGCGACTTGGCAGGTCTGCTGACCTCGCTGGAGGACAACGATGTGCTTTTTATCGACGAGATCCACCGTCTCTCGCCAATTGTGGAGGAGTATCTCTATTCGGCAATGGAGGACTATCGCATTGATATTATGATAGATAAAGGTCCTTCTGCCCGCACTATTCAGATTGACCTCAATAAGTTTACTCTTATTGGCGCTACTACCCGTAGTGGTCTATTAACTAGTCCATTACGTGCGCGTTTTGGTATCAACTGCCACCTAGAATATTACGACTCTCATGTCCTTGCGGGCATTGTGGAGCGTAGTGCACGTCTCCTCGGTATTCATATCGATAGCAAAGCCGCTGCGGAGATCTCTCGTCGCAGTCGTGGTACCCCTCGTATTGCCAATGCGTTACTTCGCCGTGTGCGTGACTTTGCGCAAGTGAAGGGCAACGGAGCCATTGATTTGGAGATCGCACGTTATGCCTTAGAGGCACTCAATATCGATACCTTTGGTTTGGATGAGATTGATAATAAGCTACTTAGCACCATTATTGATAAGTTCAAAGGTGGTCCTGTGGGCTTAAATACCATCGCTACTGCTATGGGCGAAGATGCAGGAACGATAGAGGATGTCTATGAGCCATATCTCATCAAGGAGGGCTTTATCAAACGCACTCCTCGTGGCCGTGAGGCGACAGAATTGGCGTACAAGCACCTTGGTAAAACCCCGTTAATCAACGGCCAAATCACGTTGGAGTTCTGATATGAAGCAATACAAAGCAGTCTTTATTGACTGGGATGATACGATAGGAGATTTCGCAGGAGCGGCGAATACTGCCTTGCATGAGATGTATGAGAAATACCAACTGAGCGAATATTTTGACTCCTACGAGGAGTTTGATACGCTATACCACGAGCATAACCTAGAACTATGGAAACTCTATGGCGAAGATAAAGTCACCAAATCGTTTTTACGTATAGATCGCTTTTTATACCCATTGTTGCATGGAAGCAAGTCCTTCCCTTTAGGGGAGGATTTAGGAGAGGCTCTTTCTGCTCTTGCGGAGCAGATGAGTGAAGACTTTTTGCATTTGACAACGAAATACTTCTCGTTGTTGGAAGGGGCAGAAGAGTTGGTACGCTATTTGGCAAAGAAATATCCGCTAACGGTGGTGACCAATGGCTTTGTGGAAGTGCAATACGAGAAGTTTGATAAGAGCGGACTGCGTGACTGCTTTGCGCATATCGTTTTGAGCGAGGAAGTAGGTTGCCAGAAACCCAATCCACGTATTTTCGAGGAGGCACTGCGTATGAATGGCTTGCAAGCCGAAGATGTGGTAATGATAGGCGACTCATGGAATTCAGACATTCAAGGCGCCATCAATGCAGGCATTGACCAGATTTGGATTCGCAAGTCCAAAGACCCACTCCCCGAAGGACAATCCGCTACTTATCTCGTCCAATCCTTCTCCGACGTAATGGAGATATTATAACCCAACAATCCACTTTGTATCTCCTTACCTTTTACGGGTTTTCGACGGGTTCATACTATATGATTACTATAAGATAACTATGTGATCACTATGTTATTCTGCCCACTCCTCTAGACCTTTTTAAGAGGACTGTGAACTTTTTTGCTCCCTTGTTTATAGGGGAGCTGTCGCATAGCGACTGAGGGGTTCATCTCACCTTTCAGTTTTCCCTTTTCCGTTTTCACTATCCCCCCTCTTCCACGGACTTCCTGCGGACACATTCTCAGACATTCTCAAAAGTCC
The DNA here is from genome assembly GCA_017461505.1 of Paludibacteraceae bacterium. Lineage (GTDB taxonomy): Bacteria > Bacteroidota > Bacteroidia > Bacteroidales > Paludibacteraceae > Colicola. Next base: position 723 of record JAFTXV010000004.1, on the reverse strand, counting down.
GCAGAAATCCATTTCCAGCACCTTTCTCCCTGAAAATCAATGCTCCATTCTTAATTATGCAGAGTGGCATTTTTTACACTTTGTACATTTGGGGCATTTTCGAAAGTCCCTAAAGTGTACAAAATGTACAAAGTGCCACATGTTTTTTATTTCACCTTTCCGTTTTCACCTTTCCGTTTCCACAGGGATAAAAAAGCGCGGGCAGAAATGCCCGCGCCTAAACTATAAACTGTAGTCCGAAGGAGATTCACAAAACAGTAGTGTATCGTCCTCTAAACACTAAACTACAATTTCTGCCCAGTAGCAGAGTATTTGCTTCCATCTGGTAGAATGATAAACAACTGCTGATTCTCCATCACTTTGCGAACAGGGTTCTCTTGTGCCTCTATATCTTCTACTGCCGATTCTGGATTCTTCTCATATTGCGCTATTACAATTAGGTCAGATTGCACATTGCTAAAGTCTTTGTCCCAACCTTTGAAGGTATATCCCTCACGGGTAGGAGCTGCAGGTGCAATAGCAGCACTACCGAAATCTACCACTTGCTCATTCAATATAGTAGCATCCCAATCCAAGAAAGTGACTGTGTATTGACGGAGGAAACTTACATAAGTAGCCGTATAATTTGCATCTTTAGTTACACTCACAATCTCTGGATTCCATCCATCAAATACATAATTGTATTGTGCAGTAGAAGGACGAGTTGGTGTTTCGCCCATATAT
>JAFTXV010000003.1 GCA_017461505.1 Paludibacteraceae bacterium | reverse complement strand
TAAAGCGCCAACTTTAGTAAGGTATTTTCCAATACCCAAATTCTTACATGGGTTGTCAGGATTCTCAGCAGCATATGCCATCAAAGACTCCAATGTAACATCTGCTGGCAAAGTAATGCCACAATCTGCTACAAATGCATTGAACAACTCTGACTTGTTGGCAGCACCATATTGGTTGGTAGCACCACCATCAAGATTCCACGTTACCTTAAAGGTCTGCGCGGAGAGCATCATCGTTGCCGCGAGGGCAAACATAAGAAACGATAATTTCTTCATAATGATTTTGTTTTTTTGGTTAATAATTTTGGTTAAATAAAAATTGTTGGTTGGGAATTCATATCCCGATTTTTGTCTTTTCTGTTCTTTTGATTATTCTTTATTGGTTAGTAATTATTTTCTTTCCGTCTTGTATATATATTTGATACGGATATTTCTTCTCTGTAGGACGACCTAACAAGTCATAGATAGGCGTTTTCTCTACACCTGATGCTTCTACATTCTCTACTGCGGTCTCACCAGACTGACCTTTCACAATGGCTAAACGATCCAAATAAATATGACCATTATTGCACAAGATTGGCTCTACCTGAGTCTTCACGATATTAAAGCCCATACATTGGTAATCTACACCAGTAGGCAAATCAGTGGTAGAGAGATCCAATACATGGGTTCTCCAACCCAAGTAATCCAAGTCACATACTTTATAGCGATGCAAGTCACCCTCTGTAGCAAACTCTACATACACCTCATTGAACGTAAAGTCGCCATAGATATCCACTATCAACTTGTCCGTAGATCGGAATATCTGACTCAGTTGTACGGTTCGGAGCATCATATTAGACTCTTTCTCATTGACATCAAAGGTATATTCTATCGAGTTAGAGTTCTCACCCTCAGTACGTTTCAAAGAACCACCTTGCATAATCTTCTTAGACTCCAAGCCCATTGTATTCTCAGCATCCACATCAAAAATCACATCATCCAATGAGTGGAATACTTCACCTTCCTCTACTGACTGACCATTGCCTGTTGTGAATGTCAATACGTAAGGATGGTACAATACAACATTGTCTGTATCTTTCAATGCGCCATCAATCACCAATTGATATTGGGTATTGGGCAACAATTCCTCATTCACATCAATTGACACAGATCCGTATGGCGACTCCACCGCATTCTTCTTGAAGTTACGAGCAGCAGGCGTGTAACTAAAGTCTGCATTATCCGTTACCTTAAACAAACTTTGCTTGCTATCCTTCGAAATCTTTTGATCGAAAAGAACAAAGATAGATGGTTTCAAATCTACACCTGTTTCTCCCTCTGCAGGATAGGTATTCATCACTTGCAAATAAGGACGATTCTTTGTACGGAACTTTATCACAAACTCCTCTTGCAAGGTGTTGACATAATTGGTATCGGGGTGCGCAGCAGTGGTTGCTAAGCGAACCGTGTATTCTGTAGCAGGAGCATACACCGATTTTGGAGTAAAGCGCAATGTACGTTGTGAGTTCTCAAACTCCAATGTACCCTCCACCTCTGGAGTGATAGAGAACGCTGCACGAGTAGGTTCTTCCCACATATCCCAGTTGAAGTTTATCACAATAGGAGTAGCCACATTCACACTATCCTCGATTGCCACATTAGGTGAATAAGAGATTACTTCTGGAGGAGTTTGACGACGCAACGACATCATAAAGTTAGCATAAGAGATTTTGTTATTCTCTACTACCAATGTATCAGTCTTTGGATAGTATGCTGCTTCCTCTGCCTTTACTATATACGTACCTGGTTGGAGATTCCAGAAGAAATAGCATCCATTATACAAGGTATCTGTCACATATGTTTGCAATAGGTCACCAGCTTCATTATACAACTCCACTTTACCACGATTGATTGGCAACAACACATCGCGTGTATTCTTGCGGGCATTGTAGTTAGGGAATAGTTGCTTTTGGAAATCATCGCGCAACTGACCACCTATCGCACCATAAGGCAACTCACCCTCACAGAAATATTCTATAAACGTCTTCGCAAAGTAGAACGATTCTTGACGCTTATAATCAATATTCATAAGGCGATAGGTCTCTGGCAAATAATCGTGCATCATACCTTCTGAGATAGTTCCTGGTACTCTCAAATTGCGCAACACGCCATAGCCATTACTCCACCCCATGATAGTACGAGCAAAAGTCTTATCGCCTGCAATAGTAGGCTCTTTTGACCAGCAACTCACCTCGTTAGAGTATTGATTTGCCCCCATCAGAGTGGTGATGGCACGTGCCTCATTACATACCCATTCTGGCACTTGCTCTGGATAACCATCCAAACCCTTTGGATCACCAGGAGTGATACCTGAGTGGATTTGAAGCACATAGTTAGATGGTGCGCCTGCATTGGAGTGAATAGAGAGCATAAAATCAGCATTCCAATCACTCGCCTCAGCAGAAATAGCAGAAAGACTACGGTCATCTTCTGTAGTATTGTGAATACGTGACAATTTGGTTTGGAAACCCAGTGCACTCAACATGGTATCAAGACGCAAGCCCTTATCCAAGTTAGAAGTACTCTCCCAGAAACTTTGCTCACGAGTATAACCCTCACGTACGTTGGTACCATCAAAAATAGGATATAGATACATCAAACGGTCATCAGAGTCATAACCACCGTGACCTGGGTTGATATAAATCTTATAGTCAGCAGGATTCTTGCTTGCCGCACGTTTTGCTTGACGTTGCAGTTTGTTAAGCAAGGTACCATCCAATTGCTTTACCATACGTGGCAACTCTTTACGAATTGGTTGCTCTGTCAAATTCAATTGCAACATACGAATGTCGCCATCTTCGGTATTATATACCACACGACCCGACTTAGCATCTACGTTTGGATACATACCCATACCCTCTGGAGAGGTCAAACGTTTTACAACCTTACCATCTACCGAAGCTATCATAATAGATGACTCTATATTGTAATAACCATCGTGATTATCATCCATACCCACCACATAGTCATTGCCATACCATACTGGCGCATCAAAATCTAAACCTAAATTGATAATTTCTTCACCATCTAGGTTGCAAATACCAGTACCATGTTTGGTATTAAACAAAATCATCTCTTGATTAGGAGAAAGCGATACCCAAATATAATTGACATCGCCATGAGGTTTCAATACCGTCTTCTCTCCATTACGATACAGATTGAGGTCCAAATTGTCATTATCCACACAAAGCATTGCGTCTTCTTGAGAAGCTAGATAATCTGCTTTACTATGTTCCAAATAGACAACAGTTTCTGCATCAGCAAAACGCGGGAAGAAACCTTCGCCCAATTTCACATCGCTCAGCACACGAATGTCTGCTTGTGCACAGAGGCACAACGCGATACCTAATAAAATAGTTAGTTGCTTTTTCATGATATAATGTTTATTGAATTTGCGTTCCTAAGATTGTATAGATTTTGCCATTACGCATTATATATAGGTGTCCTCCTTGTACAAACTTCACACCTACATTATCACCTGCTGCTGGAGTCACTGATACATTCTCCATATCAGTAGTCTCCTTACCATCGTTGTATGTCAAATAAATGCCGTCAATAGGAATGTTATATTCCTTTTTCTCAGCCTTCATATTAAACGCAAAAGTAATAAATTCTATCGTCACTGGATAAATAGCTATGTCGTTCTTTACAGCAAAGAGACTATCCAAATCCACAACGATTTCCATCGGTTGGTCTTGCGCGATGTTCTCAGTAGAATAATTCACCGAATTTACACCATTAGCAGCACGCAAACCAATAGTAATCTTTTCAATTAAATCACCCTGAGGTGTCATACGCAACAGCAATTCATTAGGTGCAGAATATAACTGTTGCTCAGTTGCAAATCGGATATTTGCTTGACGACCTGCTGTATAATTCATATACAGATTTGCTTTTCCATTGATTTCCTGCATCGTTGCTCCCCATTTGTCATTACTTGCCTTCATTTCCCAACGAGTAGTATAATCTTTCACAAAGTCATCAAAGCACAGTGGATTCGACTCTGGAATCATTACTTTGACTGCCAATGTATCAATTTGACCATTGAGACTACCATAAATCTCAGTTACACCATTAGCCACACCATTTAATAGACCATTTTCATCGATCGTTGCAATAGTCTCATCCTTCACCGACCACTCAAGGGCAGATGGTTGGATGGTAATCACGTTTTTACCAACGGTTGACACTACCTCAACTGGATAATTGGATTTATCATACACAATCACAGTATCCAAACGCATACCAATCTCTACATTTTCAGCAAGACGCACCTGCACTTGTCCTGATGCATTATCTTTCTTCAGCGTTATTACACCATTACCCAAACATACAAAGGCGCCATCTTCATTCACATAGCCCACCTCTGGATCACACACCATTTCTACACCTTGTACATTAGGATCCAACAATACTTCGTATTGATTATAACCCAATATCTTAGGAGTATGAACTCCATATTTAGGCAGATTAAGCGTAGAGGAATATGCACGCAGTTTTATGATGGTACTATCCTCCTCAGGGAGCGTAGCTACGGCAAACATCGCATTACCCACCGAACGTTCCCAACCATCAGAGCCATTATTGACCTGACCAAAATGCTTGATATACATACAAGAGCTACCACCTCCGTCCCAGTTAACGGCCTTATATGCACCATAATGCTTCATAATACTACCCAGATCCTTCGTATTGCAACCGATGGACTTACCACGTCCATCTACCACACAGAAGAGCAAGGTATCACCTTGGGCTGATTGGCCAAATGCAGTACGTGGGTGCTTCTCATCCCAAAAATTAGATTCTACTACTACTCCATTGTCCACAATCAATGCATAGGTATCTGCACCTATACACTGCGATATATTCTTAGTTTCGCCATCTATGGTGAATGCCAATTGGATGGCGATCGTATCTCCTTCTTTAGCTGTTGCTAGGAACGTAGCCATCTCGCCATGTCCTGACAACACATTCATTCCTGCAGGAATCGTCATATTACCTTTGCCCGTTTCCACAGTCTTTACCACAGCCTTGACATTGCAATTGGTATGCCAAGTATCCCCCTCCACTAATTGTACCAACAACTCGGTACCATGTTCATTGGTGTTCGTAGAGGTACCGTTGTGTGCATTGTAAAGCACCAACTCATTCTCTCCACGACTATAATTCACTCGTTTTATCGCTTTCGTTTCCTCAGCAATAGTCACACTTCCCGAAAAACTAGCTGCATAGCCAATCGCACCACGCATCTGCTCATCAATGGCGCCTATACGACGTCCCTCATGATGATCTGGGAAAGTGGCAAACTCATTGTTCACAATCGTTACACCTACTGGCTTACCTACATCGCCTTGTGTGACAAAGAAGTCACCATTAGTGCCACCAAAAAAGATTTTAGTACCAGTGGTATTGCGCGCTGCCATATCCGATGGACGCTCCGTTCCTACCACCTTACCGCTACCCAATACTTCCTCAAACGATATATATGGATTCTTGGAATCCACTTTCAATATATATGCATCTAAGCGTCCTTGACGATCGCTCACACGACGCATCTGAATAGCAATATACTCACTACCAGGACCACATTGAAAGGTCTCCAACGTGTCAATAGTGTACGCTACATTACCCAACGTAATGTCTGCTTGTGCGTTCAAATCGCAATAACTAATCGAAACAAATAAGCCTATGGCAAGGAGTAGTATTTTTTTCATGCTATTCACGGTTTTTTAATGTTTTACGTAATAGTTTATACTACCTCTCTGCCAACCTATTTGCTGGCAGAGAGGAGCATAAACTGTTATTTTACAACTTTAGTGTCATTATTTTACTACACTACCCATTACAGAGTAACGTACACCATTGCGGATGATATAAAGTTGACCATCTACCACGTGCTTCTCTACACCCATAGTAGTGCTTGTGGTATTCTCCACTGCTGATGGAACAGCATTATTAGTGAAGGTATATACACCATAACCATTGTTGTTGGTATATACGCAGAATTTCACAGTGTTGTCATCCACCTTCAATACGTAAGGTACAGCAGTACGCACGTCGTTACTTACATTACCCATACCATCGTAAGGGAACTCCCACATTTGGGTCATCTCAGCAAATACGCGGTTCTCGTCAGCACACTTGTAGAGCACGAAAGTAGAAGCAGGACTATTAGCTGTGTTAGCACCTGCCATCAAGAGGAAGTACTCGCCACCTAGCTCAAACTCAGCCAAACCGTTGTGACCCATAGCACGGGTTTTACCATTGCGGTTGGTGAGCAATGCCAAGCATGCCTCATCTTCAGTGTCAAAGAAGTCCATTACCTCACCATCCATATTGAAGAGCACTGGGTAGGTACTGAATCCATCTACATAGAACATATCATTTTCGATTGGGAAACATTGAGGTGCTGTACCCCAGTTGTAACCACCTTCAGTAGGAATCCACTCGTGATTACCATCCCACTCACCATCCTCAATCATCCAATAATACACATCACTGGTAGAAGAAGCTGCTGCCATGATAATCGCATCTTTGGTTACATCACCATATACACCGACTGCATCAATACGAAGAGTGGCATTTTCGTAATAATCGTCATTCAAAGTAGTATCGCAGATAAGCAAACGACCTTCACCTTTGTCAATATCTGTCATCAACCATACTTGGAACTCGCCCTTTGCACTAGTAATCAAGTTAGAAGCAATCATGTTACCTGCGTTGTCCACCTTCAAGTCGTTAGCAGGACAAAATACAAAGGCATTTCCTGCTTTGCCTCTGCTACGGAACAAATAGTCTGCTGCTGGAATAGCATCAAACATATCACCATCTGCCACATTTACCTTCTTGAAGTTGAGGTAGGAAGGTTCATTCGCGTCGCGGTTAGGGAAGTAGAGATAACCATTGTACAATACAACTGAACGGCTACCAGAAGCAATATCATTAGGTTTGTTAGAGTTGAAGTTCTCCAATACAATACTAAACAACCAGTCGTTGGTCAAACCATAAGTAGTACCATCAAGGGTCATTGATTCATATTCGTGAGGATCACTACCTGCAGGAGCAGATGGCTTCACATTTGCTACATAAGCGCGAAGGCGCAAACCATTGGCTTGCTCTACCACAGCTACCACGTCTGATTTGCGACGAACAGTGAAAGTAGCTTGGTCGATAGGCAATTTGTAAGAAGCAATAGTATCATGGTCATCGCGGAACAATGGGTCACCAGCTGCATCATAACCAGCAATACGCTTACCATCCAACTGAATCAAAGTACCTACATAATCACCCAATGATTTCACTGCCTCAACAACAATAGGCTTAATTGCCTCTACAGCGAAACTCTTCTCAATAACAGAAACAGTCAATGTTGGCGCACCATCTACTACAGACTTGATACCTTTCACGACATAGCGAACGTTGTCTTTTAACTCAGTACCCTCTGGGAATACTACGCGCATACCAGCAGACTCATCTTGCAAATAAGCCATGGTACCATCAATATAAGTGGTAATAGCGCTAATCTTGGTCTCTGCGCCATCTTCCATAGCAACTACTTCTTTTACAGAAGGAATATACTCTACCCATTTTGCATAAAGGGTACCTGACATTTCAGGAAGCAAAGTATCAATTTTCTCACTAGAGAAATCAGCACTAGCATACCAACCATCGAAAGTATATTTCACTGTCAAGCCATCGATAACTTCCTCTTTATAAGGTTTTTGCAATGCATAAGGCTCGGTTACAGAAGTTGGGTTAACAAAACCTTTTTTCCAATAAGGTTGGAAATAGTCCACCTTACCTTGATCTGCATAATCAGCAGAAACAGGCCATGAGGTACGTTGGCTATTCAAGAAGAATGCCTGCAAGTTGTAACGCAAGAATGCATGATTACCAGCATCTTTCAAATTAGTCTCAGTTTTTTGTAAAGTACATACATAAATCATGTAATCCATTAACCAACCAAACTTATTTTTCACTTCTTCTACTTCAAACATCGCACCATCTAGTCCATAGTTGTTAGTAGAAATGTCGGTCGCTGTAGGAATACCTTTTGCCACATCACCTGCACAAGAATCCAACGAAGCCCAGGTATAATGTGCAAAGTCTTCAGGGACGTCTTTGTAATCTTGCCAGAGCGCATTCAAGCCCTCATACATGTCTTGCTTATTTTGCCAACCATCTTCGTTGGCCCAACCGCCGTTGTATTCATAAGATACCTCAGCGAATGTCATCGTAGCCACCATCAGTGCTGCTACAAAAGTAAAGATTTTTTTCATAACATTTCGTATTAAAAGGTTAATAATAAAGATTGTTTATTAAATTCGTTTTTACTATAATTGATAAATCAATTTACCATTTTGAATAACAACTTGCCCAGATTGTGGTTCTCCTACAGGACGCCCCAACAAATCATAACATTGCCCATGGGTAGTATTACCCCATACATTTTCCACATCTGTACTCAACGAATAGGTGAATGCCACCACCTCGCTGTAATCCGTCCAAGTTTCATCTTTTTTGATCGTTGCAATACGAACATACCATGTACCCTCATCTAATTCCGTAAGCGCATATTCATACACGCCCAACCCCAGTGTCTTGATTTTCTTGCTGCGATTTGGGAAAGAAGCCGACTTAGCCCATTCCAAGCGGAAACCATTATTAGGAGTTTCCTGCCATTGTAACAAAACGCTAGCACCACCTACTGTCGCACCATTAGTGGGAGCAACAATCACAGGAGGCACCATGACAACATCTGCTGTTACAAACTGATTGGTTGCTGAAGTCACCGTCATATCAGAGGTAGTGGCTGTCACACGAACATAGTGAGTATTGCCATATTTCAGAATATTCTCTGGTACTACAATAGAAGTATTCTTTGTGGACTCAGCAAACACAATCTCTGCGTTTTTAAACGTGTTAGAGGTTGCTATCTCCACATAATAATCAGCCCCTTCTCGCACAAAATCCCAAGTGATAGTAGGAGTAACTGACACTTCTATCTCACCATTGATCGGACTTGTCACCGAGAACAAATCGCCGGTAAAACTGCGCACCTCAGAATAACGACTCTCCCGATTGGCAACTTGTGCACTTACACGCCAATAATATACCGTATCGCCATTGATTTCAACAAGTGGCTGCGTGAAGAACAGATTGGTATCTACTGGTACCACAGCTATAATATCTTCGAATGCCTTATCATACGCTATTTCCAATTGATACCCCATCGCATCATCTATATACTCCCACTCTAGATAGTTGGGCAACAATATATTAGCACCATCTGCGGGGGATAGCAATGTCGGGGTTATAGGATCCAGCAGTTCTTCACCTAAAAATCGTGGCGCATACTCGTTGCCATAACGATCAACCACCGTCACACACACGGCATAGTCCGCAGCAATGCTATCATCCAACACATAAGTAGGTGAATAGGTCAGACCTTGATAATAGAGCGTAGTGGTTAATGCCTCTACATCATTACGTTTGTTTTTAGGCATTGCATAAACGCCATATCGCTGACCTTCCACAGCATAGTCCCATGTTAGGGTTTGTCCCTCGCGCTTGAGATTCGTTACCAATCCTTGTTGCTCAGCAGGCTTGAACCATGTCAAGACAGGCACGAGTGCCTTACGAGTATATACATCCCGTACGATGGTCTTGATAAAACCGGTCTTTGCAATCTGCTTGGAAGAGAAGAATACCGTTCCAGGAGCACCTTCTTTTGCGGAACTGTGGTTAATCATGATTTGATTAGAAATCTCATCTGCATAGAAGTTAGTTGCCGCTGCAGCATTTTCGCGGTCGGAAATCTTTGCAGGCATAGTCTTCGTATGCGACAGACTCGACAACGATTGACTAATATAACAATGACGCCCGAAATGATTAGCCACCATATACCACCATGGCGTAATCTTAGCATAGTCAGCTGCTGCTCCAATCGTCCAATATACTTGTGGCGAAATATAATCAATGCTTTGATCCACGAGCCATTGTACTGGCTCTGCATAAATCTGATTGTATTGCCAATCGCTACCCGATGGACAAGGCGTAATACCATACTTGTCAGCAATTGCTTTGCTGGAGGCAGCAACACCCGCTGGTGAAATTCCAAACCTACACCATGGCTTACGCGCCTTAATGGCGTTATACACATCTTGCACCATCAAGTTAACCTGACGACGACGCCAATCACCGCGCTCCAATGAATCAGGATTGTACTTGGCATATAAAGCATCGTCATATTCATCCAGCATACCACTTTGATAGAAATAATCATCAAACACGATACCATCCACATCATACTTCTCCAATATATCCACCACGATATTTACAATCTGCTCGCGCACTGCAGGCAAGCCAGGATTCAAGATATGGATACCACCACAGTTAATCAACCAGTCAGGATGCGTATTGGAATAGTCGGTCGCTAACCTACCATAATTCTCTTCAGATGTAGCATAACGATAAGGATTAATCCATGCATGCACCTCTATTCCGCGCGCATGCGCCTCATCTATAAGGTATTGAAATGGGTCATAAGTAGGTGCCAACCCACGTTTACCTGTCAGATATTGGCTCCATGGCTCGTATTTAGAATCATACATTGCATCTGACATACCACGAACCTGAAAATAGCATGCGTTTATATTACACTTTTCATAATTAGTTAATATATTACGCAATTCCACCTTCTGGCTCTTTACGGCTTCTTCAGTAATATCTCGATGACTAGGCCAATCTATTGCCCATACTGTACTCAGCCATGCTCCACGAAAATCACGTTTGGGAGATGGAGTTACAGCCATAGCAGTACTGACTACCCATGTAGCCAATACTGCTAACAGTATGTATTTACTCTTTTTCAAAGTACAAATTATTTTATTTAGAATAACTTAGTAGGCTTTTGATTGATGGCTACACCATAGATGTCAATACCTTTGGTATCCTCAATCACAGAGAATGTTTGTTTTGCAAAATCGTAGCGATATAGACCACTCTCTGCTTTATCTGAAGCACGATATGCAAAATATACATCTCCCGTTGCCTCATCAATAGCTAATTGGCAGATACCTGCAAACTCTCCGCTAGAACCTTCATCCTTACCACCCTCAATAATAGGTAACAACTCTACCGAACCCTTCAATTGATAGTTCTTCAAATCACTTGACGAACCCAAACTCTTCATCAATGCAGCATCTTGCAATTGATCATAAGTCATGCAATAGATACCATTTGCCAAATCATAGGTAGAGAAATAGAACAATTTATTCTTTGCATCGTATGCCATCGCCTTGACATAGAAAGCAGTCAATATTTCACCAGCAGCAGGTTTAGTCGCTTTATCATATGAACTTGCATCGGGCAAAATATCAGCATCTACAAAGCGCCAAATACCTTGACCGTTAAAGGTCTTAGACCAATACCATACGCCTTCCACTTTGCACAAACCACCTGTGATAGCACCATATGCCAAGCCTTTGCCATAATATCCCAACTGTGCGTTTTGTACAAAATAAGGATAGTTGGCAAGACTCCATACTTGGTTACGTGTATTGAGAGGAATACTAAAGATACCCGTATTACGATCTGAATAGTAGAGTTTATCTCCATCTACATAGCCATAGAATGGATCTTGGAAAGCAGGTCCTCCCACATTGCTAATCACGGTAGAGATAGCAGAAGCATCCGCAGCCATCGCGGTGATAGAGCCATCACCCATTACGCCATTCTCATCATTCACATAGTTGAATTGCTTACCTGGATTCAAGATGAACAATGTATTATCTGCAAACACGAGATTGAATGGATGTTGTCCCGAAGATACGCCCATATCATACTTCTCTGCAGTTGACAGATCAGTGAGTTTACGCGCCATAATATTACCATTCTTCACCGCATAGTATAGAGTTGGAGCAGGATCTTTAAGAGCTACTTGTACGTTCTTGGTAACAACATCCAACTGTTGGCCACCTAAGAACACTTGTAGTTTCACTGGTTGCGACCCCGACTTGGTAAACATCACTTTACCTGGGTTCACACCTTCATAATCAGTTAGCACTTGTCCAGCCTCATCCTTTACACTAGGGAAAGTCCATTGATAGATTGCTTCCAAATTTTGTGGGTTAGGAAGTTCTACATCGAATGCGATATACGAACTATCCACAGTACAGATAGAGTCTGTTTGAATCAATGTCACAATCGGACGAATAGCAGCAATCTGAATAGGATTAGTCTTCTTACCACCATTAGCAAATGCGGTAATCATATACTCACCTGCTTTCGGGAATTTTACAATCAAGGTGTCTTGTCCTTTGAATGTACGTCCATCGCTAATCTCCCAATCGCAATCCGTAGCCAAAGGTACTATAGGGAAGATACGCACTTCACAACCTTCATAGTAGTCCAAGTTGTACACCGTATCATTGATTACCTCATAGGCAAAGTCAATCACTGGTTGTGGCAGATTCTCCTCGCTAATCATATGCTCTCTACAGCCAACCATTGTCAGCGCTAGCATTGCCACCAAAAATACATATATCTTTTTCATATATTCAATGATTTAAATGGTCATTAGTTCAATGTAATCTCTTTTGACAATGCGATGCCATAGGTACCCTCATCATCATAACAACGCAAAATAGCATTCAATGTGAATTGCTTCTTATACGAGATACTATAGTCACCCCCTTTGAAAATCAAATCTCCGAAGGTACATGCCTTGTATAATGAATCTATTGCAGCAGGCAACTCGTGATTTTTGAAGTGCTTATCATACTCTTGGGTGTTATCGTTAAAGGTAGAATCTGTATATGCTTCTACAAACACTCGCTCATCACCACCTTTTGCCACATATAGCGCCTTATAATCTTTATAAGAAGCATCTACGTCTGTCTTTAGTATGGTTTCCAAACTATCCTTGAAGTGTTGCATAAAGTTCTCGCCAAAGTAGCGTTTTACCAATGTAGAATCCCATGCCGTATTCGACCACTCTACTTTACTCTTGGTAGGTGAAGTTGGGAATCCTGCCTCAAATTGATATGCACGCTCCTTTTCGTTCCACCACTCTTCATTGTGCATATATTTGACTTGTGCTGAAGTCATAGGGATACGCTCGCTAGTTTGGGATGACACTACTGAGTAAGTAGTACTCGTCACCCAAGGTGCAGAAACTTGCTTATCTTCTACCTCAACCGTATTGTACCACACTTCGAGATGCGAAAGTGGACGCTCACCAGTTGTGTAATATTGAGCCGTAAACGCCACATCACTACCAGCAGTCACTGTTGTGTTAGGCACCTCCCAATAGACTTGTGGAGCCATATTTCCGATAAACACTTGGTCATCCAATGTGTCGTGTTTATCGCAAGCCACCAATACTCCTAACGCCATGGTTAGTATTGCTATATATTTCATCGTTTTCATATTTCAATCTGTTCTTAATAAATTACAACACATTTTATGCATTAATTCCAATCATCCCAGTTTCCTTCACCCTTAGAGGTAATAGCAGAACCAGAATTGATATTACGTTGCCATACCATGCGCTTGCGCATCCAATTAGGATTCTTGTATGCGCCAATACGCTCGAGTTCTCCCTTGTTGTACTTCTCCTCTGTCTCAGGGTCAGCAGAAATTCGATTCACCCAAGCATTGGCAGTGAACTTAAACTGGCTGCCCAAGTCTTTTGATGTCATCCACTCTGGCTCATAGATATTATATGGACGTGTCAAGGCAAATGTTTGGCTAAAGTTATCTGGTTTCACCATACCATCCTTCGTTTGGTCGTAAACTTTCTCCACCACATATACAGGTACTCCATCATACATGATACCATTAGTAGAACTACTATAGTTGTAGCGACGTACGTCGGTCCATTGCTCAGGTTGGAGATACATTGCCACATACTTTTGTTGCATCAATGTAGCAATGGTAAAGTTATCTGCTGGCATACGCAATGAATAGAACAAGTTAATAAGTCCTTCTTCATCTACCTTGATATCTCCATCCTTGTCTAGTTCTCCGATATTACCACGTACAGCATAGCGCTCGAAACTACGTTCAATCGCTTGTTTGGTCGTGTTATAAGCTTCTGCTTTTTGTCCCAACCAATACTGTGCCTCAGCTTTGATAAAGAGCAACTCCTCTTCGGTGATGTATGCGATATATCCATCATCACGAGTATAAGGATTGGATTTATAGGTATTCTTGAGTGAATCTTTAAGCGTTGTGCAGTACAAATCAGGGAAATAGGTATTCTTCATAGATACATCCATACCAATATTATTGCGCAACATACGTAAAGAATTTGTGCCCTCACCATCTGCTCGATACTGCATCATACGTGATGCACGAGGATCCAACGCAAAGATTGTTCCTGATTTGAGAGCCTTTCCATCTTCACCTTTTACAGAGTTTGCTGTTTTGGTCGCTTTTGGATAAAATCCCATGATACTACCAAAGAAAGTAGAAGGAAGAGCTGAGTTCAAAAGGTTTTCACGCGCTTGCGCCCAACCTAGGTTCATCTTTGGCATACTTGGTCCCCAAGGGCAGTTTTGCTCAGCCACACCTCCAGAGAACTTATACAGAGGTTCTGCCCAATTGCCATCCGTAAGCACATCGTCAACTGCCTTGATGATTTGCTGGCATGTTTCAGGAGTATTGTCCCAGTTAGGCAATTTACGTATTAGTAAACGGCAATACAGCGCCTTGGTAAATGCACGCCACTTGAGCAAGTCACCCGCATACATACGATCACGCTTTTCGTTCATCGCTGTATTAGTAGGACAATTAATCCACTCATCATCATCATACAACGCTAATAGATCCTTAAACTCTTGCTCCATATATGCATACACTTCCTCTTGAGAATCATAAGGAGGGTTATTGGACTTGTATGCCTCTGATAAAGGCATATCACCAAACAAATCAGTAGTGAGCATCAAGGAATTAAGCAGCAATGTACGAGTAACCAAGATATAGTTACGAGCGCCTTTAGCCTCTGCATCGGCAATCAAATATTGTGCATTTACACCTACATCGTAATAATGACGACGCCATTGTGGGTGACGGTTCATATTCATAAAACCACCCCAACCATTCTTATAAGGCAAAGAGGATGTAGTGGCTTTACCACCTGTAGTCAGACACTGACTAAGATAAGTAGCATACTCTGTAAAGTCATACACTCCCTGTGTTGCAAAATACAACAAGGATGGCATTACCTCTTCGCATACAACAGTTACTGGCGCATCTTTTGAGGTATTTACATCCAACCAATCCTCGCACCCTGTAAGCATAGTAGTAAGAATCACTACACTTAATATATACAGTATTCTTTTCATATCTTTATTCTTTCTTATCAAAGTTAAAGTTTCGTTTATTAGAATGTTACTTGCACTGCCATATTGTAGCCACGCGTGTTAGGAATAGCATAGTTATCAATACCAGCCGAACCTGTACCAGCACCACTCGTATTAGCATTGGTTTGAGGATCTGCACCCGTGTACTTGGTCAACAAGAACAAGTTAGTACCTGTAAATGAAAGACGCACGCTCTCAATTCCTTTCACGTTTTTCAGCAAATGACCAAAATCATATGCAATAGTAGCATATTGCAAGCGAATGTATGAACCATCCTCCAAGAAGTTGGACGATACACCATAATAGTAGTTAGAAATGGTAGTAGCATCCAATACGATAGGTTTGGTATTTTGCTCATAGATTGGATTGCCATTAGCATCAGTACCTGCTTGTACCACACCATCCCATACCACTTGACGTCCACGATATTGTGGAATAGCAGGGTGCATACCGCTTGACCATAGGCTACGCGCTGTCACATTCACCACATCACCACCTATACGACCGTCAAATTGCAAGCCAATAGACAAGCCTTTGTACTTCAGCGAAGTATTCAAACCTGCCATCACGAGTGGCTCACGATTACCAATGAGCACACCTTTAGCAGGGTTGATTTGTGGGTAACCATTCTCATCGCAAATGATCTTACCTTCTTCTGTACGTAAATAATCTTTACCAGAGATAGCCGTTGTACTTCCATTGAGGTATGCTGTTGGGAAAATGTCACCATATTGAGTACCTTGAATTTCCACCATACCCTCTGGCAATTTAAGTACTGTACCACGGTTGAGACCAATATTGAGACCAGCTGTCCAGGTCCATCCATTGCGTTTAACGATATCACCATCCAATGTAAACTCAAGACCATGGTTCTTTACAGTACCCTCATTGCGAGTTTGGAGCACATAGCCCGCAGCATGACTCACACGCACAGTCACGATTTGGTTCTCAGTAATTTGGCTGTAGTACGCAGCATCCAAACGCAAACGATTATCTAAGAAACGAAGATCCATACCAATCTCCCATGACTTAGAAATCTCAGGAATAATATCGTGACCTACCGATGCACTTGCATTTACACTATAACCACCATCAGGCAAAGTAGCAAACTGGGTGAAGCGACGGTCCATCAAATACGCAGGAGCATCCTTACCTACCATAGCGAAGTTACCACGCAACTTACCATAGCTAAACCAATTGTCTTTGGTCTCGTTCAAGCCAGGGATCAACTCTGAAAAGATTAAACCCGCTGTAACAGAAGGATACCAATATGGGCAAAACTCTTGCTTAAGCGTTGAAGACCAATCCCAACGAGAAGTAAATGACAAAGTAGCTAAGCCCTTATAATCTGCACGAATCTCACCATATACACCTGCATTGCGACGTTGAGTATGCGAAACACTTACGTCATCAGTACCATTGATATATTTCAAGTTCTGCACAC
The DNA here is from genome assembly GCA_017461505.1 of Paludibacteraceae bacterium. Lineage (GTDB taxonomy): Bacteria > Bacteroidota > Bacteroidia > Bacteroidales > Paludibacteraceae > Colicola. The sequence continues at coordinate 100,158 of JAFTXV010000003.1, read as the reverse complement.
TATATACACCAGGAATAATAAAGTCGTTACCAGATACTGATGTACCTAAACTGCTACGATCCTTCAATTCACCACCAAGCATAAAGTCCAAAGCAAAGTCTTTAGGCAACGCCAAATGATAGGTAGCCAACAAGTTACCAGTCAATAGGCGACTTTCTGATTGGCTATTGCTATAGGAACCCAACGCAGATTTGTCGATTTTATCCAATTGCTCTTGAGTCAGATAAGGGTCAGTAATATTAGGTTCTGCAGACAAGTTTGTATCTGAGAAACGTGGTACTGAATAACCATCGTAGTTATAGTTATTTTGATCCATACTCAATCGAGCAGTAATCTCTAATCCCTTAACCGGTTTTACAGTAACAAAACCTGTTAACAGAGTACGAGTACTCTTATTCACACCTTGATCATGATAGCGAGCATAGAGAGGAGAGAATGGAGAATTAGCTTTCTCGTCTGCAAAATACAAGAAACGAATATCACCAGACTCTGTTTCATAGTTACGAATATCATCATTAATAGGCCAAGAATAGATAGAGCTAATACCTCCCGCACTACGATATTTATTATGAATGATATTTGCCATCATACTCATTGTGATATATTTATTAGGCGAGTAAGAGCCTTTGAGCATTGCAGTTACTTTTTGACGGTAGTCATTCACCACAATACCATCTGCATTGGAGTATGAGATAGAAGCTACACTTTGGAATTTATCTGTACCTCCAGAGAGCGAAATATCATACTTATGATAGAAACCAAAGTCTTTGAAATAATTGCGTACGTTATTATAAGTCTGTACACCTTCGCCCAAGACAGGACCCCAACCATTTTTAGTTTGCTCACGATAAAAACCATTGGAACCTGGCATATACATATTCTGCAATTGCAGCAAATTGGCAGGTGTATCAAATTGCCAAGAGCCATTCACTGTAGCAGTCAACTTACCAGAGGTACCACTCTTAGTCGTAATCATCAACACACCATTGGCAGCTTCCTGACCATACAAAGCAGAAGCAGCAGCACCCTTGAGCACTGTGATTGATTCAATATCATTAGGGTTGATATCTCCCGCTCCACCAGTCAAAGGCATACCATCCAAGACCACCAAAGGTTCGTTGGACTGAGTAGAAGAAATGGAGGTCACACCACGAATAATCAACTGGCTACCAGCGTTAGGAGAACCACCCGCTGTAGTCACATTCACACCAGCAACCTTACCTTGCAGCGAATTCAGGACATTGGCCGACTTGCCCTCGGTAAGCCCTTCTGCACCCACATTTTGCACAGCGAAGTTCAAGCGTTTTTTCTCTTGAACCACACCCATCGCGGTCACCACAACTTCCTCCATCGCAATGGCATCACCTTTAAGGGTAACATTCATCACAGAGCCCGAAACCTTCAGTTCTTGCGAAGTCAAACCCACATAACTAAACACCAAAACAGCGTTATCAGCCACTGTTAGTGCGTACATACCATCAAAATCGGTAATCGTACCATTTGATGTACCTTTCTCCAAGACAGACGCTCCAATCACTGGCAATCCATCTTCTGCTGAAATCACAGTACCCGTCACTGTTATACTTGCCATTCCAGCAATTGAAAACAGCAAACAGGCCATAATAAAGAGTATTTTCTTCATAAATATTAGAATTTAGAAATATTTCGATTCATCATCACATTTATTCGGCGACAAAGATACAAAAAAATATCGAAATCACCAAACCTTAAAGCATTTTTATTGTTTTTCGCGATATGCATCCATTGCCTTCTTCACACTTCCATGCAATAAGAGTAAATCTTTCGCTTTATCGTACTCTAGTCCCAGTTCATCAACAAGCATACGCGTTCCACGATCGACTAACTTCTTATTAGATAGTTGCATATTTACCATCTTATTCCCTTTCACACGCCCCATCTTTATCATGGTAATCGTGGTAATCATATTGCATACCAGTTTTTGCGCTGTTCCCGATTTCAAGCGAGTAGAGCCCGTCACAAACTCAGGTCCCACCAACGGCTCAATAGCAATCTCTGCCACTTGGCCTACAGGCGAACCTGGATTACACGAAACAGCAGCGGTCAAGCAGCCAAACTCGCGTGCGCGCTCGAGCGCGCCTATTACATAAGGTGTTGTACCTGAAGCAGCAATACCTACCACCGTATCAAGCGTAGTGATATTGTGATCCAACAATTCTTTCCAAGACTTTTCTGGATCATCTTCTGCATTCTCTACAGGGTTACGCAAAGCATGGTCGCCACCTGCAATCAAGCCAATCACAAATGATGGTGGCATACCAAATGTAGGAGGAATCTCGCTAGCATCCAACACACCCAAACGACCGCTAGTACCTGCCCCCATATAGAAGATACGTCCGCCCTGCTTCATGCGTTCTACAATACCTTCTACGAGTTTCTCTATCTGAGGAATACACTCCTTAACAGCCAAAGCCACCTTTTGATCTTCCTCATTCATTTCCACAAGTAACTGACCAACAGATTTTTGGTCAAGATTGTCGTGCAATGAACTTTGTTCTGTAATTTTTTTGAATTCCATAATTCTTATTTTTATTCGCTACTCTCTCGGTAATCCTTCAGTATGAACCCGTCAAGAACCCGTAAGAGATAGGGTATTCACAATTACATTGTAGGAACAACATCTTTCTTATGATACTCCTTCAAGCCCTCCATAGGATCTTGAAGAATCTTACCAACTTGGAATCCATTGTCAGCCAAGACTTGTTTAAGCACATCTTGATAGTAGTACGCAATCGAACCAATAAATCCAACAGGAAGCGCGGGATACTGTGGCAAGATACGCTTTACAAAATAATCGAAGTGATCGTAAACGAGTTGAGCAATCAATGGGTTATCCATATTTTCAGCGCAGAAGCGACTGAGAGAGGCTAAATAGCGATTAGGGAAAGGCTTGCGGTACACATTTTCAATAATGTCTGCAGCAGTAATATTATACTGAGTCAAGAATTTCTCCTTCAACTCATCATTCAATTGATTCTTCAGCAAATCAGCCACGAGACGCTTACCCAACACAGCGCCACTTCCTTCATCACCCAAAATAAAACCAAGCGCAGGTACATTTTTCTCTATCTCCTTGCCATTCCATAAGCAGGAATTAGCACCAGTACCTAAAATGCAAGCGATGCCTGTTTCCTCGCCAAGCAAACCGCAGGCCGCACCCACCATATCAGAATACACATTAATCTTTGCATCCTTAAATATACCTTCCAACGCATACTCTACCACAGGGGTCTTCTCCGGTGTACAACCTGCGCCATAAAAATAAATATTAGTAATCTTACCAGCCCACATCTCACCTGCCATTTTAGGTAAAAGCTGATTACTTACACTATTCTTGATAGCATCAGATGTTTGTTGGAATGGATTAATACCATCCGTAAAATACTCACTGCAATGGCCATTTGCCGCCATTAAACACCAATGAGTCTTGGTTGATCCTGAATCTGCAATTAAAATCATATCGTTTCTATTTTTGTTATTTTCATATATTTTCAAACCCGTTACACACAAAATAGCCTACAAAAGTACTATTTTTTTTTCACGCGCGCAAGCGTTATCATGCGATTTATGTTGTAAAACATATAAAAAGTAAAAAAAAAACTTTTTTTTCGCAACCGTTTGCATAATTTGATAAAATAATGTAATTTTGCAGTCGAATTAGCATGCATAATTGTGTGCGTACTTTGCCTGACAATAATAAAAATAAACATATACACATTATGAGAAATAATCTTAGCCAGTTGATTTCTCTGAGCAAAGTTGAAGAGAAATTGTATCGCCCTGTGGACGCATATGAGCAGTCACGCGTTACTCGCATGGAGCACGTGAACACGACTATTGTTGAGAACCCTCAAGAGGGAATTGCCGCAGTGGCTACACGTATCGCAACATTGATCAACCGCCGTGATGCTAATGGTCAGAAGACTGTTTTATCATTGGCATCAGGTCGCTCAATGCGTGATTTGTTTGTAGAGTTGGTTCGTAAGCACAAAGAAGAGGGACTTAGTTTCAAGAACGTGGTTATTTTTGGTTCTTACGAATTCTACCCACTTGCAGACTCTTCTATGGGTAGTATGGCACAAATCCAAAGCCAGCTACTTGATCACATCGATATTCTTCCAGAGAACGTACATACATTCCCTGGTGACCTGCCTAAAGAGACCATTTTTGCATTCTGCGAAGAGTACGAGAAAGCTATCACAGAGGCGGGTGGCATTGATATTCAAGTATTGGGTATTGGTCAATGTGGCAATATCGCGATGAATGAGCCAGGTACACAGCCAAACTCTTCTACTCGTTTGGTAATCATGGATGACAACTCACGTGTGGATGTTAAGTCGTTGTTTGGCAATGTAGCGCAAGTACCCACATGCGCCATCACACTAGGTATCGAAACCATTCTACAAGCCAAAGAGGTGATTCTCCTCGCCTTTGGTCAACACAAGGCCAGCATCGTGAAACAAGCTATCGAAGAAGTTGCATCTTCTGCTTGCCCTGCTTCATATTTGCAACTGCATAAAAATGCTTCATTTGTTCTCGACTTGGAAGCAGCTAACAAACTCACCCGCATCAATCATCCTTGGAAAGTGACCAACTGCGAGTGGACCGACCAACTTGTTCGCCGCGCTGTGGTATGGCTCTGCGAACAAACCAAAAAGCCAATCCTCAAACTCACCAATAAGGACTATAACGATTTCGGATTGAGCGAACTTATTACCAAATTTGAATCTGCATACAAGTGCAATATCAAGGTATTCAACGACCTACAACACACCATCACCGGATGGCCAGGTGGCAAACCAAATGCAGATGACACCAACCGCCCTGAGCGTGCTAAACCATTCCCAAAAGATATCGTAATCTTCTCTCCTCACCCAGATGATGATGTCATCTCTATGGGTGGTACTTTCCAACGCCTTATCAACCAAGGTCACAATGTGCACGTGGCTTACGAGACCAGTGGTTGTATCGCTGTATGCGACGAGGAGGTAGTTCGTTTCATGGACTTCATGAAGGGTTACAAACTCATGCACCTTCCTGAAGATCAAGTAATTGAGAAGAAGTACGACGAATATATGAACTTCTTCCACAACGAGAAGGTGGGCGACAACGACACCCGTGAGATTCTCAACCTCAAGGCACTTATTCGCCGTGGTGAGGCTACCGCAGCTTGCCGCTACATGGGTCTCCCTACCGAGAATATCCACTTCCTCAACTTGCCATTCTACGAGACTGGTACTATCAAGAAAGGTCCTCTTTCTCAAGCCGATGTGGACATCGTAAAAGCGCTCCTTGAAGAGGTTAAACCACAACAAATCTTCGCTGCTGGCGATCTCGCAGACCCTCATGGTACTCACCGCGTATGTCTTGACGCTGTGCTCGCTGCTCTCGATGAGCTCAAGCACACCGCTGCATGGGACGAGTGGTTGAAAGACTGTCGCATCTGGATGTACCGTGGTGCATGGATGGAATGGGAGATGGATCTCGTAGAGATGGCTGTACCTATGTCACCAGAGGAGCTCCGCTCTAAACGTAACGCAATTCTCCGTCATGCAAGCCAAATGGAATCTGCTCCATTCCTTGGTGATGATGAGCGTCTGTTCTGGCAACGCGCTGAGGATCGCAACCACGATACTGCGAAAATGTACTCTGACCTCGGCTTGGCAGAATATGAGGCTATCGAGGCGTTTGTACAATATCATATTCTTTAAGGCTATTAGGCGAAAGGTTAAAGGTTAAAGGCGAGGGGATAGCGGCTATGCCGCATAATTCCTGGCTAAACACCTTACACTCTACGCCCTACACTAAACAAAGAAAAATAATCATTTTATTTATTAAAATTTATGAAAAATATCACATGTTTTATTCCTTTCCAAAGTGAGGAACAAGTACAAGCTACCGTGGCTAACTTGAAGGCTCAAGAGCTCGTAGCAGACATTCATTTCTTGCACGGTGACATCCGCTCAACAGCTACTGTTCGCGAGATCGCTGAGAAGGCTAACACCGAGTATACCTTGATCTACACCAAGTACACCACCCTCTCATTCGTTCTCTTCGCGCTCGAGCGAATGGAGGCTCTTATCGAGGACACCAAGGCTGCTATGGTTTACGCTGACCACTTCAACCAAGTAGGTGACGTTCGTACCAACGCTCCTGTTATCGACTACCAATTGGGTTCTATCCGTGACGACTTCGAGTTCGGTTCTGTTCTTTTCTATCGCACTAGCGCTATCAAAGAGGCTGTAGCTCGCATGGATGTGGATTATCAATATGCAGGTCTCTATGATCTCCGCCTCAAAGTGAGCCAAAAGGGAGCCTTGGAGCACATCAACGAGTACCTCTATTATGATGTAGAGCTCGACAACCGTACCACTGGCGAGAAGAACTTCGACTATGTGGATCCTAAGAACCGTGGCGTACAAATCGAGATGGAGCAAGCGGCTACCCAACACCTCAAAGACATCAACGGTTACCTCGCTCCTGGCTTCAAAGACATTGACCTCCAAGGTGGTGGCTTCGAGTATGAGGCATCTGTAATTATCCCTTGCAAGAACCGCGTTCGTACCATTGGTACTGCTATTAAGAGCGCGCTCAATCAAAAAGTAAACGCTCCTTATAAATACAATGTTATTGTTGTAGATGACAACTCAGAAGACGGCACCGTAGATGTAATCAAGAGCATCGTTGCTGAGGGTCACGACAATCTCGTTTATATCGCTCAAGATAAGACATGGCACGCTATCGGTGGCAACTGGAACGTAGCTCTCCACCACGAGAAATGCGGTCGCTTCGCGATCCAATTGGACTCTGACGACACTTACTTCGACGAGAACACCGTACAAAAGTTCATTGATGCTTTCCACGAGCAAAACTGCGCAATGGTAGTAGGTACATACCAACTCACCGACTTTGACGGCAATATGATTCCTCCAGGAATTATTGACCATAAAGAGTGGACACCAGACAACGGTCGCAACAACGCTCTCCGTATCCACGGTCTCGGCGCACCACGTGGTTTCTACACCCCAATGCTTCGCACTATCAACTTCCCAACTACCAAGTATGGTGAGGATTATGCAGTTGGTTTGCGCGTAAGCCGTGAGTATCAAATCGGTCGTATCTATGACGTAGTGTATAACTGCCGTCGTTGGGATGACAACTCTGATGCTAACTGCGATATCGTGACCATGAACAACAACCACTTGTACAAAGATCGTATCCGTACATGGGAGTTGAAGGCACGTATCCAAATGAACGAGGGAAAGTAATCATTAGGTTAAAGATTAAAGGTTAGAGGTTAAAGGCGAGGGCGGCAGAGCCGCATACTCCGTGCCTATAAACTTTAAACTATAAACTTTAAACTGTTTTGACACTTTATCAACAAATAACAGACATGTTCTCCCGCGAGCTCAATGCTCACGGGAGAGCATTTGTTAATTACCAAGCCTTATCTAGGGTCGAAGTCAAAGACATGACTATCGACGGTTTCCCTGCCAAATTGTTTTTCAACCCTGCTCGTGTCCGCAGCGTGATGGCGGACGTCAGCCCTGAAGCTCTGCAACAGCGCGCATGCTTCCTCTGCCCCGATGGCGTAGAGGAAAACCAACTCACCCACAACTGGGAATCCCCTACAGAGCACACCTATTATATACGCGTAAACCCTTTCCCAATTTTCTCTCCGCATTTCACCGTTTCTTCCTCCGTACACGAACGCCAAGAACTGCTGCCTCACCTCGAAGCCATGTTGCACTTGGCGAAGGAGTTGCCCGAGATGACCATTTTCTACAATGGTCCTATGTGCGGAGCCAGTGCCCCCGACCATATGCATTTCCAAGCTGTGCCTCGCCACAGTCTCCCAATAGAAGACCATTTCTCCACCAACTACGCCAATGCTATCTTGGTGCAAGAATCTGATTTACAATCCCATTTGGCAGCTGTCAAGCGCGTGCTTGCTATGGGTACTATCCCTGAAGAAGCCAGCCAAACAGGCTCGCTGACTATCGGTGCCTCTCATGCCGAAGAATACGAACCCCGCTGGAATATTGTTTCGTGGTATGAGCCCGCCTCATCGCCTAATAGCCTTATCGCCTCATCGCCTAAATTCAACACAATCGTATTCTTCAGAAAAGAATCCCGCCCCATGTGTTTCTTCGCTCCCGAGGAAGAGCGCATATTGTTCTCTCCTGCCACGGTAGAGATGGCAGGTATCGGCATTGTAGCCAACCGTGAGAGTTTCGACCGACTTACCCCAGAGAAACTCCGCGACATCATCCGCGAAGTAGCTGAAATGCAGTATCTTTGCAGAGTTGGAACAAAACCAACAGAACAAATATCTCAATTAACTGAATCTAATAATTAAACACACCTTTAATGAAACACTTCCCTTTCCTACTTTGCCTAATGAGTTTTTTAGGTTGCAAAGCAGCTGACTTCCGATCGGTGGATGCGAATACTTTTGCGCAAGTCATTGAGGATACCACCGTTGTGCGCCTGGATGTCAGAACAGCCAACGAATATGCGCAAGGGCATATCCCTGGCGCGCTGCTTATAGATGTCACACAAGCCGACTTTATCCAAAAAGCAGAGCAACTGCTTCCTAAAGATAAAACCATTGCTCTCTACTGTCGTTCAGGCAGAAGAAGCAAAAATGCCGCCATGCAACTCGCCCAACACGGCTACCAAGTCGTAGAACTTAACACAGGTTTCAACTCGTGGAAGGGCGCAGTAGAACGATAATTAACAACAAAAACTATACACTCATGAAACACGACATTGCAGTGGGCGTAATGACCGCCCCAAAGATTGAAGCAGTCATTCCAGGTCCTCACTCTACACCAGAGCGTCCGACCTTCCTACTCAAGAATGTCCGTATTGGTATTGGATTCCACTGGGATCGCCTTGAAGACCAAGAGTTTGAAGGTACACTCGAAATACGCGATAACGCAGATGGCACACAGACTGCCATCAACCGACTCGATGTAGAAGACTACCTCAGTTCGGTTATCACCTCTGAGATGTCAGCCACCTCCTCGCTCGAACTGCTGAAAGCACATGCTGTCATCTCCCGCAGTTGGGTACTCCGTCCTATCATCAGTCCATCCACCTGCACCGACAAACCCGACCTCAGCGACCCTGATCGCCATGTCGTTTGGTACGAACGTGACGCACATGAGGGCTTTGATGTATGCGCCGACGACCACTGTCAACGCTACGAGGGTATCACCCGCCGTGATGAGCACCCCGAGGCAGCAGCCAACGTCCAAAAAGCCATTGATGCGACACGCGGACAAGTGCTGATGTATGACGGAAAAGTGTGCGATGCACGCTTCTATAAGTCCTGCGGCGGTGCTACCGAACTCTTCGAGAACGCTTGGGCAAACGAACATTATCCATACCTTGAGGCAGTCCGCGATGAGATAGGCACTCTCCTACCCGACTTGACCATCGAGGCCAATGCACAAGCGTTTATCCGCACCTCGCCTTCTGCTTATTGCAATACTACCGACGAGCGCATCCTCAGCCAAGTATTGAACAACTACGACCAGGAGACCAAGGATTTCTACCGTTGGACCGTACAATACACCAAAGAGGAACTTAGCGAGATCATCCGTGAGCGTTCGGGTATTGACTTTGGCGAGATTCTCGACCTCGTACCTATCAAACGTGGTCCATCTGCTCGTTTGTACGAGATGCAAATTGTCGGCAGCAAGCGCACGATGGTGATTGGTAAGGAGTTAGAGATTCGCAAATGGCTAAGCAAGAGCCACTTGTATAGTAGCGCCTTTGTAATAGATCGCAACGAGAATGGAGACTTTATCCTCACAGGTGCAGGCTGGGGACACGGTGTAGGACTTTGCCAAATCGGTGCCGCCGTCATGGCAGACAAAGGTTACACCTACGAACAAATCCTTGCTCACTACTTCCCTGGAAGCACATTAAGAATAATATGATTACGCGCACGCGCGATCGCGCGAGAAGAAAAAACGGATATAAAAAAAAAGAAGGATTGTCATCCCGACAACCCAATCTTTACTTAACCTTAAATCTAATACCATGAAAAACACGGTGCAAAGGTACTGCTTTTTTTTGATATGACCAAATATTTTGCACAAAAAATATGTTTTATAACATGTTTTTCTCGTTTTTGCCAAGTCAATTTAACAAAAATGCATGAAATTCTACTTTTTTTTGTCAAAAATTTGGTCATATCAAAAAAAAGCAGTACCTTTGCACCCGCTTTCGAAAAGGAAGTGATTTTGAAATACAAATTGGTGCGGTAGTTCAGTTGGTTAGAATACATGCCTGTCACGCATGGGGTCGCGAGTTCGAGTCTCGTCCGCACCGCAAAAGAAGCAACCTACGGGTTGCTTTTTTTGTGTACTGTGACTTTTCACTCGCTTGCAAGGTCTTATCTTCAATGTTCAAAGTACGCACGCGCGCGAAACAATAATATAATAATCACAGAAAAATCTTTTCGTTATGTCATTGTTATCTTTCGGTAAAGGTGGCTAAATATTACGTTTATCCTACGTATATCTTACGTATATCTTACGTATATCCTACGTATATCTACCGTAAATGATACGTAATAGGTAAGAGATTGTTACATAAAAGAGGAGATGAAGAGGTAAAGAGGAAATGGAACTGAAAAAAGTAGGGGGATTCGATAGATATTTCCTTCTTTTTCAAAAAAATACTCGTTAAACTTGCGTATTTGCATTTTTTGTAGTAACTTTGTGCGATTTTTGGCTTTTGGTTACAAAACAAATATTATCAATAACGCCAACAACCAAAATCAACAACTTTAGTTCGCATCGTACAGCGAAGCCGATTGTTCAACGGAGTGAGATAAAAACTCCACGAACGGTAAAGGAAATAGGAAATAAAATACAAAATATATGGACGCAAAATACAATCCTAAAGACATTGAAGCCAAGTGGTATCAATACTGGCAAGACAAGAAATTATTCCACAGCACTCCTGACGGACGTGAGGCATACACCGTAGTTATTCCTCCACCAAACGTGACAGGTGTACTGCATATGGGACACGTACTCAATAACACTATCCAAGATATTCTTGTGCGTCGTGCACGTCTCGAAGGCAAGAACGCGTGTTGGGCACCTGGTACTGACCACGCGAGTATTGCTACCGAAGCCAAAGTGATCAAACGCCTCAAAGAACAAGGTATCAACAAGAGCGACCTCACCCGTGAGGAGTTTCTCAAACATGCTTGGGCTTGGACCGAGGAGCACGGAGGTATCATCCTGAAGCAATTGCGCAAACTCGGTTGCTCATGCGACTGGGACCGTACTGCGTTTACGATGGATGAGACACGCTCCAAAGCGGTGATAGATGTGTTCTGCGACCTATACAACAAGGGACTGATTTATCGCGGACTGCGTATGGTAAACTGGGACCCAGAGCGCCAAACAGCATTGAGCGATGAGGAGGTGATCTACCAAGAGGAGCATAGCAAGTTGTACTATATGAAGTACTACGTCCTTGAAGGCGATGAGGCGAAAGGCGAAGAGGCGAAAGGCGAGGAAGGCAATGTGATTCACAAAGATGAGAAAGGTTATTATGCCGTAGTTGCTACTACTCGTCCTGAGACTATTATGGGTGACGTGGCAATGTGTATCAACCCTAAAGACCCTAAGAACCAATGGTTGAAGGGTAAACATGTGATTGTGCCTAAGGTGGGTCGCGTGATTCCTGTCATCGAGGACCGCTATGTGGAGATTGAGTTCGGTACAGGTTGCTTGAAGGTTACTCCTGCACACGACGTGAACGACTACGCATTGGGACAAAAATATGACCTCACCACCTATGATATATTTACCGCAGATGCGCACGTGAATGTAGAAGGATTGGAGGCAGACATTTATCCAAACGTGGCTGCATACCAAGGCATGGACCGCTTCGACTGCCGCAAGCAAATCGTAGTGGATCTCCAAACTGAGGGATTGGTGGAGAAAGTGGAAGACTACACCAACAAAGTGGGTTATTCTGAGCGTACCAATGTACCTATTGAACCACGCTTGAGTTTGCAATGGTTTATTCGCATGCAGCACTTTGCTGATATCGCGTTGCCACCAGTGATGAACGACGACATTGTATTCTATCCAACGAAATACAAAAACACCTACCGCAACTGGCTCGAGAACATCAAAGACTGGTGTATCTCACGCCAACTCTGGTGGGGACACCGTATCCCAGCGTACTACGAAAAAGCATTGCTCGAGGAGACAGGCGCAGAGAACTATCCAGAGGATAAGATCATCGTGGCACCAAGCATTGAGGCGGCTGCTGAGAAATCAGGCTTGAGCGTAGATGCGTTGGTACAAGACGAAGGCGCACTCGATACATGGTTCTCATCTTGGCTCTGGCCAATCAGCTTGTTTGATGGTATCGAGAACCCTGGTAATGAGGAGATTAACTATTACTATCCAACCGCTGACTTAGTGACTGGTCCAGATATTATCTTCTTCTGGGTGGCACGTATGATCATGGCGGGTTATGAGTATATCGGCAAGATGCCATTTAAGCATGTGTATTTCACAGGTATAGTGCGCGACAAACTCGGTCGCAAGATGTCTAAGTCACTCGGTAATAGTCCTGATCCATTGGATCTCATTGAGCGCTTTGGCGCTGACGGCGTACGTATGGGTATGATGCTTTGCGCTCCTGCGGGCAATGATATCTTGTTCGACGATAGCCTCTGCGAGCAAGGAAGAAACTTCTGCAACAAGATCTGGAACTGCTTCCGATTGATTAAGGGTTGGGAAGTTGCCGACATAGCTATGCCAGAGACCAATCAATGGGGCGTAAAGTGGTTTGAGGCAGTACTCGCCAAAGCACAAGCAGAGGTGGCTGACCTCTTCAGCAAATACCGCCTCAGCGAAGCATTGATGGCTATCTACAAACTCTTCTGCGACGATTTCTCGGGTTGGTACTTGGAGATCATCAAACCTGCATACGGTCAACCTATCGACAAGCCAACCTATGAGAAGACGATCCAATTTATGGATACGATGCTCAAACTGCTCCATCCATTCATGCCATTCATCACCGAAGAATTGTGGCAAGCTATCGAGGAGCGCAAAGAAGGCGAAAGTTTGATGGTTTCTCCGATGGAGAAAATAGGCGAAAGTGCACCCCAAAAATCAGCAGATTTTTCGGGGACCCCGCAGGCGAAAGGCGATGAGGCGATAATGCAAGCTGCTGCACAATGCTTCGACATTATCTCTGCTATCCGCAATATCCGTGCACAAAAGAATATCTCTCCGAAGGAGTTGTTGACACTCGTTTGCCCAGAGGTATTGCCAGCAGTGGTAGTGAAATTGGCGAATGTGGAGTTGGCAGTAGGCACCGAGAAGAGCGCCGGTAGCGCGTCTTTCATCATCGGTACCACCGAGTATAGCGTGCCATTGGAGAAATTCATCAATGTGGATGAAGAATTGAAGAAACTTGAAGCAGAGTTGGCTCACCAAGAGGGTTTCCTTCGTGGTGTGATGGGCAAGCTCAACAACGAGCGCTTTGTGCAAAACGCTAAACCAGAGGTGGTAGAGTTGGAGCGCAAGAAGAAAGCGGATGCGGAGATGCGTATCGCTACACTCAAAGAGGCTATTGCACAACTGAAATAATGAAAGAGCTATCCTCACTACGCACAAAGATTGACCAACTGGACAAACAGTTGTGGGATATTATCGCACAGCGTGTGAATACCGCTCGCGAGATTGGTGAGTGGAAACGTGCGAACGGCGAACAAGTGCTACAACCAGAGCGCTACCAACAGGTACTCAATCGGTGCCTCGAATTGGGTAAGCAGCAAGGGTTGAGTGAAACGCTTATCCGCGAAGTGATGGAAGCATTACATAAAGAAAGCGTCAGGGTTGAATCTTGACGCTTTCTTTTACTTTGGCACGGTTTTTGTGGAATAGAATACGGACAAAACAACTTATTATCATATGCAAACAACTGTAGATATTCGCGAACTGCAAGAACGCATTGAGCGCGAGAGTTCGTTCGTAGATGCCCTCACATTGGGTATGAACAAAGTGATTGTAGGTCAAAAGCACTTGGTAGAAAGTCTTTTGATAGGTCTTTTGGCTGATGGACACATCCTTTTAGAAGGTGTACCTGGCTTGGCAAAAACATTAGCCATCAACACTTTAGCTAAATTAGTAAAAGCAGACTTCAGTCGTATTCAGTTTACTCCCGATCTCTTGCCTGCCGATTTGCTTGGTACGCAAATCTATTCACAAAAGAGCGAAGAGTTTAAGGTAAAGCAAGGTCCTATTTTTGCTAATTTCGTACTAGCAGACGAGATTAACCGTGCTCCTGCTAAGGTACAATCTGCTCTCCTTGAGGCAATGCAAGAGCGTCAAATCACCATCGGTGAGAAGACCTTCCCACTCGATGAGCCTTTCCTTGTATTGGCGACCCAAAACCCTATTGAGCAAGAAGGTACCTATCCATTGCCAGAGGCACAAACCGACCGTTTCATGCTCAAAGTAGTGATTGGTTATCCAAAGAAGGAAGAGGAAATGCAAATCATTCGCCAAAACATCACAGGCGAAAAGATTAAAGTCAATGCGATCCTCAATACCGCTGATATTATCAAAGCACGCCAAATAGTACGCGAAGTATATCTTGACGAAAAAATCGAAAAGTATATCGTGGATATCGTATTTGCTACCCGTCAACCAGAGGCATACGGTTTGGATAATATCAAACCTATGATTCAGTTTGGTGGCTCACCACGTGCAAGTATCAACTTGGCATTGGCAGCGCGTGCATACGCCTTTATCCACCGTCGTGGTTACGTAATCCCTGAGGATGTACGAGCTGTTTGCTACGACGTACTTCGCCACCGTATTGGTCTCACCTACGAGGCTGAAGCCAACAACATCACTACAGAGGATATTATCACCGAAGTATTGAACGCTGTTCAAGTACCATAAAATGACTTCAGAAGAATTACTTAAACGGGTACGGAAGATAGAGATCAAGACTCGCAAACTGAGTCGCAATATCTTCGCAGGCGAATACCACTCGCAGTTTAAAGGACGCGGTATGGCGTTTTCCGAAGTGCGTGAGTATCAGCCCGGGGATGATGTACGCTCTATTGACTGGAACGTGACAGCACGCCTCAACAAACCCTATATCAAGGTGTTTGAAGAGGAGCGCGAACTGACTGTGATGCTCCTCGTGGATGTGTCGGGCAGTCGTAATTTTGGTACGCTCAGCCAAATGAAACGCGATATGATGGCAGAGGTGGCGGCTACATTGGCTTTCTCCACCATCGCTAACAACGATAAGGTGGGTGTGATATTCTTCTCCGACAAGATTGAGAAGTTTATCCCAGCTAAGAAAGGTAAAACGCATGTGCTGCATATTATCCGCGAATTGCTAAACTTCGAGCCAACATCTACAGGCACTGACGTCGCGCAAGCACTGCAATATTTTACCAATGCACAGAAACGCCATTGTACGGCATTCCTTATCTCCGACTTTATCGGGGCAGGAGCAATGTACAAACCATTGCTCATCGCATCCAATCGCCATGAGGTGAATGCTATACAGATATACGATCGTCGTGAAGCAGAACTACCAAATATTGGATTGGTGAAGTTCCACGATGCCGAAACGGGCAATGACTTGTGGGTTGACACTGCTATTGCTTCAGTACGCAATCAGTACGGACAAGCTTGGCGCGATAACCAAAATGACATAGAGCAACTCTTTACCCGTACTGGTGTCAATCATGTCAGTGTACGTACAGATCAAGATTATGTGAAAGCTTTAATGCACCTATTCAAATGCTAACAACAATTTTGGCACTAGTGGTTAGTGCCGCAATAGATAGTACTACCCTCTTCATCGGTGATCAAACCGACTTGCATTTGCGCGCCACCTGCGAAGTGGGTGAGCAAGTGCAGTTGCCAATGCTGGATGAACAACTCATTCCTGGCATTGAAATTGTAGATCGCACTATCATTGATACAACGACCCTCAACGACGGACGTATACAATACAACCAATACCTTACACTCACATCATTCGAAGATTCGCTATTCTATATTGCGCCATTGCCTTTTATCACTGGCAATGATACAATTTGGAGTGAGTCACTGATGCTCAATGTAGTACAGCCCTTTGAGATAGATAGCACCGACATAGCCATCACCGATATCAAGGGCATCTATCGCGCACCTATCTGGTGGTGGGGAATATTGCGTTGGGTATTACTAGCATTAGCTATTGTTGGTGTCGGATTTGGTGGATACTATCTTATCAATTACCTGCAAAGTCGTATGGGTAAGAAGGAGGAGGAGGCTCTTCCTACCGAACCAATGCGCCCTGCAGAAGAAGTGGCATTGGAGAAACTGGATGCTATCCGAGAGCAGAAGATTTGGCAAGCGGGACAAGTCAAAGAATACCACACTCAACTCACCGACGTGCTACGCGAATATATCGACCGCCGCTTTGAGGTGAACAGTGCAGAACAAACTTCTGACGAGACCTTGCGTGCTATGCGCCCACTATTGAGCGAAAAGAAGGATATATTTGAGCAACTCCGTAAAATGCTCACTTTAGCAGATCTCGTAAAGTTTGCCAAATGGACTACCACTCCCGATGAAAACGAAACAAGCCTACGTAGTGCATATACGTTTGTGAAAGAAACTACCCCTATCGAAGAGGTGAAAAGTGAAAACTGAAAGGTGAAAACTGAGAGGTGAATTTTGGATAATTGATTTTTGTTTTGAAACATGACATTTGCTAATCCTGGATATTTATTTTTGCTCTTACTACTGATTCCAGTAGTAGGATGGTATATATGGAAGCTTCACAACACGCGTGCAGCGGTACAATTATCATCTACCGAGAACTTGTCGCACCAACCTAAGAGCATACGTGTATGGTTAATCCATGTGCCCTTTGTATTGCACGTAGCAGCCATCACCCTATTAGCCTTGGCACTAGCTCGTCCACAGCTCAGCAACCGTTGGCAATCCGAATCCACTGAGGGTATAGATATCATGATGGCGCTTGATATCTCAGGTACAATGCTTGGCGAAGACCTCAAGCCGAACCGCTTAGACGCGGCTAAAGCAGTCGCGACTGAGTTCGTTCTATCGCGACCAAACGACCAGATTGGCTTGGTAGTATTTGCAGGTGAGAGTTTCACACAATGTCCATTGACCACCGACCATGCAGTATTGGTCAACCTATTCCAATCGGTAAAATTCGGAATGATTGAAGATGGTACCGCCATCGGTCTAGGTCTAGCCAACGCCGTCAATCGTATGAAAGACTCTACTACCAAGTCAAAGGTGGTGATTCTGCTCACTGATGGTAGTAACAACCGTGGCGATATAGATCCACAAACAGCAGCCGAGATTGCTAAGACCTTTGATATACGCGTATACGCAATTGGCGTAGGTAGCTATAGCGACCAAGTACGTGTCCCCATCCATACCCCATACGGTGTACAATATGGTACAATGAGTTCGGAGTTTGACGAGACAACACTCCGTAATATAGCCCAACTAACTGGTGGTGAGTATTTCCGCGCAACCGACAATAATAGTCTGCGTAATATCTACCAACAGATTGACCAACTGGAGAAAACAAAAATTCGCGTTCGCGAGTACTCCAAACGTACTGAGCACTTTATGCCATTCCTGACAGCAGCATTACTTTGCTTGCTTTTAGAAGTACTCATCCGTTTCTTTGTTATTCGTACCCTTGCGGAATAGTTGAGAGTTGAGTGTTTAAAGTTTAGTGTTTAGAGAATAGAGATATGTTTAGATTCGCAAATATAGAAATGCTTTGGTGGCTAATCACAATACCCGTATTCGTGATTGCATACATCATCTATACCAAGCGTAAAAGTCGTCAGTTGGCAGAATTTGGTGATCCCGAACTGATGGCACAACTTATGCCTGACGCCTCTAAGAGTCGCCCAGTGTGGAAGTTCAGTCTATTAATTGCAGCATTGGTGCTACTCACCGTGGCTGCTGCACGTCCACAATACGGACAAAAAGAAAAAATCGTCAAGCGGCAAGGTATTGAAGTCATGGTAGCCTTGGATATATCCAACTCTATGCTTGCAGAGGATGTGGTACCTAATCGTTTAGACCGAGCAAAACAGATGCTTAGCAAGATGATTGACAATATGGTGGATGACAAAGTTGGGTTAGTCGTTTTTGCAGGCGAAGCATTCACACAACTACCAATAACCTGCGACTACGTATCGGCCAAGATGTTCCTCAATACCATCACACCGAACTTGATTCAAACACAGGGTACTGCTATTGGCGCTGCTCTTCAAACAGCCATCACCTCCTTTGGAGCACAAGAGAGCGAAGCAGGACGTGCCATTATCCTCATCACAGATGGTGAAAACCACGAAGACGATGCCATCGCTGCTGCTAAACAAGCTCAAGAATTGGGCATACAAGTATTTGTGATTGGTATTGGTAAACCAGAAGGTTCACCCATTCCAAAACCTGGTACCAACGACTATTTCAAAGATCGTAGTGGACAAGTGGTAGTGAGCCGTCTCAACGAAGAAATGTGTCAACAAATAGCACAAGCAGGCAATGGTGCCTATGTACGATGCGACAATACCAATACAGCTATGCGTACCTTGCAACAAGAGTTGGAACGTATTGCCACTTCAGAGTTAGAAACCACCGTATATGCCGACTACAACGAGCAATATCAATCATTCGTGCTAATAGCATTGCTGCTGTTAGTTATTGAGTTCTTTATCCTCTCACGCAAGAACCATCGCCTCACACGTATGGACTTATTTGGAGAAAAAACGGAAAAGTGAAAACGAAAAACTGAAATGTAATATGATGCGTATTTTATTGACTACTATATTGTTAAGTTCCTTCTCGCTGCTCTTTGCGCAACAAGAGAGTCCTGATGTTCGTCGTGGAAATAAACAATTCAATGACTCTAACTATGTGGAGGCAGAGATGAATTACCGTCGTGCACTAGATAAAAACAACCAATCATTCGAGGCGCACTACAATCTAGGGGATGCACTCTTCCGTCAGGAGAAGTATCCCGAGGCATTGGAGCAATACACTAAGGCGGAAGAGCTACTAAAAAAAGACGACAAAACACGCAAAGAACAAATTAATAGCCGCTTTGCTAGTACATATCACAACATGGGTAATGCGCTGTATGCACAACAGCAGTATGACAAAGCGGTAGCTGCTTATCAACAATCATTGCGCCGTAATCCAAAAGACAATGATACACGCTACAATTTGGTAAAAGCAATGCAGCAGCTCCAACAACAACAGCAACAGCAACAACAAAATCAAGATCAAAATCAACAACAAGAGCAGCAAGAACAACAGCAGCAAGAACAACAGCAGAAGGATCAACAGCAACAAGATCAACAGCAGCAGCAACAGCAACAAGAGCAACAAATGGACAAAGAGACAGCCGAACAGATCCTGCAAGCTCTCGAACAAGACGAACAAGAAACACAAGAGAAACTACAACGCCAACAAGGCAAAAAAAGACGTGTAGAGAAAGAATGGTAAGATTATGAAAAAGATACTATTGATATTATTGATTTGCAGCACAGCGCTGACCGCCTTTGCACAAGATGTAGAGTTCAAAGCCTCTGCACCTGCACAAGTGATAGTAGGTAATCCCTTTCAACTATCCTATTCGGTCAATCAACGTGCAAAAGATTTGCGTGCACCTGAATTTACCGATTTTGACTACTTAGCAGGTCCATATACCTCGCAATCATCTTCCACCTCGTTTGTAAATGGTAAGCGTACCTCTTCTTTCACTATCACCTACACCTATACCCTTATGGCAAACAAGGAAGGTACTTACACTATTCCTCCTGCAACCATCAAGGTGGATGGTACACAACATACCTCCAATGGTGTACGTATCACGGTGTTGCCACCTGATCAACCTTCTAGCGCTTCTGCCAACAAAACGAGCACCACGAGCCAACAACGCACTTCCTCCAACACATCCACTAACAACGTGAGTGAGGAGAACATCTTCATGCGCACCATCGTGAGCAAAACAAAGGTTTGCGAACAAGAGGCTATACTACTGACATACAAACTCTATTTCGCTGGGGTAGATGTTGCGCAACTCACCAACAACACCCGGCTTCCAGAGTTCAAAGGTTTTCTCAAGCAAGATATCGAATTAGGAGATATCCAAACCGAACTAGAGCATTATAATGGTCGCAACTATCAAGTGGCGGTCCTCTATAGAACGCTATTGTTCCCACAACGTAGTGGAGATATTGTGATTGATGCAGCACAATTTGAAGCTTTGTTGCGCGTACAAAACCGTGCACAAGTACGTAGTATCTTCGACGACTTCTTCAATAGCTATACCACTGTTACCAAACCACTTACAGCTCCTAGCGTCACTATTCACGTATCATCATTACCAGTTGGAAAACCTAAGGACTTCTATGGAGGCGTAGGACAATTTAGTATCAATAGCAATATCTCTAGCACAGATCTGCAGGCCAACGAGGCAGTTACTCTTACACTCACCATCCAAGGTTCTGGAAATATGAAACTGCTCAAAACCCCTGCTATTGACTGGCCAGAGGGATTTGAGGTATATGATCCTAAAGTCACCAATAATTTTAAGACTACCACATTGGGGGTAAGTGGCACCAAAACGATTGAATACCTAGCAATTCCACGAGCTGGAGGTATCTACACCATTCCTGCTGTTAGCTTTGCTTATTTTGACCCCCAGACCGATGCATACAAGACGCTGAGCACTCCAGAATATACCCTTCGTATTACACGTCCTACAGGAGAAGATGCGAATGCTACTGTGGTTAATAACTTCGTACAAAAAGAAGATATTCAACAACTGGGAACTGATATCCGCTACATCCATTCTGATATCCAATATCCGATAGCCAATATCCGATCTTTCTCTATTGCCTTCGGTTCATTCACGTTTTGGTTATGCTACTTGATACCTACACTGTTAGCTGCCTTACTCTTTGTTATCTTCCGTAAGCAGATCAAAGAGAACGCAGATATTACCCGTGTACGCTACAAGAAGGCCAATAAGGTGGCAAAACGTCGCCTCAAGGTGGCAGAACAACTGCTCAAAGCTGATAATAAAACGGCGTTCATTGAGGAGATTGAACGTGCTGCGTGGACCTATCTGAGCGACCGTCTATCTATTCCTACTGCACAACTCAACAAAGAGAATATTGCACAAATCCTTGCTACTAAGGGTGTATCAAATAGCATTATCCACGAGGTGCTACATGTGCTTTCTACTGCTGAATTTGCACGCTATGCACCTACATCCGACCATGCAATGCAAGACATCTACAACGATACTACCAAGATTATCAACCAATTAGAAAACGAAAAGCTATGAAAATTCTATTCATACTATTAACTACCCTCTTCGCCGAGGCAAATATACAATACGCAGAGGGCAACTACGCCGAGGCTGCTGCTACATACGAGCAAATCCTCGAAGATATACCATCCACAGGTGCAGCCAACCTACAGTATAGTGACCTATCTACTGATTATGCTGTCATCTACTATAACCTCGGCAATGCCTATTTCAAGCAAGGAGAGTTAGCACAATCCATACTCGCTTATGAGCGCGCATTACGACTCAAACCTTCCATGAAAGATGCAAAGCATAACCTGCTCTTTGCACAGGCACAAATCATTGATAATATTGAGGATACCCAATCATTCTTCCTCTCCAATTGGCTCAAAGCAGTGCGCAATGCACTTAGCCAACGCACATGGACTGCTCTATCTATCTCGTTGTTTATATTGGCATTAGTAGGATTTTTCTTCTTCGCATTCAGCCGTACTATTTGGTTACGCAAGACTGCCTTCTACCTTAGTCTCGTGGCTTTGATCATATCTATTGGTGCTTGTGCAAATGCGGGTAGTCTATACAAACGAGATACCCAGCGTGCAGAAGCGATTATTACTCAAGGTGTAGTAAATGCAAAGGCTTCACCCGACCGTTCGGGTACAGAACTTTTTACCATCCATGAGGGAACAAAAGTGAAAATTACCGAAACTATTGGAGACTGGTGCTGCATCCACGTAGGAAATAATATCGGTTGGATGCAACTTGCTCACCTAGAGAGAATATAACTAATATCTTACATACTAAAAATGCCATTGGAATCCCAATGGCATTTTTAGTATATAGCTATTTCTATATTCTTACACAGTTGCTTCGATATTCCACATGAAAGCGCGTACACCAACTTCCTCGTTGCGCTTGTCAAGCTTCTTAACCGCCTCAAGTAGCAGAGGAGCTTTCTCGTCAGGAACGATAGTGATGACGCAAGAGTTCATCTCTGGCCATGCGTGGGTACCACGGCGTGGTTCGCCATTCTTACTTCCACGGCCTTGCACCTCCTCAAAGAAGGTGAAACCGCGTATTTCTAACATATCAAGCATATACTCCACACGCTCGGTGTTGGCTTGATTGAATATGATCATTATACTTTTCATAACTTCAAAGTTTTTAGATCACCCTTGGGGCTATAGATCACTTCGCTTCGCTCCGTTGTAGATCGCTCGCGTTGCTCGCTGTAGTCTACAGGCACGAAGTGCCGATCCACAGGGCAAAGCCCGATCTACCATCTACAGTCCCATAGGGACGATCTTAGGTTATTATTTCTCTTCGCAATCCTTCACATCAATGTCCATGAAAATGAAGTTCTCGCGGACTTTCTTGATCTTGTCACGCTCACCTTTCTTCGACATCGCACCATAGATCACAGGTACGATATACAGTGTCAAGAAAGTAGCCACCGTCAAACCACCAATCACGACAATACCCAATGGACGCCACATCTCGGCACCTTCACCTTGGCTCACAGCCATTGGCACCATACCAAGGATAGTGGTAAACGCAGTCATCAACACAGGACGCATACGGCTTTGACCAGACATTTGGATAGCCTCGTTCAACTCATATCCACGCTCGCGCATAAGGTTGATATAGTCCACCAGCACGATACCGTTCTTCACTACGATACCCACCAACAAGACAATACCCAATGCACCAATCATATCCAATGATACACCTGTTATCCACAACGCAAGGATCACACCCGATAGCGCAAATGGTACGGTAAACATGATGATACCAGGATTGCTGAACGATTCAAACTGACTCGCCATCACGATATATACGAGGATGAGAATCAATGCACCCAACATACCGAGTTTGCCGAAAGACTCTTGTTGATCCTCATACGCACCTGCCAAACGGATGGAATAACCAGCTGGTTTGTCGATTTGAGGCAAAACTTGTGTGTTGATAGCTTGCGCCAACTCACCAAGTGATGTCTCGTATGGAGTAACCTTCACAGTCACAATACGTTGACGAGACTTGCGCACGATTTTTGGTGGAGCCCAATATTCGTCCACCGAGCAGATTTCAGAGAGTTTGATGGTTTGTCCCATTGGGGTTGGGATAGAGAAATCAAGCACATCAGAGATGGAGTTGCGGTTCTCCTCTTTCAAACGCACTAAAATATCATACTCATCACCATCCTCCTTCAGGAAGCCTACAGCCATACCATTCACACGGTTGCGCAAGTAAGACGAAATAGTAGCAGAGGTCAATCCGTGGCGAGAAGCCTTCTCCTTGTCAACGATGATCTTAATTTCAGGACGGTCGTCGTCACGGTCAGCAAACACGTCGCGTGCTCCTGGCAATTCCTTGGTCAAGGCGATGATTTGTTGCGCCATTTGGTTGGTAATATCAAAGTCATAACCATAGATCTCCACATCCACCGTATTACCACCACCAGGGCCACCACTACTGATATTAGCTTGATACTCAATAATCTCTGGATATTGCGCCAACTCCTGACGCAATACTTCGGCAATCTCCCAAATAGTGCGTTCACGCTCCCATTTCTTGTTGCAGCGAACAGTCATGGAGATGGTATTATTCATTGTGGTAGAGAAGATTGCACCTGTACCATCATCATCATTGCTACCAGCAGAAGTAGAAATCATCTCAATCTCAGGTACCAGCAGCATGAAACGCTCTTCCAACTGGCGGGCAGTCTTCACGGTCTCTTCGATACGTGTACCACGTTGCAACTCTACTGTCACGCTCAATCGAGCATTATCTTGTTGCGCCATGAAGTCGGTACCCACTTTGCCCATGATGAATGGCAATAGCGATGCGGCAAAGAACACGAACAATGCAATGATTGTTAATGCCTTATGGCGCAAGCACCAGCCCAGTGACTTCGCATATGCAGCATCCACCTTATCCAAGAATGCTACCACAGTGCGGTCATACCATGTCTTGGTAGTCGCCTCTTCGTCAATCAGTTTACCATTCTCAATACGTACTTTGCGAGCTTTGAGCAGCTTCGAGCAAAGCATAGGGGTCAAGGTGATAGCGATCACGGTTGATGTACAGCAAACCACCGTCACAATCCAACCCAATGACTCGAACATGATACCTGCCATACCGTCCATCATGGTCAGTGGCACGAACACAGCCACAAGCACCAAGGTTGTCGCAATAACGCTGACCCACACCTCATTGGTGGCGTAGATAGCTGCCTCACGAGGGGCTTCACCACGCTCGATATGGCGGGTGATATTCTCCAAGACCACAATCGCGTCGTCCACCACCATACCAATCGCGATACTCAGCGAACAGAGCGAGATGATGTTGATACTAGAATCTGCCATCTTTAGGTAGATGAACGCCACAATCAATGAGATTGGAATAGTGAGCGAGATGATAATCGTCGCACGCCATTTACCCAGGAAGAACAACACCACCAACACCACGAACAAGAGCGCGTACAACACAGACTCCTCCAATGAGTTGATACTATTGCGGATATTGTCAGCCGAGTTGTAGATCTCTTGGATCTTCACGTCGGTAGGCAATTGCTTTTGAATCTTTGCCAATTCCTCTTGCACATCCTCGCAGACTTGCACGGTGTTAGAACCCGATTGCTTCGCCACAATCAGACGCGCAGCCTCACGACCGTTGGTCTTTTCGTCCAATGAGAGGTCCTTGATAGTATCACGCACGGTAGCAATATCGCGCACAAACACTTGTTGTCCTTGTGGGGTGATAGTCACCATCAGGTCATTGATCTCACTACTCTCGATAAACTCAGAGCGCACCTGCATTTGGTATTGCTCTTTCTCCATCTTCACCGTACCCGAAGAAAGGTTCAAGTTGTTAGCGGAGATCACCTGACCCACTTGCTCCAAAGAGATACCGTATGCGTCCAACTTCTGTTGGTCGATATCCACATACACATAGCGGTCAGGCGCACCTGATACCGACAAGTTACCGATACCGTTAATCTTATTAAGTTGTGGAATTACCTCGTCGTTGAGGATTTTGTCGAGCGCAGGATACGACTCGTCTGCCGTGATAGAATATTGGCAGATAGGCATGGTGCTTGAGGAGAACTTAAACACCATTGGCGACGAACAACCGTCTGGCAACTGGTTCTTCGCCATATCGCAGAACGACCGCACGTCGTTGACGGCTTCCGTAATATCACATCCCCACTCCAATTCCAATATTACAAGACTGACGTTATCCTTGCTGGTTGAGTTGATATACTTCAGGTTGTCCACTGAAGTCAAGCTGTTCTCCATGATCTTGGAGACATTCGTTTCTATCTCCGAGGCAGATGCTCCAGGATAGGTGGTCATCACCATCACGTATGGAGGATCCATCTCAGGGAACTGATCCACAGGCAGTTGCACAAAGCAGAACAGACCTATGATCATCACCGCAACGAACACCAGCATGGTCGTTACGGGGTTTTTAATCGCGGTTTTATAAATTGCCATAGCTTTTTAGTTTTTAGATCGCTTCGCTGAAGATCACTTCGCTTTCGCTCCGTTGCAGATCGCTCGCGTTGTTTGCTGTAGTATTCTACAGGCGCTTGCGCCGAACTACAGCCCAAAGGGCGATCTACTATCTACAGCCCGAAGGGCGATCTTATTTTTTCACTTCAATCTTCACACCATCCACCAATTTGCTTTGACCTTTGTGGATATACTCTACACCTGGTTGGATTTCTGGAGCGATGATCTCGATCTGCTCATCAAAACGTTGACCCAGTTTCACGCTCACACGCTTTGCATAGCCATTCTCGTTGATGAACACAAAACGCTCGTTCGAACCGATCAGTTTCTCTACCGATTGATAAGGCACCACGATGGTGTTCTCCTTGCCAAGTCCCAGAGTAGTAGTTACATACATACCAGGACGCAACTTCTCGCTTGCATTAGGAATCACCACCTTGCATTGGAAAGTGTGGCTCGCAGCATCGATAGTTGGATATACCACCTCGATAGTTGCCGCGAAAGTCTCCTCTGGATAAATATCGCTCTTTACGGTAAGTTTCATACCCTCTTTGATCAAAGGATAGTAGGTTTCTGGAACAGCGATAAGCGCTTTCAGCTTATTCACCTGAGTCAAAACCACGATTGGCTGACCGCCGTACAACTCGCCATCCTCGTAGGTCTTCGCTGAGATCACGCCTTCAAAAGGAGCCTTCACATAGGTATTCTTCTCCAAGAATGAGAGGTTTTGCTTCAATTGGTCATAGCCTACTTTGGTTTGGTCATAGGTTTGTTGGCTTACGCTACCCGTAGCAAGCAATGCCTCCAAACGGCTCATCTCAACCTCCAAGTTCGCCAATTGAATCTTGCTGGTAAGGTATTGGTTTTGATCCATACGCACCAACATATCGCCTTCTTTCACGCGGTCACCTACCTCTACGAAGATATGCTCAATCTTACCTGTCAACGAAGGTGCCACGTTTTGTGTCAAATAACCTTGAAGGTTAGTACTAATATTGAGCACGCGCTCAATCTCATGATTTTCGAGGATCATGGTGCTTACCACTTCCACGCGCTCAGCCTCTTGAGTAGCTTGAGCGTCTTTCTTGCCGCAGCCAATCAAACATACAGCTGCCGCCATCATTAATACAATCTTTTTCATTTATCTGTTGTTATTTAGTTATCCATGTTATTCGGTGTCCGGAGTCGGGTGTCGGGACTCACTACAAGTTCAAGAACTTCTCCAGCTCCACTTGTGCATTCACCAATGTCAATACCGCTTGCACGTAGCTACTTTGCGCGGTGATGAGGTCGTTGCTCGCATTCACGAGGTCAAGGTTCGAAGCCGCGCCTTGGTTGAACTTGTTAGTCGTTGATTCAAACACGCGTTGCGTCACCTCCATATTGTCCTTCTCGTTCATGTAGGTCTCATAACCGTTTTGCAGGTTGTAGCGCAATTGTTCGTTTTGAATTCCGAGGTTATTGGCTGTCTCTGCAAACGTATTGCGCGCTTCTTCCAGTGCTATCTTCTTTTCTACTACACCTGCAGCACGCTTACCCGATGACCACAATGGCACGCTGATATTCAGCGACACGGCATTTGGAGGGGTCATGTTGAAGCCCTCTTTCTCACCAAAATAGTCTTTTTTACTGTATTGGTATGCCAATGCCACAGTTGGACCATACGCCCAACCTGCCATATGCACATTCTTCTTTGCCAACTCCACGTTCTTCTCCAATAATTGGTAGTTGAGGTTATTCTCCAAGATAAAGTCGTTACCCAGCAATGCCAATACCGCCTCCGCAGACAGGAAATCCTCCAACGTAGAGGTCAGCACCAACTCCGTCTCAGCGGGTACATCCAACAACACCTTCAACGCATTCAACGCCAATTGGGTGCTGCGCAGATTCGCATTGATATTGTTTTTCAACGTGTTCACACGCACTTGGATAAGGTCGGCAGTTGTTTGTTCTGCTGCACCCACTTCCACACTACGTTGGGTCATCTCTGCCATACGTTCGATATTTGCTAGTGAGCTCTCCAGCAATGTCACCACATTTTGCAGTACCAACACGCTTGCATAACTAGTCTTCACATTCGCACGCAAGTTGTCCTCCGACTGTTGAAGATTCAACTTCTGCATGTCAATCGCCACATTGTTCAACAATGCACCCACGATCGCCTGACCATTGATACCCACAGCAGCAGTCACGCCCAATGTTCCATTGTCAGGCATCTCAATCGGCATACCGCCAAAGTTCATCTTGTAGCCCATCATTGAGGTATATCCCCACGACAAGTCTGCCGATGGCAACATACTCGCTATCGTCTGCCAACGTTGCGCATACACTTTTTGCACTGCCAAACTGGCGTTTCTCAAACTGCGGTTGGTCTCTACCGCATAATCTTGCGCCTGAGCAAGACTTAGGTTTAATGTTGCAGGCACCTCACGCACCTCAGCTTTCTTCGTCGCTGCCATCACATGATCTTCTGCCTGCATGCCGTTCGCCAAAAACGCGAACAAGCCAATGGCTAAAACAATTTTTTTCATCATCTTTTATACCTTATATATTATATATTATTTTTCACTTTCTCTCTCAACCGCACCAAACCGCTTTCGCTCAATATGCCTCGCATCAAAATATCCATTCGTTGATGTCCTATGCGATGCACTTCCTCTTTGGTCATCTGTCCACTAGTCATCAAATCCAGCAATCGGTATTGCATATCCAGGAACATCATCGCTACTACATCCACATCAATCTCGGCTCTGAATATTCCCTCGTTCACGCCTTTCTCCAAAAACCGTACCAAAATCTTCTCTGCTGTTTGGCGCATCACTTTTTTGTGTGCTGCGAACAGTTGCGGATAGTACTTTTCCAGGTCATACATCATCGCGGGTGTCTTCAGATCTTTCTTTTGAGTAGACTGAGCAATCTTTGTCCATTCCACAATCACCTGCGTGATGGTGCGTTTAGATAGGGCATTGTCTAGGTCATGTGCCACTTTCTGCTCATGCTTATGCAAAATGGCCTGTACCAAGTCATCTTTCGAAGCAAAATAAACATAGAACGTCTTCTTCGACATGCCCAACTCATGACATATATCATCCACAGACACACTACGAATGCCCACTTGTTGCATTCGTTCAATTGCCACTTGCAATATATTTTCCCTTACGTCATTCATTGTTTTTCTATGTCTTTCCGCTTTCAATTACGTACCATATACGTAGGATATACGTAGGATATACGTAACATATACGTAACATATACGTAACATAACGCTACCTTTATGCTAGGATTACCCTTATATCAAGCAATACCTCTACTGCAAAAAGCGTGCAAAGGTACTATATTTCTTCGAAATAACCAAATAATTTAGGAAACTTTAACACTTTTGTAGTTTCCAAGTGACAAAATCACCCATAAAAAAAGCATTCTCCTGCAGAATGCTTTTAAAAACTCACCTTATCGCCTATAGCCTATAGCGGCTCTGCCGCGTCCTATAGCCTCATCATATCGCCTAATAACTCTCCTCTTGAGATGGGAAAGAGCAATCCTTCACAGCTGTCACATACTCGCCTACAGCCGTCTTTACTGCCTCACCCAGATGCGCAAACTGGCGCAAGAATTTAGGCTTGAAGCCCTCATTCAATCCCAACATATCATGCAACACAAGCACTTGTCCATCGGTCGCATTGCCCGCACCAATGCCAATCGTTGGGCAACTCACTGCCTCTGTCACACGTTTAGCCAACTCCGCAGGTATCTTCTCCAATACAATAGCAAAACAACCTGCCTCGTCTAGCAGTTGAGCATCATGCAATAGTTTCTCTGCCTCCGCTTCGCCCTTACCACGCAAGCCATAGCCACCCAACTGGTTCACGCTTTGTGGAGTTAAGCCCAAGTGTCCCATCACAGGCACACCCGCCTGCACCATATGGCGAATGGCAGGCAAGATTTCCTCGCCACCTTCCAACTTTACCGCATCAGCGCCCGACTCTTTCATCATCTTTAGAGCATTCGTAACTGCCTGTTCTTCACTCACTTGATAGCTTCCAAATGGCATATCTATCACGACAAGTGCATGCTCCGCAGCACGAACAACACCCTTGGTAAGGAAGATCATCTCATCCACTGTGATTGGCAATGTATATTTATTTCCACATACGATATTCGATGCACTATCGCCCACTAGGATCATCTCAATGCCTGCTTCATCTAGCAGACGAGTCAGGGTAAAATCATAACTAGTAAGCATCGCAATCTTCTCGCCTTCTTGTTTCATCTTTCTCAGGCGTGTGGTCGTCATACGACTATTTTGGATATGTACTGACATAACAAGTTTTGAATGATAAATTTTGAAATATGTTGCAAAATTACACATTTTTTTGCACATCTCCAAAAAAAGCAGTACTTTTGCAGCATAAATGCGCAAGAAACAATGAAAATTTTAAAACTTCTCAAATTCTTACCGCTCTTTTTGCTCCTTATAGGCTGCCGCACACAGAACACTCTTCCCTCTAGGGAGGGGATGGGGGGTGGTTTCACTCCTGATACTACTGCCCTCCCTACTTTCCCTTCGGAGGCATTTTATGTCTTAGGCGCAAGATGGGAAGCGGACAGTATGTTGCAAAAAGAGCAAAACCTTGCAGATTTTATTGAGCAAGAGCTCATACGCCTCTATCCAGAAAAAGCATACAAAGGGTATATCAGCAAGCTCTGTTCCGTAGCAGACTTATTATTGGTTAGTTCCACGCAACGACCTACTCTCTTTGCCCCCAAGCAACAAGAAATACGATTGGTATCTGGTCAATCGCCCAGTCACGAACTATATGCCTTTCTAGACTCCCTTTCGTTAGAAGACGAGTTACTAGCTCTAGAACTCACGCCCACTGAGCAACAAGACTGGAACAAACTCCAATCGCTTATCCATAGTAACCTACCTCTCACACGCGAAACGTTTGACACGCTCAATATCGAATTCTTTGAGGAAGAGAATATCCTGCTATCCTTGTTGCTCTGGCGCGGTCCACGTATGTTTTACCGCGTATTGCAAAGTAAGGCACGTGCGGAAAAACTAGCATATTACTACTATGGCGAAGCCACCAATAATGGTCGCCCAGGTGATGCGTTCAAACATATCTATGTAAATGTGTTGTTGCGCACTTATGTCGGAGAATGGTTATCCCACGCTATTATGGATATTTTTTGGGAGTGGAAGAGTCCTAATGCTCCATGCGACCACTATATGGACTTGCATAATAACGTGATTGGTCGCCAAACGCGCTACGAAGAGTTTACCACTATTGACGCTCAATGTTCCGACACGCGCCATTGGTTGCAATGGGGTGAGAATGTGCAGCGTTTCATCCAAGACTCGGTTAATGGAGATTTACAGGGGTGGGATAAAGAAACGCCCACCTTTATCGTCGAACCCGCTGCCGAGAAGGTCAGCGATATGCAATACATCTATTGGGATAAGTAAAAACCTACCCTTGCGCAAAGGTAGCGCAAGGGTAGCGTATTTCTATATCAAAGGTTAACGATTTATAGTTTAGTTCTTAAATTGCAACTCGCCGTCGCGAAGCTCCACAATTACGGGCTTTTGGTGGTCTACCTTGCCTGCGATGATGGCTTTGCTGAGTTCGTTGAGCACCAATCGCTGCAACGCACGCTTCACAGGGCGAGCACCGAACTGCGGATCATAACCCTCACGAGCGATATAATCGATCGCATCATCGGTAATGCGCAAATCTACACCACTCTGCAAGAGCATCTTATGCACACCCTCTATCTGCAAGCCCACGATATCGCGAATCTGACTCTCATTGAGCGGAGTGAACATAATCGTCTCATCAATACGGTTCAAGAACTCTGGGCGAATTGTCTGCTTCAATAGCTCCATTACCTGCTGGCTCGTCTTCTCATGGTCAATCCCCTGCTCCTCATTCTCGCGGATGAGTTGGCTGCCAAGATTAGAAGTAAAAATAATCAGGGTGTTCTTGAAGTTCACCGTGCGACCTTTGTTATCGGTCAAGCGGCCATCGTCCAACACCTGCAACAGCACATTGAACACATCAGGGTGCGCCTTCTCAATCTCATCAAAGAGCACCACGCTATAAGGCTTGCGGCGGATGGCTTCGGTCAATTGTCCACCCTCGTCATAGCCCACATATCCTGGAGGCGCCCCAATCAATCGGGTGGCAGCGAACTTCTCCTGATACTCCGACATATCGATGCGAGTCATCATATTCTCGTCGTCGAAGAGATACTCCGCCAAGGCTTTCGCCAACTCCGTTTTACCCACACCCGTCGTTCCTAAGAATATAAACGAACCGATAGGACGTTTAGGGTCTTGCAAACCCGCACGAGAGCGACGAATAGCGTCGCTAACTGCCTGAATAGCTTCGTCTTGCCCCACAACACGCTTGTGCAATTCCTCCTCCAGATGTAAGAGCTTATCTCGCTCGGATTGCATCATCTTGGTCACAGGAATACCTGTCCAACGAGCTACGATCTCGGCAATATCGTCCTCGTCCACTTCCTCCTTGATGAGGCTCTCACCTTGCATTGCGTGCAATGCTTCTTGCGCCGCTTTGATGTTCGCCTCTGCCTGCTGCAAACGACCATAACGAATCTCTGCCACCTTGCCGTAGTTGCCTTCTCGCTCAGCGACCTCTGCCTCATGTTTCATCTGCTCGATATTGGCTTTCTCGTTTTGGATAGTCGCCACATAGCCCTTCTCCTGCTCCCAACGCGCATTCATCTCCTTCGCCTCGACTTGCAACGCATGGAGTTGCTCCTCAATAGTGGCGAGTTTGGCTTTGTCATGCTCTTTTTTGATGGCCTCGCGCTCAATCTGCAATTGCATAATTTGACGGTTGAGGTTGTCCAATTCTTCGGGCTTAGAGTCCACTTCCAAGCGTAGTTTAGCCGCCGCTTCATCCACCAAGTCAATGGCTTTATCAGGAAGGAAACGATCTGATATATAACGAGTTGATAGCGTCACCGCAGCAATCAGCGCATCGTCCTTGATACGCACCTTGTGGTGAGTCTCGTAGCGCTCCTTCAATCCACGCAAAATAGAGATAGTAGCCGCCTCATCAGGCTCATCCACCATCACCATTTGGAAGCGACGCTCGAGGGCTTTGTCGGTCTCAAAGTACTTCTGATACTCGTCCAAAGTAGTCGCACCCACGGCACGCAGTTCACCTCGTGCCAAAGCAGGCTTGAGGATATTGGCGGCATCCATCGCGCCACTGCTCTTGCCCGCACCCACGAGCGTGTGTATCTCGTCTATAAAGAGGATGATCTCTCCCGCAGCACTAGTCACCTCCGTGATAACACCCTTGAGGCGCTCCTCAAACTCACCTTGGTACTTCGCGCCTGCGATAAGGGCACCCATATCAAGGGAGTAGATTTGTTTCTTTTTGAGGTTCTCAGGCACATCACCACGGATGATACGATGCGCCAAGCCCTCCACAATAGCAGTCTTACCTACACCAGGCTCGCCGATGAGGATAGGATTATTCTTTGTACGACGTGAGAGGATTTGTAGTACGCGACGAATCTCGTCGTCACGGCCAATCACAGGATCCAGTTTGCCCTGTTGGGCACGTTCGCAAAGGTTGATAGCGAACTTTTGTAGGTTTTCGGTTTTGGTGTTCATTGTATTCATAGTTCTATGTTTTTTAGTCATTAAGATCCTTAAGGTCATTAAAGACTTTAAGGTCGTTACTAGTTTTTAGACAAAACCCATACCAAAGCCCTTTTTAAATAAAAGCCGCCTGCCAAAATGGCAGACGGCTTAATGATTATGTATGTATCTAATTTACTTATTATACATATATGGAACAGATGCCTGTATATCCGCACTGCTGCTAGCAATATGCAGCACAAACTGTCCTGCTTCAGTTACCCACTCATGTGCTTCAGCATCAAAGAATGCCAACATTTCAGGTGTTATCGTGAATGTAACCTGCTTTGTCTCACCCGGTTGCAATGCTACTTTGCTAAATCCTTTCAATTCCTTCTTAGGACGTACTACCGATGCCTTCGAATCGGATACATAGAGTTGTACCACCTCTTGACCTGCACGATTGCCCGTATTAGTAACCGCTACCGTAATCTGATCGCCATTCAGCATAGCCTTACCATATTCAAAAGTAGTATAACTCAAACCAAAGCCAAATGGGAATAGAGCTTTGCGCTTAGGAGGATGGATGGTATATTGCTCTCCTTGGCTCACATACTTAATAGGACGACGTGTACCATAGAGATCTGCATAGCGATAGCCTACAAAGATATCTTCCTTGTAATACACCTGTTTGTCCACACCTGGATAAGCCACCTCACCATATTGATGCGCAGGATAGTCCGCCAAAGTAGGTTGGATAGTATATGGCAACTTACCCGAAGGATTCACATCGCCAAACAGCACATCAGCCACAGCATGACCTGTTTCCGAACCACTATACCATGCTTGCAGAATAGCCCCTACCTCTTGGCTCCATGGCATGCCATGTGCATTACCTGAGATGGAAACGAATACCACCTTATCGTTGACAGCCGCCAATGCCGAGATCAATTGATCTTGACCATAAGGCAACTCATAATGCAAGCGGTCGCCGTCCTCGCAGTCTTGGTTGTGCGCCTTGTTCATACCGCCCACAAATATCACATAATCGGCTTTCTTAGCTGCTTCTATAGCCTCTGCCGTGAGTTGCTCGGGTGTGCGGTCGTCTTGCAATGATTGACCCGTAGTCACACCATTGTACTCACCACCTACATCGCCCACATATCCGCGCACATACTTCACTTCTGCCAATCCCGCAGCACGCTCCTGAATACCTTGCAATGGAGAGATCTCGTACTTGGCTTTGAGCGAAGACGAACCGCCACCTACAGTCATCATCTTGATAGCGTTCTCGCCTACGACGAGGATAGTAGGACGCTCCTTCAGTTCAATAGGCAATGTCTGATTCTCATTGCGCAAGAGCACCATACCTTCGCCCGCAATCCTGCGTGCCGCAGCACTGTGTGCCTCTGAGCACATCGCACCAAAGGCTTTATTAGGGTTCATCGAGGTGCGGAAGATAAGACGCAAGACATTGCGCACTTTCTCGTCAAGTTCTTTGGTACCCACCTCGCCACTTTGAATCTTGCGCAGATAAGGCAAAGCCAAGTGATAGATATCGTATGCGCTAGAAGCCCCATCCGACAAGCCATCGGTCCATGTACCGAACTCTAGGTCTAGTCCGTTGGTGATAGCTTGCTCGGTGTTCATAGCGCCACCCCAGTCGGAGATCACAGCCGCATCACTGCCCCACTCCTTGCGCAATATATCTTGAAGCAGGATGGTGTTGTGACACGCATATTGGCCCTTGTAGAGGTTATATGCACCCATGATAGACCATGAGCCACCCTCTTGCATAGCAGCGCGGAAAGCAGGCAGATAGATCTCATATAGCGCACGGTCAGACAGGTTCACATTCACCCAGTGACGATCCACCTCTTGGTTGTTGAGGGCATAGTGCTTGACGCATGTAGCCACGCCTTGCTCCTGCACACCTTTCACATATGGCACCACCATCTTAGATGCCAAGCATGGGTCTTCGCCCATATACTCGAAGTTACGACCATTGAGCGGGGTACGATAGATATTCACACCAGGGCCAAGCAATACGTCCTTGTTGCGATAGCGTGCCTCCTCACCAATGCTCACACCATAGAGGTAGGACATGTCCGTATTCCATGTTGCAGCCAAGCAGGTGAGGGCTGGGAAGGCAATACATGAGTCGTTGGTCCAACCTGCTTGGTTCCACTCGTCCCACAACACCTCTGGACGAATTCCATGAGGGCCATCGGTGCACCATATACCAGGGATACCTAAGCGTGCAACTCCTGGAGAGGAAAATTTAGATTGTGCGTGGATAATAGCAATTTTCTCTTGCAAGCTCATACGAGAGAGTGCATCTTCAATACGATCTTCAAGTGGAGCTTTGGCATCCAAATACACTTGTCCCCTCATAGGCAAGCATACCATAGACAGGATAAAAAGGAAAAATAATGGTTTTTTCATAGCATTAAATTGATAAATGATAGAAATGTAGAGCGGTAGTCAGCCGCTCTACACTAAAGAGAGATGGATTATTTCACTACACCACCCAATGCGTTGTAGCGTACGCCATCACGAAGGATATACATTTGACCATTCTCAATCACTTTGGTAACTGTATTAGGAGCAACTACATCTTCTACAGCTGTAGGAACTGTCTCTGACTCAATGGTAATCTTAACCTCTGCTTTCTCGTAGTCAACTACCAAACGAATGGTACAGTCAATATATACATCGTTATCGTTTACAGAGTGAATATTACCGCCCTTAAATGCACAAGTATATTCCTCGTTCACTTTCCAGTATGCATCATCAGCAGGAGCACCAAACTCTACAGCCCAGTTGCCATAAACAACCTTGAAATCTGCTCCAAACTCAGCTGCCAACAACTCATAAGTATTAGCTTCACCTTCTACAGGAGTAAAGCGTTGATCCACATCGCAGTTCCAACCAAGTTTTGAACCAGGAATGTGCCAATCTGCTTGAACAGCATAAAACTCACCAGAAACGAGAGTCAATACCATGTCACCATTATCCTTAGCCTCAAGGGTAAGAGTAGCGTTCTTGTAGCCAGCAAAAGGGTTAGCAAATGCCAAGTTAGCAGGATCGCCAGTATCGTTCTTAGCACCCATCACATAAGGAACACCTAATGCAAGACCTGCATTAGTCTCACGGTTGGTACCCCATTGCTCGTCCCAAGCGCGGTCCTTGATTACCTTGAAAGTACCGTTCATGTCTGGTACATTAGCGGTCAATACGCCGTCAACATCCTCAAATTGGATAGCGTCAGTAAGACTCCAGTTGTTGGTGAACGCACCTACGATTTGATAAGTGGTAGGGCCAGCAGCATAATCGTACAAAGTACCTGCAACGAGGTTGATTACAATAGCGTCTGGATTGGAAACATCCAATGTCAGCTTTGCATCTTTGTAACGTGGTTTCTCAAATCCAGAATTCTCAGGCATAAGAATAGCAGCATTAGCAGGAGCGTCTGCCTCTGGTTTTTCAGGAGTGTCGATGCACTTTACTAAAGTGTAAGGGGTGTTCATAGCCACACCTTCGCCAGCAGCAGCCGCACCATGTTGTGGGTGCCAACCACCATTTTCAGCTACTTTGAACTCACCATAGAGGTCAGCCACCTCAAGAGTGAGAACGCCATCTACTTCAACGAACTTGAAAGCCTCGTTGTTATTGCTCCAACCACTTGCTTCACCAGCAAAGTAGTAATCAGTAGCATGAACAGCCATCATAGCTGTCAAAGCAACGAAAAGAGAAAAAATCTTTTTCATAATACATTAATTTAAATTGGTTAATAATTAGTTATTTATTGTGAATTGTAACACAATTCATTGTTTGTGCATAATTGCTTGTATCACCACCCAATAGTGGGCAATATATCTCCAAACTGGAGCGTAACATCTTGCCTCTTGCCAGCGCGCGCACCTCCCTCTCGGTCATTGCCGCACGGTAGAACAGCACCTGATGGATATTACTTCCTTGTATCGTAATCGTATCGACCGCCTTATCTATTCCTTCGTTCGCAGCCACCAGTTGTCCATTCGCATATTGCCACATCTTCTGCTGTGCCGCCGAATAGACCTCCGTATAGATGGTATCTGAGCTCGTATAGCTCAACGTATAGGACTGCACTTGTCCCTCTGGCACGAAGCTTAGGCACTCCACACCGTTCTCATCGCCTTGCGTAGGGATATACTCAGGCAAAGGTTTGCCAGCTTGCAGCGCCTTCCACATCGTCAGCGGGAAAGCCGAAGCCATCGCCTCGTGTCCCAGCTGATTGGGGTGGTAGATATCCGAACCATTCCACATATGCTCTGCCCAGCGACCTGCGCCATCATCGATAGTACCGAACACATTGATGGTGGGCACATTCCACTGCTGCACCTCTAGGTTCACATCGCAGAGATCCTCATAGTCCACCTCATTGAAGTCGGCACGAGGATAGTTGTTAGTAACAACCACCACTCTCCCCTGCTCTTGCAGCATACGAATCAGGCGTGGCATGTTCTCCTTATACGACAACACGGCACGCGCACCTTTCTCATGCAATCCCTCATTGCCCAGACTGATGCCGATGACCACATACTTTGCCTCTACGGGCGTCATATCGCAGTCAAAACGAGCAAAGAGGTCGTAGGTATTATTGCCATCGATGGAGATATTCACACTCTCCCAACCTGCAGGCAAAGCTTCGGTCACTTGCGCCGCATAGCCATGGAGCGCATCTGCACCCACGCCCCTGCACACAGAAGAGCCAAAGAAGCATACGCGCTGCTCCGCAGGTGACTTGCAAGCGTTAAATAGCGAGCAAGTCACTAGCAGAAGAGCAGAGAATAGATATGTCCGCGACGATTTCATATTCATTATAAGATGCAAGAGGTGATACTCTCAGCAGGCAATTGTATCTCAAAGTGTTTGCCGTCGTGCTCGATGATGAAGGACATACCCGTCGCATTCTCATTGAGCAGCACCAAACCATAGGTGCCATCAGGGTTCTCCGATGCTACAGCCGACAGGCCTGTAGGCATATAGCCCGACACACCAATGCGGGTAGAGCCTGGCTTGAGCGCCTTGCTCAGGTGACCAATCACATAGTAGTGGCTGCGCTTGGTGAGTGTAGTATAGTCTTTCGAAGAGATATCCACCGAACCGTAGCAAGTAGCACACGCACCAGGACCACCGTGAGGGCCGCCGTTCTCGTCGAGCATGAAGTTCCATACTATCACTGCCTTGCACCAGCGTGTCACGGTACCGATACAAGTATTCTTCATCTCAGACATGAGCGATTGACCAAAACTCTGGTAGTTCCATGTACCGATGGATTGCTCGGTGAAGTAGAGGTTCTTCTCTGGAGCTTGTTTGTGGATATTATCCAACTCCACTGGGCTTCCACCATAGCTGTGATAAGCCGCACCATCGATATATTGGCTTGCCTCTGCATCCGCATAAATCTTGATAGGATATTGCAATTGATCCTTCTTGCCATCATAGTTGTAGTTATGGTCAAAGCAGATGATCTTTGCTTCCACACCCTCGCGCTTGAACACAGGACCGAGTGCCAACTTGATAAAGTCGCGCTCTTGATCCCAAGGCATATACAGCGACATCGAGTTACCCCAGTTGAGTGGCTCGTTTTGTGGCGTCACGCTAGTGATCTTGATACCCTCTGCCTCAAAAGCCTTGATCCACTTCACGAAGTACATCGCATAATCTTGATAGTAGTCAGGATTGAGATAGCCACCTACCCATTTGTTGCCACCCGTATAAGGTGCTTTGCTATGGATATCATCCACCTTCATCCATATAGGGCAGCTCCATGGGGTACCCATCACTTTCAAATCAGGATTGATAGCCAAAATCTCTTTCAATACAGGAATGATATAATCCACTTCGTCGGATGTCAGACCAAAGTTCTCGATACCCTTGGTGTCGCAGCAGGTGTAGTCGTAGTTGCTGCGGGAGTTGAAGTCGCTACCGCCGATAGGCACGCGCACATAGCCATAGCCCATACCTTTCTCATGCGAGAAAGTCTCTACCAGCAGCTTCTGACGACGATCAGCAGGCATCTGCATCAAGTTAAACGCCGCAGCACCTGTGATAGCCGCACCAAAGCCGTCAAACTCTTGGTAACGTACCTTCGGATTCAGTTTCAGTGTACGCTCTGGCGACATATTGAGTCCTTCCGCATAATCCTTGCCTATAGCGACAAAGCCCATTGTACCATCTGCGGTGGTGACATAGGTCATCACATCACGTACTGGAACAGAATCGCCATTAGGAGTTTTATCATTCGGATTTTCTACGGGAGTATTGCAGCCGAGCAGAGCGGCTGCAATACCTATAAATAATAGATTATTCACTTTGGTCATTGTTGTAGAATTTTATCGTAATTTCTCGTATGTAGTGGTCAGCTTGTTTTGATCCAGTGTAATGCGATAGATGCCCTCAAATTCTTCTTGAGTAGCAGCTATCCAGTTGCCAGCTTCTGCACCTGTGTCGCCATTCACTTTGGTCAAGCCCTCAGAATCTACACCCTTGATATCCAAACCAATTTGCTCATAGTTGCCACCTACTTCTTCGCCACCCCAACCTTTTTGGTGGAAGAACTTGAAGTTGAGCGAACCATATATCTCAAAGTCGGCATTCACACCATTCTTGAGGTATGCGGTGAATTGATATACCTTAGGTGCCACGGTGCGGCATGCGATGTATTGTCCCAGGTTGTCAAAGCCCCAACCGCCTTGAACCTTAGGTGATGCCACTGGCAAACCAAAGCCTACACCGGTCATCCACATCACATTAGGATAAATAGCATCCTTCAATGGCTCTACCACGATATAGTCCTCTTCAGGCAAGTAATATACCTCATACATACCCTTTTCGCCCAAGAACTTCACTACATTGCCGTCCTTGAGTTCCATGTAGTCCAAGTTATATGCCGTAGCCAGATTTGCCACACCATTGATAGTCACTTCCATTTCAGGATCGAAGAAGATCTTCGCATGGCGATAGGTCTTACCTGCCACCTCAGCCAAATCCACATTCACATCCAATGCAGACACAGGTTGAGCTACCTTACCACCAAAGTACAACTCAAAGGTCAATGGATCGAAGGTGATGGTATCGATGCTCTCGAGATTGTCATTCGCCAATACGATAGAGCTAGCCTCGCCTGCTGTGAATTGCTCCTCTGTGATCAAGGATAGTTGACCATTCAGCATACCCATTACAGGTTTTGTCCAATCCACGCGACCGAACTTCGTTCCCACTACTGCCAAAAGACATTCGATGGATTTTGGATAGCCCAAGTCATATGCCACGAACTTCTCGCCGTCCCAAGTCATTTGTTTACCTTTGCCTAGAGGCTTGTAGTTGATGGTAGGAGGCATAACATACATAGTTTCAATAGCAGGACGATGACCCACGCATTGGTCTAGAATCACATTCTTGACAGTTCCTTCTATATTGGTAGCAGTCAAATATACTTTCACTGGCTCACCCTCTGGCATATTAGGACCGAAAGGAACTGCATAGGTGAATGTATCTTTATACATCAAACCAGGTGTACGAACCTCTTCGCTTGCAATCACATTAATACCCACTATCACCTTAATGGCCAGCGTGGATAATGGAGTCTCTTTCTCTGTAACTGTCACTTCAAAAGTGATACTATCACTACCAAAATTCACCTCCTCAGTCAGCATTGTTGCCTGCATCTGAGGGTCACCCGCAGGGTAAACCTCACGGAAGGAGTCGGGCTGACAAGCGGTATAGCCTATTGCGATCAACGCAAGGAATAGGACTTGAAATATACGTTTCATATTCTGTTGATTATTTGCAGATTAGTACTCAAATTAATAACCATCATTCTGAACTAGATTAGAATTCTTGTCCAATGCGGTTTGTGGGATAGGCATGAGTTTGTGTGCCTCCACAAATGGACGAGCCTGTGGCAAACGGCCTTCGTCGCGCGAGTTGATACCGTTCATCACCTCCATTAACTTGCCAAAACGAATCAAGTCAAACAGACGTTGACCTTCTAATGCCAACTCCAGACGGCGCTCGTGCAAGATAGCATCCAATACGGCCTCTTGACTACCCATTTGAGATGCAGGCAGGTCAGCCAATTTCGCACGCTTACGAATGGTATTCACCAATGATACAGCACCACTCA
This sequence comes from Paludibacteraceae bacterium, assembly GCA_017461505.1. Classification (GTDB taxonomy): domain Bacteria; phylum Bacteroidota; class Bacteroidia; order Bacteroidales; family Paludibacteraceae; genus Colicola. The sequence goes on along the minus strand of JAFTXV010000003.1, from coordinate 58,424 downwards.
AGTCTCCCTTATGAGCTAATGCCTCAGCCTTGAGCAACCAGATGTCAGCACCACGAAGTTTGATGATACTATTATATGCCGAACGACACTTGTACATAAATGGATAGTTGTCTGCTGAATAGTAGTTACTCCATGCGCACTCGTAATAGACGATGGTTTGGTTGCAGCGCACGGTGTCACCCTCTTTCTCGAAGGTGCGGATTAAGTCGCGGCTAGGAGTGATCCACTTAGCCCATGTGAAAGACTCCTCCCAGTTAGACAAGTTGCGACCGAACATCCATGTCACCCAGTTACCACTAGCTGCTGTATATTGTGCCTCGAGGATAGTCTCCTTGTTGTTGCGAGTAGCATCACCCAAGTTCTCATCGTATTTCCAGAGGTCAGCATAATTGTCTGCCAACGCAACACCATCCGCAAACACCTTGTCGCTATACTCAATGACCTTATCCCATTCGCCTAACTCTGCATATAGTTTGGCTAACAATGCATATGCTACGGTCTTGCTCAGCATGCGTTTGTCGTTAGGATCGAGCGCAGGAGCATAAGGAATGGCTTCGGTCAAATCCTTAATCACTTGCTTGTAAGCAGAGTCCTGTGTTACTGGCATTGGGAAATAAACAGGATATACTTCCTCAATATTATCCGCCGTGATATCTGGTGCCTCAGTCAAATTCAATGGAATATTACCAAACCAGTGAGCAAGATCAAATAGCATCATACCACGGAAGATTTTCGCCTCTGCCTTCCATTGCTCACGCTCTGCTTGTGCAAACGTTGGGTCTGGCACAAGGTCGATATTGGATATGACCACATTGGCTTGCGCAATATCCTCCAAATAGCGATCCCAATCGCGGGCAATATCGGGATTGGATGCATCGAGTGCATTGGTCTCTACAGGAACTACCTCAGCGCCTGTTGTACCAGCATATGCATTATCGGCACGCGCTTCGCCGAAAAGCAAATAATCTAGATACCAATGCTCTTGACGATCACGCATGATATTGTATAGGTTCTCATACACTGCCATCATAGCAGCACGATCCTTAAATTTGATACGAACAGTATCATCTTCGGTAGATGCGCCCAAATTAAGTTCCGATTGATCTGAAATCGGCGCCATATTCAGGTCGCAGGATACGAGAGCGATGCCCAAGACTACACCTATTATATATATATACTTTTTCATAATCGTTCTATTAATATTCGTTCAACCATTAAAATGCGATATTTACACCCAACACGAAGCTACGGGTTTGCGGATAGGTACCATAATCCAAACCTTGCACGGTTCCTGAGTTACCATATTGGTTCACCTCTGGGTCCATACCTAGGTACTTAGTCAGAGTGAACAAGTTTTGAGCAGAGAAGTAAGGTTGCAAACGAGTCATACCAATCTTCTTCATCCAATTGCCTGAGAACTCATAACCAATCGTCAAGTCCTTCAAACGGATATAACTTCCGTCTTCCACAAAGTAGTCACTCACCTTCATATCAAAACCTGCTTTTGGAATGCTAGTAATCATACCAGGACGACGCCATCTATCCAATACGCGAGTCGATTGGTTCTTTGCATCGTACATACCTTCGGTCTCAATACGGCTAGCATTGAAGATATCGTTGCCATACGAACCTTGCAAGAGGAAACTGATGGTCACACCATAGAATTGGAAGGTATTGGTCATACCAAAGGTGAAGTCTGGGTTAGGATCACCCATATAAGTACGATCGTTAGCTGTCACCTCACCATCATCATTGGTATCTAGATAAATCAGTTCACCAGTTTCTGGATTAACACCACCTGTCTTGTAACCAAAGAAAGAACCCAATGGCATTCCCGGAGTATTGCGAACGCAATAATCTGCTAACACGTCTGTCACCTTTGCATCATAATATACTTGGCTAGTAGCCAATTTCTCCAGACGGTTCTTATTATGAGAGATATTCAACTGAGTATCCCATTTGAAATTCTTCTTCACGAAGTTGTGCGAAGTAATGGTGAATTCCACACCCATATTGCTCATCTCACCTTCGTTACGTTGGATAGACGATACCGCAGCAGAACCTGCTGGCAACGATACCCACATGAGCATATCAGTAGTGTACTTGTAATACCAATCAAAATTGAAGGTCAATCGGTTCTTCAGCATCGTCCAATCCAAACCTACGTTGGTTTGTGTAGTGCGCTCCCAGGTCAAATCGGTATTGCGCAACGATGACTGGCTATAGGTAGGCACGGCATGCTCTTTACCAGTCTCCCACCAGTTTTGACGGTTGATGCTATAGCGCTCCAAATATGCGTAATCGCCGATACCACCTTGGTTACCAGTTTGTCCCCAACCACCACGAAGCTTCAAATCATCAATCCACTCTACATCTTGCATCCATGGCTCGCCACTGATACGCCAAGCTGCACTCACAGATGGGAAATATGCCCAACGGTGACCTGGAGCCAAACGAGAAGAACCATCCGCACGGAAGTTGGCAGAAATCAAATAACGAGAATCGTAGTTATAACTGATACGTGCAAAACCTGACATAATAGCCCATTCACTTGCACTTGTATTGGTACTTCCTGGATCTATCTTATTGGCTGCATTCAATGTCTGAATCGTGCCATCTGCATAGTGACTACCTGCGATATACGATTGAGTCCACATCGAATGGGTATAAGAACTACCCAACATCACATCCAAGTTATGACCATTGATATTTGTGGTGTAATTCAACACGTTATCCCAAACCGTTACAAGGTCTGTACTACGCGTGTCACTACCCTCACCATATTGGTTACGTCCCCAAGATGTCTTATGTGGATCCAAGAATGAGGTAGAGTTGTTCATTCTGAGGTCCTCTGTGAAAGTGGTTGTAAACTTCAAGGAATGATTGTACTCATCACCACGATTAAACTTCTTGGTGTCGTACAGGGTCACAATACCCTTACCCGTAGCCAACAAACGATGTTGCTTGCTATATTGGTTTTTGTAACGCTCGATATTCTCCAATGGGTGGGTGATATTACTTACACCGTAGAAATTGGTGTAATAATATTCTTTATTTTCAGGATCGTAGATAGGTGCGTAGGTTGGTGTGTTAATCACAGACAATACCAAACCACCACGGTTTGCACCAGTACCCGAAGAAATGGTACCTTGATTTTCGCTATAACCATATGCCACATTCGCACCAATATTCAACCACTTGGTAACCTCTGCATCCAATGATGTACGGAAGTTATAACGTTGATACTTAGTGGTAGGAACGATACCTTGTTCATTGGTATAACCACCTGACAAATAATAATTTACTTTTTCTGTGCCACCGCTTACTGACAACTGATAGTTTTGAGTAGAACCGGTCTTATAAGTCTCATCAAACCAGTTTGTCTCATCCTTCAAACCGTCTGGCAATACCACATTCGAACCCAAATCGTTCAAGTACTCGCGATATTGCTCGAAATTCAAACTCTCCATGCGCTTTGCCACTTGGGTCCAACCGCCGTACATAGAGAAGGTCACATTCATCTTCTCCTTATTAGCAGAGCCTGCCTTGGTGGTAATCATAATCACACCATTAGCCGCACGAGAACCATAAATCGCTGCAGAAGACGCGTCCTTCAAAATTTGCATAGTCTCAATATCATTAGGCGCAAGGAAATCGATATCCGTCATAGGCACTCCATCCACTACGTACAATGGATCATTGCTACCATTCATAGAAGTTGTACCGCGCACGCGAACTACCATACCCGCACCTGGCTGACCACTAGGCTTAACCACGGTCACACCCGCTGCCTTACCTTGCATCGCTTGAGCAGCAGAGGTAATAGGGCGCTTCTCCAAATCCTCTGTATCCACCGAAGAAATCGCAGTGGTCACGTCTTTACGCTTCTGCGTACCGTAACCAATAACCACCACCTCATCTAGCAACTCTTGATCTTCACGAAGTACGATAACCATGTCTTGTGCCGCACGAACTTCTTGATTTCGATAACCGACATAAGATACGGTCAACAAAACGTCCTTTTCTACGACAAGCGTAAACATACCATCAAAATCGGTAACAGTACCATTTGATGTACCAGACTCTACAACGCTCGCTCCAATCAGGGGTTCTCCGTTAGCATCCAACACTTTACCTGTAATAGACACAGGTGCTGCCATTGCTGTGACGCTAAACAATGACATTACACAGATGGTTAATGTCATGAGCAGACCACGAAGGCCTTTCTCTTTGTGTTTGTTCATCATAACATTGTTTTTATTGTTTTATTAGCTTTTAAGGTATATAACTCATTTACACGAAGTTAAGTAAAAACTACACCACGTAGCAAAAAAGTGGACGTTTGTATGATACCATCGCAAAATATGGACATCACACAAATTCGACCGCAAAGTTACTATTTTTTTTTGATACATGCAATTTTTTTCTGCATTATTTTTATAATTATGCTGTAAAACACTTACTAATTACTTACCTTTAGTTAGTGATTAGTTAGTGATTAGTTAGTGATTAGTTAGTGATTAGGCTATCTTTACCGTAAGACTAACCTGACATCAAGCCATTTCATACGAAACTCTATACAAATTATTTGCATATATGCAAAAAAAGCAGTACCTTTGCATGCTAATTTTGTTTTGAAATGAAAAAGAACCTACATATCGATACGCTCTGCGTACAAGGTGGCTACAACCCTGGCAAAGGAGAGCCCCGACAAGTACCTATTATACAAAGTACTACGTTCAAATACGAGACCAGCGAGCAGATGGGCAAACTCTTCGACCTTGAAGAGAGCGGTTATTTCTACACTCGTCTGCAAAATCCTACCAACGACACCACCGCAGCACAGATTGCTGCTATGGAAGGTGGCGTAGCGGCTATGCTCACTTCGTCAGGTCAAGCAGCAAACTTCTTCGCATGTTTCAATATCTGCCACGCAGGTGATCATATGATCACTACCACCAGTATCTACGGCGGCACATACAACCTCTTTGGTGTGACCTTCCCAAAGATGGGCATTGAGATCACCTTCATCGACCAAGATGCCAGCGACGAGGAGTGGGCAGCAGCGTTCCGTCCGAACACCAAACTTGTGTTTGGCGAGACACTCTCCAACCCCAACGTACGAATCTTGGATATTGAGCGGATAGCAGGAATCGCGCACCAACATGGTGTGCCATTGATAGTAGATAATACCTTTCCTACTCCAGTGAACTGCCGTCCGTTTGAGTTCGGTGCAGATATCGTCACCCACTCCACCACCAAATATATGGATGGTCATGGCGTGCAAGTAGGCGGTGTGATTGTGGACAGCGGCAACTTCGATTGGGAGGCTCAGCACGATAAGTTCACCTGCCTCACCGAACCAGATGCTTCGTACCACGGACTGCGCTATACAGAGGCATTCGGTAAACTGGCATATATCACCAAAGCGACCGCCCAACTCATGCGTGACTTGGGTTCTATCCAAAGTCCGCAAAACGCCTTCTACCTGCATCTAGGTTTGCAAAGTTTGCACGTGCGTATGCCTCGCCATTGCGAGAGTGCGTTCAAGGTAGCACAGTGGTTGGAGAAACATCCTGACATAGCATGGGTGCGCTATCCAGAACTAGAGAATGACCCTGAGCATGCACGCCAACAGAAGTATATGCCTAACGGCTCATGTGGTGTGATGGCATTTGCCGTGAAAGGCGACCGTGCTTTTGCCAATCGTTTTATGGACAGTCTGCAATTAGTAACTATCGAAACGCACGTAGCCGACTGCCACACTTGTATCCTTCACCCTGCATCCCATACCCACCGCCAACTCAGCAACGAGGCACTGCTTGCTGCGGGTATCGACCCAGACTTGATGCGCCTCAGTATCGGTTTGGAGAATGCAGACGACCTAATAGCGGACATCGAAAATGCACTTACACAAGCTCACAACGCATAATTTCTCCTTCGAGGCAGGCGGTACGCTTGACCAACTGGAGATTATCTACCATACTTCGGAGCGCCCTTATCAACAGGGCGACCGCGTAGTATGGCTCTGCCATGCCCTAACTGCCAACTCCGACCCACTCGACTGGTGGCCAGAGATGGTGGGCGAAGGTTGCTGCGTGAATCCCGACAAAGATTACGTGGTTTGTGTCAATATCTTCGGCTCGGCATATGGAACCACTGGTCCGAGAGATTTTTGGAGTCCGGACTCCGGAGACCGGAATACCCCTTTGTCTTTCCCCAAGTTCACTGTCCGCGATACAGCCCGCCTCTTCACTTTGGTGCGCGAGCATTTGAGCATAGAGTATGTGGACTTGCTCATCGGTAGTTCCATTGGTGGTTTTCATGCCCTTGAATGGGCTATCATGGAGAGCGAAGTGATTCGCAAAGCAGCCTTCATCGCTACTGCGCCTCGTGTATCACCATGGCTGAGCGCATGGATGGAAGTGCAACGCATGGCACTCGAAGCCGACCCTACCTTCCGCGCATGCGAGTCGCTTGACGGTGGACGCAAAGGACTGGAAGCAGCACGCGCCATTTCGCTCATTTCCTATCGCAGCTTTGACGGCTATAACCTTACCCAATACGAGACCGATGACGACTGCCTCTTTGCCAGTCGCGCCGCTTCCTACGAGCGTTATCAAGGCGAGAAGCTCGTTAAACGCGGTTTTGATGCCTACTCCTACTATTACTTACTCCACTGCGTGGATAGTCAGAACGTAGGTCGCCATCGCGGAGGTGTCAAAGCGGCATTGGCGCAGATACAAGCCAAGAGCATTGTCATCTCCATCACTTCGGACGGATTATTCCCTCCATGCGAGAGTAGCGAGTGGGCAAAGTACATCCCCAACGCCAAATATTACGAGATAGAATCCCGCTTCGGGCATGATGGTTTCCTGCTCGAAACAGAACAAATAACCAAGATTATAAATAGTTTAGAGTTTAGAGTTTAGAGTTTAGAGTTGAAAGGCAAGAATATATGAAAGTTCTCAAGTTCGGTGGAACCTCCGTAGGTTCAGTAGATAGTATTCGTCAGATACAGCACATCATTGGTCAGCAGACCGATGACTGCATTGTGGTAGTGAGTGCCTTGGGCGGTATTACCGACCAGTTGCTCAAAGCAGCACATTTGGCACTCGAAGCGGGCGAAGAGTATATGGAAGTATATCAAGCTATTCGTTGCCGCCATATGGATATGGTTAATACGCTGATTACCAATCCTACCACCCGACAAATGCTATGTCTCGAATTGGAAGGCATCTTAGACGAGTTACGCTCTATTCTCTTCGGCGTACACCTTGTGAAGGACCTTAGCGACAAAACAGAAGCCGCTATCGTAAGCTATGGCGAGCGTATGAGTAGCCGAATCCTAACCGCTGCGTTGCCTGGTGCCGTGCGCAAAAACTCACTAGAATTTATCCGTACTGACCGCAAACAAGGACAAGTATTGCTCAACACTAGCTTGACCGAACAACTGGTACGCAACGCCTTTGCTACCCCTCCCCATTTGTCTGTTGTACCTGGTTTCATCTCACGCGACAGCCAAACCGAAGAGATTACCAACCTTGGACGTGGCGGAAGCGACTACACAGCCTCTATTCTTGCTGCCACCTTGGGCGCAGAGGTGTTGGAGATTTGGACTGATGTCAACGGCTTTATGACTGCTGACCCTCGTCTGATTCCCAATGCCTATACTATCAAGAGTTTGAGTTATGTGGAAGCATCAGAGTTGTGCCACTTCGGCGCAAAGGTGGTGTATCCACCTACTATATATCCCGCGTGCGCGAAGAATATCCCGATACGTATTCTCAACACCTTTAGTCCAGATAATGCCGGTACTATCATCCAAGCCAAACCCGAAGACAACAGTCGCTATGTACGCGGATTGAGCAGTATCCGCGATGTGGCACTCATTACGGTATCAGGTCTTTCGATGGTGGGTGTGATTGGTGTTAACCAACGCATCTTCAGCGCATTAGCCCAAGCAGGCGTATCCGTCTTCCTCGTTAGCCAAGCGTCCTCGGAGAACTCCACCACCTTGGGTATTCAAGAAAAAGACTGTGATACCGCAGTGGAAGCTCTCACACGCGAGTTTGCAGAAGAGATTAAAGTAGGTTCGATGTACCCTATGCTCGTACAACAAGGGTTGGCGGCAGTAAGTATCGTAGGCGAGAACATGCATAATATGTCTGGTATCGCAGGCAAACTGTTTGGTACACTGGGAAGAAATGGTATTAGCGTCATTGCCTTTGCACAAGGTGCTAAAGAAACGAATATATCATTCGTCATTCCAGTTCAGCAGCTTAGCAAGACTATGAACGTGCTGCACGACTCCTTCTTCTTGAGCGAAAACAAGGTATTGAATGTCTTTGTATGTGGTGTAGGTACAGTAGGCGCTCAACTGCTCGAACAAATCCAACAGCAACAACAGATGCTACTTCACGAGCAACATTTGCAACTCAACGTGGTAGGTATTGCTAACAGCCGTACAGCTATCTTTAATGCTGATGGATTGGACCTCACTAACTACCGCGAACAACTCAAATCGATTGAGAAAACTACAGGCAGCTTCAGCATTAAGCAAGCAGCTTTGCAAATGGCGAATCTCTACAACAGCGTCTTTGTCGATTGTACTGCAAGCGCAGATGTAGCAGGTATATACCTGAATCTATTAGAAAACAATATCTCTGTGGTGACTGCTAATAAGATTGCTGCTTCTTCCGAGTATAGTAACTATCTTCGCCTCAAGCAGACAGCTTTGGATCGTGGAGTGAAATTCTTGTTTGAAACAAACGTTGGTGCGGGTTTGCCTATCATTGGCACTATCAACGACCTACGCAATTCGGGCGATAAGATACTCCGCATTGAAGCCGTACTCAGTGGCACGCTCAATTTCATTTTCAATGAGATAGCAGCCGATGTACCTTTCTCCGAGACAATTCGCCGCGCTAGGGAACAAGGCTATAGTGAACCCGACCCACGCATCGACCTCAGCGGCAAAGATGTGATTCGCAAACTGGTTATCTTAACGCGCGAGGCAGGTTATGCAGTAGAGCAAGAGGAGGTAGAGAAGCAACTCTTCGTCCCCGAAAAGTACTTCGAGGGAACAGTAGAAGAATTTTGGAATACACTGCCTGAATTGGATGCTGACTTTGAGGCTCGTCGTACAGAATTAGAAGCACAAGGACTACGTTGGCGTTTCGTAGCCAAGATGGAAGAAGGCAAGACAAGCGTTAGTTTAGAGACTGTGGATGCAACACATCCGTTCTATCAATTAGAAGGCTCCAACAATATCATCTTAATCACTACCGAACGCTACCACGACTATCCAATGATGATTCGCGGCTATGGTGCTGGTGCGAGCGTTACCGCAGCAGGTGTGTTCGCCAACATCATGCAGGTAAGCCACTAATCATTAGCAACAAGCACACTATTATACAAAAAAATATCTGCTCATCGGAGCAGATATTTTTTATTATTATGGATTGCAACACCTTTGTATGTCTTTGGGTCAATTGGTTGTCCAAGGATATTATACCAGATTCCGTTTTGCGGTGACACAATAATATTCTCAACAGGAGTTTCACGCGTCGTGACAAAGTCACATGTGATCAATCCATTTATCTCTTGGATATTCTCTAATCCACTATGGGAAAATGCTTCAAAAGAAGTAACCTTGGATTTCCCAGGGAAAGGAACTTCTGGTTTGGGTTTGTCATCAGTATAGGGTGATGAATTCTTTTCCGCAGAGATGAGTCGATAACGTGCCACAAAATCATTCGGGCAATTCTGATACCAATCTTCCTCATTAAAAATTACACGCCATATCAACATTCCATGACCCGGAAGGTATTCATCCCATCCCTCTTGTTGACGATTCTCGATATAATACACAGTATCTGTACGATACGCACCTTCTGCCACGTGCTTCTCGTTACGCGCTAACATATACGTTGTCGCACCGTCCGCAGGAATCTCCAAACCTTGTGTTTTAGCCAATGCCTCTGGCTCTATCCAACCTAGATAATATTTATCATATACTGAGTAATTAGGAGGAGTGTTACCATTGTTTAGATAGTTTCCATATCCCATCAAAGACCAAGCGCCTGGTGTTTCACGTTCTAGTACAGTAGAATAGTCTGTAGTTAGGTAGTAATCCGGCAATCCCAATACATGGCTAAACTCGTGACAGATAGTACCTATTCCTGAGCGCGCATTTTTGGCTTTGCGCATCTCATTGGAACAAGCATAGATATTGATTAACTTACCATCAATCTCAGGCAGCTTATAAGTCGTTTCAGATGTTGCAAAATATTCCTTTTGGTTGGTATATCCATAATACAATGCAGAAATCAGATCCCAGTTATGTGGCCATATCGTATTCTCTCCCCCATAATCGGCCTCACCATAGCCCGCATAGATGATATAGACGAAATCTACCATGCCATCATTATTATTGTCGTATTGCGAAAAATCTACGCCTAAGCGATCAGCCCCCTTACATGCATCAATGACAAAATCCACCACATACTGGTCATTCCCATCTGCCTTATTAGCTCCATAATAAGCCATTGAGTGAGGAAGGTTCACTGGTCCCACTACATCGAAATGAGGAATATACTTACCATTGGACTGGTCGGTAAAGTACTGTTTACAAGATCCAGTAGCACCATTGTAGGTATAGTTTGTACTATTGGCCAACGAGTCAAAAGCTTGCTGAGAATTAGTAAGAGAAAATGTTACATCAGAGAAGTTGACCAAAAGTAGCAACCCACGAGGTGCTAAATTGATAGCAGGCGTCTTATATGGAGCCACTTTCTGTATATTCTTAGTAGCATCATGTGACAGGATAGTAAAAGGTGCGCGCGCACGATGTGGTTCCTGCAAGCCAGATCCAGGAAGAGGTGCTACAGCAAGCGAGTTAGCAACAGAGAGGAATGCTAAAAATAATGTATAAAAAATTCGTTTCATATCGTTTTAGATGATTTTTCTGTGCAAAGGTACTGCTTTTTTCCCAAGATTGCAAAAAAAATGCACTTTTTCTTCAAAATATTTGGTCATGTCAAAAAAAAGCAGTACCTTTGCACTCGCTTTCGAAAAGAAGCATGGTCCGTTAGCTCAACTGAATAGAGTACCACACTACGGATGTGGGGGTTGCAGGTTTGAATCCTGCACGGATCACAAAGAGACGTTCAAAAGAGCGTCTCTTTTTTGTTTCATAGATTGTGCCGAATAATATAGTACGGAATATTCAATGCTTGTATTTCACGTTCGTACCAATCAAAAAGATATTCTCGTATATCGGGGTTTTCGCGCACAGGATCCGGTTGCCAAGGCATATCAGGATAGCACAACAAATAGACGTCCATTGGATAATCGCGCAATGCTTGCTCAAGAAACTCGGGACAACGACCATATTTGTGCAAGAACCACACCTTGGTGATGATCAGTTCGGTATCAAAAAAGATAATATCGCTTCGGCAAGGGTTCGGTATGCCTTCGGCGGAAGATAATGATAAATTCTGCAATTGTTGCACTTGATGACGCGCTATATTCTCCACATCTTGGTAGGTATATTCGCATGTACACACGCGCGATTCCATATATTCGCGCGCGTATTCTGGCACACAGATTCCATCATAGCGATTAGCAAGAAAAGCGGCTAAAGTGCTTTTACCTGTAGATTCTGGTCCTATGATACCAACTTTGTACACTGGATAGTGGATTTATCGTGTGAGCATGAGTTTGATGTTGATACCCACGTTATCCGCTTTGATCGGATAAGAAGACGATATAAGCGGAGTAGTGCCTTGATGATCATAGAAGAATTGCAAATTGATCTTCTGCGACAATACATAATCTGCACTAATCTTTATGCCAAGTGCTTTATTACCTGAACTTGCTTGCGTCAAACCTTCCTCCACTTTACGCAGTAAGGTCTTGATATCTTTGTAGCTGATATCTACATTGAGTTTGAGGTCGTTGCTCACTTTCTTCTGTGCTCCATCTCGGTTCTTGGTCACGAAACTGAGATTCTTGATGGTATATCCAGCACCTATCACGAACTCATCCGTATGACCCTCTGTAATTTGGACAGAGTTGATATTCAACGAAATGTTACGTTGTTTACGGTATTCAAACTTAGCAGACAACGAGTTTTTCATTGTCATATTCACACCAATCAGTGGAGAGAAGTTCTCTGATAAATTGACTGTAGAAATATCATATGCCGAAGATGGCAATGGATTATCGGTAGTCACATCACGCACGAAACCAACTTGCTTATTGTTCAACTCGCCAGCTGGCACCCAAGTAGAGTAACTAGAATAACTACCAATGGCATACTTACAGGTGTATGCATGTGTAAGATTGATGGATTTGAAGTGATCTTTTATCCATGGTAACTTGCCCAACCCATCAAAGGTAACCGACCAGTTAGGCAATATTTGCAATATGCCCATAAACGGATTGAGATTGACTGTATTTACGTCTCGCCCTGTATAAGCGGCCAAGAAAGCAGGTACAAGAACATCCGCTGTATTGCTTGCCACTGTACCATATTGTGGTTTATATGGTTTTCCACGCAATTCAGAAGGAATAAAACCTGCGTTTGGATATACCACATTGCGATATTGATCTTGTACACGCGAACTCACCACTTGACGATTCGCTAAGAATTGATTAAATACATCCGATGCAAAATTATCCTCTGCTGTACCTACCCTGCGGAATGCTGTACCTATTGCTACTTGCGTGATATTAAAGGAACCCGTCATATTCTCCTGCAACTGATCGTAGGAATAAATAATTGAGGTAGATTGCGCATTATATCGCTTACCATTGACTTGGATTTTGAGTCCTGGAAGAGGTTCTAAGGTCAACTTGATATCCAAATCACTCGTCTTAGAGCGCATAGCAGGTTGCACAACAGTTGTGTCTCCAGACAGCCAGCCATTATCTTTTGCTTTTTCCACGAAATCATCGGTAAAGCCACCAAAAGCGAAATCAAAACCTGGAGCATAAATATTATCAAAGCGCTGTTGTCCCATAAAGCCTGCTTGTGGAGCGAAGCCAGGTACGGTAAGTGAATTGGTATTGCGATACGTCACTTGTACCTTACGGAACATAGTTCCAATATATGTCGCCATATCTGCCACCACCAATCCAGGCGAGCGTTTGCTCTTATCCTCTGTAGTCAAAGTAATAGATACATCTTTTATATCCACTTTGGATTCTATTGTGGCTTTGGTATTAGATATTGGATTCAACTTGAGTTTAACTGTCTTTCCATCCGATGTAGTAGCTGTCAGCTTAAGCGATTCACTACCCAAACGGTGGGTGATCTCCTTCGGTTCTCCAGCTACCAAAGTAACCACCTCGGTATAAGTTTTAGGCTTAAAGGTTAACCGACGACGCATGGATCGTTGGTTGTAGTGTTGGCTCATTTGCTTCCAATACTTTGATTTGCCATACAATGTCTCGAAGTTGATTCCCGCATCCACTTGCCATGCTCTCGTCGCACTAATCACATTGCCTAGGTTAGCCATATCATTAGTTGCTTGCATGGTTCGATTCCAATTATATGTCGCATTATAAGAGGCGTTTGCAGTCAATGCCTCGATATATGGAATTCGATTGAATGGCACATTCCACGACGCCGAGAACAACTGCTGATAGGTATATGGAGTTCCCCAAGTACCCATGCTGCGCATGATGGTATCCTTCCATGCTTCGTAATAATCATGGGTGAAATGATAGTCTTTGATTATTTCTGGTGTATAATATCCTTCGTCCACAGTAGAGTTCATTGCGGTTTGGAAAGTGAACTTCATATTCTTAGTTAGATCGTACTTAAAGTCGAAGTTTCGATCCCATGTGAAGTCCTTGGAGAAAGTCAAGTCCATATCATTATTGACTGACTCGCCCAAATCAGCGGTGTTGAAATCACGCATCTTGAGATGGGTAAATGTACGATGCATATTGGTATTAAACGCCCAAGATTGTGGCAAATAGTAGAAATTCAATTCACTCAATAGTTTCACCTTTTTCAGTTTCTCCACATTCTTAAAAGGTTCCCAAGGTTTAGGATTGAAACTATACGAATAGTTGAACGAACCCTTATAATCTTTGGTTACATCTTTCTCAATCTCTGGGCTAAACTGCTCTTGTTCGTTGTAACTTGCTGATATAGAGAAATTGGCAGGGTCGTAGAACATGTTTTGCTTCTTTGAGCGAATATCCAACTTCATATTCGACACGGAAAAACTAGTTGACTCATGTACCGTATTGGCCATTTGGCGGATAGAATCCTTCTCTGCTTTTGTTTCATAAGTGTCCAAAGTCTCACTCAGCTCCACATCTGTATCTAGTGGATCGAACTTTGGTGATAGAGTCTCATTAGAGTAAGACACATACAATGGAATCTGTAATTTCGCCTTCTCAGGGAATAAACGACCTGCCTCCAATGCAGCACTTACCGACAACTGGTAAGCATCTTCCATATTGCGATTCAACACATTAGATTCAATCGAGCCATATCCAGCAGTCTCCATGCGACCAGCCACATTCAGTTGTGCTATATCACTGATACTCAACGCTGCATTTGCCATCGCAGCCACACCACCCTGCTCATTGAATTGACTCAAGCGCAACTCATTTACCCAAATCTCGGCATTTACTTCCTTGTCGGTCTTGTTGCGCACACCTATCATGATGGTCTGTACATCCTCCAAAGTCGGATTACCTAAGATAGTGATTTTGTTGTCTAAATCGTTTGGATCATACGTTTCGTATGGAATAGTATTACCTATATTGCTATTTCCAGCACGTTTTGCCTTATTGCGTGCCATCTTAGCATCTACCAAGGTTTGCAGTTCGAAGTCAAACATGTTTTGCTCCAACCAGACCTTCTGACGATCAAGCACATTGTCATTATTGTACCTACCCTCTGGCGTTAAATCCAAAGGTATCTCATACTCATAATAGTTGTTTTTCAAGTCTGAGCCCAAACGAATAAAGCACGATACATCTTTATCTGCAATTGGATCAAGCAGCGGCAAGCACTCTGCATGCACAAACATCTGCAAGCGCTTATATTGGCGCATATCATACACCACGTTTTTATATACTGCACGCGCATCTTTCGGAGCCAAGTCATGCAAGCGGAATACCATTGATTGCTCATTTTGTGCTATTAATTGCGCTTGACCTGGGTCTGTCTGGCGCGTGATACCAGGAGGCAATACGTAGTTGATAGGTTCTCGATTAGAGTTCTCTTCAATATTCACCGCTTCCACATCCATTGAGCCTGCAGAGGTGTATGGATTGGATATATTGTATTGATTATTGGCTATATCTTGGTACAAGCCTTTGGTATAACTACGCCATTCTCCACGCACCAAATCCAATGATGCCAAACGCAAGTGTGTCTCTTGCGAGAAGTTGGTCATATAGATACGCGCAAAACGAATGGACTTGAAGTTGCGGATATTACCCACCTTCTTCATCATCGCAGTATCACCACGCAAAGGAATCTTAAATTGATACCACTTTACTAGCGCGGTCTCTTTGTTACGCAAAGTGACTTTCGTTTCCATAATACTTGCAATATGCTGCTGACCAACACGTTGCAAATCTTCTTTACGGATTGAGATACGATAACGATAGAAACGTTCGCTATCGTTCAGCGTGTTATCTTGATTGATATCCTCAATATCGGGTTGTAAGGTGGAAGCTGTACCATATGAAGCACTTTCTTGCATCTCTGGCGAGTTGCCTTCCGTTCCATTATAGCGTTTGTAGCGCACCAATATAGGAGTCTCTGCGTCATCGTAGTCATTGCCACGGTAATAGTGGTAATTATCTCCCGCTGGGTCATTCAATGGAGAAAACTCATCATTTTCCCACAATGCCAACACTGTAGGATCCACTTTTCCCCTCAACGCCGACACATAATCTGCATAAGGTTTCGCACCATTGTATTCAAATAGGAACTCATCTGCAGTACTCAATCCATTCAAACCTACATCTTGTTTCTCGCGAGCACCTGCTTCATTGGCAAACGCGACAGTGGTACTAGTAGTCTTAGGTGCACGTCCCCAGATAGTGTTATCTACCATAGACTGCTCTCCATTCAATGGTAGTCCATGTTCAAAGCTCTTCTTACCATCACGCAAGATATCCTCGCTCACGTCACCCAAGTCGATATACAAATCACCTCCTGTAAAGGCAGCATCTGGATTGGTCAAGAATGGATCCATCAGCCAAAACTCAATATACTCAATATTCGCCTTCTCAAAATCGGTGTTGTCCAACTTACGCATGATACCACCCCAACGTTGTGCCGGATTAGTCAACTTACCATCCGTACCTATCTCATCTGCTGATAGGTTGTATGGGCCACGCTCATCGGGATAATAACTCAAGTTCATCACTGCCAACTTGGTATCCGCATTAGGTAACACCTCTTTGTTTGGGTATACCTCTTGCTCATACACGATACGCGTGCGATGGTCAGACATCGCCTCCAAATCATCTTTGATATGCCTTGGTGTGTTACTCTGAGGATAACCAAAAATTGGGTCAACCGTGTACCATGCCAACAATGCACGGTTCTTATTATACGCGATATTATTGCCCAATATAGCCTCATCATATCTATCTCCAGTAGGAGTAGATGCCAGACGCCAATAATTAGGATAGTGAATATCGATATTCGTTTTTGTCGCCTCAAAGTCATCAATATACGCAGTTCCCAAGTTGCCTACATCCTTTGTATGACCTGGTATCAAATGAGCAAACTCTGCATTCACTTGGAAGGTAGAAGGTGCCGAAGCATCAATCCATGGTACCTTATCCACTAGCAATGTCAGCCATTGCAACTCAGTCTTCCAACTTGCATTCACACCCCAAATGGTATTCGCCAATGGTTCGCTACCTGTATTCACTTTAGTCGTCAATGGTTTCTCGCGCAAGTGCATGATAGTACCACCTACGGTCAAATCCTTATTGAACTCATATTCTAAATGCGCTCCAAATAGCGATTTGCGCTGCATAGAGAACAACGACTGATTCTCCAACTTTACATCTACATTCGTTCCAGAATCGATGATTGATTGATTAAGAATAGTTACTACACCCATTGTGTAGTCCACCGTGTAATCCACGTTTTCTACCAACGTAGCACCACCCGCAGTCACTACCACACTTCCGCGTGGGATATTCATCGCATTTAAGCGTATCTCATTGCCCGAACTACCTTTGTATTTACCTTTCAGCACAAACTTATTCTTCTCGGAAAGTTCTTGTGCCATCACCAAGGTTGAGTCATACAACTCTTGGAATATGTACTTCTCTGCTATCTTTGGATCACCTATGGCTTTTGCCAAGTGGCTACCAAATGGCTCTAGCACTGGGAAGATTATCCTACCAGAGGAGGATAATGCAGTATATCCTTCCACATAATCAAATCGTCCGTCTGGTGAAGTATTATTGCGTGCATCCAAGCGATCCAGATTCATCACACGCAGCAATTGCTTACCCTTCACAGCGCCTTCCATTAGGTATTGCATCTCTGTACCTACCGAGTCATTGCGATATTGGATATACAACTCAAAATTATCACTTGACATCTGGTTTGCCCCCAACGAATACACGTTCTTCATCATCAAGTCCCAAGTGCCCTTACCTTTCTTGTCAGGGGCGTTGTTTGTACTTTTCAACAACTTCAGCAACAAGGCGTTAGGTGCCTTTAAAGCCTCACCGCCATCTGTAGAGAATTCACCCACTTGATACACTTGACCTGCGTATGTATATTCATATGCCACAGCCAACACCTCATCTTGATGCAATGCCGTCTTCAGCGAGATATAACCTAAAGCCGAATTCAACGTATATTCGCCATTATTCAATAGTCGCGCCGACTCCACCTTCTCATAATCCTCTCCTAACTCCATACCAGATAGTGATTGCATCACTCCACTGACCTGCTGTATGTCGCGCACGTGGGCATACGAACCAACCAATGTTTCGTACAAACTATTCGCTTTGTTGTGAGGAGTACGAGCACTTGCATCCACACTCCAAGCAGCATTCAACACGTGCTGCGCATCATTCTCACCCAAGTCTGACAATGCCACGATATTGCGGGCTTCATCATAGTTACCACGTTTATTGGTCACCCACACCTCAATACGGTTGATGGTCACGCCGCTAGCAATATATGGCAATGACTGCATCGCCTGCTCATAGTTATCGCGAAAATAGTAACTCAAGAAGAAATGCCTATTCTCGTCATACGTATCGATTGGCACCTCGAAACTCGTCGTCTGTGCACCACCTTTACTTGAAACGGATTGACTCTCAGAGTTTTGTTGTGAAATCAGTGCTTGCACTTTCAGTTTACCAAACTTCAAATCGGTCTTCACACCAAACAACGCACTGCTTCCGCTTATCAAACTACTATTCAAATTCATGGACACATTACCTGCCTCTATCGACTGAATAATATCGTCCTCTTGTCCCTTGTAGTTCAGTTTCAAATTTATCTGATCAAAATTGAACGAGGCCTCAGTGTTGTACCCCATGTTGAAATTCAACTTATCACCCACCTTACCATTCACATTCACTTGGATTTTCTCATCAAAATCGAAGATATTGTTATTTCTTGAGCGTTCAGTCAAGGCTGGATTGTCCACGTATTGATGTTTGAATCCGAACAGCAATTCCGCCGAACCTTGCATCTTCAGTTGTACACCACCAGGACCAAACACCTTATCAGCAGGTCCGATATTAAATTTCATATCGGTGATATCAAACTTACTCTCATTGTCGTGCTCCACCTCACTTATTTTCTGCTGCCAATACTGTCCCATTACCTGACGTTCGCTGTACGCACGATACTCATCCATCGTCATCATATAGGGGGTAGCTATCTCCGTTTCACCAATGCGCGTGCGCACCACATAGCAACCACTTGCAGCATCATACTCTACCGTAGTTGTCACATTATCGGGTGTTTGCAAATCCAAACTACTTTGAGGACGGGTCAGGTCCTCATAATTGTCTGCACCTACACCCTGCACCTGCAATGGCGCCATCACCACGCTGTCATTATCTTGCCACGACACAATAGTGTCTTGCGCCTGTGCTATAGCTAGCATAGGCAATAAGCTCAACAATATGATTAATATATTCCTCACTCTAAACACTAAACTCTAAACACTAAACTCCAATCTACAGCATCTTCAATGCTTGTCTAATGACTTGTTCTACACCTGCATTAGGCTCTGCTTTCAATATCTTATCCACTACTTTCCCACTAGCAGCCGCAGCAAAACCCAACATCACCAATGCGCTCACCGCTTCTTGTTTGATTTCACTATCCACGCCTTTAACCTCTAAACTGTAGCCGCTTGCGGCGTCCTCTAAACTGCCTTGGTTAGCCTCCGAACCAAGGTCTATTTTCAGTACCTTATCCTTCAAATCTACGATAATCCGTTGTGCAGTCTTAGGTCCTAGTCCTTTCACTTGCGAAAGTGCGCGCGCATTACCTGTAGCGATAATCTGACGTATCTCAGTTGCCGAATATGCCGACATAATCATACGTGCAGTATTGGCGCCTATACCGCTTACGGTCATCAGCATCAGAAACAACTCACGCTCACCACGAGTAAAGAAACCAAACAAATCATGGGTATCTTCACGAATAATCTCGGTGACATACAATTTTGTCTCGGTATTTTCTTTGCCTACTAACGCCGAATAGGTTGGCAATGCTATATTTATAGCATACCCTACTCCAGCTGCCTCAATCACTGCATAAGTAGGGGTCAAATCCGTCAAATTTCCTTTTATATATTCAATCATAATTATGAGTGTACACAAAAACGCGCAAAATTAGTAAAAATTTCGCACATATACAAGAAAATAGACGCTTTTTTTGAAAAAGATGAAATTACACTAACAATTAGTAGGTAAATGGGACATCCTTATAAGAACTTTAGTCATATATCGACAGGGAACTATCTACGAGTAGACATTGATTTTATTTTAAACAATTAAGATCAATTTTGATGTCAATTAATGACAACAAGTGTCGATAGGTATATATGTTCCAATAAAAAAGCCTCCGTAAATCTTTACGAAGGCTTTTTTACTATATGATTAACGTTGCAATGTATTACAATTTAAATTGCAAAGGCAACATCACTTGCGCACGAACTGGTTTGCCATCCTTTTGACCTGGAGCCCAGTTAGTCAAAGTAGAGAACGCACGTACTGCTTCATCATCCAACACGGTGTAACCACTGCTTCTCGTGACTTTCACACTCGATACAGAACCATCTTTCTCTACGATTAAGGTGCATATTACTTTACCTTCCCAGCCATTGGCTTTTGCCTCTGCAGGGTATTTCGTATTCGCAGCTACTACTTTCATTGCCTCAGTTAGTCCGCCTGGATATTCAGGTTGTACATCCAAACCAAACTTCAACACAGGTTCTTCCACTGGCTCTTCTACCACTGCCTCCTCAACTACCACTTCTTCAGCAACTTCCTCTGTAACCTCTTCTACAACCACCTCTTCAGCCAAAGTTTCTTCGGCAGCTTCCTCAATAATAGGCTCTTCAGCAATGGTTTCTTCAACTACAACCTCCTCTACAACAGGTTCTTCCGCAGAAACAGTATCTGTCTTTTCTGCTTTCTTGGCACATGCCACACATATCGTAGCCGCCATCAAAATCCATAATACCTTTTTCATAACATTTTGATTTTAATTTGGTTAATACTATTAATTAATGGCAAAACATAATGCCAATATATAATCGAGGACCTGTAGGATAGACTAATTGTTTGTTAGCAAATGCCAACATCCAATCCAAACGGAAGGTGGCATGTATGCGCCTAGTGATACAATAATCCATACCCACATAGGGATTGATGTAACCAAATCCCTGCTTGTGCAAAACTGCCACCCCTTCGGGAGTCCAGTCATCTTGACTGCCTTCTACGATAGATAATGTACGCATAGCTCCACCACCCACCGAGCCTCCAATAAAGGGCCATACCTTCTCCAAACGCCAGCAGGCATCGGCTATCACGCCCCCCAAACCAGTGCGAATGTAACTACCTTTTTGTAGGAAGTTGTGTTGGTCGGTAGCTTCACTTTTCATGGTAGAACTAAATCCCTCCATACCAACACGCAAGTGTTTCCACAAATGTACACGCATCGAACCTCCTAAGCCATAGGTCAATCCTTGCGGGCTAATATTTTCACCAGAGGGAAGAGTAGCAGCAGTAGGCTGCCCAAACAGATAACCCGCATGCACCATCATACCACCACCACAGCCTTGGAAAATACGCTGTTTCTCTGGCTGCAAAGCAGTAGAATCATTCTGTGCCCACACAAGGCAGGCACAGAAAAATAGTATGATAGTCAGTTTATATCGCATTATTAGAACAAATATCCCATCTTGATATAGAAGTTTGCCCACTTGGCATTGTCTTGCTTATTAAGTGCCATTGCCCAGTCCACAGAGAGGACAAAGTTCTCGTTCATAGCTGCCTTCAAGCCCAAACCTGCTGCCATGTGAGGCATATAGACGCGAGAATGGTCGAAGTTGCCATCCTTCATTGCGAAATAGTTATCCAATGGCAGTTTGAGTGGATCTGTGTCTTTGTTATAGTTGTCCAAAATTTGTTGTTCTGGCAACTCGTATGGCTGAGTGATGATACCCAAATCGAAGAATGGTGCTAAGCCGATATAGAAATGTTGGCGACCGATGTCGAATGTAACCACCTTGCAACGGAGCTCTACATTGGCATAAGCAAAGCCATTGGCGAGGATACGGTTACGCATGATACCGCGCAGCGAGTTAGCACCACCCAATCCCTCGTACATCACGCGTTGGATAAACAAGGTATTGAGGTAGGTGTTCATATAGAATGGCGACTTACCTGCGATATTATTTTGTGTACCAATGCGATATGCGAAAGTCACGCGGTCGCGATATACTGGTACATAGTGGCGGAAGTTGAAGTTGAACTGCAAATGGTTGTAGTTGTGGTCCACAGTTGCTTGCTCGCCAAATGCTGCGGTATAAGTAAAGAACGCATCCGCATAAATACCCTTGGTAGGACAAGTGCGTTGGTCTCGGCTGTCGTAAGTCAAGCCCAAACGCAAGTATGGGTGCCAACCACCGAGTGCCTCGTTCTTGTCAATGATACCCCATTTCACATACTTCTCGTACATACCCTCCACGTTCTTATCCATCGCTTTTTGGGCATAACGATCGGTGGCAGGGTCATAGACATTCTTCTTGCCATTGAGCATGTCGATATCACACTCGTCAATCATATAGCCGAGTACTCCAAGACCTGCATTCCACTTGATGTCTTTCCAAATAGTACCCTCAATATCAGCTGCGAAGCGGAAAAGGTTGCGTTTATACTTGTAGAATGCACGCGATTGATAGGTATCAATATCCATTTTTTCTGGATTTTTGTTCCATTTATGCAATGATTGATTGTAAATGGACTGATAGCCATTGAAACCATAGAAGTCGCACATCGCATCTGGCTGATAGGTAGCATCAAGGGTCAGACGGTGCTTAGGAATCAAGTACTTGCTGTCATAGTTCACGCGGAAGATACCATAGTTCTTGGTGGTATAAGCCGCCTCTGCATAAAGGGAATGGATATACTCAGGGTACTGCGAGCCATCGCCATAGTAGTAGATATTGGTGAGAGCACCACCTTGGAAACCCAAATCGGCATCAAAAGCCACCGATGGCAATACGCCGAAGTTCCATCCCGTCTTAATCTTGCGACCGAGCGAGTCCACTTGTTGGACTTTCTCCTTCTTAGCTGCCTGCATTGACAATGTCAATAAAGCTGTAAGTATCAATATAATAGTTCGTTTCATATTCTTTGTTTCTAAACTCTAAACACTAAATACCGCCCAATATCCAAGCGAGTAACGCACCGAGATAGGTACCTGCGGCATAGCCGACCAGTCCGACTACAATACCTGAAATAAGGACTTTCTTATTCTTCATTGCGCCTACAATAGGTGGCACGAATGGAGGTGAGCAGAGCAATGCTACTTGGCTCACACAGAAGAGGTCACCACTGACTTTCGCCACACGGCAGAAAATCAAGTGTAGCAACATAGACATCACCATAATCCACAGCACAAAGCCACCGATATAGAGCGAGCCACCATTTACACTATTGATGTCGAACATAGATGCCACTATCACGCTGAAAACCAAAATGAAGAACATTCCCAGTTCGAAGGTCTTAGGCAACTCGCGCACTTTCTTGAAGAAAGAGGCGATAATCGCCAAAGTGGTGATAGTGAGGATAACTACAAGTTCGTTGAGTGTGCCAGTAATGAGCAATGCCAGACCTGCACCAATAGCAAGGAAGACAACACTCAAGCCCAAACCTTTGAGCATACCCCAGAAGTTTTTCTTCTCCAACATGCCTTGATAGTTCTCCACATCAGCAGTCTCTACGTTCTCTTCATCGGTACGACCCTTGTGGGTTATATCCTTGAAAGGCAGAAGTTTGCGGAAGATCTTGTAGCCACCACCGAGTAGGAAGAATATATAAGGTGTAGTGATTACCATCTCAAAAGCAAGCACAATAGCCATTATGGATTTGTCCACGCCGAGCGATGCACCAAGTGCGTTGAAGTTCATTGTACCACCTGTATAGATACCTGTCATCATACCCGACACCTTGGCTGGCTCGGGAATATGGTTGCGGAAAATGAAATAGCCCGACACTACGGACACAAGCACCGCAAGAACACCACCTACAAGTGCCCAAGCAGTTTTAGGCAAGGCTTTGGTCCACAACTTAAAGTCGCAGTTGAAAAGCATCAATGGAATAGCCAAAGGTACTGCCACATTCATCATCATAGACTGCATTTTGCTGAAGGACACTGCTACTTCAGGATCTTGAAAATGGAATACACCACAGAGCGAAGCGATAATGCCCACGGCATATGCAAGTACTACAGTACCTAGGGTTTGTACCCATTTCCAACGCTTAAAGCCCTCTATAATCAACAGAGGCACAAGCACATAACATGCTAAAATAATGTAAACTTTTGTCATGATTATTTTGTTTCTTCAGGTTTATTCAATTTACGCGCAAGATACATATACTCTTGCAAGAACATCCAGAAAGGCATTGTTATAAAGCCCGTCAGTGGAATGATAATCAGTTGCCAAACGAACTGCACGGAGTTGTGGAAAGCAGGGTCTTTGATTGCCCAACGGATAATGAGCCAAGCTAACCAAAGGGGCAATGTGATAACGCCTGCCACCAATGCGAGAGGCGACATAAGAATCAACATTACGAGCAACAACCACTTAGGCATGCGGTGCTTTGGGAACCAGTTCTTGTGCGCAGGACGGTTCTTGCTAAGCTCTTCCCAATTCTTCTCGTAGTTCTCATCATCGGGCACCCAAAGGATTTGTTCACGCATACGGTTGGTGAGTTCCTCGCGCATAGCAAGGATGAGTTTAGGACGCTCTAAATCAGCATGTTCCGCGATGAACTGCGTCATATTGATAGGTTTGCCGATATTGATAACGAGCGTATCCCATAGATGGAACCAATCGCTATACTCCAACCCGACAGGTACAATATAGATTGGCTTCTCATGTCCAAACTTCTCATTGGCACGCAAGGTAATACGGAAGATTCCTTTACCCAATGGCAAGAGGGAGTGCTTGGTGCGATGGGTGCCTTCTGGCAGAATACAGAAAGGAACGCCCTGCTCGAGGGTGTCGATTGCACGCTCCACAGTCTCATCGTTTTTGAGAACTTCACTAGCTCCATCGCGCATTCGACGGATAGGCATAATCTTGAAGAAATTTAAGATTTTAGCCAACCGCTTATTGCGGAAGATATCCGCACGAGCAACAAACACTTTTCTCTCGGAATTAATGGACAATACCGCCAGCGCATCTTGCAGCGCGTTGGTGTGATTAGGAGCAAAGATTATAGCCCCGT
This sequence comes from Paludibacteraceae bacterium, assembly GCA_017461505.1. GTDB lineage: Bacteria > Bacteroidota > Bacteroidia > Bacteroidales > Paludibacteraceae > Colicola. Next base: position 33,419 of record JAFTXV010000003.1, on the reverse strand, counting down.
CTTGTGGTATATTCTCCTCGCCCACATATTTAATGTGGCGATATGAATGTCTAAACATCCAACTCACAAACGGGAGAAGGATTCGATAGCCACGATTTTCATCATGTATCTGCTTCTTCATATCTTCTCAGATTTTGATTCAGTGCTGCAAAGGTACAACATTTTTCTGGAATGAGCAAATAATTCCATAGAAAAAGACATTTATGATAAGCAGAACGGCATAATTTTTGCCTATAAAAAGAAAAATTAAGTTCGTTTTAAGTTTGTTATAGTGAGAAAACTATACCTTTGCAGCAGATTTAAGAAAACAATACATTTGCTGCGTTATGGAAGGAAAGCAACCCCAAGAAAGAAGCAAAAAGCAAAAGACAGTACGCTTTTTCGTGATTGTATTTATCTGCCACATTATCGGCTTCGCGCTGATATGGTTGGTACAACATTTTATAAACTAAAAACCTAATGCCTTATGACAACTATCTATGATTTTGCGGCACTCACCAATCGCGGTGTAGAAAAGTCGTTTGCAGACTATCGTGGCCAAGTGCTGTTGATCGTCAATACCGCTAGCAAGTGCGGTTTTACCCCTCAGTACAAAGAACTGGAAGCATTGTATCAGAAGTACAAAGACGCTGGTTTAGTGGTGATTGGCTTCCCTTGTGACCAGTTTGCGCACCAAGAGCCAGGCACAGATACGGAGATTGAGCAGTTCTGCCAAATCAACTTCGGAGTGACATTCCCGCTGATGAAGAAGATCGAGGTGAACGGCGACAATGAGCATCCGCTTTATACCTTCTTGAAAGCACAAGCAGGTGGCTGCTTTGGCAGAAAGATTAAATGGAACTTCACGAAGTTCCTCGTTTCTCGCAACGGTAGCTTGATTAAGCGATATGCTCCTGCCACCAAACCCATGAAGATTGAGAAGGATATTGTGGAGATGCTGAAAAAGTAAAAGCTGAAAACTGAAAGCTGAAAACTATTTTTTTGATGCCATATAATACGAAAAAGAGGCACACTCGTTAATGAGGTGCCTCTTTTTTATTTTCGGCACAAAAATTGCCTATAGATTTCGGGAGCACCATAGGACATCACTAAGACATCTGTGGGCTTTTTGTAGCTTTCTATAAACGTGTCTCTATAATAATGCTGCAAAAATCTTCGGCGCAGAAGGGGTTTTACGCCGAAGATGGAAGAACTTGGAGGGTAAAATGGTACATACAACACGCGGAAAGTGTAGTGTTTACAGGACTTCCCGCATGGGTGTATTTTTTTGACAAAAAGTTTCTTCGCGCGAAGATTATGCCGAGTTTAGCATCAAATATTAGGCAATTCGTTACGAATATTGAAATTACTACTGCACAATAAGGTGATAGTATATGACTACTATATGATACCTAAAAAGTTATATATCAACTTGTTCCTAGTTAATTTCAGGTCTATTAATTGTACGTTTATTTTGGAGAACAAAATAAATGGACAATTAATGAGTATAGAGAAAAACAGGCAGGAACAAATGGGACAGCTAAAGATGTTGTAATTGTAGGAAATGGCAACGATTTTACTGTATATTATATACTTGAAAGTTATTCTGATCGCAATGAAGATGGGACAGATGAAACATATACAAAGCAGAGTGTATTATTTTCTGGAACTTTTAGATCTTATGGTATAGATAATGCACAATATGCTTTTATTATGTTAGAAAAAAAGGACCCATTAGGTGTAATTATGGATAAAAATGAGTTTCGCATTTTTAAAGATGGTAACGGATTAGCTTCTACTTGTAGTTCGTGGGGATATTATGCTCCAAAACGCGTATTAGGAGAATTTGAACTTGAAAAGAATACATTAACCAAAGATGCAAAGAAGAATTATGAATAAGATACGTTTTATCCTTTGTTTAGGATGTCTTTTGACTATTATTTGTGTTCAAGCAAATGATTCGACTTTGAACAAAAAGCAGGTTCGTTGGCAACGTTGGGAACAAAATGAAGAAAAGAACCACTGGCAAATTGGTGTACGAATGGCTGGCGTAGCTAGCGACATGCTTTACACTTCATCTTATTACGATATATACTCTCATAAACCATATGCACGAGGCTCTATTGGTTTTTGGGCAGAGCGAGATATTTACCAAGGCTTTTCGATTCGACCAGAATTGGCATTTACAGGTCGTGGTGTAATCTTGGAAAATAATCCTATTTACTATAGTTTATTTGCACGTTATTTTGACATACGACTGAATTTGATATATACCTTCTTGCGAGAAAACAAATTTCAGCCCTATGTATTTATGACCCCTAATCTCAATTTTGCAATGAGTGGAAGTGTAAATTATTATATCCCCTATGAAACATATGAATATCAAATGACCAATATCTCATTGGACTTAACCAGAAAAAATATCAATCCTTTCAATTTTAGCATGCTATTTGGTATCGGTATGCGTTTCCCTATAACTATTGATGATTTTCCTTTCTACATTAGTGCCGAACTGGGATATAACATTGGTTGCTTAAATACATTTTCTCATTCAGAGAAACATGGGCAGGAAGATGCCGCCAATAAGGACACGTGGTCCTCTGTACATGGTAGTCGTTTGAATAGTAATGGAGAATTAGCAATTAGTGCTCAAATCCCATTAAATAGTTTTAAATATAAAGAACGTTCTCCACGTCCCAAACAAGAGTCGTGGTTAGAGCAACGAAAAAGAGAACGAGAAGAGCATCGTAAAGCCATTGAAGAGCAACAACGCCAACAAGCAGAATTATTAGCTATGTTACAGCAAGAACAGACAGATAATTCTGCTCGCTACAACGATGCTTTGGCCGCATACAATCAAAGCTTAGCTCCTCAAAATAGAGTCGGAGATGGTATTAAAATGTATGTGGTACCAAAAGTAGCATTAGAAACTGCTGATGATGGTACTCAAGAGATGAATCTAAAAATGGAATTTACATACGAAACCACTCCTGCAGAAACCATGAATTTAGTGTATGATAAAAACACTGATGACTATCCCGCAGGAATGTATCTTCCGACCCAATCAAAGGCCTGCAAAGCCACACTTAGTTTTATCAAAGAGCAACTAAGCGGTGAAATGAAAAAATATTTTACACCGGAAACAAAAGTGACAATTAAAATTACAGGAGAGACGGATGGAAGTGCTATTCGTGGAAAGATTCCATATAAAGGCGAGTTTGGTGATTTTGAGAATCAATTAGTCTATCTTAATCATGCTATCAATGATATTTCCGTGACAAAAAAATTGGGTATTACTTCCAATGCTCAATTAGGATTTTTACGCACTCAAGGAGTGAAGTCATTCTTGGAAACATATATAGATGAATTGCAAATAACCCAAAATGCATACCAAATTTATGTTGTAGAACGTGCGGAAAAAGGTTCGCAATACCGTCGTATATCTGTAGAGTTTACGATTCACAATGCATATAAAAAAGAATTGGCACAACTTTCTGCAACTCCTGTTCAAACACTTGAAAATTCAAGCACAAACGAAATAGAGAAAATCCAAAATAATACTGAAGAAATTAGTAAAACTGAAGTGTCGGATGTTGATACAAATATCCCAGTAACGAAGAAGAATAATGAAGATACATACGTTTTAATTATTGCAAACGAACATTACAACGATATTGTCGGTGTTGTTCCGTTTGCTGAAAACGATGGTACAATATTCCGTCAATATTGCATACAAACATTAGGAATTCCTGAGAGACAAATTAGAAGTACGATTGATGCTACTCGTAATCAAATTGTAGATGGTTTAGATTGGATAGATAATATCGCTCAAGCTCGAAAAGGAGCTGCAAAGTTTATTGTATATTATGCAGGACATGGAATTCCTATTGCTGAAGCGACTCACTTACTACCTGTGGATGCAAATCCAGAAAAGATAAATCAATTACTATCTTTGAATGATATTTACGTTCGTTTAGGTAACTTACCTGCTCAATCTGTAACATGCTTTATAGATGCTTGTTTTTCTGGAACTAGACGTAATGGGCAACCCATTTTACAAGGAGGACGCGGTCTCGTAAAGAAACCTAAAGTAGATGTTATTAGTGGTAAATTAATTATATTTAGTGCAGCGAATACCGAACAAACCGCATATCCTTATCCTGAGAAAAAACACGGACTGTTCACATATTTCTTGTTAAAAGCATTACAAACATCTAATGGTACGATTAATTATCAAAAATTAATAGCATATCTCACAGAAAAGGTATCATTAGAAGCTTCGTTACAGAATCGTAATCAAACTCCTACTTTACAATATAGTGAACACATAGAAGATCAATGGTTCTCATGGACTCTATAATTAATTCTTAAATATTTTTCTTCACAAAGAGCGTGTATTAATTCAATATACGCTCTTTTTTATGCAATCTTATTTTGGAAATATCTTACATAAAATATCATTAAGTTATTATTGCGCTACAGGTTTTATACAATAAATTACTGACAAGAGTGTATACTAAAATGTAATATCTCTTAAATAGATTTTTTCTACATAAAGCAGACAAAATTATTCAAACAAACAAGTTGAAACGCAAAAGAGATGGTAAAAAATCGTACAAATCTGCAAAAGTGTCACCTTCATCATATTGTCCATCAGAAGTATAGATTATTTCAACAGGGTTTAATATATAGTATCCTGTGATGATAGGAGGATTAGTTCCTTCATGAATAGTCATATAGCTAGCGAATCTATCTCGAATTTCTAACGGTATAATACCTTCAGAAACCATGCCCTTTAAAGGATCAATGTCATCTATTGGAAGTACGATTGTTTCCCCTCCATCGTATAAGCAACTACTAAAAATAAGAGTAATACTAATTAGTATAAGAAAATGTTTTTTCATAATCATTTATTTTTTTTATAATTAAACATATATGCTATTGACAATGTCATAGGCTTGTGTATATAGCCAATAACACGTCCAAAATAATAATCCCACTGATCACCCCAATAAATCTCTTGCATATATTTATAAACCATTCCCACTCCAGCATCAAAAGCTAACCGCCAACCATTGTATTGTGCTGCAATGCCAAAGCCCCATAAACAATTGAAACCTTCGTAACTACCATCTGAATATAAGTTATACGCATCAGAATAAGGTTGTGCACCCATTTTTACCTTCATTAGCACGCCAAAATCCAATATGGGACCTGTGTAAATAAGTGTACTGAATCCCTTAAACCACTCACACCTGTAGGAACATTGGAGCGGAATGTTCATACTAATCTCAGCCATGGATTGTCTTGAACTATACCCTTTTGCTCCGCCAAATTCAAAATTTACACCAGTTTTTACACCTATACCATATTTAAATTCTGGTTGGAAAATGTATCCAAGTTGACATGTTGGCATAATTACATTATTATAGTCGTAAACTCTTTCGACAGGTATCTTTTTTAGTCCAAAACCCACACTTATACCCATCAAAGTAGTATCAGAAGGTGTCAAGTTCCATTTTTTTTTCGTTTCAATGGGCTTTTTAGTTGATTCAATAGTCATTATTTTTTCTCGTTTTTGTTCTTTTTGTTTCTGATCCGATTTTATTGTAGAAGATTTTATATCTGCATAAGATATAACTTCTCCATTTTCCCAGATGATTAGAGAAACATCCGATAATGGTGTGACAAATATTTGACCCGTTAAATCGTTAGTTTTTTTATATCGTAATTCAGTATTACTAATTGATTCTATTTGCCCATCAATTCGTACTGAACTTTTCAATATAATTACATCATCAGCGTGTAGAACACTACTCGCTAAAGCTACCAAAATAATCAAGATAGTTTTTCTCATAATTCTACTTGTTTTTTATTAAAAATGTTTTTTTTACTACTTGTGATGAAAGATCTACTTGTTGTATTTTATGTAACCATTGATTAAATGTCTTAAAATCCACATATCCATCTTTCAATATGGGTTTTTCAAACTCTTTTTGAGAAAAAATAAAATATAATGTATTCAATTCTTCGTCTCCTTCACAAGCCAAAGTGTATTCATCAACAATTTTATTATTGTCGTTCATTGATGTTTTTGCAAAAAATACTTGTCGTTCATTGGCTTTAATAGGAAAATTTTTTCTTCTATCTTTCTCGTACGGCAATAAAGGAATAGCTTGAATATCTTCATTCATCCAATAAATCATTAAATATCCATCCGAAGGAGCTAAGAATGATGCGTAAAAATCATCTCCATCATTAAAAAAATCAGACTCAAACTTATCTTCTATTCCATTGCGTAAAAGTTTTGCTTCTAATTTTGTGCGGACAGACAGTATTTTTCGGGCTTTTCCACAAACTTTAGCCAAGATAATTTGATTTCCTGTTTTTGTATCAATCATAAATTCATATTCTGGTTGTTCTGCATCTCCTAACCACTCTCCTTTTACAGAACTCTCTCCGATAGAATAGAACTGCGTATGGCTTTCTCCGTTTTTATTGTCTATAATAGTAGTGTTATCTTGTGAAACCGTTGTCCCGAATGTTGCAGCAAGGGCTTCCAATCGTGCACGTTCAGATGCGGTATGTTTAGCTACTTTCATGCTTTCTGTTTCAGGAACATGATAACTATATTCACCACAAATAACAACTGTTTCTTGTGAATAGATGTTTGTAAGTTGAACAATGAAAAATAGAAAGACAATCAACCGTTTATATAAATTCATATTAATTTTTTTTCTTAAAATCCTAAAACCTTATCCAATTGTTCGTGTAAATTTTGACCTTTTTTCTCCAGTTCTTCGCGCACTGCTTTCTTCGCGGCTTGTTTTGCCATCTCACCATTATATGCAATACGTACCATTACTTCGCGATTTTTATTTTTCAAAATACGATAACATTCTACCACTGCTATTGTACGACCAATAGATTGACTAATTAGAGTTTTGCTTGCCATCACAGTTTCGGAAATACTAACAGCTTCCTCTGGTGATAGTTCTGCATTAGCAACAGTGTTTTCAATTAGTGCGGTAACTTCTGTTTGGATTTGTCCTGCAAGATTGGTAATAGCCAAAGATGTAGCAGATGTTTTTGCTGCATCATAATGATTTGCAATGGATTGTGCAGTTGCCATAATGAATTTAGGGAAGCCTAAATCATCATATTGATACTCCATTTCATACGAACGTTGCAATTGATTTTCTAAAGGGAGTGCGCCAGGTGACACTACCCAACCTTCTTTTTTGAGACGCTTTGCTTCTTTTTTCGTAGCTTTGCTTACTTGGGTTTCTAGTTCTTTTTTTGATTGTTTAGCAATCCATTGACGCTCCTTAATCATTTCCACTTGAGTTTGAGCAGAGATACATGGCATTACTAAAAGTGCTAATGCAAATAGAATAATCTTTTTCATATCATAATCATATTTTTGCATAGGAACTCCCAACTATGCGGATTGTTGTTAATCGTTAAGGCATATAAAAAAGCGTGGAGTCCGACTATTGCCGTTCCACTATCAGAGGCTCTCGCATTGCCCATTGTGTTAGACCGACAACGCGAAGCCCACGCCGAATATAAATACTCTCCGTGCTATTTTCTAGTTAAGGTACGCGTATGCGCACATGCATATACGCAAATGGCGTACCAAAATAGGCACAAGAGGGATAATCTATATCCCGTAGGACATCTATCGTTGCTAAGTCCTGAACACAATTGAAATTTGCGAGATTTCTGATAGTCAGAACAGAGCGCTAATAAACGCCTTTTAAATATGTCTGCTACCCTCCGCCAGTGATGTCAGACACCCCTCGGCGCAGGTTCACGGTGCAAAGGTAATACTTTTTTTTGAATTGAGCAAGAAAAATTGCTTTTTGGGGCAATTTTTGGTTTAGAGAACGGTCTTTAGAATAGGCAGATCCTATAGTAAAAGTTGATAAATCACCTATAAATCACATATGAATCACCTAAGAATAACCTAAGAATAACCTAAGAATCACCTAAGATTTACACGGGAAATACTATGAACAACTTAAGCCTATAGACAAGCAAAAAAAAGAGGCACTCTTGCGAGCGCCTCTATACCTTATAATATATAAGGATTTTTTTGCTTACAATTGACTGAATTAAGCGTTTACAGTAGCCATGTGAGCGATGAGGTCGAGAACCTTGTTAGAGTAACCGATCTCGTTGTCATACCAGCTAACAACCTTAACGAAGGTGTCTGTCAAAGCGATACCTGCCTTAGCATCGAAGATAGATGTGCGGGTGTCACCCAAGAAGTCGCTAGATACAACTGCATCCTCAGTGTAACCAAGTACGCCCTTCAACTCGTTCTCAGAAGCCTCTTTCATAGCTGCGCAGATCTCAGCATAAGTAGCAGGCTTAGCCAAGTTAACGGTCAAGTCAACTACAGAAACGTCCAAAGTAGGAACGCGCATAGCCATACCAGTGAGTTTGCCGTTGAGCTCAGGAATAACTTTACCTACAGCTTTAGCAGCACCTGTAGAAGAAGGGATGATGTTGCCAGAAGCAGCACGGCCACCACGCCAGTCCTTCAAAGATGGACCGTCAACAGTCTTTTGAGTAGCGGTGGTAGAGTGAACAGTAGTCATCAAACCATCGGTGATACCCCATTTGTCGTTCAACACCTTAGCGATAGGAGCCAAGCAGTTGGTGGTGCAAGAAGCGTTAGATACGAATTGTGTACCCTTAACATAAGTCTTCTCGTTAACACCGCATACGAACATTGGAGTGTCGTCCTTAGAAGGAGCAGACATAACCACATATTTAGCACCAGCCTCCAAGTGAGCTTGAGCTTTATCTTTAGAGAGGAACAAACCTGTAGACTCAACTACGTACTCTGCACCTACCTCATCCCACTTCAAATCAGCTGGGTTGCGCTCTGCAGTTACGCGGATAACTTTACCGTTAACGATGAGCTTGCTGTTCTCAACATCAGCCTCGATAGTTCCTTCGAACTGACCGTGCATGGTGTCGTACTTAAGCATATAAGCCAAATAATCTACTGGGCAGAGGTCGTTGATACCTACGATCTCGATGTCATTGCGTTTCATAGCTGCACGGAAAACGAAGCGTCCGATACGGCCAAAACCATTGATACCTACTTTTGTCATGATAGTTATTAGTTAATAGTTAATAATTAATATTTTGTTTTCTAATTTTAGTCTTGGGATTAGGGCATACGCCTACCTTTTCAAAATCGGTGCAAAATTACAGAAAATAAATGAAACTTGCAAATTTTTTGTTTAGAGTTTAGCGTTTAGAGTTTATTTTTTTTATTTTTTGCTATTTTTGTTTTACAAAAACAGGTATGTCGGAATTATTTTCTACCAAAGTCGGCAGGTATCTCTCCCCAATGTTCTGTATCCCATTTGTAGATAGATGTAGTCCATGTGTTTTCATGCAACCATTTTTCAGCCGCACGCACCGCCAGCAGCAAGTCTTGGTTTTTAGCACTCCACTCCAGTTTCGTTTTGCATTGCTTTTGCCTTACCCACGAGATAGCCGTTTTGCTATCAGAATACAAAGCCCAATCAAGTTTCTCTTTCTTCAAATACGCTAAGCCTAATACCAATGCCAAGAACTCACCAATATTATTCGTTCCGTCCACATATGGTCCACGGTGAAAAACCTGCGTGCCCGTATCGGCTATCACACCACGGAACTCCATCAGTCCAGGATTGCCAGAACAGGCGGCGTCGACGGCGAGGGCGGGGAGGATAGGAGATAGATCGCTTCGCTGTAGATCGGCACAAAGCGCCTGTAGATCGCTCGCGCTGCTCGCTGTAGTTCGCTTCGCTATAGCATTGCGAGTGATGTAATCTTCGGGATTGGAAGTGAATGCTGCTTCGGCTTCTGCGCGGGTGGCAAAACCTTTGTATTTGGCAGCAACACCTTTCACTTGCGCTTCGCACGCAGCCCACGAGTCATAGATACCCGGCTCGCGCCCTTGCCAAACAACATAAAATTTTGCTTTTTGTTTTGCCATGTGAGAAAATTATCGTACCTTTGTGCCGAAAATTTGTAGTCTCATCGGGAATCGAACCCGAATCTAAGTCTTAGGAGGACCTTATTCTATCCATTGAACTATGAGACCTCGTCGGAATGCGCTTGTCGCATTGACTGCCGCGAGCGGCATTGGGCGACCGCGATTCCTCCTCTTAACTCAGGCTCACGAAGCCCTCGTTAGTTTTTTGCGATCATAGGAATGCGCTTGCGATCCAAATAGGCTGCAAAGGTACAACTTTTTTTTGACATATGAAAGAGATACTTCAATTTTTGACAGAATTATCGTGCAATAATAACCGTGAGTGGTTTCAGGAGCACAAAGATTGGTACCGCGATTGCCAACAACGTTTTGAACAATTTACCGCAGATTGGTTGGAGCGTTTGGTAGAGATTGATCCTGAGATAAAGGGTTTACAGCCAAAAGATTGCATTTGGCGTATCTACCGCGATGTACGTTTCTCGCACGATAAACGACCTTTTAAAGAATGGTTTGGCGTATTCCCCGCTGCGAAAGGCGGAAAGAAAAGCGATAGAGGTGGGTATTATATTCATATCCAACCTGGTAAGTGTATGTTTGCCGGCGGCATGTGGTGTCCCAACAAAGACTTGCTGCGCGCTGTTCGCCGAGAGATATTGGCGAACTATGACGAAGTGGAGGACATATTTGCTAATCCTATGACCAACAAGTATTTCCAAGATTTCGACACCGATCAGATGCTCAAGAAAGTACCACAAGGATTCCCTGCTGACTTTGAGCATGCAGACTGGTTGAAACGCAAGGCATATACCTTCTCTACCCCACTGACGGATGATGAGGTTTGTGCACCCGATTTCTTAGATAAAGTGATAGAGATTTCTCGTGCGGCGAAGCCCATCAACGACTTCCTAAATTACACGTTTGAGGAATACGAATTGTAGATCGCTGCGCTGTAGATGATAGATCGCCCAGAGGGCTGTAGATCAGCGTAAGCGCTTGTAGATAAGTAGATAAAACAATCCCCAGCGGCGGCTGGGGATTGTTGTTTAGTGAACGCTCGCGAGCGAGCTAGTGTTTCGTGTTTATAGGAGTTCAACGGAGCGGTTGACAAACTTCGCCAAGGCTTCTCCCTTCAATTGTCCGGCTGCCAAAAGGGCAATGTCGATGAGTTGGTGGAGTTTGTCGGAGTTGGTAGCATAGGCTGCGTATTGCTCCTTGAGTTGCTGCTTGAGAGCAACTAACTCCTTGGTAATGTTGGTCACAGCATCCTTCTCCTCTTGGGTAAGATCTGCATCTTTCTTGCCCTTTTGTGCCTCTTGCAAAGTTTTCTCCTCTGCTTGCTTAGTTGCAAGTTGCTCAAGAAGCGGAGTCGTGCCCTCGGCACAAGCGGTAGTGATCTCCTCAAGAAGAGTCTTCACCTTGTCGTTGGCAGTATTGATGACCAAGTTGTATTGGTCTGGCATATTGCCATAGAACGACATGCCTTGTTGATGCACAGACATCTCCTTCATGCGACGCATGAACTCATTTTGGGTAAGGAAAACAGGTAGTGCATCAGCAGACACAGCCTCAAGAGAAACATCATAGCGGGTTTTATCGGTTTTAGGCAACTGAGATTCGAAGGTATAGCGAAGTGCATTCTCCTCGTTCTCGGTGAGAGTGACCGCGGCTTTATCTTCTTTTTGGATGATATTTTCGATCACATCAGAGTCCACGCGAACGAAGCGGATGGCTTTAGGCGATGAGGCATCAGGGCTATCAGGCGATGAGGTCTCGTAGCTCTTTTGTTCGAGTTGTGACATAGCGTGTACATCGAGTTCGCCATCCATGAGCAGTACATCATAGCCCTTCTCCTTGGCACGTTGGATGTAAGCATAAGAAGCATCGGCATCTTGTGCGTAAAGGATGATAAGATCACCATTCTTATCCGTTTGAGCCTCTTTGACTTGCGCTTTGTACTCCTCGAAGGTGAAGTACTTGCTATCGAGGTTCTTCAGGAGAGCAAAGCCGATGGCACGGTCGTAAAATTTGTCATCGCTGAGCATACCATATTGGATGAAGAGCTTGATGTCGTCCCACTTCTTCTCAAAGTCCTCGCGGTCATTGCGGAAGATCTCTGCCAATTTGTCAGCCACCTTCTTGGTGATGTGCGAAGAAATCTTCTTGACATTGTTGTCGCTTTGGAGGTATGAACGGCTCACATTCAATGGAATGTCTGGTGAATCGATTACGCCGTGGAGGAGGGTCAAGTATTGTGGTACGATATTCTCCACCTCATCCGTTACGAAGACTTGGTTGCAATAAAGTTGGATCTTATTGCGCTGAATATCAATATTATTCTTGATGCGAGGGAAGTAGAGGATACCCGTGAGGTTGAATGGATAATCCACATTGAGGTGGATATGGAAGAGTGGCTCATCCATTTGGTGAGGATAGAGTTGGTGGTAGAACTTGGTATAGTCTTCCTCGGTTAGGTCAGCAGGTTTGCGTGTCCAAGCAGGGTTGATATCGTTGATGATATTTTCCTCATCGGTCTCCACTTGTTTGCCATCTTTCCACTCTTTTTTCATGCCGAAAGCAATCTCCACAGGAAGGAATTTGCAGTACTTTGTGAGCAAGCCCTCGACAGTGCTATCTTCCAGATACTGAGCGTATTCGTCGTTGATATGCAACACAATATCCGTTCCGCGCTCTGACTTGATAGTTTCTTCCATCGTGTACTCAGGCGAACCGTCGCAAGACCAGTGTACGGCTGCGGCATCATCCTTGTAGCTGAGGGAGAAAATCTCCACTTTGTCTGCTACCATGAAGGCAGAATAGAAACCAAGACCAAAGTGACCAATGATGGCTGCGGCGTTGTCTTTGTACTTATTGACAAACTCCTCGGCGCCAGAGAAAGCGATTTGGTTGATGTATTTATCTACCTCCTCGGCAGTCATACCAATACCATGATCTTGCACCGTGAGCGTTTTTTTCTTCTTATCTATGAGCACACGTACGCGCGTATCGCCCAATTCGCCTTTTGCTTCTCCTACAGAGGCAAGTGTTTTGAGTTTTTGGGTTGCATCGACTGCATTACTTACCAACTCACGAAGAAAAATTTCGTGATCGGAATAAAGAAACTTCTTGATGATGGGGAAAATATTTTGCGAAGTCACCCCAATGTTACCTGTTGTCATACTATTGTAGTTTTAAAAGTTCTAAAAGTTTGAAAAGTTCTAAGGGTGTATCTACAAAATGAGTGCCAAAGGTATTTGGACTGCCAAAATGGCATAAAACCTCGGTTATGATTTCGGCATAAGTTGCCTTAATTAGCATAATCGTAGGGTAAAGGTAGCGCAATCACTAACTAATCACTAATTAATAACTAACTAATCACTAACTAATCACTAACTAAAGGTAAGTGATAGATAAGGGAGTGGAGATGTGAAAAATGGTAAAAAAACAGATGATAACTTGCGTATTTGGAAAAAAAATCGTACCTTTGCGCACTTTTATACTATGTATAACATTAAAATGGATAAGTATGCTAAAAATTTTGCACAACATAGGTGAGTACTGTTTGCTGATGGGCAAGGTGTTTCGTGTGCCCGATAAAGGGCGTATGTTTTGGCGTCAGATGAGCAAGGAGATGGAGAAGCAAGGATTGGAGTCGATACTGATCACGCTGATTGTGAGCGTGTTTATGGGTGCGATTATGACCTTGCAGACGAAGTTGAATACGGAGAATCCGCTGTTGCCAGCATATTCGACGGGTTTGGTGACGCGTGACTGTATCTTGCTGGAGTTTTCGAGTACGATCTTGTGTCTGCTGCTCGCGGGTAAGGTGGGCAGTAATATGGCTTCGGAGATCGGTACGATGCGTATCACGGAGCAGATTGATGCGATGGAGATCATGGGTGTAAATTCGGCTAACTACCTGATATTGCCAAAGATAGTGGCATTTATGGTGATGATGCCATTGTTGGTAACCTTGTCGATGTTCACAGGTTTGCTGGGCGGTTATGGCATTAGTGCGATTACGAACGTGTTGCCTGTGTCGGAGTATCTGCTGGGTATTCAGTATGCGTTTATACCGTTCTATGTGTGGTATTCGTTTATCAAGACGATCATCTTTGCGTTCATCATCGCGAGCATGGCGTCGTATTACGGCTATTACGCGAGAGGTGGCGCATTGGAGGTAGGTAAAGCGAGCACGAAGGCGGTGGTGAATAGTAGTATTGTGGTGCTGCTGATGGATGTGGTGCTGACAAATTTGATGCTTAATTAAAGGACGCCTCTTTGAGGCTATAGGACGCCGCAAGCGGCTAAAGGTTAAAGGTTAAAGGTTAAAGGCGAGAGTTTTATGATACAGGTAAAGGATGTCGTGAAGAGTTTTGATGGGAATGTGGTGCTGAACCATGTTTCTGCGAACTTTGAAGACGGCAAAGTGAATATGATTATCGGTCAGTCAGGAAGCGGTAAGACCGTGCTGATGAAATCGATGATTGGTTTGCATCAGATAGATGGCGGGGAGATTGTGTTTGATACTCGCGCTGGGCAACAGAACTTGGCGGGGATGACGGAGAAAGAGGTCAGGATGTTGCACAGGGAAGTGGGTATGTTGTTCCAAGGTTCGGCCTTGTTTGATAGCATGACCGTACAGGAGAATGTGATGTTTCCGTTGGAGATGTTCTCGGACATGACGGATGAGGAAAAGGTGGCGAGAGCACGCTTCTGTTTGGAGCGCGTGAATATGCCCGAGCGAGCGTTTGGACTGATGCCAAGTGAGATTAGTGGTGGTATGCAAAAGCGCGTGGCGATTGCGAGAGCGATTGCGTTGAATCCGAAGTATTTGTTCTGCGACGAGCCCAACTCTGGATTGGATCCAAAGACTAGTCTAGTGATTGACCAATTGATACAAGACATCACGCAAGAGTATAACATCTGTACGATTGTGAACAGCCACGACATGAACTCAATCATGGAGATTGGTGATAATATTGTGTTCTTGCGCAATGGCGTGAAAGAGTGGCAAGGAAGCAGGCACGAGATATTCGAGGCGGATAATGAGGCGCTGAATGATTTTGTGTTTGCGAGCGAGTTGTTTAAGAAAGTAAAGAGCGCTACGCGCTCCGTTTAGAGGACGCCCTTCGGGCTACAGTTTAGAGGTTAGAGGTTAAAGGTTAGAATATGAAACGAGTATTATTGATATTGGCAATTGGTAGTGCATTGTGCGTTTGGGCACAGCAGAAGCCAGCGCGAGTGCCCGCATATAAGGGCGTGATTGAACGTGTGCAGCCTAATGGCGACACAGTATATGTGCGTTTGCACGGCGACGAGCGTCATCATTGGATGACATTGGAAGACGGAAAAACGCTCGTAAAAGAGAATAAGAAAGGATATATCTGCTACGCAAAGAAAAAGAAAGACGGAAGGATTGTGGCGACATGCAGAAAAGTGAAAAGTGAAAACGGAAAGGTAAAAACTAATTAACTACATGAAAAAGATAGGATTAATAGCAGTATTGAGTGTGATGGTATGCTCGGCATGGGCCATACCTGCACGCAGAGGAGGTATAGTAAAGACACAGCCAGATGGCAGTCAAATCACTGTATATCAACATGGTGATGAGCATTTTCGTTGGATGACCAACACAAAAGGCGAATGGCTAAAAGTGGATGAGAATGGGTTTTACCAAGTGACGGAAGCATTGAGTGCAGAAGAGATAAGAACCAAACAGATGGCAGCACCTAGTCGTGTGGCACAAGCACAAAAAGTGGCTACTCCTCTGAACATAGCTCCTCGCGGATTGGTGATATTGGTAAATTTTACCGATGTGGCTTTTACGACGGATAAGGCAGAAATGGATAGTATGCTGATTGGCAAGAACTATACAAGAGATTATTCGTATAACTACGGAGGTAGAAAGTATTTTGTAACATCAGAAGGCTCTGCTTGGAAGTATTTTTATGACTCGTCCAATGGACAGTATAGTCCGCAATTCGATGTAGTAGGTCCAGTGACGGTGAGCAAAAACATGGATTACTATGGTAAATATAATGAGAAAAAAGACTTTGATAATGCACCATGGGACATGGTAAAAGAAGCATGCGAGTTGGTGGACGATAGTGTAGATTTCAGTCTATACGACAATGATAATGACGGATATATAGATTTTGTGTATGTAATTTATGCGGGATATGGTGAAGCCGATGGTGGCGCAGAGAACACCATTTGGCCTCACTCATATTGGCTCCTGGATGCAGGAGTTACCTGTAAGGTGGATGGTAAGTATGTGGACTTGTATGCCTGCGGCAATGAGTTGGATTATTTCACAAAACAACACACAGGTATCGGTACTTTCTGCCACGAATTTAGCCACGTATTAGGATTGCCCGATCTATACACTACAGAAGGTCAAACACATAAAACTTTGGGTAGTTGGGACATTTTGGATTATGGTCCATACAATAATGACATGAACACACCACCTGCTTACTCAGCATATGAACGATTTATGATGGGATGGTTGATGCCTGAATTGATTGTTGATACAGCAAATATAACATTACAAGACCTTAAGGAGAGCAATCGTGCGTTGCTCATTTCCTCGAGTGATGAACATAATTTGATTGGTAACGACCCAAAACCTACCAATTTCTACCTATTGGAGAATAGGCAACAGAAAAGTTGGGATGAATACTTGCCTGGACATGGAATGATGCTGACTAAGATACAATATAGCTACAGAAAATGGGACGAAAATACCGTGAATAACACCGCCAAAAGTATGGGTGTAGATTTGATTGAAGCAGATGGTATGACCCCCAACTCAAAGCAAAATGGTTATGACGGGAAGCCAGGAGACCTGTTTCCTGCTGGTGCGACGGAATATCTGGGAATTACAGATCACAGCATTGAACAGGTGCGTGAAAAAGATGGCGTAATCTATTTCAAATACAAGGGTGGCGTGGATGACCCTGACTTTGACTTTGAGACAGCGGTGGAAGAGGTAGCTACTGCTACACAAGTAATAGCCATATACAATATCTTGGGACAAAAACAAATGACCACTGATATTGAGGGTCTGCCACATGGTACATATGTAGTGGTGACATCGAAAGGAAATCATAAGATAGTACGTTGAGGATGAAGATTATTTCGTATAATTTGAATGGCATTCGCAGTGCCATCAACAAAGGTTTGTTTGACTGGTTAGCTGAAGAGCAACCTGATGTGTTTTGCATTCAAGAGAGTAAAGCACAGCCTGAGCAGATAGATGTGATGACCATGCAAGAGCTTGGTTATCAAAGCTATATCCATTCGGCAGAGAAGAAAGGATATTCGGGTGTGGCTATTTTTACGCGTGTTGCTCCCGATCGTGTGGTAATTGGCATGGGGAATCATAAATACGATTGTCAAGGCCGTGTGATTCGTGCAGACTATGGCGATGTGACGGTGGTTTGCGTGTATATCCCATCGGGCGAAGCAGAAGGTCCGAAGTATGAATACAAGATGGAGTTTTTGGAGGATTTCCTAATATGGATCAATGATTTACGCAAAGAGAGGCCTAATATCGTGGTATGTGGCGACTATAATATTGCGCACAAGCCTATTGATATTAACAATTGGAAACGCCAAGTAGGTGTGAGTGGTTTTCTGCCCGAAGAACGTGCATGGCTAGACCGCTGGGAAGAGAGTGGCATGGTGGATACTTTCCGCATGTTCGACCAAAGTGCAGAAAAATATAGTTGGTGGAGTTTCCGCGCAGGATCAAGGGCGAGAAACGTAGGATGGCGTATTGATTATCATTGGGTGAGCGAGCCATTGAAAGGGCGCGTAAAGGATGCGAAAATATTGGCAGAGGTAGTACATTCGGATCATTGTCCAGTTAGTTTAGAGGTGAAAGTTTAAAGGTGAAAGGCATGGATAGATTAAGAACAGAGCATTTATATAAGAAGTACGGCAAGCGTACCGTAGTGAATGACGTGAGTATCCACCTTGAACAGGGGGAAATTGTTGGATTGTTGGGTCCCAATGGTGCGGGTAAAACGACCACGTTCTATATGACTACTGGGTTGGTAGTAGCGAATAGTGGAAAGATATTCCTCAATGATATGGATATTACCAGTATGCCAATGTACACACGTGCCAAAATGGGTATTGGCTATCTACCACAGGAGGCAAGTGTATTCCGCAAGATGAGTGTGGAAGATAACATCTTGTCGGTATTGGAGATGACCAATTTCAGCAAAGAATATCAACAGCAGAAGTTAGAGCAACTGATACAAGAGTTTAACCTTGGACACGTGCGCAAGAATTTGGGTGACCGTTTGTCTGGTGGTGAGCGCCGCCGTACGGAGATTGCGCGCTGTTTGGCTATTGAGCCCAAGTTTGTGATGTTGGACGAGCCTTTTGCAGGTGTGGATCCTATCGCAGTACAAGAGATTCAGGATGTGGTTTGGCGATTGAAGGACAAAAATATTGGCATCTTGATAACGGACCATAATGTGGATGAGACGCTGATGATTACTGACCGTGCGTATCTGCTGTTTGAGGGAAAGATACTTTTCCATGGCACACCAGAGGAGTTGGCAGCAAATCCAATTGTAAGAAAGAACTATTTGGGTAGAGATTTTGAATTGAAGAAGAAGACAAGAGTGGAGGAATAGATGCCACAATCTCAGTTACATATCATTATGCCTGTCAAAGACTCAATCGAGTTGACGGAAAAAGCAATTCGTGCAGTAGTTTCAAGTGGACATACATTGTGCGTTTATGATGATAACTCATTAACTGAAAATGCTCTGCGCTTAGATGAGCTGGCGGAAGAAATTGGTATTAACGTAATGCATATATCCGAATTGACCGATCATCCGTCACCTAACTACCGATTGGTATTGCAGTTGGCTCAAGAACAAGCGCTAGCAGAAGATAAGCATTTGGTGATTGTGGAGAGTGATGTGATTGTTCAACCTAACACCTTTGAGAGAATGGTAGATGAGGTGCAACAAGATGTTGGTATGGTAGCAGCAGTAACCGTAAATGAAGAAGGAGAATATAATTTCCCATACCATTACTTGCGTCGTTTGCGTTATCGTTTTTTAACAAAGAAGACGATTAACACTAAAAAACGTTTTTCGTTCTGCTGTACATTACTGACCAACGAGTTGCTGCATAAAGCAGATTTCCAACAGCTTGACCCAACAAAGAATTGGTATGATGTCACCATTTCACACTGGTCGTTAGCGTTGGGATTTCGCAATCTACTTATGTTAGCTAATCCTGTGTTGCATTTTCCACACGCATCACGTCCTTGGAAACGGCTGAAATATACTAATCCCCTACTATACTACTGGCGCAAAATTACCCAAAAGAAAGACCGTATATGAAGCCTCTAGTATCCGTCATAGTGCCCATATACAATGCTGCGCCCTTTTTACAAGAGACGCTAGATAGTATTTTGGCATCCACTTACCGACCTCTTGAGGTCGTGATGGTGGATGACGGAAGCTGTGATGATAGTCTAAGCATTGCACAAAAATATTGTACTCAGCACACGGAATGTCAAGTGATTGCTCAAGAAAATAGAGGCGTATCCGCAGCACGAAATGCTGCCATCACCGCAGCCAAAGGTACATATATATTACCCGTTGATGCAGATGACAAGATAGCAGATACGTTTATCGAAAAAGCAGTGAAAGCCATTCAAGAAGATAATACGATTCGCGTGGTAGGATGCCGATGCTGGTTGTTTGGGGTTATGGATAAAGAATGGCAATTGCCAAAATTCAGTCATTCGCTTCTTGCTCGCAAAAACATGATTCCAGCCACAGCTCTATATCGCAAAGTAGATTGGGAATCATGTGGTGGATATTGCGAAGAAGAAATCTACCGTGAGGATTGGGATTTTTGGTTGAGCATGATGGAGTTAGGTGGAACATTCCACAAACTTGATGAAGTGCTATTCTATTACCGAATATCTATCAATTCTCGACGGGTTCTCGCCAAAGGTCGCAAAAAGATTATCGTGGACGCCATCAATCGTCGACATCCTGAATATATGCAAAAATATCTTGGCGGTCCTTTGCACTACCATCGCTCATGGTCGCGTTTTATCAACTTCTTCCGCAGCGAAAGACAGCAGGGTAAGTATTCTGACTGGGAGAAAGGAGAGATTATCTATGCCAAACGAAATACCTTGCGTAGATACAACGGCTTCATTTCCAAGCAGTTTGCGACGCCATCCTGGTGGAGAGGTATTATTTATGGATGGTTTTGTAAGTCAAAAGCACAGCGTAGTTACGAATACGCTCATCGCTTGGAAAGACTGACTCCCCAACCTATTGCATATCGTGAGGTTCGTTATTGTGGTGTATTGCATGAAAGCTGGTATGTATGCCAAGAATCGGAGTGCAAATATACATTCAACGATTTGATTCACAACAGAATATTTCCAAATCGAGAACGAATCTTACAATCTATCGGACGATTCACTGCCGAATTATATCAACGCGGGATCTTTCATCAAGATTATTCGGGTGGAAATATTCTGTTTAATGAAGATGGTAGCAAAATTGAGATCATTGACCTCAATCGCATTAAATTTTACCGAAAAATGCCACTTAAGAAGGGATTACAACTCTTCGAGCGACTCAATATTGATAAAGAAGCACTCTCTATCCTAGGCGCTAGTTTTGCGGAAGCTTTGGGCAAGGATAAAGATTTTGTAATCAACTATATCATTACACATCGTTGGAAAAAACATGTGAAACATGGAATAACTAATTTATATGACTAATTTTCTGCAAAAATACAGATCCGTTGTCGGACAGCTCAACTATACATTATTTTTGGTGACAGTAGCTCTACTACCATTTCCACAACTATTCTTGCGTTATGCCAGCGTTGCGTGGTTTGCAACATGGGTATTCGAAGGACGTTTTTGTACCAAGCCAAATAAGGAAGATTGGCGTAAAGCAATACCATTCTTGATGTTTGGCGCATGGTATTTATGGAAGATTGTCTCTGGTCTTTGGGCGGCAGATATGGATGCTTATGGCTGGCAATTGGAGCGATATATGTTCTTTGGGCTACTTATACCCGTAGGTATTTGGGGAGTCAATTCACTATATGATTGGAAACAAATTTGCAAAGTATTAGCCATTTCATGCATTGCTGCAGCTGCAATATATACGTTTACACTCTTTTGGGTTTGCAATGCTAATGTTTTCAATTTTGAGATAGGAACTCGTCCTCTCAATTCCCTAACTTTTGACTTCTTTGCTGGAAAAATCTCCTATATTAAACACCGTCTATTCCTTTGTAGCATAGAGATGATGGGTATAATGGCGCTTTTATATATCCGCAAAGATATCTTGAGCAAATTTGGGAAATACAAAGGATGGTTCCTGCTTATTGGCGGAATGATTGTGATGATTAGTTTTATAGTAGCGACTGGCTCTCGAGCATCAATCCTATCAGGTGTAGCCCTTATCTCCATATGGTTGCTATATAAATTACCTATCCGTCATATTCGCTATAAGATTGCACTTATTATGTTCGCATGCGCAGTAGGATTATTTGCATTGAGCCAACACCCTCGTATGCAAGATTTTAACTATACACGATTATTGTCTATTCGAAATGTTGAGAAGGGTGAGAATGTTCGTTTGAACATTTGGGGATTGGCTCTAGATACTCCTAAAGCCTATTCACTTTATGGTTTAGGTGCAGGACAAAGCACGCCTTATTTGCAAAAAAAATACACCGAAGCAGGATTGCAGCATTATACCCAACGCTGCTATGCCACACACAATCAATACCTTGAAGAATGGATAGAAATCGGCATTCCAGGTATGATATTCTTTATCTTAGCATGGATTAGCATTCCTCTTTTCTATACAAAAAGAGGACGTAAGTCAGCAGTCATACTGCTTACACTTTACGCCCTCAATATGCTTACCGACTGTATGTTTGGTCGGTTTGATGGGATTATATTATGGTGTATGTGGATGGTGCTTATCCGCCTCCAATCCGATACGGAGAGTCATCAACAAACCACGAGGGATGCACAATGACATAGACGTACGGCTTTCGTGCATACTCTGCATGCCACGATCATTCGTCCAGTATGGATACGTAGGGTGATCATATTTATCAAACACATATTCCGTTAATGCCGTACCAAAATCGTAGATATTATAGCATGTCACGTCCAATTGGAATGGTATTTGCTTGATCCACCAACGACCTGTCATACGTAAATCAAAGTTAAAGAAGGCATCTTCGCGTTTACCAAAAGCCTTATTACTCATGTTGATACCTTTGGCATCATCATTCCAAATAGCCACTTGCTGATATCCATTCACCGAGTATGGTTCGGCAATAAAGTTAGAAAAAGGCTGGCCATCTTTGAATTTTCCATTCAAACTTACAGAGAAATACTTACAAACATTATACGTCACTTGTAAACGAAGAATAAACGACTTGTCTTGGTTTAATCGGCTATTGCCCTGATATGGCAAATTTCCCTCTCGAGCCGCTCTATACGCATTCGGATTGGCGCTTGACTCTCCCAACACACCGATATTATTATGCAGCGGGCCATTACCAATCGTGGATAATCCTGCCATCAAATAACTTTGCCAAGAAAGACTCACAAACACCTTCTTTCCAGTGTACGAGTACTTTGCCACATTCGACATGTAGTATGGTGTGCGACCACCTATAGTACCGCTCATCAAGTCCAAGGGTTGCGTACCTACCGTATAATGCTTCTCACCCTCTCGCCAATAATACAAACCGTCTTGAGCAAACATATTCGCATCCAGCCCATCCGTGTAATCCGTAAACCACATATTGTAATACTTGCGAATACTTGACCACAATGCAAACTGATGCCTTGATTGCTTGTCAAATGTAAAGCGAATAGGAATATCCAATACCGCATACGATGGCTGATGCGCCCATAGCCCTTTGCCTATTGCATGATACTTGCCGCCCGTCGTTGCCAACAATGTACCATCCGCATAACGAATATCGCCGTTCAAATAGTCATTGCTCAAGTACTGTACCTCGTTCATGGTATAACTCATGCGATTATGCGAGAGGTTCAATCCCATTTGGAACCACCAATTGGGTTTCCAATCCAAAGCGAACTTTGCCAACCAGTTAGGACTAACTACTGACTTGCCATTCAACAGCACTCCGTCCAGCGACACACCTAAATGCGCTTGCATACGCAGTCCACGAGCCAACTCATATTCTGCTATAATTTTTGCCTCGTTCTCCAATAGACCAGCGGCATAAGCCGATGATTGCCAATGATATGTGTACAATGGCGTGCGTGTTTTATCCGCAATGCTTTGCATATACACATCATTGCTCCACGTGGTAGTAGTCGGGCTGAAATGCACCAACGAGTTATACCCATCGGCATGCACACGCAGCCATGGCAAGAGTTTTTGATCGTATTGCACAGATAAACTAGCTTCATTCGTCTTGCCATCGGCATACCATGGATCAAATGCCTCGCCATCATGATCCAATAGATTACGAGCAAACGATAATGTATCATGCTTCACATCGCTCAATGCCCAACTCAAACCTGCCACCAATTCTCCGCCGTTATCGAATTTCTTCGTTCCGTACAGCGCAGCTGTATATGCCTGCAGGTCTGCCACTTCGTTGCGATTGTACATAAACTCCGAATACAAATCACCTCTGCCTTGTGTCACAAAATAGTAATTCAGTTTGTCGAGGACATTATTTGCTTTCATCGGAATTTCACCATCCAATTGAGCTGTGTAATAGGGACTTGCGTACATACCTGAGATACCCGTATGGTCAAACGCCGTCTGTGTGCGCCAGCCGTAATGTACATACGCATGTTGATAGTATCGTTTGCCATACGCAGGAATAGCAAAACTGGCCTCTACTCCACCCGCACCTATCACATGGTTACGCATCTCGATAGGGCGAATATCCATAGTGCGCTCCTCACCAGAGGAGTGAAAGAGATTGATCAGCTCACATGTACCTGGCGAAATACCACCCAAATTACCAGCATTCCCTTTCAATGTGAGCGATTGTTGTTGCAACACATCATCCGAAAAGCGCATTATTCCCTCGTGGTAATCCAACACATAATTTGTGCGTAACATATTGGTATATAGCATCGTACTACCCACTTGGTAACGGCTATCAATGCGCATGCCATTCAAAGTATATTTGTTCTGGCGGAAAGAGTTGCCTGAGATGGAAAATACATTTTGATCACCCAAGTTCCACTCACCAGTAGTCTCAGCTTCGTAAATTACATAATCGGAATAGTTGTCTAAATAGTGACCTAAATCGCCATTGATATACCACTCGCGAAAGAAATCGCTACCTACGCTATCCACACCAAAAGATGGAAAAACCTCAGCACGCATTAGCACACTGAGGCAAATACCCATTATCAATAAAATAGTCTTTTTCATAATTTTTCTTTGTTTCCGAATCCTGATTCCCGAATCCGTTTTTATCCAAACAGATTCTTAAAGAAATTCTTCTTATCACTGCTGCCAGGACGAACATTCTCGCTCTTTTGCAGTTGCTCGATCATCTTTTTCTCATCTTTATTCAGATGCTCTGGGATATACACACCCACGTTAATCAGCATATCGCCTGTGCCGTATTGGCGGGCATATTGATCTATCATTGGCAGACCTTTGCCTCTCATTCTCAGCACCTTACCAGGTTGCGTGCCAGGGGTGATGGTAATCTTCGCCTCGCCTTGCAAAGTAGGTATCTGCACCTGTCCGCCCAAGATAGCCGTAGGCATATCCAGCAGCAGGTTATACACCAAGTCGCTACCGTCACGCAAGAAATCCTTGTGTTCTTCTTCCTCGATGAGTACGAGCAAATCGCCATTCACGCCGCCGTGAGGAGCTGCATTACCCTTGCCTTGCACAGGTATCTGCATGCCGCCTGCCACACCTGCTGGGATGTGAATCTCGATGATCTCTTCCTCGCGAACCACACCTTCGCCATGGCAGTGCGTACACTTATTCTTGATGATCTTGCCTTCGCCGTGGCAGTTAGGACATTCGCTCTGCACCTGCATCATACCGAAGATACCACGTTGTGCACTCACTACGCGACCCGTACCCTTACAGGTTGGACAGGTCTCTACATTGCCGTCGGCACTACCCGAACCGTTACAATGCGAGCAGTTCACGAGCTTCTTCACCTTGATCTTCTTGTCCACGCCCGTGGCTATTTCTTCTAAGGTAACGCGCACACGCACGCGCAAGTCGCTGCCGCGACGCACACGCTGACCACCTCCGCGACTGCCGCCGCCGAAGAAACTGGAGAATCCTCCGCCGCCCATGCCCCATTCAGAGAACAGGTCACCAAACTGCGAGAAGATATCTTCCATGTTCATGCCGCCGCCACCGAAGCCGCTTGCGCCACCCATGCCTGCATGACCAAACTGATCATAGCGTTGGCGTTTCTGTGGGTCAGACAACACCTCATATGCCTCTGCTGCCTCCTTGAACTTCTCCTCAGCCGCTTTGTCACCTGGGTTCTTGTCAGGGTGATACTTTACCGCCATCTTGCGGTAAGCCTTCTTTATCTCGTCTGCTGTCGCGGTCTTACCCACGCCCAGCACCTCGTAATAATCTCTTTTCTCTGCCATATCTTTTTTAGTTCACTTCGTTCACGTTATTGGTTCACTTCGCTCACGTCCGTGGCTTCACGAAAATGGTTCACTTCGTTCACGAAAATGGTTTCACGTTGTTAGCTTCGCACTCTATTGTTCGCAGCTCCGCTGCCACTTTTCGTCGCAGACCACTTTCGCTTTAGCCACTTTCGCAAACATTGTTTGCCACTATACGCCGTTTGTTGGCGTTATTCGCCTACAACGACCTTTGCAAAGCGAATCACTTTTTCGCCCAAGGTGTAACCCTTTTGTGTACAGTCGATTACTTTGCCTTTCTTATCTTCGCCAGCAGCAAAGGTAGTGATGGCCTCATGCAAATCGGTATTGAAGTCTGCGTCGGTTGTATCGATTGCTTTCACATCGTTGGCCGCTAAGAATGCGATGAACTTGTTGTAGATCAATTCAATACCTTGCCTTATCGCCTCATCGCCTGTAGCCTCATCGCCTTTTCGGCTCATAGCCGAAAGTGCGCGCTCAAAGTCATCAACAAGAGGGAGCATATCTTTGAAGATACGCTCACCAGCGGTAGTCATCAATTCCAGTTTCTCTTTGTTGGTACGACGACGGAAGTTGTCAAACTCTGCCATTTGACGTAGTTTGAGGTCTTCCAACTCTGCCACACGTGCCTCCAGTTCTGCCACTTTGGCTTGCAATGGGTCAGTCTCTGCCACTTCTTTGGCAGCAGTCGCTTCACCATCATTCACCGCCTCACCGTTGTTTACAGTTTCTACGGTTTCCTTTTCAACCTGATTTTCAACAGGTTGCTCTACATTCTTTTTATTTTTATTCTTCATCATAGTCTAATTTTATTACTTCGTAATACTATTCTTACAATCTCCGTGCCACACACAAATAGACTGCCATAATGGCAGATATACGTTCATTTTTTATTATGTTCGTATTGTTTCCCTTATTAGGTGTTTCTTCTTCAGTGTATGGGTCAACCTTTTTCAGGTTTATCTAGATAGTCAATTCCTTCAAATACACCTATAAATCTTAGGTGATTCTTAGGTGATTCTTAGGTTATTTATAGGTTATTTATAGGTGATTCTTAGGTCATTCAGCAGACTTCACCGTCTCTCCCTAAACCTTAAACTGTAGCGCCAAAGGCGCGTCCACTAAACAAAACAAGCCTTTAAACCTTAAACTCTAAAGTTTCAACTGAAAAATTTGCACAATCCAAAATTATTCACTACCTTTGCAGTCGAATCCTACGCTGGAGGGAGTATATCCTGCGCAAAGGGTCTCGCAAAGGGTCTTTCTTGGGTAGGTTTCGGACATATTTAAATAGGAAATAAAATCAGATCTTATACAATAGCTACAATGATGAATGAAAAAGTCCGATGATGTCGGACGAATTGTTGGAAAAAAGTGCGACAGCGTCGCACAAATTCGTCACTACTGCGGATAGACTCATTTCTCAATTGTCATAAGATGGTAGAGTATGATGGATAACAATTTGTTTGTTTCTACATATATGTTATCTCTCCCAAATAAGGAAACATTGCAAAATTTCTTGCTTGCTGAAATTAACAATGTGTAAAAAATACTAACCAAATAACTAACCCCTTAAAATTACTTATAACTCATCACTTATAGTTTATAGTTAATCCGCAACGACACCGTTGCCCGACATATTTAATATAGCGTTATAAGCCCAGACTTGATTTTCTGAAAACTCGACACTTTCAAGAAATCATTTGTTAACTCAAGTACGGTTTATGCACGCTCATGCTTTCAGCGTGAGTTTTCCGTGCGTAGATTTGAGTTAACAAGGTAGTCGAGAACCTCAGAAAATCAAATTGAAGCGAACGAAAGTTCACGCTCTTTTTGTATGTATATACCTTGTTATATAACACACTACACAAAACAAATCCATATATAAACACCCTAAAAACCAAATTATTATGAAACGGATTTTCACTATTATCTTGATGGTACAGAGCCTTCTTTTGGCACCTATCGCACACGCACAGACCTATTGGAATGGTACTGCCGACAAAGAGTTCTCAGGTATGGGTACTGAAGCAGACCCTTATCTCATCACCACAGCCGAAGAGTTGGCTGGTCTGGCTGCACGCGTGAATGATGATAAAGAAGATTTTGCAGGTAAATATCTCAAACTTACGCAAGATATCTATCTTACTGATTTCAGCAATCCAGATACTACCGCTTGGCTTGAGTGGGAGCCTATAGGTCATACACTAATGCAGCATGATAAGCCTACCGATTATGGCTATTTTCGTGGAAACTTTGATGGAGCAGGACATACTGTGTATAATATGTATTATGGGCGTGGTATGAATTGGGCAGATGATTGGGATCCTAATGATTTTGAATTAAACTTAGGCGACTATGATTTTTCGGTTATCAACAAAGCACTATTTGGCAATTTAGATGCAGGCATCATTGAGAATCTAAATATCTCTAATGCCAAAATGTCAGCAGTTCAACAGGCACTTTTTGTATGCAACGTATCAAATGGTGCAATGGTTCGCAATTGTCACGTACAAGGTGATATACGTGCTACGCAAGCAAATATGTCGGGGTTTGTATATCAAAATAGCGGTTTAATTGAGAACTGCTCAGCAAATATTACAGCCAATTTGCAAGGTGCATTTGGTTTTGCGGAATGGAACGAGGCAACTGGCATTATTCGTAATTGTACTACTTCAGGAACTATTCGTTGCACAATGAACGATGGTGCAGGATTTGTAGGAACTAACAAAGGATTAATAGAGCAATGTACATCTGATGTCTATCTTTCTGCATTAGGTGGCACAAATGTGCAAGGTAAGTATGGTTATCGCAATGGTGCAGGTTTCGTACTTACCAATCATGGTATAATTCGTGAATGTGGAGCTCTAGGGGATTTAGCAGCAGAAGGGTCATATGAGAATAGTATGATTGCTAGTTTTGCTCTCAATAATTATGATGGACATATTGAATCTTGCTATGCATGGGGTAATCTGTATGATGTAAGTGATTCTACAAGAGTGGGAGGAAATCCTCAATTGGTAAGTTTCTGCCGTAGTAATGGCGAATCAGCTACACACGATGGAGAGCATGTTTATACAGGATCTATTGTCAATTGTTACACTACAAGTGCGATGTACCATCATGATCCAAATTATTACCGCAATAACATCTATGCCTTCGCAGCTCTTTACCACACTTCAAGTCAGGGATTTGATGCCTTTGCACAACAACCTAGTGTCTTTCTAGGGTGTTTTTTCTCAAATGATGGTATGCCTAGTATATCCAATAAATCTGCTGCTAAATGGCATGGACATGGAGTATCGTTAGCACACATGAAGAGCCAAAGCTTCGTAGATTCGCTCAATCTATTGGCAAATTTCTATGGTAGTAGTCAATGGGAATATGTAGAAGGGGAATTTCCTCGTCCTACAGGTGTACGCACGAAAAATACGGCAGCAATGTTGGGAGGTGGTGATGGAACAAAAGAAAATCCATATTTGATTAGTACAAAAGAACAGTTGATTAATTTCCGTTGGTTGGTTAATCACGGATGTACCTTCCCAAATGAGTATATCGTTCAGACAGCCAATATTGCTCTCAATGCTCCCCGTGCAGAATGGGAATATGAAGCACCAACAAAATGGCACACTATAGGAGGGAAGCGAACACATCCATTCTATGATTCCAATGTGGCTGTTACTGAGAAATTCGCAGGAACATATGATGGTCGTTTCCACGAAATCCAAAATATGTATATCAGCAATTCATTAGAATATCAAGGACTATTTGGTTGGTTAGAAGAGCATGCTTCTATTCGCAATTTGGGTGTAACAGACGCGTATGTAAAGGCGTACAGTAATATTGGTATATTGGCAGGCTATCTATCTCGTAATACCACTATTATACAATGTTGGACATCAGGTGAAGTATTGCGTAATTATTCTTATGGAACGATAGGAGCATTAGTAGGTTATCGAGAGCAATACGACCACATTCTTAACTGCTATTCAACTGCTAAATTAGAAGGTGGAGCTAATGAAAATGCTGGTGCTACTGATGCATTAGGTGCATATGCTTTCTCAACCAAGCAAGACACTATTATCAATTACCTTTTTGCAGGCGTGTTGAATAACCGCAAAAGTGGATATTTGGCTCGACATACTAGTTATGACGAAAATGTGTTTATTGATAGTATCGCAATTGAAGAGATAGCTTCACGCCCTTATAACCCTTTGCGTAAGACTGAATGGTTGCAATCTAAAGAATATGTCAATATTCTCAATTACACAGTTACTCGCTGGAATGCACAACACGATGAAGAGCTACACATGCATTACTGGCAATGGCAAGAAGGAAAATATCCTCAAATAGCTAAGGATGCTAAATGGCACCCTGCTATTACGATTCAGTTTAATTCCAACGGAGGAGAAGTAGTTTATCCTAAATATGCAGAAGCTGGGTCTATAGTACTACCTCCACGCCGTCCTGCAAAAGATGGGTATTTATTTGCAGGATGGTATAAAGATGCAGAATGTAAACAATTCTTTGATTTTGCAAACGATACCATTACACAGGATATCACTTTATATGCTCGTTGGATAGAAGATACGCGTTTTGATATTGATATTACTCCTTTCCAAAACGAATTTACTACAACCTATCGTATACGCACTGCCGCACAACTGCGTGGACTAATTGCCATGAATGACGGTTGGTGGGATTGGGGTGAAAAAGTAGAATGCAGTACGGGTTATTCAAATACTCATACAGCATCTTATCCTAACCAAGCACTCAGTCAAGTATATACTCCTATGGATTTTGAAGGGAAGAAGGTTGTTTTGGAAAATGATATTTTTCTTTGTGATACTACCGATTGGCAATATTGGGGAAGAGGTGCATATGGTGTTCCTTGGAAACCAATCGGCAATGCACATGGTGCAAATGCTGGAGAGGGTTCCCATCCATTCAAAGGAACGTTTGATGGACAGGGGCACACTATTTATGGTATGTTTATAGAACGTAGTGGCATGCCTGGACCTGATGGAGGAGGAAGTGTTAGCAGCAATGGTGGTGGTGCAGGACTTTTCGGAAAAACAGCAAGCACTGCTATTATCCAAAACCTTGGAATTGCGGCTTCAGTCATTGATTTACAATCGCACGACACCGATGGACAAAATGGCGATGCATACAAGCCATTCCGCAAATGCGACAGCGACACCCGCCGTATGGATTCATCATTTGGTCTATTAATGGGAGGCGACTTCAATTGTACCGTGAAGCAATGTTTTGCTAAAGGAAATATCTACATGGAAGATTGTAGTAAAGCTGGTGGTTTAGTTAGTGGTGAAATGCAAACTACTAGCAATGGTGTTGTGGAAAATAGTTATGCACACGTAAATATATATGAAATACATAAACCTAAATATGCTGCTCCCTTTATAGGAGATGTACAAACGACCTCTGTCGGTGGTTTAATGGGTTCTAATGGAACAATTATAAATAGTTATGCAGCTGGTAAGACAGATAATGGAGCCGTTGCTACAGGCTCAGGTACTACTGTAACCAATACCTATTATGACAAACAAGTTAATGGTAAAGAGAAAGGTGCAGGTAATGGTAAAACTACCAATGAGATGCACGCTAAATCTACATTTGCAGGATTTGATTTCGAAACTATTTGGGGCAGAAACGATACTATTAATGATGGCTATCCATATCTACGTTGTTTTTATGAAAGCAGTATACCTGATAGTCCAGACCCTATAATGGTGACAGGTATTGAGATGGAAGAAACTGTACTAAATGTTATAGCAGGCGAACAAGTGCAACTTCATGCCAATGTATTACCTATAGACGCACAAGAAAAGGGAATCTACTGGACAATTACGAATACATATACTGATGTGGCAGAAGTGGATGAGTCTGGTCTTGTAACAACTCATTTCTTACAGAGCCGTGCAGGCTATACTACCACTTCATATATCACAGCCACCACAGTAGAGGGCAATTTCCAAAAGAGATGTACATTAAATGTTTATCACCCATCTATAAGCGTAGTTGCACAAAAATATTTCCGTCGTATAGATACTCCTGATTGGATATATATTGCTTCAACATCTATGAATTATGTAGGATGGCAAACTCTCATGGCGATTACTATCAATCCTGATAGTTTACATCAAGCAATTACGTTTGAAAATAGCAATCCAGAAGTCGCTCAATTTGAAATTATTTCGCAAGATACTACTTATAATGGGAAACGCTGTGCTCTAGGAACATTGACATGCTATACCAAAGGAAGCACAACACTCACAATCAAACATCCTAATGGTTATACATGTAGTAGGACATTTAGCGTATATCAATACGATTTGAAGGGTATCAGCATCCATGCACCTTCAACGACAATGAATGTTGGCGAGACAATGCAGTTATCAGCCAATACTACTCCTATTTATGCCAGTACACAGCCAGAAGGGTACATGTGGTCTAGTAGTGATGAGAGTGTCTTATATGTTGATTATACAGGTAAATTGATTGCGAAAAAAGCAGGAACAGCAACGATAACACTAAATAGTTCAAATCCATCTTACACGGCTACTATACTCATAACTGTCGCTGCAATTAATCCAACATCCGTAAGTATTATTCCAGATAGGATAACTATAGGTATCGGAGAAACATATCAACTGACAACTTCTATTTTGCCAGAGAATGCAACGAGAGATATAACATGGAACATGTATAATGAGTGGGATACATATACAGCATCAGTATCTAAGGATGGACTCGTTACGGGACATGCAGAAGGCAATGTTACGGTAGTGGCAACAACGATTAATGGGTTGAAGGCATATTGCAGTGTAGATGTAATTACCAAAGTTACTGGTGTTACACTTGATAACTCCTCTCTCGAAATGCAAACAGGTTCTACTAAATATCTTACTGCTACGGTACAACCTACCAACGCAGATAATAAGGAGATTGTTTGGAGTACTACAAATGAGAATATTGCTAAAGTAAACGCATCTGGCTCTACTAGGTGTCGAATAACAGCGAATAATGCAGGCGAAGCAATGGTAATTGTCACAACAAAAGAAGGAAACTTTTCGGATACTTGCCTTATTATAGTATCTAAACCGATTGTATATTATACAGTTGCTTTCAAAGATTGGAATGGCACAACACTTAAAACCGAGCAAGTGGAACAGGGTAAATCAGCTACCGCTCCTGCCGACCCAGTACGAGAGGGATATACGTTTATCGGCTGGGATAAAGACTTCAGCAATGTGCAGAGCGATTTGACTGTGACTGCGCAATACGAACAAAATGCTCCAGAACCTATATACTACACAGTCACTTTCCAAGATTGGGATGGCAGTATCCTCAAGAATGAACAAGTAGAGCAAGGCAAATCTGCTACTGCACCTGCTGCTCCAGTGCGTGAAGGCTATACATTTATAGGCTGGGATAAAGACTTCAGCAATGTGCAGAGTGATTTGACTGTAACTGCGCAATACGAACAAAATGCTCCAGAACCTATATACTACACAGTCACTTTCCAAGATTGGGACGGTACTACACTCAAGACTGAGCAAGTCGAGCAAGGCAAATCTGCTACTGCACCTGCTGCTCCAGTGCGTGAAGGCTATACATTCATCGGCTGGGATAAAGACTTCAGCAATGTGCAGAGTGATTTGACTGTGACGGCACAGTACGAAAAGATAATTATCTATTACACTATCACTTTCGTTAATGAAGATGGCACCG
>JAFTXV010000014.1 GCA_017461505.1 Paludibacteraceae bacterium | reverse complement strand
TGTCTTTTTGTAGAAAAGGTTGACTCTTAAAGAATCAACTTAATGAAAGCAAGAAAAAAGCAAATCAATCTGACCCGTTCGGAGCGGAATGCCCTTTTGCATGAATTATTGGAGCATTATTATGTGAATCATGGTAAGGTTTCTGAATTTTCAGCAAAAAAAGGGATTTCAAAGATTACACTTTACAATTGGATTCGTACCTTTGAGGCCGAAAACCCTCAAATGTGTGAACAGATGAAGAAACAAGGTAAAGAAATCGCTCCCGATGATTACAAGAAACTCCTTCGTGAAATCTCGGAATTGAAGAAGCAGCTCTCACAGGAACGGCTTCGTGCGGACTTTTATGAAGAGATGGTAGCCTTTGGCAAGGAAGTCTATGGTATAGACCTAAAAAAAGCTGGCACCAAGTAGCAGAAAGGCTTCACACACGGGACGTCAAGCTCTATGGCATCGTCCCGATGTGTCGCCTACTTGGTGTGAGCAAGCAAGCCTACTACAAGCATGAAGATCATCTGATGAAGCGTCTGGCGCTGGAGTCTTTCGTGGTGGAGTTCGTCAAGGATGTCCGCAAGAAGGATCCTGGCATAGGGGG
The DNA here is from genome assembly GCA_017461505.1 of Paludibacteraceae bacterium. GTDB lineage: Bacteria > Bacteroidota > Bacteroidia > Bacteroidales > Paludibacteraceae > Colicola. Next base: position 988 of record JAFTXV010000014.1, on the reverse strand, counting down.
CAACAAGCTTTGGCTGATGTACACCCAGTGCTTCGGTCAGGAGAACCGTGTCGGCTACAACCGCTTCTATGACATCATCGAACAGTACGGTCTCAAAGTCCGCAAGCGCAGACGCCGTGTCTCCACCACAGATTCAAGGCATGGTCTTCCACTCTATCCGAACCTTGTGAAGGAGCTGATTCCCACACGTCCTCGCCAACTCTATGTCAGTGACATAACCTATATCCTGCTGTGGTCCAATTCTACAAACGGAGAAAACAAATTCTGTTACCTGTCCCTTGTGACGGACTATTACACAAAGGAGATTGTCGGATACAGCGTCGGAGAGACGTTGGAAACCTGTCACACTCTGGAGGCTTTGGATATGGCTCTCGGCCATTGCAGCAAGGAAGAACTGCATAACCTCATCCATCACTCCGACCGTGGGGTACAGTACGCCAGCTATGCCTATACGGACAGACTCAAACAGGCAGGTGTGAGCATCAGCATGACGGAGTGCGGTAATCCGAAAGACAATGCCGTAGCCGAGAGGGTGAACAACACCATCAAGAATGAACTGTTCAAAGGTATGGAGTTCCATTCCATTGGAGAAGTACGGCAGGCATTGAAGGTGGCGGTGGATTTCTACAACAACGAACGCCCACACTGGAGTCTGGACGGGATGACACCCGCACAAGCACGCCAAATGAAGGGAGAAATACAGAAAAAATGGACAAGTTTCAGAGAAATCGCCATCAAAAGAATGCTGATTTGAAAAAAATGTCATAGCTTTGCATCCCCAACATAGAATGTTCTGCTTATGACAGAACTAGAACAGGCAGAGAGAGGAACTTCTTTGCTCTTCTCTTGCTTGTTCAAATTATGGGAAGTAAACCTATTTCATGACTAAGTTAAAAACAAGTCAACGATAACTAAAAATAAAGTTTAACTCAGTCAACCCAAGCTACAAATAAGATAGAAAGTAGTCAACGGAAATCGTTAACATACA
>JAFTXV010000022.1 GCA_017461505.1 Paludibacteraceae bacterium | reverse complement strand
CTGTGTTACATATCTTTTATGGAGAAAAATAAGTGATGCAATCAATGGTGTAGTGGATACGATAACCTTGAAGGATTTGATTGACTGGCAGAAGAATATTGGAAATAATGAGTAAAATATGACCAGATGTAGAAATTCAAGATTTCTATATCTGGTCATTTGCTATGTGTACTTAAGGTTTCTTAAAAAAGCGCACGATAAATCATCTGAATTGCTTTTTCAATATTTTCTTCTGCGACAAAAGAATAATTAATGATAAAAATATGCTCTACTGCCGCTGGTGGCACCTGATAATATTGAGACAGAGAAGATAGTTTTATACCTGAATGTTCCATCCGCTGAAGGAACTCTTTGTCAGATAAATTTGTTTTTAACTTCAGAAGAAAGTGTAGACCTGCATTTTCTTCTGAAATAGTTGCATAAGCAGCAAGAGGACTATTTTCTATCGTATGCAAAATCAAATCTCTTTTGCTATGATAGTAGTTGCGCATACGGTTAATGTGCTTTTCAAAGTATCCTTCTGAGATAAAGCGTGCTAATATGTATTGCTCAAAATTTGAGACAGTACAAGAATAAAAATATAACTTAGAATAGAATGTGTTGACCAAATGCTTTGGAAGTACCATATAGCTGATGCGTACGGTGGAGGCAAGCGTTTTTGTAAAAGTGTTCATATAGATGACTTTTTCCTGTATATCAATACTCTGCAAGGTTGGTATTGGTTGTCCGCTCAGTCTATATTCACTATCATAATCATCTTCGATAATATATCGCATATCTGATTTGGCAGCCCAGCCCAAAAGCTCATATCTCCGGCTGATAGGCATAACAGTTCCCGTAGGAAAATGATGTGACGGAGAGATGTGTATTATGTCAATATTTTGTTTTTCCAAATCTGAAATATTCACTCCAGAAGAATCCATGGAAACAAAATCGCATAAAATGCAATGGCTTTCATAAATCTGAGAAATTTTATTATAACCGGGATCTTCTACAGCATAGTGCTTATCAAATCCAAGAAGCTGTATCAGTAATCCATATAAGTATTCAGTACCTGCGCCGATAATAATCTGTTCCGGTGAGACTGTCATATTGCGAAAATCTTTCAGATGCTTTGCAATTGCTTCACGAAGAGGCAGAATACCACCGCAGGGCGGATTTGTCAAAAGCTCTGACTGGTTATGGGTTAATAATTCACGGGTAAGTTTCGCCCATATAGAAAAGGGAAAGTGTTCGGAGCTTGTCTGATTACTGGTAAAATCTGCAAGATAATTAGATTTACCGGAAGAAAGCTGTACGTTTTCTGTGGAAAGAATGGGTTCCTCTTTTTTGTGTAAGCTCTTGATATCTGCCACGAAAAAACCTTTTTTAGGAATGGAATATACATAGCCTTCTGCAATAAGCTGAGCATAGGCATTTTCAATAGTAATAACACTTATGTTCAGATTTTTTGCAAGACTGCGTTTGGAAGGAAGTTTTTCTCCTGCCTGCAAAATGCCCTGTAATATGTCATTTTTTATGCATTTATATAAATGTATATATAGGGAATCTGACCCTATATCTGCAAATGAATATGTAATCATAGGCTTATATCTCCTCAATCTGACCTTTCTGAATATATTTGAATTGGGTATTTTAATATGGTCAGTAGGTATTATAATGGGAATCACTTAAAAAAACAACCTAGGAGGCAAAGAAAATGGCAGAAAACAGATATAAGTTAAATAAGGAATTGGCACAGATGTTAAAAGGCGGAGTTATTATGGATGTTACCACACCCGAGCAGGCAAAGATTGCTGAGGCGGCAGGTGCCTGTGCAGTTATGGCATTGGAGCGTATACCGGCAGATAT
>JAFTXV010000002.1 GCA_017461505.1 Paludibacteraceae bacterium | reverse complement strand
TGCAACTGAACAAAATCGCTCTATTCATATCAGTTGTTTTCAATAAAAGTATGATAATATTTTCGAACTGTATCTTTATTTACATGTAATATATCACCTATCTTTTTGAAAGATAGCCCTTCTGCTATTAGTCCTCGTATTAAACATTCTCTCTTGTGTAATTTATAAGTACATTGGCGGGATTGTTTGCCTACAGGTCTTCCTAATCTTACACCCTCCGCTTTCTTCCGAGCTAATGCTTCTTTCGTCCGTTGGCTAATCAGATTCCTTTCAATCTCTGCTGATAGTCCGAAGGCAAAAGCTAATACCTTACTTTGTATATCATCTCCTAAACGGTAATTATCTTTGATAGTCCATACGCGACATTCTTTTTTCATACAGATACTCAGTATCTCCATAATCATAAATAATGACCTTCCTAACCGTGACAACTCAGAACAAATGATTACATCATCTTTTTGTGCTTTCCTTAACAATACACCCAATTGCCTTTTATTATAGGCTTTTGTGCCACTGATAGTTTCTTCTATCCAACCATCAATGCCTATGTTGTTTACTTTGCAGAATCTTTCAATCTCAAATCGCTGGTTCTCAACCGTCTGCTTGTCAGAACTTACGCGAATATAACCATAAATCATACTCATAATATTATACTTAATTTCGACACAATATAATCTAAAAAATACATTTTTCCTAATAAATTGACAACTTTTTGAGTTTGATATACTACCTTTGTTGCAAATAATCGAACTCACAAGGATTTCTTATTAGTTCGCCAAGAGGGCAATCATCAAGCGCAACGCAACATCGCTCACTGCCGATTCGACACAATCTTCGGCACAACTTTCGGCACGCGAAAACTTTTTTCAAAAAAAATATACCCACGCGGAAACTCTTGTAATACAGATGCTTCCGCGTGTTGTATATACCATTTTACCCTCCAAATTCTCCAATCTTCGGCGCAAAACCCCTTCCGCGCCGAAGATTTTTGCAGCATTATTATAGAGACGCATCAAAAAAGCCACAGAAAGCCCACAGATCTCCCATAGATCTCCTATCGTGGTCCCGAAACTTGTAGGGAATTTCACACCCGATTTAGCAAAATAAAATTCCTCACAAACTTTCTAAACATTTCCTTGCGTATATGCAGAAAAATGATTACCTTTGTACCCGAATTTAATTTGCGCCGAGAATTTTCTAAAATCTCAATAGAATGACTGATTTTTTGGAGTTTGATGAATACATCCGTCAGGGTGAGCCCAATCAACAAGAACGAGCTGCCATTTGGCGGACGGCAATTGGTTTGCAGGCTGTGGATGGATTGCAAACATCTGACTACCTGAAAGAAACAGCAAAAAAGCATATAGAGGGCAAGATTGACATTGACGAGGCACGCCATTTGATAAAGACCTATTATCAATCCAAAGCATCACGCGAGCCAATCGATGATGACCAATGTGAGGCAGATAAAGCATCGGCAAACATCACAAAGATTCTATCTTCAGTATCGCTGGACTTTAGTGCGAAAGGATTTGTTGCTTTGCATCGAAGGATATTTGACGGAGTACTAAAGCACGCAGGCGAGATACGCCGTTACGATATCACAAAGAAAGAATGGGTATTGGACTCTGATACAGTCAATTATCTCAACTGGGAAGACCTATACCGCGCATTGGAGTTTGAGATAGAGCAAGAGCGTAATTTCAGTTATAAGAACCTATCACTGGAGCAACAAGTAGTGCACATAGCACAATTCGTTTCGGGATTATGGCAAATTCATCCTTTCGGAGAGGGCAATACACGCACTACGGCAGTATTTACCATCCTGTATCTGCGTCATATAGGTTTCAATGTAGATAACGATTTGTTTGCAAAGTATTCGTGGTACTTCCGCAATGCCTTAGTAAGAGCCAACTACAAGAACGCAGTCAAAGGCATTGATTACTCGCCAATATATTTGGAACGCTTCTTCCGCAATCTGCTATTAGGTGAGCAATGGGACCTACGCAACAGATACTTGCACATCAATCCATCTGCCGAATGGAAAGAGCAACCATATTTAGGCGAAAAACAAAGCAATGTCACCCAAAATGTCACCCAAAATGTCACCCAAAAACTAACCGATAGACAAAAGGAAATTTTGCATCTCATAACAACGGACAATACCATATCTGCCAATAAAATGGCTACTATTCATGGTATCACAATACGCAGCATACGACGCGATATAGATGCATTACGACAGTATTACAATATTCAATGGGTAGGCCCATCCAAAGGCGGACATTGGGAAGTACTAACGCGCAGCCACCTTTCGTGAAGCGCAGCGAACCATCAACGCTCCCTTAGGAGCCACTAACGTGAAATGAAATGTAACTAAAATATTATGGCACAACATTATGAGGCAGCCGGCGTGAACCTCGAAGCCGGATACGAAGTAGTAAGTCGTATTAAATCACACGTAAAAAGTACCAACCGCTTTGGCTCAATGGGCAATATCGGTTCGTTTGGTGGAATGTTCGACCTCTCGGCACTCAATATCAAAGAGCCTGTCCTCGTGAGCGGCACTGATGGCGTAGGAACCAAACTCAAACTCGCTTTCACCATGGACAAGCACGATACCATCGGTATTGATGCTGTAGCGATGTGCGTGAACGATGTGCTTGCACAAGGTGCAGAACCACTTATCTTCCTTGATTATGTGGCTATTGGTCATAACATCCCTGAGAAAGTAGAGGCCATTGTGGCAGGTGTGGCAGAAGGTTGCCGCCAAGCAGGTTGCGCCCTCGTAGGTGGCGAGACAGCTGAGATGCCAGGTATGTATGGTGATGGCGAATACGACATTGCAGGTTACACCACTGGCGTGGTAGAGAAATCTCAACTCATCGACGGCAGCAAAGTGGCCGTAGGCGATGTGCTCGTGGGTATCTCTTCTTCGGGCGTACATAGCAATGGTTTCAGTCTTGTGCGCAAGGTGGTTAGCGATGCAGGGCTTGACCTCCACACCGTTTATCCAGAACTCAATGCCGAGAAACCACTCGGCGAAGTGTTGCTGACTCCAACTCGTATCTATGTGAAGCAAGTGCTGGAGGTAATCCGCAACTGCGATGTGCACGGCGTAGCACATATCACAGGCGGTGGCTTTGATGAGAATATCCCTCGTATCTTGAAGGATGGTCAGGGCTTCAGCGTGACTGAGGGTTCATGGGAGATTTTGCCAGTGTTCCAATGCTTGGAGAAGTGGGGCAATATCCCTCACCGCGAGATGTTCAACATCTTCAACATGGGTATTGGTATGGTGATTGCTATGCCAGCAGCAGACGCAGAGAAAGCCATCGCTATCCTCGCTCAGCACGGCGACAAAGCCCAAGTGATTGGTAAAGTTATCGAAGGAGAAAACGAGATCCTCTAAGTTCCTGCGGAACGAACGATGGTCGCCAAATAGCGACGAAAAGTGGTGCCAAAGGCACGAACAATGGCTAAAGCGAATAATGGTCTTTGACGTAAATAACGCGAAACCACCATTCGTGAGCAAAGCGAACCACTTTCGCGCAGCCACCATTCGTGAGCAAAGCGAACTACTTTCGCGCAGCCACCATTCGTGAGCAAAGCGAACTACTAACGTGAACAAAGTGAACTAAAAAACAGGATTATGAGCATGGTATATAACTTTGAAGAATTAGTTATCTGGCAATTATCTAGAGAACTGGTTCGGAGAATATATCTGTTATTCAGAAGCAACAATGATTTCGGTTTTCGCGACCAAATTCAGCGTGCTGCTGTTTCAATAATGAATAATATTTCTGAGGGTTTTCAAAGAAATAAATTCGCAAAGGATAACAAGCAGTTTATTAATTTCTTGAATATTGCATATGGATCATGTGGCGAAGTTCGCAACATGTTATACATAGCAGAGGATATAAACTATTTATCTGCTGAAAGTTCTAAAGAGTTACGAGATAAGATTATTGAAATAGAGTGTAAAATTGAAACACTCATCAAAAAATTGCAATCTAAATAAAAATATACGCAACGCCACCATTCGTGAGCCGAAGGCGAGCCATTTTCGCTCGTATGAGCCATGATTCGTGAGCGAAGCGAACCATAAACGTGAATAAAATGAACAAAAGAGCATTAGTCAGCGTAAGCGACAAAACAGGATTAGTTGATTTTGTAAAGGGCCTGCAAACAGCAGGTTGGGAGATTATCGCCACAGGCGGTACACAAAAACTCCTCGAAGATTCAGGTGTTAAAACTATCGGCATCAGCGATGTAACAGGTTTCCCAGAGATCTGTGACGGTCGCGTTAAGACCCTCCACCCAAAGGTGCACGGCGGTCTTCTCGCTCGCCGCGATGAGCCATCTCACCTCCAAGCATTGCAGGAGAACGGCATCGAGTTCATCGACCTCGTGTGCGTGAACCTCTATCCATTCCGCGAGACCATCGCCAAAGAGGGTACTACTATGGCAGAAGCCATCGAGAAGATTGATATAGGTGGCCCATCTATGTTGCGCTCTGCAGCGAAGAACTACAACGATGTGACTGTCGTTTGCGATCCTGCGGACTACGACACTATCCTCGCTGAGATCAACGCAACAGGTAACACCACGCTTGAGACCCGTCTCCAACTCTCTGCTAAGGCATACACCCATACTGCGCAATACGACTGCTGCATAGCTACTTACATGCGCGAGAAAGCAGGCCTCAACGAGAAACTCTTCCTTGAGTTCGACCTCAAGCAAGGTCTTCGTTATGGCGAGAACCCTCACCAATCGGCTAAGTTCTATGCTTCTACTAAAGCTATCCCATTCTCACTTGCCAGTGGCAAACAACTCCAAGGCAAGGAGATGTCCTACAACAATATCCAAGACGCCAACGCTGCACTCAATATCGCACGCGACTTCCAACAACCTTTCTGCGTAGCCCTCAAGCACATGAACCCTTGCGGTGCTGCTGTGGCTGAGACTATCGAAGAGGCATGGCAAAAGGCATACGAAGCAGATACCGTAAGCATCTACGGCGGTATAGTGATCTGCAACCGCACTATCACCAAGGAGATTGCCCTCGGCATGAAGCCTATCTTCCTTGAGATTGTGATTGCTCCAGACTTCACCGATGAGGCAATGGAGATCTTCGCTACCAAGAAGAACCTCCGTGTTATCCAAGTGGACATGACTCCAAGCAGCGAAGCCATCGACCAATATGTGAGCGTGAACGGCGGTTTGCTCGTACAACACCTCGACACCCAAATCGAGACGATCACTGCTGACATGTGCGCTACTAAGGTACAACCTGATGCAGCAACATTGGCAGACATGCAATTCGGTTGGAATATCGTTAAGCACGTGAAATCCAATGCGATAGTAGTGGTAAAGAATGGTCAAACGCTGGGCGTAGGTGCAGGTCAGATGAACCGCGTAGGTAGTGCGGAGATTGCTATGAAGCAAGCGCACGCAGCAGGTGTGACTGAAGGTCTTATCCTCGCTTCTGACGGCTTTTTGCCATTCGACGATACCGTAGCATTGGCTGCACAATATGGTGTAACCGCTATCGTTCAACCTGGCGGCAGTATCCGCGACAACGACTGCATTGTCAAAGCCGACGAACTCGGCATCTGCATGCTCATGACCGGCACACGCCACTTCAAACATTAATTGCAAATGAAAAAAGTATTAGTTATAGGTGGAGGCGGAAGAGAGCATGCAATTGTGTATGCCCTTTCACGTAGCCCACAAGTGGAGAAGATCTACTGCGCTCCAGGTAATGCAGGTATCGCTCAACTCGCTGAGTGCGTAGCTATCAAAGACACCGATGTAGAGGGCTTATTGCTCTTTGCCAAAGAGACGGAAGTCGATCTCACCGTAGTAGGTCCAGAGGCAGCATTGGCAGCAGGTGTGGTAGATGCTTTCCGTGCGGAAGGTATGCCTATCTTTGGTCATACCAAAGCGGCTACACAAATAGAGTCGAGCAAGGAGTTTGCCAAGATTATTATGGACAAATACAATGTGCCAACTGCTGGTTATCAATCCTTTAGCGACTACAACGAGGCATTGGCATACGTCAAAGCAGGCAGTCTGCCTATCGTACTCAAATACGACGGATTGGCAGCAGGCAAGGGTGTGGTCATTGCCAACACTCTTGAAGAAGCGGATGCTGCGCTGCAAGATATGCTCTGCAATGAGGCATTTGGCAAAGGCAAAGTGGTGATAGAGGAGTTTTTGGAAGGTCCAGAGTTCTCCTTTATGTGCTTTGTGAATGGCGAGAATGTCTATCCAATGCCTCTCTCGCAAGACCACAAGCGCGCTTTCGACAACGACGAAGGTCCTAACACCGGCGGTATGGGTGCATACACTCCGCTGCCATTCGTGACCGAAGAAGATGAGGCATTTGCCCGCAAATATGTCCTCGAAGCCGTAGCCAAAGGCATGTGCCAAGAGGGCTTGCCACTCACAGGCGTACTCTATGGCGGACTGATGAAGACCGCTCAAGGTGTGAAGGTCATCGAGTTTAATGCTCGCTTTGGTGACCCAGAGACCGAGGTCGTATTGCCTCTCCTCGAGTCTGATGCCTACGATGTGTTCTACGGCATTGCTACGGGCGATGAGGCGATGAGGCAACAAGGCGATAAGGCGATGAGTTGGCGCAACGAAGCCACCATCGGTGTCGTACTTGCCTCTAAAGGCTACCCAGGCGACTATGCGAAAGGCGCTGTTATTGAAGGAGTTGAGCTCTTCGACGGTCCTGTATTCCACATGGGTACCAAGAACGACAACGGTGTGCTCAAGACCAATGGCGGTCGCGTGATGATGTGCATTGCTACAGGCAAAGACATCGCCGAGGCACAAGCTAAAGTATATAAGGAGATCGAGAAAATCCACTGCGACAACCTCTTCTATCGCAAAGACATTGCGCATTGGGCACTTTGAGTGCCAAAGGCACGAAAAGTGGTCGCCTATGGCGACGTAGATGGCTAAAGCGAAAGTGGCTAAAGCGTACATAAGCGAAGCGAATCATTTTCGTGAGTGAAACGAACCACTTTCATGAGCAACGCGAATCATTTTCGTGAACGCAGCGAACCACTTTCGTGAGTGAAACGAACCAATAACGTGAACAAAGTGAACTAAACATATGATAATAGACGGTAAACAAATCTCGCAATCCCTCAAGGATGCGATGAAAATTGAAGTAGATGCATTGGCGGAGCAATATGGTCGCCGCCCATGCCTTATGGTAATTATCGTGGGCAACAACCCTGCCAGCCGCTCGTATGTGCGCGGCAAGATTAAAGCAACCGAGTATTGTGGCTTTGACGGCCATTTGGTGGAACTGCCTGAAGATGTGAGCGAAGCAACACTCCTTGCAGAGATTGACAAACTCAACAACGATCCTCTCGTGGACGGTATTCTCGTGCAATTGCCATTGCCAAAGCATATCTCTGAGGACAAGGTCATCGCAGCTATCTCTGCTGAGAAAGATGTGGACGGTTTCCACCCAGAGAACGTGGCACGCCTTTGGCTCAACCAACATTGCATCCTGCCTTGTACCCCAAAAGGTATTATCGAACTGCTTGACCAAGCAGGCGTGGAGATTGCAGGCAAGAAAGCCGTAGTCATCGGTCGCAGCAATATCGTGGGCAAACCAGTTGCTAAACTTTTGCTTGACCGCAATGCTACTGTGACTATCGCGCATAGCCGTACCAAGGACTTGGCTGCCGTGTGCCGCGAAGCAGATATCCTCGTGGCTGCTGTAGGTCGTGCAAAGATGGTGACTGCCGAGTATGTGAAACCAGGCGCAGCCGTGATTGATGTGGGTATCAACCGCACCGAAGACGGCAAACTCGTAGGTGATGTGGATTATGAGGCAGTACTGCCCGTAGCAGGTGCGATCACCCCTGTCCCAGGCGGTGTAGGACCTATGACTATCACCATGCTCATGCGCAATACGATTGAGTGTTTCCTCAATCGCGAGAATAAAAAAGCTTAAAATATTTGCAGGTATAGAAAAAAAGCAGTACCTTTGTAGCGATTATTGATTTTATTCATGGTTTCGTACTTATTATTATATCTTTTTCTTGCCGTAGGCGTATCGTTTTTGTGTAGTTTGTTGGAGTCAGTATTGATGTCCACCACCTTGTCGTATATCAATCTTCGTGAAGAGGAGGGTTACAAGCCCGCCAAACTCATGAAGAAGTTCAAAGTGGACACCGAGCGTCCATTGGCGGCTATCCTTTCGCTCAACACGATTGCCAACACTGTAGGTGCTTCAGGTGTGGGTCTGCAAGCCACTTTGGTCTTTGGCGAAGCGTGGTTTGGTGTTGCGAGTGGCGTGATGACGGTGCTGATATTGGTCTTCTCAGAGATTATCCCTAAAACCATCGGTACTACCTATTGGAAACAACTCATGGGCTTTGCTGCCAATGTGATTCGTGTATTGGTGTGGGCGATGTTCCCTGTGGTGAAGATCATCGAGCTCATTGCTCGCCTCTTCCCAGAGCCCGACGAAGCGGCTGTCAGCCGTGAGGAAGTGATTGCCATGGCGAATGTGGGCGAAGAAGAAGGTGTGATTGAGGAGGACGAGAACAAGATTATCCGCAATGTCATGCGCCTCAACGAGGTGAAGGCATACGAGGTGATGACCCCTCGCGTGGTGGCTGCTATTGCTTCGGAGAAGATGACCCTGCGCGAGTATTACGATAGCGACCAATACGATCATTTCTCGCGTATCCCTGTCTATGCCGACTCGCCCGAGTTCATCACGGGCTATGTCCTGCGTGGCGACGCGTTGGAGGATTTGACGGAAGACCAATTCCAGAAGACCCTAGGCGAGATCAAACGACCACTCTTGTACTTCAACGAAGAGATGAATGTCGGCGATATCTTCGACGCTATGCTCAAGGAGAAGTCGCAGATTGGCGTGGTGATTGACGAGTATGGTTGCTTGCAAGGTATCATCACTTTTGAGGATGTGATTGAAACTATCTTCGGTTTGGAGATCATCGACGAGATGGACGTTGTCACTGACATGCAGCAATATGCCCGCGAACGCTGGCAACTTCGCCAAAAACGCTTCAAACCTGTTGTCATGCGCAGTACACCAGAAGGCGAAACGGAAGAGGAGCCCAATTCACAACTATGATTGTACACGTAGCATCATTTTTAGAGAGTATCGGTGGTTCTATTGACAAAGACCACTACCTTCGTCCCATTCCTGGCAGAGTAGGGTATGCTGCCTACTGCCGCAAACCTGAGTATTCGAAGAAGAAACAAAAGGAAATGGCAGAACGTCCTATCGTCAAAAGTTTTGCTGCAGTTAGCGCTGAAGCCAGTGCCATATTGAAAGACCCAGTACGTCGTGCTGAATGGGAAACGAAGTATCGGGCAGCTTTGCGCGAAGCGAGTAAGCATCAACGCATGCCAGACTCGAAAGGAAAGCCCTATGTGCCTGGACGATTGTGCGACTATGTGAGGAAGGAGTTGGCGAAAGCTGCTAAAGAGGGGTAGAACTGATATAGATAGTAGGGAGATGTTATAGTCATCCTTCAGTGAGGTTCCAATGAGGTTCCAATCAGGTTCCAATGGAGATAGGGGGCAAATAGGTGGCAACTAACGGGCAAGAAAAGGGAATACTAAAGAGATAAAAAACAACAAAGGTATGCTTCTCTGCGCATACCTTTGTTGTTTTGTTGCAAATAAAATGTACTATTGCTCTTTATAATAAGACAAAAAGAATGCTATTTCTTCTTCTACAGAAGCAGCATTCTTGAGTTCTTTTTCAAGAGTAGGATATGCACTTCCTTTGCTATTTAAATATGAAATAACAACATACTGAATCTTTTGCAAGTTGAGCATATTCTCTTCCGTTTGGGGCATAGATTTATATATGTTATTATATTTTTTGAGCACCTGACCTCCATAGTAATGTTCAGATAATTTTATTATTTGTTTGTGTATCTGAGCGCATTTAGTTTGGAAATCATTGGTGATAGCAATTGGTTGTGTACCTTTCTTATCTGCAATATGTGCTTGCTCTGCATTCTCAGCAGCAATACGCTCTTGTTCAACTCTCTCAGCAGCAATACGCTCTTGCTCTGCATTCTCAGCAGCAATACGTGCTTGTTCAGCTCTTTCAGCAGCAATACGCGCTTGTTCAGCTCTTTCAGCAGCAATACGCTCTTGTTCTGCTCTTTCAGCAGCAATACGCTCTTGTTCTAGTTGCGTCCATATATCTACATCAGGATCAGTAGTAATAACAGTGCGATCAACAGAACTCGTATTGATTACTACATTTCTTTGCTGAGAGAAAATGGGATAAGAAAAAGAAAGTACTAAGAGCAATAATATAGTAGAGAATACTCTTTTCATTGTTTAATTAAAATTTATATACTTATAATATTAGTTTCTCTTTTGGAAAAGATTTTTTAAAAGATTTGTATTTTCCTCTTTTTCCTCTACAGGTTCAGTCTGTTTTGTAGTAGCATTGTCTGTATTTTCTATAATCCATCTGTCGGCTTCTGTCGCATTGCGAAAATTTTTGTATGTCGCAGGATAGCCATTTACAACAATTACAAGATTTTTGTTAGCATCTGTTGTAATATTAATTGTTGGAGCTACGATAACATCTGCATTATTCGCCTTTGCAGCATTGGCTATAACAACCTCTTTCTCACGAGAAGCGAGTGCCTCAACTTCTGCATCGGTTAAAGTTGTAATATTCTTATTTATACGCTCTGCATAGGTAATACGCTCTTTGGCGACATCAAGATCTGCAATTACAGGAACAGTGTAAACAGACTGCGAAGGAGAAATAGTTTGGTACTCTGAGTAAGAATAACTCGTTGCTTTAGGAGTAGAATAAGTTGTTGCTTGAGGAGTAGAGCAACTGCAAACAATAGCAGCTACACTAAAGAATAAAATAATCTTCTTCATAAAATATTGAATTAAATGTTAATGTTAGCGTAGGAATCGACTGCAAAGGTACGAAAAAAAATGTATATGTGCAAAAAAAAGAGTATTTTTTACTATCCTCTTGTGTATATTCAAAAAAATTAGTAACTTTGTGCCCTAAAATGTGTATTAACTCTAAAAACAATATATTGTGAAAACTAACTACTTGAAAAGCAGACATATTGGTCTGACAGAGCAAGACCAACAGCAGATGTTGGAAGTAATCGGAGTGAAAAGTGTGGATGAACTCATCGCACAAACCATGCCAGCGGATATCCTTATGGATGAGCCGCTTGACCTCGATGAGCCACTCACCGAGCAAGAACACCTCAACACCATGCACCAGATGGCAGCGAAGAACCAACTCTATCGCTCCTATATCGGTCGTGGATGGTACGGCAGCATCACTCCTGCGGTTATTCAACGCAATATATTGGAGAACCCTGTTTGGTACACCTCTTACACTCCATACCAAGCAGAGATTAGTCAAGGTCGCCTCGAGGCACTGTTTGTTTATCAAACCATGATCAGCGACCTCACTGGTCTTCCTCTCGCTAACTGCTCGCTTCTTGACGAGGCTACAGCAGCTGCAGAAGCAGTGACCATGATGCGCAACCTCCGCACTCGTGACATGGTGAAAGCGGGGGTGAAGAAAGTCCTAGTGGACAAAAAGATTTTTGAGAACACCTTATATGTTATGCGCACGCGCGCGAAGGGACAAGACATCGACCTCGTAATGGTGGATTATGCGCAAGTCACTCCAGACTGGCTCGCAGCCAATGGTCCTTTCTTCGGTGCTATTGTGCAATGGCCTAATGCCGAAGGTGCTATTGAAGACTACACTGCTTTCATTGATGACTGCCACGCTGCAGGTATGAAAGTGACCGTCATTGCCGACCTCATGGCTTTGGCGCTCCTCAAACCACTCAACGCAGACATCATGTGCGGTACTGCTCAACGCATGGGATTGCCTCTTGGCTATGGTGGTCCAACCGCTGGCTACATGGCTACCCGCGAGGAGTACAAACGCGACATGCCAGGTCGTATCATCGGTCTGAGCAAAGACACCCACGACAAACCTGCTTTCCGCCTTGCGCTCCAAACACGCGAGCAACACATCAAACGCGAGAAAGCGACCTCCAATATCTGTACAGCCGAAGCCCTTTCTGCTATCATGGTAGGTATGTACGGTGTTTATCACGGTGCGGCAGGTATTCGTGAGATCGCCGAGGGTATTCACGGCAAAGCAGCTTACCTAAGCGAGATGCTTCAAGCTTACGGCTACGAGCAAGAGAATACCGAATTCTTTGATACACTGAAGATTATCCCTGTTGAGACTACCGTTGAGCGCATTCGCCAAGAGGCAGAAGAGCGTGGTATCAACCTCTATTACGACGCAGAGGGTTGGGTAGGGCTCTCACTCGACGAGACCGTCACCGTGGACGATATGAACGACATCATTGACCTCTTTGCTGCTGCCAGCGATAACCTTGCTCAATACGAAGATAACGACGAGGCATTCAATGGTCTTTGGGCAATCTCCGAGGAGAATGTACGCGAAGTGGACTACTTGCAAGAGGAAGTCTTTGTTCGCTATCATACCGAGACCGAGATGATGCGTTATCTCAAACGCCTAGAGCGCAAAGACATCTCGCTCACCCACAGCATGATTCCTCTTGGCTCTTGCACCATGAAGCTCAATCCTGCTGCAGCTATGATCCCTGTTACTTATCCTGGTTTCATGGGCGTTCACCCATTAGCACCAGTAGGGCAAGTGGCTGGTTATCAAGAGGTACTCGAAGAACTTGAGCAACAATTGGCTACCATCACGGGCTTTGCAGCTTGCAACCTCCAACCGACTTCAGGTGCTGCAGGCGAGTATGCGGGTCTTGTGACAATCCGTGAGTATCTCCACCAACAAGGTCAAGACCACCGCAATATTCTCTTGATTCCTGCTTCGGCTCACGGCACTAACCCTGCTTCTTGTGCACAAGCGGGTATGATTCCTGTAGTAGTGAAGTGCGACGAGAATGGTAACACCGACCTTGCTGACTGGCGCGAGAAAGCAGAGCAAAACCGTGACAACCTTGCTGGTTGTATGATCACATACCCATCTACCCACGGTATCTTCGAGATGGCTATCCGCGAGATGTGCCAAATCGTACACGACTGCGGTGGACAAGTATATATGGACGGTGCCAACATGAACGCACAAATTGGTTATACCAATCCAGGTATCATCGGTGCCGATGTTTGCCACCTCAACCTCCACAAGTCCTTTGCTAGTCCTCACGGCGGTGGTGGTCCTGGTGTAGGTGCTATCTGCTGTGCAGAGCACTTGGTTAGTGCCATGCCTCAAGCAGAGAACAACCGCGTGTCAAGTGCACTCTATGGCAATGCCAACATGGCGCTCATCTCCTACGGCTACATCCGCATGATGGGCGAAGAGGGATTGCGTGAGTCCACAGCAGCAGCTATCCTCTCTGCCAACTACATGGCAGCTAAACTCAAAGACGCTTACGGCATCGTTTACACAGGCGTAACAGGTAGAGTAGGTCACGAGCTTATTCTCGACTGCCGTCAGTTCCACTCAATAGGTATCACTGAGTCCGATATCGCTAAACGATTGATGGACTTTGGCTACCATGCACCAACCCTTTCTTTCCCTGTACACGGCACCCTCATGATTGAGCCTACAGAGAGCGAATCGCTTTGCGAAGTAGATAAGTTTGTCGATGCACTACTAACTATTCGCAAAGAGATTGCCGAAGTAGAAAATGGCGAGGTAGATGCCAAAGAGAATGTACTCGTAAACTCGCCACACGCTGAGTATGAGGTAGTTGCAGACGAGTGGAACCATCCATACAGCCGCGAGAAAGCAGCTTATCCTGCCGCTTGGGTACGCGAAAACAAGTTCTGGTTGCCAGTTTGCCGTGTGGACAACGGTTGGGGCGATCGCAACCTCGTTGCACGATTCGAAAAATAAAACAATACTACCCAATACTACACAATTCTACACAACACATTTATGTCCAAAGGAAAACTTCGTGAACAACTCAAAGGCTATCAGCGAATGAAACCGCTGATAACTCTAAAAGAGTATATAATGATTATCATTGCCACTATTCCGTATGCTATTGCGGTGAACTGGATATTGGTGCCGCACACCATTGTCGGAGGTGGATTGACGGGTCTCTGCGAGATCATATACTTTGCTACAGACAAGTTTGTGCCAATTTGGTTGAGTTCATTTGTATGTAATTTAGCCTTGTTAATAGCTGCTTATTTTACGGTTGGATGGCGTTACTGCATACGCACACTTTGGGGTGTATTATGGTACACCATCTGGCTCAAGATTATAGAAATACCCGCGGATCCCGTCATCTCTGACCCATTCATGGCTGTTATTCTAGGAGGTCTCTTTATGGGCTGCTTCTTGGGGGTGGTATTCCTCAACAACGGCAGCACGGGTGGAGTAGATATTGTAGCAATGATCGTCAACAAATACAAGCATTTGCCTATGGGACGCGTACTTATGGCATGCGATATTGTAATTATCTTATGTGCATATTTCTTGCCTGAAATCAAGGAACTTCCATTTGGTCAAGGTCTGGAGAGGATTCTCTTTGGTCTTTGCTATACTTTCATGGCAGGTACTGCTGTAGATTGGGTGCTCAATCGCACGCGCCAATCGGTGCAGTTCTTCATTTTCTCCAGCAAGTACGAGGAGATTGCCGAAGCTATTATGACCCAAGTTCCACGCGGTGTGACCTTCCTTGAAGCGCAAGGTGGCTACACCAAGAACCCAGGCAAAGTAATCACGGTGATTGCTCGCCAATACGAATCGGCTAAGATTTTCCGTTTGGTGAATGCCATTGATCCTAACGCCTTTGTCAGCCAAAGCCAAGTGCGTGGAGTCTTCGGACAAGGTTTCGACCCAATGGGTAAATAAACACCTTTCACTTTTCACCTTTCATGACTCCTTACATACAATACCCAATCAGCAAAGTCGTTCGAGAATACATCTTCATCATTCTCGGCTTGTTTCCTTTTGCCTTGATGGTCAACTGGATCTTCGTGCCACAGAACGTAGTGGGTGCTGGCCTCACAGGTATTTGTTCCATCATTTACTATGCTACTCAAGGTCTTTTTATAGATATCTTTCCTGACTATGGAGGTTCTATTCCATTATGGATTAGTTCCTTAACGATCAATACAATACTTCTTATCATCGCAGCGCTAACCGTAGGCTGGAAATTTTGCGTGCGTACACTCGTTGGTGCATTAGCATTGGCATTCTGGTATCGCGTCATACCTATGCGCTCTGAACCACTCATCGAAGATCCCGTTACGGCATGTATCGTGGGTGGTGTGATCTTTGGTATGAGTTTGGGTATTGTTATGCTCAATAATGGTTCGTCTGGTGGTACAGATATCGTGGCTATGATTGTTAATAACTACAAGGATGTTTCCCTAGGTAAAGTCATGGTTATTTGCGATGCTGTTATCATTGCTAGTAGTTATTTCCTGCCTATTCCTGAGCGATTCTATGTGGAAGGAATGGATATTGTTGATTTCAAAATCAAGCGTATTCTATATGGTCTATGTATGACCGTTAGTTATACGGCTGCTCTCGATTGGATCATGTCGCGCATGCGTCAGTCTGTTCAGTTTTTTATTTTTTCTACCAAATATGACGAGATTGCTACTGCCATTAATCAAACAGTCCACCGTGGTGTTACCGTATTAGATGGAACTGGCTGGTATAGCCAACAACCCATACGAGTTGTTACTGTACTAGCTCGCAAGCAAGAGAGTCAACTCATTTTCCGTATCATCAAAACCATTGATCCAAATGCTTTTGTCAGTCAAGCCAATGTCAGTGGTGTTTTTGGACAGGGATTTGATACGATCAAAAATAAGTAATCCATTATATTGATCGAAAGGATTACCTATCTATTTCTGCTCATTATTTACCGAACTCTTACCAAACTCTTACCGAACCTTGGTCTAAGGTTCGGTATTCTTTTTTTTACCCTTTGCTTAACCTTTCTAAGGGGAGTATGACAGCATTTTTATACATTGTTGAGAATTGCATATTCTGAACGATCAACCAGTTTACTCAAAAATATTCAATTCTCATAAAGTATCAAATCCTTTCCCTTATTTAGATATACCATCCAAATACTACATAAATATTCCTAACACCAAACAATCTCTATAGGGTAGGGAATACCCTCTGTCAACATAGTCCATTATTGTGAATTTCTAAATATCATTATGTCATCTAAATATTTTTTACCACAAATAATTCACAATTCAAAAACAACACAACACATATCCAACGCTACATGCTACTACTCATACATCAACCGATAATCATTCAATAATAACTACTGATATATTCTAATAATTTACTAATAATCAATAAAATAAATACAAATAATAAAGTAGTAATTTATGAATTTATCACAAATCTTACAAATTGTTAAAATATTAAAATATAAACAGTTTAATAAGAGCATAACACACTGATAATCAGTAAATATTTTTTAAATAACTAAAGTGGCAGAATATATCATATTAATGCATGTGATTATATGTCGCTCATTCTTTCTTAATTAATACGATATGTGTAAATTCACAGAAGTGAATGGCATTTAATTTTATACTGTGAATTTTATTATTTGCATATGTGAAATATTTTTTATACCTTTGCAGACGAAATAAGGACGACATATTTGCCGTTTTGTGAATATGAATATTAACTTTGCTGAGAATTGAATAAAATGGACGAACGTGAACGATTGATCGAAATAATGAAATCTGAGGAACTTAATTCTAAACAATTATCATTAGAATTAGGTGTGAGTGCTGGTACCATTTCAAATATACTTAGTGGTCGTAATAAACCCAGTTTAGATTTCCTACAAAATGTGGCAAATCATTTTCCCTTTATTAGCCCTACTTGGTTGTTTTTAGGATTTGGAGATAAGTATATTGATGGTTATGTACCTAGTAAATCGCAATTAAAGACAGTTCATAATGACGCTATAGTAGAGATGCGTCAATCGCATCAACCTACTAAAGATAAAGTATTAGTAGCTGCACCGTCGACCAGTACTCGCTCTATCCAAAAGATTATGATCTTCTACTCTGATGGAACATTCGAAGAAAGATAAAATATAGATAGAGATTTTAGGGTGTAATAATTTTACGCAGCTTAATAAAGAACGCACAATGGCTTTTTGCTATGTGTGTTTTTTTACGTTTTTTTTCAGCATTTGAGGAGGATATTTGGAGGAGTCAAATATTTTTTGTAACTTTGTCGGCTATAAATCAAAAAAACAAAATAAAATGAATAAAATGGATATAATTGTAGATAATCAGTTTTGGTTTTCTGGATATTTTTCTACAGTAGAATCTTCGAGTAGAACTTTCTTGAAGAATGTAGATGCAGGACGAACTTCGTGGGAACGTAGAGTGGTTTCAGAAGAGTATAAGTTGGAGATGCTAAATGTATATTATCCTGAGATTATTCACTTTTATTCAGAATGCAACCAGTCTTTATCAATGCCGATTAATAAGGATATTACGATTGGAGATGCTGAGACAAAAGATCTAATCCCAATTCATATTGATAAAATCCAAATTTCACTTTTGCCTTTTAATACGTTGATATATAGCATAGGGATGTCTTGTGCGCAAGTAAATATGGAAGTCATGCTAAAAGTGTTCAATCAACTGCGACAAATTAGTAGATATAACCAGCAACAGAATATTCAGGAATTTGTTGATACGGTGATTGTACCAATTCGTGAACTATATAAGCAAGTGACTGGGAGATGTGTTGAACATAATTATCAGTTGGTAGAGAATGGTAATAAACTGAAGATATATCAAATAGTAACGATAAATAATGAATTGTTACATTCTAGTTATGCAGATAATTTGCTATATAGTTTGGGAACTTTGTCTATGAATGATTCTTCTGATCACATGGGAAGCAATGAGGAATATGTACAGAATATATTGACAAAATATAAGATAGCAGTTTTTAATAATTGGGTAGCTTTGCCCTTATTAGATAGCATGACTTTTATGTGTGACGAAGGTATGAAATCCTATGTAAAAGACTCGTGGAGAACGGATTATTTTGAACTGATTTATATTTATCAATTATATAGGAAAATTTTCTTATACAGAACAAATTCTGAGTTTAGATTGAGAAAACGTCCTATTAATAAGATTCAAAATGATTTAGAGGATTTTGATAATCACTATACGTATCACTTCATTTCCTATAATTTTTTACCCAACTTGTTGAACAAGGTGGTCGAGTCTTCTCAAGAGATTGCAGATGAGCAGGAAGAGATGAAGAATATATTAAAGCGTACTGTACAAGCAGAAACAGAGTTACGAGAGAAACGTTCTAATTATTTTTTGACTTTTTTGGCAATAATAACCTCGTTTTCCACTATTTGGGACTTGAACTGCTTGCTTGATGCGATGTTTAATTATAGTACTGTTTTTACTATCAATCTATTGGGGTATAGGCTAGTGACATCCATCATATTATTGGTGATCGTGTTGGTTGCATTATTTGCATTGAATTCAAAACGTAAATAATATAAGATTATGTCATTACCTCAATCATTGTTGCTTCCCGTTGAGGGATTTCGCGTTAGTAGAGCAGAAGGACAGCACATGTTGTCTTTTAATTATATGCTAGATTTCTTTGAAGTAAGTGCACAATATATGGCTATCGAATTAATGGCTCTACTTCGTCAAGAAATCATAACGGGCAAAGAACCGTCCAAAGAGGTATTGACTGTAGTCAACAAAATTGATAAAAAACGACCACTTGCCTTTGGCGATTGGTGCAATGAGATGCTTCCTCAATTGTTGCAGGCATGTCAACAAATGAGAATAGAACATCCTCTAGCCATAGCATTGTTGCGAGCGTTTAAGAGTAGGAACCTATACATCGGTAATAAACGAGAACAAAGTATTGTAGCAATCCGCAATGAATATCGTGGACATGGTTTTACTCTGGCTGATGAGATTTATGCAGATTTAGTGGAGAAGATGTTACCTAGGTTTGAGGAGCTGATCAGTCTGCTAGATAATGTAGAAATTCATATGGATGCCGATACGTTGTATCCTATGGTGCATACCTCTGAAGAAGGTTACCCTTTTGTCTTTCAGACATTGAAAAATGAAGAGGCTTCTTTTGTAAGTACGCACAAAGGTGCTGTGACATATATCGGTGAGAAGTACAACCAACAGATTGACCAGTGGTTGCAGGTGATTATGCCATCGTTTGATATCGCACGTTCACTCAACTATAAAGAATATGCACAACTTATGCAGGATAGATCGACGATGTATCTGAATTCTATCTATAGTCAGCGTAAATACAACAGAGAGTTGTATGTGCAGCGCGAACAAGCAGAAAAAGTGTATCACGACTTTATAACATCTGAGCAGGAGTTCTTTCCGCTCTTGGGTGAACCTGGGCAAGGTAAGACGAACCAACTGTGCTATTGGACAGAGCAATTTATTGAGCAAGGTGAGGCCGTGCTGACCTTTGCTGGTACTGAATTTATTGAGCAATCGCTAGAGATGGCATTGCGAGAAATATTCCAATGGTCCTATAAAAAATCCATCACCAAACTCGTGGAGGAACTGCAGACTAAAATGTCTGCTGAAGGTAAGTGCATATATATCTTCTTTGATGCGATAAATGAGTGTTTGCACTATGCAGGTCATAACGAAGGTTCGAATGGTCCTCTAGAATTGTTCCAAGATATAGTCAAAATCTTTGGTGTTGTAAAAGAAAATAGTGTATTCCGCATTCTGATGACTTGCCGTAATTATACTTGGGTACAACATATCCAACCAGAATGCAAGCATCTAGACATGTCAAAATTCTATGCAGTAGGTAAAGAGGAAGATTTGGCTATTCGTGGTTTCTCAGACACTGAGTTGATCCGTGCATATGCAATTTATGGATCCTTGTATCAGATGCAAACACGATATGAAGAAATCGGTCAAACCATTTTGGTGCGGTTGAAAGATCCGCTGATATTGAAGATCGCTTGTACCAATTTCTTAGGCAAGGTCATGGGTGAGAGTTCATTGGAGTACTCATCTATTCAACTTTTTACTCAGATGAGTGATTCGGTAGCTAGTTCGTATGCAGGAAAAAATCAGCGTAAGATATTATCGTGTATTGGAAAATGCTTATTGATGCAGTATGAGCAAGGTTTTGCTTGTGATACGGTATACCTCTCTACAGTAAGGAAAAGCAAGAAGGGTACACCATTGGAGGAGCTGAAAAACTTGCTATATGGCAAGGATGGCATATCAGTTGCTTTTGCGGAACTGCTGAGCAAACCAGAGCGACCTATGCTGCGATTGGTGGATGACGAAAAACTTCAGTTCGTATACGAACGATATATGGAGTATATCATGGCAGTAGAGTACTACGATAAGTACAAAGCAGAAGATGGTAGTTTATCACCAGATGGTATCTACAATACGATAAAACATGCTGCTATGACTGAAGTAATGGTGGCTGTACTACGGAATGCAGTACTGATGGATTTTATTAATACGGGTACTAATGCTTTGATTATTGAGTTGGTGAAAAAATATGGCAATGATTTCATTGTCAAGTCACTGGTTCATAACTGCATGAATATGTTGGTGATTGAGCATTATGAGGCTAGGTTGTTTGCATTGTTAACGGATATGTTGGATCGCAATGAAGGGATGAATGGAGCAATTGAACGTTATAATACATTGGACAAACTAGTGAGCAAGGGAAAAGCAGATGACAAGATGATAGCTCAGTATAGTGAATTGTCCGAACAACTAGCACCAATCATGCGCATAAGAAGTGTGGCCAATCAGACACTTGTGAATGGGGTGTTTCTGACCGATTATTTCAACAAGAATATGTATACCATTAGTCCATATGTACTCTTGGATAAAGCGATGACTCAAAATATCAATGAGATGAGAGACCAAATGTGTATGTATATCTATTATCTTGTGAATAAGCAATATACACATTCGCATCAAGAACTGCAGCAAAATCTAACCTATGCCATCACCGAATATATGCTAGATTATGTATGCAATATTCCATTATGGCGTTTACCTTTGATCGGCATAAAACGTATCAAATTGCTATTATCTTATTTGGAAAATGGTATACGCCTAAAGGTGATGCTGATTATTGAGAATATGTTAGCAGAACAGCGTGATGCAGAAAAGGTAAGGGCTCTATACGGAGATATTGTGAGTGTATTCAAGCATTTGACACTGAATTATAGTTTGGTACGAATCGTGACACCCTTCCTAACTCCGATTATGCGCAAGCAGTTTACTCAGACTATGTATTGCAACAATGTCATTGAATACCAAGGCATGTGGGAGGATAATTACATACCCGTAAACTCTGTAGATAATAGATGGAATAGAGATGATATTGTAGAGGTGGCTGAGTATTTTAAGAACTATTCATACTACATGGGCCCCACAGCTCCTAAAAAAGGAGAACAACCTTTAGACTTTAGCAAAGTATTGGATAAAGTATTCCATGCCTATTATTCTGGTGATGCGCTTTCGTATTTCTTTCTTGAGCGTGTGCTCGTGGTACAGTATTTGGTGCAACCAGAATTAGTCATACACTTGTTCAAAAAAATACAAAATAGCGAAATACCTGGTTCTAGATGGTGGGATTACACTCAGATGTCGTTGATATATTCGCTTTATCAAATAGGTATGCAGTCCGATAATATGTCTGAGGATTTATGGAAAATCATGTCAGAGTGGTGTGAGGATTGGACAAATCGTATGCGTGGTTATTACGAAGGGCGTTTGAGTAAAAAAGTCAATAGCATGAAGTTATATAAGCGCAATGTGATGGCGTGGTACTGCATGGTCTATTGTAAGCGTAATGGTGGGGACAAACATGACAAAAACGCGGAGTCTGTACCTTTGATGAGAAAACTCATAGATACGGCCATCAAGAATCGTGACAAAGAGTTGCTTATGCACTTGTTGCAAAACATTAACGAACTAATTACTGATGCTGGATATATTTATACAGCCAAAGACTTGCTATATTATGTGATGGAGCAAATTCCGAACGTACAGACAATCGAAGAGTTTGAAAACAACGTGAATAATAGATATCCTGACACACAAGAGTCGATAGTAGCAATGATTGGACGCATCCTTGGTACTGCCAAGTTAAAATTCTCTCAACAAATTAATGAGTTCTTGAAAAAAGAAACGGTTGGGTTATCTTTCCCTGGTTTGCCACAATATTCTGAGACCTTGTTGAGTTATAACCCAGAGAGTGAGAAGTTTAGCGACTTAATCACCCATAAGTTTGGTAATTTTGTGATTAAAAGTATTATTAATGAACCTGTGATAGATGATGTGATTGTTGATATTTGCAAACCAATGCCTAAGGTCAAAAGTGCAGATCAATGGATCAGTCAAGCTGTGAAAGTGGTGTTCAAATACATAAATGCTTAAGTAAGATTAATATAAATAGATAGAAAAATATGTTTAAAACTACAGTTTTTATGATTTTATCGACTATTATAGTAGCACATAGAGGAGGTGCAAAGATTGCAAATGAGAATACGCTAAGTTCGTTTCAGCAGGCTATTGAAATGGGGGTTGATATGGTAGAACTAGATGTGCACATGACCCAAGATAACCATGTGGTGGTTTGTCATGACGTGACGATTGATCGTACCACCAATGGTACAGGTAAGATTGAAAATATGACTTTGGAGCAATTCAAGCAAGCGGCAGTGGTAGACCATGTTAGTAAATTGCCTACATCAGAATCTATGCCTACTTTGAGAGAAGCATTAGAGCTAATGAAGGGAAGAACCAAAATATTACTAGAGATTAAACGTAGAGATAAGAATCAATATGCTGGGTTAGAACAACAGATTATTGACATGATTCATGAAATGGATATGGTAGATCAAGTCGTTATTCAATCTTTTGATGATCAAGCTTTATTTACCGTTCACCAACTAGATCCAAGTATTCGCATAGAGAAATTATTGTTCTGCAAATTGCCATTCGGTATGTGTTTTGATGGAAAAATCAGTCGTTTTAC
This sequence comes from Paludibacteraceae bacterium, assembly GCA_017461505.1. GTDB lineage: Bacteria > Bacteroidota > Bacteroidia > Bacteroidales > Paludibacteraceae > Colicola. The sequence continues at coordinate 9,036 of JAFTXV010000002.1, read as the reverse complement.
ATTCGAAAAATATAAAATGTGTGCTTCTTTTAATTTTATGTATAAGTTCATCAATCAAAACGAAATCGATAAATTGCATGCTGAAGGATTTGAAGTAAAAGTTTGGACAGTAGATGATCCTAGTAAGTTAAATTATAAGGCGGATGGAGTAATCACGAATCGTCCAGATTTATTTTTGAATAAATAAGAATTGGGATAAGTCTGCCGACGGCATCCTAAAAGTGAGGGATTTCTGCGTAATCCCTTAAGTCTGCCGACGGCATCCTTGCAAAATAAAAATAAAACTGCTTGCTCAAGTAAACTTGGACAGACAGTTTTATTTCTTTTTGCGGAAAGTGGGGGATTCGAACCCTCGATACGCTTACGCGTATACCGCATTTCGAGTGCGGCTCTTTCGACCACTCAGACAACTTTCCTCTTAATTCGCCTGCAAAGGTACAGCTTTTTTCTCATATACGCAAATTGTTACCTATTATTTTTTGAAATTATTCCTAAATCTATCATCTAACAACGAGCGAAAGTGAGTGTTCTAACAGTACGCGGTCCAGTATTATATCTCGAATTCTTCTCCTTTTGCAGGAATCATAATCCCCCTGAAGCCAGCTTCATAAAGGTGATCTTTCATTGCTTCTTGCGATTGACTCTCGCCATGAACAACAAACACCTTTCGTACTTGTTTAACATCCTGACAACCTGTAAAGTACTGTATCATCTCCTGGTAATCTCCATGTCCAGAAAAGCCCTCTATCTTGGTCACTTGAGCACGGATTCTGTGGTCATAGCCAAATATACTCACGTAGCGCAAGTCAGGATTTTGTATGCGTGCACCCAACGAGGTTGGCGTACAATAGCCCACAATCAATATCGTTGTGCTTGGGTCATCAATATGATTCGATACATGGTGCTTGATACGCCCTGCCTCTAGCATGCCCGATGCTGAAATCACAATACATGGCTCCTGACTTCTATTGAGTGCTTTTGAGTCTTTTAGGTCGGTGATATACCTTAGTGTATTAAAACCGAACGGATCGGAATCAAAGCGCATTGTGTCGCGCACTTGCTCGTTCAGCGTATCGGCATATCTGCGGAATATCTCCGTTGCATTAGCCGACAATGGCGAATCTACATATACTGGCACACGTTCTAGTCGTCCATCATTGTATAATTCATTCAGCACATACACAATCTCTTGTGTCCTACCCACCGAAAACGACGGAATTAGCAGCTTGCCTTTCTTGTACATACATGTCTCTTGCACCACGCCCAGCAGTTGCTCTTCCGACACCAATGCATCATCGTGCAACCGATCGCCATATGTGGACTCGCAAATCAAATAATCGCATTGTGGGAAAGCTTGAGGTGTACTCAGTATATGGCTATGCAAACGTCCTACATCGCCTGTGTATGCAATGCGTTTCACTTCACCGTTTTCTGTGATATTCAAACTGATAATCGCTGATCCAAGCATGTGACCAGAGTTTGTAAACTGTACTTCTATCTCTTCGTCAATGCGATAGGGCTTGTCGTATTCCACGGTGCGGAACAATTTCATCACCTGTTGTGCATGATTCATATCAAACAGCGGTTTGATCTTGGGCTTGTGCAAGCGATCCATCTTCTTGTTGTACCACCGTACATCCTGCTCTTGGATAAAGGCAGTATCTTGTAGCATCAATTGGCACAAGTCGCGCGTAGCGGCTGTACAATAGATCTTCCCGCGAAATCCAAGAGTATATATATAAGGTATAAGACCTGAATGGTCAATATGTGCATGCGAAAGCAGCAGATAGTGTATATCCTTTGGATCGAAGCCTAGTTCACGGTTGGCTTCATCGGTTTCCATGCCTTTACCTTGATACATACCGCAGTCCAACAAGATGGTTTTTCCGGATTCTGTTGTGATCAGATGTTTGCTACCTGTCACCTCGCGTGCAGCGCCTAAGAATTGTATTTTCATGGTATTGGGTTTTAAATCGTTTGCAAAGATACAAAGAAAAATTCAAATATCAAAGTTTTTGATGATTTTCTTGCTCTATTCAATAAAAAGTTGTACCTTTGCGCCCAAACAAAAACTATACCACATGACAACTTCGCTCCCTTCCGTAGCACTTATCTACGACTTTGACGGTACATTAGCGCCAGGCAATATGCAAGAGTTCGGACTCTTGCAGGCTATTGGTTATCCTAATCCAAATGATTTTTGGGATCTCTGTGACCGCATTGCTAAGACCAACGATGCGGGTGGCATAGCCGTGGTGATGTATGCTATTCAAGCAGAAGCGCAGCGTGCAGGCATTCGTTGTACCCGAGATATGTTACGCGAGTTTGGTAAGACAGTGCAATTCTTTGCGGGAGTAGTGGAATGGTTTGATCATATCAACCAATATGCTGCGCAAATTGGTGTTCAGGTCAAGCATTATATCAATAGTTCGGGTATCAAGGAGATGATCGAGGGATGTGCCATTGCGCATCAGTTTGAGCAAATCTATGCTTGCACCTACCTCTATGATAGCAATGGCGATGCTTGCTGGCCGTCAGTTGTGGTGGACTATACCAAGAAAACGCAGTTCCTCTTTAAGATTAACAAAGGTATCCGCGAAGTGAGTGATCGCGTGCGTATCAACGAGTTTGTGCCTTCTGACCAGCGCCCTGTGCCATTCGAGCGAATGATTTATTTCGGAGATGGTGAGACCGATGTGCCATGTATGCGTACTATCAAAGCCAATGGCGGACATAGTTTTGCAGTGTATGGTAACGATAAAAAGCGCATGCTCGCACAACAATTACTCTCAGAAGGTCGTGTAAACTTCGCTTGTCCTGCTGATTATACGGAAGATGGTCAGATGATGGAGATTGTCAAACGAATTTTAGATAAAATCAAAGCCGACTATACCCTCAGCCAGCACCAATCCGTCAATCGTGACACCCTAAACATGTTCTCCGCATTGGGAGATACGGTGGGATAAGCATATTATTTTTCTCCCATCCAGATTTTATTGAGCATGGTCAGTGCACCAGAGATGGTCTTCACCTGCTGAATAGTAGCATAGCGACGACCTGTTGGTTTGCCTTGACGGTCTTTGTCTTCTACCAGGCGACAGCGTTGTGGACGGGTCATAACAAATTCCACTACTTTGCTAAACGTCTCTGACTGCCAGTATTTATTGTTCTTTGTGGTAAAATACAAACTTAGGCGCTCTTGCTTGAGTATTACTTTCTCTATGCCCAATTTGCAGCATAGCCAACGCAAACGTACTACATTCAACAACTGTTCAGCCTCTTCGGGTAATTTGCCAAATCGGTCAATCAATCGCTTTTGATATGCGAGAAGTGCATCTTCATCGCTCAAAGAGTCTAATTCGCGGTACAAACTGATTCGTTCTGCTATATTTTCGATGTAAGTACTTGGAAATCCGAGTGATAGGTCGCTCTCTAATTGGCAGTCGGAGCACCAGTATTTATTTCTATTAGGCGATGAGGCAAAGAGGCTATCAGGCGATGAGGCTAGGGATAGCTCCTCTCGAATTTCTTCTACGGCTTCTGCCAATATGCGTTGATAGGTGTCGTAGCCCAAGTCGGCAATAAAACCACTTTGTTCTGAGCCCAACATATTGCCCGCACCACGAATATCCAAATCTTGCATCGCCAATTGAAAACCTGCACCCAATTCAGCAAAGGTAGTCAGCGCATCCAATCTGCGGCGTGCATCGCTCGTCAGCAACTCTCTGTCGGGTGTCACCAAATAGCAATACGCCTTGCGATTTGATCGTCCTACGCGACCACGCAATTGGTGCAAATCTGATAAACCATAGTTCTGCGCCGCATGAATGATGATGGTATTCACATTACTAATATCCACGCCCGACTCGATGATAGTCGTTGAGATAAGGATATCATAATCATAGTTGATAAATGCCTCCAGTGCCTCTTCCATCTCGCCAGGTGGCATCTGACCATGAGCAATAATACAGCGTGCTTCGGGTACCAAACGACGGATACGACTCTCAATACGTGGCAACATCTCAATGCGGTTGCACACCACGTATATCTGTCCGTTGCGCTGCATCTCCAGTTGGATTGCCTCCTTCATGATATCCTCGTCATCCAGTGTAATCATCTCTGTCTGAACAGGATAGCGATTAGGTGGAGGCGTATTGATCACGCTCAAGTCGCGTGCTCCTAGTAGCGAGAACTGCAAGGTACGTGGGATAGGGGTAGCGGTCAGTGTCAGCACATCCACATTGGTGCGCAGGGCTTTGAGTTTCTCTTTCACGGCTACACCAAACTTCTGCTCCTCGTCTATGATGAGCAAACCCAAATCTTTCCAAACTACTTGTTTACCAACCAGTTTGTGTGTACCAATCAGTATATCTATCTTGCCTGCCTTGAGATCCTCTAATAGTTCTTTTAGCTGTTTTCCTGTTTTTGCACGGCTAACGTACTCCACGCGTACAGGGAAATCGCGGAAACGCTCCTTGAAGGTATTGTAGTGTTGCAATGCCAATACGGTCGTGGGCACCAATACAGCCACTTGCTTGCCGTCTGTTGCAGCTTTGAAAGCGGCACGCATGGCCACTTCGGTCTTACCAAAGCCCACATCGCCGCATACTAATCTGTCCATCGGCATGGCACTTTCCATGTCGTGCTTGATGTCCAATGTCGCTTTCGCCTGATCGGGCGTATCTTCGTAGAGGAACGATGCCTCCAGCTCATGCTGCATATAGCCATCTGGCGTATAGGCAAAGCCCTTCTGCTGTTTGCGAGTAGCATAGAGTTGAATCAAGTCGCGCGCAATATCCTTGACTTTATCTTTCGTACGCTCCTTCATGCGTTCCCAAGCGCCTGACCCTAAGCGAGATATGGTAGGTTCGCTACCTTCGCGACCTTTATATTTGGATATGCGATGCAGATTGTGGATACTCACAAATAGCGTATCCCCACCTTTGTATGTCAGTTTGATAGTCTCCTGTGGACGGCCGTTGAAGTTCGTCGTCACCAATCCCGCAAACTGACCAATACCATGATCCACATGCACCACATAATCGCCCACCTGCAACTGGTTGATCTCCTTCAGGGTGATGATAGCTTTGCCACGACGCGCATTCTCCGAACGGAGTGTCACGCGGTGGTAACGCTCGAATATCTGATGGTCGGTATAGCAACATATCTTCGCCCCATGGTCGATGAATCCCTCGTGCAAAGCATGATTTACCGCCACAAACTCTATCCCCGACTCTTTGTCATCAAAGATGGCTTTCAGTCGGTCGGTTTGTTTCACCTGATCTGCCAATATATAGACGCGATAACCGTCCTTGGTGCGTTGCTGCAGGTCGTCTATCAACAGGTCGAAATTTTTATTGAAGGTAGGTTGGGGAAGGGTATCAAATACCACCAGATTGTGACTTGGATAGGTAGATTTTTGGTTCAACTCTATGGTGGTTGCCTCTTCCATCGCCTGAGTCAAAATGCTAGCATCCAATTCGGTGATAGCACTCTTGATTTTGTAGCTTGCTAGCCCAAAATCATTGCTTATCCATAGCGTTTTCTGGGGCAAATACGCCGTTATGTCGGTCATAGCTTGTTCATCTGCACTCGACGCTACAATGCTTATCGTATCTACCTTATTTTGAGATAGTTGTGTTTCTAACTCAAACTCACGAATACTATCTATCTCATCACCGAAGAAATCTATTCGCACAGGAATATCGCATGCATAACTATATACATCCACTATTCCTCCACGTACAGCAAATTGTCCGGGCTCATACACAAAATCCACCCGCTTAAAATCCAACTCTAAAAGCATTTCTATGAGCTGCGAGATGGCTATTTCCTCTCCCACCGATAGGGTGATGGTCTTGCCTTGCAACGACTGTGGTTGAGGCACACTTTCCGCCAATGCCTCAGGGTAAGTTACGATGATTGGTCTCGCCTTTAAACTGTAGGCAGTTTTGCTGCCGTCCTGTAGCGAAGCGTCCTCTAAACTGTGCATTGCATTCAGCAATGCGCTCATCACCTCCGTGCGCTGCACAGCCATGGCCTCATCTTTGCCCTGACGGCGACGATGGCTATTGGGGAAGTAATATATATCTTGTGTCTGCAGCAAGGTCTTAATGTCGGCGTACATATACTGCGCATCGTCGGCATTATCCATCACGATGAGCATCGTGGGCGCACTTCCTTTTTGCTTGAGGCGCGAATGCAACGCTGCTAGAATCATCCCGCGGGCAGAGGCATACAAACCAGAGAGCAAGAAATGGCTGTTACCTTTCTTGCTCAGTTGTTGTGCTAATACATCCACTTCGGGATGTTGCTCCATCAGATGTTCTAAATCAGCAATTTGCATATTGTAGTGTTATTGACTTTACTTCACCAACGCAAAGTCAATAACTTCTTGAATATCTTGCACATAGTGGAATTTCAATCCTTTGAGGTATTTCTCTGGAATCTCATCCACATCTTTGCGGTTTTTCTCGCAGAGTACGATATCTGTGATACCTGCACGTTTAGCCGCTAGCAATTTTTCTTTTACACCACCGATTGGCAGTACTTTGCCACGTAATGTCATCTCGCCCGTCATCGCAATGCGAGGACGCACTTTCTTGCCTGTGAACGCACTCACGAGGGCAGTAGTCATGGTGATACCCGCACTTGGGCCATCTTTTGGAATCGCGCCTTCTGGCACGTGGATATGTACAGATGTGGTGTCGAGTTTCTTGCGTGCGATACCAAATTGCTCAGCATGCGCTTTGATATAGCCCAGTGCGATAGTAGCAGATTCTTTCATCACATCGCCCAAGTTACCCGTGAGGGTAAGGGTAGGGGCTTTAGCAGGGGAGAGGGATGTCTCGATAAAGAGAATCTCGCCGCCGACGGATGTCCATGCTAAGCCAGTGACTACACCGATATATTTATTTGTCTCCCATTCATCGCGCGAATAGCGTTTCTTGCCGAGGTACTCTATGATGTCTTCCTCTGTAACCGTTACATTATAAGGCTCTTCCAACGCTATCTTTGTCACCACTTTGCGGCAAATAGCAGCAATCTTACGTTCCAATCCACGCACACCCGACTCACGGGTATAGCCGTCAATGATAGAGGCAATAATGCTCTTCTTAAGCTTCAATTGCGATGCTTTCAAGCCGTGGTTATCCAACTCCTTTGGCAAAAGATGACGTTTAGCAATCTCCTCTTTCTCCTCTTGCAGATAGCCCGTCATTTCGATAAGTTCCATACGATCAAGGAGTGGGCGAGGTATGGTATCAAGGGTGTTTGCGGTAGCAATAAACAGCACTTTACTCAGGTCGTAATCTACGTCGAGATAGTTATCGTGGAAGGTGCTATTTTGCTCAGGATCAAGTACTTCTAATAGTGCGCTGGTAGGGTCACCCTTGTAATCAGCACCTATCTTATCAATTTCATCGAGTACAAACACGGGGTTGCAAGTTTTTGCTTTGCGGATGTTCTCAATGATTCGGCCAGGCATTGCACCGATATAAGTACGGCGGTGACCACGAATCTCAGACTCATCATGCAAACCACCCAAACTGATACGTGCATATTTACGACCTAGTGCCTCAGCAATCGAGCGACCAAGACTTGTTTTACCCACACCCGGAGGGCCATAGAGGCACAGGATAGGGGCTTTCATCTTGTCTGGATTGTCGCTCAATGATTTGATTTTCAGCACACTGAGGTACTCAATGATACGTTCTTTGATTTTCTCCATGCCATAGTGGTCTTTATCCAAAATTTCTTGTGCATGGCGAATATCGTAGTTGTCCTCAGAGTATTCGTTCCAAGGTAAATCGAGCAGGGTATCAAGGTAGTTTTGTTGGGTAGCATACTCAGGCGAATGGGAGTTCATGCGGCGCAACTTCTTGAGTTCTTTCTCAAAGGTAGCTTGCATCTTCTCGCCCCAGTTCTTTTGCTTCGATTGCTCGAGCATGGCGTTGACTTGTTGCTCGTCGGAGTCCCCCAATTCCTTCTGAATAGTCTCCATCTGACGGTGCAACAGGTATTCGCGCTGTTCACGATCCAAATCCTCCTTGGTTTTGTTCTGAATATCCTTGCGCATCTCCAGCATCTTCACCTCGTTGTTGAGGATTTCGAGCAGAGATAGTGCACGGTCTTTGATGGAGTCAATCTCTAGAAGTTGCTGTTTCTCTGCTATACGTACGCCAAAGTTACCGCAGATATAGTTGACCAGAGTAGGGGGATTATCAATGCTACGAAGGGTCATACCTGCTTCTGCGGGCAAATTCTCCATGCTCTTGATAATTTTCTCGGCTACGTTCTTGAGACTGCTGACGAGTGCCACAAACTCCTTATCATTGCGCTTTGGGAAAAGTTCGGTAAGGATCTGTACACGGGCTTTCATATAAGGGCGAACTCCCACAATCTCCTGAATATGAATACGTTCCACACCTTCTAGAATCACCATCAGATTGCCATCTGGCATGTCTAAGGTACGCATCACACGTCCAGCTGTGCCGACAGGGAAGATATCTTCTTCGGAAGGTTCTTGCACGTCTTGTGCCTTTTGGCAGCATACAGCCAATAGTTGGTCATTCTTGAAGGCAGTAGCTACAAGTTTCTTAGATTTTGGTCTTCCTACAGTCACTGGCAATAATACGCCAGGGAACAGCACCATATTGCGGAGCGGCAGTACGCCCAGAATGTCGCCATCTTTCAGTTTAGGTTCGATTGCGTCATCGGTTTCATCCACCAGAGGAATGTATTCCACATCTGGTTGGTTTTGCGTTTCTAATAAATCATCAAAGTAGGTCATATTCACTACGTGAGTTTTAAAAGTTTCAAAGTTCTAAAAGTTCAATAGCTAATTCTTTTCAATTTAAATATAGGGTATATCTGTATTGCGATATTTTACATAATAATTCACAATTCTGATATACTTCAGATGTAGGTTGCCGTTTCTAAAGCAATATAAAGTTTGTTTAAACTATGGTTGGCATTGTTCAAGCCTTTGGCTTCATATCCATTTGTATCCAAAATGTCACCTGCTTCAAAAAAAGC
>JAFTXV010000021.1 GCA_017461505.1 Paludibacteraceae bacterium | reverse complement strand
TTCCGTCCCGACCCACTTCTCAAAAGAGCAGCACAGCAAGTACAATTTGAGAAAGTAACCACAACCAAATTACCATAACTTTCTAATACCGTTTTGAACTATGGACAATTACAAACCGTCAATTAATTACACTGTAATGGCTCGCAAAAACCCCATTACTAGCGTAGTGGAGTACTATCCGCGAAAACAAACCTACTCGCGCATACTGATGCCGGAACTTGTGGACCGCATTTATGAAAATACGCAGGTTCAGCGCGGACAGATACACGCAGCCATTTCCGCAATCGTCGACTCCGTTAACAACTTTGTCCTGAATGGACACTCCGTAAAACTTGGAGACTTGATGTGTCTGCGGCCAGTAGTAAAAGCAATGAAAAACTCTGGACAACCCGACGCCGACCTAGTGGAAGCAAGGTATATTGCGCCAGTTAAACTTGTGGCTACTTGGGGCAACTTGCTTCGTAAATATCAGAAGCCCGAAAACTACAACTTTGTAAAACTCAACTACAAGTACAAGTAGTGTTCAGACCATATAAATCTTTATGGAGTCAGCAATACAACTTTTTATCGCAATTTGTTTGGTAATTCTGATTTTAGTGTTTTCCTTTGCCGATAGCAGGAAAGCGGACAAATAGACTGGACAACTATTTGAAGGACTACTCCTGTCGCGAGAGGAAAGCCTACTCGGTGGAGGAGGGTGTTAGCAAGCGAGCGCACTCTTCTCCATTTTTTTTGGTTTTTCCACGCGCTAAAATCCTCAAATGTCCACATTTTTACCGAGTAGTATGAATTATCTTCTAGGCCTAGACTGGCTTTCATTTTACGGAACACTGGATGTTGAGACTTTAAGAAAGTCGCAAGAAGTTTCGCGTTTTCTTGTTGTGGATATAAAGGATTTTCCTACTCCACAGTTTCTCAAAAAAGCGGATATATATATTATAGGAGAGAAACCGAGAAAACGGAAGTTTGCCGAAATTCTTTTTAACCCAAGACTTAATGCCCTGCCAGCCGCTGCTGCAATGGCAAGAATTATGAACGAGTGTCTATATCTTGATGATTACTGGACACTAATCCGACAAATCTTTCCGCTGGTGGGTTATGATGTTATCAATATATCCCGGGTTGATATATTTTGCGACTTTAATAACTTTTCCACTGGGCTCAAACCTCAAAATCTTATTAAGGGTTACTTGTCGCATCGGTTTCTCAAAAAGGGCATCAATAAAGGTTATTTATCTTTTGACAATATGGGCTACTCCATTCCCTCTAACAGTAAGACAATTCCGGCAAACTTCAAGCCTAAAAGTATGCAGGTATCGTCAATTACTTGGGGAAGAAAAGGCTATGTGCAAACACAGTTATACAACAAGACGAAAGAACTAAAAGAAGTAAAAAACAAACCGTGGATAGTCAGCGCGTGGGAACTTGCACACCTAGATATTTCAAATGTGTGGCGAGTAGAATTCCGTATAGAGAAGCAAGGTAAAGGGTGTCTTGACCTTGAAACCGAGGAGAAAAGACTACTTACATTTTGCGACCTAGATAGCGAGACTGGCCTTTATAACGTTTTCAAACTTTACGAAGCTAGGTATTTTCACTTTCTTATAGCTGGGACAAGCAATAGGAAAGCGAGATGCCATCGTTTAGACCTTTTCAAAATGACTGATGCCGTTTATCAACCGACCATAAGACTTAAAAATGTCGCGCCTAGAAACTCATACGGAGGTAGGTTTATTGAGTTGACAAATCTTCTTTCCGAACTCTCTAGGAAGGTCAGAGACGGGGAGATATATAGCGATGATAGCGGGATGATTAGGAAATTACGCGAAGTGGTTGATTTTATAGAGGGTCAGCGCAAAGATGTATTCCCGGAAAGACCGAAACCGACTGGGAATATAGCAGTTGCAGAGCTTGTTTACTATTGGTTTCACAAACCCTGGTACGATAAGTGGAAAGAGGTCAGTTATCCAAAAATTCTTATTGAGAACGGACTGGAATAGCCTGCAATTTCCTACCGCCATAATCCTCATTGTCCCAACGAAGTTGCAGATATTGAAGCCGTGGCCGCCTCGTAGGCAAACTGGCGGAAACGGCTTCGTAGTCGGCTTTTTTTTGCGGAGAGCCCGGGCCCCCCCCGGGCTAACTTTTTTTTTGAGAAAAAAAAGAAAAAAGCCGACATACTTCGCCTAACATTCCGCCAGTTGCCTTTTTACTCGTCGGCTACGGCTTCAATATTTATAGGATGCAAAACCGATAAATATCGGTTCTCAAAAACACAATATTTATTGGGTTTCCCTCACCCCGTTAAGTAGTACGGGGTGAAATTTGCCACCCCAATCCTCTGACAGTGCCCACTGCACCGAGCCTCGCGCCGCCCTCGCCCGTCCCTCGGCGGCGGCCGGGTCCCTCCGCGCCTCCCGTCGCCGCCGAGGTCCGACCTCCGCCACGCCCGAAGCCGGCGCGAGGCTAGGAGTACCGAACTGACCGCCTCCTCGCTGGGCTCGCGGCCCTCGCCGCTGGCGCTTCGCCCCTGAGGCCAGGGCCGCTTCGCTCCGGGGCGGCTCGCTTCGCTCGCCGCATTTCGCTTGCGGCCCTCGCCGCTGGCGCTTCGCTCCCAGCGGCCAGGGCCGCTTCGCTCCGTGGCGGCTCGCTTCGCTCGCCGCCAACCATTTTTTTTAAGCAGCTGCTTGCATCTTCTCGCCGCCGCAATTATATTTGCAGAAAATTGTCCCAACCTTTTTGAAAGATGCCACCAAAAAGTCGGGATGCATTTAGAAAAAGTCGGCATCAAAAATTAATAAAATCCTTTCAAAAATGCCTGGAAAAATTCTTTACAAGGTAGTACCGAAAAAATCACCGAAAACGCAGGAAGTGAAGTGGTATCCTGCCGCCGTGCTTTACTCACAAATCAGCCGCGAGGACATTCTTGCAGCAGCGCAGAGAAATTCTTGCGTACCTCGCGCCTATCTGGAACTAGTATTTGATGCCCTGGTAACCGAGGTCCGTAACTTTGTTATGAACGGCCACAGTATTCAAATTAAAGGCTTCGGAACAATCTTTGCGACTATGCGTTCAAAGGGTGCTGAAACGGCTGCAAAGTACGACCCCGGTACTTTGATGAAACAAGTCAAGTTCGGATTCCGTCCCGACCCACTTCTCAAAAGAGCAGCACAGCAAGTACAATTTGAGAAAGTAACCACAACCAAATTACCATAACTTTCTAATACCGTTTTGAACTATGGACAATTACAAACCGTCAATTAATTACACTGTAATGGC
>JAFTXV010000020.1 GCA_017461505.1 Paludibacteraceae bacterium | reverse complement strand
CATAAATCCTACAATCAAAACGATTCGTTACTGCTTCCTCCGTCTCTGGGCGAACTTATTCCAGCGACCCATCCAGTGCGTGTTGTAAACAGTATTCTCGACAGGCTCGACATCAGCGAAATCGAGTCAACTTACAAAAGCGGCGGCACAAGCAGCTATCATCCCCTCATGCTTCTAAAGGTAGTCGTTTATGCCTACCTTTGCAACGTGTACTCAGGCAGACAGATGGAAAGGTTCTTGCACGAGAATATCCATTTTATGTGGCTCAGCGGCCTGAACAGGCCCGACTTCCGTACTATCAACCGCTTCCGCAGTGAACGTCTCGCCGGCGGTCGCCTTGAGGGCGTGTTTACCAAGGTTGTTGAGCTTTTGAATGACGAGGGGCTTGTTTCTCTAAATGTGCAATACATCGACGGGACAAAGATAGAGTCCGTTGCCAACAAATACACTTTTGTGTGGAAAGGCAGTGTTGAGAAGAATAAGGCCAGGCTGATAGACAAGGTAAGAGGTGTCCTCTCGGCAGCAGAGCAGGAACTTGCCATCGAAGAGAAGAGCGAGGTTCCCGAAGAACTGCCTCAAGAAGAATTTGAGCGCAGGGCAAAGAATATACTCTCCAAGATGGACGATATGGGGATAAGTCGGGGCAAGCAACGCAGGAGTGTCAAGAAGAGTATGGAGGAAGGAGTTGCCAAACTTGAAGAATATGACCGCCATATTGAAACACTCGGCCAGCGCAACTCATACAGCAAGACCGACCCCGACGCAACCTTTATGAGAATGAAAGAGGATGCGATGAACAACGGGCAGACCAAACCCGGATACAACGTGCAGATATCGACAGAAAACCAGTTCATCACAAACTATGGCATATATTGGCGTCCGACAGATACCGCAACCCTTATTGATTATTTGGAGTCATTCAACCACAGATACGGCAGACAAAGCACGGAGATTGTAGCCGACTCCGGTTACGGCAGTGAACAGAACTACGAATATATGTTTAATGGCGGGATGACACCTTATGTAAAGTACAATATGTTTCACGCGGAGATGAAAAGGAAATACAAGAACAATCCCTTTCTGCCAGACAATATGTATTACAATAAGGAACAAGATTATTATGTATGTCCTATGGGGCAACACTTGGACTTCGCTTATTATAAAAAAGAAAAATCAGACCTTGGTTACATATCCACTAAAAACGTATATATGGCAAAGGACTGCTCCAGATGTCCGCTGCGGGGAATGTGTTACAAAGGAACGGCTGACAGACGAACCATTGAAGTCAACCATAGAAACAACGCATACCGGGCAAAGGCAAGGGAGCTGCTTATGAGCAATGAGGGACTGATGCATAGAAGCAAAAGACCGATAGAGCCTGAAGCGGTCTTCGGGAACATAAAGTTCAATCACGGTTTCAAGCGTTTCAGACTGAAATCGACTGAAAAGGTCTCAGTCGAATGGGGACTCGTGGCCATTGCCCATAATCTAAGGAAGTATATTGCCCTGAAAACTGTAAATAAGAACAGTGGTATGTCTGTTTACGGCTCTTTCAGAGGTGACTTGGAAAGTAATATCGCTGCATAAGGGACATTTATGACAAAATCCATCTTTTTTAATTAAATCGGGATTCAGAGCCAAATATAAGGTAGTAAAACGAAACCGGATCAAAAATGCTTTTGACCCGGCTTCTTT
>JAFTXV010000019.1 GCA_017461505.1 Paludibacteraceae bacterium | reverse complement strand
TCTGATTGTTTTGTGATATATTCAAAATAGTAGTTTTATGAAATTTACAAAATAACCATTCTTATGTTATTATATCAACATAAGGAGGTCAATTTTATGAAAGGAATTAAACTGACTGTGAACGAACAATTTAAATATGAAACTATAAAATCTTTTGTAGATAACAAAGCTACTAATTTCAAAAGCCTATCTATTAAACTAAATTGTAGCTTAAAAACTGCTTACAATCTATATCACAAATACATTAATTTTGGTAAAACTGGTTTTAGACATAAAAATCATGACAATAAACCAACTCATACTATATCTTCTGATCTTATCAAACGTATAATCGAAATTTATTCTTCAATAGGTGCTGATATAAATTTTTCTCATTTCACTCATATTTTAAAACGAGATTATAATATTAGTGTTTCTCGTTCAGTAATTCATAACACTTTACGTAATGCTGGATTTTATTCTCCTAAATCTCGTAGAGCTACTATTAAAGAAAGAAATCAAGCTATTAAAGATAAACTTAAAAATAAGGTTTCTTTAACTAAATCTGAACAAGATATCGTAGCTGATCACTTACTTGATTCATCTATTGCTCATCCTCGTAAAGAACGTGCTAAATACTTCGGAGAATTAATTCAAATGGATGCTTCTGTTCATGTTTGGTTTGGTAAAACTAAATATAATCTTCACGCCGCTATTGACGATGCCACAGGCAGAATTGTTGGCTTATTTTTCGATAAACAAGAAACTTTATATGGTTATTACCAAATAACTAAACAAATACTTGAAAATTACGGCATTCCTGCTCAAATATTGACTGATAACAGAACTGTATTCAATTATATCAAAAATGGTAAATCTTCAGAAGAACGCGACACTTTTACTCAATATGGTTTTATGTGTCATCGTCTTGGCATAGCCCTTTCTACTAGTTCTACCCCACAAGTAAAAGGACGCATCGAACGGCTATTCCAAACACTACAAAGCAGATTACCCATTGAGATGCGTCTAAAAAATATTGATAGTGTAGAAGCTGCCAATGAATTCTTAAAACTCTACCTAAAAGAATTCAATGACCATTTCGCTCTACCCTATAATTCTACCATAGATGCATTCGAAAAGCAAATAGATTCAAATAAAATTAATGAAGTTTTAGCTATTGTTTCAAGACGAAAAACTGATAATGGCGGTTGTATTAAATACAACAACAAATATTATCATTTTATAAACTCCTCTGGGCAACTAGTTGTTCCTACACCTAAACGTTCATGTTTGGTAGTTAAGAAATTTGACGATGAACTTGTGGCTGTAATTAATGAATGTAACTATATTCTTGAAGAATTTGAAAATAATAGAAAAGATTCTATTTTCGATGTACCTAAACCTAAGGAGAGAAAAGTATATCGACCACCATTATCTCACCCTTTTAAACAACAAAGCTTTTTAAACTATCTAAAACATTATCGTTCTCAAGATCAAAATAATTACTCTTATTTGTACGATTAATGTCTTATGATTTTTACAATTTTGTCAAGCTTATAATTTTAATTTTTTT
>JAFTXV010000011.1 GCA_017461505.1 Paludibacteraceae bacterium | reverse complement strand
TGCAACTGAACAAAATCGCTCAAATTCTTTATGTCATCTATTTTATAGTTTTGACATGAAACAGCTTTGCATTTTTGTTGATCATTTAAGGCTTTACTCAACAAAAGGATATTCGTGTCTACTGTTGCATTTTCAAAAACCTTAATTCCTGCAAAATCAATCAAAATATTTGGCGTTGTTTGAGTGCTTAGGAATTGTCGCAGTTTTTCTCCATAGCCTGCTCGCATCCATTTATTAGATGTAATAAAACACAACAATCCATTAGGCTTGAGTAACTGGTAACCACGCTCATAAAATAGGCAATAAATATCACCTGTTCGTGCATAAGTAGTATAATTATTGCGAGAATTTCCTTTTTTGCTAGTGTTAGGCTCATACAATTTTGCCAGTTTTCCACCATCCGCTTGTAATTGTATATATGGTGGATTGCCAATAATTATATCAAAACCACAGAATTTTCCTTGGTCATCAAGAACTTCTGGGAACTCTAACATCCATTCTAAAGAATGTGAATAAAGTTGTTCTTTTTGTATATTATTATTGATGGTAGCATCAAATAAATTCATTTGCGAGTCAGGATTCTGAATGCGGAATTTGATTTGTTCTATGCTATTTTTTACATTTTGTTTTTGTGATTTGTCACAAGTTTGCTTGTATTGGATAACTGCTTGCTTATAAGCAGTTACATGCTTTTGCAGAAACGAATCATTAATAGATTCTCCTATGGCGATAGGATATTTGTTTTTAATGGAATCGCCACATTTTATGTTTATATCAATGTTGGGCAACGTCTCTAATTCATGAGTGTCTTTATAATATGCGTGCTTAAGAAGTTCTATCCATAAACGTAAACGACATATATTAACAGAATTAGGGTTAAGGTCTACGCCAAAAAGATTATTTTCAATGATGTTACGCTTCAACTCAAATAGCGTTTTTTGTACTCGTTGGCTTTCGATATTGTGGGGATTATAATGAAACATTTCTCCATCTTCATCTAACACAACAAGTTCATCATTATCAATAGATATACTATAGTCTTTTAGGCGTTTCCCATTCTCATCAAGCAGCAAACCTAATTCTGCTCGAATTGCAATAAGGCGATTAAGTGCAGAAACCAAGAAGTGTCCCGAGCCTACAGCGGGGTCACATAATGTAATACTATTTAATAGAGCAATTGCTTCTTGTTTGTCAAAATCGTTATTGTGAATATCGGTAAGTGTTTTACACTGCCATTGGAAATGATCATTGAACTTTTGTATAACCGTTCGCTCTATTGACTCTTTACACATATACTGTGTGATGAATGCAGGTGTAAAGAAAGAGCCATCTTTGTATCCATTAATTTTTTCAAAGATAAGTCCAAGGACAGAAGCGTTTATCAGTGTTTTGTTGTCAGATTTTATAATATCATCAGATTGATCGCTGCCAAAATCATAGGCTTCCAAGAAACGGAATAGATATTCTAATGAGTCCATTTCTGTTTTTATATGATGTCCGTTGATATCTTTCAGTACTGTTTGAGAAAATAATGGCATTTTTCCCAACTTAAGTCCAGTTATTCTGATATATTTACTTTCATTCTCTGTTTGCTCAAAGAGTGAACTATTTAGATATGGAATATACTGGAATTTCTCTTTAACCTGTGCATTTCTACTCATAGTAGGAATGGCGAGCACTTTGAAAAAGAGTTCGTTAAGTTCATCGTAATCTTTAATAAACTGTGGTGTAAGGAATCGATAATTATCTGCATTCTTATTGCCATGATAACTAATTAATTGGCTCTCCAATAACTTCAAGAATAGAATTCGATTAATCCATGTTATTACCAAATTGAGTGCTATATCAAATCGTTGACTATCATTAGAAATGGTGTCATAGTCTTCGAGTTGATACATTGTGCTTTCCAATAAAGAAAAAGGATTTCTATGTGCAACAGGTTTGCGTTCAATAATATTTTTACCATCTACTTTACGCTCTTCGAGTCCTATAATATGCAGTAATTCATTATAAAAAGCAGTATTCAGTTTGTTGGAATCTGCATACTGAATCTGTTTTAGTAAATGTGCTGGTTGTAAAAGACGATAGAACTTGAGTTTGTCCGTATCCTTTTTTAGTAATCGGATATCAATGTAAGCAAATACGATATTCTGTTTTACTTGATCAATTTTAGGTTTGGCGATTTCTGTATAAAAGTCCTTTGTGCTGGTAAATAAGGTTTTGTTATTATCCCAATCGTTGTAAAGTTTTACAAATTTCTTATCATCAGCAAAGTGTTTTTCAAACTCTGTAGCATCTATAATGAACCATTCGTAACCATTAGTCATAATAAGATGTTTAAGTGTGATATTTTTATTGCGAAAGCGTTCCCGCATAAAGTACAATACAAGTTCCTGCATTGCTTTACAATTGAGATTTTGTAAAGATGGAAATTCGGATTGGTTATTTGGCGACTTTGCTTCCAAGATAACTTCAATTGGACTACTACCATCTTTTGTCTGATATATTGCGCCGTCAATGGAACCTGCAGTGTTAACAAGATTTTGAGCATAGAACGCATCTCGTAGAAATTGTAGAATGTAGTTCTTGTTATGTTCTTCCGACTCATTAGGTAGGATGCTCTGCTGTAGATTGTGCAGCGCATCTAAAAAGGTGGTGAATTGCTCGTTGGTTGGCTTATGTCGTAGCAACTGCTTATTAAGGATATCTTGAATTGGCTTTAACATGACGATAAATGTTTATCAAATTTTATTTAAAACTCTATACTCCGGTTAAAGAACGACATTTTTTGCAGATTTGCTTGTTGGGTGTGGTTTTAACCTCTTTATTATAGTTTGAAACTTATTCGCCCTGCTGAAGCATGTATATAGCCTTTTGTTCCTCAATCTCTTTTGCCAATTCCTCCTTTGTAGGAAGATAAAGCATATATTTGGCTTGGAACAGTTGAGGATTCTCATGCAAAACCGAATAACGAGCCATATCCTCACTCGTATCTGCACAAAGAACAAGACCAATAGTCGGATTATCGCCTTCAGTACGCTTTAGTTGGTCATACATACGGACATACATATCCATCTGACCAACATCCTGATGAGTGATTTGGGTCGTCTTTAAGTCTATCAACAAGAAACACTTCAAGATATAGTTGTAAAACACCAAATCAATATAAAAATCCCCCATGTCCGTACGAATATGCTGCTGGCGAGCTACGAAAGCATATCCCTTGCCAAGTTCCATCACAAACTTCTGGATATGAGCGATAATAGCACTCTCTAACTTTGATTCATACAAATCGCTATTAGGTACCAACCCTAAAAATTCTGCCACTACGGGATTCTTTATAAACTCTAGTTTGTCTGCTTGCATAGGAGCTGTCAGTTGCTTCATTTCCTCGCGCACACCTTCCTTATGATGCGACAGGAGCATGCGATGGTAATACTGCGAAGATATATTGCGCTGCATCGTGCGAACGCTCCATCCTTCACGATATGCCTCGTCAGCATACCATGCTCGTGCATCGTCGTTAGAGATGGACAATAGCAAAGTATAGTGCGACCAAGTGAGTAATTTGGATTGTCCCGACAGTGTTGGGAAAATGTTTGGGAATAATTTGAAGAACTGAACATTGCGATATAAGTTATTCTTTCCAAAACCCTTACCATATATGTCAGTCAGTTCTTTAGAGAGTTGGAGGATAACTTGACTACCATATTCTGCACGATTTTCGCCCTGAAGAATCTCCTCGCTTATACGCTTACCCAAATACCAATTGCGTTGCAGCATCGCCACATTTACCGAACGGAATGCTAATTCCTTCGTTTGGTCAATAATCTGCTTCGCATCGGTTAGCAAATTGGATGTATTATTAAACGACAGCACTAAGTCCATATTTCTTTTTATGATTTTTTCCTTTTAGCCCGCAAAGTTACAACAATTTTTGTATTCTGTCCTTGTTTGGTTATTTCTCTAATAGTTTTTATTTCCTATTCTGTACCATAGTGCAATTTCTGCTATTCACGGATTAGTTTGCTAATCCTAACTGAAAAAACTGAGTTGCCGAGGATTCCTCGGATACTGAATATTTGTTCAGTTCTCCTGATGCAAAAATATTCTTCAAATGCAGGGCAATATTATCTACCGAACAATCAAAGAGCTGCGCCATCGCCTTTTGCGACAGCCATACATTCTCATCATGCACACGTACTTGTATGCTATCCTCTGCATTCTGCTTGGTAAACACCAAAAAAGTCTGTTGTACTATTACGTATTTGTATTGTCTTGCTCATTAGCAATTTTGATTTTAGTAAAAGACACTCTTTAGGCTGCAAAGATACACTTTTTTTTTGAGATATGCAAGAAAAATCGCTTTTTGGTGCGATTTTTTGCTTTAAACAGATAAGTCAACTTTCTCAGGAAGGTAGTCAACCTTTTTAGGAATCGAGTCAAGTATTTTAGGTTATATTAACAAAAAGCACTTTTTGGTGGTTGGGTGGTCTTTGGGTGTTCCTTGGTTCATCCTTGGTTTCTCCTTGGTCTTTTACCCGAGGGAGATGAGAATGGAACAAAGGAGCAGAATCTTAAAAATCGTGCGATTTTTCCATTTTTGATAAGTTGGTCTTCTCTCGGTGTTCTCTCGGTTGTCGGTCGGTGGAATGAGGAAAGGTATAAGAGAGAGAAAATCTTAAGAAAGAGCATTTTACAGGTAAGCACACCAAACATCACACATTAGGCGGTCATGCCTACCCTATACGACACTACCCTGTAGCCATACGGCTGCGTACCCGCAATTCAACACCCCACCAATTCACGAAATTGGTCGGGGACCCCGTAGGGGTGCGCCATTCTATGTATTGCGCTTAATCCTCAAAGTGGGGACTTTTCGGGCGCAATACTCGGAGTGCGTTCCGTCGCACTCCTTCACGGTGGAATGAGGAAAGGTATAGAGATGGTCAATCTTAAGAATTGTACTAGTGTAGAGTGTAGGGCGTAAAGTGTAAAGGCAAAGAAAATAAAAATAGAGCATATCGGTGTGATATGCTCTATTTTTGGGTTTATAGGCAGGATTACTTCTTGCGGAAGTATGCCACTGCGTTGTCGAACAGAGGTTGGCACTTGTTGCCAGCGATGTTGGTGAATACGCCATCTTCCCAACGCTCGGTGTGACCCATCTTACCGAGGATCTGACCGTTCTTGGAGATGATACCCTCTATCGCATAATACGAACCATTAGGATTGTGAGGCGCCTCCATTGTTGCCTCGCCCGTCATAGGATCGGCATAGCGGAAGGCTACTTGTCCGTTCTCGAAGAGTTCCTTCGCCAATGCCTCGTTCACGACGAACTTACCTTCGCCGTGGCTGACTGCAATGCTATGTGTATCACCTACTTGCATGCCACGAAGCCATGGGCTGGCAGTAGTGGCCACAGTGGTAGTTACCATCTGCGAGATGTGGCGGTTGATATCGTTGCGGAACAGAGTTGGAGAGTCTGGAGTGACCATACCCAACTTGCCATAAGGCAGCAGACCACTCTTTACCAATGCTTGGAAACCGTTGCAGATACCAAGTATCAAGCCACCGCGCTTAATGAGGGCTGTGATAGCAGCACCTACCTTTTGGTTGTTAATCACATTGGCGATAAACTTACCACTTCCGTCTGGTTCGTCACCTGCAGAGAAACCACCCGCGAACATGAGGATATGGCAGCGATTGATATGCTCTACCATCTCATCAATACTGCTGAGGACATCCTCGCCTGTGAGGTTGCGGAAGATAGTAGTCTCGACCTCTGCACCTGTACGGCGCCATGCCTTGGCTGAGTCGTAGTCGCAGTTGGTACCTGGGAAGACGGGGATGTACACGAGAGGGGTTTCAACGGCTTCGCCCTTGTAGGTTAAAGGCGAGAGGTTAGAGGTTAAAGGCAGGGTATCTGCTGGCATCAATGCTTGATGCTGCGCAGGGACGGCGGATGGGTAAATCTTGTCGAACTGACCACAGCATGCGTGGAGCAATACCTCGCGCGATACGCGCTCGCCATTGATAATGAGGTGGGTATCGTCCACTACGTGGCCGAGATATTGGATCGCTACGCTTGTAGATGGTAGATCGGCTGCGCCTGTAGTTGGTAGATCTTCAGTTGCTTCTACGAGAATGGAACCATAGTTATAGTCGAAGAGTTCGTTCTCGGCTATTTGGATGTCAGCTGCCAATTCGTTACCGAAACTCATCTTAGCAATTGCCTCTGCTACTCCACCGAAGCCTAGCGCAAAGGTAGCGCAAACCTTGCCAGATTGGATGGCATTGGTGGTATAAGTCCAGTTCTCTTTGAGTTGCTCCACATTAGGCATATAATTTGCCAATGCGTTATGCTTGATGAGATAGAGTTTGTTGCCCGCTTTCTTGAGGTCAGTGGAAACAACTTTATCAGCTGGCACGGTAGTAATACCGAAAGCAATCAATGTTGGAGGTACGCTGATATGCTCGAAAGTACCTGACATAGAGTCTTTACCGCCGATACTTGGGAGACCGAAAGCGACTTGCATCTTGAGTGCACCGAGGAGTGCAGAGAGTGGCTTGCCATAAGCGTGCTCGCTACTCATACGCTCGAAGTACTCTTGGTAAGAGAAGCGCATACGGCTATAATCAGCACCTGCTGCTACGACCTTGGTACATGCCTCTACAACCGCATACGCTGCGCTGTGGTATGGGCTCCAGTCGGCAATGAATGGGTTATAACCAAACGCCATGATAGAGGCAGTATTGGTATAGCCATCGGTAGGGAGTTTCTGCACACTGACTTGTGTCTCAGAGAGTTGTGTTTTACCGCCGAATGGCATAAGTACAGTGCTACGACCGATAGTTGCATCGAAGTTCTCAATCAATCCCTTTTGTGAGGTGACATTGGCATCTGCCATTACCTTTGCTATTTTCTCCTCGAGAGTGGCACCTTCTACGGTTTGAGCAAATGGATTCTTCTCCTCTACAGGGAGGATAGCGGCTTTAGCAAAGTGCTTTGCACCTGCGCTGTCGATAAACTCACGAGTGAGGTCGGCGATGAGTTCGCCTTTATAGAACTGACGCATGCGACCGCTGTCGGTGACATCTGCCACATGGGTGTATTCGATATTGTCGAGGTGGCAATAGTGCTCCATCTCCGCACGGTCTTTGGCCTCGATGACTACTGCCATACGCTCTTGCGACTCGCTGATAGCCAGTTCGGTAGGGTTGAGTCCGCTATACTTGGTTGGCACGCGGTCGAGGTAGATATCCAGTCCGTCTGCGAGTTCGCCGATAGCTACGCTGACACCACCTGCGCCGAAGTCGTTGGACTTCTTGATGAGGCGCGTTGCCTCTGGGCGACGCATAAGGCGTTGGAGTTTGCGTTCCTCTGGGGCATTACCCTTTTGCACCTCGCTGCCGCAGGACTCAAGCGATGCTTCGGTGTGCTCTTTGGACGAACCAGTAGCACCACCAATACCATCACGACCTGTGCGGCCGCCAAGCAAAAGGATGATATCGCCAGGAGCAGGACTCTCACGACGGATATTCGATGCAGGAGAAGCACCTACTACAGCACCAACCTCCAGACGCTTAGCTACATACGATGGGTGATAAATCTCACGCACATGGGTAGTGGCAAGACCGATTTGGTTGCCATAGCTAGAGTAACCAGCAGCCGCTTTGCGCGAGATGATCTGCTGTGGCAGTTTGCCAGGCATAGTCTCTGCCACGGGCTTATAGATATCGCCTGCGCCCGTTACGCGCATGGCTTGATAGACATAGGCACGACCAGATAGTGGGTCGCGGATAGCACCACCAAGACAGGTACTTGCGCCACCGAAAGGCTCGATCTCAGTTGGGTGGTTATGGGTCTCATTCTTGAATTGGAGTAGCCATTTCTCTTGCTTGCCATCCACGTCCACATCAATGAAAATAGAGCAAGCGTTGTTCTCCTCGCTGACCTCCATATCGTCGAGAAGGCCTTTCTTGCGAAGGTAACGCGCGCCGATGGTAGCGAGTTCCATGAGGCAGAGCGGTTTCTCGGTGCGACCGAGCTCCTTGCGTATGTCGTGGAACATGCCGAGGGTGGATTCGATCTCCTCTTTCACGAATGAGTCGTCTATCTTGATTTCTTCTAAGATAGTGGTGAAAGTGGTGTGACGGCAGTGGTCAGACCAGTAGGTGTCGAGGATACGGAGTTCGGTTTCGGTTGGGTTGCGTTGCTCCTTTTGGAAGTAAGTGACTACTTCGTGGAGGTCGTCGGCGTTCATTGCCAAGCCCCATTGCTTGCAGAACGCAGCGTACTCCTCGCGAGGCATATTGATAAAGCCGTCCAACTTAGCCAATGGCTTGATGTCGGCAGTTTGGTTTTGCACCAATTGACTGAGGTCTTTCTCGCGCGACTCCACAGCGTTGATGTAGTAGTGGCGAATCTTAGCCATGTCTGCTTCTGAGATTGTGTCATCAAAGATGAGCAGACGGCTACTGCGAATCTCTACTTCGGCATTGGGGTCAATGAGATGTACACAATCCACCGCCGATGATGCACGTTGGTCGAACTGACCAGGGATATACTCTACAGCGAGGTATTTCTTGCCTGTGAGGTCGCACTCGTCTGATACGGTGTCTGTAACCGTCTCGCCAAAGACGGTGTAGCGGCATTGCTCAAGCAGTTCGGGTGTAAAACCAAAGAGGTCGTACACATTGATATAACGAAGCGATTGCAGACTGAGTTGCAAGTTCTCGTTGAGCTCGTTCTTGAGACTCTTGGCTTCTACTTGGAAGGCAGGACGCTTTTCTACGTATATTCTATAGTTGTTCATAATTCTTATTCACGTTAGTGGTTCACTTCGTTCACGAAAATGGTTCGCTTTGCTCACGAAAATGGTTCGCTTCGCTCACGAAAGTGTGGTTTGCTTCGCTCACGTGAGCCATAGGCGAGCCACTATTCGCTTTAGCCATTTTCGCAGCTTTGCTGCCATTATTCGTTGAAGACCACCATTCGTGCCTATGGCACTAAATAACTGTATTTACTACTTTCTCTGTTTGTTGTTTGCGGAAGTCTTCGAGTTGTGCGAGCAAGGCGGTATCTTGCAGAGCAAGAATAGCGATAGCGAGCAATGCTGCGTTCTTCGAGCCATTGATAGCCACCGTAGCCACAGGGATACCTGCAGGCATTTGCACGATGCTGAGGAGCGAATCCAGTCCATCCAATGTCTTGCTGCGAATAGGTACACCAATCACAGGGAGTGAGGTCAGACCTGCAATCACGCCTGCCAAATGCGCTGCGCCACCTGCACCTGCGATGATAATGCTCAATCCGCGTTCACGAGCTGATTCTGCCCACTTCATAAGCTCGTGTGGAGCTCGGTGGGCACTGATAACGCGTTTATCTACTTCAATTCCAAATTGCTGAAGGGTCTCAATCGCGGGAGTCATTACCTCCAAGTCGCTGGTTGAACCCATAACTACGCCTACTTTCATAAAAAAGATATATTTACTGAGTTTACATACGAAAAATCAAAGTCGCCACAAAGGTACGAATAATTTCGCAATTAGGCAAGTATTTGCGCGATATATTTCGTAAAATCTCATAAATGTCAGTTTGGACTATCAAAATAGGCCGACTGCCGAGCGTCCAATATCCAATAGCCCGTAGAGCGTCCCATATCCTATAGCCAGCGCTTCAGCGCGAGGCGTCCTATTGCCAGCACGAGGATTGCCAACAGCAATCCCGTGCACCACCGATAGAACTTCGGCACATACCGTTCAGGCGGCAGTTCCACCACCTCTTTCTCCACCCGCACATCCATCACCGTATCTCTTTCCACCCGTGTTCGCCATCTATCCCGCCACTCCACCCGCGTCAGATACACCACCTATTGCCATAGGCGTATTGAGCATTCTATGAAACTGTGATGACGGTTGCTATAAAAAAAACGTCCAAATGTAGGAATAATTATTCACTTTTTCCAGAAAAATTGTGTATTCCACAAAAAAGTTGTTACTTTGCACTCAGTTTTGCAACAATAGATAAAATCAAAAATATTAACAACAAAAAAATGTGATTATGTCAACAATTCAAGAACAAGTAAAAGCAATTATCGTGGACAAATTGGGTGTTGAACCCGTACAAGTTACCCCAGAGGCAAGCCTCACAGCAGATCTCAATGCCGACTCACTCGACACAGTAGAGTTGATTATGGAATTTGAAAAGGAGTTTGGTATTTCAATTCCTGATGGCGACACTTCTAAAATCAATACAGTACAAGATATTATTGATTACATTGAGTCGGTTCAAGCGTAATTGATAGTGAGTAATACTAAAAAAAGCATCAACGAGTTTGTGAAATTAATCGCAAACTCGTTGTTGTTTTGTATATTAACTGTTGTTTAGGGTATTATTACTTTTTGGCTTGGTGCCTTGCACGCCGACGATGACGGCGTTCTGCTCGCGTTTTCTGACGACCCTTTATACGCGTATCTACATCATTTGCCCACTCCAAAATCCTATCAGAGATATTATCACGTCTTTCTATTTGTTCGAATTTGCGACGACGTTCCTCATCTTGCATCAGCAAATTAAATTTAAACTGACCATCTCGAAATCCATCACGCAAACATGCCGCTTTAAAACGAGAATAGGCATTGCTAAAGAGGATATGAGATTCGGGTTGTTTCAAGCGGAATGACGAGCGTTTCGACTCGTACTCATTGTTGATTTCCTGCAATTTGCGGTCAACAATCATACCTAATTCATCGGCTGTAGATTGGTTTACTTGTTCATCTTCAAACTCAAAATAAAAATGATATTTGGACTGATTAATATCTGCAAAGCCAACAAAGAACTTTGTTTTGATACCCATAATCTCTTCTGCTTTATGTACTGCGTCAATAAACTGCGGCTCATACAATTTCTCACCTGTCATAGACACAATGCCATTTACTTTTGAAACCATATGAACAGTAGGTGTATTGTAGAATTTCCCACCTACCTCCACCAAATCGTTCATATTATAACGAAACAGACCAGAGTATGTAGTTACATATGAACAATAGCGTTTTCCCAGCTCCAACTCGTAAAGTTGCAAAAAGTGTTTGTGCGGCTTGTCTAATTCGCTTTCTTCTACAAATTCGTAATAGTGAAAATGCGGGAATAGTACGGATTCATTTGTATCATCTAAAGCAAAGCCAAAGCGACATTCTGTGGCAATATAGCCTAATTCTTGATAGAAAGTCTTGTTCCAATCAAATTGTTCCAAATATTTCTCTATGTAAATCTTGCTATTTCCACATTTCCAAGTGGAAAGCACTTGCAGCCATGGCCAAAAGTGTTTAGGTTCCAGTTTTCCGTACTCCTGCAATAGTTGACGTAATTCTTTAGCACGTGTAGGTTGAGGGGAGATGTATGCTTCTAATTCTTTTCGGATATAATCTGATATATCAAAGTTCCAACTTAGCGTACCCTTCTCTATATCTTCAATCATTTCTTCCGTATTTTCGTTTAATGTACGCAGTAACTCTAATATAGTAGATGGATTAGCTGTCGCCCACAACGTCACATCTCTATGCTGCAATGCTAAGCGCATCAGCGTATAGTTGCGAGCAGCATAATCATCAATTGACATAACAGCAGCGGGAGCAGTATAATGCTTTTTTATAATCTCAGGAACATCACGCACTAATACGCCACTCACAGAACCATAGATAGTACCATCTGGTGCATATCCCTCAACTTCTTTACCTACCGTAGTGAAAATATGTCCACCAAAAATGCGACTACGATGAGTGATGAAATTCCATATCCATGCATGGGTCATTTTTCCATAAACATCCTTTAGATATTTATGTGTCATCGGTACCCATTTGGGCTCGTCAGTAGTTCCAGATGTAGTGGCATACATTTCTGGTTTCCCAGGAAAGAGAATGTTTTCTTCGCCATTTTTATGCCGCTCTACATAGGGACGTAACGATTCAAAACTATCATTGACGGGCACATACTGACGATACAATCGAAATAAATCCTCTGCATTGGTAGCTGTTAAGATACGATCAAAATGATGTTCTTTACCATATACTGTGTCACGCGAAATAGCCAGTATATCACGCAAGGTTCGTGCCGCTGCTTGCTTGGGATGCTTATTCCAATAGTTCAGCCGTAATCGCTGTGAACCGCCTACTATGCGAAATATTGTATTAATCAACCATGGATAAGGCAATGCTTTTCCTTGATGATCCAAATAACATTTTGAACTCATTTATTAACTGAAAAAACTGGTAAAACAGATGAATAACCACCATCGTGGTAAAGCGTTTGCATAGTCACTTTGCGTGTGAGGTCGGAGAAGAGTGTGATGATATAATCGGCACAATCCTCTGCTGATGCATTACCTAACGGAGAGATACGGTCTATGGTATCTATCATCTCGGTCATTCCCTCAATACCTTGCCCAGCCGTAGTCATGGTGGGCGATTGCGACACCGTGTTCACACGCACACCTTTTTCTTGCGCAAAGATAAGTCCGAAGTTGCGCGTAATGGATTGCAGCATGGCTTTAGCATCTGCCATATCGCCATATCCACGCATAGCGCGGTCGCCTGCGATATAGCTGAGTGCCACTACTGAACCACCCTTGCGGAGAGCATCTTTCTTGTAGAGCGTTTGAAGCAGTTTGTGGTATGACATGGCTGATATATCCAAAGTCTTGGCATAGAAATCGTAGTTTAATTCTTGATAACCAATACCTTTGCGGATGTTGGGCGACATACCTATGGAGTGTAGGACAAAGTCAATTTGCCCGCCAAAATGCTGCATGGCACTATCCACCAACTGTTCCAATTCATCCACATTCGTTGCATCAGCAGCCACCACAGGGCTATTAATGGATGCTGCCAGTTGGTTGATTGTACCAAAACGGATAGCCATCGGTGTGTTCGTGAGGATGATTTCAGCCCCCTCTTCTATCGCTCGTTTGGCGACTTGCCAAGCGATGGATTGTTCGTTGAGGACACCCGTGATGATGCCTCTCTTGCCTTTTAATAGATTATATGACATATACTTATGATTTTATATTTCCACTACAATTGATTATTTCTCCTGTGATATAGTTTGCTTTGTCCGAAGCCAAGAACACCGCCAGATTGGCTACATCTTGGGGTGTGCCTAAGCGACGCAATGCAATATCTTTAAGATACTGTGCACGCAACTCATCTGGTAGTTCTTGTGTCATTTCGGTAAGGATAAACCCAGGTGCTATGCCATTGACGCGTACACCTCTTGCTCCCAATTCCTTGGATAGCGATTTGGTAAAAGCATTGATAGCTCCTTTAGACGCTGCATAATTACATTGCCCTGCGTTACCGAATATACCCACTACAGAAGAGATATTCACTATGCTGCCCTGTCGGCGCGATAGCATGTGCGTTGCCACTGCCTTGCTATAGAGGAATGCCGATTTCAGGTTAGCATTGAGCACGCTATCCCACTGCTCTTCGCTCATGCGTACCAGCAGTCCGTCGCGTGTGATTCCTGCGTTATTGACCAGAATATCTATGTGCCCGTATGCTTGTATTACCTGCTGTACGACCTTATTGGTAGCAGTCGCATCAGCAGCATCCGCTTGCAACGCCATACACTGTCGTCCCATTGCACGAATCTCCGTTGCTACTTGCTCTGCCATTGCGGTTTGGCTCAGATAGGTGAAAGCAATATCTGCACCTTCGGCTGCCATCGCCAATGCGATGGCTCTGCCTATTCCACGGCTACCGCCTGTGATAAGTGCTGTTTTACCGATTAAGAGTTGCATATATTATTGTTGTTAGGTTTGGGTGTTAGCATAAATGATAACCTGCCTTTGCAGCAGAGTTGGTTGTTTACCGTAGCCATTGCTTCGATGATGACCAACGGTCCACGCTTTGTCACCAGATGTCCACGCGTTACTACCGTATCGCCAGGGCGCACCACACGCAGAAAACGTGTATCGGTCACACCCGCATATAGTGCCAGATGGTCTTGCAAACAATCTTTGAGCAGCAAGGCACTTCCTTGTGCCATCATCTCGCAGAGTATCACGCCAGGTACGATAGGGTTATCTGGAAAGTGTCCTTGCGTAAAGAACTCATTATCGCGTATGGTGTATTTCGACACGCTCTCTGCGCCATTCATCTCCACCTCATCCACGAGCAGCATAGGCTCACGATGAGGAATGAGTCGTTGTATTTCTTCTCTGTTCATAGGGATTTATGCGTGATATTTGCGTAGCGCAACGGTGGCATTATGTCCGCCAAAGCCCAATGAATTGGAAATGGCAATATCCAATGTACGTGGTTGCGCTTGCAAGGGTGTATAATTGAGGTCACAAGCAGGGTCAGGTTCGGTAAGTCCGATAGTTGGTGGCACTATATCGTGCTGCAAAGCCAAAGCCGAAATTATCAGTTCCACCGCTCCCGCAGCACCTAAAGCATGCCCCGTCATGGACTTAGTCGAACTGATACTTGCGCGACGTGCTTCCTCTTCGCCCAACGCCAGTTTGATGGCTTGCGTTTCCGCAGCATCGTTCATCGCTGTACCTGTGCCATGGGCGTTGATATATAGGTTCTCACCTGCTTGATAATTGGCTTGTTGCAGGGCGTCGCTGATACAACGTGCTGTAACACTGCCATCAGGACGAGGTGCAGTATAGTGATAGGCATCGCATGTATGACCATAGCCACATACTTCGGCAATAATGTTTGCACCGCGTTGCAGGGCATGCTCCAGAGATTCTAATACCAAGATACCCGCACCTTCTGCCATCACAAAACCACCTCTGCGTTTATCAAAAGGCAAGCACGCCGCGAGGGGATTGTCTGTGGTAGCCAGTGCACGACAATTAGCAAACCCGCCAATTGCCAGCGGATTGATAGCAGCCTCCGCACCACCAGCGATGATGGCATCTGCTCTGCCCGACTGAATAGCCAAATACGCCTCACCAATGCTATTGGTACTGGTGGCGCATGCCGCTATGGTCGTTAGGTTAGGTCCCTGTGCATTGAACTTGATAGCCGTATTACCACCACCCATATTGGCAATCATCATAGGGATAAAGAGCGGCGATACACCACGCGCACCGCGCTCCAGATAGTTTTGCGTTTGGGTAATAAAAGTGCTCATGCCTCCGATACCCGAACCTATGTACACGCCCAAACGATGGGGGGCAATGTTCTCGCCACTGACGAGTCCGCTCTGCTGCATGGCTTGAATGGCTGCCGCAGTGGCAAACTGGCAAAAGACATCATAGTGACGCACTTCCGATTGACTCAATCCTGCTTGTATAGGGTCGAAGTTTTTGACTTGACCTGCCACATGAATGGGTAGGTTGTCGTTTTCAAATCCACGAATCGTATCTATTCCGCATTGCCCTGCGACAATGGCAGACCAGATGTCATGGATGGTATTTCCCACGGGTGTGATTCCGCCCATACCCGTGATGACTACTCGTTGTTGTTTCATATTCATTGCTTGATTAACTATACATAAATCGTCTGATACTGCCTTTCGGCGTCTTGGCAAACGGCTCGAAGCGCAGTTCAAAACTGCTGACTTGTGAGTATTGTGGTAGTTTGGTGTTTAAGTTGCGCAGATTACCCTCCATGATAGCATTGAGCGCTTGCGCATCGAGATTCTCTTGATCCATGAGCGAGATGTTAGGCACAATGAGTGCATGCAGGATATTGTCGCGTTGTACCACTACCGATTCTGCTATGTATGGCTGTGCGTTGAGTACTACTTCAATCTCTTCGGGATAGATATTCTGCCCGTTGGACGAGAGTAACATATTCTTGCAACGTCCTACCAAAAACAGTGTGCGGTCTTGATCTATGGTGCCTAAGTCCCCAGTCTTGAACCAACCATCTTCCGTAAATGCAGCGCGGGTGGCATCATCATTCTTGTAATAACCAGCAAACACACAGTCACCTTTCACTTGCACCTCGCCAGGGATATTCATTGGGTCGGTAGAGTCAATGCGAACAGCCAGTGATGCAGGCACTTCGCCGCAAGACTTGGCTTTGTACTTGCCTACTTCGCCCAGCGAAATCAACGGCGCACACTCCGACATACCATAGCCCGTGATGAATGGCATACCTATTTGGAAAGCCAACAACTGCTCAATAGCAGGAGGTATAGCAGCACCACCAGTAGCAAAAGCCTCAATATGTCCACCCAAAGCAGCCAAAACTTTCTCGCGAAGTGCAGCACAGTATTCGGGATATTGTTCGTAGTCCTTCAGCTTCATCTTGCCCTCTTCGCTCTGCATCTCTACACCCACAGTATGCTCCACGAACTTCGATAGCACCAGTGGCACAGCTAAGAATATCTTTGGTTGATAAGTACGCATCATCTCTTCCAGCAACGCAGGGATAGGCATACGACCCAAAATAACGGAATGCATACCCGTACATAGCGGTGTTACCAAGTCGCACGACAGACCAAAGATATGTGCGTAAGGCAATATGCTGACGTAGTTCTCGCCTGCACGATAGGGGAGCAGTTTTTGGAACTCGTGGACATTCCAACTGAAATTGCGAGCCGTAAGCATCACGCCTTTGGGATTACCTGTGGAGCCAGAGGTGTACATGATAGCGCATACGTCATCCATATCGCGATGGTGATATGCCACATCTTCAGCGCAGATGCCCGACGGATACAATTGCTTCATCTGCTCTTGCGCTTGCAGCAAAGCATGTTCAAACACGGGCTTAGCAGCTAACACTTCGTAAGTGTCTGTATCTATGATAGCTAGCACATTAGGCATGCGCTGAAGGTCCATTTCCTTAAATGACTTCTTTTCGGTATAGAGTATTTTGGCATCTGAGTGGTTCACCAGTTGCTCCACATCTGCTGGCAAAAATGCATTGTAGAGTTGCACACTGATGTATCCGCCACTCAGTGCAGCCATAAACACTTCGCCCCAGTGGCTACAACTGCGTGCATTCAAGGCTATCTTATCTCCTAACTGCAATCCTGCGGCTTGCCATGTCAGGTGAAGCGTAGCAATCTGTTGTGCCAATTCGCCATAAGTCTTGGTACTGAGTTGATAGTCGCTTAATGCGGGTTTGTCCCAATTCTTCTTGATAACATTTTCGAAATGTTTGGTTAATTTTTCCATATAAATATAGTTTTATAAGTTAATATTGTGCGCAAAAGGAGTAGGTACAGTGTTTTTTTGTACCTAAAAAGTTGAAATAAAATACTATGTAAAATTGTTTAGATTATTCCATGATCGGACGATTCTCTATTGTTCTCTCGCCATTCACGCGGTCCAACCTGCATATGTGTTCGGAAGAAT
This sequence comes from Paludibacteraceae bacterium, assembly GCA_017461505.1. GTDB lineage: Bacteria > Bacteroidota > Bacteroidia > Bacteroidales > Paludibacteraceae > Colicola. Next base: position 298,501 of record JAFTXV010000011.1, on the reverse strand, counting down.
TTTCCAAATACAGATGGATTAGTAAACCCTAATTCGTAACTGATTTCTGAAATCGTTTTGTTACGTTCTTTAAGTGCTTGTTGAGCATGCTGCAATAGCATGCTATTGATGGTCGCAATGGCTGTTTTAGATGTGATCGTTTTTACACAAGATGATACATATCGAGCCGTAAGATTCATCTTTTGAGCGTAGAAACTCACAGAATGTTGCTCCCTGTAGTATTGCTCCAATAGGCGTATAAATTGCAGACAAACATCCTCTTCGCGCGATTGAGGTGTATAGTTGTCTAATTGCAGGTTATATGCCAAACGATACATATATGCTTTGATTATATGACGAACAATTTGTTCTTGAAACGGATTGTCGCTATGACGTAGCGTGCTGATTAGCGTATTGCAACAATTCAAATAAACCCCAAAGTCTACACCTTTGAGATGAATAATTGGGTCGCGTTGTGCACGCTGGAATAACTGAACTGCATTAGGTATATTCAGTGCATCAATATACTCGCGTGACATGAGTAGTACATGCGCTTCAAAATCATCTGATTGACTGAGTTTGCGAACTTCTTGTTGCTGAATAATCACAAAGAGGTCGTTTTTCTTTACGTGATATTCAGTGTCATCCACAAGAAAATTAGCACAGCCCCTTCTAATCAGTGCAGCGCAAACATGATTGAGTTGAAATGTAATATTGCGGTTGAACAGCGAGTGGGTCTTTTCGAGCACAATGACATCGTCATTGATGCAGAGCGTTCCCGTCATATTGCGGTATCTGCTGGCAGACAACCGCGATATGTCCATTATAGTTTGTTTTGTTAGAGCCATATGGTATGTTATATTTTATCCACCCATTCATCACCATCTTTGTTTGTCAATCCCATCTCCGTTTTTTTTCTGTCCCAAACTTCTTCACTCTCAAAAAACGATGTTATTCCTCTTTTTGTTTTACGCCGCAAAAGTAGTTTAATTTTAGCGAACCAACAAATTTTTCATACATTTGGAACTATTTTTTGTACAAATTCACTCATTTTTATCCCATTCTGTTACCAAGATAGCAAATAACAATAGAACGCATACTCTCGTGCGCGTTCTCGAATATTAAACATGACTCTGTATTAATAATGTATAATGAAAAAATGATAAAGTTATGTTGTTTACTTAAGGCAAATTTTTCGACAAAGGAGATTAACATTCTCACTCGCCAAAGTCTTCAAACTATCTACTGCTTAAGACTCTATTCCGTCAAAATACTCGCCCAGTCCACACAGAACTGGGCGAGTATCATAGTATTTCAAAGCAGGATTATTGTCCCACTTCTATCTAAAAATCCAACAGCAAAGCGGTCTTTATAGGGATTACTCCCACTCAATTGTTGCGGGTGGTTTTGCAGAGATGTCATAGCAAACGCGGTTGACACCTTGTACCTTGTTGATAATCTCGTTGCTGCACTTAGCCAAGAACTCGTATGGAATACGTGCCCAGTCGGCTGTCATTGCATCCACGGAGAGTACAGCGCGGAGTGCCACTGGATGTTCGTAAGTACGAGTGTCGCCCTTCATACCAGTACTGCGTACGGTGCTCAAAAGAATAGCACCTGCTTGCCATACCTTGTTGTATAAGCTGACACCGTTCTCATCTTTCCATTCGCGGAGCATGTCCACAAAGATTGCATCTGCCTCTTGAAGGATATGCACTTTCTCTGGGGTGATATCGCCCAAGATACGTACACCAAGACCTGGACCTGGGAATGGGTGACGAGTGATAAGGTGCTCAGGTACACCCATATAACGACCAATACGACGTACCTCATCTTTGAAGAGGAGCTTAAGTGGTTCGCAGAGTTTGAGATTCATTTCTTTAGGCAGACCACCTACGTTGTGGTGGCTCTTGATGACCTTACCTGAGTGGTTGATTGACTCGATGATATCTGGGTAAATAGTACCTTGACCAAGCCACTTTGCATCGGTAATCTTCTTAGCTTCCTCATCGAATACTTGGATGAAGTCACGACCGATAATCTTACGTTTTTGTTCTGGATCAGTCACACCAGCGAGGTCGCTATAGAAGCGTTGTTTAGCGTCCACACCAATCACATTGAGGCCGAGACATTCGTAGTCGCGGAGCACGTTTTCGAACTCGTTTTTGCGGAGCAAACCATGGTCCACAAAGATACATGTGAGTTGGTCGCCAATAGCGCGATTAAGCAAAACGGCTGTAATAGAACTATCCACGCCACCAGAGAGGGCAAGGATAACGCGCTCATTACCAATTTGCTCTTTGAGTTGCGCAACGGTAGTCTCTACAAAGTTAGCTGGAGTCCAATCCTGTGCGCTATGGCAGGTGTCAAGCACGAAGGGACGGAGCTCCTCTACTGTAGGTTGCTCGCCTTTAGCAATGTTAAGAACAGGGATACAGCTGCAGAAGCGGCTGAGAGTGTCTTGGAGTGCTTGAGGCTCTTCCACTGAGTCTTTATCTCCAGAAAGGATAAGACCGATGACTTCTTTGTCATCTTCGGGATACTTGTTGTAAGGTAAAACCTCGCAGAAAGTATCTAATTCGCGCACGCGACGTCCAATAAGTTGGGTAGTGTGCGAACCAAGATCAAGAATAATAATTTTCTGCATATATGTATTGTTTAGTATTGTGTAGTATTGTTTATTGGCCACGAGTATAGTTTGGAGTTTCACTGGTGATGGTGATGTCGTGTGGGTGGCTCTCGGTCATACCTGCGGCTGTAACACGAACAAATTTGGCCTGTTGCAGTTCGGCAATGTTATGGGCTCCGACATAGCCCATACCCGAACGAAGACCGCCCATGAGTTGGTAGATCGTTTCGCTGACATTACCTTTGTAAGGTACGCGACCTACGATGCCTTCTGGTACAAGTTTGTTGATGTTGGTCTCTTTGCCTTGGAAGTAGCGGTCTGCTGAACCAGCTTTCATAGCATCGATAGAACCCATGCCTCGATATGATTTGAACTTACGACCGTTGTAGATGATGGTATCGCCAGGAGCTTCTTCGGTACCAGCAAACATAGAGCCGCACATTACGCAGTTGCCGCCAGCAGCGAGGGCTTTCACCACGTCGCCAGAATAGCGCAAGCCACCATCGGCAATCATTGGTACACCTGTACCCTTCAATGCTTCTGCCACTTCGAAGATAGCCGTGAGTTGTGGAACACCTACACCTGCGATGATACGGGTAGTACAGATACTACCAGGACCGATACCTACCTTCACGCCGTCAGCGCCGTTCTCTACGAGGTACTTGGCTGCTTCAGCAGTAGCGATATTACCTACCACCACCTCTAAATCAGGGTAAGTGGACTTGATAGTACGGAGTGCATTAACGATATTCTTAGAGTGACCGTGTGCAGAATCAAGAACGATAGCATCTACACCTTCTTTATATAATGCAGCTACGCGGTCCATGAAGTCTGGGGTGATACCCACACCTGCCGCACAGCGGAGACGACCTTTAGCGTCTTTGCACGCGTTAGGGAAGTCTTTGAGTTTGGTAATGTCCTTATAGGTTACGAGACCTACGAGTTTACCATCTTTATCCACTACAGGTAGTTTTTCCACCTTATGCGCTTGAAGCGCAGCCATAATGACTTCATTTTCAGTAGAACTGATAGTGATGAGGTTCTCGCTGGTCATCACTTCGCCGATTTTGCGTGAATAATCGGTTTCGAAGCGGAGGTCACGGTTGGTAACGATACCTACGAGATTGTTCTCTGCATCTACTACAGGAATACCACCGATATGGTTGTCGTGCATGAGTTGCTCAGCATCGCCCACGGTTTGCTCAGCGGTGATGGTGATAGGATCAGAAATGAGTCCGTTCTCAGCACGTTTCACACGGCGTACTTCGGCTGCTTGTGCAGCGATAGACATGTTTTTGTGAATAACGCCAATACCTCCTTCACGAGCGATAGCAATAGCCATCTTGGACTCGGTAACGGTGTCCATAGCTGCCGATACCACTGGGATATTCAGGCGGATATTGCGGGAGAATTGGCACTTGAGGTCCACTTCACGAGGAAGGACCTCTGAATAGGCTGGGACAAGCAACACATCATCAAATGTGAGGCCTTCGTTTAAGATTCGAGAATTCATATTTTATCGAGTTTAATATATTAAACGTTATTGGTTCACTTCGTTCACGAAAATGGTTTCGCTGCGCTCACGTTGATGGTTTCACGTAATTTACGTCGAAGACCACTCTCGCTTTAGCCACTTTCGTCGAAGACCACTTACGTCGCCAGAGGCGACCACTTTTCGTGCCTTTGGCACTCAAAGTGCGTGGTCGCAGTAATAGCAGCGTACAACTCCTTCTTTGTCGGTGTATGCTTTACGCTCCACAGGTTCGGTAGTTACGATACAGCGGTCATTACTACAGAGTTGGTCAGTAAGGAAAGTGTCCACCTTGTGCGACTCTTCGGCATCTTTCCATGAGAGCAAAGTGTAGATAAGTGCCATACGGACATATTTACCATTCTCCACTTGACGGAAGTAAGCGGCACGTGGGTCTTTGTCCACGTCCACAGTGATTTCATTCACACGTGGCAGTGGATGGAGAACAATCATAGACTCTTTACCTAATGCCATCTTCTCGGTATCAAGGATAAAGGCATCTTTGAGACGTTCATACTCCGCTTGGTCAGCAAAACGCTCTTGTTGTACGCGTGTCATATAAAGGACATCGAGCAATGGCATAGCCTCTTCGATAGTAGAATATTCGCTGTAGTTGTCTCCTAACTCATGCTTCATGTAATCTGGCAAACGAAGCTCTTCTGGAGATATAAGTACGAAATGTACGCCCTCATAACGTTTCATTGCTTTGATGAGCGAATGGACAGTACGACCATACTTGAGGTCGCCACAAAGACCAATGGTAAGGTGGTCAAAATGCCCTAACTCACGACGGATAGTGAGCAGATCGGTCAGCGTTTGTGTAGGGTGCGCGTGTCCGCCATCGCCAGCGTTGATGATAGGAATACGGCTAAACTCGCTAGCTACACGAGGAGAGCCCTCTTTGTAGTGACGCATAGCGATGATGTCGGCAAAAGAGCTGACTACACGAATGGTATCAGCTACTGTCTCGCCTTTGCTTACGCTACTGCTCTTAGCATCAGAAAAGCCAAGTACATTACCACCCAACTCCATCATAGCAGCTGTGAAGCTGAGGCGGGTACGAGTGCTAGGTTCGTAAAAGAGTGTAGCGAGTTTCTTGCCATGGCAAGCCTCGGCGTACATCTCTTTATTATTAATGATATCCAATGCGCGGTTGATGATCACATCTACCTCGGCTGTGGTTAAATCCACGGAATCAATTAAATGTCTCATATGTTGTTCGTTTTACTCACGTTATTGGTTTCGCTGCGCTTCACGAAAGTGGTTCACTTTGTTCACAAAAACGGTTTCGCTGCGCTCACGTTGATGGTTTCACGTAATTTACGTCGAAGACCACTTACGTCGCCAAAGGCGACCACTTTTCGTGCCTTCGGCACTCAAAGCATCCAACTTTCGTCGGAAGGGTTGTTGCGGAATTGGATTAAGCGCTCTTTGTCTTCAGGAGCGATGTATGCTTTGTCTGCTGCTACCTCAACGAGGGTGTCGAGGTCGCAAAGACTAACATTCTTTACTTCAGCTGCTGCCAATCGCTCAAGACCTTTCTTCATGCCATAGGTAAAGATGCTGACGATACCAAGTACATCTGCACCTGCTTCGCGGAGGACGTTCACCACCTCAATACAACTACCGCCAGTAGAGATAAGGTCTTCTACCACAACGACTTTCTGACCAGGAAGGAGTTTGCCTTCAATCTGGTTGCCACGGCCATGGTCCTTTGCGCCACTGCGTACATACCCCATGGGCAGGTTGAGGATAGTAGCGGTGATAGCTGCGTGAGCGATACCTGCGGTGGAAGTACCCATAAGTACCTCTGCCTCGGGATAATGCTCTTTTATCAATGCTGCGAGGCCGTTCTCTACATCGTTGCGCACTTGTGTGTCGCTGAGGGTGAGACGGTTGTCGCAATAGATAGGACTCTTGATACCACTAGCCCATGTGAATGGCTCGTTTGGACGGAGGAAGACGGCTTTGATTTTGAGCAAGTCTTCGGCGATTGTTTTTTTCATTATATTCAAAGTTTCAATGTTTCAAAGTTTTTTTATTCAATTCAAAAGATTTTGTCAAACTTACTATTTCTATTTTATAAGAAATAATTCGTCCTTGCTAAACTTTCCTATGGTCTTACCATTCATAGAGCATGTGACCATATCCTTTGACACTTTAGTAATTATCAATACATCCCCCATTTGTACTCCGTGTTTATTTACCATAACAGAGACCTCAGCCCCAACTACATACTCATCTTCTTCGTTTTCCTTTTTTAAATTTTCTTCACCATTTATCCATGCATCTATATCATTAATCTCCGTAGGTGATTTTTTTTCAGGTGAAAACTTATTTCTTAACTCTCGAATGTCATTGCACATTCCCCATATTTTGAAAAACAATATAATTTGTAAAACACCTGAAATGACAAGTACGATTCCAATAAAAAAGAACTCTTCCATAATTTAAAATATTAATTGTTAATCTTTACAAAATTCTCTGACGCAGCGTTGGTAGGCGGCAACTGGGTCTTCGGCAGCGGTGATTGGGCGACCCACAACGATGAAGTCAGAGCCAATCTCGCGGGCTTTGGCTGGAGTGGTGATTCGCACTTGATCGCCCACTACGCCGTCTGCAAAGCGGATTCCTGGAGTAACCGTGTAGAAATCAGTACCGCATGCCTCTTTCACCATACCTGCTTCGAGTGGAGAGCAAACCACGCCATCTAGGCCAGCAGCTTGTGCGTTCTTCGCATAATGTACTACGACATCGCCAATATTGCCTTGAATAAGGAGGTCGTTGTGCATACGCTCTTCGCTGGTAGATGTAAGTTGGGTAACGGCCAAGAGGATAGGACGAGTGCCGTCCTCGCGAGTGAGACCCTCAACAGCAGCTTTCATCATTTCGATAGTACCTGCCGCGTGGAGGTTGCACATGTCCACATCCAAGCGAGAGAGCACGGACATGGCTTTCTTGACGGTGTTAGGTATATCGTGGAGCTTGAGATCGAGGAAGATCTTGTGTCCGCGGCGTTTGAGTTCGCGCACGATAGCAGGACCTTCTGCATAGTAGAGTTCCATACCAATCTTTACATAAGGTTTTACATCGCCCATCTTGTCAAGGAAGCGATAGGTCTCTTCTGCCGAAGCGAAATCGCATGCAATGATTACATCTTTATTCATGGTTTACTATTCCAATTATATCTGTTAGTTTTTCTATTTTCAGTTCGTCCATAAGGGCTGGCAAACGATCTACGATCTCTTTTGCTACCATTGGGTTGGTGAGGTTGGCTGCGCCAATCTCTACGGCTGTTGCGCCTGCCATCATCATCTCAATCACATCCTCTGCGCTACTCACACCGCCACAACCGATGATAGGCAGCGAAGTTGCACATGCCACTTGGTTAACCATACGGAGTGCAAGTGGGAAGATGCCTGAACCCGAATAACCACCATAGCGGTTGGCTATCACAGGACGGCGACGACGGATGTCAATGCGCATTCCAAGTACGGTGTTGATGAGGCAAAGACCATCTGCTCCTGTTGCTTCGCAAGCTTTGGCAATGGCTACGATGTCCGTCACATTAGGCGAAAGCTTCATGTATACAGGTTTGGTAGTCACGGCTTTAACGGCTGCCGTGACTTCGGCTGCTGCCTCTGGGCTCGTACCAAATGCCATGCCGCCATTGTGGACATTAGGACAGGAAATGTTTACCTCGAGGATGTCGATAGGTTCTTTGTCGAGTAGGGCGCAGGTCTCTACATAATCTTGCACGGAGAAACCGCTGACATTTGCCACGATGCAGCCGTTGTAGTGGCTCTTGAGGCGAGGGAGTTCGTGGGCGATGACATGTTCTACGCCAGGGTTTTGGAGTCCCACAGCGTTGATCATACCATAATTGCCGCACTCAGCAATACGAGGCAATGGGTTGCCATAGCGCGCCTCGCGGGTAGTACCTTTGAAGGAGATACCGCCAAGGCAGTTGATATCGTATAACTCAGCAAACTCATCGCCAAAACCATAAGTACCCGATGCTGGGATGATAGGGTTGGCGAGGGTGATGCCAGAGAGGGATATTTGCAATCTGTTCATATTCATTTTATTGAGTCGGGATTCGGGAGTCGGGATTCGAAAATCGGGAGTCCGGAGTCGGGAATCCTATAATATCAGTATTTCTGCTGGGAAGACGGGACCTTCCTTGCAGACGCGTTTGGGTCCTTGGGTGGTTTGGATAGTGCAGCCCATGCATGCACCAAAGCCACAACCCATTCGCTCTTCCATGCTCACTTCGCCATTAGTGCCAGCAGCTTGAATGAGGGCTTTGATCATTGGCAATGGTCCACATGTGTAATAGTAGGATTGCTTGCCGTCCAAGGCGTTGGTTACAAAGCCCTTTACGCCATGACTGCCGTCCACAGTGGTGACAGTAACATCGCAACCTAAGGCACGGAACTCCTCTTCGTAAAAGACTTCGTCTTTGGTGTTGAAGCCAAGGATTACGCGTACGTTTTTGCCTATTTCACGGAGTTGGCGAGCGAGCATGTACATAGGTGGTACACCCACTCCACCGCCTACAAGCAGGGGTTTGTCGCCTGCTTTCGAGAGGTCGTAGCCATTGCCCAAAACAGTCAGTACATCGAGTTGGGTGCCGATTGGCAGGCGACTCATCGCCTCTGTACCTACGCCTACTACCTTATATATAATGGTGAGTATGCCGTCGGCGATGTTGCAGACAGAGATGGGGCGACGGAGGAATTGTCCTTCTACGCGGATATTCACGAACTGACCAGGGAGAATGCCTGTGGTGTCGCCACAAAGCTGCATACGATAGACGTTCTTGGCTATCTGTTCGTTGGTTTTTATTTCAAATGTTAGTTGCTTCATTCCTTGTTTATGTTATGGTTGTCTATCGGCGAGGTTCCAATGAGGTTCCAATGAGGTTCCAATCAGGTTCCAATGAGGTTCCAATGGAGATAGGTGGCAAATAGGTGGCAAACTACTGGTTGGTATTGTTATATACTGTTATTCCATTTACTATAGTCTTCACGCATTTGCCATATACTTCCCAACCTTCGAAAGGCATGGCTTGTCCCATGGATAGGAAATTGGCAGGATCAATCTTGTAGCACGCATCTAAATCGAAGTAAGCAAACGATTGGCTATTGTCCAAACCGATGATGCGGGCTGGGTTGGTGGACATGAGTTCGATAAGGCGTTCGAGGGTGATGATACCCGTTTTAACAAAATGGGTGTACATCAGAGGGAAAGCCGTCTCTAAGCCGACAATACCAAATGCACTTTTCTCTAGTCCCCTACTCTTTTCCTCAGCGCTATGGGGTGCGTGATCGGTGGCGATACAATCGATCGTGCCATCTTTGATACCTTCGACGAGGGCGAGGCGGTCTTCTTCCGCGCGGAGAGGTGGATTCATTTTCCATTTGCCATCTTCTTGTAAGTCGCTGTCTGTGAGGAGAAGATAGTGTGGAGCTGTTTCGCAAGTTACGGGCAGACCTTTCGCTTTTGCCTCGCGGATAAGCGCCACGCTCTCTTTGGTGGAGATATGGCATATATGAAAACGACACCCAGTCTCTTCTACTAGACGGATGTCGCGTTCTATCTCTTTCCATTCGCTTTCAGACACGATGCCACGGTGATTGTGTTTTGCGGCATACTCCCCCGCGTGGATATAGCCGCCGTTGAGCAGTGCTTCTACTTCGCAGTGAGCCACCATGAGGCGATCTACCGCACGAATGCGCTTCATAGCCTCACGCATCAATTCTTCGCTTTGCACGCCGCGGCCGTCATCTGAGAAGCCGCGAACATATGGAGCCAATGCCTCAAAATCCACGAGCTCGCCAGCACCTTTTTGCCCCATCGTGATGGACGCAAAGGGATACACACCGGTGTAGGTGTCGCGTCGAATGATATCAAGCTGCTCTTGGAGGTGTTCTACGGTGTCGGGAACGGGGTTGAGGTTTGGCATGGTGAAGACTGCGCTGTAGCCAGACGCAGCGGCCGCCATGCTGCCCGTTTGGATAGTCTCTTTATACGAAAAACCCGGCTCACGGAAGTGGACATGAAGATCCACGAGAGCCGGAATTTGTATTATGTTGCGTTGAATCGCCATCTTAGGTGCAAATTTTAAATTTGCATGCAAAGATACTGCTTTTTTTTGAAATACACAAGTAAAATCTGCATTTTTTTCTTTTATTGCAATTTTGCTAAGTACGTTTTGCACTCAACGCATCACTTATCCCTCATACTGTTCATAGTTCCAGAAGTATCTCCACAATTCTCTCGGCAGTGTGACCGTCCCAGAGTGCGGGGATAGTGCCTTTCTTCCATTGTCCGCCAAAGAGCAGATCCAATGCTGGCTTCACGGCCGCAGGATCGGTTCCTATGAGTTCGTTGGTACCCACGGTGCAAGTCTCTGGGCGCTCGGTGTTGTCACGTAAGGTGATACATGGTACGCCCATCACAGTGGTCTCTTCGGTGATACCGCCCGAGTCGGTGACTACCGCCTTGGCGCGTTCCACGAGGAAATAATAAGGATAAAATAAACAAAGGAGAAGATAAACAAAGGAGAAGATTAAAGGGGAAAAAAGGCAAGAGGGATAGTAAGAGAAAACAAATATGGGCGATTTTGTATCGTCCATATTTGATGTATAAAGGGCGTTATATTGCTTCAAGTTCTCAAGCCTATAACCTATAACCTATCGCCTCATCGCCTATCGCCAATCACTTAAACTGATTCCAGAATTCGCTATTATTCTGATTTTCACGGGTGATAGTTGCGCTTTGTGGATAATTTTCGACAAACCAAACTAGAAACGCAGTTACGTCTATATTATCTTCAAACAACCGTTTATATGTATCAGTAATAAAGTCTTTTGTATTATTTGTAATCAAATCAACTCCTTTTTCTATTGCCTTTATTTGATCATCTTCGCTTTCTGAATAGTTGAAACACATGTTATATTTCAGTTCAATATCATAGGTATATAAGCGTCCTGTGTTATCTAAATATATCCCTGGTACCCCTAGCATAACTCCTTCAGTGACCATCGTTGCGCTCTCTCCAAATATCAAGCATGCGTTTGCCATCACAGCATGCATATTCTCTGCGGATAATGGCATACGATATTTCTCAAGGTTAATAGGCAATTCTCCTTCTGAAGATATATATACTTTGGCATACTTTGAGAATTCTTCTACGGCCCTACATTTGTTTTCGTACGATATTCCAGAGTGACCTTTATCATGTGTTGCATTCCATGATACAAAACGCAAAACCACATACTTTTCACCCATTTTAATATTCAGTTTTTCGAAGATAGTCTGATCTTTTTGAAAGTGATTAGGATGTAAATATAGCAACTCGTTATACCCTCTATATTTGATTACCTTAGAAGAGTTTAATGGATGCTCATACATAGAAGTTAATATGTTCGTAACAAAAGGCTTCCACAACTTTATTTGCTCCATATTAAATGTATCTTCGAATGCTATACTTGGTTTACGCTTAATCCAAGCCACATGCGATGCTGTTATAGAACCGTGACTTAAAAAAATATCTGGTTTAAACTTCTGTGCAGTTCTCCACTCTTTCCAATTAAATTTAATAAGGTCAAATACTTTCCCCAGTCGTGAATTAGCTTTTTTTCCAAAATTTACAAAATGGAAGCCATACTTTGTTAGCAAGTTTACTTCAAACTCTTTATCCCGACATGTGAATAACACATTATGACCTTTGTCTTGCATCTCACTAGCAAAACATTTGAACATATGTACATGCGCAGGATGGCCTATATCAATCAATATTCTCATAAAATAATCTTTAGTATTTTTGGCTTTGCATTTATCGTTTTTTCAATAGCTTCACTCCCATCTTGCCTATCCAATACAGCAGCGGTTTGCGAACGCAAAGGAATCGGCCATGTTCCACCAATTCGCCTCCGAAGCGCGCTTTGAAGTCGCGCACACCGTATGCTTCATCGGGTTTACCAGCCCCCATCATATCAAAGCGCGAGCAACCATGTTCGGCTGCGTAGCGAATACCTGCATAGGTGGCTAATGAGGATGGGAAGATGCTCTTCCACTCACCATCTCTACCACAGACAAACCACTCGTATATGCATTTATTAGGTAGTACCACGCATACCGTTCCGCCGATGATTTCACCATTAAGCTCTACTAAGATAAATCGGCCATTGGGATGTGCATGCAACTTCTCAAAGAAATCCCATGAGAAGAGAGGGGTCTTAATCTTGGTGGTGTATAGATGTTTGAGCAGGGCGTAATAGCTACGCACTTGCTCAATGGTGGGATGCTCTATAATCATTGCTCCATCGCGCAACGAGGTCTTGATATCGCGTTTACGGTTCTTGCCTAAGCGGCTTTCTACCAATTCCATCGAACTTGTATCTACATGAAAATTCAAATGAGGTTGGTAAGCGAAGCCGGAATATTGAAACACTTCCTTCCAGCGACTGTAGTCGTGGAAGTTGCGGGTTTCAATGTAGATTGGTTTCATTAGGCGAGAGGCGAAAGGCGAAAGGCGAGAGGCGGGGGCGACTGCACCAAGCAGCGCACTTAGCGCTTCGTCGCTGATATGTTCGTCCAGCAGTGGTCCGCCGATGATGATAGATCGACAAGTAAGGAGTTGTTTTATAGGATTTTTTTCCTGAGTAGTATATCCTACAATGACACCTGCTAGGTGTCCATTTTCTTCGATGCCTAAGGCAAACGGCATCATCTCCTCTGGGAGTGACGCATAGAACTCATACGCCTCTGGGGTTTGGAACCAAGTGGCGTAGGGGGAGTGATTCACTAGCGCTTGCCATTGCTGTGGGTCTATGTCGGGATATGTGAGGAGTTGTATCATAATCTAGTGTAGAGTGTATCGCACTTCGTGCTGTGTATTCGCATGCTTCACATGCTGTTTATAGGCATAGTGTATCGCACTTCGTGCTGTGTATTCGCATGCTTCACATGCTGTGTATAGGCAACACTACATAACTTTATACTTATTTCTCAGGACAGACAATTGTCTTCCTATATTGTTAATTTGTTTGTTTATTAATTCGTATTGTTCTATAGTAATATATCCTAATTCTATGGATACATCTAATTGGCTATCTACTTCCATCATAGAGGCATACGCAATTTCTAGGAAATGAATTTTCTCTTTATTTGATGTTCTGCTTACCCCTTCTGCTATATTGGATGTAACAGATATGGCTGCTCGGCGTATTTGATTGCACAATGCAAACTTTTCCGTATCTGGAAAACTATCAAGCAACTTATAAACTGCAACTACAAACATCTTAGCATCTTGATATACATCCAAATTCTTATACGAGTATCTATTCATATTCTTCGCCTTTACACCCTACACTCAAACGCACTTGCCATTTGTTCTTGTTCTTCGCGAGGAATATGGTACGCATTAGCAAGTTGGCGCCAAGATGCTACAGTATTCTTCGTTTTATCCACAATAGCCTTTGCTTGTTCGATTGACAAACCAAAATATGGTGCCACTTCCATAGCCAAATCATAATCTAAACGATTGTCTTTCTCATTGATATTCAAGCTCAATCCCATGCCATAGTGCTGAGGATTTAGATCATAAGCAGGTGATAATGTCCATCCATTGCGCGTTAGTATGAACCCATGATTACGTAGGTGATCGTCACAATTGCTCACAGCTATATTAAATACAATGCGTTTGAACAACTCTCTAAGATTCTCTTCCACACAACAACAATACCTGCTTATCCAATCTGCCAATTCCAAATAACTGCATCCCTGCGTATCCCCATCGCTATAACCCAACATGGTCATTGCAGAGGTAAAATGCACACGCCTACCCTGCTCATCACGATCAAAACGTTGTGTTAGGAAGATTGCATGTTTGTTATTCATATACTTAACCTCAAATGGTGCCACTTGAATATCACAACGCCTTGCTAGTTCCATTGTTAATGCTTCCCAGGCCCCGATATTTGTTTTGTCATTTCTACTTGGAAATTTAGCAATCCATAACCTTCTATCCGTATTTCTTACATTGGCTTTAGGCCGAGCTCCTCCTAACGAGGAACCAGGTGCCAATAGTATCTGCAACCACTTGCGCACTTGAGGTGTATCATCTTGCTCTAGTAGCCAACTAGCTTGTTCTAATTCTGCCAACGAAGTGATTGGTGGCGCACTCCATTGCGTGTCATTGTCGAGGAAATCCCCATGTATATCCGTTTTTATTCGCAAGGCTCCCATTCGCGTTTCATCGTGTACGCCTAGAAGGAAATCCGTTTCGTACATTGTCCTGCGCAATCGATGTTCTTGCTCTGCTCGGATAGACTCACGCCGCTCCATCAATACGCGTCCCCAGCGATCGGGGGTAGAGTCTAAGAAAACTCCAAAATTGCTTTTGCCCTCCGTCATGTATTGTCTTCCTGCATATAGTTGCAGTTCTGGATCTAACATTCTACAGCGAACACTACGCAGCCACTCCTCAGCAAAGGCAAAAGAAAACACTTCTTTACCTCGCAGGAGTTGTGATTCTAATGTGCCTACCAGCGCTGGTTGAGTTGCATATGCATCATCAAAAAATATGTATAATGTGCGATTCATATTTTTCATTTCTTACTAGCACGTTCTTTTAGTAGCAACCCAGCATCTTGCAGTTTACGTCCTAGTTCGTCATCTTTGGCTACCAATAGTAGATTATCCTGTAGTCCCAAGACAATCAGCACACGCAGGTACATACCAATCGCGACCCCTTCATCACCTTTTTCGATTTTGATGAGTGTATTGCGTGATATTCCCGCCCTCTCTGCCACTTGTTCGGAGGAGAGATCTCGCCTCAATCTAGCCAATCGGATGTTCTCCCCCATGGTGCGCATCATCCGCTCGTATTTAGGCAATAATGGTCGTCTCATATTTAATAACGTTCAAAATTCTGCGCAAAGGTACAACTTTTTGCTCATATATGCAAACATTATAGAGTTTTTTTACATAAAAGATAATATTTTTTCTCTGTTTATCCTTGACTGCCTCCTTATAGTCCTTAAGGTAATTCTCTCGCCTTTACACTTTACACCATACACTCTACACCCTACACTATCCCTTCATAAATCGCGATCAATCGCTCGGCCACTTGCTCATTGCTGAGACCCATTTCGAGGATGCGGTCACGACCATTGGTCTTGCCTTCAAAGGTAATGGCTTGCTGCAGTGCCTGAGCTATATCTCTAGGTTCGCGCGTGCGCACGACGTAGCATCCCTCCACTCCACTCACTCGCTCGGCTACATCGCCCACATCCACACTCACGATTGGACAACCGCATGCCATGGCTTCTTTGATAACCTGCGGACTACCTTCGGTCTTGCTGGTGAGAAGTAGGCAGTTGGCTGCGCACATCCAGCAATTGACCTCTGCGCGGCTGAAGCCGCGGAGCTCCTGTAGAGTTAGGTTAGAGGCTAGAGGCGAAAGGTTAGAGGCGAAGGAGACTGCTTCTTGCGCCAGAGGCGCATCTTTCACAGCATTGGCAAACGCCCCTGCAAAGAGAACGACCTTGGCATCATCATCTATGCCGAGGATCTTGCGTGCTTCGCTGCGCGAGAGCAACTGATCGTCGGTGAGGTTCACGCCGCAGGGGAGAAGCGTGTAACGCTTTTTGAGGCGAGAGGTGATAAGGCTATTAGGCGATAAGGCAAGAGTTACATTGCGTTGCGACACAAAGATATTATGCGCAGAGAGGCACATGGCTATCTTTGAGAATCGCCTAACGGCGGGCACATTGATATCGCTGCCGTGGTAGGTGGTTACTACGGGTACACGGCGTTGCAGGTTGGCCAGCAGACCGCTGAGGCCATAGTGGGCATGGATTAGGTCGGGTTGATGCTGCTGGATGGCGCGCTTAAGGGCAGGTAGGCAGCGTAGGTAGCCCATAAGACCTTTGCCCGTAATTCCATAGCGCACAACTTGTAAACCTAATGCTCTAAGTGGAAGAATCTGTTCTTCCACATATGAAGATAAATAGCCATTATGCCATGTCCCGACGACTAATATTTTCCATTTACGCCCTTTCTCCATCTTTCAACGCTTTTCTTAACGCATCAATATATCCATGCCCATATTTCAAACATGGCTCCATATAATTACCTTCACCCCACTCGTTCCAAGATTTCAGGAATACTACCTTATTTTTTTTATGAGCAATCATCGAAAATACATCCTGGCAATGCTTGTAGAAATACTCTGGTGTCGCTTTATGTAGCACCATTGCACCCATTCCACGCCGAGCAGTATTATCCCAGTTGGGAATCAACACAGGCGCTATATTCTCGTCGCGGAAGCACGCATCAAGCAACTTTGGACGTATCTTATCATAGTTATACACTCCCAATGGGATATGCAAGATACGTGATAAGACTATTTTCGAGAAGCGATATAATTTGCGCAAAAATGGGGTACCAGCTATAGATGTGATATTATTTTTACAACTTACCACTTTTTGGTCACACAAATCATGTATAGGATTATTCAAGTCAGCCACATCATCAATATACGACATAAAACAGAACTCCCCCAATCCTTCTTTCTGCGCTAATTCTTGCCAACGTTGCATATATTGGTTCACATCTGGTATATCAGCTGCATGGTAGAGCACAAATACCATCTTGCCATCTATTCGATAGTATCGTTCATCTTTGAATGTGTGCAATAGGGTATAGAAATGTTTATCCCAATCTTCAGGGCCAGGATACTCTTGTGGCATAATGGCTTGCATATCCAGCATATTGTGCTCACTACTCCACATCTTCTTGTACCAAGTATGGTTTGCCCAACAGAGGCAGAATGGCAGATCTATGTCCTTAGATTTTACTACTTCTTGCAGTGGCATTTCTAGTAATTGACGTCCATTTCCAAACCAATAATGGTAGTAGCAAAACGCAGATATCCCAGCCTCTTTGGCCAATTTGGCTTGTGCCTTTCTTACAGCAGGTAAACGCAGATCATAATATCCTAAATCAGCAGGCACTAGAGGCTGATAATGTCCCTTAAACAATGGTTTTGCTTTACCAACATTTGTCCACTCTGTAAACCCTGGTCCATACCACTCATCATTCTCAGGTATAGGATGATATTGAGGAAGATAAAAGGCAATTATTTTCATATTAGTTCTATACATCTATCTCTGTAATTTAGCAAATCTCGAATCTAAATCCTTGTATAATGTAAAAATCCAATAAGTATAAATGAATTGTAATAAAAAACTAAAATACTTGTTGGTTTAAATGATTCGCATTTTCTTTTTTTTGTTTTGGTAAAAACCATGGAAACGTATTCCCAATGTATTGTCCTTGGGGAGTATGTTGCACTAGTGAATATACTACAATATACATCATTAAAACACTGACAAAGGGATCACGACTCATTGTTGCATTATAGAATACAAAATCGAACATTAGTAAAGCAAATAAAACCCATCGTAAACGCTTATATTTAACAATGCGAAATAAAAACCAATCATATATTATAAATAATATAACTCCTACTATACCAATAGCAATTTGCAGCATTAATATTCCAGTAATATCTCCACGATGATTTAATCCATAACTCACACCAAATTGGTTATATAATTCTCTTTCTTCAATCGATGTATAGGCGTGTTCAACCCCCTCTCCGAATAGAGTTTTGATAGAGTAATTGTCTGTATCCTTAAAAATTGTCCAAAATATGGCTATAGATCCTAATCGTCCTTTTGCTACCTCCCCCTCCTCTACTCTACCAGTAGAATAACTTTTTGTATAATCCAACACATACTCTAAATCAAAGTTTCCCCACACTTTTTTTTCCTTGTTAAAAGATGGTGTCAAACGAACACCTAGATAAAACAACAACGGAATGGTCGCAATCATAAACCAGAATCGATAAGAATATTTTTTACGACAAATATAAATAGATAATATAAGAAACAATATTGGAAACAATAAAACAACTGCACGTTTACCAGCAGCAATTCCTAAAAGCAATAAACCGGCAATAAATAGCCATGATCTCCAACTACGGAGATCGAGATTTGTATTCAGAGTTACCCAACATAGTGCAACTAGAGGAAAACTTGTTCCAGCACCACCACCTCGCAAAACACCAAAAGTACCTACCATACCTTCCCAAAAATGTCCACCAAAAAGAAGGTATTTGTATATAGAAATAATAATTTGTATTAACAAGAGTTCAAATATCAATTGATTAAAGTATCTTAAATACAAAATATCTTTATGTGCATAGTAAATGAGTAGCAACAACGACACAAATGGTACATAGTATTTAGAATATTGAGAAAATACAAATAGAACATCATTTATATGGATAAGTAGATTTACTAGTATAAAGTAAACAGAAAAAATAGCAAACGCAATTACTAAATATCTAAAGTATCGAAAAACTCTCCATACTTTATTTACAAATACTAAATAGGTACCAATGATTGTAGTTAGAATATTTATCATTTGCATTCCTTTAGGAATCCAAAAATCGAACGTACCACCGAATGCCAATAAAATAAGCAACAAAGCGAACATACTGCGTTTATACTTCCACACAAGTAGGCACATCAGTATTACCGCTACTAAATAATATAAAACAAATATATCCATTGATGTTACACTAACTTATATTTTAATTTATGTTTAGAAGGTCTAAAGCACAATAATGCCCATATCAACACTATATCACGCGCTATTGGAGTCCACATTCGTTTCCAATTATCCTGTTTAATATTTTTATATATACACACAAGCACATATAGTCCTAAAAACCAAATTGAAATCAAAGACAAAATAACAGTTATTAGTAATACCGTAGTAGTATATTGCTGCATTATAAATATTTTTAAGTAATTTCTATTATTCCAATGTTTACGCAATAACAATGCCGTATATTTTACATAATTAATATGATCTTTTCCTAGACTGCATTGACGCGTATAATGATTGGCTAAGAGAGTGGCTTTGCGATGTAATGGAAATCCTAATTTTGTTAACCGCAAACCTATATCATAATCCTCTCCTATCTTCAATCTTGTATCTAAGCCCTTTACTTGATTCCATAACGAATGCTCTATCATGAATAATCCACCTGTAGTTGTCTGCACGGCATCCTCATCACCTTCTTGTAGTTTGTGTCTGCGAGATGTATATAGATAATTCCAATCTAAATCATGTACAACATCATTGAATATGCCTGATATGAAAGGATATTCCAATCGACCATCTTGAGTAAGAACTTTTGGTAAGAATCCTGAGAACAATTCCATATCACCATCAATAAAGAATAGAATATCTCCCATTGCTTCTTTGGCACCGATATTACGTGCTATAGCAGCATTGCATTCTCCTGTAATAAGAAACACTTTTGCTCCATATTGTTTTGCTAGTTCTACGCTATTATCTGAAGATTGGCTATCTACATATATAATTTCATAATCAATAATCTTATCCTGGTTTATAATGGTCGTAATTGATTGCAGGCATTTTTTAAGACGCCATCCTTCATTTCTACCTATAACAATAAAAGATATCATTCTTTTTAATTTTCTTATAATTTTTGTTTAATCATAGGATATCTACTAATTATTTTTTGCAAGGATATATCACTTCTACCAAGTGAATTTTCATTATATAATGCGAACTCATTATTAACATTTGGCACTGGGATAGTCGCCGAATTCTCATTATGAATCACATGAATTTTTGAATTATTCATAACTACCATAGCCCAAAACCACAAATCATCTTCTGAAGGGGCACATTCCATGAATAAGTCTTCATGACAAACATCGGTATAGCAGATATGAGGCGGATACAAAACTCCCCCTACCCCTAACAATAGATTATCATAAGAAGTTGATTCTGTTTTTACATCAAGCCATTCGTTATATGGAGTGCAACCATCATCCGTCATAGATATTTTGTGGGAGAAGTAACAATGAACCATTTGGGGCTCGTTTAGGTACGCTTTATACAAGCCTTCTAACCAATCCTTACGATATTGAATATCATCATCCGCAGTCACAATTATTGCATCTGGATATTGTTGTAATGCTGGGATTAATTTAGTATAACTGCGTATTGGACGATCATACCACCCAATAGTTAAACCATATTTACGGAGGTTTAATATCTCCAATGGCACATCCGCTTCACGCCTTGGATATTGTCCCTCTGTTAGCCATAGAATAATTTTATCTGGTTTCACCGTTTGGGTCATCAAACTTCGCAACGTGTACATTATTGAGTTCATACGAGCTGGATATGACGTCAAAGATATAATCACTGGCACGTCACGTTGTATGGCGATAATAGCACTCCCCTTTATAGTGTGTCCTACTTGGAAATACCATTTCACCTTACGTAAATTTGTTCGTATCATCCTGCGAAACAGCAATGCCTTAGAAGGATTTCTGTTGACTCTTAGATTGGTGTTATACGTTTTCAATGATAAAATTTTACGCCATCTAACAATTTTATCAACAATATATTTCGACCATCTAACAATTTTGTATTGATCATACTTCACAGAAAGCATATCTCCTAATTCTGCAGCATTATAATGCAACTCTAATGCTTTTGTTTGTTCTTTTCTTATTTTTTCCAACACGCCTGGCTGAGAACTTATACCATTACTATCAAAATGTACAACCAACGTATCAATAGGGCGATATGAGCAATTATCCACTAATAATGCTTCTATAAAAAATTTATAATCAGAAGAAATCAACCCTTTAGTTTCATCATAAGGATGCTTTACTAATAATTCTTTTCTAATAAATGCGGCTTGATGATTGATAGAGCCATGGTTATAAAAGAAGCCAATACTGATATTTTGTGGCGGTGGTATAATTCGAGTTTCAGTTTTAGCATAGCCAATCAGTATTTCATGCGGATTATATTCTTCAAATACATGTTCTAAAACTTGACTATTAGCATAATAGTCACCCGAATTCAGGAAATTACAATACTCACCATGGGCCATATTCACGCCTTTATTCATAGCATGATAGATACCATTATCTTTTTCAGATACCCAATGAAATGATATTCCCATCTTACCAAATCGTGATTGATAATCAACTAACAGTTCTTCTGCCCCATCATCACTTCCGCCATCAACCACAATATATTCAAAATCAGTGAACGTTTGACATAAAACGCTATCCATGGTCTTTTCGAGACCATCTATATTTTGATAATTGATTGTAATGATACTTAATTTCATACGCTCATTCATTTATCATATTCTTTAATAAACTCATCTACATCATAGAACATGCGTTCAACAGTCTTCAATTGATGATCATCAAAATTCCACCATTGAATCCTTTCAAGAGCGGCGATTTGTTCTAGTGAGAATCTATAGCGAATCACCTTTGCAGGCACTCCACCTACAATTGCATAAGCAGGTACGTCTTTTGTCACAACAGCCCCTGCACCAATTACAGCACCATTTCCCACTTTTACCCCCGATAAAATAGTCACATTTTCACCAATAAATACATCATTCCCGATTTCAACTTCTTCAAACTCTACAATTTTATTCAATTGTGAAAGAGTTGTTCCATTCTGTTTTAAGGTAGAATAGAACATTGGCGAAGTACTTATTCCATTTGTAGGATGAATACCTAATCCCGACGTAAAATTATTTCCAATAGAACAAAATGCACCTATTTTTGTTTTATTAATCAAAGCATTCATACCTACGTAGGTATAACGCCCTACGCTACTATCCAAAATATGATATGTTGATTTTAGTTTAGCTTTAGAATCGATTGTAGAATTCACTATCCTATTCTCTAAGCCATACCAATTTAAGTCCCGCCTAAATGGACGCAGTAATATTCGTACTAACGTTTTTATTTTTTTACTAAGTCCCATATTTTTCTCAAAAAATCATAAATTCCTAACTTCATTGCTATTCGACCTACATATTGGTGGAAATTTTTAGGTCCATACATTCGTTTAAAAGCTCGATCTATATCATGCCGTACGCATCTATTTTCAACCATCGATATCTTGTAAATTGACAGGGCATTTATTACTGTTTGATTATAATTAACTTGAGATGCGCCACAATGTTCACCACTATCATCAAATCCAGCATTATATACTAAACTTTGTGAAGGAAACAATGAAAATCCTCCTGCATATACCCACGAAGCATACCAACGTACAGCCCATGTATAATATACGCCTTCTTTATTATACAACAATTGACAATAATTTTTCATATGTCCTTCCACATCAAACTTCTTTTGTAGTATTGGTGTATTGAAATGTGATAAATGTATATCAATATCATGCTCATAATAATCCCAAGCACGCTTCCAAGTTCCCCATCCCCAACATGCCAAGATACGCAAAAAGTACGTAGTCGGAGTTTTAGGTACTTTAGCATAAGGATAGATGTATCCACTCACTTGCATCACTTGCTCATCATCCCTATACATTTCTAGTGCATCATTCATATATCGCAGAAAACCCATTGTAGGCACAATATCATCCTCTAAAACAATGATTTTACCATACCTATTTACGATTTCCGTAACTCCTCCTATAATAGAATCTGCCAACCCTTTATTCTTCTCTGATTCTACAATATGCACTTTGCCACACCATTGTTCTTGGCGAATCAACTGGCGTACCTCATGAATCTTCTGCAGTTGTTCTTCACTAGCATCGGATTTAGGACCATCTGCGTAGATATACAATTCTGATTCACTTGCCAAATCATTCGCCATCAGTGCACGCAATGTCTGCTCTGTATGCCAAGGACGATTGTAAACAAATAATATAATGGGAGCTAAATTCATTCTTCTAAATCAATTAAATATTTTTCTGCTAATATTTTGGGCTCAATTTTGGAATAATGATATTCATTATGTATCTTTCCATAATTTTCCTTTAACCATTCATTCAATTTTTGTCGAATTTCTGCTTTATTTATATGCTGCTTATCCTTTACAATTATATTATATCCACAACCATGATTACATTTCAAAACAAATTGTTTAGGCAATAGTTCAAAATTAATATCATTTGCATCATCCCACACACCTAACAGAGGTACCGCATATCCCTCTAATCCCTTTTCCGCCAAATAGTCATGCACTCTCACCTTGTCAGCACATTTTACTTTCAAAGGAGAACACCAAAAACGATTTAACCACATTAATTTGTCGTTAAGATATACGGGGTTATTATAATCTAATCTTCTGCCCGTAGTGTATTTAAAACGAATACGATCAAACCAATCTCTATTTAGTTTTTTGGATACATTCCATGCGAGATGTCTCCACTGACATACAAGCGTACGATTGATTTTTCCGAATATCTGCATATCATTTTATTTTTTGTGGTAACTTTAGCAAATTACCTGTTTTCAATAAAAAATCATCCTTATAGTAGTCAATCAAATTACCATATGGAGTAAATGTTAATTCACCAATATATAGTTGCTCATCTGTGTCATAAAAATCAATACGAACAAAAGGGAAGTCTGGAGCAATTTTATATGCCACATCAAGCATCTCTTTTAAGTATTTTGGTGCTGGTATTGTTATTGAGTCTTCATCTTTCAAATAATCTCTTCGTTCCCAATCTAGCGAATAGGAAGAAAACTTTACGCCACTAACACTAGTTCGCTCTCTACAAACGAAAAAACAATAAGGTTTTCCTCCTATACATTGTAATTTATAATCAATCATATTTATTTTTCGACACTTTTCCACGCATCATTCAAAAAATCTTCAAACGACGCATATGTTGGTTTATTATTCTTTATAAATTTATCATACAAATCTCCAGGAAGTTGCAAATTCTTTATCCGCTGTACAAAAGCAGTTGGATAGTTTTCCTCTTCATGATAAAACAATGCAAATTCTTCCCAGAAGTCCTCTACTGTAGGGCGTACTCCACGATATTGATATAAATCACGTGCATATTGCTTGGCCTCATTCATAGCAACGGCCTTACGCTTCTGATAATATTCATCCAATGTGTACACCACTCTTGCAGGTACACCTGCTACTACAGAATCAGATGGTATATCCTTGGTCACAATCGCCCCTGCAGCTATGATCACGTTGTCCCCAATAGTCACTCCGCGCAGAATAATTGCTTTCTGCCCAATATACACATTATTTCCGATAATAACCTTGCTACGACCTGGTAAATAATCGTGGTACTTCTCACGGAATACGGAAGAACAAAAGTCGTGTGTCAAGATGCTGACATCAGCCGTAATAGAGACGTTATCACCGATTGTTATTAAACCAGGAGTAGTGGTATCAAATCGTATAGACTTATGATTAAATAGTCGCAAGTTTTTTCCAATCACTACACCTTGCTCACGCAGCCACTTTTCATACCCTTTCGCAGTGCGGCATTGCCAATATAGTTTTATTTTAGACAGTATGCTCATAGCCAATGTGCTCCTATTGTTTTATTTGTGTTTTTACTCATTTCTACAATAGTTTGCTGAGTTTTTATAAAATGCCATATCTTCAAGTTCCTACGCATCTTTCTCCACCTTAACTCTATCATTTGTCTTAATGTTTGTAATAGGTATTGCTTTTTCCATTGACTAATAGATTTTCCACTATTGATATCCGCTAACTCTATGAGCATGTCCTTATTCCAATTATTATGCTCTGCATCATAATTCGCAGGGCGTTCCTCTATATCGTGATAGATACATGCTTTAGCGCACAAACCTATTTTTCCACCATGATAATGCACACGTTGCATATAATTATCATCTTCTCCACGATGAAAAAACAACGGGTCAAATCCTCCGATTTTCTCTAACGTATTTCGGGGCAACAACCAAGCAGCAGCACCTATATAATCTGTTTCATAGACCTCATTCAGTTCTCTATCTAAATATAAATCCGACACAAAGTCATTATTTGATCTTGATATAGCTATCATATGCTCTTTCGAGCCCTTTGTGATTCGCTCGCCACTACCATACAACCACAATGCTGACACAATCATGTATTCAGGATGCTTCTCAGCTGCTTGTACCAATCGCTCTATGCAATCATTCGTATGCAACCAAGCATCTTGATTCAACAAGAACACATAGTCATATCCATTATCCAACGCATAGCGCATACCTATATTATTCGCCTGCCCAAATCCGAGGTTCTTATCTAAGCGAATAAGATTAATCTCTGGATAATGAGCTGCAATCCAATCGGCAGTACCATCTTGCGAGGCATTATCTACGACCATTATATCTAGTGGGATAGCAGAACGCTGCAAACTTCCGAAACAACGATCATACCATTGCAATCCGTTGTAGGTTACTATGATTGTTAGAATTTTCATGATTTAAGCTTACGAATCAGTTTTTTTAACAGCGACGATATCTTATGCAGCGGATACATCAAAAATGCACCGACTTTATAATCTATTGAATTGGCTCTTTGTTCTGCTTCTTTATTGTAGTTAGATCGAGCGAAATAATTCACCAAATTATCTATACCACGTTGCATAAATTCTTGTCTCTCAACATTATTCAATCTCTCATACATACGAAGATACACCCTTAATCTATTGGATTGCATATGCTTTTTATCTTGCGTCATAGAGGAACCATGTGCTCTATATAGAGCTAATTTTTCCTTTAATTGACAAAAAACTCCTTCTGCACGAATAATATTTACCCAAAAAAGCCAATCTTCCATAGCATGCACTTGTTCATCGAAACGTATATGGTGATTCTTTAAAAAAGAATGGCTAAATAATCCAGAATGAATGGCAATCACAAATGTTTCTCCCCAATTGTACACAAAGCCATGATATGTCAAATCATATATAGACTGTGAAAAGAAATTTTCCCATGTTTGATTGATATCTGTCGTAAACATACTATGGTGGCAGACACACACATCCGACTTATTTGTCTCCATCATACAAATCTGCCACTCCAATTTATTAGGCAATAGTATATCATCCGAGTCCAGAAACTGCACATAATCACCCTGAGCAATATCCAATCCTGCATTACGTGCTGAACTCAATCCGCCATTTTCTTTTTTGTGATATACGAAGCGTTTATCTCTATCACAATAATCCATTGCAACAGTTTCTGTATTATCCGTCGAACCATCATTCACGATGATACACTCCCAATTCTCATAGGTTTGTGCCAACACCGAATCTAATGTTTCTGCTAAAAATTGTGCTTGGTTATAACAAGGTACTATGACCGATACTTTAGGATTCATCATTTTTATACTATTTTCTTTTTAGAAATATTGAAGGTAATACTATTTTTAGCAGAGCGTAAATAAACGAAGGACACCACAGTAATAATCGTTTTTTCAACGATAATGGAAGAGGATTATAGTTATGTCGTATGACATCAAACTCTTTGGTATAACGTTTATCTAACAACTCGTCATATTCGTTAACCTGTCGCATTATCAAGTCCTTTTGTCCCTCTTTATTCAATCCACTCCACAGGCCTTTCTTTTGTACACGATACACTGAAGTTGAATGCTTATGCTTTGCTAAAAAGCCATACTCTGCTAACAACAACTCCATATACCAGTCCAACATATCCACTTGCCATAACGATTCGTTCGCACACACCACTTGCAAGGTGTTATTGCGTATCACGCATGTTGATAAGTTGGTAATCTTATTACCCGTTGCCTCTTCTGCTGCTGTTATCAGCCAAGTTTCTCCTTTATCTTCGGGATGCCATGCAAATTCAAAACGTCCTGTATCCATACTATATAAATAGGGGCTAGCAGAACTCAGTACACACTCACGATGTTCATCCAAGAAATCTAGATGCTTTTGCAGATGATACGGATTACACCACCAGTCATCACCCTCTAGTATGGCCACATAATCCCCTTCGCAAGCAGCAAAAGCACGTTTATAATTCAGCACATGCCCCATATTACCTTCTGCAGGCAGATAAACGAATGGGAATGGTGACTGCGCTTCATACGAACGAATGATTGCCAATGTATCATCTGTAGAAGCATCATCCGCTACAATCACTTGAACCTCTACATCAGGATTCACTTGCTGCATTATCAATCCATCTAACGCTTGAGCGATGTATTGTGATTGGTTGTATGTAATTAATACGATATCTAGTTTCATATATTCTTGTATTTTTTCTAGTAATCCTAGTGTTCTAATCCCTCTCCCTAGTCCAAACATTTAGCGCGCAAAATTACTCATTTTTTCTGACATGTGCAAATTTTTTAGGCGAAAGGCGAAAGATTAGAGGCGAAAGGCGGGATTTTTTGTAAAAAAATCGGAATTTGTGGAGAAAAAGGGTATTTTGGCAAGAGAAGGGCGGTAAAACAAAAAAACACAGGACAGCGGTTAAGCCATCCTGTGTAAACAGATGCATCTATGCGCTACCGTCGCATAAGGTAGTATCTCAGCAGTTTGTATCCTACCAATACGAACGAGACCAACCACAAAATAATTGTGCACCACTTGTAGAATGGTGGTACATACCGCTCTGGTGGATGCTTGATGACTCGGTCACGATACTCCGTGACGACGACGGTGTCGGTTCTCTCCGCCTTTCGCCTTTCGCCTCTCGCCTCTAACCTATCCCGATACACCTCCTTGGTGATATACACGGTGTCGTGGACAGTGCGCTCGCGGTAGATGACGGAGTCGTGGCGGTACACGGTGTCGCGCAGTACTACTGTGTCGTGGGAATTTTGAATTAAGAATTTTGAATTATGAGTGGCATTGCTGACCATAGGCTCATGGCTTCTGCAACTCGGGAGGACAAGGAGTATTATACCCATACTCAGTGCCAGAACGAAAGTCGGTGACTTCCAAGATGATTTCTTCATGATTGTTTTGGGTTTGGAGGATTAAACGGGTCAGTTCCTGCTCCACGTCGGCAGCGGTTCTGCCTTGTGGAGGGTGTAGAGTGTAAGGTGTAGAGTGTAAAGGCATGGGATTGTTGTCCGCCACTACCAGCACGCACCCGGTTGAATGTTCTGGCTTACTACCTCTGTGTATGCGTATGCCCTGCCTCATCGCCTTATCGCCTGTCCGAGGTACATTTTGTACCAACGGCAGTAGCCGTTTAAACTTAGGCGACTGGGTGACGGCTACATGGTAGCAAAGAGCGGGAATCTGATACCCCACACGCTCGAGGGTATTGCAGAACCATCTGCCGTTGATAATGAGGCGACCGGTGAGGGCATTGCCTTTTGGTTGATTGCGGATTAATTGGATTAGCATAATTACTAGGGTTATTTTTTAAGACAATTATTGTCAATTAAGATGTCAATTATTGTCAATTTTTTTTAATTTAAACAAAAATACGCTTCGCACGCGTTCGGCAACATAGTCGCATTGACTATTGACTCTGTCAACATTAGAGCGACATGTGCCTCCGCTCTCCCCACTCGCTCACGAAGCTCGCGGGGACCCCTAATGAACTACAAAAATAATTCAAAATCGGGGTTATATTATGTATGCCTTATCCTCGCCTTGCTCGTATTATCGATACTAGTCTAATTTGTCGCTATTAAAGCCAACTTTATAGCCGCCTAATTAGCCTATTATCTATATTGCTTATTGCATAATCAATGAAGCATACATCATATAACAAATTTATTTCAATGAGCATACGCAGAGCGTAATATTGTAAATACTCACACACTCTGTGTGAAATTCAACGACCTACATGGAATGTAAACAATCCTTCGCCTAATAGCTTTAGTTTAGAAGTTTAACTCATCAACTTTTATATCGGTAATGGTAGTCGATTCCGATGAGTGAACCGCTGAAGGTGAGAATCTCACCAAAGGCGATAAGCACGCTATGGTGTATCTCACCCAGCGGTGGGCAGCAGAAGCCCGCGACGAGCAGCATACCTCCAAATACGCACAGACCGACCGCTAATATCAATTGTACTTTCTTCATATCTGTCTTCAGCAAGCCCAAACTCCCCTCCTTTTAGGGAGGGGCTGGGGGTAGGCTTGTTTTTTACACCTCCTCGTTCTTCAGTTTATTGAAGACAAACGCCCAGAGGGTTTTGTACTTGGTTTGTTGAGCAAACTCGGCACGGTCGGTGTTGATGTAGGTTGGGTCTTCCATACGGACACGAGTAGCGGCACACAACTCTCCAAAACGTTGGTTCCATTGGCGTTGGTTAGCCGTGAGTTTGATTTTCTTGTTTGGGTCACGGTAGGCGGTGTAGTTCGGGTTGCGGATCATGTCCTCGTTGTTGGTTACGGCTTGGCGCACGTTGTACACCACGCAGTGTTTCTTGGTCAGCTTGCCGCTGACGGATTTGATAGGGTCAATAAAGGTTACTTTAGCCATGTCGTCGGAATTGGCTTGTCGCAAAGAAATCGCTGAGCGATTTAAGGCGACCGCCATTCCTCCTCTTAACTCGGACTCACGAAGTCCTCGTTAGTTTTTCGTGGGGAGAGCGAGGAGGGCCTCCATTCCAGGAGGGGGTTAAAGGGTTAATGATTAAGGTTTAAGGTTTGTTTTGGGGTTAGAGGTTAGAGGTTAAAGGCGGGGCGGCACAGCCGCATATTCATTGCCTTTCGCCTCAGCGGGGTCCCCGATAACGCTCATGCGTTATGGGGTGCTCTTAAACTGTAGCGCCTTTGGCGCGTCCTCTAAACTGAAGCTGGCTTATTCGCCGATTTTCGCCATCTCTTTTGCGAGCATATAGCCATTGAGAGTTTTGTACTTGCCAGGATACTTTTTGAACGCCTCTTTGTAGGCAGTTACTTCTTCTGGGCTCAATGCTGCCACATTGGCTTTGGCTTGTGCAAAGCGCTCGCGTTGAGTAGTTTGTGCCGCAGAAGGTTCTCCTGTGTAAGGGTTACATACTTGGGAGGTGAATTGTGTTCCGTACATCTCTTTGTAGATGATGTCTGAGTGCTTGCAGATCTTTCCTCGGAACTCACGGAAAGGTGCCTCTAATTTGATTTTTGACATAGAATAAATAGTTAAAGTTTAGGTTGTTTTGTTCTTAGAAATGCGCGCTATTTCTGAAAAACGATACAAAGATACAACAAACTCCAACCTCATTGAGCGGATTAGGTAGTTTCTGGTAGTTTTTGTCGCGATTTGGTGCGATTTGGTGCGATTTGGCAGGATTGGAACTACAGGTCAATACAATATTTTTCGCACAAGTACCTAACCACATGCGGTGGCAGCAGTTTAGCGGATGCTTGAATCCCCTGCGAATGCAGATATGCTTCATCCGTTTTCAACCATCGCCGAAATGTGGCTACACTTACACCAGCTGCCTCTGCTAGTTGTGTTTTAGAATAAGATCTCATTAGTAATTACTTTAGTCATACTATAATTTTTCTCCTTTCTCCCGAAGGAACTCCGAAGGAACTCCGAAGGATCGCTATCCCAACTCTCTATTTCATTTTTAGGCGGTCGTGCCTACCCTGTACGGCACTACCCTATAGCCATTCGGCTGCGTGACCGCAAGGGTCGCGCCATTCTATGTATTGCGCTTAATCCTCAGAGTGGGGACTCTTCGGGCGCAATACTCGAAGTGCCATTCAAGGCACTTCTTCACGGAGTTCCTTCGGAAGGAGAAAGTAAAGACTAAGCTGCCTTATACATCTCTCTAAACACGTATCCATAGATTGTGACCATCGCATCACGTTGGCGCTTCCATTTGCGAACGTAGATATTGGTTAATACTGGGTCATGCAAGACCTTCCATGTCGCTGCCAATGTGCGACTAAATCGAATCTGAGATTTGTTCATGATAGTTTTGAATTATGAAATTGTAATTATTTTGGTGCACACTGCACAGATGTGCACGGCTATTTATTATTCTCGTCCCCGTACGCGTGTGGACGTCTTATAGAAAACTACTGTGCACATCTGTGCAGTTTAGAGGATTAGCAACCGTTTCATATGTGCTATTTCGTCTGTATCTCGTTGATATACAATCCATCCGCGTCCTCTATGGCAACCTATTTGTCTCTGCACAGATCTATATCCCATACTGCTCATCAGCACTCCCAATCGGCTCAATGCCATCGGCTTCTTGATGTTGCCATACGTCACCAGCCGCTCGCTAATCTGCGCTGTCGTCAAAAACTCCCCCTTGCCCTCGGCGGGTATATCAAAGAGTATCGGCAGCAGTTGCTCCTCGTTTCTCTCATCGCGAAAATGCTGATTATGCTCCTCCAGCACCTCTATCTCATCCAAGTCAAACCAGTAGCTGAACAGCGGATCTTGTGCCAATGCCCATGCTTGCGCATACATCTGCTCGTAGGGCAGCGTGGTAAAGAATGGATTCTGTATGCTCTCCACCTCAAAGGGCAACCATCGTCTGTTGCCCGTGATGTCGGTCAAGAAGTCTCGCCTATTACCACTGGCGCAGAAACTCGCCAAACGCACACGGCGCTCCTTGGTGTAGGCATACGCCGCGCGTTCGTTCACATCGCTGGCGGTGATAACAGATTTGAGTTGGTTGAGTTCGCGGTTGTTCATCGAATCGATCTCATCCAGTGAGATAAGTCCAAACTCCGCGATACGCAGGCGCTCATCTTTGTTGAGGTCGTTGGAGTTCGCCAACTTACATGCATAGGCTCTCAAATGAGGTGGTAGCAGGTGCTCAAGCCAAGTCGTCTTGTAGATACCTTGCCTGCCAATCAGCACCAGCACCTGATGATTGACCACCTCATCCTTCATCCAACTCGCCACCATCGCCACAAACCATTTCTTGAAGCAGATGCGCCAAAGGTGGTCTGCTTTAGATCGCTCGCTGTGCGAGCTGTAGTTCGCTTTGCTGTAGTTCGTTTCGCTTGCGCTACACTGTAGGTCGCTCGCTCTACTCGCTGTAGATTGGCTATGAAGCTCTACAGGCGTAGCCGATCTACCATCTACAGCCACGAAGTGGCGATCTACAGGTGCTTCGCACCGATCTGTCGCACTTTCAGATGAGGTTTTTACCTTTACCTGAGAGGCGACAAAGTCAATCCAATCAGGCTGCTCCTCTGTCCACTCGCGGCACGACAGCACATACTCGCGTAGCGGATGCACATCGGGTATGAGGTCGGATTGCAGGGCAGTCATCACTTCGCGGGAGGTGATGTTGGCGTCATACTCCTGCGCACAATGACACACGATAGAGTTGATATCGTGTTTGGTCAGTTCACGCCAGTACTCCGTGCCTTTAAACTCTAAACTTAGCGGGGTCCCCGAAAACGCGCGTGGCGTTTTGGGGTGCTCTTCACCTTTAACCTCCTCCAAATCCATGCGAATTTGGAGTTTGTCGCTCACAATGTCATGCCTCAGTCTATCAAAATCCAGATAATTCTCCGTGATATACTTGATTGCACATTCTTGTTTTGTCATACATTTCCTTTCTTTATTTATCTAGCCCTGCTAGCCAAGGCGCCTGCTGTTCTGCCTAACGCGAGCGCAAAATTACCACTTTTTCTCCACCCCACCTTAAAGTCTTTCGCTTTATGTACTATTGCGCAAAATATTGTAACTTAGCGCTGGGTAGCAATGGTGCTATCCAGTAAAGATCTTACAATATGACTAAATTTCAATTACTCAGCTGCCTAGAGAAGG
This sequence comes from Paludibacteraceae bacterium, assembly GCA_017461505.1. GTDB lineage: Bacteria > Bacteroidota > Bacteroidia > Bacteroidales > Paludibacteraceae > Colicola. Next base: position 265,736 of record JAFTXV010000011.1, on the reverse strand, counting down.
CAGATCTGCTTGCCCTCTTGACTCGTGAGGGCATCATTAATCCCCGTGTTTGCATTCGCTACAAGCGCCACAAGGCCTTTTTGGAGTACCAAAAAGCCCATCCCGACACCAAACGCTCGCATCTCATCATCGATTGGTCGATAGAGATGCAGCTATCCACCCAGAGTATTTACGATGATATCCGCTCGATGGAGAAAGTGATCTTGTAGTAGGAAAACTCCCATATCAGGCTCATAGATTGAGTCTAGATAGTAGCTTTATAGGCTGATGTATCGGCCTATAAAGTGTGCTTATTGTGTCTTTTTGAGCCCCTACTCCCCCTTTTTGCCCACAAATCTCGCTATTTTGTAAACTCCAACGCTTTAAAGAATGACACAAAATAGCAAAAAAAATGCAGAAAAGTCTGATTTTTCTGCATTTTTTGATTACACTCCTCGTCTATAACCTGTAGAGCTTAGTTTAGGAGTTTATTGGTTTACACTCCCCCGCCTATAACCTATAAACTATAACCTATAAACTATAGGCGAAAGGCGAGAGGTTATGTTTGAAACAAAAATACGGCATCTATGATGCCTACAAAAATACTTAAAAATAGGCAATGGTAGGTTTTTGACAGATGTGTTATTATTTACACATCTAGTGCATCTGCCAATGGTCTATCGCCAATCGCCTAATAACGCAGCTCCGCTGCCTCGGCCTATGGCGTCTGCGTCAGAGTGCGTAGTTCACAAATAATCTCACGTGCTCTCGTGGGCAAGATGCGAATACTCTCAGCAGCAGCTATCATATCCGCCTCCGAAGGCTGACCATGCCCCATTACCGAAGTGGCATGTTCACCATTATACCCTTGTACACAGCGGGTAAGGTCGTAAGCAGGAGCCAGATGCCAGCCATCATCCAGATGAACAAAAGAGAAGTTCTTAGCATGATCATCCTTGTTGCCTATCAACACATTGAAGACCATTCTTCGAAACATCTGCTCCACCTCCGTTGGACTCTGCGTGATATAACCCGTCAAAGCCAATAGCACCTTATAATCCGTTTTAGGCGGATAGATATTCTCGTTGAGTAATGCAGCTGCCGTCGCCATATGCAAGGGACGACCATCTGAAGATATATCAAAGCGTTTGCTAGCAAAATAGGTATCACAGAGCAATTTAAAGTCGGGCACCTCAATGCCACATCGGCGTGCTAGTTGATTGCAATGATACTCTTGCACACCCATATCCATTGGATCGTAGGTATGTCGGAACTTCACCAGCCATTGTCCATCCACATCGTGGTATAGGCATTTCGGACGGCAACCACCACTATTACCGCTGCTCAGATACAAGGTATCGGCACCTTCAGTGGTTTTCTCAGCCAACACATCTAGTGCCATCTGTTGCAGGGTATTGAGCTCGGGCAATAGGAATTGCTCAGCAGGCATCATCTCGGGCTCATAGCGCAACGCTCCCATACCAGACGATCCCACGATAGCCAAGCGCTGAAGCGGCGTGAGGGATAGTTCGTCTATCCCATGCTGGCGAAGCATACGATTGAGCAAAAACCGTCCATATCCATCTGGTAGGCTATCCTCAAAGATACCAAAATTGCCATAGAAAGGTGTAGGTTCTGCGATGAATAGATCCGCACGCAAAGGTAATTGCAGTGGCGAGATGGAGAAGCCATTCGATAGCCACTCGGGGGCATATTCAAAGGTGCAACGCGTGTTATCGGGCGTGCGAGAGATAGTCCCTACCCTCTGGTCACGGTAGAACACCTGCAATTTATTTACGGAATGTATTGCGTCCATGCTTGCGATCTTTGTTGTTTTGGATGGTTTCTAACTCTGCCATGGTGCGGTAGATGGGTTCAGACATCACGGCTTGGAGCGGTTGGCTGTAGCCCAATGCTTTGGCAATGGCCACATATTGACGGAGCGATAAGGTGGCTTTCTGCTCAAACTTAGCAATCGTCGCCACAGGCACCCCGCTCATCATCGACAGTGCCTCTCGCGATAATCCTCGCTCCAGGCGTCGTGCTTTGAGTTGCTCAGCCAATAGGCGCATAATATCTTCGGTTGATTCCGACTCAAACTGATAAAGCAAATTACTACTATTATATTCAATCTCTGCCATTTTCAATGATTTTAGATACTATTGTATGAAATTTCTGCAAAGGTAGTGATTTATTTTGAATTACGCAAACAAAAGCACAAAAAACGACGAATATTTTCATTTTTATCACATTTTGGCAGTTTAGAGAACGCTCGCTACAGTTTAGAGGTTAGAGGCGAGGAAATCCTCGCTGCTTTACCCACACACCTCCTCGGCCAGCGCATTAAGCGCCACGCATGTGGTGCGGGTGATGCGGCGCGAACCATTCGGTCTCTTGTCCTCTGCAGGCTGATACTCACTTATGGGATTCAAAAGGAGTACCCTACCTGCTGCGCAGGCTTCAAATAGACTATCAGATGGTTTATAATACTCTCCTATTGTGTCACTCGTCAGGTATATTATAGGATGTTTTTCCCGTAGCAATACGGACAACACTTCTCGTTCACGAGGTGATATAAACGGCGATACCATCACGGCTCCATTACGCGCCGCTAACACGCAGCTATTCATATAGTTACGCAAGTCATCCATCTTTCCGTGCTCAGCAGCCTCCACCATGGTTCGTCTGACATGTACAGGGATCATAGACTCGGCATGTAGCAGGTTCATATTCCCCACAGCATTGTAGAGCCTCCCTGCTATCTCTATATTGCGTTGTACATACAAGTATCCAGGTTTGAGCCGTTTTGTTGCCAGCCGCTGTGGGTTCATATCAATGTAGCGGATGGTGGTAGGTAGCTGGCTCCTTCGGCTCATCGCTCGCACAAAGGGCATCTCGGTAAAGATGGGTGATAATTGGGAATAAGCAGCATCGTCCAGCTGCGTCTGCAGCATTTTGGCAAACTCATGTATTTGTTGTTGGTCTATGCTGGGTGGGACAATTTCTTTTGTGTTTTTCCGAATAGTATTCGGGAGAACAGAAGAAAGGTAGCTATATGCCCGCCCTATCTTCTTGATGCCTTGCCAATACCCTCTGATAGCTGACATGATACCGATGTTCATTGACCTTTTGACAAACCAAACAGCATGCAGATGATCAGGCATGAGGCGGTAGTGTAGTATCTGTATTTCCGGGTAATGCTCTTGCACAGCTCTTTGGCAGTCTAGTATCGCTCTACCTAATGGTGTAGATTTTATGATAGCTTGTTGGAGATCATCATTTGGTATAATAAGATTTCCCAAAATCCTCTGCCGATCTGGTATAGTAATGGTGACATGGTATAGCCCTTTATCCTTCCATGTCGTACCGTATTCCTGTATTTTCCATAAATTTTCCTCCATATCTGCCATTTTTCTTATTTCGCTGCAAAGGTACTGCAGCAAACTGCTAAAACTTGTCAGTATGGCGAGAAAAATGCAGAAAAGTGCATTTTTTCTGCATTTTTGATTCTAACTCCACCCTACACTCTACACCTTACACCGGCAGCTCCGCTGCCCATAAAACCAACCTTCCTCCACAAAAAAGGCAGGAAACCGCCTTAAATTCCTGCCTTTAGCCCTATATCCTTATTTATTATTTCATTAATTCATCAAATACCATCTCTATTCGCGCTATATTTTGTTGGGATATTATCATATGCTCCTAGCAAATAATTTCTCTCATAATTACTATCACTTCGCGGAGCTTGTCCATTAGGCATCATAATATCCAATAATGAGTATACAATGGTAGATGCACACTCATTTTGTTTTACAAAGCATATTTGATCTCTACGGAATATCTTATTAGACAACAAATTGGTATCATGTGTAGTTACTAAGAGTTGCGCCCCACGAGGATTAGTTTCCGAACTATTAAATATATCAACAATTCTTTGACATATTGTAGGATGTATCCTAGCGTCAAATTCATCTATTGCAATTGTTGTTCCATAATACAGCGCGCGCGCTAATACTCCTGACATATGAACCAACTTTATAGTTCCTTCCGATTCATAATCATCTAAAGGAACTAATTTTTCGTACTTAACAATTCCATTTTCATCATATACAGCATGTCGAGTATTTAACTCTATAATTGGTTTCGATTTTATTTGCGCTAAGATTTCGGCTGGTATTCCTGCAGGAAATTGTAATTGGTCAAAATCTATTTTTCGGGCAGATAAATCATTAAAACCTAATTGAAACTTCCTTATGAAATCTTTTATCTCTATTGCCATCGCATCATTTTCCACTAAAGCATGTTTTGTATAGGACCCAAATGAATCATCTAGACTACTTGACATCGCATCAAAATCACTTCTAAACCACCCCATAACCTCATTCGCTGTTACCCCTCCTAATTGACCAACTAAAGATATCATCAAACGATTCGAATTGATTTTTTCCAAAGAAAACTCACGTCCATACATTCCATCAGTAGATACTTCGGAACCATTTCTATCGAAGCATTTCTTACGAGAGCAACCAGGTATTTTGACAAATAATTGTTCAGATACTATAGAGGTTTTATTATATGAAAAACTATATTCATAAGTCTTATCTTCTTTTATAAACAACGACTTAAATGTAGTCGGTTTATTATCCCATCCTTCTTCAAATGCGAATGGTTCGTATGGCAAATACTCACCCTCATTCAATCTTACCGAGCCAACCACCATATTAATCATTCGATTCATGGCCATAAAAAAATTACTCTTCCCACTAGAATTATAGCCATAAAATGCCATTACATTTACAGATTTGAGAACATTGGATATCTTGTGTATCCCATATTCCGAATCACCTTCTTTTGGAAGATCTCGAATAGCGTTATTCGCTACCAATGAAACTTGTTGACCTGTACTAATAGATCGGAAATTTTCTACATAGAATTCTAACAACATAAGCCGCCAATTATGAGCATTACTCTCAAAAACGCCGCAAAATTACTGTTTTTTTTTCAAATACACAATAAATATAACCATATTTTTCTCATTTCATGACATTTTGTCAGTTATGCCTTGTAAAACGAAACGAATGCAAGCCTGCCATTTTGTCAGAAATATCGCTTTTTTCACAAAAAAGCAAAGTATCCCAGCGAAATAAAATAGAAAAATATGAAAATATGAGCAAACTGCTCACTTTGGCATATTCTTTGAATTGAATAATGAAATGATTAACTTTTTTCCACCGGATTAAGGACCCGGTATAGAAATCTTAAAAAAATGATAACAAAAAAACAAATTTTCAATGTAACTCCTTACCTTGCTCCCATTGCGGAAGGAGAATCGTTTTATGTAGTTAAAGCTTTAAACGATGTCACTCATGAGAGATTAGAAAAAATCGGATTTTCTCAATTAGAAATGGGTAGCAGCATCCTGCCTGCAATTTGCGGTCCCAAATCACGTTTTAATGCTAATGGCAGTTATGTGATTAGAAAAGATCTACCGAAAGAACTTTGCTGTAGAGAATGGTATTGTAAAGATTGGGGAGGACATTGGCACACTGTGTATATTGATTACGAAAGATATCACCGCGATCCGATACCTGCTCCTGAAATTGAGATAACTATTATGGAGAAAGATAATCACAAGTACCTAGTCTCTCCCTTATTAACCAACCATGTGGATTCAAAGGAACACATAAAGCACGTACTAAATCTTTTTCTAGAATTATTTGGTAATTGTGAATTATTTAAACAAACATTAGAGCCAATTTTCCCGAACATTCCAATTACTAAATTAAATTGGCTTATTTTACCACCAGGCGAATATCCTTGGGAAAGGGTAAAGGAAGGATTGAAATTGGCAAATAGAAAATCGCTCGAGATAGTCAAACGCAATACTTACCAAGTAATAACACAACATCATCCAGAGTCAATAGGTATGGGGTTGGCAGGCTTTCATGGGTATATTGTTTATCTCTTCCCACAAAAAAGCATTGCGCTTTTAGAACATATGCTTAACGGCAATGCAACTTATGTGTTTAATACTAGTAGTTGGGAAATGTTTTCACAATTATCAAAATCAGATATCATTAACAACAACTTAATGATTGATAGGATTATACATAAATCTGATTGGGAAAGACGGATAACTCAGTTGCTCAATGACTAAACTAATTCAGGACTCCATTACACCTGATTAAAGAAGCGGGTAATGGACTGAACTATCAGGGAATAGTGAGTGTAATTCTAAATTTGTACAGTTATGGGAATTAAACCAGGTCCAAAAAGAATTGCAAAGAGTACGGGTGAACCTGACCGTCGTCAAAGAGACAACAAGGAAACACCAGGCAACACTCCATCCTTAAAGCCTCACAAGCACAAAAAAGGTGACTAAGAAATCATCTAACATCGCAGCGAGTGCGATATGCGCCTAGGGTAATTTGACCAAGAGACATTTTATTCTACCCTACACCTTATTAATAATAAGGTACGACAAACCCACCGTTCGGATAAAACGGTGGGTTTTGTTTTCTTTGTAAGCTCAAGTCCTTCCCTTCAGGGGAGGACTTTGGGGAGGCTTATTTCCCGCCTCTAAACCCTAAACCGTAGCGCCTCCGGCGCGTCCACTAAACCATCAGCTCCGCTGCCCCGCCTCTACACTTTACACTCTACACCCTACACCAGCAGCTCCGCTGCCCCCGCCTCTAACCTCTAAACTGTAGGCGCTCCGCGCCGTCCTCTAAACTGGCGCCAGCGGCGCCCATTATTCAAAGGAGTTGAAGAGCATAAATTTACTTTAACAATCCCAAAGAATCAATATCATGTGCGAGTTTGGTAGTAAATACCTCTGCGCCTAATAAATTCAAGTGAGTTGATTCCGCAAAATATGTCGTATCACTACCAAACATCAAACTATAATCTAATTTCGGTACATTTGGAGCCAATGAATCTATCAATTGCCAAAATTCATCCATTCTGCACTTATCATAAAAATCATCTTTATGCATAGGAGAACATACAAGTAACAATTGAATACTCTTGCTTTCACATAGATTTATAGACTCCGTAAAATACTGAATAATTGTATCATTTTTTTCTAATTGATAAATCGTATCAGGAAAATTTATAACATATTTTTCCGTCTCACGAGGAGCAAAACAATCGTTATAACCTTTCTTTGTTATATCATAGTTCAAACTTTTGTAAAAATTGTACAAATCATTTAATCCCCAACCATAGTATTTTATTGGCAATATTTGGTAAAAGAAAGAAATATCTTTGCATATATCAACATAAAAATTAAAAGATGAGATATTTAAAAATGGTAAAAATTCTTTACGAAAATCATCATTCCAGTGATCAAAAAACGCTTGTGGTCCTACTTCCAATATAAGCAATTTTGGATTGGTATTTTTTTGTATATATGGAAATATTTGCAGATTATACTGATAATCAAAAGAATAACCATTTAGACCTAGATTATAACAATTACAATCCAATAAAGAATCTATTAAATCACCATAGTAATGACATTGAGCTCTAGAATTGCCAAAAATGACAACATCAGCATTTAGCGTATCGTTGTAGATATAATTAAATGATGAGTATGGTGGCTTATAGCATGTTCTTGCTTTCTTATCAATTATACCTTGTATGATGTAAAATGGCAAAAATGCTACCAACAATACTATTATGACTTCAAATATAAATCGTTTCATTAGAATTGGAAATAAATAAATTCAGTTAATTCACGAGGAGCAAATACATAAATACATGCTATCAAGCAGATTTCAAGTATCACTATACTCAACTTATTCTTAATAATAGACAATACCGCTTGATTAGAAGAACGACTAATCCATTCTCCCAACAACATAATTGCAATCATAATAGCCAAAGGGATATAGAAAAATCTATTCCTCAGCCATGGTACACTCAACAAACTATCGCTACAAATAGTAGATATCACTTCACCAAATTGGCTAATATCTTGCGCTCTAAAGATTATCCATCCAAATACTGCCAATGCAAAAGTCAAAAGCATTTGTCCTGCTTCTTTGAGGGATGGCAGCCATTTGGTTTTGATTGTGCCATCGGGCAAAGTGATTGTAGCAACCGTATCGCGATAGCGGCGATTCTTGTTTAGCAAGAGCAATGGCACAAACAGCAATGCGTGGTATGCTCCCCACAATACGAATGTCCAATTCGCTCCGTGCCAGAAGCCACTTAAGAGAAAGATAATAAAGGTGTTGCGGACTGCTATACACTTTGTATACCTTGCCTTTAACCTATCACCTTTCACCTCTAACCTAGCAGGCAATGCTGGCCTGCTTCCGCCCAAAGGGATATATACATAGTCCCTAAACCATGTAGTGAGTGAGATATGCCATCTGCGCCAGAACTCTGCTATATCGCGTGAGAAGTAAGGCACATTGAAGTTACGCATCAGTTTAATGCCAAACAACTTTGCCGTACCTATCGCTATATCTGAATAACCCGAGAAGTCACCATAGATTTGGAAAGTAAAGAGTACGGCAGCCAATACCAATGTACTACCCGATTGGTTACTGATGTCTGCAAAGACAGTATCTACGTATGTGGCACAGTTGTCTGCTACAACAATCTTCTTGAATAATCCCCACAAGATTTGTCGCATGCCATCTACTGCGGTGGCATAGTCAAAGCTGCGTTTGCGTTGGAACTGAGGTAGCAGGTTGGTTGCCCGCTCAATAGGACCAGCTACTAACTGAGGGAAGAAACTGAGGAATGCTGTAAAAGCCACAATATCGTGACAAGGTTCAATCTGCTTGCGATAGACATCTATGGAGTATGACAATGCCTGGAATGTATAGAAACTAATACCTACTGGCAGGATCAAGTGCAATAGCAAGAAATCTGATTCTATACCCAATAGTTGTGCGAACTCTCGAGCAAAGAAGTCGTAGTATTTATATACGCCTAAGATACCGAGATTGACTGCGATATTGGCAATCATGACGGCTTTCTTTCCGCGTTGGGTAGGTGCTTTTTCAATACCAATACCACTTAGAAACGAGAGGACAGTTGTGATAGCGATAAGTATTAGGAACCGCCAATCCCACCAGCCGTAGAAGACATAACTCGCTACTACAATGAAGAGGTTCTGCAGCATGAGTTGATGTTTGCACCTACGCAGCGCATAGTCAAACACGAACCAATAGAGGAGAAAGACTATTGGGAGGAAGATGAGATATTCGAAAGAGTTGAAGAGCATAGTTAATAAGTTTTCTTAATGTATCTTATCCAATCCATTATGGTTTTGATTATATATCGTGAGAATAATTTGTTAGGATGGAATAATAAGTAACGCCAACGATATTTTAGAAACCCTGGGAAGATTGCTCTACTTAATCGAGTTAGATACATCTCTTCTGATCTTTTGCATCCTTCTTTTTCCCATACAAAACGTTTACTCAAATAGCGATATTGATCCGCCAATCTAATATCACCACTTAAACTGCTCTTAGCACTTACATTATTAGGATGCTGACGATACGCAGTCATTTGTTCTGGGAACGCATAAGTCAATCCATTCGTAACATCTAACAAATAAGGGAATAGATATGAGTCTGCAATGTGAATTTCTTTTGGGAATACAAAATTTTGAAATACATTGCGGAACATAGATGAGGATGATAAAATATACCAACTTTTCCCACATACTTCATCCCTCTTCCAGATACGTTCACCCATCGTCTCAAATTCAAACGAACGTTGTATGGATCCCTGCTCATAAACAGGTTTGATATTTGTGATAGTCAAAGCTACTTCAGGATGTGTATCCAAATAATCAACTTGTTTTGGTAATTTATTAGCATCCAACCAATAATCATCGCCCTCTAATATTGCAATATATTCACCATGACAATGGTTTAGGCAAAATTCCCAATTTCCGACATGTCCAAGATTTTTAGGATGATGGTAAACGTGGAAATTACTATATTTTTCCGCATATGCATCACAAATAACAGCCGTATCATCTGTGGAGCAATCATCTCCAATGATTACTTCATATTCAAAATCAACCTGCTGCATCAAAATACTATCCAAGCATTGCTGGATGTATTTTTCTTGATTGTATGTTACGACAAGGATTGATAATTTAATCATCATTACTATTATTTATAACATTAACAACTTTTATGCGTTGCCATATATCGGCGTAAAATTTCTTTTAATCTATAATATTGTCCAAAAATAGCAATCCAAAGACTTGGAAAACACTTAGCATAACACCATTCATAGCGCTGCTTAACTATTGTTTTTTTATATGGTTTTTTATATGCGTATTTCAACAACCATTCATCATTGGAGTACATATATCTTTTTTTACCTATATTTTGATGTTCAATGTATGAGAAATCAGTCGAATTATGTACACACTTATGTTTGCCTAAAAAACACTCACATTTTACTCCTAATTTCCACAAGACATAATTAAATGATAACTGATCGCGCTTAGAGTATTTTTCTATGCAATCCCACCACATAACGTTAGTCTCGGATATGAGACTGGTGTTATGTTTCCGAAACATAACGTTAGTCTCATAAAGACCATTATGTTTTGGATAATTTTCTTTGCGTAATTTGTGACACCAATCCACGACCACTTTTTCACGTTCGTATCGTATATACATCACTTCGAATGCTTCATCATAAATACAATCACGTAATGGATGATTCATTGATGCAATCACAGAACCCGATTCATATAACTCAATAATACGTTCATACACTGCACTTGTCATAATACGAATATTCGAATCCATCCAGACCGAAGCATCATAACCTAGTAGCAATTCCTCGGGATGGGTTTTGACATAGCGACAAATACGGGTATTGTCAGGATTGGTGTATGCAATAGGTCGCACTTGCCATACGCCTACTCTATCCTCCTTGATGTCATTTGAGAAGAGGATATACTCAAATCGATCATCAACCACCACAGGTTGCATAATCTCATCGTATCCGCCAACCATGGCGGTGTATATGGCATATTTTTTATGTTGCATATTCATTGTCATCTATTCTCTTTTCTGAACAATCAATACCGAAAAAGTGGTTGGTTGGTCATTGTATTTCATCCTTTTTTAAGAACATTTATAAATATGAAAAACATAGTTATACCTTTATGGGATACTCATAAAGAGCTAAAAAAATAAATAATCATACGACAACAAATATTGCTCTTTCGAAGTTTTTTCTTGAGAAATCAATATTGACAAATACTCGTCTTTCATATAATCAGCAGTTAATATATTATATTTAGGATAAGCTTGTAATTTTTCAATTAATAGTGAAAATGCCTCTTTTATGTCCAATGATATTGTTGGCATTTTACTAACAATATAATTAGACACATCTGAAGAGAATTGGATTTTTTGAGTTCTTTTTAGATAAAAAGCCCGTAGTATATTTGCTTCTACGGTTGGATTAAGATTCGCATACATTGAACTCTTTCTTAATATTGACAATGTTTTTTTTTGTACACAATCCATATAATGGTGTATATTATAATTTCCCGAAAGCATATTAACTACCAAAGCATCATAATTAAAAAAACATCCAGCAGCAATGCTTTCTAGTACATTATTTTCATTATAATCAATCAATTTTTCCTTAAAAGCCCAATTTTCATCTAGGCACCACATATCTACAGACAAGCCATTTAACAACATCTTTATTCCACCATGTCTGTTTCTAGAGAAATTAGTGCAATAGGTAGAAACTATCTCTTCTAATTTGAGCGAAGGAATATCTATGATAATATCAACATCTCTACTATGAGTATTATTCAATAATCCACGAACATACCCTCCAACGAGATATGCATACCCACCTTGAATAAAAACTTCATACACAATATGAGCTAAGATGGGATTCTTTTTAAAAAGAGACAAACAGTGTTTTTTAAAAAAATATATGCTTGCACAATTTTTCATCAATTCAATCATAATTTAATCCCCATCAACTCTTGATACAAATCAATCGCATACGAATCTGTCATGCCCGCAATAAAGTCTACAACTAATCGTAATTTACAGTACAGCGTATTTGTATAATGCTCATATTTTTCATTAACAACTCGATATGATGCAGATATTAAGTTATATAATCTACACTCTAACGTATTACCTCCATCTGCCCTAAAATTATCTGAAAGAGCTGCATTTACAAATATCTTTAACAATCCAGTTATCGCTTCTCTTCCTGCTATTTCTTTTTTGAGGATTGATTTATACATAAATATTTGGGATTGGATTTTTTTATAAGCATTTCTTACATCCTTAGCACTAGAGATCATTATTAATTCATCCTCCAATTCTCCACGCATAATAATATCATAGTTACTAATAAACGTTTCTATCGTACTACTTATCATTATTTGTTGCGTCAAAATACGTATACGTTGTACAATGATTGAATCATTAAGGTTCTCTTGCTTCAAACATTTGATATAAGTTAGCACTTTATCTTTATTTTTGTCAAGATGCTTCTCAAACAAATTTTCAATCTCATTAATTGATATTATCCCTTGCTTAACCCCATCTTCAATATCCGCAGCACTATAAGCTATATCATCAGCAGCTTCCAACAAATATGTAGCAGGATGTCTACGATGATTCAGCTGTAAATAGTCATTTATTTTATTATATTTATCTTCCTCCGTAACAAAATACCCTGCCTTCTTTTGAGCAATCTCTTTAGCATGTTTTCCTTTATTTCCAGTAACAGAATCAGATGGATATTTTACAATCGTAGCCAAAGTCGAATATGATAAATTATAACTATATTCATCTCCAAAATAATATAATTTAGACAATATCCTAAAAGTTTGGATGTTACCATCAAAATTTTCAAAGTCTGCACGTTCTTGAGGTGTAAATTTCCTTGCGATTCTTGGATTCTCATCGAAAAATTTTTTGAAGAAGTCTTGGATTGCAATCTCTCCAAAATGTCCAAAAGGAGGATTTCCTAAATCATGCACTAAGCCACTTGTCCTTAACAAAGAACTCAAATAGCCACATTTTTGTATACTTATATCTTCTATTTTTTCGATTAAAATTTTCTCAATGCTTTGTCCTAAAGAACTTGCTATATAAGAAACCTCTAACGAGTGCGTTAGGCGCGTTCTAATATAATCATTTTTATCCAAAGGAAACACTTGTGTTTTATCTTGTAATCGACGGATAGGTGCACTAGATATCAAACGCCCATAATCATTCTCAAAGGGATTTCGCCCATCAATTGAAATAGTTGGCGATTTCGTCCTAAATCGCTTATCCTCAAAAAACAATAACCAATGCTCTCGATTTGTCATAATTTCTTACGTTTATAAATATAACACTTCACGCTGCAAAGTTACAAAAAAAAAGCGATATATGCAAATATATCGCAGATTTTATTTACTTTTCTGAAAATTCCCTGCAAATTAGGCGAGCAGCATAAGACATCATTAGGAATTCAGTGGGATTTCAGTATAGTGCTCTTGCCACGAGCTATATCGTTTCTAAAGTTCGTACAACGGCAGGCTACTGAGATATTCTTCCATCTGACCAAATTTAGAGCATTGATATTCTGTTTTCCCATGATCTAATTTATCCAAAAAGAGTGTACCATCTTTAACATAAATATTTGGTGTACCCTTACCATAAAACACATTTTTAATATCTGCTTCCATAAATGAAATTCCTCGCGTCATTTGAAAATCTGATACCAGTTTAGAACAATATCCAATATCTTTTATATCTTGAGCAGGAAAAACAAAATTTTGATGCAACTCTATATCCTCTGCTATTTGATTATCTCGTCGTGTTGATGTATAAGATATACCATCAACATACTCATTATCTATACACGACAAAAGCAAAACTTGAGGTATTACATATTCCTCTTTAAAAGGAGCTTTAGGATCAAATGTACGTATAGAACAAGCTATCATTAGAGGATAGCGTTGAAGCAAACGTAACGCTCTTAATTTTCTCAAACTTTGCTCCTCTTCATCATTGATATCCAAATCATATATAGTCGTACTATGCCAACAAAGATTAATTATATTTTTTTGGATTCCTTTCTTTAATAAAAATCGTGACACTGATAGATTATCTAGCATTGGTTTATACATTTCTTCCCAACAAGCTAAAATAGATTTACCTAAATACAAACATGGATATCCAGTAATGCTAAAACGATTATTTGCTATCTTACCTCGTTTCTCAAATGGAACGTGAAACATGTCTTTCACATTAAATGTCATACACAATGAATCTTGTACTCGTGCCCTATACATGGGTATTGTGGAAGATATATCATCCGTAAACATTGATTCTTCAGATGTGAACCGCTCTCTCATAAGTTCTACCGCTTGCCCAATTTTTCCTCCCATATATAAATCATATATTTCTAGTAGCTGATCACAATATATTTTCACACTTTTTAACACCTCTTCATATGGAGAAGCGATAAAACAATATCTCTCAAGATTGGATTTTGACATTTCGAGCATATCGTAATATGTCTTGAACAACGTCAACAAATACATTCTATATGTTTCACCCATAGAACGAGTATTTACTAATAAACTTTGTAATGTATTATTTATATGCTCTAATGTCATAAACTAAAAAATCTTTAAGATAACAAATCTTATCTATATTTTCATAGCAATTAAAATCTAATATTGTATACGACATTAATGATATTTAGTTGTCGGTAAATGATTGCCGACATAAGGAATATATATATGTTTTTGTTTTGTATCTATGTGGATGTGCATTCTATATTGTTGATTTATTTTTATATGTATATAACAATATGTCTTCCCTATGTTAGGGATAGTAAATAAACGAAACCTTTTAAATGAAGGGTTCTTTTTTGTAGTATCAGATTCATCAGAAATATTTAGACCAGTCGTTTTTGCTATTGTATAAAAATCCATATCTCCATTTCCACAAATATATTCTTGTAATTTACATAACACATCCACCAAATCATTAAAAAAGACAAAAGATTTTATAGAATCTAAAGCATCTTCTAGTAGAGTGAGATTCGGAAATAAATTTTTATAGTACGATTCAAAGTTCAGTCTATTTATATTTTCCGTAAAAATCCTTTTCCGAAAATTAAGAAACTCTTCTAATGTTGTTAACTCATAGTCCTTCTTATTAATAAACTTACCCCCAAGAAATGCATGAGTAGATTTATTTACCATTTTTTGAAATTGTACAAGATTTCTATATGGACCATAACCAAAATGTATCCGTTTTGAGATGTAAGGTAACACTTTATACAATAAATGTTGTGTTTTTGGACTAGTCATTAAAATATCGTATATATTCTTTCGATATATTGAACTACGAACACATGTAATATCTTTGTATTGATAAAAATTGTCTAACGAATTAGAAGTCACAATGATTTCATTAATAGAATTTAACACCTGCTCTATTTCACTGACTAATATCCACTGAAAAGATGATTCTTGTAAATAAAAAGCAAACATTATTTTAATGAGTTAACAAACTCCATGTAATTTATGTTTGATTGATCCATAAAGTGCCTTGGCCACATAGAGTATTGGTATTGATTATCATATATTATTGATGTCACATTTACACTATTATTGATAATTTCAAAATTATTAATAACTATATTATCTTGAGGTATACCATTTTTTGCCGCATAAATCTGAATTCCATCAAGAATATGATCACTATGTGTTTCTAAAATCACATACAAACCACTATTAGCCAGCATTGCTAAAAATTTCCCCATCGCAGATTGTGCTGCAGGGTGTAAGTGAGCTTCAGGATTTTCAACAATCAAAAAACTCCCCTCTTGAGCGATTAAACCTGTTACTATAATTGGTAATGCATAACTAATTCCAAAGCCAATATTAGTAGATTGTAAGTAATCATTACATACTGAATTTTTTAGTAAAATCTGAGATACTTGCATACTAAAATTAGATTCGGCCTTCACCTCTACATTAGGTATAATGGTATTAAGCCAAGCATTTACTTGTTTGTGCAAAAAGGGAGACTTCTCAATTTGATTTTGTCTTTTTTCCGATATCTTATCAAAGCGAGAATTGTATAATATTTGGGCTGTATATTCACCATGGACACCCGTATTTGGATATGTTAATGAGGTATTTCTCTGAGACATTCTAGGTCCTAAACGTTCTGCAGACAAATAATAAAAGTATGGAGCTAATAATCCTACTTTTTTCCCGGAAAAATTTCCATCTAGCATATTCATCATCATATTATCACTACTCGTTTCATCAACAGACAATTTTGCATCCGCCACAATTTGTACCGTTTCATCATAAATAGTGAAAGAAAGTACGTTATCAGTGGCCTCAGAATTTATTATTGAGTCAAAAGTACCCAACGATAAATCATAAACACCGTTTAATAATATCTCTTTTCTTTTTTCAAAGCATTGACGCAATAGTAATAACGATTGTACGATGGTACTTTTTCCCATACCATTCCCCCCCACTAGAATTGTCAACGCTGACATATTTATCTGTTGAGAGACAAAACATTTAAAGTTTTTTATTTCTAATATACTACGCATCCACGTCAACCAATTTGCTATTAATTATTTCTTTGGCTTTAGCGAAAGAATAAATTATGTTCTTCCATCCATTTGTTCCGTACGAGAGTAAATAATTATATGTCTCATCAGAAGAAATTTCTTGTCCTAATATAGACACCCAACTTAACTCTAGAAATTTATCAGCAATAAATTCAGGATCATAGTCTGCCAAGCAAACAGCCCAACTTATGAATAATGCCTTATTGACAACAGAACGCACGCCATCATATGATGTAGTTTCATATACTTTACGAAAGGCATGTCTGCCAAACAAATATTTAGCGTTAATCATCGCTTTTTCAAAATCTTGGATATATGCATCAAATGGAAAGTTATCATTTTGTTGTACATTATCCACAAACGCATCCAATGTATCATCCATTGTACCTGGATATGCTTCTACTCCATTATGATTGTGTAAATATAAATCTCTAAAATAAATAAATCTCAGAGCATATTCTTGTGCTTCCATTCGGACATCTGATACACTATTAGTCATCGCGTCACGAAAACACGCACTCTTTGCCATTAGCCGTAAGGTATTTCTTAATGGTTCTGGAGATAAACAATTCCTTAGTTCTTGAGAATTTAATGGTCTTCCTCCTGTATTCAATCTACGAAAAATATCATACTTTGCTCTTGTTGGAGATTTGGAATCTATTATATTAGTGGTTATTTGAGTTAAATTAAATCGTCTATATAATTTGTCATCCAATTTATTTTTTCCAGTATATGTTGCGCCATCAATATTTAAATATTCTAAACCACGCAAACATAATTTATTTTCCATAAATTCTTTGATAGCTGTCAACCTTTGCAAGCCATCAACGACAGCTAATTGTCCTCTATCATTTGCAGAGAAATAAAATACGGGAAGAGGTATTCTCAATAGTATAGATTCTATCAATCGACTTTTACGGATTTGATCCCAAACTATATTACGTTGAAAATCTGGTGATAAATCAATATCATTGTCTCTTATCATATCGTACACTTGTCTCAAAGACATAGTAGAAGTATCGACACGAATCAAATCAGGGTTATAGGGTTGTTCTTGTTCAATTTGCTCTGGAATATCTTCGGCAGACAAATCAATACCTTGTTGTAAAGCCTCTACTAAGTCCACAGCAAAGGCGTCAAGTTTAGACTCTATATCTGAATCATCAATTAAAGCAGATATAGATTGAACTTCAAACTTATTCTGGCTATTCAATCGCAACATCATCAATGGATTTTCAATATCAGATATTGATCTAATCAAGAGATAATCCTGATTAGATGCTTCATCATGTTTCGATGGCTGCAAAAACAAGGTTTGCAATCCTAAATCTTTAAAATGTAGTACTAGTTTCATTTTTTATTTATATTATTGTTGTGTACTAAACTATAAAACAATCATTTATATAGGTCTACAACCTCTCTCCCTCTCAAATACGAACAAATATTCAATGAGGAAATAAGTATCGCCTGAACGGCATCATAAAAGGTCAATACAATTTCTTATCTCCTAAATACTTTGTCAGTAGTTTATTTTGTACTTTCCAATACGGCGTTAAACATTTATCAATTAACACACACATTAGCATAATACCTATCGTTAGTACTAATAGTTTTACGAATACCCCCCCCCGAGAAAAATTCAGCACATTTCGCAAAGCGCCCATCACAAATATATTATGAATCATCGGTTGACAATGAATAATATACACAGCAAACATTGAGGTTGCTATGCTATTAATCCACACACTATTGATATGCAATTTGCCAAACATCATAAATACAAACATAGCATTAACAATCATATTTACACTACTTGTTTGCATCAATCGCTTCTACTAGTACTTTAGATTCTCTATATGCACATCCACCTAAACCAGGCCAGATTACAAAAGGACGGGTATGAGCAGCATCAACATATCTTACTTCAAAAGATATAACTTTATGAACTACATCGTAATCACGAATAACCGACGAATAATCAAAATTAGACATATTGAAATTCAAGTAGTAACGTCCTCTAGTTAATTGATGATGTGGAAATGATACTCGAACACGCATGATTTCTGCACCATCAGGTAGTTGTACCGGATCTGAATAAGAAGCTCCAACAGGAGTATCAGAATTATCTCGAATAACTATTCCAAACTGACACTGTTTAATAGACATCACATTACGCTTGATGACCATCTCAAACTCCATCGATTCCTCAGTAGACATATTCTCCACGTCATTCAACATACGAACACTAATATACTCTAGTTCACGCATGGTTCCGCCACCACGATAAGAGTCATTTGTTTCTACATAATTTACAAACTCAGAGATATTATTACTCAAATAATAATCTACACATTCGTCAGCTGTACCCAACTTCAATATAGAACCATTATGCAGCACCACTCCACTTTTGCAAAGACTCTTCAGACTTGCCATATTATGACTCACGAAGAGCACCGTTCTACCTTCACCGCGGGAGACGTCTTGCATCTTGCCGATGGCTTTCTTTTGGAACTCGGCGTCGCCGACGGCGAGGACTTCGTCCACCACCAAGATCTCGGGGTCTAAGTGTGCGGCCACAGCGAAACCCAAACGGACCATCATACCTGAGCTATAGCGCTTCACCGGAGTATCTAGATACCTCTCGCAGCCAGAGAAATCCACGATCTCGTCCAGCTTAGATTGGATCTCCTGTTTGGTCATGCCCAAGATAGCGCCGTTCATGAAGATATTCTCACGACCCGTCATCTCCTGGTGGAAGCCCGTACCGACCTCCAAGAGGCTGGCTATTCTGCCCCTCGCGCGGATAGTGCCCACAGTAGGACCTGTGACTTTACTGAGGAGTTTGAGGAGCGTACTCTTGCCAGCACCGTTCTTGCCGATGATGCCGACGACGTCGCCCTGCTCGACCTTGAAGTCAATATCGCGGAGCGCCCAGACATAGTCAGAGTCGGCTTTCGCGGTGCGGTCGTTGACCGAGCCGATCTTCAGGTAGGGGTCCTCTTTGCGGAGGATGGCGGTCTGCCACCAGCGGTTGAGGTCATGGCTGATGGTGCCTGTGGACACGAGGCCCAGGCGGTATTGTTTGCCGACGTGGTTGAATTCGATTGCTGTCATACTTCGTATTAGTTTAGAGGACGCGTTGCTACAGGACGGTCGGAGACCTACAGGACGCTGGCGCTACAGGGCGGCTTTGCGTTTGTTGATTAATCCTGTCAGCATCTTTGCTTCCTCATCAATTATTATTTCAAAACTTTTAAATTCTTCTTTCGTTATATATCCCAAATCACATGCAACATCTAATTGAGCAAGAACCTCCATCAACGAACCATACGCGATCGAATAAAAATGCGCTTGATCCTTAGCAGACATTCGCCCAGAACCTTCAGCGATATTGGAAGGTATGGATATTACAGCCCTGCGCAATTGATCACACAATGCATATTGCTCTTCACGAGGAAACTGCTTTAGAAACGCGTACACCTGTTTAACCAAATCCTTCGCATTGGTATATGCTTTTAAAGTTCTAAAGTTGTTCATATTTTGTGTTAGTTTAGAGGACGCGTTGCTACAGGACGGTCGGAGGCCTACAGGACGCTGGCGCTACAGTGCGGCTTTGCGTTTGTTGATTAATCCTGTCAGCATCTTTGCTTCCTCGTTTATTATATTGTTTCTAACTTTTTAAATTCTTTTTTCACCTATAGGCATCCTCAATGCCGTCCTGCAGGAGGCAAGGCCTCCGTCCTCAACCCAATATCTCCCAATGACCACCTTTGTTTGGACCTACCCGACGAAGAATGCCTGCTTCTTGCAAATATTTAAGATGCTCCTGCACATTCCTTGGCGCAATTCCAACCTCCTTAGAGATAGATTGCGCAGTCGCCCTAGGATTCTTCCATAGGATTTTTACGATATTCCCACGCATCGCAGATAAATTTTCTACGATGTTTTCTGCGATGCTTTCCGTAGTTTTCTCCGTACTTTTCAATGTACTTTCAATCGTTAATTCGTTCACTCCCTAATTCGTTAAGTCCTTAATTCGCTCATTCGTTCACTCGCTAATTCCTTCACTCGTTCATTCGCTCATTAGCACGTATCACTTATCTACAATTATTGATTCCACAAAACGCAATTGCAATAACGCTTTGTCCGTATGAAACGAGACTTGATTAAACAACACATGTGTTTTCAGTTGCACTACAGCAGCTTCTGCGCTCAACTCCCTATTCTCATACAAACTAATGGTAGCATACAAGTTATCATTCGCTACAGGACCCAACACAATATCATAATCGTGCAACGGAGCAAAGCGGCGATTAGCAACAACAAAATCCAACCACTCTTTGGTTGCCCCATTATACTCCATTATTTTCAAAGCTGCATCCTTCAATAGATTATCATCCACCTCATATACTGATACTACAGCATTTCCACTACCTGCACGATCACGACGAATACGCGCCCAACGAGCTGCTTGGTCGAAATCAACTGTAGTATAAAAGCCCTTGCCATAATCGGTATTGGGCCTACCTTGACGAAGACTTGGTTTCTTCACTGTTACTATTGAACCATGATATAGTTTCATTTTGCTTAATCTATTTTGTGACAATTCGAGGATTACTTTTTTTATTAACACAAATACGCTTCGCTGCTCTACGCTATATAAATATTCAAAAATCTAGGATCATATTTTATGTTTGCATATAAGAAGCAGTAACTGCTTAAGTATGCAAAACAAAATTATTTTTGGTTGATATAATTAGGAACAATTTTGTATTTCAAAGGCACTTCTCCAAAGTTAATCAATATACCTAGTGGTAAGTTGGTTGCTTTTAGATAGTTTAATAGTTGTGCAGTATGCTCAGTTCTTAATTTTTCAACAGATTTGAGTTCTACAACTATATTGTCATAGCATACTAGATCAGCTTTGTATGTTCGATCAAGTAAATGTCCTTTATAAGTGATTGTAATTAATTTCTCTGTTTCAAAAGGAATTCCACGTAACCCTAATTCAACATTCAACGCATCATGGTACACCAACTCCAAAAAGCCTCGTCCTAAATGATTCTGCACTTCCATAGCAGCACCAATTATATCAAAAACTTCCTGCTGAAATTGTATATCTGTTGACTTAGTCATTTTTTCTCCAATATTTCTTTTGTGCTTGCTCACCAATGCAACTTGGTTGCATTCATTTGAGCAAAGACAAAAGGATTATCCCAATGATTTTTAATTATTTATATAGGGCTTTAAAGCCCGTATTTTTGTTTCAAATTACTTTTTTCTATTGTTAATAAAGATCTCTATATCCTGCAAGATCATGTCCTCACCTTGTGTATGGAGCATGTCAAATCCATTGACCAGATATTCATCCACTCCATAACGGCGAAAGAGAGCGTATGCCTCCAATGAGGTCATATCATGTTTTTTTGCATAATTTTCCGCACAGAAAGTCAAAAATACGATTACATTATTCGATACAATACGCCCTTGTGACAACCAACTTTGTTCCAACAAACGATAAAGTGATTCTGTATCCAGATACCACCACTTGGCATTTTCATCGTATAACTTTGTATAAAAGGGCGAGTCATAAATATAGCCCAACGCAGCTCTCACGGGGATATGCTTGCGCTGCGAAACAAGCAACGCCAATTGTGATATTTTCAATGGAATAATAGATGCACTCATATTCTTATGTTATTTATCGCTGCAAAGTTACAAAAAACTTTTGAATTATGCAAATTTACGTTTAATGTTTGGCGAGTTAGTGTTTAGCGATTCGTTCACTCCTTCATTCGTTCAACATAAACGTCAGCGCTCTGCGCGCATGGGGTTCTCCAAGAAATCTTTATACGCCAGTTTTATGCCCTCTTCCAACTCCGTCTTGTACTTCCAGCCCAATGCCTCCGCCTTGCTCACATCCAATAGTTTGCGAGGTGTGCCGTTTGGCCTTGTGGTATCCCACTCTATCCTTCCTTCATAGCCCACGGTCTTGGCTACCAGCTCGGTCAGGGCTTTGATAGTCAGTTCCTTACCCGTACCGGCATTCACCGTCTCATTGCCGCTATAGTTGTTCATCAGGAACACGCATAGGTTCGCCAGATCGTCCACATATAGGAACTCACGCAATGGGCTACCATCGCCCCAGCAAGTGACCTGTTCTGCCCCACTCTCTTTCGCTTCATGGAAGCGACGGATCAAGGCAGGCAGCACGTGCGAGTGCTCTGGGTGGTAGTTGTCGTTAGGACCATAGAGGTTCGTTGGCATCACCGAGATATAGTCCGTGCCATACTGGCGATTGAGGAACTCGCAGTACTTCAGTCCAGAGATCTTTGCTAGGGCATAAGCCTCGTTGGTCTTCTCCAACTCGCCGGTTAGCAGACAGCTCTCGGTCATAGGCTGTGGAGCTAGGCGAGGATAGATGCAGCTCGAGCCGAGAAACAATAGTTTCTTGCAGCCGTTCTGCCAAGCCGAGTGGATGACGTTCATCTCGAGGATCATGTTGTCATACATAAAGTCGGCGAGAGCCGATTGGTTAGCCACGATGCCGCCTACTTTGGCGGCAGCGAGGAAGACGTATTCGGGTTGCTCACTAGCAAAGAACGCCTCTACGGCGTCTTGGCGACAGAGGTCTAGCTCCGCATGGGTGCGGGTGATGATGTTGGTGTAGCCTTGGCGAGTGAGCTCACGCACGATGGCGGAGCCTACCATGCCGCGATGTCCGGCTACGTATATTTTGGATTCTTTTTTCATATACTTTGGTTATTTAGTCGGACATGTCGGACTTGTCGGACCTATTTTTTCTTGGCAATTGACTGCCACCATTATTCTTGTTTCTATATTCTAGTCTTGCGCGAGTCATTTGCTCGCGAATACCACCTTGTTCTACAAACAGTTGCTGTTGCTTATCAATCAAGCGTCGCAACATATAGGTCGCTTGATTAATTAGTGTAACACACAGATTGCAGTACTCTTCTGCATTCAATCTCTCATACAGGGTTGTGTATTCACCGTGAAACTTGTCGCTCTTTGCATACTCACGCATTTGATGGTACCTCGGATGTTGCTCGCTCCAAATACACAAGCCATTCACACGAAGATAATCCTCATAATCCATGAGTAGTTCCTCTAGACTAGCTTTGGCCACATTAGTTAACTTTATCTCCGTTTCACGTGATGTACTTGATGCGGCACTACCCTCTGCGATGTTCTGCTTGCCGCTGCGTGCCGCCTGTACCATCTGATCCACAGTACGATCTCCTGCACGCAAAAAGCGTCGCGTAAAGTGGTAAGTCAGATCATAGATTATCTCCGTGACTTGATACACTCTCAGCTTTTTGTATCCGCCTCCCTGTGGCAAGAATCCTGTATTCATTGTTGTATAATTCTGCGTGGTGGCTATTTTGTCTGACTTGTCCGACTTGTCTGACATGTCTGACTTGTCGGACTGCCACCAATATCCTTGGGTTTATTTCACAATTCCGCGTTCGAGGTACTCGGCAAGGTTCACGCGCGCTTGCTCTGCGGCGTGGTCGGCTGCCACCTTCTGCATATCGTGGCGCACCATCAGTCTTACCAGCTCCTCGAAGCTCGTCTTCGCTGGGTTCCAGCCCAAGGCTTTCTTCGCTTTCGTTGGGTCACCCCACAGGTTCACCACGTCCGTTGGACGGTAGAAGTCCGCACTTACCTCGATCAAGGTCTTGCCCACTAAGTGCTCAGGTCCTGCTACGCACACGCCCTTCTCATCCGCACCTTCGCCGCGGAACTCCAAGGTGATACCCACCTCCTTGAACGCCAAGTCGCAGAACTCGCGCACCGAGTGCTGTTCGCCTGTAGCAATCACAAAGTCCTCTGGGGTCTCGTGTTGGAGGATGAGCCACATGCACTCCACATAGTCCTTCGCATAGCCCCAGTCGCGCAGCGACGAGAGGTTGCCTAAGTAGAGCTTATCTTGCTTGCCCTGCGCGATACGCGCAGCCGCCAAGGTGATCTTACGGGTTACGAAAGTCTCACCACGGCGCTCCGACTCGTGGTTGAACAATATACCCGAGCAGCAGAACATGTTATACGCCTCGCGGTACTCCTTCACGATCCAGTAGCCATAGAGTTTCGCCACAGCATATGGCGAGTATGGGTGGAAAGGTGTGTTCTCGTTTTGTGGCACCTCCTCCACTTTGCCGTAAAGCTCGGAGGTGGATGCCTGGTAGATGCGACAGGTGTCAGCGAGTCCGCAGGCACGAACAGCCTCCAAGATGCGCAGTACACCTACGGCATCGATGTCGGCGGTGAACTCAGGCGAGTCGAAGCTGACTTGCACATGGCTCTGTGCGGCGAGGTTATAGATCTCATCGGGACGCACTTTGCCGATAACCTTGATCAGACCCATCGAGTCTGACATGTCGGCATAATGGAGATGGAAATGAGGTTGCCCTTCAAGATGCGCAATGCGCTCACGATAATCCACCGAGCTACGACGGATGATACCATGCACCTCGTAGCCCTTGTCTAAGAGAAATTCGCTCAAGTATGAGCCGTCTTGGCCAGTTACGCCAGTTATTAATGCTGTTTTCATATATTTTATTGTTGTTTGTTTCGGTCGGACGAGTCAGACGAGTCGCTCGCTTGCAAACGCAATTATCCTATTATCGTGCAAAGGTAGTAAAAAATTTGCATATACGCAAATATTTTAGGTAAAAGTTTAGAGTTTAGAGTTTAGAGGCGATGTTTTTCAATAAAAAGCGCGCGTTCGCTTGCGTATGTGCGAGAGTTTTCGTACCTTTGTGCGATAATTTAGCCATACTAGCAATGAAACGAATCATAATCCTATTACTAAGCATCTGGATGGGCATCACAGCCTATGCCCTGAATAAACAAGCACTAGCAGACACCCTGACCGCATACGCCAAGAGCAAAGCCTATGTGGGCAACGTGAACGTACAGCGTGTGCGGGTGAGAAACCAATTGGTATGGGTATATACCAACGGCACGCTGGGGCAGCTATCGCTCACGCCCAATGATGTGCGTGAGTTGCGATTGCTAGTGAGCCAAGTAGTGCTAGGCAACCACCAAGGCAAGGTAACCCTCTATACAGGCGACTATGAGATAGGCGAACTAGTGACATCGCTATACCGCCATCGCGCCAAGAACGCACGTTATACCCTACCCGCAACGACACAGTGGGTAACCAACACCTCGCGTCCATATACCGCCAAACAGGGTCTAGAGGGCAAGCATATTGCCCTATGGGGTAGCCACGGGCAATACTTTCACCAACCTAGCGAATCATGGCGCTGGCAAAGAGCCAAGGTATGGAGCACGGTGGAGGATTTATATACAACCAGTTACACCATGCCATTCTTGGTGCCGATGCTGGAGAACGCAGGTGCGATAGTGGTGCAACCTCGCGAGAGGGATACGCAGGTCAGAGAAGTGGTGGTGGATGATGCTTCGCTGCAGATCGCCACTGAAGTGGCTGTAGATGGTAGATCGGCTGCGCCTGTAGTTGAAATATGGGAGATAGGTGATGGCAAAGGATGGGGAGAAGATGAGGATGGCGTATTGATGGAAGGCGAGAACCCGTTTGAGAGAGGTGGGTATTTGGTGGAGGCGAAAAGTGCACCCCAAAAATCGGCAGATTTTTCGGGGACCCCGCAGGTGAGAGGTGAAAACGGAAAACTGAAAGGTGAGAGGTTAGAGGCGAAAGGCAATGAGGCGAAAGGTGAGAGGTTAGAGGCTAAGTATATACCGGAACTGGAAGAGGGGGATTATGCCGTATATGTGAGTTATAAGACCTTGCCCAACAGCACGAGCAAGGCGCAATATACCGTGGTGCACAAGGGACAAAAGACCACCTTCTCGGTCAATCAGAAGATGGGTGGCGGTACATGGGTGTATCTGGGTACCTTCGCCTTTGATGGCGAGAAGGAGAAGAACTACGTGAGCGTAGCACCCGTGGGCAACGGCAAGGAGGTGGTGACTACCGACGCGGTGAAGTTTGGTGGTGGTATGGGAAGCGTAGCACGTTATAAGCAACCTGATAGTTATGAGAACGTGAAATCGTCGAACACCCTACCCGACGAGCAAGTAATCGTGGACAGCCTGCAATATCAGGAGGAATTGGCTCAGAATCAAGCCAATGCGGTGACCAGCGGTTTGCCACGATATATCGAAGCCGCACGCTACTGGATGCAGTATGCGGGTATCCCAGACAGCATCTACAACTACACGGACAGCAAGAACGACTATGTGGACGACTATGCATCACGTGGCATATGGGTGAACTACCTTGCCGGCGGAAGTGCTGCGAACCCCAAGCAAGCAGGACTGAATATCCCAGTGCATATGTCGCTGGCCTTCCATACCGATGCGGGCGTGAAAAAGGATGTGATAGGCACGCTTATTATCTACAAGGATCACGATGACGAGAAATGCAAGACCTACCCTACGGGCAAAAGTCGCATACTGAATCGCGACTTGGCAGACTATATGCAAACACAGATTGTGGAGGATATGCGCCAACTATATGCGCCAGAATGGACTCGCCGACAATTGGACAACTCGTCGTACGCCGAAGTGCGTCATCCGAAAGTGCCTGCGGTGCTACTCGAGTTGCTCTCGCACCAGAACATGACCGATATGAAGTATGGTTTGGATCCTCGCGTAAGGTTCGTTATCTCACGTGCGATGTACAAATCGATCTTGCGTTTCATGCACGAGCAATATGGTACGGAGTATGTGGTGCAGCCATTGCCAGTGAATAGTATGGAGATGAGAATGGAGCAAGGAGTCAGGAGTCAGGAATCAGGACATATCACAGTAACGTGGGAGGCAACAGAGGATAAGCTGGAGCCAACGGCGGTGCCTAGTTACTATATCGTATATACCCGCACGGACGAGGGAGATTGGGACAACGGTGTGCGCGTGAATAGCAATAAATATCGTTGGACACCGGAGCCAGGCAAGCGCTACGATATCTGCGTAGCAGCTGGCAATGCAGGTGGACTGAGCATGAAGAGCGAAGTGCTAACGGCATATATTGCTCCCGAAGAGAAAGGCCGTGTGCTGATTGTGAACGGTTTTGATCGCGTGAGCGGACCCGAATGGTGGAGCGACAGCATCTATGGCGGTATTCGTCCGATGAGCCATGCGGTGCCATACGGCAAAGGCGTGAACTATATAGGCGAGGTATATGACTACGACAGCCGCAACGAGTGGGTGACCGATGACAACTGCGGTTGGGGCATGTGCCACAGCGACCATATGGATCATCCTAGCGTGGGTAACACCTTCGACTATCCTGTGATGCACGGCAAGGTGCTCCAGAAGATGGGGTATTCGTATGTCACCACGAGCGTGGCGGCACTAGATAGCATCGCGGGATATGATGCCGTGGATGTGATACTGGGCAAGCAGAAGACGACTGTACTGGGCAAGGACACCTCGTTCCACTGTATGCCCGCGAACCTGCGCCATGCGCTGACAAACTACCTGCAAGCGGGCGGAAGACTGCTGCTGTCGGGCGCACATATCGCCAGCGACATGACGAGCGAGGAGGATAAGGCGTTTGTGAAGGAGCAATTGCACTACGAGTTCCGCACGACCCACGCCTCGAAGACGGGCAAGCTGCGCGTGGAGCGTCTGCTAGGGAAAGGCAACTACAGTTTCCGCACAGAACCCAACGAGACCATGCTGCATACCGAGAACGCAGACGGTATCTATCCCGCAGAGGGCGGTGTAGTCGTAGCTCGTTTCCCAGAGGCGAATGTGGCAGCGGCGATTGGGTATGGAGCACCCCAAAAATCGGCAGATTTTTCGGGGACCCCGCAGGCGAAAGGCGAAAGGTTAGAGGCGAAAGGCGAGAGGACGCTCTGCTGGAGCATCATGCTGGAGAGTGCGTATGAGTTTGAGGAGCTGTACAGAGAGAGTATGGAATGGGTGATGAGGTAGTGTGGGGGTTAGAGGTTAGAGGTTAGAGGTTAGAGATTAGAGGTTAGAGGTTAGAGATTAGAGATATGAAAAAGAAAAAGAACTTACCGTTGTTGGAAAACATTGAGATTACAGGCATCGCGGCTGAAGGCAAAGCCCTGACGCGCGTGGATGATATGGTGCTGTTTGTGCCCTACTGCGTGCCTGGTGACATCGTGGATATACAAGTGACCCGCAAGAAACACTCGTTTATGGAAGGTCGCGTGGAGCGTGTGGTGAAGCCTTCACCCGTGCGCTGCGAGCCTGTATGTAAGCACTACGGCGAGTGTGGCGGATGCAAGTGGCAGATACTCCCCTACGAGGAACAATTGCGCTACAAACAACAGCAGATCATCGACAACCTGACCCGTATTGGTAAGGTAGAACTGCCCGAGATATCCCCTATCCTCGGCAGCAAAGAGATATACGAATACCGCAACAAGTTGGAGTTTACCTTCTCCGACCGCAAATGGCTGAGTTGGGACACGATCCGCGCCGCCGGTGGACTGGAGAACGTGGATAACACCCACGGACTGGGTTTTCATATCCCTAACTGCT
The DNA here is from genome assembly GCA_017461505.1 of Paludibacteraceae bacterium. GTDB lineage: Bacteria > Bacteroidota > Bacteroidia > Bacteroidales > Paludibacteraceae > Colicola. The sequence goes on along the minus strand of JAFTXV010000011.1, from coordinate 236,603 downwards.
TTGATAAGGTGCTGGACATCACCGAGTGTCACTTGATGCCAGCGATCAACAACCGCATCCGCAATGGCATCCGTGAGTATGCACGAGGATTGGGCATTACCTTCTACAACGAGCACACCCACCAAGGACAGTTGCGTACACTCATCCTGCGCTCGAACCACCAAGGTGAGATCATGCTCATCGTGGTATGGGCAGACGAACCCGATATGCGCGTGATGGAGTATATTCGCGACAGTTTCCCAGAGATCATCAGTCTGCTGTATGTGGTGAATCGTAAGTTCAACGACACGATAGGCGACCAAGATGTGATGGTCTTCCACGGCCAAGACCATATCATGGAGCAAATGGAGAATCTGCAATTCAAGGTAGGTCCTAAGTCGTTCTATCAAACCAACACCTTGCAGGCCTACGAGCTCTACAAGGTAGCACGCGAGTTTGCGGGACTGACAGGCGAGGAACTGGTCTTCGACCTCTATACAGGTACGGGTACCATCGCCAACTTCGTGGCACACCAAGCCCGTCAGGTGATTGGTATAGAGTATGTGCCCGAAGCGATTGAGGATGCGAAAGTGAATGCGAAGATAAATAAGTTGGATAATACCCTATTCTTCGCAGGCGATATGAAGGATATTCTCAACGAGGACTTCATCGCGCAGTATGGTCGTCCGGATGTGATCATCACCGACCCACCACGTGCGGGAATGCATGAGGATGTGATAAACACCATCCTCTTTGCAGAACCAAAGCGCATCGTGTATGTGAGTTGCAACCCTGCTACGCAGGCACGCGACCTGAATATGCTGGATGCGAAATACCGCGTGGTGAAAGTTCAACCGGTGGATATGTTCCCTCATACGCACCATGTGGAGAATGTGGTGCTGCTGGAGAAGAAGTGAAAGTGTTTTTTGGGGTAGAGGACGCTGCGCTACAGTTTAGAGGTTAGAGGCGAAAGGCGAGAGGCGAGAGGCGAGAGGCGAAAGGCGAGAGGCATGATGGTATTATTGAGCATATTCTTTTTGCAGTTCACCGATAAGGTGGGCGCGGAGCGTGTGTGCCTGAGCCCAACGGCTATGGAGATGCGTGAGGCAAGGGGAATAGCCATCGACTCGCTCGACTATGAGGTGTCGCCCATATATCTGGACTCGGTGCAAGCCCTAGGAGCTACCGTATTGCATACATCCCGATGGATGAACGGCGCCACCGTGGAAGCCAGCGAAGAGGTGATGAAGACTATCAAGGCATGCGAGTTTGTGGAGAGTGCAGAGAAGACGAGAGGGGATGAGGCGATGAGGTTATTAGGTGAAGCGGTGAATGTCGGTGAAGCAGTGAATGTCGGTGAAGCGGTGAATGTTGATGAGGCGGGAGAGCAGTTGGATCAGCTGAATCTGCTGCCATTGCACCAAGCGGGATACAAAGGCAAAGGCATACGTATAGGCATTGCCGACGGAGGGTTCTATCGTGCCAACAGTATGCTGTCGCTACCACAAGGTCAATGCCTAGGCTATGCAGACCTAACGGATGATGAGGAAGAGATGTTTAACAGCATAGGTGATCATGGCACCATGTGCCTAAGCACCATCATGGCCACACAAGATAATTATACGGGTGCAGCAACAGAGGCGGAATACTATCTTTTCCGCACCGAAGAAGAGTACACGGAGAGTCCAAAAGAGATAGACAATTGGGTGGTAGCCATAGAGATGGCAGATTCGATGGGACTGCATATCGTGAGTACCTCGCTGGGTTATACCACGTTTGATGACGCGCAGATGGACTTGCAGTACGCTGATATGGACGGACGCACTTCGCGCGCGGCGCAATCCGCCGTGATTGCTGCACGAAAAGGGATGCTGCTGGTAGTAGCCGCAGGCAATGATGGCAACAAGGATTGGCACTACCTCTCCACCCCAGCCGATGCGGATAGTGTGCTGACAGTGGGAGCAGTGGATGTGGATGGGCAGATAGCCGCCTTCTCATCGTATGGTCCGTCGGCTGACGGCAGGGTGAAACCCGAGGTATGCGCCATGGGCAAAGGGACGAGCATCATACATCCGGAGAACGATAGTATCATGGGGGGCAATGGCACAAGTTTTGCGTGTCCGTTGATAGCAGGTATGGCAGCATGTCTATGGTCAGCATCGCCCGATGCCACCAATATGGAGATACGCGAGCGTATCATCCGTTCGGCAAACCGATATACTCAACCCCACGAGCAATATGGCTATGGCATACCCGATGCATGGATGGCGTATCAGCTAGCAACTGGCACCAACACCGTAACCCATGCACCACAAGCCACGAAAATCATAAAGGATGGACAACTATACATCCTGTACAACAAGGAATACTACACCATTTTAGGTAACAAAATAAGCAAACAATAGACCTATGCATAGACATTTGAAGGACATCCAACCCGCCGGTACCTCGTATGAGATGGGATTGAAGCGCGTGCTGCTCTCTTCGAGAGAAAGCGGATGTAGCATCACGCAGATAGCCGTGATTGAACTGAAAGCAGGCGAGAAGAGTGCACAGCACATTCACCCTGATTTGCAAGATGCGTTCTATATCTTGGACGGCGAGATTGACATCACAATAGATGGCGAGGTAAATCACTGCCAAGCAGAGGATTTTGTATTTGTAGAACATCTGAAGTCCTACGAACTACATGCCATCACCGATGTGCGTATGCTGGCGATGGGATGTGTGATCGAATCGCAACGCACCAAGCTATACCCTATCCTCTTCGAGCCTAACCTGCGCACCATGGTATGGGGAGGCAAACGACTGACCGAATGGAAGAAACTACCCTTGCAGGAGAATATCGGTGAGAGCTGGGAAGTGTCCACCCACGAGCTATTGCCATCGGTGATCGCCAATGGCACATGGGCAGGATATGAGTTGCGTGAAGTGATAGCCAAAATGCCCGAAGCTATACTAGGAAAGGCAGTAGCCAAGAAATATGACAACCAGTTGCCACTGCTAGTGAAGTTTATTGACACAAAATCGGATCTAAGCGTGCAGGTGCATCCTGATGATACGATGGCAATGCGCGAACACAAGGATAGAGGCAAAACGGAGATGTGGTATGTGGTGGATGCCGAGAAAGATGCGTATATCTATGCCGGTTTCAAAGAGGAGCTATCTGCAGAGGAATATGCCAAGCGCGTGGCAGACGGCAGTATCATGGAGGCGCTGGCGAAACATGAGATACGTACGGGAGATGTGTTTTATATCCCCGCTGGACGCGTACACGCTATCGGCAAAGGGGTGATGCTAGTGGAGGTACAGCAGTCGTCGGATAGAACCTACCGCATCTACGACTATGGTAGGATGGGACTAGATGGCAAGCCACGCGAACTGCATACTGATTTGGCGGCAAAAGCACTGGATTTTCAGGTGTATAAAGCGTATAAGAACAGCTATACCGACCATATCGATCGGGCTAATCCATGTTTGGATACGGAGCACTTCAGCGTGCGCGTGGTGTCGATCACCCAACCGATACACCGCAATATGGTGAGCTATGATTCGTTTGTGATACAGACCTGCACCAAGGGGGCATGTACGGTACGCATTCGCAGCACGCAAGATGAAATCACATTGCAAGAAGGACAATCCTGTCTCATTCCGGCTGCCATAGCTGATTATGACATCATCCCCGTGAGTCAAGAGGTGAAACTGCTGGAGTCGTATATCAATAACAGCAACCCAAGTACGTTCCGCAGGTTGATATCGCAGTTCTTCCATATGAGTGATGTTTAGAGGTTAAAGGTTAGAGGTTAGAGGCGAGAAGAATATTATTAACAAAAACAATATAGAATATGACAAAAGATTCCGTAATTTTTGACATCATTGATCGCGAGAAAGAGCGTCAGATGAAGGGCATCGAGTTGATTGCCAGTGAAAACTTCGTAAGCGAGCAAGTCATGCAAGCCATGGGCAGTGTACTCACCAACAAATATGCCGAGGGTTATCCAGGCAAGCGCTACTACGGCGGCTGCGAGGTAGTGGATGAGAGCGAGAATATCGCACGTCAACGCCTCTGTGAGCTCTTCGGCGCAGAGTATGCCAACGTGCAACCTCACTCAGGTGCACAAGCTAATATGGCCGTATTCATGGCATGTCTGAAGGCAGGCGACACCTTCCTAGGTCTTAACCTCAGCCACGGTGGTCACCTCAGCCACGGTTCGCCAGTCAACTTCTCGGGCTTGATGTTCAACGCATTGGAGTACAACGTGAAGGAAGACACCGGTCGCGTGGACTATGACCAACTCGAGCAAGTGGCACGCGAGCATAAGCCTAAACTCATCATCGCAGGCGCTAGTGCATACAGCCGCGAGTGGGATTATGCACGCATCCGCCGTGTGGCAGACGAGATTGGTGCACTCTTCATGGTAGATATGGCTCACCCTGCGGGACTCATTGCAGCAGGACTATTGGAGAACCCAGTGAAGCACGCACATATCGTGACCTCTACCACCCATAAGACCCTGCGTGGTCCTCGTGGCGGTATCATCTTGATGGGCAAGGACTTTCCTAACCCATGGGGCAAGACCACACCAAAGGGCGAAGTGAAGATGATGTCCGCATTGCTCGACTCAGCCGTATTCCCAGGCACACAAGGTGGTCCATTGGAGCACGTGATTGCTGCCAAAGCGGTGGCATTTGGCGAAGCATTGCAACCTGAGTTTAAGGAGTATCAAGTGCAAGTAAAGAAGAACGCTGCAGCGATGGCTCAAGCATTGATGGAGAAAGGCTATAAGATCATCTCCGACGGTACGGACAACCACTCCATGCTCGTGGACTTGCGCACCAAGTATCCTGAGTTGACTGGTAAGGTGGCAGAGAAAGCCCTCGTGGCAGCTGACATTACCACCAACAAGAACATGGTGCCATTCGACTCACGCAGCGCTTTCCAAACTAGTGGACTTCGCTTTGGTACACCTGCTATCACTACTCGCGGATTGAAAGAGGACAAGATGGCATGGATCGTGGAGCTCATCGACCGCGTACTGAGCAATCCAGAGTCGGAGGAGAACATCGCAGCAGTACGTGCTGAGGTGAATGCAGAGATGGTGAAATATCCATTGTTTGCGTGGTAATTTGGAATTAAGAATCTAGAATTAGCAATTAAGCATTCATGGCGGAGAGAATCCCATTCACCATAGCCACTAAAGGCATCTTCAAGGATAGAGGCAGCAAGTTTCTATCCTTTGCAGAGCCTATCAAGGACGAAGAGCATGCCAAGGAGCGCATCAAGTGGTACAAAAAGAAGTACCACGATGCGCGCCACGTGTGCTACGCCTATCGCCTGGGCGAAAACCTCTGGCGCACCAAGGATGATGGCGAACCACATGGCACAGCCGGTATGCCCATCCTACGAAGCATCGACGCAAGAAACCTAGATAATATCTTGGTGGTAGTGGTGCGCTATTTTGGAGGCACATTGCTAGGTACGGGCGGACTGATGGTGGCTTATAGAGAAGCTACCATCGATGCGCTCAAAGACTATAGCGTGATAGGGAGGGTTTAGTGATGAGAGTAGTTTAGAGTTTAGTGAATAGAGAATGAAGAGAGCCATTTTTCCGGGAAGTTTTGACCCATTTACTATTGGGCACTACGATATAGTGGTGCGCGGATTGGATATCTTTGACGAGATTGTGATAGGTATTGGTAAGAACAGCCAAAAGACCACCACTTTCTCGCTTGAAGAACGCCTAGCAGCCATCCAGCAGGCCTTTGCCCATGAGCCACGCGTAAAGGTGGAAGTGTACGAAGGATTGACCATCGACTTTGCTGCGCAATACAATGCCAAGTATATCTTGCGTGGAGTGAGGTCGGTGAAAGATTTTGAATATGAGCGAGATATAGCCGAAGCAAACAAGCAATTATCGGGCATCGAAACCGTAGTGCTCTATACCCGACCCGAATTGGCTCATATATCCTCGTCGCTCGTACGCGAACTGCATGCCTATGGCAAGGATATTTCGGCAATGATACCATAGGGAGTTGAGAGTAGTTTAGAGTTTAGTGTTTAGTATTTAGAGAATGAAAAAAGTTATTATATATATATGGTGTATATTCATGGGCATGCCCATGTTAGCAGAGTCGCCCACCACACGTATCGACAAGAATCTGACCATCTACACCGATGTGATGCGTCAGTTGGACATCAACTATGTGGACACGCTCAACTACGACGAGCTTATCAAGACCAGCATCAATGCCATGCTGCGTCAAGTGGATCCTTACACGGTCTATATGCCTAAGAGTGAGGACGATAACCTGCGCATGATGACCACTGGCAAGTATGGCGGCATTGGTGCGATCATCATGCAACGCGACAGCAATGTATATGTGAGTGATCCATACGAGGGAATGCCTGCCGCCGAGAGCGGACTGATGGCAGGCGACCGATTCGTCACAGTGGACGGTATGGACTGCCACGGCAAGACCACCAAAGATGTGAGCGATAAACTACGTGGCAAGCCAGGTACCAGTTTGACCGTTGTAGTGGAGCGCGATAGCATATTGATTACCAAAGAGTTGAAACGCCGCGACATCCACCTACCTGCCGTGAGCTATGCCACCGCCATCAACGATTCGGTGGGCTATATCGCCTTCTCAGAGTTTACTACCAACTCGGCACAAGAATTCCTAATTGCACTGGATCAACTGGTGCAAACCAATAAGATACAGAAGCTAGTGATTGACCTGCGCGGCAACGGAGGGGGTATCATTGACGAAGCGATACAGATGGTAGGATTCTTTGTGCCTAAAGGTACAGAAGTGGTTTCGACCAAGGGCAAAGTAGAGAAAACATGCCGATCCTATACCACCCAAACATCTCCTATCTTCCCAGATATGCCAATCGTAGTGCTGGTGGATAATCAGTCGGCTTCGGCTGCAGAGATTGTGTCGGGTGCATTGCAGGATCTGAAACGCGCCACTATCGTGGGCGAACGTACGTTTGGCAAAGGACTGGTGCAGAACATACGCCCTGTGGCATACGGCGGACACCTGAAGGTGACTACCTCCAAGTACTACCTACCCTCGGGTCGTTGTATCCAAGCCATAGATTATGCTGAGCGTCAGAAAGGTAATCAGTTGCATCGCGACACCGCGGGCGGCATATTGCCCGATGTGGTGCTGACCGACTCGCAAAAACTGGATATCTGCTACAACCTCTATCGCGACCATATGTTCTTCGACTATGCTACTCAGTATCGTCGCGAACATGAGCATATCGCCCCAGCCGAAGAGTTTGAATTGACGGATCAAGATGTAGAGGACTTCTGCCGTTTCCTCGACGAGAAGCAGTTTACCTATGAGACTGAGACCGGACGCAATTTGGGCGAACTCATCAAGATGGCTCAGCAGGAAGATATTGATTCTACCCTACTCGCTGATTTAGAGGCGTTTAAACCACGTTTGACGGTGGATTATCGTCAGGCTATTGCGCGCAATCGTCAGGAAGTAGAGAAGATGTTGGGCAGCGAAATCGTGAAGCGCTACTACTATCATCGCGGACACTACGCCTACGTGCTACGCTTTGATGAGCAACTCAAGCAAGCTATCCAAGCCTTCCAATAACAATGAGATACATACCACATAATAAAAGGTTGTCCCAAAATAGGGACAACCTTTTATATTATACCATGTAGGAAGAATTTTACTTCTTGATACCGTCGCGCTTGAGCAGCGCATCAATACTTGGTTCACCACCGCGGAAAGCACGGTACAAGTCCATTGGCTTGGCACTGCCACCCTTCTCCAAGATGTTCTTGCGATAGAGCTCAGCTGCTTTCTTGTCGAAGATGCTACCATTCTTAGCTTTGGCTGCTTGGAAGACCGAGTAAGCATCCGCATCCAAGAGTTCAGACCACTTATAGCTGTAGTAACCTGCTGCGTAACCACCCGAGAAGATATGGGTGAAGGCATACTCCATATGGGTACCTGCCACCAATGGGAGCACTTGCACGCTAGCCATTGCCTTGTCACCAAAATTGACAACTGCCTCAGCAGCAGTCATATTGCTAGGCACTTCGAATGGAGCAGTGAGCGTATGCCATGCCATATCGAGGTAGCCAAAAGAGAGTTGGCGCACGCATGCATATGCCACATGGTAGTTGGCAGCTGCTTGGATCTTGTCAATCAACTCTTGTGGGATAGTCTCGCCTGTCTCATAGTGCTTAGCGAAGGTGTCGAGGAACTCTTTCTCTGCGAGGAAGTTCTCGTTGAATTGGCTAGGGAGTTCCACAAAGTCACGTGGTACATTCGTTCCATTCTGCGCAGCATATTGGCATTGGGTGAGCATACCGTGGAGACCATGACCAAACTCGTGGAGGAAAGTCTCCACCTCGTCATATGAGAACAAGGCTGGCTTAGTCTCTGTTGCACGTGTAAAGTTCATCACGTTCACCACATGAGGACGATGATTCTTCTTGCCCTCCATGTATTGCTCTTGGAAGTTGTTCATCCATGCGCCACCGCGTTTGCCCTCACGTGGGTGGAAGTCCGCATAATAGACAGCGAGGAACTTGCCTTTTTGGTCAAACACCTCGTAGGCGGTCACTTCTGGGTGATAGACTTGGATATTCTTATTCTCCTTGAAGGTCACCCCATAGAGGCGTTTTGCGAGTCCGAACACACCTTCAACCACGTTCTCCTTCTTGAAGTATGGACGAAGCAAGTCGTCGGAGATGGCATATTTCTCCTCCTTGAGTTGCTTGCTATAGAAGCTAAAGTCCCATGGTTGGAGCATAGCATAGAAGCCTTTGCCTTTGGCAAACTCTTGCAATTCAGCCACTTCTTGTTGAGCCACTGACATATAGCTATCGCGGAGTTGGTCGAGGAAATTCATCACATTCTCCTTGCTCTCGGCGCAAGTCTTGGTGAGCGATTTATCGGCATGGCAAGCCTTCTCAAAGAGTTGTGCCAACACAAGGCGAGTATTCACGATGTCGATGATAATCTGTGTGTTATCAAACTCTCCACCGATGCAACGACTGTTGTATGCAGTGTATAACTCACGACGGATATCGCGGTTTTGGCAGTCCTCCATCACAGGGATATAGGTAGTTGGCTTGAGGTCGAGCAGCCAACCTTCCATGCCTTTCTTCTCGGCATTGGCTTTGAGCATAGTCTTAGTATCGTCCTTCAAACCTGCCAAGTCAGCCTCGTTGGTGATGAGCATAGTCCATGCGTTGGTCGCTTTCAATACGTTCTGACCATATACAAGGGTGAGCTGAGAGAGTTTTGCGCTGAGCTCCTTATACACTTGCTTTTGCTCTGCATTGAGGTTTGCGCCGTTGTTAGCAAAGGACTCATAGATATCCTCTAGCAATTTTTGCTGTGCAGGATTGAGCTTGAGTTTATCTTTTTGCTCATATACAGCTTTGATACGATCAAAAAGTCCCTCATTGAGACGGATAGTAGCTGAATACTCCGACATCTTTGGCGAGAGCTCCATGGCGATAGCTTGGAGTTCGTCATTGGTCTCAGCTGAGGTGAGGTTGTAGAAACAACCTGCCACGATGTTCAGCAATTCGCCTGATTTCTCGTATGCCTCGATGGTGTTCTTGAAGGTAGGAGCAGCAGGATTGTTTACGATAGCATCGATCTCTGCCAATCCTTGCTTGATACCCTCTTCAAAAGCAGGCATGTAGTGCTCAGGACGGATGTCATTAAACGGATAGGTTCCGTGTGGGGTCTTCCACTCTTTGTAATGGAAGAATGGGTTGGCACTAGCCAACAATGTTACTGCCATTGCAGCCATAGTGATGATTGATTTTTTCATATTGTTGGTTTTATTTTGAGTCAATTTCTATTCCCAGCGTCCGGAGTCCTGTATCCCGATTCCCAATACTAAAATTGCAGCTCGCCAAAATACTCTGGCAAGTGGAACGCAGGTGCTGGAGCCTCTATCGGATTCCACGAAGCATAGTGCTTCATTGGTGTCTTATCGCCACATTTATAAAAGTTCGCGCGACGACTATGCTCTTTATTGAGATCAAGGTCTATAAGTGCAAGTGGTATGCCAACGAGTAGGGTCCAGTGTGCAGCGCATAGTTGGTGTCCGTATCGTTGTATGGAAGATAGTTGCTCTGCGTTGAGTCGAACAACATCCACCTTACGCTCTTTGCGGTGGGAGGCATTGCATACGCCAGCAGGGTTGAACTCAAAGTTCCAGTAGTGGGTGTTATCCTGATTGGCAATAAACATCTCCACGCAGGCATCTTCATTCACCAGTTCGAGGTCGTGGGTCTTGGTAGCCAAGGGCACTTCGCCTTTCACCTCAAAGCGCACATAGAGTATCTCATCGGTATGCGCCAAGGTGAAATTTGTCTGCGGCGCAGCAGGATACTGCTCCACCCAATTCAGTGTATCAATCTTACCAGCCATAGGCATCGCTGCCATCAGTTGGTCGATCTTTGACAATGATAGCCCTTGCCATGCTGCTTGATATATCGATCTCGTCCTCTTCATGCCTTTTGCCTAGTTTAGATGTTTATCAGTTTAGGAGTTTATGGTTGAATGTCAACTTATCAACTCTGGCTCCTACTTTCCTCCACGAATCAGATTGATATCACCCGATAACTGATATACACCTATTGGCAACTCCTGCTTTTTCAGTTTCTTGGTATATACAGGTTTCAGCATATAGTCCGATTCGGCATCTGTACCTAGTGCACGTATCACATAGTAGTATGCGCCCTCTGCTGCAGGTTTGCCACCGATGGTACCATCCCAACCTTTAGATGGGTCGGTCCATTCATATACTTTATGTCCCCAGCGGTTGTACACCCAACCATGAAACTCCTTAATCGAACGATACACCACCCTAAATTCATCGTTCATGCCATCGCCATTAGGCGTAAACACATTAGGCACAGTCAACATCGATTCGCTTACCGAGATAAGAAACTCCACCGAATCCAATTGACACCCATGGCTATTACTCATACCCACCACTGCACGATAGTTACCTGGTTCGGTGAAGGTATATTGGTGTTGCGCTTCATTGCGCTGCAAGATACGATCGGATCCGCGGTAGATATTCCATTGATAGTAATCCGCATTGAGTGCATTGGCACGGAAGGTAACAATCAATGGCGCAGAGCGACGAATCAACTCCGAAGGATCTATCGGACGCTCTACCTCATTGCTTGGGTCGCCTTCTTTGCCGCGTGTGGTCACTATGGCCAAAGGATTAGCTTTCAATGCCATCGGCGCATACACCGACGAACGAAGGGAATCTTCGCTGAGTTCTAGCAGAGCAGCCAAAGGGTCGCTGATCGTAAAATCAGTAGCCACCGGACTCGCACCCACCACAATCGTCTGCCTAAAGTCCGCTTCTTGCTGCGCCAGGGAATCCACCCATGCTTCGCTATCCGTGCTCCACATGGCATCCATATAGTTCACACGGCACTGACGAGGATACGTGCAGCGCTTGCCTTGCAGATTGGTATATTGCATCGGAGGTATGGTACCCTCCAAGTGCAATTCGGTCTCCGAGCAAGATAATGCGGCATCAATGGCCGTAATATCGGCACGCAAACTATCGTAATCAAACACCCAAAACACCTCGCGTAGCTCGCCCAACTTGATCATATATCCCTCACCATGCTCAGCATAGAGATAATCCACACCCGAAGCGACAGGCGTGATCGTATCGGGTAAGCGATACCAATCCACTGCACCTAGTTTGCAGCTCAACTCTGGCTCTTTCTCAAACAGAAAAAGCGTATCCCTACTCTGGGTCAACAGCGTAGCATTGCCTACGCACTCCACATGCAGCGCGTAGGAAAGTAGTGATAACAATGCAAATATAGATGCTATTACTATTCTTCTCATTTATTTACTTGGAAACGAGTGTTTCCGTTTTGAATAAAATCAACGATTTGTTTCGCAGCTGCGATACCGGCATTGATATTGGCCTCTGCGGTTTGAGCCCCCATCTTCTTTGGTGTAGCGAAATAGCGTCCCTCAAACAACTCGTGCATCTTCTGATCAGCCGCTGGCATCACGTCTGTCACATAGCGGAAGTCAGCACGCTCTTGCATAAACTGAATCAGTTCGTCCTCATTGATCACTTCCTTGCGGGCGGTATTCACCAGCAAACCACCCTTAGGCATATTCTGGAGCAATGCATAGTTGATACTACCCTTCGTCTCTGGGGTAGCAGGGATATGCAAACTCACTACATCGCAAGTAGCATAAAGCTCCTGAGCCGAATGCAAAGGAGTCACGCCTTCTGCCACCATCACCTCGTCTGGGCAATAAGCGTCGTATGCATAGATATCCATACCAAAACCCTTAGCGATGCGTGCTACGTTACGACCCACATTGCCATATGCATGGATACCCAATTTCTTGCCTTTCAACTCCGTACCGCTCGTACCATTGTACATATTGCGAACTGCCATCACCATCATGCCCAATGCCAATTCTGCCACAGCATTCGAGTTCTGACCAGGCGTATTCATCGCCACTACATTGTGGGCGGTAGCTGCTGCGAGGTCTATATTATCATAACCCGCACCCGCACGTACCACTATCTTCAACTGCTTAGCAGCATCCAACACCTCTGCATCCACATTATCCGAACGGATAATCAGCGCATCGGCATCTGCCACAGCCTCCAGCAATTGCTCCTTGGCGGTGTATTTCTCCAATAACACAAGCTGATAACCAGCCTGCTCTACGACTTCACGAATACCATCTACTGCCACTTTGGCAAAAGGTTTCTCAGTTGCTACAAGTACTTTCATACGAATTATTTTTATTTGGTGATTTTATTTAACGGCGCAAAGGTAGTATTTTTTTTTTAGATATGCAAATTATTCCATCGAAACTTTACACTTGATGTTTTCTAACATAGCATAACAAAAAAAAACAAAAAATATGTATATTCACACAAAAAACAACAATTTACTTGCATAATTCAAAAAAAAGAAGTACTTTTGCGGCAGTTTTTCGATTTTAATCCGATTAAAATACAAAATCAGCGTAAAAATATGTCGAACATTCGTTTTGATGCGTTAAAAATGGCGTGGGAGCACAAACCAGTGATGGTAGAGGCTCCTACAGAAAAAGCTAGTGTGATTTTTGCCCAAAAGGTATTCACACGTGAGAAGATGAAAGAGTATATCGCAAGCAATATACTCGACGAGCTTTTCGAATTGATGGACAATGAGAAGACCCTCAGCCGTGACATTGCCAATAGTGTAGCAATAGGTATGAAGAAATGGGCGATGGAACACGGTGCTACCCACTACACCCACTGGTTTCAACCGCTGACTGGAGGTACTGCCGAAAAGCACGATGCCTTCTTTGATTTTGACAGCGAAGGCAAGCCCATGGAGAACTTCTCGGGTTCCGTACTCTATCAGCAAGAGCCAGATGCGTCCTCTTTCCCTTCTGGTGGCATTCGCAATACCTTTGAAGCACGTGGATACTCGGCATGGGACCCATCATCGCCTGCCTTTGTGATAGGTGATCGATTGTGTATTCCTACTATCTTTGTCGCATACACGGGCGAGGCACTGGACTACAAGACCCCCCTACTCCGTTCGATCAGCGCGATGAACAAAGCAGCGGTGGCGGTAGCCAACTATTTCGACCGAAATGTGAAGCACGTCACTACCTACCTAGGTTGGGAGCAAGAATACTTCCTGGTAGATGAGAGTCTGTTTGCTGCTCGTCCGGACTTAGTGATGACCGGTCGCACGCTCATGGGACACTATTCAAGCAAGAATCAGCAGCTTGACGACCACTACTTTGGCATCATCCCAGAGCGCGTGTTGGCCTTCATGACCGAGCTGGAGATCGAAGCGCAGAAGTTGGGTATTCCCGTGAAGACTCGCCATAACGAGGTGGCTCCTAACCAGTTTGAGTTGGCGCCTATCTACGAAGAAGCCAATCTAGGTAGCGACCACAACCAATTACTCATGTCGCTCATGGAGCAAGTGGCACGCCATCATCACTTCCGCGTACTACTGCACGAGAAGCCCTATGGCGGTGTGAACGGTAGCGGCAAGCACTGCAACTGGTCACTGGGTACCAACACCGGCATCAACCTATTTGCCCCAGGAAAGAACCCATATCAGAACTTGCAGTTTGTGACCTTCCTAGTCAACGTACTTAAGGCAGTACACCGCCACAACGCGTTACTTAAAGCCACTATTGCCTCTGCCACCAATGCCCATCGTTTGGGCGCCAACGAGGCACCACCTGCCATCATATCCGTGTTCTTAGGCACACAACTGACCGAAGCTTTGAATCAAATCAAGAAGGCAGATGTGGACAAAGGTATCATCATCAACGCCAAGAAAGAGATGAAGTTGGGTGTAGGTAATATCCCTGAGATTCTTTTGGACAATACCGATCGCAACCGTACTTCGCCTTTTGCCTTCACGGGTAACCGATTTGAGTTCCGTGCCGTAGGTTCCAGTGCCAACTGTTCGGCAGCCGTCTTGGCGCTCAACTCAGCCGTAGCAGAGCAATTGACGCTCTTCCGCGAGGAAGTGGACGGACTCATTGAACGTGGTGAAGCCAAAGAGAAAGCGTTGTTCTCCGTGATCAAACGCTATATCAACGAGTGTGAAGCTATCCGCTTTGACGGCAATGGCTATAGCGATGAGTGGAAAGAGGAAGCGCAAAAACGCGGACTAGACTGCGAGACCAGTGTGCCACTAATCATTGACCAATACTTGTCGGAATCCGCAGTGAAGATGTTTAGCACCACCAACGTATTATCCCCTGCAGAGTTGGAATCTCGCTGCGAGGTGAAATGGGAAAACTACTCGCTTAAATTGCAGATTGAGAGCCGTGTGCTGGGCGATTTGGTTATCAATCACGTATTACCCGCTGCCAAGCGTTATCAGTCGGTATTGCTGGAGAAGATGATGCACACCAAGCAAGTCTTTGAGGCGAGGGAAGCCATGGCACTCAATGAACAAGATGCATCGTTGGTGCGTCGCATAGAGGCGCATGCCAGCGCCATCATCGCCGATGTGGACAAGATGACGAAGCTACGTGTGACAGCCAATCATATTGATAATCAGCGCGAACGCGCACTAGCTTTCCATGATACGGTAGTGCCTATCATGGAAGATATCCGCAAGCATGTGGATGAACTTGAGATGTGGATTGATGACCAATTGTGGACACTGCCCAAGTATCGCGAGTTACTCTTCATCCGATGATCTATACATACACAAAAAATCGCAGCGTAATAGCTGCGATTTTTTGTTGTTAGCATTATCTTGTTGCGTTTATTTTCCCATTCCCTCGCGGAAGATATTACGCAAGGCATCGGTCTCAGGCAATGACTGCAAGATTTGTTGTTGCGCAGTCTTTTGCAATTGTGCATTATCTACCTCTACTACCACATAGGCGTGGTAAATCACATTCTTGGTCTTTTTATCCACAGATTGGGTTATCTTCTCGCATGCGATGGTGCTACCCACCAACATTTGATTGCTAGTCAAACGCGATACATCCTTGGTATAAGACTGAAAACGTGCGGACATATCTTCTTCGTAGGAAGTGGCATAGGTGTCAATGATACGTTGCACAGATGTTTGCATACTGCTCACTAGTTCTCTGCGAGCTACGGCAATGGCTTTGTCCTTGGCATTTTGCAAGTTGGTGGAATTGGCGGTACCCAAAGCGCGTGTAGCGAACTGGTCGCTTACGATGGAAGCACAAGGGACGGTCAGCAGTTGTTCGTTGCCATTAATAAGGTTTTGATTGCTCTTGCAACCTACGCAAACCAATGCTATCAGCAAGGTATATACTAATCGTTTCATACTAAAATACTATTTATCAATTATTTACTTCCTAGAATCAGTGTAGCCTCGCCTAGCCCTTTGGTGGTGAGTTTAGATTCGATTTCGTATTGATCACGCAACATACGTTGCAACTCGCGCATCCATCTGCGAGCATCCATATCACGTCCTTTCTCGTTTTGCAATGGGATGCATACATTCTCAAAGAGCATGTGATTTTCGGTAGCAATCACGGTATTGAACTTACCCTTTACTGTATTATCTGCCATCCACTCTTCGATGATTTCACCTAGTTCATAGCCATCGTAGTCATTTTCGAGGTCACCATCAAAATCGTCGAACACCTTGATGTGTGCTACGATGGGACGTCCATCCTCTTCCAAGGTCTTGAAATAGTTGGTAAGTTGTTTGGCAAATGGCTCCATATGTCCTACCAGCAATTCCTCAAGCATGATGGAGGTTTGTGCTTGCGAAGTGAACACCGCATTGCCCGTACCTGAAGCACCCGCCACCTGCTTGTCATTATACGCATCCAAGCCTTGCATCACCACCGACAACGCCTTTTTGCTACCACCAGCAACTAGGTTCTCTGACCAATTAATTTGTACCCAAATATCAGCATGCGCCACATTCTTGAGTTCATCAATTGGAGATACCAGCAATTCCGCACCAGATTTATTGGTCATCACTGCATCTTCTACTGCTTGATTTTCAAGGGTTTTCAACGTTGACTCCAGATTCTTCAATGGAAAATTGCGACGCGAGAAGAGTTCGTTGATCACCGTGATCACTTGCAACAACTCCTTATCACTACGAAGTGCCAGAGCATAGTCAGGATAGGTATGATTCCCAAGTGTGGTCACATAGCCTTTCTCGTAACACCATTGGTCGCTTGGTACCACCATGATGGTAGGCACTTTACCAATATTTTCTGCCATCTTAGGCAAGATATTATCATCCATCAGGCGTTGACGCAATACATCCACTTGTACTGTGACATTGATAGCCACTTTATACTCCTTGCCTATCTTGATCACTTGATCAGGTACTCCATTGGCCATAAAGGATACATAGCGTTGATATGGACCACCATCCGCAAAGAAGGTTTTGAAATACTCGGCATGTTGCGTCTCAATCGTTGGGTCATTGATGATGGCTGGTACGCCAGGCAAGCGCAACTTATCATTGGTAGGTGCAATACCGGTGAAGAGAATAGCATGTACTGCATTCTTACCGGCTTGCATGATAGCCACTTGTGGATTCTTGGAGTAGGTCCACACGCGCATAATCGCTGTACCTTTGGGTGCCTGCCCTACACTGGCTTGCACCTCATATCGCCATTGCTCGGTATCTTTGTTAGCTTTCTTCTGCGCTTGCGCTGAAGCGGTTGAGCAGACAGCCGAGAACAATAGAACGAATGATAAAAAGATTGCTTTCATAATCGTATTGTATTACTTACTTTTTTGTTTCTTTTTGCTCTCCATCAAAAGCATACCAGGATAGACTTGCTTCAAGGTCTTGAACATCGTACCTTGAGTACCAGTCCCTTCCGCTTCAGACTCACCTACGTAGCGGTTGTCCCAGATTTCCTTATCTGGCTTTAGATTGGCTTCTACTAACTTATAGACCGTACGCCCGTTGACCATCGTTTGCTCCATGAGGTTGTATTTCTTCTTGGGACTTACCCCCTCTTTCATGCCAATAGGTGCAACTATACCAATCACCTTACCCTTAGGATTCGTTACAACCTCTGTGATCGGAGTATATACGCGGAAATCCTCGTATTCACTCTGCAAATTATTGATGGCATCGTCTTGGGTACGAGAGCAGGTGATAGTGATTTGCTCCTCTTGAGATAAGTGGGCATACTCACCAGCATGGAAGGCTGTAGCATTGTTGGTAGTAGTTGGCATCATACCTACATACTTCATCTTGAAAGTAGTATTATCTGCCCAGAAAGCAGCTACTCTTGCAGAATCAGCAGTTTCGGTATAGTATTTAGAATAGAATGTATTTTGTGTCTCTTCGTCCCATACCAATTGATAGAGGTAGGTACATTCCATAACAGCAAACCCCTCAATATCAAGCAGTTCGTTAACTGTTTGTGTTACATCAGCTGCCAAAGCAGTAGCAGCACCTGCCAAAGCCACTGCGCCACCTACGAGTCCGGTGATGCCATCCAGCAAACCAATACCCGTTTGCATGTTTGAGATCGTCTTTCCGGCCTCGGTAGTCGCTTGAGCAGCCGCTTGAATACCCTCTAAGATATCCGAAGCCAATTCCGCACGCGCTGCATGGTTGATATATGCCATATCATTGACCAAGACAAATGACTTGCTAATCAACTCATCACTAGCATCTGCAATATTCACAGCGCCACTGATAGTTCCTGCAGCCAACTCTTGTGCCAACACCGAAGCATCGTAGTTACCCTTCTCTGCAATATAATGGGTATTAAAGCCCGTAGAATCGTTGTAGTTAAACCAAGCTGCTACCATATATTTGGCAATCTGTGCTTGCTCCAAAGCTACTGCATACATCTTATAGGCAGTCGTATCTTTCACTTGCTTGAGGTTGCAATGGTTGTCCAACTTCACAATAAAATCATTGGGATTATCCATAAATTGAAGCTTATCGTAACGATCAGGGAAAGGCATTGTCAATGCTGCATTGACTAGTTCGTTGGAAAAAGAGTCTTGCATGTGAATGATTGGCATCACTACCAACGAACTACGGTGATAGGTACCCACTTTTTCAGCATCTACAGGAGCAGAGAAAGCGAAAGTAGTTGCCAATAGTGCAACAAATAAAAGAGATAGTTTTTTCATACTACAATTTTAATTATTTAACATATACAGTTTGTGTGATTTTCTTACCTTGGATAGTATAGGATAGTTCGGCTGCATTGGCCTCATCGGCATAACAACCACTGTAGTCATAAGTGATTACCCATTGCTTGTCGCGTAATTGCGATGCCACATTCATCAAGCACTCCGAACGCAATTTAGGTGCTTTGTTAATCGTCACTATATTGTCGCCATAGCGCAATGACACGAGCATCTCTGTTTGTGATACAGCATCCACCGAGATACGTACGCTGCGAATCATGTCGTCGTAGCGCAATAGCAACTTGTCGCACTGAGCACGGCGGGCATCGGTCTTGGGTAAACTAGATTGATACACCTGCAAATCGGCTTTGCGTTGCTGCATTTCCTCTACCGAAGTGGCAGTCGTAAAGTCATCTGCTACAAAGCGATTCATTTTCGTCTGCAAATCATTCTCATATGCCAAGAATTGCTCTACTCTATCCAGCAAGTCCAGCTTCGAATAAGGATACTTCACATGATAACGATAGATCTTTTGCTTATTCTTCTTCGCTTTCTCTATATACACCTCTTCCACCATGGATGGAGATATACCATTCAGAAATGGATAATCCACCGACTCTGCAGCCATCGAAGTTATATACTGTGACATCTCCGTATATTGGTTGTTCACTTCCAACTCGCGCAATGTCATTTGAGTACTCGAACTTACATGTTGTGCTATTGAATTCATAATCTCCTGACGCACCACGTTCATCGCTTTCTCTTTAGCTTGCTCCAACGATGCATCCTCTGCCGAAACAATGATATAATCCTGTTGCATAGTGTGCAGCCATTTCGGTTTCTTGGCCATCAACACTTGAGTAGGAATCAAGCATGCCAATACCACAAGCAATAGCCCATATTTACCACCAATTGATTTCATAATCGCTACCTTCTATTACTAATTTTTCATCGCGTGCATCCAAGGTCTCCACGATTCGTACTTTTGCCTTGTCTATCAATACTTTAAATGCAGGATCGGATACGCGAATACCCTTTACCGCTTGCATGTAAGCATCCTCTTCGCTATCAGCTACCACCTTCTTACGAATACTATGACTACCATACAAGATACCCGACTCCACATCACCTACATAGAATGTAAATTCCACCACCATACCATACTTAGGAGGTACGGTAGCAGTCCACTCACCATCGGTCACATTCGACTTTACTGTCAGTACAAAGCGTGAGCGGTCGCTGGTATCCACAATACCATTCTTCAGCAATATACGCTTCATCCGATCCATCATCAATCCTTGTGCAGGTGCTGGTATGTCACTCGTAATCGCGATATGAGGGATAATAATGATTTTCGCAGCCAAAGAATCTACCGCAGTCATTGGAGCTGCATCAGTAGTAGTCTGTGCCCATACCATAGCACTCATACATACTACCGCCATAGATAATAATAAACGCTTCATATCAGTATTGATTTAGAATAGTTTACGTTTTGCTTGTTTGTGTCCTGCCTTGGCAGCTACTTTATACCAGCGAATGGCCGTCTCTTTATTGGCATCTACGCCTACTCCACTCAGATACATCTCACCCAACTGATATGCAGCATCAGCATGGTTGGCATTGGCCGCTTTTTCTAGGTGAGCAATGGCTTGGTCGTAATTACCTTTGTCAAATAGTTGCATTCCCTTGGTATATGCTTGAGCAGGAGTCATCTCAGCCAATGTAGGCTCTTTAGGCTTTGGTTTTGCTGCTGTTGCAGTCTTATTAGTAGTAGGAGCTGCTGCTACTTTCTGTGCGCTTACCTCTTGCGAAGTTGCGGTAGTTGTTTTTGGTGCAGCGGCCTTATTCGTCTTCGTCACAACGGTAGTAGTATTAGTAGTCGCTTGAGCTTCCGTTTCTTGTTCCTCTTTGCCACCAAGTAGCACCACAGCCACTACAACCACCACTATCACGGCTGCCACAATAGCAATCCATCCCTTATTACCTTTCTTCTGATTCTTGGTGATAGTGCCATCTATCGAACCTATCCCTTTGGAGCCCTCTTGCGCAGGTGCTGCCGCTTGTGGTTGAGCATACGCACTAAAAGTAGGAACGGCTTCTTGTTGCGCCTGCTGTTGAGCTGCTTGCTGTGCTTGCGCTTGCTGCGCCTGCTTCAATGCTTCAGCTGTTTGTGGATCAATATTTTGTGGAATAGGTGCAGGACCACCACCCATAATGATGAAGGTATTCGTAACCGTTTGATTGGTGTTATTCACCGTTTGTGAGTTATCTATATTATGTGTAGATTTATCCTCGGTATGCGTAGTATGCGACGATGCATCCACACTACCATGCGCCATTATGGAATCTATACCTGATGCAGCTACTGGACGTTGAGGTGCTGACACTTGAGGTGCCTTTGGTTTTTCCACTACGGGTGCTGTTGGTTGTGCAGGCACAAGTGCTGCATACTCGCTATCGGTAACATCGTAATCGCAATTCGCGCAATGACGTTCATTCAAATTAATTGGATTGCCACACTCTGGGCATTTATAAGTTGACATAAGATTCTTCTATTGAATTAAATGGTTTGTATATTTTCAACACGTATATAGTTCATTTCTGGTTCTATTTCACCCAGCACTTTTACTTGTTGGCCATCAAACGCCTTAAAATAGGCCTCCTCCATAGCCAAGTGCCCTGCTTGATAGAGTATATAGTCATCTCCCGACTCCAATACCAAATGGGCATATAATCCTTCTGACTTAGAGCCTACGTTGCTCACTTGCAGATGCACGGTTCCAATAATCTCTTCCATAACTACCAATCTTTTTGGGGGTTCATTATAGTTGTTTTGCGCCACATTCAGGACAATGTTTGCTATCTACAGATATACGCTTGCCACACTCTGGACAGAACTTGGTTGGTGTGGCTGATGGTTGTGCCTGATAGGTAGGTTGTGGAGCACGTGCGCCTGCCATGGTTTGTAGCAGTTGCATCATTTGATCGTTTTGTGCTTGTTGCTGTTGGTGCAAGCGCTCTGACCATTGCTGATTACCTGCAGCTTGGATGCGTGCCATCTCCTCTTCATGTTGATTGGCTGCACTTTCCATAGCCATAAACTGCTCAAACTGACGTTGACGATGCTCTGCTTTTAAAGCCTCTTGACGTTGTTGTTGTTCAAACTCAAAGTCAGCTTCGCGACGTCTTCTCTCGATATCAGCCTCTTGCTCTAGACGTTTGTAGTCAATCTCACGGAGTAAACCTGCTTGGCGTATCTCTGCCATGACCTTATCTTCCTCCTCTTTGCTGCGCGCCTCACGCAAGCGACGTTCGCTCTCAAGTATCAACTTGAACTTCTCTAGTTCGTCTTCGCGCAACAAATTATCCTTGTTGATATTATCCAACTCACGTTGCAACTCCACCCCTGTGCGTGCCTCGTGAATCTGTTGCGCATTTTGCACTTCTGCCAAGCGATTCTTGAAGTCGTTGGTACGTTTGAGATAATCCAACTCTTGTTCACTAAGATACATCTCATTGCTCAATTGACGGAATCGCTCCAAATCCTCACTCACTGCAGTGATTTCCACCACACGCGCAATACTCAAACCGAAATACTCATTCACGGCATTCTCATTCAGTTGATCTTTCAGAGCACGACGTAAGTCATCCGGTATTTTGTTGCCCTCCCAAACAGTATCATCCAAGCATGCTGCCAAACGGGTACGGATGATATCGCTCAACTCATCCACCAAATGTGCAGTGGTCAATTCGGCCTTATCTGTCAACCAATGCAAGATGAATTGCTCTTTATCTTGTATTTGGAAATAAGCATTTACACCTACTTGCAGGGTATAATGACGAGTTTGTATTTGCATTGGAACAAAGTTCTTATAGTCGTCCAAACTACCCTGTTTTGCTCCAACCAACAATTGAAACGCTTTGTTTACCAATACGATAATAGTAAAGTCGTTCTCTTTGCAAATATTCTCCACGATCGCTTTCTCTTCCTCTGCCGTTAATGGCTTTTTGCTAGAGAATATATTCTTGATAACGCTCCACGCATGTGTCAAACCACTCTCTTTAGGATTGGGTTTGCTTTGCTTAAAGTCATATACGCCACCTTCCAAACTCAGTACTGTCTTGCCGTTCACGCGCACATAGGCAGTAGTACCCTCGGAGATTACAATACCTTTGATATTCTTAAACTTAGCCAAATCGCTTGACTTAACTATGCGTGCTACTTGACCTGCCTGTATATCCCAATACACACGTCGACTTGCCGATTGCAAATCGCCCTCTTGTATATCCAATTTCTCATCTGCTACCTCTTCTACTGGCGCTGGAGTTTCTACTGTTGGTTGTGGAGCAGGAGCCAATTTCTCGCCGCAATATACACAGAACTTAGCACCTTCTTTCAGTTCGTTGCCACATTTTGTACAATAACTCATATCTTCAAGTGTTTTATGGTGAATATTCTTATTATTTGGTTGTCATCACGCGTTGCAAATCGCCCTTATCTGATGTAATCGCCATCACATCATTGGTCAAGCCTTCCTCAATTGGTTGCTTATAAGTAAAACTCAACTCCTTATGACCATCTGCGTAGGTTCTACGACTGATAATCGCTGGCTCACGAGCAGGAATACCATATTGC
The DNA here is from genome assembly GCA_017461505.1 of Paludibacteraceae bacterium. Taxonomy (GTDB): domain Bacteria; phylum Bacteroidota; class Bacteroidia; order Bacteroidales; family Paludibacteraceae; genus Colicola. Next base: position 213,342 of record JAFTXV010000011.1, on the reverse strand, counting down.
GAATACAACGTCTTTGCTATTGATGCTGAGATATCCATGATATTCTTGTCAACGGCAGAACGTACTTGTTGCAATAGACTTTGTTGGCCACCTACCGATTTATTCATCAGTACTTCCTCACGTACAACACCTACCATCTCATGCGGACGCAAAACAGCCGCTTTACTACTTACCATCTTATAACTATCCTCAGACTTACGAACGTGCATCATCGGATCTCCATATAGGTTAAACTCACATATGGTCAGCGCATGTATAGGGCACCCCGGACGATTCTTAAACGTATGAATACGAGCTTGGAAGAACGCTGCACCAGCCGTAAAACCACGCATAACATAGAAGTTAAACGCTTTGGCCAACACATCCGATGCCGATATATTACCACCATGTTGGTCACCATCGCCATATGCTATACGCGATGAACCTACATACGTCAGCGTGTTCGTATTTAATGCCGTCAATAGCATACATTCACGTTTAGCATAACCTATAAATTTACCGCCATAGCACGCCTGCGTAAACAACATATTAGGTTCTGTCGCTGTTGACAATACCTCTGGACAAATACCTTCGCCACCCATCTCATCTGAATAACCATAGAAACCACGCGCATCACGAGTGCCACCACCATGCATATTAAAGAAGATATAATTCGCTTCTTTATTAAACACGGGTGGCAACTGCTCACGAGTCTGAGGGTGAATAATCACCATCGGTGTGGTAAATATGCGACCTTGGTATAACAACTCACTTGGCATATCCGATGAATAACGAGGGAATATACCGTATTGTGCCAGATCATCCGTAATGGTCATCGTCACATTACGCCAGTGAGGATCACACTGAGCATACGCCTCGCGTACATCCACTGAACAACGATTCTCTAGTACGCGCACCATATAATCTTCCATATCCTGCAGCGTACTATCTACAGCAAACGGCAAACGCCCCACATAGAACAATGCATCGTATTTGAAGATATCTTGCGACATCAACTTGCGTTCCATCTCTTGACCATAAGGATAGGCGTATAGCAAGTCTGTGTCGAAACTTCTATCATCATTGGACACAAAGTTAGGCAAGGTAGGCATTGGCACTTCCTTATCGCTACCTATGATAAATACATATTCCGTCTCGGGCTTTTTATCACGTACCTCGGCATCATGTTGATCCTTCAAAATATCGGCATACTCATGCCAACTATTGGCAGGTCCCAACGATACGTGCTTTGGATTACCAAATATTGGTTTCTTCAAATACGTATAATCGCTCGCATCCAACACCTTATACACCACGCCCAACTTACGCATATTCTTCACATACCAATCGATCACAGCTGCCACGGTACTTACATTCGTATGCCAACGTTTAGCCAGACTCACCAAGTTGGTCAAGATAAAACCACGAGCTTGTACTGGTGCTTCCTCTTCTTGTGGTGCAACAGGCATCTCTGGTGCCTCGCCATTCGCGTCTATACTACCATTAAAAGTGGTTGACGGACGAGCATCATCCGTCGTTGTTGCTGTGGCTGTCTCAGCAGACGGTTGCGCAACAGGGAATATACCTGCCAACTTCGCACCGCACTCGGGGCAAAATGCAAATACTTCCTCTAATTTTGTGCCACACTCAGGGCAAAATCGTACAATTCCACTCATATCGTTAATCTCCTATTTTTCTAAACGAATGCTTCTCTCTATCCAACGTCTCACGACAATTCATCACTTTGCCATCTAGTTTCAGCATCTGATACTCGCGTGGTACCGCTGCACCACGATTATCTGTCATATGCACCTCCAGCAATTCATTGCCCTCTTTTTTCCACTTAAACCAACCATTACCATAGGGCTGCAAATCTTCCTCAAAGATATCCTCATCTGTATTCCACTCACGACCCCAGTAATAGTCTTCACCAGCAGGCTCAGTAGTATATACCCTATACCACCCAGTGTCCACAGTATGTTGCCATCTACCTAGCATCAGCGTATCTAGTTCTATCTCTTCAAACATCACCAACCCGTGGGTTGGCTCGGTATTATCCTCTACATCGATGGCCTCTACCATTCCTTCATCGCCCTTATAAAAACGCTCATACAGATAATATCCGCCTATAGCCAACGCTGCTATAGCCGCTACTATCAAAATAATTTTTATAAACGTACGCATATATAATGATGTGTTTATTGATTACAATGCTATTATTTGTGCCTCTTGATTATTCATCCCAGGCATGGTCTTGCCTACAGGTGCACCAATATAGGTTGGGTCACATACCACATATCGCTTGCCCTTGTACTGCAAATAATCACCATTGACCTCTTGCGCGAAATTTACCGCAGTTGCCAAGTGACCTGGATAATAAATCAGCACCACATCCAAACCTAGCAAATCACGCACCAATCGCGAGAACAAGATACTTCTATCCTCGCAGTCTGCATAGGGGTAATGCAAGGTCTCCGTCGCAAAGAACACGCGATCTCCACCCCACACCTTATCGTCATACTCATACTTCAATGCAGTCTGCACGAAGTTCAGCAGTTTATTCACTGCATCACGCTCGCTCAGATTCTCTATACTACGCTTTAATGTAGGATACAACGCATTTTTTACCGATTTCTCCAAGGGCGTATTCGCATACACTGCCCAGCGAGTAGCCGAGTTATCACCCACGTATGCCGATGGATAATCGTTGTAGAAATCGATATTATTTTTATTCACCGCCACATCCACTATCACGCCGTACTTCGATGATAATTTTCGTGGTGTGGTAGCTTCGTCGTCTAATTTCTGCTCGCTACGCATCTGCAACGAAATCGACTTCTCTTTTTCGAAGGATGCCTCACAGATATGCAACTTCTTCGTATTGCAGTTCAGTGGGTAGAACTTCGTACCACCGATCATAAAATACGACATAGATAAAATATTGTATTGGCTAGCTACCAACAAATACAACTTACTTCCCTCATATGCCAAACGAATCTTATAACCCGACTGCGACAATACATATCCCTGCATCAGCACAGCCTCATTCGTCTTGCCATATTTCTTTTCGCACACCGCACCGAGCATCTCTATATATGCCCAGTCGCATAGTGCTAAGTTTTTGCGCACAGAAAGCGCATTGTCGATGGTAATATCGTACTTCTCATCCGACAGACTTGTCCAAGTATCTGCTAAGTGTTTTTCTGTAATCTCTTGTAATTTCAAGTCATCCGAAACGGGGAATCCAATACTGACCAATGTGCCATAGAACGACACCGACACTCTCTCAAATGGTATCTCCTCTTTGGGTGCCACAGGCGCTAGTGGCTGTGGTTGAGGAGCTGGCTTAGGTATCACTATCACATCTTCCTTCACCGCAATAGGCTTATCCTCTTCTTTAGGTGCTGGCTTCTCTTCTGGTTTCACCTCAGGCTGTGGCGCAGGTTTCTCCTCTGGTTTCACCTCAGGCTGTGGTGCAGGCTTCTCTTCTGGTTTCACCTCAGGCTGTGGTGCTGGCTTCTCCTCTGGTTTCACCTCAGGCTGTGGTGCAGGTTTCTCCTCTGGTTTCACCTCAGGCTGTGGTACAGGCTTCTCCTCTGGTTTCACCTCGGGTTGTGGTGCTGGCTTCTCCTCTGGTTTCACCTCGGGTTGTGGTGCTGGCTCTTCATACACCACTGGAGGCACTGGTTTTTCCTCTTTAGGTTCCACAGCAGGAAAGGCATTAAACTGTTCCCAGTTTTTTCGCATCATTTCGGAATAACGGTCATTGCACTCTTTGCGGAATGCATCAAACTCCGCCTGTTGTGCGCTTTTCATTTGCGCAAAACGTTCACGTTGGCGTTTTTGAATTTCTTCAAAACTTTTTGACTGAGCATAGCCACTCAATACCATTCCCACCAACAATATCAATAGCAAATATACTTTTTTCATAACTTCAACCTTTCACCGCCATTAACCGACATTAACCGATATTAACCGATATTCACCGCCATTAACCGACATTCACCAAAAAACCGCTCCCCCCCCTCCTTTAAAAGGAGGGGATGGTCAGCGTCATATTATTTCTTAGCTTCTTGCATGCGTTTCATCTTGTCCTCAGCAAACTTACGGAACTCCTCACGATTAAACTCGATCTCCAATTCCTCGTTTGCATCCAAACGGCTGGTCAAATCATCCACCAATTTTTGTTTTGGGATTTGAATACCAATCCAGTACTCAAACAAGCCGTCTTGCAATACAAAGCCCTTCTCGCAAATTTGCTCTGCATCGTTCAACTCGCGCTCTACCAAAGTAGCGAACTCGCCTTCAATCAAACTTTGTACCTTAGAAGCAGCTGCTTCACCAGTCACATTGCGGCTGTAGTCAGTTGACAAACCTTGTACGAAGCCACCCAATTTCTCACGTACCATTGCCTTTGCTTGTTGCAATGCTGCACGACGAGCATTTTGTTGGTTTACAGCTGTAGATGTACCTGTACCACGGAAATAAGCAGCATCGTCAAAACCTGCCTCTGCACATGGAACTTCAATAGCTACACGTTGATAACCAGGATTTTGTGCCAATGGGGTTTGCTTCTTACTTGCGCAACTTGCGCACAATGCTACTACAAACATTGCCAATAGAATCTTTTTCATTGTCTTGATAATTTAAAGTTGTTGTATCATTCATGCCTACTCACTTCACAGGCTTTTCGGCTTTCTCCTATATACATTATTTATTTATCATACCGTTCGTTAAACGGTCATAATCGCCCATCGTAAATGGTGTACTACCCGCCGACTCTGGCTGCCATGTACGCACTTTTATCAACGGATACTTCTCATCAGTCGCATCTATCAACAAGAACAAGTAACCGTGATCACCATAGTTCGACGAATAGTAGTCTTGCAACAAACAGATGCCGTACATACTGCTCTGTTGACTCTGCTCTACCTTTGTGTTGCCAAACTTGATATTGATCCACTCTTTCTTGGTGCGCTTCAAGCGATTGATATACTCACCCTTCGACATCTTGTTATACACATACCCGTGCAACTGCAAAGACATATCCGTACCCTGCTCGCTCTTCATCAACTTACGACCTGTGATGATCACTGCATCATCCGAGAAGATCGACTCTATATAATCCCAACGCTGCAACGAGAACGCCGTCTTGTAGTTCTCCATGAAGTTAATCAACGCCAAACGAGCTGTCTCATCTATATCTGTATTACCCATGATGTTACGCGCAGCACGCTCCTCCAAAGCAAACTGCACACCGTCTATCTTCTTGGTCTTATCAAACACAAATACCACGCTCTCCAACTGGGTCTTACCCTTCGAAAACGTAAACTGCATCGGCACACTACGACATTGCACCTCGTCACCCAGTGTCACATATCTGCAACCTTCTGTGCTTATCACGCGCGCATTGCCGTATTTAATCAGACGCTCATATTGCCGATAACCATCAGGAGTAAAATACTTCGACATCTCATCGTAGTTATCCGCATGACTCTTTATTGCCTCACACACATCTAGCACAATCGCTTGATAAAATAACGAGTCCATCACTTCCACCTTATGCTCCTGCTCCTCAATACGCTTCACCACGATATTCTGATGCATATCCGTAGAATTCTTCGCCCCATTATCCTCTACCACACTCGACTTCACCACTGGTCTCACGGCCATCTCCACATTACTCATCGCCACCATGTCATAGTCGAATCTAGCCTTATACTTGCTAATCAACAGTGGCAGTTCCGAGTCGAAATTCGCCTCATCTTCATAGCGATAATCCAAACGAATCTTTATCACAGAGGGTCTATTGCTCTCGGGCAAGAATAGGTAAGACCAACCATCCTTCGCCGTATATACATCACTCCAACCCAAGTTCGCATTATATGTATAGTTCATGCTCGTAATAGGCTCATCCTTATAACGGAAACTCAACTTCACCTCCGATGTATTATCATTCACATACCCATCGCATGTCACTTGCACATCCTTCAGCACCTCTTTAATCTTACTTTGCAAATACACATTCGCATTCACTTGCATACCCGTCTCCGAATCTGTAATCATAATATGACCATTGTGCTTCAGATCAGCCCAAAACATCTGAGCAGCATACAGATAACGCAAGCCATCACCCACCGAACCACGATCCAGCATCTCCTGAGCCATCAACACATACTCCTGCACCTTATTCTCCTTCGCCTTCACACTTCCCGTTATCGTCTTATCTAACTTCTCATGCACTTGCTTCGAAAAATCCTTGCGATCTTCCACATATCGGCTCACCGAACGAGACGCGGAATACGCATTCATAAACGACAAATAAGGATCTATGCTCGCCAATTTCTCCTCTGCACGAAGCAATATCGCACGAGCCTCTGCCATATTACCTTCTGCCATATAACTATCTGCATTCTTCAGATAATTGTAACATACGTCCAACTCATCCTCAATATGCATATCGTATTTATCAGTAATGATCTCACGCTTCACAAAAGCCACTGCATAACCCACTTTCTTTGTGATATACGTCTTCGCATCAATCATAGCTATCAACGCACTATCCTTCAACTGCAAATCATCCACCAACTGCTGCTTCACGCTCCTCTCCAAACCCTGCACACACTCCTTACCGGCCTTACCGGACTCTATATCCATCTCCTCAAATGCCGAAAAATAAGCATCCGACTCATAGTAGCTCCACTCATCTGGACGCAAACTTACCTCACCCACTTCATCCGAACCCACATCACCGCAATGACGAAACTCCGTAAACTGAACAGCTATATTTCCCGCTACAGCCACCTGACACAACAAGTACACGCGCACACCACCATTCGACAACTCTTCACGGTACCTACATACCTCATTCACGGGCACCTTAAACTCCGACACCAGACTTTGCAACTTTCCTGTCGTTATCGCGTTCTCCACATCTTGCGAGTTAAAAGCCAAACCCAACGACATAATGCTATGCTGCAACACCATACCCATCGCCTTATTACGAGCAGCATCCTCACTCGCTGCCGTAGCCGACTCCACCACATAACGATACGTCGCATTCTCTGCCTTTGGCAAATGACGCACCCAGCGCGGTGTCGCACACACCAATACCGACACGCCTAGCAATACCGCCACGCATACCGCCCTTTCGCTTAATCGCCTCATAATATCACAACAAAACTGTAGCATTTTTCCTAATCATCATTTCACACATCGCACAATATCACGCACAACATAACATTATACAATACGGGCTGCAAAGTTACTAAATATAATCAACATACGCAAGCCTTTGTACAAAAAAAATTAATTTTCATTTCTATCACACCCTTCACAAACCTCTACCAGACCCCTTCCGTCCACAACTTTCATCTACAACTTCCATCCACAACCATCATCCTTACATTCTCTTTTCTTTTCCTTACCTTTACTTAGTGATTAGTTAGTTATTAGTTAGTGATTAGTTAGTCATTAGTTAGTTATTAGTTAGTTATTCAGCAGAGATTACCATAACATCACAACAATATAGCCACAACATCACCACAACATTCACCAACAATCTACGACACAATAATCCACAAAAGCTGCGCACCCATCTACACCCCACAAAACCATACGACACCTATAGAATAACGATAGTTTATTTTTTTATAAAAATATTTGCATATTTACAAAAAAAGATGTACCTTTGCAGGCTATTTGTACGTTAGTGTCATTTTAATGTCATTCAACCATGGTCGTAAGTGATTTCACACCCGAAGAAGAGCGCCTAATCGAACAAGAGTTTCAGGCACTGCTACAAGACTATATGAACTCGATGCATAGTCAGCGCACCGAGCTCATCATCCGTGCGTACCATCTTGCCAAACAAGCACACGGAGGGGTGCGACGTCTATCAGGCGAACCATATATCATGCACCCGCTCTCTGTAGCACGCATCGTGGTGAAAGAAATAGGACTCGGTAGTACCAGTATATGCGCCGCACTGCTGCACGATGTGGTAGAAGACACCGACTACACCGTGGATAATATCAAGCACCTGTTTGGAGATAAGATTGCGAGTATTGTAGAAGGATTGACTAAGCTCTCAGGTGGGGTCTTTGCCGACAAAGCGATGAAGCAAGCCGAGAACGTGCGCAAACTCGTGCTCACGATGTCAGAAGATATACGCGTGATGCTAGTCAAACTAGCTGACCGTCTGCACAATATGCGTACACTGGCAGCTCAACCTCCCGAAAAGCAACGAAAGATTGCTGCTGAAACGCAATACATCTACGCCCCTATGGCGCACCGATTGGGATTATTCCCCATCAAAACCGAACTCGAAGACCTCAGTTTCAAATACGAATACCCAGAGCAATATGCTGAGATAGAAGCCAAACTCCATGCAAACAAAGAGATGCAAATGGAGAACTTCGAGAGTTTTGCGGCACCTATCCGCAAGAAACTCAGCATGATGGGATACAACTACACCCTCTTTTGCCGTACCAAGTCTGTCTATTCGGTATATAAGAAAATGATCAAGAAGGGCGTACCTTTCGAGCAGATATACGACCTCTTGGCAGCGCGTATCGTATTTGAACCAAATGCTGACTTCTCGGAGAAAGACCAATGTTGGATGATTTACTCCGCCATTACCGAGATATATCGTCCTCACCCAGAGCGTATACGCGACTGGATATCCATGCCTAAAGCCAATGGTTATGAGGCACTGCATGTGACCGTAATGGGACAAAGTGGTCAATGGATAGAAGTGCAGATTCGCACCACTCGTATGCACGAGTTGGCAGAGCACGGATTGGCTGCCCACTGGCGCTACAAGACAGGCGAGAACAGCGGCGGAGAATTAGACAAATGGCTCAAAGAAATTAAAGACGTACTCGCCAATCCTGATCCGGATGCTATCGCCTTCCTTGATACCTTCAAGCTCAACCTCTTTGCGCATGAAGTGTTCGTATTTACCCCGAAGGGCGACATTCGCACCCTCGCGCAAGGCGCTACAGTACTAGACTTAGCGTATCAACTGCACACAGATCTAGGAGAGCACTGTATTGGGGCAAACGTCAACCGCACGGCTCGTTCTATCAGTTATATCCTGCAAAGTGGCGACCAAGTGGAGATTCTGACCTCCAAAAAGCAAAAGCCAGAGCCCGAATGGCTAGAGATTGCCGTGACTGCAAAAGCAAAAGATAATATCAAGAAATACTTCAAGAAGAATCGCAGTTTCTTGGACAAACTAACATCTGAAGAAGCTAAATATCGAACAGCTAAAATACAAATCAAAGGAGAAGACTCGTTTGGCGTGCTAATGCGTATTTTGGATATTATATGCAACGAATACAAAGCCAATCTGCGCGACCTGCACGTAACTTCAGAAGACAACTACTTCCAATGCAACGTAGAATTGGTAGTATTCAAGCAGAAGGTAGTCAGTCAAATTAGTATGAAATTACGCTCCATCGAACGCATAACATCGGTGACGGTATTGGAAATAGTATAAGAAAACTGAAAACTGAAAAATAAAAAATAAGAAAGATGAAAAAGTTATTTTTATTGAGCTGCATGCTCGTAAGCATCAGCATGATGGCACAACAGCCAGTGATTACATTTGAGAAGACCACCCACGACTTCGGAAAAATCAACGAAGCAGATGGTCGAGTAACAACCGTATTCGAATTCACCAACGAAGGTATGGTACCATTGGTATTGACCAACGTGCGCGCTAGTTGTGGATGCACCACCCCTAAATGGACTCGCGAGCCAATCGAGCCAGGTGCAAAAGGCAATATCACCGTAACATACAACCCTAATGGTCGTCCAGGTCGTTTCCAAAAGACAGTTACTGTGACTAGCAACGCAGCAGAACCTACTACTAAACTTTATATCAAGGGTGAGGTGATTCCAAAACCAGTGAAACCAACCGTGCAATATCCTATCGCCATGGGTGAGTTGCGTCTCAAAAAGAAAGTACTCAACTTCGATGCTGTCGTAAAAGGTAGCAACAAGATGCTCTATATCGAGTATGCCAATACTACCGACAAACCTATCACCGTGGACTTGCTGACCCGCGACCAAGACAACTACTTCGCGCCACAAGTAACCAAGAAAGACTTGCAACCTAACGAGACAGGTAAGATTCAAATTGCATTGCAATCAAGCGACTGCCCACTCTATGGTCCAGTAAATGCTACTATGTACGTCATGGTAAATGGAGAGAAGAAACTCACAGATGAGTATGCCATCACCTTGAAAGCTGACCTCAAGGAAGACTTCTCTAAGATGACCGTGGAGGAGCGTCAACAAGCTCCTATCGTGGAATATGCAGCAACTACCAACCTCGGTACCATCAAGACTGGCAAGAAGATTGCCTCTAAAATCACACTCTCCAACGTGGGTCTCAACCCATTGGTTATACGTCGTGTGATTTCCAACGACAAAGATATCAATGCGTATGCACCTAAGTTAGCCATCAAGGGTGGCAAGAAAGCCGACCTCAAGTTCGATTTGAACACCGCCAACATGGCAGCAGGTACCTATACACGTATCATCACTGTTATCACCAACGATCCTGCGCACTCTGTCATCAGACTGCGTGTGGAATGGGTAGTAGAATAATGAAACATCCAGAAAACAGCAGCGAATACAAGGGTTTGACCGTGAACGCAGGTGTAGAAAACCTGCCTAGTGTCAATCCATATGCTACTTTCCGCCGACGCAAACAGGTATTGAGCGCCGACGAATATGTAGCAGGTATCTTGCGTGGCGATATGCGTTTGCTCAGCCAGGCAGTCACCCTCATAGAGAGCAACCTACCTAGCGACCAAGTCATTGCCCAACAAGTCATCGAGAAATGCCTACCCTACGCCGGCAATGCCATCCGATTGGGTATCACAGGTGTGCCAGGTGCAGGCAAATCCACCTTCATTGAGGCACTCGGCACCGAGCTTTGTCATATGGGCAAACACCTCGCCGTATTGGCCATCGACCCATCTTCAGAGCGAAGCAAAGGTAGTATCCTAGGCGACAAGACACGCATGAACCAACTCTCCGTGGAGAACAACGCTTTTATCCGCCCTAGCCCATCGGCGGGCAGTCTAGGCGGTGTGGCGCGCAAGACACGCGAGACTATCGTACTATGCGAAGCTGCTGGATTCGACACCATCATTGTTGAAACAGTGGGTGTGGGACAAAGCGAGACGGCTGCACACTCCATGGTGGACTTCTTCTTGCTGCTCCAAGTCACAGGTACTGGCGACGAACTGCAAGGCATCAAACGTGGTATCATGGAGATGGCTGACGGTATAGCCATCAATAAGTGCGACGGCAATAATGTGGAACGTGCAGAGGCTGCGAGAGTAAGTTTCAAAAATGCACTGGCGCTCTTCCCTCCTACCGAATCGGGATGGAAACCCTACGCCGTCACTTGCTCGGCAATAGAGGGCAATGGCATACTCGATGTATGGACGATGGTGGAAGATTATATAAGGTACGCGCGCGAGAACGGTTATCTGGAGCACCTGCGCACACAGCAAGCCAAGTATTGGATGTACGAAACCATCAACCAGAACCTGCTTGACGGCTTCTACAAATCCGAAGTAATGGAAGGCATGATCGCACGCACCGAACAACGCGTATTGAACAATGAAATCAGCAGTTTCACCGCTGCATACGAACTACTAAAGCAATATGGCAACACCAACAAATAACACCAAGCGCAAATCATCTCAACCTACCATCATTAAGGTAGGTGCCAACGAGATAGGTAAACTACCACCACAGGCTATCGAACTAGAAGAGTCGGTGATTGGTGCGTTGATGATTGAGAAAGACGCTTTTGCTAGCGTTGCCGACTTATTGCGCCCAGAGTCTTTCTACTCGGATCAACTGCGCTATATCTTTGAAGCGGTACGTACTCTCTCTGCGAAAGATGCACCTATCGACATATTATCCGTAGCCGAGCAACTCAAGGCAATGGGCTTGCTGGAGCAAGCTGGCGGCGTAGTACGCCTCAGCGAACTCACCCAGCGTGTGGCATCGGCAGCGCACTTGCGCTACCACGCACAGATTGTGGCACAAAAAGCTACCGCACGTGACCTCATCAGCATGGCATGCCAGATTGAGGAGAAAGGTTACGACGAGACACAGGATGTGGACGAACTCATGCAAGAAGCCGAAGCTAGCATCTTCGAAATATCGCAACGCTCGCAAAAACGTGACGTCACACACATCTTCCCTGTCATCACAGAGGCATTTGAGCGTATGCAAAAAGCCTCCAAAAACGAAGGCAACATATCGGGTATTCCTAGCGGTTTCACCGAATTGGATAAGATCACCTCGGGTTGGCAAAAGTCCGACCTCGTCATCATCGCTGCACGTCCTGCTATGGGTAAGACCGCATTTGTGCTCTCAATGGCGAAGAATATGGCGGTGGATTTCAATATCCCAGTGGCTATCTTCTCCTTGGAGATGAGCAACGTGCAATTGGTCAACCGTTTGATTATGAACGTTTGCGAGGTAGAAGGTAGCAAGATACGCAACGGACGCCTCAGCAAAGCCGAATGGGAGAAACTCGAGAACAACATCAGCGTGCTACAAAATGCACCTATCTATGTGGATGACACCCCTGGTTTGAGCGTATTTGAGCTCCGAAGCAAAGCACGCAAATTGGTGAAAGACAAGAAGATACAAATCATCATCATCGACTACCTGCAGCTCATGAACGCCAATGGTACCAACTTCGGTAGCCGCGAGCAAGAGGTGAGCATCATCTCACGTACACTCAAGGGATTGGCAAAAGAGTTGGATATCCCAGTGATAGCGCTGAGTCAGCTCAGCCGTGCGGTAGAGAAACGCGACTCAAGCAACAGCAACGTAGATGGCAAGAAGCCATTACTCTCCGACCTTCGTGAGTCAGGTGCTATTGAGCAAGATGCCGACATGGTTTGCTTCATCCACCGTCCAGAGTACTACAAACTGTACGACGATGGCAATGGCAAGGATTTGCGCGGACTGGGACAAATCATTGTAGCAAAACACCGTAACGGTGCCACCGATGAGATTTGGCTACGCTTCATTGGCAAGTACACCCGCTTCCAAAACGAGAACGATGCGTTTGAAGATGATCTTTACGCCAATGTTACCTACGCCACCAAAAGCAGCAAGATGAATATGCTGCCACAAGAGGCTGAAGGCGCAAAACTAGATGATGATATTGCACCGTTCTAAAAGAAGTGTCTTACCTTTTACGGGTTCATGACGGGTTCATGACGGGTTAAGTCTATAGCATCTCAAGTACACCAAACTGCATTCTAACGACGAATAATATACAAACATAATGAAAAGAACAGAAATTATCAACGCCCTGCAACTTGCAGGAGAAGGACAACTCATCAACGTAAGAGGATGGGTGCGTAGCCGTCGCGGCAACAAGAACGTAAGTTTCATTGCCCTCAACGACGGTTCTACAATCAAAAACATCCAAATCGTAGTGGATTTGGCACAATTCCCAGAGGAGAATCTCAAGCCAGTCACCACTGGCTCATGTATCTCAGCTACGGGTCACCTCGTTGCTAGTCAAGGTAGCGGACAAGCCGTAGAGATCCAATTAACCGAGCTCGAAGTATATGGTACCGCTGACCCAGAGCAATACCCATTGCAAAAGAAAGGACTCAGCATGGAGTACTTGCGTACCATCGCACACTTGCGCCCACGTACCAACACCTTTGGTGCGGTATTCCGCATCCGCCACAATATGGCAATGGCTATTCACCAATACTTCCATGAGCACGGGTTCTTCTATTTCCACACCCCTATCATCACTGCCAGTGACTGCGAGGGTGCTGGACAAATGTTCCAAGTGACCACTAAGAACCTCTACAACCTCAAGAAAGACGAAGAGGGCAAGATTGATTACTCCGATGATTTCTTTGGTAAGCAAACCTCGCTTACCGTATCAGGTCAGTTGGAGGGCGAGTTGGCTGCTATGGCACTCGGTAAGATCTATACCTTCGGTCCTACCTTCCGCGCGGAGAATAGCAACACCCCTCGCCACTTGGCAGAGTTTTGGATGATTGAGCCAGAGGTGGCATTCATCCAAAAAGACGAACTCATGGACCTCGAAGAGGACTTTATCAAATACTGCGTGCGCTGGGCATTGGAACACTGCAAGGATGACTTGGAGTTCCTCAACCAATTTGTGGACAAGGGACTTATCGCACGTCTAGAGTCAGTAATCAAGACCGACTTCGTACGCCTCACTTACACCGAGGGTATCAATATCCTGCAAGAAGCTGTAAAGAACGGCAAGAAGTTTGAATTCCCATGCACTTGGGGCGATGACTTGGCTTCAGAGCACGAGCGTTACCTCGTAGAGGAGCACTTCAATAAGCCAGTCATCATGTCCGACTATCCAAAGGATATCAAGGCCTTCTATATGAAAATCAACGAGGATGACAAGACCGTACAAGGTACCGACGTACTCTTCCCACAAATCGGTGAGATTATCGGCGGTAGTGTACGTGAAGAGTCTCTCGACAAACTCAATGCTGAGATTGAGCGCCGCGATATTCCTATGAAGGATATGTGGTGGTATCTCGATACTCGCCGCTTTGGTGCTGCACCTCACGCAGGTTTTGGCCTCGGTTTTGAACGACTGATGTTGTTCGTTACGGGTATGCAAAACATCCGCGACGTGATTCCATTCCCACGTACTCCTAAAACAGCCGAATTCTAACCAAACAGTTATATTATGCGTAAAACACTTATCGCTGTAATCCTAACCATCTGTACTTTGGTCGGTGCGAATGCACAGACAAGATTGGTAGGACGACTCGTATCGGTCGAACAGCAAGCAATCGAAGGAGCTACCGTCACATTGGTAAATCAAGGTGTTACCACCACTACCAATGAAGAAGGTAAGTTCTCCCTCACCTATCTCGAAGCCATCGACGAAGAAGTAATCGTGGAGGCATACGGATTTATGTCCGATATTATTCTCGTACAACTCATTGAAAACCAAATCAATGATTTGGGTGATGTAACCCTACAAACCGACTTGGCAGCAGAGATGCGCGAAGAGGTTGTACTTAACCTCTCGGAGATGGATCTCAACGACGACGAGGGTAAGAGCCAAGCTATGGCATCTGCTTCTAGTGCTAGTCAAGACGTATTTAATGCCACCATCTCTTATGCATGGTCCAACGCCCGCTATCGTGGACGTGGTTATGAGCAAATCTACGAGCAAAACTACATCGAAGGTATCTCTTTTAACTCTGCTGAGCGTGGTCAGTTCAACTTCTCTGCTATGGGTGGTTTGAACGACGCTACCCGCTACCGCGAAGTAGTAGAAGGCATGGAGGCTAGCAACTTCACCTTTGGTTCATGGGGCAAGTCCACCAACTACCTCCAATCGGCTACTAATTATGCACAAGGATGGAAAGTGGGTCTTGCTGGTACCAACCGCAATTACAAAGGTGCTGCACGCGCTACCTACTCCAGTGGATTGCTAGAAAATGGATGGGCTTTTGCTGCACAACTAGCATGGCGTTACACTCCATACATCGATGTCAAAGGTCAGATTGGTGAAGGTATCTCCTACTCTTCTGTGGGTTACTTCTTCACTGCTGAGAAACAATGGGGCAAAGACAAACGTCTATCACTCATCACCTTTGGTGCTCCAACCCGTCGTGGTCAGTCATCTGCACTCACCCAAGAGACCTATGACCTCACCAACCAATACAACAAGACCACATGGGGACACAACAACTACAACCCATATTGGGGCTACCAAGATGGCAAAGTGCGTAACTCACGTATTGTACACACCTACGATCCTACAGCTATCGCTAGTTTCGATTGGCAAATTGATGAAGAAAACTTCCTTAAGGCAGGTATTGGCTACCACTACTCTATGTACTCCAACTCTGCGCTCACTTTCTACAACGCTACCGACCCACGACCAGACTACTACCGCAACTTGCCATCCTTCCTCTGGGACGGACAGATTGACAAAAACGGTAACTTTATTGACAAAACTTGGAACGGTTCAGATTGGAATGGCACAGCATTAGGTAATGGTAGTTATATTGATAATCAATATGTTGGTCCATCTATCGACATGAGCACCTACAATACTCTCGTAGATCTTTGGACTAGTCGTGACGACAAAGCCACTCAAATAGATTGGGATGCGCTCTATGCTGCCAACACTGCCAACAATGCGAACAACCCTGAAGGTTCGGCTCGCTATATCGTAGAGCGTCGTCACAACGATATCCAAGAAGGAATGATCAACCTTAACTACCGCAATACCTCTGTGGATAACCTAACCATTACTGCAGGTTTAGAAGCGAAGGGTAGTCAAGGTATTCACTTCAAGACCGTGGACGACCTGCTGGGTGGCAACCAATGGATTGACGTGGATCCATTCGCTGAGCGCGACATCAAGGAGTTAGCAACTAATATCGGTCTTACCCAATCCGACATTGCTAATGTGAAGCAAAACGACTTGCGCAACCCAAATGCAGCTGTTACCAAGAATGGTCGCTTTGGCTATGACTACCGCATCAATATGATAAATACCAAGATTTGGGCACAAAACGAGTGGAAATGGAATGCTTTTGACCTCTATTACGGTTTGCAATTTACCTACTCTAACATCCAACGTACCACAGATATGCTCAATGGTCGTGCGTGGTACTTGGCACGTCTTAACCCAGATTATGCAACGTATTACTTAGCAGACAATGCTGCCGCAGTATTGGCTGCCAATGGCGATTATTCTACCCTGCCTACTCGTTTGGCTGGATATACCCATCACTTCGTAGATCCAGCTGTGAAAGTGGGCGGAACTTATAAGATTGATGGTCGCAACCAGATTAAGTTCAACGCAATGGCTGAGACCAAAGCACCTCTTGGACGCGATGCATATATCTCACCTCGCGTACACGACCGCGCTGTAGAGAACATCTACCGCCATGACTATGCAGCATACTATGCTCAACAATATGGTACATCATGGCTGCAAGAGTACTTCGGAGCAAGCCAAAAGATTGCGGGTGGTGACTTGACTTATTCATTTAACTACCCAATCATTCGTGGTCGCGTAACTGCCTTCTATACCCGTTTCTGGAATGGTACTGAGCTCAATGGTTACTACGATGACGAGGCACGTACCTTCGTCAACCAATCGCTGACAGGTATCAACCGCCGCCACTGTGGTATAGAAGCTGCTGCTGCAGTCAAACTGGGTATGTACTTCACCTTGACAGGCGTAGTGAGCGTAGGTGACTACCGCTACACCAGCAATGCCCTCGCTATCACCTCAGCCGAGAATGGTATGGCTTTGGCAGACGAAAGCGACCGTGCAGCTGATGACCTCAACCAAGGACCAATCTTTGAATTGCGCGATAGCGTACTCATCAAGGGTCTGCGCGTGGCTACAGGTCCACAAGTGAATGCCAGCTTGAAACTCAGTTTCTTCCACCCAAAGATGTGGTTTGCGGACATTACCGTCAACTACTTCGATTGGAGCTACCTTGACTATGCACCTGCTCGCCGTATGCAAGGATTGTTCACGGGTGTTCGCGCAGACGGTAGTCATGTGAATGGCAGCTATATCGACCCAGAAATCAATGCTATCGCAAAAGATGAAGCAGGCAATGCCATGTACGACAAGTACGGTGTACCTGTGCTGAACTATCCATACAGCTTACATTCTATGCAAGAGTCATTGGTGGACGGCAATGTGCTGAATCGCTTCTTGGTGGACGTGAGCGTAGGTAAACTGATTTATCTCAAGAACCGTCAGTCTATCTCCATCAACTTGACCGTAAACAACCTCTTGAACAATACCCACTTCAAGACAGGTGGTTACCAACAAGCACGTTTGCCTCGTCAAACCAAACAAGGTATGACCAATGGCAAGATTGTGTCAGTTATCAGTCCTAACGCATGGAAATTCCCATCAAAGTACTACTACGCATGGGGAACCAACTTCTATCTCAATATCCAATATAAATTCTAAGCAGTATGAAAACAATGAAATTCATCATTCATAATTCAAAATTCATAATTGCAACTGCTATTGTGGCTTTGTGTGCTGCTTGTACACCTAACGCGCCTACTAAGTTGTATATATCAGAAACAGAAGCAGAGACATTGATCAAAGAGGGTAAATGTCTTACTATTGAGCAGTTCAAAGATACCTTTATGACCAAAGAAGGTAACTATTGCATGCCTGAATTGTACCGCGAGCGTTCGAAAGCAGGCGACGATTATCTATTCACTATCGACACCATCCCTGTATCGGACACACCTATATATATACGCGGGCGCGTAACAACGGATGACTATGCAGGCAACTTCTACAAGACTTTGTGTATCCAACAAATGGTCAATGGCAAACAACAAGCCATTCGTCTGTCTGTAGATGCAGGTTCTATCGGTGGATTATACCAATTGGGACAAGAGATTCTGATTCGCGTGGACGGTCTTGCTATCGGTCGCTACGCCAACCAACCACAACTCTGCTTGCCATCTTACAACAATAATATCTATGCCAACAAAGCAGAACAAAAAGTGGGTTGGGCTGCAGGTCGTATTCCTTTTGCTATCTTCAAAGCACGTACCCAATGCATTGGCACACCAGATCAAAGCAAATTGTATTACGACACCTTGCAAATCACCGATTACAACCACATTACAGATCTCGTTGAGGCACGCGAATGGGATGCTAAATTGGTTTGCATCGAAAATGTGCACTTCACAGGGCAATATGATAACAACGGCACTCCAACCAACTGCACCACGGGCGATCCAGAAACAGATGGCAATGCCAACGTCTTTGCTCCTACGACAGAGAACATGAATTATCCTCAAAGCCGAGTAATCATGGACGCACAAGACAACTGGACATTGGTTTCTACCTCTGAATACGCTAAATACGCGCATTTCTATTTGCCAGCCAATAATTATTGGGGCAATGTGGTAGGTATCCTTGGTTTCTATTACGATAATGGTTTGAATTACAACAGATACCCACCAGAGGCAAGTGATTGGTCTATCAGCATCCGTTCGGTGGATGATTTGCGTTTGTATGACGGTGAAGAGCACTGGTTATATGACGAGAATGGTAACTACAAACCTGGTTACGAATATTCTAAGAACTAATGTCTTGGCTTGATATTCTCATACTTCTACCCTTACTCATCGGCCTCATTAGAGGTCTGATGAGAGGGGTTATTATCGAGCTCAGTGCAATTCTATCACTAATCTTCGGTTATATAGGTGCACGTTTCTTGGGTGCCATGTTTTCTGCTTGGCTTCTACAGCAGTTCACATGGCCAGAAGCTGTATGTTCGGTCGTTGCATACGTTCTCCTATTTCTAGGAATCACAGTCGTTATTAATATCATTGCACGACTACTTTCCAAACTATTCAAAGCAGTCAATCTAGGATGGGTGAATCGACTATTTGGAGCATTATTTGGTATTATCAAATGGGGACTTATCATGTTGTGTATTGTGTTGTGTCTGCATCGCTTGGATGACAATTTCCACTTCTTGCAAGATGATTTGAAGCGTCAGTCTGTAGTCTATTCGGCGGCGACACCTCTATCTGAAAGAATGTGGGGCAAGATCAAGCAGCAAGTAACATCCTTCAGACAACAAAGAAACGATAGTATTTCTTCAAAA
The DNA here is from genome assembly GCA_017461505.1 of Paludibacteraceae bacterium. GTDB lineage: Bacteria > Bacteroidota > Bacteroidia > Bacteroidales > Paludibacteraceae > Colicola. Next base: position 193,669 of record JAFTXV010000011.1, on the reverse strand, counting down.
AATGAGCAGAAGTAAAAATCTGCTCATTTTTTTTTGTGAAATATTTGGTCATATCAAAAAAAAGCAGTACCTTTGCACCCAGTTTTGAAAGAGACCACTATATGGTGGCTATAGCTCAGCTGGCAGAGCATCGGATTGTGGTTCCGAGTGTCGTGGGTTCGAGCCCCACTAGTCACCCAAAAGAGACGACTTATGGTCGTCTTTTTTTGTACTTTCATGCAAAATATTTGCATACGTGCAATATTTTTACTACCTTTGCAGCGAAAATTGTTTGCGGCATTAGCACATCGGTAGTGCATCGGCTTCCCAAGCCGAGGAGGCGGGTTCGATTCCCGTATGCCGCTCATAGCGTGCCGGTTCATCGCGGGATAAGGGAAGAAAAGCCGTGGCTTTAATCCCCTATCACGAGGAAAGTCCGGGCAGCATAGAGCACCATCGCGGTTAACGGCCGTCAGGCAGCAATGTTTGGTCCCTGCAAAAGAGACGAGTAATCTGCAAAGAGGATGTGATACGAGCATACGATGGGCTGCAATTCCAAGTATACCAATGCCTGAGCGCTGCTCGCGTGAGTTGGAGGGTAGGAAGCAACAGAAGTGCGTAGCAATACGCCACTCAAGATTAATGATGAACACCGAAAGTAATTTTGAATTAAGAATTATAAATTCGGTACAGAACCCGGCTTATAGGTGCGCTATTTTTTTTGCAAACAAATAACGTCTTTAAGGACTTTAACGACCTTAATGACCTTAATCAAAACACACTACAATGAAAAAATTATTCTTATTCATCGCACTGTTCAGTGCACTTTCTTTGCAGGCAAAGCCACGTATCGACCGTGCTGAGCCGCTCTGCTGGTGGACAGAAATGAACTGCCCACTCACTCTTATGCTTCATGGTGAGGACCTTGCAGATGCACAAGTCACTATCAATCAATTGCACAATGGTCGTATCGTCAAAGGCGAATGCTTGGGTTTGCAAGTCAAGGGTCAGCACAACGCTGAGAGCCCTAATTACCTCTTTGTGGACTTGGCTGTCAATGAGCCTGGCACCTATCGCATCACCCTCAAAAAGGGCAAACGTACTACGAGTGTGGACTATACCATCAACACCCGCCGCGAAGGTAGTCGAGAGCGCCAAGGCTTCAACTCAAGCGACATGATCTACCTCATCATGTCTGACCGTTTTGTGGATGGCGACAAGACCAATAATACAGTTGCTAGCATGGCAGAGCCTGTCAACAAAGACAATGTTCACGGTCGCTTTGGAGGTGATATCCAAGGTATTATCAATTCACTCGACCATATCTCAGCACTCGGTGCTACAGCTATTTGGCCTACTCCACTCTTGGAGGATAACGAGGCGGCATGGTCATACCATGGTTATGCATGCTCCGACTATTACCATATTGATCCTCGCTATGGTAGCAACGAACTCTATTGCGAGATGGTAGAGAAAGCACACGAGAAAGGTATCAAATTTATCATGGACATGGTGCCCAACCACTGCGGTGGTACCCACTGGTGGATGAAAGACCTGCCATACCAAGATTGGATTAACCAATTCGACAAATTCACCAACACCCACAACGTATTCTCAGCGAACTACGACATCAACGCTTCGCAATACGATCGTCAGTTATCCAACCGCGGTTGGTTTGATCGTCCTATGCCAGATATGAACCTCGAGAATCCAGACCTTTTGCAATACTTCAAGCAATGGGCTATCTGGTGGATTGAGTACGCTAATCTAGATGGTTTGCGCGTTGACACCTATCCATATATTGAGATGATTCCTGGTAGTGAATGGGTAAAAGCTATCATGGATGAGTACCCTAACCTGAATATTGTAGGTGAGTGTTGGACACGTCCAGCTTCTGCAGTAGCATATTGGCAAAGAGGTGCGAATAATTATAACGGATTTAATAGTCATCTTCCTTCGGTGATGGACTTCCCTGTGGAAGAGGCTATCCGTCAAGCACTTGAGAACGATGGCAAGCAATGGGGTGATGGTCTTACTCGCGTATATGATGCAATAGCTATGGACTACCTTTACGCTGACGTAAACAATATTCTTATCATGCTTGGCAACCACGATATGGATCGTATTACTGATGTAGTAAAGGATCAAGATCCACGCCGTGTAAAACTAGCTTATACTTTGCTTGCTACCATGCGTGGTATTCCTCAAGTATTCTATGGAGATGAGTATGGTATGAAGTCTTCAGATCGTTCACTAGGTCACTCTACACTGCGTATGCCTTTGCCACTGAATGGAGAGGTCACATCGGAGATGCAATATATGTTCGACTACCAGAGTCGCCTCTTCCAATGGCGCAAGGGTGAGCCTGTGATCCATACAGGTCGCACCATGCACTTTATGAGCCGCGACAACACCTATGGTTTCTTCCGCTATAACGATAATGAGGCAGTCTTTGTGTTCGTTAATGCGAGTGAGGATAATCGTACTATCCCAACCGCTAACTATGCAGAGATTCTCAGCAAGTATAATCCTGTAGGCGAGGATGTTATTTCAGGTATTATTTATGACTTGAGTGAAAAAGATATCGTCATTGAGCCACTCTCCAGCATCGTCGTTAAGCTCCAGAAGTAAGTTTACTAAGCGACATTAACCTTAAGGGTTAAAGGCAGAAAACAAACAAGGACGCAATTGCTTGCGTCCTTGTTTATTTCCAGCCTTATAGCCTAATAGCCTTTTTAGCCTCTTCGCCTATTATTTTTTGAAATAGCGGTTGTACAAGCCCTCGAAGCCTTTTCCGTGACGAGCCTCGTCCTTAGCCATCTCGTGTACGGTGTCGTGGATAGCATCCCAATCCATTGCTTTTGCACGCTTAGCAATACGGAGTTTGTCTTCGCAAGCACCTGCCTCAGCCATCATACGCTTCTCGAGGTTCTCTTTGGTGCTCCATACTACCTCGCCCAAGAGTTCTGCGAACTTAGAGCAGTGCTCAGCCTCTTCCCAAGCATAGCGCTTGAATGCCTCAGCAATCTCAGGATAACCCTCACGATCAGCTTGACGAGACATAGCGAGATACATACCTACCTCAGTAGCCTCACCCATGAAGTGCGCATTGAGGTCCTTAATCATTTCCTCGTCAGTATCTTTAGCTACACCGATGATATGCTCGCATGCAAATGCGATACCAGCAGACTCATCCACTTCTTTCCATGTTACTACTTGTTTGCATTGTGGGCAACGCTCTGGTGCAGGTGCTCCTTCGTGTACATAGCCGCAAATAGGGCAAATAAATTTCTTATTCATATTGTTTTTTGTTTTTATAGGGTTAATATTCTTTTATCACTTTACATACTACAAAAACTGTGCCAAAACACCCTATGATTTCTTATTTTTCTCTTTGATGTTTCCATCTATTGTGCGTCCAAAGCCAACGCTCTGGTTGTTGGCGGATATTTTGCTCAATCAATCGGGCATAAGTGAGCGTAATCTCGTCCTCAGGCATTGCTTGAGGATTGTCGGTAATCACCTCAAAATGGATACGATAGTATCCTCGCTTAGGCGAAGTGATATTCGCATAAATCACACCCAAATCAAACTTGCGTGCCAGTACGTCACCACCGTCCAAGAAAGCTGTATCTTGATTTAAAAAAGTAGTCCACGTATGCGCATTGCGTGGTGAAGGCTTCTGATCGGCTATCAATCCTATAACAAACGGATGATCAGCATGGCGAAGCTGCACCAATTTACGTAATAATTGTTGCTTTTCCACACATTCACCACCTCGCTTACTACGCAGTAGCAACATCGCTCTATCAGCTCTCTCGTTCTTTTGCTTGCGATACACATTATACTCCACAATAGATTTATCCGAGAACTGCTTTCCCACATCGGCTATCCACTCCCAATTACACATATGCCCTAGGTAAGCTATCACTCCGTGTTTCTTGCGAGCTAAATCCTCAAGCAACTCCATATTCTCAAATACCACACGCTCACGCATCTCCTCATCGCTTACGCGATAGCCATAAATAATTTCTACCAAAATATCTGCGAAGTGGTGGTAAAACGCGTTGACAATAGCCTTTTGCTCTTTCTCCGACTTTTCAGGGAAAGATAATCGGATATTCTTTCGCACTATTTTTATCCGATATCGCACCACATAGCGTACCAACGGATACAGCAAAGTATCTGCCAGAAAATATAGTAGCCATAGTGGGAAGACACTGAATATACGGATTAATAAGAGCATTTTGTGTTTAGTGAACGCTGCGCTATTGTTTAGTGTTAGAGAATGGTTGGTAAATATACAAAGAAGAAATATACTACTGGTACTGCCAAGAGCAAACTATCAAATCTATCCAACACACCACCATGGCCAGGCATAAACTTACCCGAATCTTTCACTCCCAAGCTACGCTTGAAGAGGCTCTCCATTAGGTCGCCTAATGTACCGAAACCGCCTGCTGCTAATGCAAAAAACAAACTATTTACCAGACTCATATCGCCCATCCAACCTATGCGGAAGAACACATATCCAGCTACCAGATCAAAGACAAATCCACCTATCAATCCTTCCCATGACTTAGCAGGGCTCACGCGCGGGAACATTTTATGATTACCATTCTTGCGTTTGGCGGTCAGACTGCCTACTATATACGCACCACTATCGTTCACCCATAGCAAGATGAACACCGCTAACATCAGCCATTTGTTATACATCATCACGCCATTCATCAGCGCAAAAGGAAGCGCCACCATTAGCTGACCAGCACACAGGTTGCCCCAAGATGCTATAGGATTCACCTCTGCACGGAAGAGATGCACAATCATCGCCATCAGTAGTACAGCCACATAAGCCAAGAGCAGTGTACGCCATACTATATCGCCATAGAAGAGGAAATACAACGTGCAGAATAGCAACACACTAGCTATCATCGCATAGGTCGTTATCTTGATATCTGAATCCAGCAAAGCATGAAACTCACGTACTGCTAATGCACTAAGTATCATCATCAGTACGCCAAACAACAAAGGGTGTCCACCAAAACATGCTGGCTCCAGCAATATACTACTTAACACCAAGCCCGCATAGACAATCGCGGAGAGAGTGCGCTTAAAAAAATTATTCATATTTCTATCTTTTTTATCAAATAATTTGCAAAGGTAGCAAAAAAATCGTAACTTTGCAAACAATTTCAAAAAAACACATCATTATTATGGCAAATTCGAATATTGAGCTCAGTTTGATGGATGCTGAGGAGAAGCAACAATTGGAGTATATCTGGAATCTTATCCCTGCTGAGGATCGTCAAGACATGACCCAAGCTGACGTGCTGATGGTGCTTGACTTGATGGATGATTACCTTGTATCACAAGGACTTCTAGAAGAGGAAGATAATACCGACGAGGTAACCTATTTGGAGGGTGAGATTGATGAGACCGAGCAATTGAACTACCTCCTGGAGCAAACCAAAGCATTGGGTCGTCCACTCACTAGCGAACAATTGCAACTCATCATGGATGGCGAATTGCAATATGGTATTGAGCAGGGATATTACGAGGAGGAGGATTGATTGTTTAGTGTTTAGAGTTTAGAGTTTAGAGGTGGGGGAATGCTGACGCATTTACACATACGAAATTATGCGCTGATTAGCCACTTGGATATTGATTTCCATGAGGGTTTCTCTGTGATGACAGGTGAGACAGGTGCGGGCAAGAGCATCATTTTGGGTGCGCTCAACTTGGTTATGGGTGCACGTGCCGATACCAAAGCCATCACCGAGGGTGAGGACAAGTGTATCATCGAAGCTACGTTCTTAGGTGATAAAGCTACAAGGGGAGAGGCGATAGGTAAGGAGATCATCATTCGTCGTGAACTCAGTAGCAATGGGCGTTCGCGGTCGTTTGTAAATGACGAGGTGGTGACTCAAGCAGAGCTGAAGGCCTTGGCGCGAGAGCTCATTGATATCCATTCGCAGCACGAGAGTCTGCTGATTGGTGACGACCTCTTTCAGATACAAGTGGTGGATGCTATCGCAGGCAATGCCTCTGAGCGTGAGGCATATGCCACGGCATATACTGCCTATTTGCAAGCCACAGCTGCATTGCGCGAGGCGCAAGCCCTAGCCAAGAAAGCACAAGCCGATGCCGACTATCTGCAATGGCAGTATAACCAATTGGAGGAAGCACAACTTGTTGCAGGCGAGATGGAGGAATTGGAGCAAGAAGAATATCGTCTATCGCATGCCGAGGAGATACAGGCTGCCTTGGCACAAGCGCTGCAGCAGTTGGATAGCGACAATGGTGCGCTATCTTTGATCCACTCCACCCGACTAGCCGATGCCGACTCCACTTTGGCAGAACGCCTAGATAGTGTAGAGATTGAGCTTAAGGATATTGTATCCGATATACAACGTATATACGACCGTACTGAACGAGATCCTATGCGTTTGGAGCAAGTACAAGAGCGCATCAGTATGTTGCAGACACTGATGAAAAAGCACCGTGTACTGACGGTGGAAGAGCTCATCACGCTGCGTGATGAGTTTGCTCAACAGGTACAGCGGATAGAGAATATTGACGAGGATCTGGAAAGATTGAAGCGAGAAGGCGATGAGGCGAAAAGGCTATTAGGCGAAGTTGCTACACAACTGACTCACTCACGCCAAGGTGTTTGTGATAAAATTGCTTTGAATTTAGTAAATGCGATGATAAAGTTGGGGGTACCTCATGCCAAAGTGGCGGTGGATATACAGCCCACAGATGACTTCACTGAGACGGGACGAGACAATGTGCAGTTTATGTTTGCTGCTAACTTAAATCAGTCGCTTCGTCGTGTAGCGGAGGTAGCTTCGGGTGGTGAGATTAGCCGACTGATGCTATGTATCAAGGCATTGATTGCTAGCAGCAATGGATTGCCTACTATTATCTTTGATGAGATTGATACAGGTGTGAGTGGCAGTATTGCTAGTCAGATGGGAGAGATCATGCGTCAGATGGCCGATGCGAGACAGATTATAGCCATCACTCACCTCCCTCAAGTGGCAGCCCGCGGTGAACACCATTATTTGGTGTATAAAGAGGATACGGCAGTTCGTACGGAAACTCATATCCGTGCTTTGACTCCAAAGGAGCACGCTGCTGAGATTGAGAAGATGTTAATTGTTTAGAGGTTAGAGGTTAAAGGTTAGAGGTTAAAGGCTGGAAAATATGCTTCCATTGGCAGAAAGATTGCGTCCGAAGACGCTGAAGGAATACATAGGGCAACGCCATTTGGTGGGTGAAGGAGCAATCCTTCGCCAGATGATAGAGCGCGGCAACTTGTCGTCGTTTATCTTATGGGGTCCTCCGGGTGTGGGTAAGACCACATTGGCTCGTATCATTGCGCAGGAGTTGGAGCGACCCTTCTATACCCTATCCGCTGTGACTAGCGGAGTGAAAGAGGTACGTGAGGTCATTGATAAGGCGAAGAGATTCGCAGCGATGAACAGCGGATTATTTGGGAGTCAGGAATCGGGAATCGGGACACAAACTTCGGGAGTCACGAGTCGGGAGTCGAGTGAGAGACGAGCAATATTATTCATTGATGAGATTCACCGTTTCTCCAAGTCGCAGCAGGATAGTCTGCTAGGAGCAGTGGAGGATGGTACGATTACGCTGATAGGTGCTACTACGGAGAATCCTTCGTTTGAGGTGATTACGCCCTTGTTGAGCCGTTGTCAGGTGTATGTGCTGAAGTCGCTAGAGAAGGCAGATTTGCTAGAACTGCTAGATAGAGCCTTGACCCAAGATGAGCATATCCGCGGTCTGCATATTGAGATTAAGGAGACGGAGAGTATTCTCCGCTATTCGGGTGGTGATGCGCGTAAGTTGCTCAATATCATCGAATTGGTCACCAACTCGGGTGTCAAGGTAATTGATAACGAGACGGTCACCAAGCAGTTGCAGCAGAATCCTGTGGCGTATGACAAGGATGGTGAGTTGCACTACGATATTATCTCAGCATTCATCAAGTCTATACGCGGCAGTGACCCCGATGCTGCCATGTATTGGTTGGCACGTATGGTAGCTGCAGGCGAAGACCCAAAGTTTATCGCTCGCCGTTTGGTTATCTCTGCGAGCGAGGATATCGGTTTGGCGAATCCAAATGCGATGTTGGTAGCGAATGCATGTTTCGATACCTTGCAGAAGATTGGTTGGCCAGAGGGGCGTATTCCACTGGCGATGGCGACGGTGTATTTAGCTACTTCTCAGAAGTCGAATTCAGCATATCTGGCTATCAACCAAGCGCTAGAGTTGGTAGAAAAGACAGGCAATCTGCCTGTGCCATTGCATCTTCGCAATGCACCAACTAAGTTGATGGACGAATTGGGTTATGGTGAGGGGTATCAGTATGCGCACGACTTCCCCAATCATTTTGTCCGTCAGCAGTTTATGCCTGATGCATTGCTGGGCACGCAACTCTGGCAAGCTCAGGGCAGCCCTCAAGAGCAGAAGATGGCAGACTGGATGAGATTCCTTTGGGATGATAAAAAATAGGGCGTGTGCCCTATTTTTTTATTTATGGTGTCGGGACTCCGGAGTCGGGATTCCGATTCTGGTTTGTATCGGGAGTCGCGAGTCGGGAGTCCGATTAGTTTTATCCTGAGTCGCGAGTCGGAAGTCCGATTAGTTTTATCGGGAGTTGCGAGGCGGGAGTCTGATTATAACTTGTGTCCTATTGCTGAGTACACCACTCCATTGCGGATGATTAGCAATTGTCCATCGCGTATCAGTTTCTTTAGCTCGTTGTCTTGCGTTTGATCACCAATGGTCTCTAGATCAGTGCTAACGCCTTTCACTATAGTAGTGATGGTCACATACTCATCAATAGCTAATTCGGTTTTGCTATCATACTCGTAGGAATAGAAATGGATTTGGGTCGTATATGTACCTACTGACCATAGGTTATCTACAGAAACCAAGACCTCCACATCTTCGTAATCCTCACCAGCAGGGAAATGAACCGAGCCGTTGAGTTCTAGTTCATAGTCGCCTGCTAGAATCTCCATGCATTCGTTTTCATACTCATATTTAAATAATACGCTACCCGTATGCTGCCACTTGCAATAGAGCGTCTTCTGTAAGTTGCTTGCGCTAAAGGTAAATGCTTGTACATCAACATAATTCTCTTGATCCACATTGAGCGTCAGCGCATGGGTTGAAATAGAGAATACGGGTTGGTTAGGATCTGGGAAGGTACCTGCAGGCACAGCCTCTGCTTTTAGATCAATCACGATATCCTCCACTCCTTCGGTAGCAGTAGAGAGGGTCAGTTGTCCTGTATAAACGCCCACTTCGTCGGTCTCCCAATAAACGGTAATCTCCACTGGGTTCTTAGCATCCTTCCTGATAATTTCCGTGCCACAATAGAAAGATGTGTCGCCTGTGAGTGTCACAGTTATATCATCTGTTAAGTCATTGAAGGAGAGAGTAAAACGTCGTGCATCGCCCCAGTCTTTCCAGTTCTCATCGGAAGCGTAGGTGGTGTCGGGTTCTATTTGTCCCCAGTCTAGGGTAGTTGTATCCACCTTCATCCATGAATCCAGTACGCGGTCTTCCCATTCGGGTGCGGTGCTGGCATAGAGGATGGTCTTGGCTAGGTAACTAGCGTCAAAGCCCTGATAGATATTGAATATCTCGTTGGTGCCTTGGCAATTGTTGTAGATATAGCGAGAGGTAAAGCCCGCGTTTTTGACTTCTACGGTGGCATCATCTTGGTTGATGGAACTGATAGTCCACTTAGCTTGGTTGTCGAGGGTGGTACTGCTGCGCAGTTTGCTATCGCTGATAGGGCGTAGGTAGTTGCCGTCTTGGTCGATGAAGATGATGTAGTCGCCCTCGCGCTGTACGGTGTAGGCGTATGCTAGTTCGGCAGTCACAGTATGGCGATTCTCGCCATAGGTAGCAGCTACACCTTTGATGTTATTCTTGCTGATTTCCTCGTTAAAGAAGCCCATGATATAGTCTTCTCCCTCTTTGCTGGTGCCAAAAAATACTTTGGCTCCATCGGTGAGTAAAGCAGGGTCTTTGAGTGCGTTGTAGGTGACGGTGGTTTGGTCCATTGCGCCGAGTACGGTAAGTTCGCAGGTGTCGCTGATGCCTACTGCGGTGGCCTTTACCCAGATTTGGGCTGTACCTTTGGCAATGGCTGTCACAACGCCATTGCTGACGGTAGCCACTTCGGGATTGGTGCTACCCCACTCTACAGTTTTGTCCACAGCGTCCGCAGGCGTGAGTGTGGCGGTGAGGGGCGCTTGATCGTCTACGCGGAGGGTGAGTTCGGTAGGGTCGATAGTCACCTCTTTGACTACCACATCAGGGATAGTAGTCTCATCGAGGCGATAGAGGGTAATTTCCTTCATGTTGCTGCCCGCGTGGTAGAGGGAGAAGCGTGGGGATGATGAGTTATAGGCAAAGAATACCTCGTTGTTGTTCTTGCCAGGGGTTTGACTGATGAGTTTGGCATTGCCTTTCTCGATGGAGATAGCGAAGTCGGTGGTAGTCTTTTGATTAACATCTAAGTCGCTGCTACCAGACTTATGTCCCACAGGTTTGGTACCGATATAGAGATTCCAGTAGGAACCATTTTTCTTGAGTGTGATGGTAGTTGGTTCGCTGAGTGTGACGTTGTCGCCATCGAAGGTAGCTGTGGCCACATCAATATACTTCTTGGTAGAAGAGAAACCTGCGCTAACTTTAGCACCTGCTTCATAGCCCAATACTACTTGGTCGCCGTCTTGCAGGGTGGTTGCATCGGTAACTTTAACGAATGTCTCGGCTTGGAGAGCCAATGCACTCGCGATAGCGAGGAAAAGGAAAGATAATTTCTTCATGATCGTTATTGGTGTTGTGTCGGGTGTCGGGAGTCAGGAGGCCGATTATTGGTTGTGTCGGGAATCGCGAATCGGGACGCTGATTATTAATCACGGGTGCCATCGCAGCGGGGGTAATCGCTGCAACCCCAGAAAGTTTGTCCTTGCTTGGTGCCTTTTTTGATCATGCGTTGCAGCATCGGTTTGCCACATTTCGGGCAAAGCGGAGCATTGGCAGACTGTGCCTCTTGCTGGCGATGCTCTAAGCGGGCTTGGGTAAGGCTCTCGGTGAAACCGCCCTTCTGGGTAAACTCTTCGAACAGTTTGTCTATCATCCTGGATAACATCTGCACCTGTTTTCCACATAGCACGAAGAGGGCATTTGCACAGTCTAGCATGCTATTGGTCATCACTAGTGGTTCGTACAATGCCACTTGCGTTTTAATGCGTTCCGCAGCATCGTGCGACCAGTTGTTTTCCTCGTAGTCGGTACGAATAAAGGGCACCTGCTGCAAGGAGTGCATGGTGCGATTATTGGCCTGCCAGAGTTCTCCGTTTTGTTCGATGATGAGTTGCATGAAGTCCTCTGATAGTTCGATGGCACTGCCACGTGCTACATCAATGAGGCGCATCTCTGTTTCAGTGGAGGTATTGTGTCGTGCAATACCCTCTGCGATATTGGCATAGATAGAGCGTGCTGCCATATACATCTGGTCGTATAGGCGACCTTTGGGGTCGTTCTGCGAGGTTAGGAACTGCTCGCAAAAACGCCTTGTGAAGATGGCTATGCAATGGGCTAACACCCACGCATCGAGGTTGTAGTAACCGCTGCAGAAGAATCGGGATGACATAATTCTTGTTATTATTTTTTGTGTCGGGACTCGGGAGGCGGGATACCGATTGTTTTTTTTCGGGAGTTGCGAGGCGGGAGTCCAATTTGGTTTTATTGGGAGTTGCGAGTCGGGAGTCCGATTGGGGTTATTTTCGGGAGGCGCGAGATGGGAGTCCGTATTTTCTGCGCACGTATAGGGCATAGCCCAGCGCGAGAAGGAGCATCAGTAGCCAAGGCGTGTCGCCAAGAGGATACTCGTTTGGGCCTGGTGGATCTGCTGGTGGGGCATCATCGTCCTCTCCTTTCGCTCGGCGTGGACCACGTGGTGAAGAAGTAGGTAGATTATCATCCGCAGAAATAACGCCCGTGGTAGCTGCACTCGGCAATGCACTCCCCGACCCTACCATGGCAGAGGTGGAGTGCATCTGTGCTACAGGATATTCTGTTGGGGTTTGAGCATTGAGCGAAAGTATGCTCATCAAGCCGATTACTATCAATAATTGTTTCATTGCTTTCATAATTCTTTGCCTTTAAACTTTAAACATTAAACTTTAAACTCATTATTTATTGATAGTTTTTACTTGTTTACCCATTGCATCATAGATGATTCCGTTGCGGAGGATGTAGAGTTTGTCTTGATAGAAGAACTTGATTGGACGATAGTTATTCGTGGCGTCATCCACTCCCGTACTTACATCTCCACCACCATCATCTTCTTCCGTTTTCAGTATAATACTAACCGTAAAGCGCTCATTGTTGGTCTCTGCTTGGTTGACTGAGAACTCATATGGAGCACTCATCAAATCAACGGTCAGTTCTGGTGACATAGCGTGGTCAGTAACATAGAGTGCTTGCAAGTCCTCGGAATAATATGTTTCGCTGAGACTCAACATATATGTACCCGCAGCAGGTACTTGGTAGCCAATAGGCATGCTTTCCGCTGCGAATTCTGGACTAATAGCCACCCAACTCAAATCACCATTGGTGTGTACACCATAGATATTGAAGCGATTGTTGTTAGGTGTCTTAGGATAGTCGGCATTGTACTCGTAGTCGTTGGTTTTGCCGTCCTTAATCCAGAAGTTCATCTCATCTTGTAGGGTCTCGTTACTTAGGATGATACCTGTTTCGATATCGACTGGCTTATCGTCGTTCTCTGCCAATAAAGCAGGCATCAAAGATGCGCGGTTAGCCGCAGCGAAGGTAATACCATTAGCTTCGCCTTCGAGTTGAACAAAGAATGCGCGTCCTGCAACTAATGGAACGGTTTGAGCGACTGTTTTAGCTGTATAGGTGTCAAAGTGGTTAGATGGAATGGTGAGATAGCGGATGTCGGTTTCATTGTTCCACTCCCATTTACCATTCCACTTACCAGTAGCGGGGTCAATGACTTCTACAAGTTTGCATGCATGTAATCCAGCAGTTGCCATGTCTGTCAGATTCACCATGTATGGGTTACCGACGAGGTTCCAACCTTGGTCGTTGTCTGCACCACTATTATTAGCAACATTAGCGTATGAGCTCAAACCAGATATTTTCTTATTGCCATTTTCTTCATTTTTTGCAGTGTCAGCTTGTTTGTTCATTGTTATACGCTGGATACCCCATTTCTGGCGTTGGGTATCACCACCAATGGTCACTTTCTTAGGTGCACCCCAATATATATAACCCTTACCCGCAATCACTTGGGTTGCTTTAGGATTATCTGTTTCGATATCCTTCCAAGCTTCATAGTTACCAGTAGCACGGGTGGCACCATCGTAGCGTTTGATGACCCAACTACCCTTGTTATCAGCATTTACATTCTCACCGTAGTACTCTTGAGGGTACGTGATAGTGCTTAGGCTTGCATTGAATGGCAGTACTAGGTGATACCAATGGTCATAATCTGTCACATATTCATATTTGAGGAATGTTTGTGATGCTGCAGTTAGTGTGCCCTTCAAATCTACTTGTGGGTAGATGTATTGGTAGATTGCATCTTCTCCAACTCCATCTATACCACCTGCTCGAAGAATGATATTGTTTACGTCTAACTGAGCACCTTCAGGAATAGCCAATTTACCGCCACCATACACATATATAGTATTATATGAATAGGATGTCGCTGCAGCTGTCAGTTTACCACCATTCAAAATTACCACATCGTGTCCATTGGCAGAAGCTATCACTTTTTCGCTAACAATCAATGGCACTTCTACCTTCACTTGGGTAGTTCCAAAGCACATAGTCAATATCTTACCTGCATTTGCAGTCAATGATTGATTCGTAGTTAATTCGTAGATTCCGTGTGTAATTTTTTGATTAGCCAATGTTTGATCAGCAGTGGCAGCATTGGTGCCCACTTGGGTTGTAGCGGTAGTTTCCGCACCTGTGTACATTACTATGACACTATTTGCTTTCCACTTAATCACTTGTACGGCTACTTGATCATAGAATGTAGCAGGTAACAGACGCACTTGAACATCAGTGGTATATGCACCAAATATGCCATTCTCATTTACACCTAACTTACGTGAAGAAGCAGAATGTGTGAATGTGTAGTTGGTTAGATCATTAGTGGAAGGTATCCACTCGTAATAAGTAGGATTTTCCTTATCATAATTTGCATATTGAGCATACACCCAAATATTCTCATTAGCTCCATTATTCTGGTACAATGCTTTTTGGGTGTTTGACACACGTTCGGTAAGTAGGATGCTTTGTCCATACTCCGTTTGACGACCAGGTTTCACACCATGTAAACCATACTTGGTAGTAGTAGGAGCGGTTGCGGAGATAGGATTATTAATATCATCCACATCAATCAAGATACCTTGTTTAGAATCGCCACTATTGACACAGTTCGCTGGCAGGGCATACCAATTATCTCCCCATTTGGCTGCGATGACAAAGTTCTCTGGTAAGTGGCGACCAGTGACTTGGAAAGTGGTAACAGGGTTGTCGTTCACCTTGATAGTAATAGTGGCTGTTTCTGTGCCGTCAGTAATATCCTCTACAGAAGGAGTGTAACTTACTGCTACATTGTATTCATTTTCGGTAGCAGTTGGGGTGATTGTCGCGGTAAAGTGTTTATTATCCCTCTCTACAGTGAGTGTGCGAACTCGATTGACAGTCATACCACTCATGGTAGCTGTCACATTCACCTTCACGGTTTGACCCGCAGTAGAAGTTACCATAGCATTCTCAGCCGTTATCTCCTCGCAAATCAAAGATGAAGTGTAGAGAGGTGATTTCTTGTAGAGGTAGATAGGGGATGCTTTAAAGAATCCAAATCTAGAAGGACTTGCTCGTGATGAATAATTGATTGCATATCCTTTAGTGTTTTTAGCATTATGGATAGTAATCTTTTTTGATTCTTCATCCCACGTTATTGTTAATGGATAATCATCTGCTGTTGTTAAATCATCCGTTGTTTTCCCAGAAGTAGCCCCGTCCGTAATGTATATATAAGGCTTTAAATCATCTCGTGTTTTCAACACATATCCACCTTCAACTGCTATAAGCGATACATAGTAATCATCACCAAATGATGCGGGCACTATATTTTCATCAATATTAGCACCATTAATTGTTTCCAAATCAGAAGTTCTACCGTCTGCAACTATTGTAGATGCCGCCGCTATCAAATAGTCTCCTGCCCAGTTGTTAGCACCGAGGTCGGAGGTGACACGGTGGTAGTCTTCGGTAGGGTTGATGCGATATACTGGATAAAGAGCGACATCTTCAGCTGGCATAGTGTATGGGAAAGTAACCTTAGAATATGCAACGGAGCCATACTCTACCTCACTTGTTGACCAACCGTCGAAGGTGTAACCAGCAGTACATGCGTCGGATGATGGTGTAGGTTCGTCAGCAATGACATCGCCGGCAAAATAATTACCTACTACTACTGTTTCAGTACCCAAATGGTTATTTGTAGTGAGCGTAAATTTATCACAAGTTACTGTGGCTGTAAGATCGATGATTATGTTCTCTGTGATTTCATCACTTGTTACCTTAATTTGACCAGTGAAGGTCTCGTTGTGGTCTGTGGCATTTGCACGGACATATACATTCCTCAGTTTACCAAGATTTTCACCCGTTTTATATGGTACCACTTTAACTTTTGATTGATATTGTGCTGCCCTGTCCCTAGCGGTTGAAATGAGGAAGTCACCTTCTATCACCTCAAAAGTAACTGGACAGGTCAAGTTTTGCATGGTTGAGAATGTAATCGCTTGACTATTATTGAGAGTAGAGAAATCGCCACAACTTACATCGATTTCAGAAACACTACCATCACTGAGAGCAGGATTTGGCAATGTTGTACATTGGGTTACATAGTTGGTATATTGGCTACCGCTTACGCCGGTTGTTACAGTGATGGAAGCGATACGACGATGTTGTCCTGCTTCGCCGCCGATAGTGAGGATTAGATTATTTGTTGGGCTTTCAACATTTTCTGTCCATACATTCTCCACATATGTACCTGAGTTTGCAGTTATTTCATTTGTACCATCGCCTGTTGCAAAAGCAAATGTAACATTCTTTATATGATAGGACGATTCGATAGTGATAGTACCGCCTGCATAGATACGCACGGCTTCGCCGTCGGTGTAATATGTAGGCGCATTGCTTGAGCTTTGTGCTTTCGCCAATCTGATAGTTGCATCGCCATGACCTTCGCCATCGCCTAAGAAGATTGGGGCGGTAACGGCTGTGGCATTTTCATATCCCATCTCGCTGAAGTCAGCAATAGAAGTTCCAACACCTTGTGCGGCAGTTGCGAAGACGGCACGGAAGGTTTTGTTTTCAGTGATATTGGGGAATTTAGCTTTAGCTTCGGCTAATGTAGTAAAGACATCTGCCTTGCTGATGGTTTGAGCCTCAGATGCAGTCCAACCGATAAATTTATCTGCACAGCAACCGAGAGCATTGTCCAAAGGATTAGTTGGTAATGCTGCGATTGTTTTACCAGATTGAACAGTTGTTGTAGCATGGATATATTCATCTATTTTCCAAGTCATAGTATATACATCTACAGGATTAGATGTCCAGTGGTGCTCAAGACATTTACCGAAACGAGGGTAATAATAACCTGCACCATAACTACTACCCGCATTATACGAGTAATGCCCAAACGAAGAATTTCGCAGAACAATATTTCTCTTATCTTCTCCTGAAATCTTATACTCACCAGAACCTACAGAAGTTTCTGTAATCGTCCACCACGCGGTACCATCAACAAGGTCTGTTTCCCCTGCTTCAGGAGCCATACCTACGTCATTGACTGTAATCTTGTATTTTCCTGCATTTTCTCCTGTACCTGGAGTAATGGTAACTTCGGACACATATCCACAATCAGTGGTAGAGGACATAGTTCCGCGATCAGGCGTACCTGCGAGAAAATACTTTATTCCGTTTACATCCGCATAGATACCAGTGGTAAACTCTTCTGACCAATCAATATCCTCTTCTTCATCGTAGTAATAATAAACGGCATGGTATGTTTTGTTGGAAGAAACCACAAGATTATCACCTGCCTTCTTTAGATATGGTTCATAGTTGATGTCCTCTTGAGGAGAACCATCTTTCCAACCTGCAAAAGTGTATCCTTCTAATTCTGCAGCAGGGAACTTCGCGTCGGTAGTCTCAGTCAAACCTGTCTTCTCTTTTCCATATGGATATTCATCACCTTGAATAAATTCTCCGCCATGAGTGTTGAATATAATATAATAAGGTCCGCAATTAGGATTAGATTGATATACATTTGATGCTGCAGGAGTGAGTTCCAAATCGTAGTAGGAGCTTCCTGATGTTACAGTAGAAGCAGAACGTAATTGGAAAGAGGTACTATAGAAAACCAATGCGTAATTGGTAGAAACTTTATTTGTAAAACGCCAAGTTCCGTTAGTACCATTAGATATTGTCCACTTGTATTTATCAGCATTCTCCCATGTATCTTCTATATCAAGGTCATCTTCATCGTATGTATTTCCTATGATATATTGACCATCGGCATTTTGCAAAGTATATGTATTGTCTGCAACTTTAGTAATAGTAAATGGTGCGCCATTAGATTCGCTATTGTTTGCATCCCAATATTCAGTTGTATAGAACTTATTATTACCACCATCTTGGCGTCCAGCCATATGTTTATTTGTTCCTTTCTCCCAAATCTCATATACACCGCCTTCGCAGTTGAGTGCAAAATCTTGTGCGATGTCGCCTTTTACATAAACGGCATATAAGTCAATATTTGCAGTCGGTGTATAAGTACCCGTAACCCAAGTAGTGATATTAGCTGTTTGGTCATTGTATTGCGTGGAAGCTGTGGACCAACCTGCGAAATTATACTCTCCGCACGCGTGTGTACCTACATAGGTATTAAGGTCTATTGATTCCGCATCAATGGTTTGAGTCCAAGGAGTAGTATCATCGCCATCATGGAAAGTGATAGTATAATTCTGCTTCCATTGGGCGTAGAGAGTTGTATTCTCAGTAATAGTAAATGTTGCACCAGCAGTATAATTATTGCCAGAGCCATCGGCTCGGGTATTCCAACCGTTGAAAGTATGACCTGTCTTTGCAAGATTGCCTGTATTCTCAAGAACGGTGACTTCTGCATTTTCTTCATATGGACTATTTGCATCCGTTGGCACATTTCCACTTGTTGCACCATTCTCTTTATAGGTCACAGAATAGCTCGTTTGTGCGCTACATGTGGTACGGTAGTTGGTGAGGGCACGTGCCGTGCTTGTGAAGTTAGCTGTAACAGTAACATCCGCAGTTACCTTTCCACCTGCAGGGATTCCAGTCCACTCACTAAAGGCATAGGTATAATTAGCATCTTGTGCATTTGGTGTAGCAGTTATCTCAGTTTCGCCAATAGTCAGTACATTACCCTCGGCAGAAATGCTTGTATTGTTTGCGACATTTGTCACAGATGCTTCTGAAACGGTACCATAATTGGCATTGTTAGACTGGCATTTAACGGTAAAAGTAGAAGCAATTTTCTTGTAAAATCTAAACTGTGTAGAAATGCTTCCAGTAGTTGTAGTAGTGGAATGACCACGCTCCGCATATTGACGATATCCATTACCAATATTGTAACCTACTTGGTTTCCTGATGAGACAGTAAAAGTGCTAACTCCTGATATTTCGAATGTACTACTAGAACCTGTAGAAGCAAAATATATTGTTCCTGCACTTGTCGAATTTGACCTAACACTTCCAGAACCTGTTGTAGTTGCAATAGTTAAATAAACAGAGCCATTTTTCAATGTAAAACTATTATTTCCCGTTTTAGTTAATGTCCATACAATTGATGATGCTGGATTAGAGATTTTACCATTACTTGGAGTTGTTTCTGTGGCACTCTTCCAATTACTCCCGTCTGTATTGTTTATAGCATATATTGTAGTATTTGTTCCTGCAGAACCTTTCACAGCACCGATTACATATTCACCATCTGTGATTGTTGATACCAATTCATAATCTTCTCCCCACGCACTACCAATGCCAATAGTCATTAAAACCATAAGCAGCATTATAAAACGCTTTGCGAAAGATGTGTATATAGTATGTAAAGTTTTCATAATCATTTCATTTTTAATTGGTTAATACTATTTATTTCCTTTCGCTTTATTAATCTGCATAATCCGCAAAGACTGCGTAGAAGGTTATATCACTAGTAATATTGGTAATATTTGCTTTAGCACCTTCGTATAGTGTAGAAGTTTCGTGAATATACTCGCCATTCTTGGCGTCTGTCCAGCCTGCAATGACATCACCACATGGAATTTCATCAACATTAGGTGCGGTTACACTACCACCATAAGTAGCAGAATTTGTATGCTTGGTTTCTCCATCTACAATCCATGTAATAGTATATGTCTCTAGAACAGTCATTTTCACTTCAACCTTTACATCAGATGTTAAACCTCCACCTGAGATTGTGATATTGCCATTGTATGTTCCTGCGGTAGATGTGTTTGGTGTGACGGTGATGTCCGTACTTGATAAAGTACCGTTGACACTGACTGATGTTCGTGATACTGAATATCCCGTTGGAGCAGAAATACTCAAGTTACCACTAGTTAAATTAGAACCACTAATAGAGAATGTTTTTGCAGCAACAGTACTACCCTTCTCAACAGTGCCAAATGCTAAAGAAGTGGGAGTTACAGTTAAAGTTGGAGTGGCAACAGTTGCTTTGGTGATTTTTAGTTTTCCAAAACCCACATTAGACCCCTTATCAAATACAAATCTAAAATAGCGATACGAAGAATTGATAACTACCGTAGTTGTGCAATTTTTGATATCATTTTGCTTACCTTTAATTTCGAATTTTTGGATGTCAGTGTATGTGTTCCCATCAGAAGAACCTTGCAGTTGAAAATATGATGTACTATTACCACCAATCATTTTGACTGCGAATATAATCTTATCTACTGCAGCATCAACTTGAATTTGAAGGTAATCATTATCACTATCAAATTTCAAAAGATAGGGAGAATGACTATCGTAGTCACTTCCTAATCCAGATTGACTTACTCCTGTAGGAAGAGAATTTTTTCCGTTTGCGAAAGAATAGTCCACAGGTAGAGTTGCAGCGGCACCTAATACCTCCGCGCTAACGCTTAAGGTCACGAACATCACGAGCAAGAGGCGGAGTCTTGCCATAGTTGATAACAGTTGGTTGGTTTTTGCCATGAAAGCAGAAGCAGTAGCAAATGGTTTCTTAGCCATAAAGGCACGAGTAGTAGAACTTGTCATAATATATGAAGTTTTATATGTTTCTTATCTGCAGTTTATCCCTGATATATCCCATATATATCCCTTATAGATTCCTTGCTTATATCTCGCCAATCCTTCGGTGAAGTTCCTATGAAGTTCCTATGAGGTTCCAATGAAGTTCCTATGGAGATAGGTGGCATATAAGGGGCAATATACTGGGGTCTTATAAGTATTATTTAATTGATAACGAGTTTTTTTATCATATCAATATTTCTTGTTCGGCGAGCCGAACGTTGTGTGTCGCAAAGCGACGTTGTTATGTTGTTTGCACCTTTGGTGCGTTGTGTTGAGTTATTAAGGTTTATAGCGAAGATGAGGTTCGTGCCTTTAACCTTTCGCCTTTGACCTATAACCTAATATAGCGGCTCTGCCGCGAAGTGATCTTTGAAATGTTGACATAATTTGGATAAAAATAGAAATAGAGTCGTTTGACCCTATTTCATTTGGATTGAACGGAAAGTTCGTTATGTGGTTACAAGCAATACTCCAATCGTTTTGCAAAACGCTGCTGTTCTGCTGGAGTAATGTGGCAAAGCGTTGCTACCTTACGCCAATCACGGACTGCATCTTTCACCTCGTTGATGATCTGCAATGCTATTTCTTCAGATAATAAGTAGTGTCCTGAAGCGCGCTGCAACTCCATAAGCGAGGATTCGCAGGAACAATCAGAAATCAGCAAACTCTGAGTCAGCATGTTAGTGGGATTAATATCATATGCTGGCGAAAGTGTCCAACCATTGGATGTCAAAACAAAGGCGTGATTGCGGAAGTGATCATCGTGATTGCCTATGCAAATAGAGAAAGCCACTCGACGGTACAATTCTCTGAGATTCTTATCCGCATCTGCAATACCCATGCCACTGACAATCGTATCCACAATGTCCAAATATCCATTCCCCGAAGAAGCATCTGCGCCATCCTGAAGATTGGTGAGCGTCATAGCGGATACGGAATGTACACGATTGGCTCCCATTCGGTCAAAGCGTTTGGATAGCAATACATGATGAGAGAAACCCGAGATAGCCATAAGCTTAGTTTCAGCAACCTGTATGCCTGCTTTCTTCGCTAACTGATGAGCAAAATGTTCCCAAAGAGCCACATCGTAGTCGTCATGAATGGATGGCACCTTGGCAATATATAACATGCCATTTTCATCCATCATATTGGCTTTCGGACGTGCTCCGCCTAAGGATGAGCCTTGACGTAACAGATTGGTAACCCATTGTATATTATCAGGTTTTGCCTCGTACGCCTGTGCTATCTGCGTGAAATCGCGTAGCGATGTGAGTGGAGGTACAGACATCTCACCATCAGAAGTGCCGATAAAATTCTTTTCGCCAGCTATGCGAAATCTGAACGCTCCCATACGAGAGTAATCATCCAACTGAAGCAGATAATCAAAATCACTGAATGTTCGAGGAATTCTATTCTCTGCTTGAGCCACAATCTGCTCGCGTTTATCAATCAAACGCCGTCCCCAACGGTCAGGCAAGGCATCTGTGAAACAACCAAAGAGGCGCTTTGTTGCATGCTGCCAACCTGTATGGGATTGCAAATCACCACTCAAGGATAAGTGTGGATGATTAGTCAGCCACGCAGCATCATATGAGAAATGGTACGTAGCATTACCTCGCAATTGTTCGTAGGTAAGTTTACCCACCAATTCTAATTGGGCATTGTGGTCAAGATATACTTCAATCTCTTGCATAGTCTATTGTTTTGATGATGCACGTTGGCGTTTTTTGAGTGATAGGTCTTGCAACTCACGACCGATGGTGTCTTGCTGCGCAATCAATAGGATATCCTCGTCCAAGTTCAGGGCAAATAGAATGCGCAGATATGTACCTATCGCTACAGAAGGAGTACCTTTTTCGACACGCATTACCGTCAGTTCTGAACAACCTGCACGATCAGCAATTTGCGCAATGCTAATATCACGACGCAAACGAGCCAAACGAATTTGTTCGCCTACAATGGCTAAGTTTTTTTGGGCTCTCCGTGGCAGAAGAGTACTTTGTGTGGACTTGCTCATAATACCAATAAAATATCATATAGTAACACAAATGAAAATATAAACTATATTATATGATAGTTTAATTCGGCTGCAAAGATACTGCTTTTTTTTGAATTGTGCAAGAAAGTGCGCCTAAAAAGTGTGATATTTTGCAAAAAGTGCGACTAAAAAGTGTGATATTTCACAAAAAGTGCGCCTAAAAAGTGTAAAATCCAAATATGTCAATACGTCAAAGAACGCGTTTACGGCAGAGCCGTTATATTTCAACGCCCATGGGGGCTATTGATGTGCTAATAATTAAAACATAAAGATATGATGACAAATCTACTTTTCAGTCAAGCAAGTGCTTTAAGCAAAACATTAGGCAAACGCCTTGTGATGGTATTAACTATGCTCCTTATTGTCGGAATAGGACAGGTGTGGGGTGAGACAATTTATTCCAATACAGGAGCATCAGGAACCACTAACAACATTACAGCATCAGGTAATATCAATAACAATAATGGAAATCCTAAGCCATCGTTTGGAGGTACTTCAAAAAATAATAACACGTTCACATTTGCTGGATTTGATTTATCGTCATATACCAATATTCAATTTACACTTGACGCTGCATGGACTTCTTTCCCTAGTACAACACAAACATGGCCACACGTGACTTTTACCACATACTTAAATAATAATGTTGTATATACAAATTCTACCACAATAACATGGAGCAACAAAACAACTTCATATAGCACATATACTTTTTCAGACCTGCAACAGTTTGATAAAGTTGTCCTAACCATTTCACCTGCAGAAGGGACATCGAACAAGGGGAATGCAATTACAACATACAGTTGTTACATTGATAATATTAGTATAACAGCAGAAGAAGGTACCACAGAACCGAGCCGTTATTTGACACCAAAATACAGAGGTGACAGTGGCGGCACGTGATTAGTGGTAACCGAGTGGTAAGCGAAGTTCTATGGGAGTTGTAAAGAACCTCCAAAAACCTACCCTATCTCAAATAGATTTTTATCATATCAATATGTCAAAGAACACTTTCGCGTTCGGCAGCATGGTCGCAATGACTGATGCCTTGCATCATTGGGCGACATGCGCCTCCGCTCTTAACTCGGACTCACGAAGTCCTCGTTAGATATTTATTGACTCGGACTCACGAAGTCCTCGTTAGGTATTTATAAACTCAGACCACGAAGTCCTCGTTAGGCATGTTATATCATGTGCGCCAAAGGCGCAATTTATTGCTCATTTCTGTGAGCAGAGGTCAAACCAATGACCCGTGCCCGTGGGGGATTAATCGTTATTGCTGTATTCTTCGTTGTCAATATCTACCAATACAACATATTGAATGGATGATAACGATTCGAGATTGTCCATGTCTAAACCTTTATTATTATCATTCGAAATAGATTTCCACTGATGTTCATGTTTTTGCATAAATTGCATGAATGAATGGTTGCTTTTCCCCTCTTTTTGTAAAAGTGCTTCAATGGCTTTTGCTAAGTGGATTGCCCCTTCATCTTCAATAGGTGAACCTATTTGGAAATTTAATAGTGCGTTCTCAAAACAATCTGTATCTAAAGTCGTCAATAAATTAAGTTCATGCCAACAATGACAATGACAATATTTATTATTGCAAATACAACCATAGTAGGTGTCAATTGTTCCAAAACAAGCCCTTGTAACTTTTGGAGTAGGTTGCAATAAATCAGTAATCTCAAATGCAAATTCAACCGTAGTAGTCTTACTAGAATTCGAAGCATTGTAGAATACTCCATATGAAGTGATTGACGCATTACATGCTTTACTCAAAATGTCTTTAGGCAATCCTGTTTTCAATGGGTCAATTTCAGGACGATCCTTCAATAAATTATACTGATTTTTGTCAATACTAAACTTTAATTTTGTATTATTTGAAACCAATCCCTCTTTCCTATTGTTAAAATCCGCTTTTTTTGCTTGCAAAAAATTTATTTTCATCCAAGGATAATGCTTCGAATAAGACACAAATAATATGTCTGAGATTTCACATTTAACAACAGGATTACCATATTGAACATAATGTTGGTGCATCTTGATAGGAGTGCATTTAGGATGACACTCAAAATATTCAATTATCCTTTGAAATAAACCAACTTCTCCAATATTATTATCTTGATTATATGCGTCCTGCAGTGCTGATTGAAGCATACTACTATGTTTTATATCTGTAAATATTTTTTTTGCTACCTTTTGTATATCCGCTAATTGCTCAGAGAGAATATTTGTGCGAGATTTATGATACAATTTGTATATATTGTAATTGTCTAACAAGTAGCGTTGTACAGAACCTGCTCGATTTATATATCTTGAGCAACAAACGATATGGTCAGCCCCCTCCTTTTGTGCCCAATCCAAATTATCTACTAAACTAGTGACTGCCCAATTATAATCTTTCACACAATCACCTGCACTGAAGATTGCCACCTTTTTACCTTTGTACTCAATTAATGCTCTAAAATCCGAGATGTGAGGTGTGGTGTCAGGAGCATTATATCTGTCTGTAATATGTTGCAATACCTCAGCGTATGTGAGTTCGTTTTGTGCAGGATGGCTTTCAAAATACAATTTAGAACCTGCTGCCTTGAGCAGATTATACACCAGCCAAGCCGTATGCGTCTTGCCTGAATTTTGGTAGCCATATATTACAAATAATGCCATATTTCTTTTTGTCTAGGCGGGGTTTGTTATCTGTTTTTTAAATCACTTTTGCTCTTTTCAAACTCTCTAATACTTCCCATGCTATTTGGCGGATGGAAACATATACGGGATTTTGGTTAAAAACAGCTATTTGGCCATCAATGATGAATTGCAATGCTGTAGGTTCACGGAAACAACTATATTTAGGAGGAATCCTTTTGTCTAAATGAGCACCACCATCCTTGTCTGCTACAATATTAATGCAATCTTCGCGAGATAATTGGAATGTAGAATCTTTGAACACAATAGCCGTGTACCAATCATCGAAAGATTGCTTATCAGCGTTTCGGTTTCTATCCAACAATGGTTGGTAATCCAAGTTCAAACCATGCTCACCGTTGGTAACTATCTTACTCAACAAACCACCATATACATTGTGCGCAATAAAAGTATGATTGCATATATTGTCGCCAAATGTCCAATACGAAAACGAACCTATTGGTGCGCGTGTGTCAACAAAATCTATTGTGTCTTTTCCCAACTGCTTCAAGACAGATTCGGTTGATCCTTTCGTCTTAAGCAGTGTTCGCAGGAGAACAGCCACAAGCACAATGGCAAAGGTGTTTCCCATGTCATAGTCTTCACACAAATGTTGCAAGTAGGAAATCACCTCCTTGCCCAATTGTAGTATTTCTGCTTGTGTGCGTGGTACGTTTTCTATTTGAGCCTGCTTTGTCATTGTTGATTATCCTTCAGGGAAGGTAGTTATTATTCTTTGTTTTGTTTGAAGTTCCACAGAAGTGCTACAGATGTCCCACAGATGTCCTATCGTGGTCGCCTAATAGTCGTGAAACAGATAGGGCACTTCCTACTTCTTTGACGTATTGACAAATTTGGATATTAGACCGCTAACGCTGTTAGAAGTTAGACCGCCAAGAGGGCTGTTGGACCGCCTGCGGCTGTTAGAGTGTTTTTCGGAGAGAGTATAAAACAATGAAATAGAGTCGTTTGCCTCTATTTCATTTGGATGGTAATACAAGTTTGTGTTAGCACCGTGTTTTCACTGTAAATCAGTGCTTTAGGCAGCCAATTGGCACTACAAGAGTGCCGTCTTCAAGGCAATAGGTTTCATCACCAACAGCCGTTAGTACCATGCGGAATGCTGGCTCGCCCATCTTCTCTGTGTTAATCTTCTTCGCTAACTTCTGCAATTGCTTAGCTGCTATGAGTATATTATCCATACCACCGATTTTGATTTCCACCAAAGCATATCTACCATTGCGCAACTCTATTACAGCATCACATTCCAGTTCATCTTTATCGCGATAATGGTAAACTTTAGCATCCAAAGCATCAGCATACACACGCAAATCTCGGATAGCCATGGCCTCAAAGAGGAAACCAAATGTTTGCATATCATCCAATAAATCCGCTGGTGTGATACCCAATGCGGCAACCGCGATGCTTGGATCAACAAAATAACGTGTTGGGCTGGTCCTAATAGCCGTCTTGGAACGCAAATTAGCGCTCCATGCGGGCATATCTTCAACTACAAAGATTTTTCGCAACGCCTCAATATAGGAAGCCACCGTTACTTCCGACAATGTACTTTCATCATTCGAAAGCATATCTTGTCTGATTACACTAATTGCAGTTTGTGTTCCTTGTAAACGAGCTAATGAGCGAAGAAGCATGCGGCTGCGATTTTGATCTCGCAAAGTACCATCTACACGGATAAAATCTGTTTTTACCACCGCATCAAAATAATTTCTAGCCACGCGTAATGCCGCTCTTGGAGAGCGATTAAGCGATGAGGGCCATCCACCACGACATAGCTTAAAAGCGATATCATCTAGTTTGTATTTGCAATCGCCCTCAACTTGTTGATGTCCATCAAAAAGTGCTTGAAGACTCACTGAGCCTGTGGATTCTTCAGATTCCCAAAGACTCATCGGACGCATGGTTATCCAAGCGAAGCGACCAGTACCAGAATGCACTATCTTGTCTGATGTAACTGGCACCGCAGAACCCGTCAATATGAATTGACCTTCTGCATTACGCTCGTCAACCTCATATCGGATATTATCCCAAAGTTCTGGAACGGTCTGCCACTCATCAAACAGTCGCGGAGTATTACCGCTTAATAGCTGAGAAGAATTGGTAGCAATCATGATTTTGCTCTTCTGTAGAGTCTCTGGGTTTGCTAACATGACTGAACTTTTAGCATGCTGAAGAGCAGTAGTGGTTTTTCCACACCACTTAGGTCCTTCTATCAGTACTGCTCCAACCTCTTCTAGACGTTCTGCTAACAACTGGTCTGCAATACGCTTTTTGTATGTTTTCTCTGCCATAAAAAATAATAGTTATTATGCGTGTGTTTTTGACGCTGCAAAGATACAACTTATTTTTCACATATACAAGTATTTATGAAAAAAAATAATGAATTTTGCGGATTCTTACTATAGAGTTTGGCGGATTCTTACTATAGAGTTTGGCGGAAAATTACTATAGAATTTGGCGGAACTTTTACCGAGTTTGGCGGTAAATTTTTACCGAGTTTGGCGAAAATTCCGCCTAAAAAGTGTAAAATCCAAATATGTCAATACGTCAAAGAACACTTCGTCGGAATGTGCTTGCGAGAAAAAACTCGTTCTACGAGTTGGGCTCGCCGCCATTCCTCCTCTTAACTCGGACTCACGAAGTCCTCGTTAGGTATTTATTGACTCGGACTCACGAAGTCCTCGTTAGGTATTTATAAACTCAGACCATGAAGTCCTCGTTAGGTATTTATAAACTCAGACCACGAAGTCCTCGTTAGGTATTTGCAAACTCAGACCATGAAGTCCTCGTTAGGTATGTTATATCATGTGCGCCAAAGGCGCAATTTATTGCTCATTTCTGTGAGCAGAGGGCGAAGTGATTAGTACTTCATACATGTGCGCGTGTGCGCATACAAATAAACACCAAAGGACGGTATAGCGTACTATACTCGTCGAAATATGTAAAAATGCTGCTCAAAAAACAGCCGTCAAGCCAAAAATAAAAACGACGATAGTTCACCTATCGCCCTAAAAACACAGCCCTAAAAAAAGGACACACAAACATACGTTACACGCTGATATACAAATAGTTAATCGCATCAAAGTGGAGTGTCTTAACCGTTTTCATTTGAATTGACGCTGCAAAGATAGTACTTTTTTTCGAATTAAGCAAGTTTTTTTTAAGAAAAAATTAAGAACAACAATGTAGGTGGTTTTTTTAGAATGTCAATTAACGTCAATTTTAACGACAATTATTGTCAATTCAACGGGTATATTGTTTTAGGTTAAAAGAGCGATACATCGCTAGTTAGCTAAAACAATAGTGAAGAATAATGGGTGATGTCGCCCGATGGGCAAGGTGATGGCTGCTACGCAGCGGTAACCTCGGCAAATGGACTATGGAACCATGACCTTGCGCGTTTGTGTACCTTGACTGACAATATACAAACCTGAACGCAATTGCATAAGAGCCGCAGGCACATCATCCGTAGTACAAAGCAACTCACCTGACACATTATATATTCTCGCACACGCGCGACTTTCAACAGATACATACGATGCAGGAGTGGTAGTACGAATAGTCACATTCCCCGTCACATTGGTAATCGTAAGACGCCCAAGATCAGCATCATACGAAGACTGAGCCCCCGTGACAGTCACGTGAGATGGATGAGAACCATCAGGCATAGTCAAATAGGTAATAAAGCCACCACCACTGACAGTACGCATATACCGAGGAGAAACAGTTTCTGCTACATCATAATTGACTGAATAACAGAGCATATTGCTGCTAGTAAAGAGTTCGATAGCCAACTCGGGGAAATCAATCAAAGGGTTGCGATTACCCTGATACTCCTGCGCACCATCATTACGCACCATCTCGGTGAGCGATGGAGGGTCCTGCATATGCCACTTGAGCAAAACTTCAATCGTCTCAAACACCCCTTTAGAACCTACCTTAGCAGGCAACTGCGCATTGCCATTATACAAAGCATTCTTATGACCTCCCTGCTCACCATACACCAAATAATCGTAGAGAATCACACGCGCAGCATCGCCACGGTACGAACCCAAGTTAATCTTCTTATACGCACTATTATTAATGCTAATTTCCTCATCTGGGTCGTAGTAGCCATAACTCTCTCCATAGGCCGTATTGCCACGGTCGGAGTTGATAGAGGTTTGAGTTGGACGTACAGACTGCATATCATGCCCCATCGTAATATCCTTGTTAGCCCCTTTGGATTGTGGCCATGTGTGCTCGCGATTCCAAGTCTTACCAGAATCCCATTTAGCCTCGAAGCTTGCGCCATTGTAATAACCAATAATATACCCACTGCGATTGAGGTCACGATCGACATCTTCGTATGCATAGCGTAGATCACCGTAATCAAGGCCCCACGCATCAAGTTTACAGGTATTACCCATCAGTTGATTGAGACGACCAAAGAGTTCATCGCCCGTGATAGCAAGAAGTTGGTCATAAGCATAAACGCCTGTATAATAAGACTTTTGCTTATTCAAATATGCCGTATAAGACTGTTTGCCTTCGTCGGACGCTACGTGCGCTTGCATGTCAATTGAGGCAAAAATTTGACAAGGTAATAAGGCAAGAAGAATGCCCAAAAAGAGGTGGATGTGCTTCATAAATACAAGTATTTTTCGTTTGCGGGTGCAAAGGTACGAAAAATTTGCAAAACTTGCAATTTTTTTTTAATAAGATAAGAGATAAGAGAGTAGAGATAAGAGAGAAGGAAGGTTAGAGGTTAGAGGTTAGAGATTAGAGGGTGGAGAGATTTTTTTGAAAAAAATAACAAAGATTTGCATATGTCAGAAAAAAGTATTACCTTTGCACGTTATTATGCGCACATGCGCACCACACGCGAAATAAATGAAAATGAAAAAAGTAATCATAGCTATCGCTCTAGCTTGCCTCAGCGCGGCGAGTTGGGGACAAGAACTGAGATGCACCGTGAACGTGAACTCAGACCAAGTGCAAGGTACCAACAAACAAGTATTCACCACCCTGCAACAAAGCATAGAGGAATACATGAACACCATGCGATGGACCAATATGACGTTCCAAGAGACAGAACGCATAGAGTGCAGTATGCTGATCGTGGTGAAAAGCGTGGCAGATAACCTATTCACCTGCGAGATGACCTGTCAGAGTCGTCGTCCCGTATATGGCACAGCATACTCTACCCCACTGCTAAACTTCAAGGACAATAACTTCGTATTCACCTACCAAGAGTACGACCGATTGGATTTTCAGCAACATACCTTCACAACCAACCTGACGGCACTGCTGGCATACTACTGCTACCTGATCATCGGACACGACATGGACTCGTTCTCGAAGTTGGGCGGTACACCCTACTTCCAGATGTGCGAGAACATCGTGAATGCTGCGCAGTCGGCATCGCTAGAGATGAGCGAAGCGGCAGGATGGAAGGCGTTCGAGAGCAACCGCAACCGCTATGCGCTGATCAACAACCTGATGGATGAGGCGTTTAAGAAATACCGCACCTACTACTACGACTACCACCGCTACGGACTGGATGAGATGGTGAACAACGTAGCCAACGGTCGTGCACGCATTGCGAAAGATATCAAAGTGCTGAAAGAAGCGTACAGTGCTCGCCCTGCGACATACGTAGTGGGCGCCTTCCTCGATGCAAAGAACGATGAGCTGGTGAACATATTCAAGGGAGGCACTAGCGAAGAGAAAAAACTGGTATATGACGTGCTGATGGATGTGGATCCTACAAGGCAGAGCACGTATGAGGGGATTAAGTAGAGAGTAGAGAGAAGAGATGAGAGGTTAGAGGTGAGAGGTTAGAGGTGAGAGGTGAGAGGCGAGAGGTGAGAGGTGAGAGGTTAGAGGTGAGAGGTTAGAGGCGAGGGTGTAAAGGCAATGAATAGATATGGGATAATAGGGAAGCCGTTGGGGCACTCGTATTCGGAGAGGTACTTCACGGAGTTGTTTGCGCGAGAAGGAATAGACGCGCAATACAGGCCATACCCCATTGACCAGATAGAAGAGGTCAGAGAACTGATGAAACAACTGGATGGATTCAATGTCACCTACCCCTACAAAGAAACTATCCTACCCTACCTAAATGAGATAGACAGCATAGCACAAGAGATTGGCGCCGTGAACGTGGTTTGCCACGGGAAAGGATACAACACCGATTGGATAGGTTTTCGCGACAGTCTGGCACCACTTGTACACAACGGAGAGAAAGCACTGCTGCTAGGCACAGGTGGCGTGAGCAAAGCTATACAATATGCGCTGAAAGAGATGGGAGTAAAGTGGACGGTGGTGAGTAGGCAGCGGAGCTGCAGTTTAGAGGACGCTTCGCTACAGGTGAGAGGTGAAGGAACCCTTCAGTCGCTTTGCGACAGCTCCCCTATAAACAAGGGAGCAGAAAGAGGTGATGAGGTGATGAGGCGATTGGGATATGATGAAGTGGATGAGCAGGTGATGCGGGAGCATAGGATAATAGTGAACTGTACGCCTCTGGGTATGCATCCATACGAAAACGAATACCCCAACATACCCTATGAGTACCTGAGCAAAGAACATCTGCTATACGACTGCATCTACAATCCCGAGAGGACACTGTTCTTGCAGAAAGGCGAAAAAATGGGATGCCAAGTGAAGAACGGACTGGAGATGCTGCATAGGCAAGCTGATGAGGCGTGGGGAGTTTTTAGAGTTTGAGCCCCCTCCTGACCTCCCCCAAAAGGGGAGGAAATTAGAAGTTAGACGTTAGAAGTTAGAGATATATGAAAAAGTATTTATTGAGCGGAATGCTCGTGGCAATTAGCTGTATGACATTCGCACAGGTGGTGCGAGAGAATGAAGCGGCAGTGGTATATTACATGCCCAAGACAGAGTTGGTAATTCACATTGATTATGAGGTGGTGACACAAACACCAGGCGTATTCTATCAATACGCTGAACGCTATTTGGGCGCAGAAGAGATTATTATGGAAAATAACACCAACTGTCAACTACGTGCCGTTCGCGTAGCCACAGAAAGCAGTGCGGATACTGAGCGTGCGTACAAAGTGACTGCACAAAAGGGGATAAATACCCAGTTGGTGAGTTTGAGCGAGGATGGGAGATTGGTAGGTTATGGGGTAGAGAACGCTTCGCTACAGTTTAGTGGACGCTCGCAAGGCGAGCTACAGAACGGCAGCAAGGCTGCCTACAGTTTAGAGGCGAGAGGTGAGGAGTTGATGCCGCTACTGGAAGAGCAGTTTATGGCTGGTTCGGTGGCGAAAATGGCAGAAGGTGCCGCTAAGCAAATCTACCGTATTCGCGAGACACGACTCAATATATTGGCGGGCGATGTGGAGCACGTTCCTGCAGACGGAAAGGCGATGGAGCTGGTACTGAACGAGTTGGACAAACAAGAGCAAGCACTGGTGGCACTCTTCGTGGGCAAGACACAAGTCACCCATCATACGCATGCGGTGCGTTATGTACCAGGAGAGAGTGTGGAAAAAGAGGTAGTATGTAGATTGTCTGCTCATAATGGTATTGTGGATAAAAATGACTTGAGCGGCGAGCCACTATACCTGACATTGGTGGCAAAGAAACAGACATTACTGCCTGCGGGCATTGCAGACAAGAATACCCCATCATTGTCACAAATCCACTATAACCTACCTGGCGAAGCACAAGTGGCATTGACGTTCAAAGGAAAGCAAATGGCAGAACAGACCGTAGCCGTAGCACAATATGGCGTAGCTATACCATTGGCGCAAGACTTGTTTACCGGTAAAACGGTGCCAACCATTCAGATTAGTGCTGAGACGGGGAATATATTGGAGATTAGGAGATAGGCGACTTTGTCGCAGTTTAGAGGCGAGAGGTTAGAGGTTAAAGGTTAGAGGCGAGAGAAAGATGTTGCGCAGGGTGCTGAAATATATACGAGATAAGGAGTTGCTGGAGAAAGGCGACAGGGTACTCGTATGTGTAAGTGGCGGCGCAGATAGCGTAGCACTGTTGGATGTATTGCAGCGTGGCGGTTACGAATGCGTGGTAGCACATTGCAACTTTCATCTTCGCGGCGAAGAGAGCGATAGGGATGAGCGGTTTGTGAGAGAGGTAATAGGCGAAAGGTTAAAGGCGAAAGGCGAGAAATTGTGGGTGAAGGATTTTGATACAGTGGGTTACGCACAGGAGAAAGGGATCAGCATAGAGATGGCAGCTAGGGAGTTGCGCTACAGATGGTTTGCTGAGGTAGCCGCCGAGACAGGATGCAAAGCCATTGCCGTGGCACATCATCAAAACGACCAAGCTGAGACCGTGCTGCTCAACCTCAAGCGCGGAACGGGCATACGAGGATTGTGCGGTATGCGGGCGAAGAGCGGGAATCCGTATGAGGCGAGAGGCGGGCGCTTGCAGCACAGTTTAGAGGTTAAAGGTGAGAGGTTAGAGACAGGGATACCGATTATTCGACCACTATTATGTACAACGAGGGATTATATTGAGCATTATCTGCGGGATATTAGGAAGATAGATTGGGTGGATGACTCAACGAATACCGACATCAGTATCAAACGAAATGCGATACGTGAGCAGCTGAAGCACTATACAAAAGCCGAGATTGAACATATAGCCGCAACAGCAGAACATATGCAGGGTTATGTGGATTGGCTAGAAGGAAGAGAGAGTCAAGAGGCAGGAAGAGCGAAACTGTATGAAGAACTAAAAGACTACGGTTTTGCCGAGATAGATAAGATTTACGATGCACTACAAAAAGGCATCGGAGGAAAAATATTCCGCTCTGCGACGCATGTGGCGACTATAAAGAAAAAGAAGATAGAAATACAAAAGATAGAATAAGAAATGGAAAGAAAAGTTCGTGTTCGTTTTGCGCCTAGTCCAACCGGCGCATTGCACATCGGCGGTGTGCGCACTGCCTTGTTTAACTATTTGTTTGCTCGCCAACACGGTGGCGACATGTTGCTTCGTATTGAAGATACCGACTCTACTCGCTTCGTACCAGGAGCCGAAGAATATATCACAGAGTCTCTCGCATGGCTCGGTATCGAGATAGATGAAGGTATCTGTCAAGATGCGCCTAATGGCAAAGGTGATCATGGTCCATACCGCCAAAGCGAAAGACGTGAGATCTATCACAAATATGTGGATCAACTTCTCGCTTCAGGCAACGCCTATATTGCATTTGACACCCCCGAGCAACTAGAAGCAAAACGCGCAGAGATCGCGAACTTTCAATATGATGCCCGCACTCGCGAGCAAATGGTGAACTCCTTGACACTGAGCAAAGAGGAAGTAGAGGAGCGTATCGCCAATGGCGAGAAGTATGTGGTTCGCTTCAAAGTGGAGCCAAATATCGATGTACATGTGCAAGACTTGATCCGTGGCGAAGTGGTGATTAACTCTAATATCTTGGATGACAAGGTATTGTACAAGTCAGCAGATGATCTGCCAACTTATCACTTGGCGAATATCGTGGACGACCACTTGATGGAGATTAGCCATGTCATCCGTGGCGAAGAGTGGTTGCCAAGTGCCCCACTCCACGTGCTACTATATAAGGCGTTTGGTTGGGAAGAGAGCATGCCTGAGTTTGCGCACTTGCCACTGCTCTTGAAGCCAGACGGCAATGGTAAACTATCCAAACGCGATGGCGATCGATTGGGCTTCCCTGTGTTCCCACTCGAGTTCCACAATCAAAAAGATGGCTCCGTGTCATCCGGTTACCGCGAAGAGGGCTACTATCCAGAGGCTGTGATTAATTTCCTTGCCTTGCTCGGATGGCACGCTACAGGCGACCAAGAGATGTACACCATGCAAGAATTGATTGAGCAGTTCTCTCTCGAGCGCGTAAGCAAGTCAGGCGCTAAGTTTGACTATGAGAAGGGCAAATGGTTTAACCACCAATATCTGCAACTTAAGTCGAATGAGGAGTTGGCCGAGCAGTTTATGCCATATTTGGAGGCAAAAGGGCTATCAGGCGATAAGGCTGTGGTGGCGAAGGTAATCGGTTTGACGAAAGACCGTGTGAACTTCGTTTCCGAGTTATGGGAGCAAGTCAATTTCTTTTTTGTCGCTCCTGAGGAGTACGATGAGAAGTCACTCAAGAAACGCTGGAAAGAGGATAGTCCAAAACATATGACTGAGATGCTTGCCTTGCTTGAGGCGCACGAAGATTGGTCTGCAGAGGGATTGGATAACTTGATCATGCCTTGGATTGCGGAGAAGGAATATGGTGTAGGTATTGTGATGAATGCTTTCCGTATTTGTTTGGTAGGTGCCGCTCGTGGTCCACATATCTGGAATATCACCGATGTGCTGGGCAAAGAGGAGACACTCAAACGCGTGAGAACAGCGTTGGAGAAGTTGAGTTGATAAAGCATGGTAGGCTGGATGCTACAGACACTCAAAAAATATTGGAACTACGATAATTTCCGCCCCTTACAGGCGGAAATTATTCAATCCATCTTAGACGGTCGCGATACGCTGGCGCTCATGCCAACGGGTGGCGGCAAGAGTCTGTGTTTTCAAGTGCCTACGATGGTAATGGGCGGGCTATGTTTGGTTATTACGCCCCTTATTGCGCTGATGAAGGATCAAGTAGAGAACCTCAAAAAACGCGATATTCGTGCTGCGGCTATCTATACGGGCATGAGTTACGAGCAACAGAAGACAGCTTTGGATAACTGTCAATGGGGTCCGTACCACTTTTTGTATGTATCGCCTGAGCGATTGGAATCGGAGGAGTTTCGTGAACGATTATCTCGTTTGCCTATTTGCCTCATCGCCGTGGACGAAGCCCACTGCATCTCGCAATGGGGATATGACTTCCGCCCTAGTTACCTCAAAATAGCGGAGATTAGAGAGGTTATAAGGCAAAAAGGCGATGAGGCGATAAGGCGAGAGGTGCCAATCTTGGCACTGACAGCTACGGCGACGCCTGATGTGGTGGATGATATACAAGAGCGGTTGGCATTTCGTGAGAAGCATGTATTGCGCAAGAGTTTTGCTCGTCCGAACATCAGTTATGTGGTACGCCAAACCAACAAGAAAGCGGACGAAATTGTACATATATTGAGTAGAGTGCCTGGCAGTGCTATTGTATATGTTCGTAATCGCCAACGCGCACAAGAGATTGCTGCTTATTTACAGGAGAAAGGTATCTCCGCTGATTTCTACCATGCGGGGCTCACGTCTAAAGAACGAAGCGAGAAGCAAGAGGCGTGGAAAAAGTTTAAAGAACGCTCGCAAGGCGAGCTACAGAATGGCAGCAAAGCTGCCTACAGTTTAGAGGCGAGAGGCGAGAGGCAAGAGGCGAGAGGCGATGAGGCGATGAGGCGAGAGGCGAGAGGCGAGGGAACCAGAGTTATCGTAGCGACGAATGCGTTTGGTATGGGCATTGACAAGGCGGATGTTAGGGTGGTGATTCATCATGATTTGCCAGATACGATAGAGGCGTATTTCCAAGAGGCAGGGCGTGCAGGAAGAGATGAGCAAAAAGCATTTGCTGTACTACTCTATGACCCATCTACAGACAAAGCCAAAGCCCGCAAGCGTGTGGTGGATAACTATCCCGATGAGGAGTTTTTACACACTGTTTATCACAAGACATGCAACTACCTCGGCGTAGGGGCAGATAGCGGACTGGGAGCGACCTTCTTCCTAGATGTGTATGACCTTTGTCGGAAAATGCACCTACCTATTATACCGACTTACTCGGCGCTACATCTGCTGAGTCAGATGGGCTATTTCTCTTTTGATGAAGATCAGGAGATACGTCCTCGTGTGATGATACGCGTGCAACGACGTGAGTTGGAAAACTATACGCTCACTCCTGAGCAAATCGCATTGCTAGAGTCGCTGATGCGTGAATATACGGGCATCTTCACTGATTTGCAGTATCTGAGAGCCTTTGAGGCGATGAGTCAAAAAGGAGATGAGGAAAAGAGGCATGAGTTGTTGGTGTTATTAGCACAAAAGGGTATCATCTCCTATGTACCTCGAACAATAGCCAATGTGCTACGTTTGAATGTCAATCGACAAGCAGAAATTAGAATACCAGAGCACTTCTACACGGGACGTAAAACGCATTATGTGGAGAAACTAAAAGCGATGGTAGAATATGCGGATAATTCATTATACTGCCGTTCGCAAGTGTTGCAATCCTACTTCGGAGAGAATGATGCAGAAGCATGTGGCACATGCGATGTGTGTCGGATGAGGAAGAAGACGGGAAGGGCGGTGAATAGCGACAAGCCGCAGATCGCCGCGAAGCGGCTG
Organism: Paludibacteraceae bacterium; assembly: GCA_017461505.1. Taxonomy (GTDB): domain Bacteria; phylum Bacteroidota; class Bacteroidia; order Bacteroidales; family Paludibacteraceae; genus Colicola. The sequence goes on along the minus strand of JAFTXV010000011.1, from coordinate 156,180 downwards.
TAGATGGCAGATCGGCTACGCCTGTAGATGGTAGATTGGGAAGAGCCCTGCGGTTAAAGATTTCTTTTTCTTATTTCTTCGGATAGGAGTTGATATACCTGTTGTTGCTCAACGTTAAGCAATGAGAGGTGGTGGTTCATCACATTCTCATCATTGCGGCGAGCTGGGCCTGTCTGTGCATCACGTGGAGCTAGGGTGTGAATCTTGGCAGCTGTTTCGTCAATCAATGGCAAAAGCGCAGAGAATGGAATATGCGTAGTCTTGAGTAAGTCAGCCGCCATGGTGTACATCAGATTAGTGAAATTGCACGCATAGACTCCTGCCACATGCAAGCGTTCGCGGTCGTGTTGTGTGGTTTCATACACATGGCTAGTGATGGTCAATGCCAAAGAATACACCGCGCTAATATCATCTATTCCGCGTGCTTCAAAGAAGACAGGTACCGTAGAGAAATCCTCAATTATACGTGCCTTACTGAAAGTTTGGAAGGGATAGAAGATACCTGCATGCGGTTTATCTGCACCAAACACGGAAATAGGCATCGTGCCAGAAGTATGCAGGTGCATGGCACGCTCTTTTCCTTTGACTTGTGCAACCACTTCAGCCAAAGCTTCGTCTTTGACCGCATAGATATATACATTAGCTTGCGGAAGTTGGTCTAATCCCTCACGACTACTAACCATCTGACACGCTACGCCTCTCTTGGCGAATGCGTAATGGAGATTGGTAGCTACGTTGCCACGACCGATGATAACAATATTCATTGTTTAGGTTAGAGGTTAAAGGTTAGAGGTTAAAGGCAGGGATTTATAGAACTCTGTGACGGCTACGATACCGTTCTCCCATACTTCGAGATCCATGGATTCGTTGGGTGAGTGGATGGCGTTTTTCTCCAATCCAAAGCCCATGAGGATGGTCTTCACGCCTAGTATCCGCTCAAAGCTACTGATGATAGGGATGCTACCTCCACGTCGAGCAGCCAATGGTTTCTTACCAAAAGCTATCTCAAAGCCACGTTCTGCTGCTTTGTATGCAGGGATATCAATTGGGCAGACATATCCTTGACCACCGTGCATAGGGGTAACTTGTACGCGCACGCCTGCGGGCGCGATACTTTGTATATAGTCCACAAAAGCTTGGCTCACCTTCTCGTGGTCTTGGTTGGCAACGAGTCGGCAACTGACTTTGGCATACGCTTTGCTAGGCAAAACGGTCTTACTACCCTCGCCCGTATATCCACCCCAAATACCACAGATATCAAAGGATGGACGGCAGGAGTTGCGCTCCAAAGTAGAATATCCCTCTTCGCCAAATGTAGTATCTACATCAATGGCCTTGCAGTATGCCTCTTCTGAGAAAGGTATCTGAGCTATCATATCTCGTTCGGCTTGCGGAATAGGCAAGACATCGTCATAGAAATGAGGAATAGTGATGCGTCCTTTATCATCTACTACCTTAGCCAGCATCTCCGTGAGAGCATTGATAGGATTCTTCACGGCACCGCCAAAGTGACCACTGTGTAGGTCACGGTTGGGGCCTGTGACTTCTATCTCCCAATACGCCAAGCCTCGCAAACCCGTGGTGATAGATGGAGTGTCCTTGCCAATCATCGAAGTGTCGCTCACAAGGATAATATCGCAGGCAAGCAAGTCGCGGTGTTCCTCAAGGAAGGCCTCTAGACTTGGGCTACCAATCTCCTCTTCGCCCTCGAAGATGAACTTCACGCGGCAATTCATCAGCCCATGTTTTACCAAATACTCAAAGGCCTTGACCTGTATCATGGCTTGTCCTTTGTCGTCATCTGCACCGCGGGCATAGAGACGTCCGTCACGGATGGAAGGTTCCCAAGGATTGCTATGCCACAAGTCCAAGGGTTCGACTGGCATTACATCGTAGTGGGAATAGACGAGGACGGTGGGAATATCTGAGGTGATAAGGCTATTAGGCGATGAGGCAAGAGGCGAGTATTCTGCATAGACGAAGGGATTGCCTTGAGATGGCATCACCTCGGCATGTTGTGCGCCTGCTTGCAGGAGTAGTTCGCGCCAACGCTCGGCACAACGCAGCATATCTGCTTTGTGAGATGGTTGGCAACTGATACTTGGGATACGAATCAAACTAGCCCACTCTTCCAGGAAACGGGCACGATTTTCAGCAATATAAGAACGAATCATATTTAGTTAGTAGTTGGTAATTCGGCGCAAGCGCCTGTAGTTGGTAGATTTTTTCAAAAAAATTGCTGCATTGCTACTACGCGAGAAAACTCCTATAAAAACAGGATTTGAGGGGTACCAGCCCTTTGTAATCTAACCGACTCATCGCTACAGCCGAAACTGGTCACGGCGTAGAGTATTAGCACGCCATTGGAAAAGCACCTACCTCGTAAGATAAAATTTGTTGAGTTTTCCGGTCTCTGAGCAATGCAACAATATATGTAAGATCGCGTTATACTTCTTTACAAATTCTGTGCCAAAGGGCTTACAAGATATATAGTAGTTATTCAATCAATATTTTCTTATTTGAGTAAGATCGTTTCGACGTGGCTCTATATATGTATATTGTTCTACACCATTATCGTATGCCATTTGTGCACGGTCACTAAATCGCCATGCCAATGTGGCTACAACGCGGTGTGTTTGTGTGCCCACTTCAAACGGAAGGGTTTGCACTTCAGAAGCATACTGATGGATTGTTTGCCAACGATATTGGTATGCCACTTGCGCAATCACGACATCACTACGGTAGCCCAAACCAATGCTCGCATATTGCGAAGATGCGGTATATCGGTAATCCATATCGGTGCGCATTTCGTTGTACCCGAGCATCCAAATAGGATCTTCCTTCATGAATGACGATTCGTACACATATCCAGCGTTGAGGAAAAGTCCGCGATATGCCTGTGCTTCCACGCCAGCACGGAGTGTATGTACATCCTCCATCTCAGAAGAATGGGCATAGTCGTATTGCAATGCGAGTAGCCCAATACTGCCTAACTGCCCTGCCACACTGACACTGGTGCGCAAGGGCGAAGTCATTTGGGTATTGATTACGCCACTCTCGGGAGTCAATATCTCGTACTTTTGTCCATCTATTGTGCTGTACATATCGCCTTCGGTTTGTACGGATAGGCTCATCATAGTAGGCGTTTGGAAGGATGCTCCAATGCGTAATGCTTGTAAAGGACGATAGATTAATCCGATACTACCACTCACGCCAAGTCCTGAGAGATGATACATGGATTTGAGTTCTGCAGAATTGCTTCGGGAGGTCTCGTAATGGGAAGTGCGTTTGGTATAGGACAAAGTAGGGATATTCAGATTCAAGCCCACATACCACTGATTATTGATATTGCTCGCCCAAGATATTGTGTATTGGTCAGCAGTCCCTGTCTCAGTGACCGATAATGTGCCATCATTAAAGTCCACAGCAGGTTCCCATTGATTATTATCTATCGGATTGATGAGATATGCCTCGTATCCTAGAATACTCAGCCAACCAATCTCGACATCGTCCCAAGGCTTATTTTGCAAATTATTCTCTGCCACTCCCCCCATATCGTTGGTGATATTGCAAATCGTTGGTAGCATCCCCATTCCTGCACCCTGAACCACTATGTCGCGATTGAAATTGGCAAGGCGTTGGATGGAGAACATAAAATTGTTGTATATCATTCCTCGCTGTTTGCTAGGGTTTCCCCAAGCCCAGATAGCGGATACATGTGGCAGTGCGAAGCGAGCGCGTTGGTATGTATCCTCACTATCGAATTGCTGCGTGCGATCGATAGTTTCGTCGATCGTGAGCGCTATCTCACTGCGGCGGTATAATCCGAGTCCCGCTGGGTTATCAAGCACAGCCGAAGGGTCACCACCGATGGCCGTCATGGCGCCGCCCATACCCACGTAGCGGGCTGTACCGATGAGTTGGCGTTCGGAGAAGCGTTGCACATCTTGCGCCTTTAGTGTAGAACCAAGAACAAGGAACAAGGAGCAAAGACTTAATATGTAGGCATATCGTTTCACCTAATTCTACCTTCTTAATTCTTAATTATCATAACTACGGTATCGGGATATTGGGTGGTATCCTCAAGAAAGATGAACTCGCGTGCATTGCGGTCATATACAGGTTCAGTGGGCATCATAATCGTATCCGCTTGAGCCCAATAGTAGGAATCATCGGTATATAAGCCTACCCCATTCCTCCCTGAAGGAAGGGTGTTCGGCGATGAGGCGAGCGGCGACAAGGCGACAAGGCTCGGAACCAACAGCCCAACGGTTAATATGATTATGCAGCGTTTCATGCGAGTAAGGTCGCTAAGGTCATTAAGGACTTTAAGGTCGTTAATGGTCTTTCAGCAAAAGGTGTGCCAAAGCGATTAGCTGCGGAAGCCGATGATCTCGCGCACCTCACGAATGGTTTTCTCGGCGCTAGCGGCAGCAGCCTCAGCACCTTCGCGTGCTACTTTAGCGAGGTATTCTTCGTTGCTTTGGAAGTCGAGAATACGCTCACGAATAGGGGCACAGAAGGCATTGATATCTGCAGCGAGTTGCTTCTTCATATCGCCATAGCGGATGGCCATATTATTGTATTGGTCGTTGAAATAGTCGTAGGTATCTGGCGTAGAGACGAGTTGCATGAGCGTAAAGAGATTCTCAATTGGCTCTGGTTTGACTTGGTTGAGCATGGTAGGACCTGCATCGGTGACTGCACGCATGACTTTCTTTTTGATAGTAGCCTCATCGTCGCATAGATAGATGGCATTGCCTTCGCTCTTACCCATCTTACCGCTGCCGTCCAAGCCAGGAACCTTCACGGCTTTGGCATTGAAGTGGAAAGACTCAGGTTCTTTGAAGTATTCAATATTGTAGATGCGGTTGAATCGGCGTGCGAAGAGGCGTGCCATCTCCATATTTTGCTCTTGATCTTTGCCGACAGGTACTTTATCTGCCTTGTGCACAAGTATGTCTGCAGCCATGAGTGATGGATAGGTAAGCAGACCAGCATTGACGTTGTCAGGTTGCTTACGTGCTTTTTCCTTGAAGGAAGTGACACGTTCCAATTCACCGAGGTAAGCATTCATATTGAGATAGAGGTATAGTTCGAGCACTTGCTTGACATCGCTTTGTACGTATATAGGTGCTTTCTGCGGATCGATGCCACAAGCGAGATATTCAGCAAGGATGGTGCGGACGGATGTACGCAAGTTTTCAGGCGTAGGGTGAGTCGTGAGTGAATGCCAATCGGCGATGAAGAACATACAGTTGTATTCCTCTTGCATTTTCACAAAACTCTTCACTGCACCAAAATAATTACCGAGGTGCAAATTGCCTGTAGGGCGAATGCCACTAATTACTTTTTCCATATTCTATATGTATTCTAATAAATTTGGCGACAAAAGTACAATTTTTTTTTGAGATATGCAAGTTTTTTTGTACTTTTGCAGGCAAATTGGAAAAATCACATGAGTTTAGCGGAATATATCGAACAACATAGTTCGCCAGAGGGTGCAGTATTGGAGCAAATCACTCGGAATACCCATCTAGAAGTAATCAACCCTCGCATGCTATCTGGGCATGTACAAGGGCGTGTGTTGAGTATGCTGAGTAAGATGATTCGTCCGAAGCGTATCTTGGAGTTGGGTACGTTTACAGGTTATTCCGCTTTGTGTTTGGCCGAGGGTTTGGTGGAAGATGGTCGTCTGATCACGATAGAGCATAACGATGAGATGGAAGATGCGATACGTCGGAACTTGGCATTGTCGCCGCTAGGCGAGAAGATAGAGTTGGTGATCGGGGATGCGAAGGAGTGGTTGAAGCCCTCCCCTGCCCTCCCGAAGGGAGGGAGTGAAGGCGAAGAGTTGTTTGATTTGGTGTTTATTGATGCGGATAAGAAGGAGTATTGCGATTATTTGGATTTGGTGTTGCCTCTGATGAATGAAGGTGGTTGGATATTGGCAGATAACACGTTGTGGGATGGTCATATCATTGACCCGGCGTATGATAAAGATAAGCAGACGGTGGCGTTGCGTGCTTTTAACGACAAGGTGGCCGCGGATGAGCGATTGGAGAAGGTGATTCTGCCTTTGCGGGATGGGTTGACGGTGATTCGGGTTGAAAGGTGAAAACTGAAAACTGAAAGGTGAAAGGATATATGAGAATTGGTTTTTGGATAAAAAATGCGCGCAATATAGCATTGCCGCAATCGTTGCTGCCATGTTTGACCGCAATCGTATTGTGTATCGGTGAGGAAGGGTTCGTATGGTGGTTGGCTATTCCTGTGATATTAGGTGTTTGTGCCGCGCATTTAGGTATGAATCTTGCAGACGATTATTTCGATTACAAGCACGATTCGCGTACGCGTGCGGACATCAGTAGTACGAGCATACGCGCACGTATGGAGAAGTGTCATTATTTGGAGCCCTCCCCTACCCTCCCAAAGGGAGGGGATGAGATCGCCGCTAAAGCGGCTGTAGATGGTAGATCGGCTACGCCTGTAGATGGTAGAACCCCGCAGGCGAGCGAGAAGGCGACGTTGAGTGAGTTGGGTTGGGCGATAGTGGGCTTTTTGGCTTTTGCTGCGGCTATGGGTGGCATCGTGTTGGTTGGGCAATGGTTGTTGCATGGTTGGCAAGCCACGATGGGAATGGTTATCTACGCTATACTTGGTTTGATTATTGGCATCAACTATTCGGGTAAGCCCTTGGAGTTGGGTTATCACGGTTTGGGTGAGTTGGTGATAGGTATGATGTTTGGTCCGTTGCTCATGCTGGGCGTACAAGCGGCTTTGACGGGTAGGGCATTTTCGTGGGAGATGCTGTGTATGAGTGTGGGTATAGGTTGTATGGTGACGAATATCGTGTATGTGCACTCGGTGATGGAGGTGAATGCCGATGCGGAGTTGGGTAAGATGACTTTTGCTCGCTTGCTCAAGAGCAAAGCAGCGATGGTGATTTTCATTGGTTTGTTTGCGATGATGCCATTTGTAATGTTGGGTTTGGGTATAGCGATGGGATGGTGGAGCGCCTGGTATCTGTTGACGTTGGCAACCTTGCCTATGTCGGTATATTTGATTCACTCTACTCGACTGTTTGCCTATGGTTTGCCTCGCGAGGACACTCCTCATTGGTGGATGGGTCCGATGGGCAATTGGGAAGGATACAAGAAAGTAGGAATCGATTGGTTTTTGTATCGATGGTTATTGGCTAGAAATATCTGTACGTTTTTCTGCCTGATATTGATGATTGTGTGTTTAGTGTTAGAGGTTAGAGGTTAGAGATTAGAGGTTAGAGGTTAAAGGTTAGAGGTTAAAGGTTAGAGGTTAGAGGTATGAATATATTTAAGACATTATCTCATTATGTGTATTTGGCACAATGGTTTTTGCGTGCTCGGTTTTTGGGTCGTCGTGCTCCTTTGCAGACGGTATTGTTTATCACGGATAAGTGCAATTTGCGTTGCAAGCACTGCTCAGTATATGGCAGTGCGGGGTATAAGCAGCGCCGATTTGAGGATATTGTATCCGATATGCAATATAGTTACGAGCAAGGTTCGCGTTTTATCGATTTGGAAGGTGGTGAGCCGACGCTGTGGAAAGAAGATGGACGTACTATTAATGATTTGATTGACAAGGCGTTGGAGATAGGATTCTTCTCTGTGACGGTGACGACAAATGCTCAGCAGGACTTCTCGTGGATTCGTCCGCAGTCGATATGGGTGAGCATGGACGGTGTGGGCGAATACCACGACCGCATTCGCGGAGAGGGTACATTCGCACGACTAGAAGAGAATATACAAAAGTCAGGATTTAAGCATATTTGTGTGAACATGGTGGTGAATGCCCTAAATTACGAGTCGCTGGATGCCGCAATGGAATATGCGAAGAGTAATCCTGCGATTGAGCAGATTTCGATTAATTTCCACACTCCCTACCCTGGCACAGAGTATCTGATGTTGCCATTAGAGAAGAAAGCGGAGTTGATAGATAAAGTGCTTGCGTATAAGAAGAAAGGTTATCCGATCATGAACTCTCGTTCAGGATTGAAGTTGATGAAGCGCAATGCGTTGGGTGAGATACAATTGGGCAAAGAGTGTTTTGTGACAAACTTTATCTATACCGATGGCAGCAGGAGTTTGTGTTTGGGCTATGGTACGGAGCAATGCCGTGTGTGCGGTTTCTGTATGGCAGGTGAGATGGCGAGTGTATGGGGATTTAAGTTGGACACTATATTGGCGGGATTTAAGTTGCGGATGTAATGGCATAGTTTTTGTGGTAAATTTAGAAGAATTTGATTATTAACAATATTAACCAATAAAGAGAACGAGTTATGATTTCAAAGAAACTTCAAGAGGCGATAAATGCCCAAATCAATGCGGAAATGTGGTCTGCTTATTTATATTTGAGTATGTCGGCATACTGCCAAGATGCAGGTTATCCAGGTATTGCGAACTGGTTTGCCATTCAATTTAAGGAGGAGCAAGACCACGCGATGATTTTGCTCAACTATTTGCAAAGCCGTGGTGGTCGCGTATTGTTGGAGCCAATCGCAGCAGTAGAGACTGAGTGGGCATCTCCATTGGCAGCCTTCCAACACACTTTGGAGCACGAAGGTAAGGTGACAGCGATGATCAACAACCTGATGGCTTTGGCCGTTGAGGAGAAAGATTTTGCGCTGCAAAGCCGCCTGAACTGGTTTGTGGACGAGCAAGTGGAGGAAGAGGAGAACGCTACTGACTTGGTGAATAAGTTCCGTATGGTAGGTGACAACGGCTATGGTCTTTATCAATTGGATCAAGAGTTAGCAGCTCGCGTATATACACAAGCTTCGCCTTTGGCGAATGGGGAGTAGTGTTTAGAGGACGCCGCGCTGCGGCTACAGTTTAGAGTTTAAAGTTTAAAGGCAGGGAGATATGAAAAAGATTTTTATTTCGCTATTGGCATTAGGTTGCTTGGTAGCGTGTACGCCTAAGAAGACGGCGTATGAACAATATACGGAGTTGTATGAGAATGTGGTGGCACAGTTGGAAAATGTGGAAGACCGTGTTGTGAAAGACTCAATTATTGAAGAATTTATCACACAGGGTTATGAACTGTTGATTGCGAATGTAGAGGATGAAACTAGCGATTCTATTGTGGTATCTCACTTTTATATGCTCACTCCTGAGCAAAAGGCGGAGCTCTTTGCGGCTATCCCCGCTGAGCGTTTGGAGACAGCTGTATTGCAGCCAATATATGAGGAATACCTAGTAGAGTTGAAGACTTCAGCAGGTAATCCATATATAGACATCGTTTCGCTGAAGGCAGATGGTACCGCCTTGGCACTGAGCGAGTTGGTGGGAAAGACCGAGTATGTATTGGTGGACTTTTGGGCTTCATGGTGCGGTCCATGTCGTAGGTTGATGCCTGTACTGAAGGAGTTGTATACCTCCTACCATCCATCTGGTAAGTTGGAGATATTGGGCGTAAGTTGCGACCAAGACGAGGCCGCATGGTTGCAAGCAGTAGAGGAAGATGAGTTGCCATGGTTGCACATCCGTGACCAACGCACAGAGGAATACAATCCATGCGATAGGTATGGTATATCAGCTATTCCGACCACCATTCTGATTAATCGTGAAGGAGTGATAGTAGCTCGCAATCCAAGCGAAGCAGAGATTGAAGAGATATTGATAGCAGAATAAAGGTGCAGCCCAAATACAAAAAATCGCGTTGAAAGTAAACTTTCCGCGATTTTTTTGTATTTGTGCGTTTTTTTTTGTACCTTTGCAGCGTCAATTGTGTGCCTGCATGAACGAGATAATTGAATACATCCTCCGCTTTTTGCTTTATGGCAATGAAGCAGCCGCCCAACAAGTGGGGTATACCGCAGACGAGAGTCAGTGGAAAGACTATCGCGTGGTGATTGTGCCTAATGGACATTTGGGTGGAGAGATTGTGATGCCGGAATTAGATCGCTGCGCTGTAGAACGCTACGCTATAGATGGTAGTTCGGCGCAAGCGCCTGGAGACGAAACAATGACACAGTGGGTCATTCGGACGGATATTGTGTATAACACCTTCTTCTTTATCTCGCGGGCAGAGGAATTGATTAATACTCAGCGCGATGAGCATGGAAGATTCTTGGCGAAGTATTCAATTTTGGGGAAAGAGAATCGACTGATGATTCCTACGGTGGATGAGTATTCTCGTATGCTGATGAAATTGTTGGATTTGCCGCTACCTACTCCATCTTTCAGTAAGATTTACTTGACGCATGATGTAGATTCGATTGCCAACTATCGCCATTTGCGTGGTGCGATAGGTGGTATCGTGCGTGGTCAGTGGCGCAAGGTATTGGCCTCTCAGAAAGATATTCACAACGACCCTGCCTTTACCTTCTCGTGGTTGATTGCACAAGACAAGAAGGTGGACGGTGCAGAGTGTATTTACTTTGTGAAGGATACAGATGGTAAGGGATATGATTATCCCCAATATGATTTGGGAGGTAAAGATTTTGAGGTTGCTGCCCAACTGATAGAAAACAGCGGTGCAAAGATGGGCTGGCATGGGAGTTATTATGGTGGAAGGTTAAAGGTGAAAGGTGAAAGGTTAAAGGTGGGATTACATCGTAGTCATTATCTACGTTGTTCGATAGACCGTATGCAGGAATTGGTGGATATGGGGGTGAAAGAGGACTTTACGATGATGTTTCCTGATCATGTAGGATTTCGTTTGCAAACCACTCGTGCGGTGCGTTGGATTAACCCGAAAACGATGACACTGACCAATCTGGTGCTGCATCCATTGACGGTAATGGATTGCACGTTGAGCAATGCGAATTATATGAACCTGAGCGAGGATGAAGCATATTTTGAGTGTCAACGATTGTTTGAGAAGATACAGCAGAACGGCGGTGAAGTGGTGATTCTTTGGCATAACTCTAATCCGGCAGGTAATGCGTGGCATAAAACACTGTACGAACAAATTATCAGCTTTCTACAATGACCCCACGTGTTCTGATATTAACCGATCCATTTGGTAAGCCAGCCTATAATCCGCGCCTTCGAACAGTGTGTGACTATCTTGTTGCACAAGGTTGGAAAGTGGATGTATATACGGAGCGCGGTTCGGTATGCTTTGCCCATTCGTATCCCATCTACGAGATACCTGTTTATCGAACAAATTCCTTGTTAGAGTGGTCAATTAAGAGTCTTTGGAGCCTCTTATTTGACTGGCGTAACCGTTATTTCTCACGTCAAGTTCGTCAAGCTATTAGCAGTGAGAGATATGATCTGGTATTCTGTTGCACTTTCTCTACCTTCCCTTTGCGTGCGGCATACGATATTGCCAAGGAGCGCAAGATACCTCTACATGTAGATTTACGTGATATTGATGAACAAGTGCCCGGAGCCCAGTATCAGAGCCATAGGCAATGGTGGTTGCGTCCATTTCGCAATTGGTATAAACGCGTGAATATTATCCGTCGAAATCGCGTATTACGTCAAGCCGATTCGATTTCCTGTGTGTCGCCATGGCATATGGAGTTTCTCAAAGAATTTAATAGCAACCTATCGCTGATTTACAACGGTTTTGATAGTCACCTTTTCTATCCCCATGATTGTCCTTCCGAACGTTTTACCATGGCATACGTAGGTCGTTTATACGAAGCACACATGCAGGATTCGACGTTGCTGATGCAAGCGTTGCAGACAATAGATATTGATTTACGTATCATCTGGTACACCAATCCCCAAGGACAACAACGTATTCAGCAAATGGCCAAACACTATCGTGTTGAGCGGTATATGGATTATCATGACTATGTGCCACTAGAACAAGTGCCCAGCATACTTCATCAATCTTCTATCATATTAGTGCTATCCAACACAGCCGCCTCGAGTGGTGCACATGGTATCATGACCACTAAGTTTTTTGAGGCGTTGGGTGTAGAGAAACCCGTGTTGTGCGTGCGCTCCGACGAAGAGTGTTTGGCAGATGTGATAAGCAAGACTAATGCAGGCTTGGCTGCAACAGACGTGAAGGAAATACAGTCATTCATATACGAGAAATACCATGAATGGCAACAAAACGGCTATACTCGTCAAGCGGTCATTAACAAAGAGCCCTTCTCGCGCGAGAAACAAGCGAAGCAATTTGAACAAATACTGCTTTCAATGCTCAAATGAAGACAAAAAACACAATATTAGTTGATATTTGTTGGACTTTATTCTCCTCGAATACGACCTTCGATTTCTTGGACTTTATCGTTCAAGACAAGGGTTATATTCGTATGCGAAAATTCTACTCGTCGTGGTTTGGCAGGCGATTCAACTTGTTCATATACAAGATATTTCACCACGATTGTCAACGAAGTCATGGTATAAAATACCTGCAAGGATATACCTATCAGCAACTGCAGCAACTGGCTGAACAATTCTACCACGAATATCTTCTGCCTCGCCGTATTGCTCCTGTATGGACATTGCTTGAAGGCAGAGAAATCATCTTAGTTTCAGGCACATTGGATATTATAGCGCAAACCATCGCCTCGCATCTCCATGCTTCAGCTTATCATGCTAGCAAACTACACTATCAAGACAATATTTGCACAGGACAATATGAAGACCTTTTGCTAACTAAAAAGCGCGTTCTACAGCATTATACGGTCTATGACATCATCACGGATAACCTGACTGACATTGACCTTGTACGACGTGCACAGCATGCTACGATCGTCACCTACAATAACCAAAAACGTTGGGAAAAACTTCTCAACGCCCAACAAAATACCACCTATATCCATGTCACTCAATCAAGATATTAGATCGAAGTATGCTAGCAAACATATTTCCAACGTGGTATTTTATATCCCGTTCAGTTACTATTATGTAGTACGCTTAGGAACGATTCCTAAATGGCTTTCATGGGCACTTATTTACCTATTCCCCACATGCTACTATTCTGCACTCACCTATCAGGGTGATTGGTGTGCGTTTGTCGTGAACTACCTATTGATTTTACTGGCTACATTCTCATTGTATGAATTAGGATATATTCTCAACGACACAATGGGCATCTGTCGCGAAAAACATCCTACTGTGCGGCTATATGAGGAGAATTTTCAACATTTTGCTCGCAATCGCTGGTGGATTATTCTCATCCGTATTCTCTATGCTATCGTGGCAATGGTACTGCTGGTGGTACATGTCAACTACCAAATGCCAAGTATCAATCATCAGCATGTACTGGTGACGAGCTTGTCTATCGCAGCTATTCTGCCCATCTTTGTGCTTTACAATCGCTGGCGTAATCGCTATAATGTATGGCTATACCCTATTCTAGTATTCTCGCGATATATCCCATTTATGCTACTCTATAGCATTGATTGGCTAGCGATATTGTCATTGTTTGTATCCTTCCCTTTGGTCAATATGATTGAGCGCTTTTCCATGCCACGTTATCGTTTCCCTATAGCACGTACTATCATCCCAACAGAGCAGTCAAAAACTCTCTTCCGCGTAGGCTATTACACCATCATGGCTATCATAGCATGCGCACTTATAGTAGCAACAAGCATGGATTACAGATACATTATACCTATTGCTATTTTGTGGCTATACCGAATAGCAGTGTATATCGTCACCCTATTTCATCAACCTGAAAACTATCTAAATGGCTAATACTATGACTAATCAACTGCTCCTTGATTTACTCCGCTCAGAGGTGGTGCCTGCTATTGGTTGCACAGAGCCGATTGCAGTGGCATTGTGTGTGGCTCGCGCTAAAGAGCGATTGGGCTGCGAACCTGATGCAATAACGGTTTACCTCTCGAAGAATGTGTATAAGAACGCTTTGGCAGTGGGTATTCCCAATACGGGTATGACGGGATTGCCTATTGCGATTGCGCTGGGCGCTACGGTCGGTAAATCAGAGTATATGCTCGAAGTGTTGCGGGACGCTACTCCTGAAGCCGTTGCGTATGCCAAGGACTACATGCTGCGTGTGCCTGCACAAATACACATCAATTACGATGCGCCAAGTATTCTCTATATCCATGCCGAAGTGCGCAAAGGTGACAAAACGGCACAAGCTACCATTATGGATGGGCATACGAAGTTTGTGGAGGGTAATGAGGCGAAAGGCGAGAGGCGAGAGGTTAAAGGCGAGAGATTAGAGGCTAAAGGCGAAGCATTATCTCTCCACCGTGTGTATGACTTTGCCATGGAGGTGGATATCCACGATATTACCTTCTTGAAAGATGGCGCTGAGATGAATACCGCAGCAGCAGAAACATCGTTTGCTGACCAATATGGTCATGGATTAGGAAGACTACTGCGAGCCAATACGCTCACTGCAACGCCCGAAATGGAAAAACTTTTTGGAAACACATTATTTACCAAGATCATCAGTTACACCTGTGGTGCATGTGATGCACGTATGTCAGGAGCCATGGTGCAAGTGATGAGCAATTCGGGATCAGGTAATCAGGGTATTTCATGCTCCATTCCGGTGTATTTGTACGCGAAAGAGAATAATTGCAGCGAGGAGCAGACACTTCGCGCATTGGCACTAAGTAATCTAACTGTCATCTACATCAAACAGTCGCTTGGTCGATTGTCCGCATTATGCGGTTGTGTGGTGGCAGCCACAGGTTCGGCGGCAGGTATCACCTATCTGATGGGAGGCAATTACGAGGAGATTACCTATGCGATTAAAAACATGATAGCTAATATCTCGGGCATGATTTGTGATGGTGCGAAACCGGGCTGTGCGTTGAAGGTTACTAGCGGTGTAGCAACAGCTATCTTCAGTGCATATTTGGCGATGCAACACTCGTTTGCAGACTCTACAGAAGGTATCGTGGAGGACGATATTGACCGCACTATCCGCAACCTCACACGCATTGGTCACGATGGTATGAAAGTGACTGACGACCTCATCCTCGACATCATGACCCACAAGCAATAACTACATACAACAATGAATAATTCAAAATTCAAGAAGATTCGAGCATATTACTCCGGGTGGATTCTGCCACTGGTGGATTTCCTTATTCTCTGCCCTATTCTGCTCATTATGAGACGTAAGACCACCAAGGGGATTCAACTTCACTATTATGGTGACAAGAAAAAGATAGAGCAAGATATACGTCATGGTGCGTTCTTTATGACTAACCATCGTGATATAGTGATGGACGCTGCATGGCTCACATTTCTGCTTCGAACACGCTATTTCATACACCCCTATTTTGGCATTGGCAATAACCTCTTTGGCAAATGGTGGATTGAACATTTGGTGCGTTTCTTGCGTGCCTTCGTAGTTATCCGCAATGGTGGTTTCCGCGATCAAGTTAACAACGCTACAACCCTTTCTCAATATATTCGTCATCTGCGTAAACGCCACAAATCCATCTGGTTAGCTCAACGCGAAGGGCGAGCAAAAGATGGCAATGACGTGACTCAACCAGGTGTATTAAAGATGCTCACGATTGATGCAGAGGACTTCTTCGAGAGTGTTAAAGAACTGAATATATGCCCCGTATCTATTTCCTATGAGTATGACCCTTGCGACTACCTCAAGGCACGCGAGATGCAACTCAAACGCGATAATCCGAAGTGGAAAAAGTCGCGCAAGGATGATTTGGTGTCCATGTCGGTGGGTATCAAAGGACAAAAGGGGCGTATCGTCTATCGTTTGACTCCATCTATCAACCACGATATTGATGCTGCATTAGCAGAACGTCCTGAGTTGCGCGAACTCAGCCGCAACGAGCAGATTCAGTTTGTCTGCGAACTCATTGACCGACACATCCATGCAGCGTATGAGATATATCCACGTGGCACAGAGTTTGATGAATATATTGAGAGTAGATTGCAATTGATTCATCTCTCCAACAAGGACACAGACTTCCTTCGCGACCGCCTCTATGAGATGTACAACTACCCTGTATTGAACCATGAGAAAGCGATAAAATTGCCAAAACAACACTGAAATAAAGAATCCTTTTATGTATGGATGATAAGCCGAAGATAGAAATATCCTCGGCTTATTATTTCATATAATAAAATATTTGCATATATCGATTTTTTTTTGTACCTTCGGACATCTGCCTGTTGAAAACAATTCAATCTCGCTATGCTCGAACGAATTTTCCAACATTCCCCCGTAGCTACTGCCACCCTACGCAGCCCATACTTCAGATTCACTCACATATTTTGTTGAAAATACGGCTTTGCCTTCCTTCTAATCACACTACCACTCACTCAAGAGCAAGTTCCCTGTGAGCGGTAGTGTGATTATATGATAGATGAAATCTATCTTTTTCAATAAAATATGCTCGTTCGCTTGCGTATGTGCGTTTTTTTTTGTACCTTTGCACCCACTTTTTTGGGAAACTGAAAACTGAAAACTGAAAACTGAAAACTGAAAAGTGAAAACGGAAAGGTGAAAACTGAAAACGGAAAACGGAAAACGGAAAGGTGAAAACTGAAAACATATGATAACAATAGAACAATTAAAAGAGATTCAACAACGTGCGGACAAGCTCAAGCAATACTTGGCTATTGACGAGAAGCGCGTACAACTCGAGGAAGAAGAACTTCGTACCCAGGATCCTGGCTTTTGGGAAGATGCGAAAGCTGCAGAAGCACAAATGCGAAAAGTAAAAAGCATCAAAGCTTGGATTGAAGGTTATGAAGGTGTGCGTGCAGCCACAGAAGAATTGCAATTGGCCTTTGACTACTGCAAAGAGGAATTGGTGACTGAAGATGAGGTAGATGCAGCATATGCTCATGCTCTGAAAGAAGTGGAAGCGCTCGAGATGAAGAATATGCTATCCCACGAGGAAGACCAGATGCCTGCCGTACTGAAGATCGTTTCGGGTGCTGGTGGTACGGAAGCCCAAGACTGGGCCGAGCAATTGATGCGTCTCTATCAACGCTATTGCGAGAAGCACGACTACAAAGTGACTATTGCCAACTTGCAAGAAGGCGATGAAGCAGGTATCAAGACCGTGACCTTCAATATCGAAGGCGATATGGCATATGGTTACCTAAAGTCGGAGAATGGTGTACACCGTCTTGTTCGCGTGAGTCCATACAATGCGCAAGGCAAGCGTATGACTTCGTTTGCGTCGGTGTTTGTGGTGCCATTGATTGATGATACGATAGATATTCAAGTAGATCCTTCTGCTATCTCATGGGATACGTTCCGTTCTTCAGGTGCAGGTGGACAGAACGTCAACAAAGTGGAATCAGGTGTGCGTTTGCACTATAAGTTCATTAACCCGCTGACTAATCAGCCAGACGAGATAGTGATTGAAAATACCGAGACCCGTGACCAGCCCAAGAACCGCGAGAATGCACTGCGCCACTTGCGTAGTCAGTTGTATGAGTTGGAATTGGAGAAACGTCGTCAAGCGGCTGCCAAAGTGGAAGCAGGTAAGAAAAAGATTGAATGGGGAAGCCAGATACGCAGTTACGTCTTTGATGACCGCCGCGTGAAAGACCATCGCACGAATTACCAAACCAGCAATGTGAATGCTGTGATGGATGGCGATATCGACGAGTTTATCAAAGCATATTTGATGGAATTTCCAGATTAATGACCCTATGGAGTATCGGTGAAGGTATAGTGACGATACGGCGAAGTCCCTATGAGGTTCCGATGAGATTCCGATGAGGTTCCGATGAGGTTCCGATGGAAGTAAGGGGCGTATAAGGGGCATGTAAAAGGCAACAAGAAACAAATATAACAACAACAAAATAGAAAATTTATGAAAAAGATTCTCTTTTCCTTCGCAGTTTGTGCAATGAGTATGAGTCTAGCAGCACAAGTTGATAACACAGAAACACCAAGCGATAGTACTGAAGGTTTTCGCTTCACCACAATAGATAGTATAGCTATCACGCCTGTAAAAGATCAAAACCGCAGTAGCACCTGCTGGAGTTACTCTACCATCGGTTTTTTGGAGAGTGAGCTATTGCGTATGGGCAAAGGCGAGTATGACTTGAGTGAGATGTTTGTGGTGCATCACACGATGCTTGATCGCGCCGAGTACTCTGTGCGTATGTATGGCACCGCAGAGTTTGCTCCTGGTGGTTCGGCATATGATGTGATTTACTGTTTGAAGAACTATGGTATGGTTCCACAAGAAGTGATGCCTGGTATTCAATACGGCAGCACTCCTGCGGATACATTGCCAGTTCATGCAGAGTTGGATGCCATTGCAGGTGGCGTAGTGAAAGCCGTGACCAATAGCGGCTTGAAGAAACTGACTCCTGTATGGAAGAAAGCGCTTACCGCAGTATATGACACCTATCTCGGCGAGTGCCCTGAGACTTTCACCTACAATGGCAAGGAATATACTCCAAAATCTTTTGCGGAGGAATTGGGATTGAATGCAGATGACTATGTAAGCATCACCAGCTATACCCACCATCCTTATTACACCACTTTTGCCCTTGAGGTACCTGATAACTGGCGTATGGATCAGATGTATAATGTACCTATGGAAGAGATGATGGCAATTATTGACAATGCCTTGGCCAAAGGTTATACCTTAGCTTGGGGTGCTGATGTGAGCGAGATATGCTTTACCCGCAAGGGACTGGGCGTAGTGCCAGAAGAGGAGAAAGCTGTCGATTTGACAGGCAGTGATGCTGCTCGTTGGTTAGGGCTTTCCGCAACAGACAAACGTGAAGAACTGACCAAGAAGCCTTTGCCAGAGAAGGTTATCACCCAAGAGATGCGCCAAGCAGCTTATGACAGTTGGGAAAACACCGACGACCACGGTATGCAGATATTTGGTACGGCAAAAGACCAAAATGGCAAACGCTACTACATGGTGAAGAACTCCTGGGGCACGAAGAGAAGCGAATACAAGGGTATTTGGTATGTATCTGAGGCATATATGCAATACAAGACCAACGATGTGCTCGTTCACAAGAATGCTATTCCAAAAGAGATTCGCAAGAAATTAGGTATTTAATTTAGAATAAATCAAAACATTATGAATATATCCTATAATTGGCTTAAACGCTATATTGCACTGAATGATAGTGCTGAAGAAGTGGCAAAAATACTGACTTCTATTGGTTTGGAAGTTGGAAAAGTGGAGAAAGTACAAACCATTAAAGGGGGTTTGGAAGGATTGGTAGTAGGTGAAGTCATCACCTGCGTAGATCATCCAAACTCTGACCACCTGCATATCACAACTACTCGCGTAGCACCCGATGCAGAGCCATTGCAAATCGTTTGTGGTGCGCCTAACGTGGCTGCTGGACAGAAAGTGATTGTAGCTACCGTAGGCACTGTGCTCTACGACGGCGATGAGAAGTTCACTATCAAGAAAGGCAAGATCCGTGGCGAAGAGTCGTTGGGTATGATCTGTGCAGAAGACGAGATTGGTGTAGGCACGAGTCACGACGGTATTATGGTATTGCCAGCCGATACGCCAGTAGGTATGCCTGCTAAGGAGTATTTTGGAGTGGAAGATGATACATTGATTGAGGTAGATATCACTCCTAACCGTGCTGACGGTGCTAGTCACTATGGCGTAGCACGCGACTTGTATGCGTATTATGAGGCAAGAAGGCGAGAAGGCGATAAGGTGATAAGGCTAGAAAAACCCTCTGTGGAGGGATTTGCTGTACAAAGCAATGCCTTGCCTATTGAGGTAGTGGTGGAGAATGCTGATGCATGCCCACGTTATACGGGTGTGAGTATCAAGGGTGTGACCATCAAAGAGTCGCCAGACTGGCTGAAGAAAGCCCTCAACACCATCGGTATTCGCCCAATCAACAACGTGGTGGACGTGACTAACTTCGTGCTACACGAGATGGGACAAGCACTCCACTCTTTTGATGCAGATAAGATCAAAGGCAATAAAGTGATTGTGAAGAACGCTACCGAAGGTCAGAAGTTCGTGACCTTGGATGGCGTAGAGCGTACCCTCTCAGCCGCTGATTTGATGATTTGCAACGCCGAGGAGCCAATGTGTATCGCAGGTGTGTTTGGCGGACAAGACTCAGGTATATCAGAGACGACCACCAATGTCTTCTTGGAGAGCGCATACTTTGACCCCGTGAGCATACGCAAGACCGCTCGTCGTCATCAATTATCTACCGATGCTAGCTTCCGCTATGAACGTGGATGCGACCCTAATAACACACTCTATGTATTGAAGCGTTGCGCACTGCTGATTCAAGAGGTAGCAGGTGGTGAAATTGCAATGGAGATAGTAGATGAGGTTAAAGGTGAAGGGTTAGAGGTTAAAGACGAGAAATACTTTGCACCATTCCCAGTAGAGTTCAATATCGACCGTGCACATGCCTTGATTGGTAAGGAGTTGGGCGAAGAACTCATCGAGCGTATCCTCCGTGCTATGGAGGTAGAGATACTGAGCAAAGAGGGTAAGACATGGCTACTGGGTGTGCCTCGCTACCGCGTGGATGTACAACGCGAGTGCGACGTGGTGGAAGATATCTTGCGTATCTATGGCTACAACAACGTGGAGTTCCCTGAGAAACTCAACACCTCGCTCAGCTACAATCCAAAGCCCAACCCAGTGGCATTACAGATTCGTATATCAGAGCAATTGACTGCTCAAGGATTCAATGAGATATTGAATAACTCGCTCACCAAGGTGTCGTACTACGAGCCATTAGAAGGATTGTCGTTGGATAGCTGTGTGAAGATCATGAACCCACTGAGTCAAGACTTGGGCGTGATGCGTCAGACCTTACTCTTTGGTGGTTTGGAGAGTATCCAACGCAATGCCAACCGCAAGAACGCCGACCTGAAGTTCTATGAGTTTGGCAACTGCTACCATTACAACGCACAGAAAATTGCTGACCGTCAAGCCAAAGACCCAAGATGGGAGTATGACCCACTCTATGCGTACAGCGAAGAGCCACACTTGGCATTGTGGTTGACAGGTAACAAGAGCACGCAATCATGGGTACAAAAAGAGGAGAAGACCTCTTTCTATACTCTCCGTGCGTATGTGAACAATGTGCTTCGTCGTTTGGGCGTAAATATTGACAACTGCCTCCTCGAACCACTCGAGAGTGAGTTATGCGCGGATGGATTGGTAATCAAAGCGCCTAACGGCAAACAGATTGGTATGATGGGCGTGGTGAACAGCAAACTGCTCAAGGCATTCGATATTGATAATCCTGTATATTATGCAGACTTGGATTGGAGCATGCTCTTGAAGCTCAACAAGCAATACAAGCCCGTTATCAATGACTTGCCTAAGTTCCCTGAGGTGAAACGAGATTTCGCACTCCTTGTGGATAAGTCGGTGAAATTCGCAGACCTCGCTAAGGCAGCTATAGCAACGGAGAAGAAACTGCTGAAAGCAGTCAATCTCTTCGATGTATATGAAGGCAAGAACCTAGAAGCAGGCAAGAAGAGTTACGCGTTGTCATTTATCTTGCAAGATACTGAGAACACATTGAAGGATAAGCAGATAGAAGCTATCATGGCGAAATTGCAGAAAGTATTCGAGGAGAAATTTGACGCAAAACTTCGTTGATGACTTACGAGGAATATATACAAGAACAACAGGCAGCGTTTGCTGAAGAACATTCAGAAGAATGCTGCTTTGTAGATAATCAAACTGAAGGTGTATTTGTACGTGGACATTAGTGGATAGTATTTTAAACATAGCGGTTTTTGCTTCAGGCAATGGTACTACACTGCAAGCATTGATCAATAAGCAACAAGAGTATGGTTATCGTGTGGGGGTAGTAGTTACTAATCGCACATGCGTTGCCCTTGAGCGTGCACAAGCTGCAGAGATCCCTACCCTACAATCGAAAGATTGGAAAGAGATAGATCAAGCACTGACGGAGAAACACATACAACTCATCGTATTGGCGGGCTTCTTGGCCATCATCCCCGAGTGGATATGCCAAAAATGGGAGCAACATATCATCAACATACACCCATCGCTATTGCCTAAGCATGGCGGGAAAGGTATGTATGGCATCCATGTGCAAGAAGCAGTATTAGCAGCAGGCGACAGAATGGCAGGATGCACAGTGCATTATGTAAGTGCAGAAGTAGATGGCGGCAGCATTATCGCGCAAGCCACTGTGTTTGTGGAAGATAACGATACAGCAGACACTTTGGCACAACGCGTGCAGATAGAAGAAAAGCTACTCCTTCCACAAGTGATTGGAGAACTTAAAAAAACATCAAAGAAACTACCAAGTGAAGTTCTTAGGATTAATAGCAAATAAGATTGGCATTGCGGAGAAGCAAGTGGAGGCCACAGTGGCATTATTGAATGATAATGCGACTATTCCATTTATTGCTCGCTACCGTAAGGAGAAGACAGGTAGTTTGGATGAAGTGCAGATCGCAGCCATTGCCGATGAATATCATCGTTTTTTGGAGATTGATGACCGCAAAGCTACTATTCTCAAGACCATTGATGAGCAGGGTAAACTGACCGAAGAACTGAAAGCACGTATTGAGCAGTCGTGGGATTTGACCGAGTTGGAAGATATCTACCTACCCTACAAGCCCCACCGCAAGACACGTGCCGACGTAGCCCGCGAACAAGGATATGAGCCATTGGCGAAAGCAATCTTTGAACAAAAACGTGAAGGAGATGAGGCAATTAGGCGATTAGGCGAGAGGCGAGAAAAGGCGTTGCAAGGTGCACGCGACATCATTGCAGAATGGATTAGTCAAGACGAGCAAGCAAGAAATAGTATTCGCCGAGAGTTTACCTACTCTGCCCTATTGACCACCAAAGTAGTCAAAGGCAAAGAATCGGATGAAGAAGCACAAAAGTACCGCGATTATTTCTCCGTGAAAGAGCCACTGAAGCGCATCACTTCACACCGTTTGTTGGCTATTAGACGCGCAGAAGCAGAAGGCTTTATTCGTGTGGATATTTCGCCCGATAGCGAAAAGGCATTGGATAAGTTGGCGCGACTATTCCTCAAGACCAATAGCGACACCACCTATCAAGTGGAATTGGCTATGGAGGATAGTTACAAGCGATTATTGAAACCATCCATCGAAACAGAGTTTGCTGCAGCAAGTAAAGAAAAAGCGGATGAGGAAGCCATTCGCGTATTCGCACAAAACTTGCGCCAATTGCTATTAGAATCACCCCTTGGACAAAAGCGCGTGTTGGCACTCGACCCAGGTTTCCGCACTGGATGCAAGACGGTAGTGCTCTCCGCACAAGGCGACTTGCTATACCACACCGTAGTGTTTGTCAACAACGTAGCATCGACCAAGACTTTGCAGCAACTCATTGCACAATACCAGATTGAAGCTATCGCTATCGGTAACGGAACAGCATCTCGTGAGACGGAACAAATGGTGCGAGTGGCTTTGGAAGCGATAAGGCATGAAGTACCACAAGTGTTTGTAGTCAGCGAGAGCGGAGCGTCGGTGTATTCGGCTAGCAAGATAGCACGAGAGGAGTTTCCTGATGAGGATGTGACTGTACGTGGAGCCGTATCCATTGGCAGACGACTGATGGATCCTTTGGCTGAATTGGTTAAGATTGATCCCAAGTCTATTGGCGTAGGGCAATACCAACACGACGTCAATCAAGCACGTTTGGGAGAGAGTTTGCAACAGACTGTTGAAAGTGTGGTGAACCACGTAGGAGTGGATGTCAATACCGCCAGCAAACATATATTGACTTATGTATCAGGATTAGGTCCTGCTTTGGCGCAAAATATAGTCAACTATCGCAGTGAGAATGGGGCATTTGTCAACCGCAAAGCACTATTGAAAGTGCCTAAAATGGGAGCAAAGACCTTTGAACAAGCAGCGGGATTCTTGCGAATCACCAATTCGGACAATCCTCTAGATAATTCGGCTGTACACCCTGAGAGTTACAGCATTGTGGAGAAGATGGCGAAAGACTTGAAGTGTAGCGTCAGCGACCTGATGAGCAATGCTACTCTACGAGAGAAGATTGATTTGCCACGCTACGTAAGTGACAAGGTGGGAATGCCAACGCTTCAAGATATCATGCGTGAGTTGGAGAAGCCTAGCCGTGACCCACGTGAACAGTTGGAAGAATGGCACTTCGATGAGAACGTGCACACGATAGACGACTTGCAAGTGGGCATGGTACTGCCTGGTATAGTAACTAATATCGCCAACTTCGGGGCTTTTGTAGATATTGGTGTGCACAAAGATGGATTGGTACATATATCCGAAATGGCAAACCGCCGTATCAGTAATCCCAACGAAGTGGTAAGCCTGCATCAACACGTACGCGTGCGCGTTATAGATATAGATAAAGGAAGAGGAAGGATTCAGCTGTCGCTGAAAGTTTAGTTTAAAGTTGAAAGATTAAAATTTAAAGGCAAGAATATATGAAAAAGTTTTTAGTACTCAGTATGATGGCAATCTGCGCACTGGCTATGAGCGCACAATTGCCAAATGTAAAATTGCAAGACATTAATGGTAAAACTGTACAAACGGGCGCCATCAGCAACAATGGCAAACCTGTTATCATCTCTTTCTGGGCAACATGGTGCAAGCCATGCTTGCGCGAGCTCAAAGCCATTCATGAGGTATATCCTGATTGGCAAGACGAGACGGGCGTAAAGATGATTATCGTCAGCATCGACCAAGCACAAGATGCCAACCGCGTAAAGCCAATGGTAGATGGATTTGGTTGGGAGTACGAGGTATTGCTCGACCCTAACGGCGACTTCAAGCGTGCGATGAACGTACAAAACGTACCTCACGTATTTGTATTGGATGGCAAAGGCAAGATTATATACAACCACGCTGGTTATGTAGATGGTGGTGAGCAAGATATCTATGAAGCATTATTATAAAATAGCATTACTGCTCTGTTTCTTGCCTACTCTATTGTCGGCAAATGACACCGTTTACGTAGTTGGCGGTATCCAGCACGATGGTTTGGTACCACTACCTACTATTGATGCGGGCTACTACCTCAGTAACTCCTATCTGGATCTAGGCATGCGTTGGGATCATTCGCAAGATAATAAGGCGGGCTTTCAGACGCTGGAGTTAATGACACGTACCGAACTCACCGAGTGGCCATTGCCGGGCTATGACGCAGATCCTAGTTTCAAAGGACATGGTATCAGTCACGTACATGTGGGTGTCACCTTCGATTGGGGTAAAGTGACAGTGGGCGATGTCTATGGACAATTTGGTAGTGGTTTGGTACTACGCTTATACGAAGATCGCGCTTTGGGTGTAGATAACGCATTGCGTGGTGGAAAGATAGAAGTGACACCTTATAAAGGTATTTACATCACCGCATTAGGAGGTAAGCAACGACGTAATTGGAACTGCTATGACGATGGCGCTTGGGGATGGAACTACAAGCAAGATGCAGTACTCGGAGCGAACCTTGATCTAGGTTTGCAAGAATGGATTCCTCAGTTGCAAGAAGCAGGTGCCAACTTAACTATTGGTGGTAGTTATGTGAGTAAGTATCAGAAAGAAGATACCATTATTTTTAACACTGTCATCCAACCAGAGGGTAAATACGACTACTATTATAACTTGCCACAGTGGGTAGGTGCTGGTAGCGTACGTGCACAATTGCAGATGAAGGGGTGGAACGCTATGGTGGAATATGCTTACAAGGCGAACGATCCAAGCATCTTGAATAATTATAGTTACAAGCATGGCGAAGCCTTGCTGATGTCATTGAGTTATTCGCAAAAGGGATTGGCGATCTTGGCGCAAGCTAAACGTTCTGAGAACATGTCGCTGCGTTCGGATAGACAAGCCAACCTTATGGCAGGTACCATCAACCACATGCCCCCCTTTGCTACACAGCATACCTATATGCTCGCTTCGCTTTATCCATATGGTACAGAAAAGACAGCCAACGAATGGGCTTTCCAAGGTGAAATCCGTTACACATGGAAGCGCGGCACAAAGATGGGAGGACGTTATGGCACAACCCTCAAGCTCAACGCCTCGCATATCCGAGGCACTTCTCACACATGGTTCGGCATGACCAAGGAGCCATATTATACCGATATCAATCTTGAACTCAACAAGAAGATAACCAAAGAGTGGTATATCGGAGCTATGGCAATGTATCAAACATATAACAAGCAAGTGGTTGAAGGTCACGGCGATATAGTGCGTTCAGGTATTGGCGTGGTAGAAGCTAAATATGCACTCAACAAGAAAGTACAAATGCGTGCAGAATTGCAATATCTCTATACCAAGCAAGATGAGGGTCAATGGGTAGCTGCTTTGTACGAGATCAGCCTGTGGCGTCAGTTGGTATTATCTGGACAATGGATGTACAATATAGGTTACGCGCACGAAGCAACTAACGAGCACTTCTACACCGTTGCAGCTACCTATACGCATGGTGCTCACCGCGTGATGGCGGGCTATACAAAGACGAGAGAAGGATTCAACTGTTCAGGAGGCGTTTGCCGCTATGTTCCTAAACAACAGGGTATTACTTTGACATATAACTTTACATGGTAAGCGAAAATTTAGTCAAATTTATGAAATCAAATATACAATTAAGTCTTTGTTCCTTGCTCTTGGTTATTGGTTCGTTGTTGACAGCTTGCGAGGTGATACCATCGGGCGAACGTGAAGAAGTAATCTTCACTCCTACCGACCCTAGTACTCTCAAACGTACATCGTTGCTAATCGAGTATTCGGGATGGCAGTGCGTCAACTGTCCTACGGCTGCTGAAGAGGCACACCGTCTGAAGGAGTTGTATGGCGAAAATCTCGTAGTAGTGGTGATGCACCCTGAAACAAATCCTAATACTAGTTATAAGAATGCTGCAGGTAAGCCTAATGAAGCTGTCAACTATACTTGCCCTGAGGCAGATAGCATCTATCTTATGATGGGCGGCACCAACACGACACCATTCCCTACGGGCAATATAAATCTGGTCAAGGATGCAACTAAGGGCTACTTCTGCAACTACGATCAATGGGCAACGCTCGTTAGCCAAGCCTATGCTAATCCTAAGCCAGTTCAGCTAAAGACGGAAGTTTCTCTAACTGACACAAATGTTATCGTCGTAGCAGTAGATATCACTAACTTTGACACCCAAGCTATTGAAGCCACCTTACAAGTATGGCTAACTGAAGACTCAGTAATCGGTAGTCAAAAGAAACCTGAAGGTACAGACAAGAATTATACACACAACCACCTTATGCGTGCCTCTATCTCTCCACTTTGGGGCGAAGCACTACCACTTGATGCACAAATGACGCAACAAGTAGTGTATGAATATACCCTACCCGATAAAGTAGCAAAAGAGAATTGCAATATCGTGGCAATCGTGAGTGCTAATGGAGAAGTGATACAGGCTTCCGAGACTCGAATCCATATAGAATAACAATCAATAATTAATGAAATACATAAGAAAATGAAAAAGATTTTTACAATTATTTTAGTTCTATGCACGGCATGGAGCATGCAAGCTGCTTTGCACTTGAGTTATAACAACTGGGTAGGAGAAGACCTTGAGATAGTAGCCATTACCCAGGATACCACTATCGTTGTAACCGAATATGAGTATGACGAAGATATGGATGAGGCCACAATGGAAGTGAGAGGAAAAATGTACTCTGATGAATCAGAAAACATCACCGTAACCATCACACGTCAAAAAACTGGCATCATCGATCAATTCTGCGCAGCAGGAAGTTGTATCTACGGCAACAAAGAGTTGACCCAAGTATGCGAGTTCACAATTGGTCAAGACGCACTACAACGTAGCTGGTTTACACACTATACTCCCCTGCAAGCAGGTGTAGAAACCATCATTTATACCTTCAACGATGGTGTGAACCCTGCTATCACATTGACCGTAAATTATAGTTATTTGACAACCAACGTTGAATCTGTGGTTGCTCCTGCTAACAAAGGTATCATCTACAATATCCTCGGCAGACGTATGCCAAGCAACAATCTTAGCGAATTGCCAGCTGGCATCTACATCCTTGACGGTAAGAAATATATCAAACAATAAAAAACAACAAGTGTATGAAAAAGATTTTTACTTTTATACTGCTCACCGCAGCAGCCTTTACATCAGCACAAGATGTGCCCACCTCATTCCCACGAAAATTCTTAATTGAGCATTTCACGGGTGATGGCTGTGGTTATTGCCCAGGCGGTATGTATGCTATTACCAACTACCTCCAAGAACAAAATTCATCAGCCATATGGGTAAGTCATCACTATGGCTACACCAATGATGAATATACCATACCCGAAAGCGCTAAAATCGGTAATGCAGTAGGAGTAAGCGGTGCACCAAGTATGGCACTTAACCGTACAAAACAAATGGGAACTACAATAGCATTTCATCCTGGTTACTTGCCAGAAATCACAATTAAAGATGATACTGTAGCAGAAGCATCGGTGGTTATCAGCCATACATACAACGCAGAAACACGTCAGTTGGATATCACTGTGAGCGGTCAAGTGGCTAACACCGAAGCCACAGAATACCTACTCTCTGTACTCATCAAAGAAAATAGATTGGTCGGCAAGCAAGCAGACTACAACTATTCTTACAAAGGTAGTGGTTGGAAGGAGTATATGCATGCACGCGTAATACGCGACTTTGTGACAGCCCACTTCGGTGACACTGTCCAAGTGGAAAATCAAGCATATAGCCATACTCTTACCTATACTATTGCTGACGAATGGGTACCTGAGAACTGTTGCGTAGTAGCATATCTTACACCACTAACCAAAAAACCTATTATCAATGCTGAGCAAGCGCCTTTGGTAGAGGGAACTACTGGTGGCGAAGAGTTCTACCCTTATGGTATTGAGGAGAAAAGTGGTCCTAATAAATCCATTGAATTCGATAGTATCCAAACTAGTAAGGTAGAAGAAAACAAATTGGAAATCCTCTTAATATCAAGTAAGTCGGTTAAAACCAGTTATGGTCCAACCAAAACAGTAGGTATTGTATATCTCAATACAGAAGCCGATTCGCTACAAGCTGGTATATATCCTGTTTGTGAAGGCGACTCATTAGGAGCAATCACCGCAGGTTATCGCATTGATGAACAAAGAGCATTAGGTGGATCACTTGTAGCACTTGCATTGTCTAATTATCTTACCCAAGGAATAATCAGTGTTGCTCATATGTGGCGCATAAAAGAAGGCGAAATGACAGTAGAAGAAGATGGAGATATTTCATTTGTCTTCACCACCTTCGGAGGAACCAAAGTATCAGCAATTTATGGAACACCCGATGTTGCTGTTGAAAATGTAACTATTCCCGAGCAACAAGCACAAAAGATTGTTCGTGATGGTCATCTCATCATCATTAAAGATGGCAAAGAATATGATATTATGGGCAATATCATCATGCCATAAAATCGTTGGTATTTATATTACGAATTATGTAACAAAACTATAAGACAAAAAAATGGGCTCCCTCACCAGAGGAAGCCCATTTTTGTTTACACGTTAAAGTATCAATCCTTTATCTTACTTTACTTGTGCACCTATAGCATTGTATGCTTTGCCATTGCGAATGATTACCAGTTGACCATCAATCATCATTTTCTTTACGCCATTGATATCCTCTGATTGGATATTCTCAACAGCGGTAACAGAAGCATCATATACAAGGTGAACAGGTACATCGTAAGAGTTAACAGCATTTACTTCTATATACAACGAACCATCATCATTCTTCTTCACATCAACAGTACCTTCTACCAAGAAGTAGAAAGGATAAGTCACATAGCCATCCTCGGTAATACCAGCATAGTATCCAGGTTCTACGCTACCACTCCACATGTCAATACCCATACCTGCAATGACAGTACCATAGTCATATGTATCGGTAATCTCATATGTACCCTCTGGCAACACGATATCAGGGTCAGCTGCCTCTGCCATGAGGTAGAAGTTGAACATATCCATATAATCTAATGAAGCCACCTCAAAGTAAATAGGTCCGTATTCAGAGGTATAGTCAGTCAATGTTACTTTATCGTTTGCGGTAAATGTGCGATCAAGAGGAGTATCTTCTGAGTCGCCCTCAAGACGAGCTCTCTCAATCTTAGATTTCATAGTCACATTATACTGAACAGCATTCTCGCAGATGATAGAACCGGTCAGAAGGATATTTTTCTCCTCATCTAAAGTAATGGTAAACTCTCCTTTATCTGCATAGATCAAGTCGTAGCTTTCAATTTCTTCATTCCATATACCATAATAGGTATTAGCACCATCAAACTCATATTGTCCCTCGCCGAACAAGCCGAACATACCATCATTCACATATGTTCCTGCGATTTCTTCCTCAGAATAAGCATAACCACTAATCACCATGGCAGTCAACGAATCAGGACCATAAGCGAGCAAACTATAGACACCACCATACTCCATGTTGTTTATAAACTCAACATTCTCGTAAGTAAGTTCTACCACTTCAGTAGGAGTTGGTACAGCGTGCCATAGATTAACCTGGTACAACTTGCCATCGAAAGTCACATACTCGGCGTACATCTTGGTAGTATCTTCTACTTGAGAGATATAACCGTTTTGTACAAGTGCATACTCAATAGGCAAATATTCGCCATCCACATTTACCTCTACACTAGAGAACATTGGGATTATGTCGTCCTCCGTAAATGGAGAGTTGAGGTCAATATCTGAGATATTGATTGATGCATAGTATTGGTCATTCTCATTGAAGAGTTGCAAGTCGTTTCCATACTCAGGATAGAAACGTCCCTTAGCAGAGTTCTCAAATGCTACAACGATAGTATCTGTAGGTTCTGGTACGTACCACGAGAGATGCATCTTGTACAATTTGTTGTCTGGGCAGTATGCCACAACATCTACAACCCAACCATCTACCTCATTACCAGAAACTACGATAGTAGTAGCCAATGCGCGATAGTAATCGTAGGTTTCGCCATTACTGATTTCTACAGCTGCTTCATTGCCAGAATAGGTACCAGCTACAATTTCTTCGCCCAACCAAGCACCATAAATGGTGTAAACCTTATCGCTTGCAGAGAAGTTGATTTGACCATTATAAGGCTCTAACTTCATATTAACACAAGTGATATCGATAGTGTCAGTAGGAGCAGGCATTGGAGCTATCATAGGTACATTGTATTGTACAAAATCACTACCGATAAAGGTCAAAGCACCTACGTATGCATAACCTACTTCAGGAAATTCTTTAGCAGAGATATTAAGACCAAATGTGAGCGGAGTGAGGTCGTTACCCTTGTAGTTGATGGTTGTTTCATCCAATTTCAGATTGTTCAACACGAATGTACCAATCACACCATCGTAGGTCTCTACTGCCACATTAAGATTGAGGTCGTCGTTGGCACCAGCAATGGTAAAGCCGTCCAATGCCTCTTCAATGGCAACAGTCATTTGTGGAACATCCACCACAGCAATAGGATTAATAGACTTGTGCTCAGCATGCACTTTGAAAGCATACTCGCCAAAACCATCGGTACCAATCAACACTGCATCCAGGGTGATTACATTCATGTTTTCTACTGCTTCCTTAGAAATGGTCATTGAGATACTATCAAATTGGATATATCCCATGCAGTAATCGGTAAGTGCCCATGTGTAATCGCGAGTAAAGTCCTCAGTGGTGAATGTACCAGTGAAATCATCAGCAGGTGCCTTCCAATCCAATTGAATTATCACGCCATACTCTGGGCGGCTTTCATCCATCGTTTGCAAACCCATCCACCATGTTTCAGTATCTTCTTTGAACTCTGGGCCAACAGCAAACGCATCATAATTCAACTCGGTAAATGCTACATCTTGCTTAGCGGCAGGTGCCAATTTGATACCACTTGCAGCAGGTGCTTTCTTAGCCACCTTCTTTGCTGGAATAGCAGCAGTGCGCTTCATCTCAGCATTAGGCAACTCTATTTTCATCTTCTCCATTTGCTCCGCCTTCTTGATAGAGCTCTCGGTTTGATGTTTTACAGGACCTTCTTTAGAGGTCTTTACATGTAGTGGCAACGCAGACATGGACATTGTCACTACCATAGCCATGAAAAGAGTTAAAAATTTTTTCATACAGACTAAAATTTAGAAGTTAAACTTAAAGAAACAAGAAAGTATCACCCACATCAAGGTATAGCCCTCTTTGTGGGTAATACCATAATTATTTTACGCGTGCGCCCGTGATACTATACAAACTATCGTGGCGTAGGATATACATTTGCCCATTGATAATGAGTTTCTTAGCTGTTGGTTGACCGTCCAGAAGATCCGAACAATCACCCCACACATTTTCTAAATCTGTTTTCAATTCGTCCTCATACCACAAACTCAAATTCTCTTCCTTTTCCCATGGTGCATCTACGTTGTCGCCTAACTTATATCCATGCTCTTCGAGCCACTCTATGGTCAGATTTTCCCAAGCCAAGGTAGCACCTTCGGTAGTAGTGTCGGTCAATTGGATTGTAGCATCTATTGGGGCTAAGTCGGAAACTACATAGCATCCCTTGATTTTTGTTTCTGGGTCCTCATATTTGCCTTCGAAGTGATTGTACTTGTCCGAACCAGAGAAACCTACCACACGGTGTACATAAAAACTGTCTAAATTTTCTGGTAACGAAATTTCATCCAAGCCAATAAGACAATTGTTCATTATAATTGTGGTATCAAGCACTTCACTATTTTGCAATTCACCGACAATACCTCCCACTTTACCAACAACGGCATTATCAGTCAACATAATCTTACCTTCCACATAGCAATTTGCAATTGGAGCACGTTGGCTGTAAGCGATCACACCACCAATTTGCTCGCTACCAGTAATATCAGCATTTACATGCACATGGCTGATTTGCTCGCCGCTACCAGCTGTAGCTACTGCACCACCTACCACTTTGCCTGCCTCTATCGCACCATCAAATGCACATGCTTTCACGTATGAAGAGGTAGCCAATTGACCAGCCAAACCACCTACACCCTCTGCCATAGGCAATATGATAGCGGCGTCTTTCATCCAACATTGAGTGATGCTGACAAACAGCGAAGCATTACCTGCGATACCACCAAACATACCTTTGTATGCTTCTCCTACTACTTTAGGAGATATGATTCGTATGTTTTGCAGAGTGGCTGTTACATTTTCTACTTCCATCGAACCATCATCGCCACTCATATTGCCTTGAATCGTATTCACTACTATACCTGCTGGAGTGGATACCTCACCCAACTGCATAACTGGATGTGATATCACCAAATCCTTGATGGTCGCATTATCATTTACAAAAGCAAACAAGCCACTACCATCCAAGTTTACGTTCTTGAATTGGTAATTATCGCCGTCTAAGACACCAGTAAATGCTGTCTTCAATCCTGCAAATGGTACACTCATAAAGTCCACATCATTCACCACCAAATAGTGCGCATCTGGCGCATTCTCAATCTTCATGAAATCAGTCATAGAGGTAATCTGATAGGGATCTTCCGCGGTACCAGAACCTTTTAGCGGTTTTTCAGCTAGTGGCAATTGAGTGAAATTCAATGTGTATTGACCTTTGGCATTCGTATAAATGGTCAACAATTGTGGTTCGTTCTGCGCATTCAGTAGGAAAACGGTGTTGATATCGCCACCCTTACTAGCATCTTTGCCATAATCCAAGAGAATATCTCCGTTGGTACTACATACTAGCAGGGCTGTCTCCTTGTCATTTGTGTTCTTTTCGGCATAACGCTTCACTAGTACCATATACTCGCGCGCAGCGTCTGTGTTGAATACCATTGGATTCAGAGCATCCGCACTCACATACACATTCGCAGCCTCAATGCGTGGACCAAGATTAATCTTCTCATAGTGGTTAAACGAACCATCCTTGTTCAGCCATGCTAATTTCTGCGATACGGTACCATCTTGTTCGTTGTCGCCTTGCAGCAGTGCCACCACATACTGATACGAATCACCTACTGGATAACGATCTATATTCTGCGATACGGCCTTGCCATCCTCCAAATAGATGGATATTTCAGACTCTACTGTGCATGATGGAACATTCACAAACAAGAACTCACCATCATACTCCTCTTTGATAAACATCCATTGATCCTCTTGACCTGCTATAGGGTTCATACGAACGCTTGATAGCACGTTCTCCGCAATAGTACCCACTTTTTGACCAGCCACGTCATACAGATAGTACGACTTTAACGACCCATCGCTATCCAAATCATATTTTTCCATAGTTACTACATACGCTGGAGTGTTACCGCCGTTGTAGTTCATGATAATATCACCATCAAATCCTAGACCACCTAGCAATGGGAAAGTGTATAGCAACTTCTCATTGGCATCTTGTACCACAGGAATCTTAGTCGTGTGCACGGTGTCGAATTTCTGATTGAGGTAGGTGATTACCAGATGGTTATTCTCATTAACTACAGGATCTTGATCCAATGGTGTACCTGGAACAAAATAGGGCTTCTCATATTGTGTCGTCACATAGTTGATATACGCACCATTTTTCACCATGAAGACTGGGAACAAATCGTTCAATGCCGCAATATTGCTATACGGAATAGCAAAGGTGTGCTTCAACTCTGGATAGTCTGGTGATGCATACGACGCCTTGGTATAGGTGTCAAAGTACTGCATACCAGATGCGGTGTTTGCGCTGTCACGACGGAAAATAACCGTGTAATTCTCGTTGTATTCGCCTAGGTTTTTAGATATTACCATGTTGCCAGGCATCTCACATACAGGCTGTGTGCTGACACTATCGCTATTGATGGAATAGACGCGGTTGAAGTATTTATTCACATATTGCTTCGTATTAGCAGTGATGAATAGCATCAACTCACAGTTGTTGTCAAAGTTGAAAAACTTCTTTGTCACGAAACTTGTCACTTGCAAATCGCGCACTCCCGTCACATTTTCATCTGCAATCACTAGTGAGTCGGCTATCTGACCCACCAATTGCTTCTTGGAGTCATATACCTTCAAATCCACAAAGGTATAAAAACCATACTTCGTCGTAAAATCTGCAGTATATGTCCACATCTCGCCATCTGGACCATTCAAAAAGCCGAAACTATCAGTCGGACCTAATTGCATTGTTGGCTCCTGTGCCGACACCTGCATACCCAACAGCATCATTGTAATGCTGATACATGTAAAAAACTTTTTCATACCTTCAATTATCTTTTTGATTAAAATTTACCTTCTTCATTGCCTATAAAAAGCGCGCAAAGGTACAAAAAATAATGGAAATAGACAAGAAAATCTACAAAAACTTTGTTTTCCTGTATGAAAACCTTTATAAAGATGTACGAATCACTAATTAATAACTAACTAATAACTAACTAATCTCTAACTAATCACTAACTAATCACTAACTATTGATAAGGGATTAGAAAAAGAAAGACAAAACGTTGGGTAAACAAAAAAAATATGACAATATTGTGCATGTCAAATATTTTTTGTACCTTTGTACCCAAATTGCGTATTTTGCACTATATTGAAAATATTGCACCTTCATAAAACTCCTGAAATATTTAAATAAATAAGATATGGCAGACGATAAGAAAATTATTTTCTCGATGGTGGGAGTAAGCAAAAGCTTCTCTCCACAGAAAAAAGTATTGAACAACATCTACCTCAGTTTCTTCTATGGAGCAAAAATTGGTATCATTGGTCTTAATGGTGCGGGTAAGTCCACCCTGCTGAAGATTATCGCAGGTATTGAAAAGAACTACGAAGGTGAAGTGGTATTCTCACCTGGCTATAGCGTAGGTTATCTGGAGCAAGATCCTCAACTTGACCCCGAAAAGACCGTGCGCGAGTGCGTGCAAGAAGGTGTACAACCCATCATGGATATGCTCGCCGAATACGATGCTATCAATATGGCATTCGCTGAGCCAGATGCCGATTTCGATAAGTTGCTCGCTCGCCAAGCAGAGTTGCAAGATAAGCTCGACAGCGTGGATGCCTGGAATATTGACACCCGTCTTGATCGTGCGATGGACGCATTGCGCTGTCCAGCAGATGATGCACTTGTGAAACACCTATCTGGAGGTGAGCGCCGCCGTGTGGCATTGTGCCGTCTGCTGTTACAACAACCTGATATTCTTCTGCTTGACGAGCCTACCAACCATCTTGATGCAGAGTCTATCGACTGGTTAGAGCAACACTTACACCAATACGCAGGTACAGTGATTTGTATCACCCACGACCGTTACTTCCTCGATAATGTAGCAGGTTGGATTTTGGAATTGGATCGCGGCGAGGGTATTCCATGGAAGGGAAACTACTCTTCTTGGTTGGAGCAAAAGACTGCTCGTATGGCGATGGAAGAGAAGCAAGCTAGCAAGCGTCGTAAGACCCTTGAGCGCGAGCTCGAATGGGTACGTATGGCACCTAAAGCACGACAAGCCAAAGGTAAAGCCCGTTTGGCTGCCTACGACCGCATGCTCAATGAGGAGCAAAAGGAGCGCGAGGAGAAGCTGGAGATCTTTATCCCTAACGGCCCACGTTTGGGTAACAAGGTCATCAATGCGGAAGGTGTTAGCAAGGCATTTGGCGATAAACTTCTGTTTGAGGATCTTGACTTTATGTTACCACCAAACGGCATCGTAGGTATCATCGGCCCTAACGGCGCGGGTAAGACTACCCTCTTCCGTATGATTATGGGCATGGAGCAAGCCGACAAGGGCACGTTCACCGTGGGTGAGACCGTGAAAGTGGGTTATGTGGATCAAGTGCACTCGAACATCGACCCTAACAAGAGCGTATATGAGACTATCGCTGAGGGTACCGAATATATTCGCGTAGGCGGACGCGAGGTGAACGCGCGTGCATATCTCAGCCGCTTCAACTTCACAGGTGCAGACCAAGAGAAGAAGTGCGGTGTACTCTCTGGTGGTGAGCGCAACCGCTTGCACTTGGCATTAACTCTCAAATCAGAAGCTAACGTACTCCTTCTCGATGAGCCTACCAACGATATTGACGTGAACACACTGCGTGCGTTGGAGGAAGGTTTGGAGAACTTCGCAGGTTGCGCTGTAGTCATTAGCCACGACCGTTGGTTCCTCGACCGTATCTGTACGCATATCCTTGCTTTTGAGGGGGATAGCAAGATGTACTGGTATGAGGGTAGTTACTCCGAATACGAGGCACATAAGAAGATGCGTTTGGGCGAAGATGCAGAACCTAAGCGCGTAAGATACCGCAGTTTGGAGTAATCCTTTTGGATGCATGGCAGGTATATACATACATATACCCTTTTGCAAGACAAGGTGCAAGTATTGCGATTTCTTTTCCACCACGCATTTGGAGAAGCGGTCGCAATACGTAGAGGCCTTGCTCGCGGAGATGAAGGAGAGAGGCTATGAGGCGATTAGGCAATTAGGCGAGAAACAGGAGGGGATATCCACCATTTATATCGGCGGTGGTACACCGAGTACGTTGGAGGTGGAGCAGCTGAGGCGATTAGGCGAGGAGGCGATAAGGCTAGCAGGTGATGAGGCGAAAGGCGAAAGGCGAGAGATTACGTTGGAGGCGAATCCAGGGGATATCACCCTAGAGAAAGCTACAGCATGGCGTGCGATAGGCATCAACCGACTGAGCATGGGTATTCAGAGTTTTGACGACGACCTACTCCGTCTGATTGGCAGGCGACATACTGCTGAGCAAGCGCGCCAAGCGGTGGCTATCGCACAAGCGGCAGGCTTTGACAATATATCCATTGACCTGATGTATGCCCTACCCTCTCAGACCATGGAGCAGTGGCAAAGGGATGTGGCGGAGGCATTGCAGTTGGGCGTGCAACATATCTCTACCTACGGGCTTATCTACGAAGAGGGCACTGTGCTTACCGCACTACTCGAACGAGGACATATCACCCCTGTGGATGAAGACACAGAGATACAGATGTATGATTACTTGGTGGAGCAACTGACTGCCAATGGCTTTGAGCACTATGAGGTGAGCAATTTCGCGCTACCGAATCGCCGTTCGAGGCACAATTCCAACTACTGGAACGATACACCGTACATCGGTCTTGGTGCAGGCGCACACAGCTATGATGGCACCGTCAGAAGTTGGAATATCAGCGACGTCGATGCGTATATCAAGCAAGCAATGGCACACCATTTGCAGCCCGAACAAGAGATACTGACCGAGGAGCAACGCCATACCGAGCGCGTGATGTTGGGACTGCGCACCAACCAAGGTATCAGCAGCAGTGAGATCGACCTCAGTAAGGCAATGCCTTATATCGAACAAGGTTTACTCACGCAAAAAGGCGAACGTATCATGGCCACGACCAAGGGCTATCATATATTAAACAGAATAATAGAAGATTTATTATAACACGAGATGGGAAATACTGCGTTTAAGAAGAAGTTTGCGATTGTTTTCTGGGGTGTGATTGCTCTAGGAATAGTATCAGTCGTTGTATTGTTTTGGATGATTACCAAGGGTTGGTTGGGTTACCTACCCCCATTGGATGAGTTGCAAAACCCTAAGAACAAGTATGCCACCGAGATTATCTCCAGCGATATGGAGTTGCTCGGACGTTACTACCGCAACGAGAACCGCGTGAGTGTGGACTACACCGATATTTCGCCTAATATGATCAACGCCCTCATCGCTACAGAAGATGTGCGTTTCTACGACCATACGGGTGTGGATGTCAAGTCGCTGATGCGTGCCGTGATGATGCTCGGCAAAGCAGGTGGTGGTAGTACCATCACCCAACAGTTGGCCAAGCAATTATGGTCGCCTCGTGCAAATAATATCTTCGAGCGTGCCTTGCAGAAGCCCATCGAATGGGTGATTGCCACCAAGCTAGAACGCCTCTACTCCAAGGAGGAGATTCTGACCATGTACCTCAATCAGTTTGACTTCCTCTACAACGCAGTAGGTATCAAGTCAGCTGCACAGGTATATTTCAGCACCACGCCTGCTGAACTCAAGCTCGAACAAGCAGCCATGCTGGTAGGTATGTGTAAGAACCCTGCGCTCTACAACCCACGTCGCCGTCCAGAGAATGCACTCAACCGCCGCAATACGGTGCTCAATCAGATGTGTAAATACGATTATATCACCGAGCAAGTATGCGATTCGCTCAAAGCTTTGCCTATCGAACTCCAATACCAATCGGTGGATCACAAGCAAGGTATTGCCCCCTATTTCCGCGAGTATCTGCGCCAAGTACTGACGGCTAAAGAGCCCAAGAAAAGCAACTACTCCGAGTGGAACATGCTGCAATATGAAATTGACCTCCGCCAATGGGAGGAAAATCCGCTCTATGGTTTCTGCAATAAGAACCACAAGCCCGATGGCACCCCTTACGACCTCTACCAAGATGGTTTGCGCATCTATACCACCATCGACTCACGTATGCAGCAATACGCCGAGGAGGCAGTGAGCGAACATATGCAGGCATTGCAAAAGACTTTCTTCCGCGAGAAACGTAAGAAATCGTATGCGCCATTCTCCCAAGACTTGACGCCTGAAGATATTGATGCTATCATGAATCGCTCCATGCGTCAGACCGACCGTTATCGTGCTCTCAAGAAACAAGGCATGAGCGAGAATAAGATCAAGGAGGTATTCAACACGAAGGTGCCTATGCGCGTGTTCTCCTACAACGGCTTGATAGACACTACCATGACGCCTATGGACTCTATCCGCTGGAACAAGCATTTCTTGCGCTGTGGCTTCATGTCAATGGATGCGCACTCTGGTGCCGTGAAGGCCTATGTAGGAGGCCCTAACTTCGCGCATTTCCAATACGACATGGTCACTTCGGGTCGTCGTCAGGTGGGTTCTACCATCAAGCCCTACCTCTTCACCCTAGCCATGGACGAGGGTATGTGGCCATGCGATAGTACGGTCAACGACTCCGTGACATTAATTGACGGCAATGGTGTAGCGTGGACTCCGCGCGACGACCACTTTGCCAACCAATACGAGATGGTCACCCTCAACTGGGGATTGGAGAAGTCGAGCAACTGGATCACAGCCTACCTCATGTCGCTCTTCACCCCTGAACAATTGGTGCGTATCATGCGTTCGTTTGGTATCGAAGGTCAGCTCGACCCTGTAGTGAGTTTGTGCCTTGGTCCATGCGAAGTGAGCGTAAAAGAGATGGTGGATGCCTATACCACTTTCCCTAACAAGGGTATCCGCGTGGAGCCACAGTATGTCACCCGCATCGAGGATAACAATGGCAATATCTTGGCAACTTTCACGCCTAAGACCTACGAGATTATCAGCGAGACGACATCCTATAAGATGATTTATATGCTCCGCAACGTAATGGATCATGGTACGGGTGTGCGCGCACGCTTCCGCTACGGACTGAAAGCGCCGATGGGTGGTAAGACAGGTACGTCGCAAAACCACTCTGATGGTTGGTTCGTGGGCTTTACCCCATCGCTCGTAAGTGGTGTGTGGGTTGGTGGCGAAGACCGCTCTATCCACTTCGATAATATGTCGGCAGGTCAGGGCGCGAATATGGCGTTGCCTATCTGGTCGATATACATGCAGAAAGTGTATGCCAACCCTGAGTTGGGTTACAGCGAAGAGGAGCAATTCGATGTACCCGAATGGTTTGACCCAGAGGCAGGGTGTAAGTAAGGGAGTGTAAAGGACGCTCGCGAGCGAGCTATAGGACGGCATAGAGTGCCTATAGGTTATAGGCGAGGAGTATGAGAAAAGTTTGGCAGATAATAGTAATCAGTCTTGGCGCTTGGTTCCTGACTCTTGGTTCCATACAGGCGCAACTCAATACCGACCGCATCACTGCGATTGGGCGCAATGCCTTGTACTTCGACGACTATGTGCTTAGTATCCAATACTTTAACCAAGTCATCAAACTCAAGCCATATCTCAGCGAACCTTACCTACTACGTGCCATCGCTAAGATTCAGTTGGGCGACTATACGGGCGCTACGCTTGACTGCAATGCGGCTATCGAGCGTAATCCCTTTCAACCCGGTGCTTACTACACCCGTGGATTCATCTACCGCCAGACCAACCAACTAGAGAAGGCAGAACGCGACTTCAGCGAAGCACTCATCTTTGCTCCCGAGAACCGCACCTATATCGCTATGCGTGCAGACGTACTGGCGGAGCTCAAGCAGTACGACCTTGCGTTGCGTGATATCAATCACCTACTCCACCGCGACCCGCAGTCAGCGGCGTTGCATTTCGAGAAAGGTAGTATTTGTCTGCGTAGCAATGACACCGTTTGTGCACTCGAATCTTTTACCCATGCCACGGAATACGATTCTCAGAACCCAGCCAACTGGTCGGCATTGGGTTTGGTACAACTCATGCAAGACAAGCAAGACGATGCGCTCCACTCGCTCAGCAACTCTATTCAGTATGGCAGCAAGTGGGCAGGCGACTATATCAACCGCGGTATCATCTACTACCGCAAGCACAACTATCGCAGTGCATTGGCGGATTATGACAAGGCCGTCACACTCGCGCCACGCGATGCACAATGCTACTACAACCGTGGTGTGCTACGCCAAGAACTGGGCGACTACAACCGCGCACTCGAAGACTTCACACAGGCCATCACTTTCGCACCCGAACGCGTGGAGGTGTACTACCAACGAGGTATGGTATTGCTGCAACTGCGACAGTGGCAAGAAGCACGCGACGACTTCCATACCATCATCGAGCGCTATCCCTATTTCTTACCTGCCTATTACCTCGCTGCCCAAGCGGAGACATCGCTAGGTAATGGCAAAGAGGCATACCAACTGCGCCAACAGGCATACAACCTAGAGCAGAAGAAGGATAGCATCCAGTCGCTACAAACCAATATGCAATTGGCGGACAATCAGCCCCAACAGCGTGACCGTCGCAAAGAGTTCTCTGCCCTTGCTGCGCAAAA
The DNA here is from genome assembly GCA_017461505.1 of Paludibacteraceae bacterium. Lineage (GTDB taxonomy): Bacteria > Bacteroidota > Bacteroidia > Bacteroidales > Paludibacteraceae > Colicola. The sequence goes on along the minus strand of JAFTXV010000011.1, from coordinate 114,327 downwards.
CCAAGAGTCGAACGACGAGGAGAATAAATACGATAGCGAAAGCCGTGGCACGGTGCAGAAGCGCTATACCGACGTAGTCAACGAGCCGAATATCTTCCTCTCCTACTACGCCACCAACAGCAATGCCAACGCGCTACGCCAAACCAACTACTCCCACGCTACGGTGGATGCCTACAACCGCACCATGCAGTTGCCTGCACCCCTGCGTTTCACCACCCGTGAGATGACCCTCACGGCAGATATGGTCAATCAGCATTTTGCACAGATCACCACTCTCTCCCACCAAATCGATCTGCTTGAGCAGATGGCTATGCCACAGTCGCCCAACAATAGCCAACTCTGCGCGACATATATAGCGCGTGCTTTTGAGTTTGCGTTGGTACAGGACTACTCCTCTGCCTTGGACGATGTCACACGTGCCATACTGATGGATGGTACATTATACTTTGCCTACTTCTGCCGTGCCAACTGGCGATACAAGCTGTTGGAATACAAGCGTGCGATGGGTGAGACCACCGATAAAGCCGACTTCGAGTTGATGATGCGCGACTATGATTATGTGATCAACCATCTGCCTGACTTCTCTTTTGCCTACTACAACAAGGCCAATATGCTGTGTATTCAACAGGACTTCAAGGCAGCTATCTCCTACTATACCCAAGCTATCGCCAAGGATAGCGACTTTGCAGAGGCATACTTCAACCGAGGACTGACCTATATCTTCATCGGTCAGAACGACAAGGGCATTGCCGACTTAAGCAAGGCGGGCGAACTGGGTATCTATCAAGCATACAACCTCATATCACGCTTCCAATGAAACGAATCATACTTATCTGTCTTTGCTCCTGGCTCCTAACTCTTGCCTCCATGATGAGCCAAGTACTTTACCGCATATCAGGCAATGCGGCAGCTCCGTCGTATATCTTGGCCACCAACCGCATGGTGGACATGACGTTCATTGACTCCATCCCCAATGTCTTCAAATGCTATGCGGCATGCGACAAGGTCATCACCGAGTTTGCTATGCAGGACTATGAAGCCCTTGCTGCGTTGCGTCAAGCGGCTCTCCTACCCGACTCGGTGCAGTTGCGCAATTTCTACACCCAAGAGCAATACCTCGCTATTGACGAGGCGCTACGCATCAATCTAGGCATGGGGCTAGACAAACTAGGCAGAATGAAGCCTTCGTATCTAGCAGAGATGCAGCGCAACGAGTTGATGAAGCGTTGGCTACATTATGACGAAGACCGTACCATGGAGACTTTCTTTGAGAAGGTCGCACTGCAATCCAATGTGCCTGTCTATGGTTTGGACGACGTAGGAGAGACGATGTATATGCTTTTCGACCGTGAGCCTTTTCATTGGCAATGCGAAGAACTGCTGAAGGTGATAGAGTATCCAGAGAAGGAGGTGCGCTTCGAGCGTCAGTTGCTAGAGATGTATCAATATGGTCGTCTGACCGATATGGCGTATTTCGTGAAAGCGCCGGATAATCAGTCATCATTATCCTTCTCCGACTATAAAGTGTATGCGCAACGCAATCAGGTATGGGCTAAACGATTAACGCCCTACCTAAAAGAAGGTAAGGCGTTTATCACTCTCAATGCCATCTATCTTGGTGGCGATGAAGGCTTGTTAGCTCAATTGAAAGCCGCGGGCTTCCGCGTGAAAGCGGTGAACCGCTAATGCGCTTATCGTCTGCTGCTTCCTCCCGAACGCGAACCAGAAGACATACTTCCCGAACTACGTGAAGTGCTCATGCTCCCTGACGAGCGTGGCATGCTAGGTGCCGACGAGCGCATCGTGCTGCTAGATGAAGACGAACGGCTAGGTGTCGCTACGCGTTGACTAGTACTACTAGTGCGGCTAGGTGTCGCTACGCGTTGGCTAGTACTACTAGTGCGGCTAGGTGTCGCCACACGTTGGCTAGTACTACCAGTGCGGCTAGTGCCACGTACATTCGTGCTGCCATAGGTAGCCACGCGTGTGCTGCTAGTACGACTAGTGCCACTGATGCGGCTAGATGGCGCTGTGCCTCGTGTTGCATTGGCCTCACGCACTGCGGTGCGTCTGCTTTGCTCAAAGGCGCGGGCGTTGCTCACATTGCGCGATGCGTTGCGAGTAGCGAACGAACGTTCTGGATGGCGGTGCGCATAGTCATTACGACGTACACGGTCGTGCATATGACGATAATGTGGATGATGGTGGTGCGCTGTGCGGAATGAGCATGGATAGTGGTAGTGGTGCCAATAGCAGTGATCCCAGTATAGGAATGGGTCTATGCAATGGAATGGATGCCACCAACTTGGCCAATAGCCCCAGTAGTATGGCGAATGCCATGCCACCCATGATGGTCCCCAGAACCAGTCGTAGATATATGGACGGTAGATATATACAGGTTCGATGATATAGTTCGCACCATAGATATACTCATCCCCCACCACTTGTACCGTGATTTGTTCTTTCTCATCTTTCTCCACGAAGATAGATGCCACGTCTTGGTAAATATCTTTTGCTAATACAGCTTGTATCACTACCAGGTGACGATTGCCGTCGGCGGTCTCTACCACGCGCAAGTAATCCACTTCGCCATCGCCATTGAGGTCGAGGTTAGAGAATGCCGAATCGGGGTTATTGAGCAGTTGCTCGAATTGCTCCAAGTCTTTGGCTTGTCCGAACAGGGTAGCCACAGTCTTGAGGTCGAGGTTCTCAGAGATGTCGGAGGTAGTTGCAGTAACGGTCACGGTCTCGTCGGCCAACAATTGTTGGAATCCCGATCCCAGAGTCGCGAATAAAAATACTAATAAAAATACTCGTTTCATGTTATACTAAGTTTAGATTGTGATGCATTTTCTCCTTTTTCGTGCGCATATAACGTAGGTTATAGGGATTAGGAGCTATCTCTATTGGTATATTTTCTACAATTTCTATGCCAAAGCTCTCCAGTCCTATTCGTTTGATAGGGTTATTGGTCATCAATCTAAGCTTGCGTGCACCCATTTGTTGTAGTATTTGTGCGCCTACTCCGTAGTTGCGTTCATCGGCTTGGAAACCGAGGTGCACATTGGCTTCCACGGTATCGTCGCCTTGTTCTTGGAGCTTGTACGCACGTATTTTATTCATCAGTCCGATGCCTCGTCCTTCTTGGTTCATATATACGATGATACCCTTGCCTTCTTTCTCCACCATCTGCATGGCTTTGTGCAGTTGTTCGCCACACTCGCAACGCTTCGAACCAAAGATGTCGCCTGTCATACACGATGAGTGTACGCGGCAGAGGATGGGCTCATTTTTCTCCCATTCGCCTTTGACTAGTACGATATGCTCCAGACCTGTCGTCAGTTCGCGGAAAGGAGTGAGCATAAAGTCGCCATACTCTGTAGGCAGACTCACTGTCTCTCCACGCTCCACCATCGCTCCTCGCCTTCTCGCCTCATCACCTAATAACCTCATCTCCTCATCACCTAATCGCCTATTAGCCTCATCACCTGATAGCCTATACGCAATCAAATCCTTGATGGAGATAAGACTCAGGTTGTATTGCTCTGCCACTTTCTCCAGTTGTGGCATGCGGGCCATGGTGCCATCTTCGTTCATGATCTCGATGAGTGCAGCCACAGGTTGCAATCCTGCCAGTCGTGCCAAGTCCACAGCGGCCTCGGTGTGGCCTGCACGTTGCAGTACGCCGCGTTCTTGCGCGTAGAGAGGGTTGATATGACCTGGGCGACCGAAGTCTTGTGGTTGGGAACTAGGATCTGCCAACGCACGAATCGTAGCCGCACGGTCTTCCGCACTCACACCTGTGGAGCAGCCTGCCAACTTGTCCACTGTCACGGTGAACGGTGTACCGAGCATCGAGGTATTGTTCGCCACTTGGTGCATCAGTCCTAGCTCGGCGCAGCGGGTCTCTGGGAGGGGCACGCATAGTACGCCACGACCGTGTTGAAGCATGAAGTTCACTTTCTCGGGCGTTATTTTTTCCGCTGCGATGATAAAGTCACCTTCGTTCTCACGATCTTCGTCATCTACTACTATCACGAACTTTCCTTCGCGAATATCCTCAATTGCTTGTTCGATTGTATTCATTGTATTTCAAGTATTTACGTATTTAATAAAGTATTCCGCTGCAAAGATAGTGTTTTTTTCTGAGATCTCCAAATTTTTATGAAAATATAACATTTTTTGAAGTTCGCATACCACTCGGTTACCACTAGCCACGTGACGGATGTGTGATATTTCGTGGAGGATCTTGAGATAAAAAAGAGAAGTGATAAGTTGATTGCTTTATTAGTTGATGATTGGCGAGTTCATTAGTTAAAATCCATAAACCAACAAACTCCTAATCAGCAAAAATGCACAAGCCAAAAACTTGTGCATTTTTTTATTTCCGTATGCGTTTGTAGATCTTGCGGGCGGTGATGAGAGACCATTGTTTGCACTTCGAGAAGAGTTTGACCCATGCATCTGGATTGAACAGCGGAGAGTCGGTAGCAGCCGTATAAGTAAGGAAAATACCAATCGGCAGCAGCACAAACGAACTCAACCACATACCCGCCCAACATGGCCATAAAGCCTCGCGAGCCATCTTATAACCCGTGTTGTCAATGATATAATAGATGATGAACATCACCACCGAGATCACTACCGGAGCACCCAAACCACCCTTGCGCGTGATAGCCCCCAAAGGAGCACCAATAAAGAAGAAGATAAGGCATGCGAATGCCAATGTAAACTTACGATGAAGCTCTATTTCGTGTTTACGTATATATCGCTGGTAGTCATTGAGCATCAATGCGTTATAGTCCACTTGGTCGCGCTGACTCTTCGCCTTCTCAAGCGCCGTATTGATAGCACGATAACGCTCATCATTGGAGAAGCGTGCATACAAAGAATCGACGCAATATTCAGGAGCTGATACTTCTACATTGGCGCCTTCACTAACGAAAGCATCCACTTGACGCTCTGCCACACGTTCGCGACCGAAATAGCGGTTGTTGACCAGCTGCGTACTCTGTTCGTGGCTACGATCATGCGCCAACAACTGCACCGAATCAATCGACGCTATGAGTTCCACCACATCCTTCGACACGTGTTGGTCGGCAAGCACATCCTCGTTGTAGCGATTGAACTCCATATCAAAATCAATGAGCATCTGCTTTTGCATGAAACTCTCACGGCGGTAGGGGATATTCTTCTCAGAGTGGGTGGCTTTTTGTTGCTTGCGGTCGAGGTTCTCAAACGACTCACCCGAATAGAGACGGAAGATGAGGAACTTCTTATCGTCGGTGAAATATAGTTCTCCCGAATCAGCCACAATAACTGCAGCATTGCGGAAGCCCTCGGAGTAGTCGTACACCATCATATCGTAGAGCATACCCGTCTGTGGGTTCTTATGGCGCACATAGATATTATAGCCATCGATACCGTCGTAGAACTCTCCCTGCGGTATCTCCAGTTCGGGTGACTTCTGCTTGAGCGAGAAGATGAGCGCCCAAAGCTTGACCTGCGAGACTGGCAAGACGTAGTTGGAGAACATAAACGCCCCTACACACACACAAGCAATAGCAATAGCCAACGGACGCATGATGCGGAAAAGGCTGACACCCGCCGCCTTCATCGCTGTGAGCTCGAACTTCTCACCCAGATTACCGAACGTCATAAGCGAAGCCAACAGGATAGCCAAGGGCAATGCCAATGGTACCACCGATGCCACCGCATAGACGAAGAACTCCATCAACACGCTGAGCTCTACGCCCTTACCCACCAAGTCCTTGACGTGCATCCACACAAACTGCATCAGCAGAATGAAGACACAAATAAGGAAGGTCATCGTCAAGAGCCCAAGGAAGTGCTTGAGCAAGTATATGTCGATTTTTTTTAACACAAGTTATCTTTCCAAATTTTCAGACACAAAACACAGCGGCAATAAGTCCGCCGCGGAATCAAAGATGACACATTGGTCTTGTCCATAAAGAATGACCTGCATAGGTTGACGGAATCGATGCTCAGTCTCCAACATCACCTGTCGGCACGCGCCGCAAGGAGTACCTGCCTGCTTGGTGAAGTGTCCGTTGGTATAGCACGCAATAGCCAATGCCTTGACCGCAAGCGTAGGATGATTGGCATTCGCAGCAAACAACGCTACGCGCTCGGCACAAAGTCCACTAGGATATGCCGCGTTCTCCTGGTTGCTTCCCGCTACGATAGTGCCATCCTCTAGCAAGGCAGCAGCACCTACCGAGAAACCCGAATAGGGGCTATATGCTTGCCCTGTCATCGCCTTAGCCTTAGCCACCAAAGCCTGCTGAGTAGCATCCAACTCTTGCTCGTTGCACACCGTCACACGGGTGCTGAATATCATCTCTTTCATAATGGAGTATAGTAATTGCGGTGCAAAGGTAGGAAAAATATTGCATGTATGCAAATATTTTAGGTTAATATCGGTTAATATCGGTGAATAAGACTGAAAGTCGGCGAATGTTGGTGAGAAAAATTTGCATATATGCAATATATTTAGTACCTTTGCGCACTTATTATAGCGACATACCTAAAAAACTGTATAAAAATTAAAATATGAAACGAACCACGATAATAGATTTTGTAGAACAGTACACACGTAAGTACAGTTCATTGACCTTCCTTCGCGAGAAGGTGGACGGCGTATGGACAGAGACTAGTTTTGAAGAGACCCGCGAAGAAGCATACCGCATAGGTGCAGGATTGGTACAACTTGGCCTGCATAAAGGCGATAAAGTGTCCCTACTCTCTCAAGGCCGCAATTTATGGATTACTAGTGAGTTGGGTATCTTATATGCAGGAGGCGTAAACGTGCCTCTGAGTATCAAACTCACCGAAAGTACTGATTTGCTATTCCGTATTCAGCATTCCGATTCGCGTTTTGTGGTTGTTAGCGAGCAACAGTTGCCAAAAATTCGTAGCATTATTGGGGAGTGCCCCAAAGTGGAGAAGGTTATTGTGCTTGACCCATTACCCTCCTATGAGCCCAACGAAATGCCTATCAGCGAGGTGATTGCTATGGGCGAGGCATACTTGAAGGAGCATAGTGAAGAGTTTAAGGCTCTTTATGAGTCGGTTCAGCCAGATGATTATGCCAATATCAGCTACACATCGGGTACGACTGCCGATCCTAAAGGTATTTTGCTCACTCACCGCAATTATACAGCGAACGTGGAGCAAGGTGCCAGTGTCATATCCTGCAACAAAGGCGATGTGATGCTCATTATACTGCCTCTTGACCACTGCTTTGCACACGTGGCTGGCTTCTATACGATGATGTACTACGGAGGTAGTATTGCCACAGTTCCAGTAGGAAAGACCGCTATCGCAACGCTGAAGAACATCCCTATTGCCATCAAAGAAGTGCGCCCAATGCTGATGCTCTCTGTTCCTGCTTTGGCACGTAATTTCCGTAAGAACATAGAAACAAGTATCAAAGCCAAAGGCAAAATAGTAGAGCGTCTTTATGAGTTTGCACTCAACAATGCGATTCAATACAATAAGGAATATTGGAATCGTGGTGGATGGCAAGCATGGCGTTGGCCATTGGTGAAGCTGTTTGACAAAATCATCTTCAAAGCAGTACGCGAAGGTTTTGGTGGCAGAATGCGCTTCTTCGTAGGTGGCGGTGCGTTGCTGGACATTGAGTTGCAACGCTATTTTTGTGCGGTGGGTATGCCTATGTTCCAAGGTTACGGACTTAGCGAAGCTACACCTATCATTTGTGCCAACTCAATGGGACATGCTGTATTTGGTTCGAGTGGACGCATTGTTAGTCCATTAGATCTAAAGATCTGCGACGACGAAGGCAATGAAGTGCCACATGGACAAAAGGGTGAGATTGTCATCCGTGGCGAGAACGTGATGGCGGGCTATTGGAAGAACCCAGACTCCACAGCCAAGACTGTGGTAGATGGCTGGCTGCATACAGGCGATATGGGTTACGTGACCGACAAGCACCCTGGTTATTTGTGGGTAGTAGGACGCTTCAAATCGCTGCTTATCAGTGCCGATGGCGAGAAATATAGTCCAGAGGGCTTCGAGGATAGCCTTACCGATGGTAGTAAGTATATCGAACAAGTAATTCTTCACAACAACCAAGACCCTTACACCATGGTGCTCATCGTGCCGAACAAAGATACGCTCAAAGAGCATATCAAGACCTTAGGCTTAGACCCTGCAACCGAAGAAGGCAAGAAAGCAATGCTTCAGAAGATTCAAGACGAGGTGAACGAGTACCGCAATGGTAAGTTTGCGGGTATGTTCCCTGAGATGTGGTTGCCTAAAGCAATTGCCGTATTGCCAGAAGCATTCACTGAGCAAAACCATATGGTGAACTCCACCATGAAGATTGTACGGGGTAAGGTAGAGGAATACTATGCCGACCGCATCGAGTACGCCTATACGCCAGAAGGAAAAGAATTGATGAACGAGAAGAATATCGCTTCGCTATAGGTGAGAGGTTAAAGGTTAGAGATGTTGTTGATATTTATCATATTATCCATCATTGCTATTCTCCTGTCAAGGGGCATGACATTGCGTGAGCGCATTACAGAATTTAGCAAAGGTGCAGGTCAGAAAGATTTGCTATTGATGGTGTGGATATTTGTACTAGCAGGTGCTTTTGCCGCCTCTGCCAAGGCAATGGGTGCGGTAGATGCTACTGTGAATCTGACATTGCAATTATTGCCTACTAATTTCTTATTGCCAGGATTGTTTATATCTGCTTGTATCGTCTCACTTTGTATGGGTACAAGTGTAGGTACAATCGTAGCATTGATGCCTATTGCAGCATCACTAGCAGATAAGACCGATATGTCATTGCCACTAATGTCTGCAGCAATTGTAGGTGGCGCATTTTTTGGTGATAACTTGAGTTTTATATCCGATACAACTATTGTGGCTACTCAATCACAGGGGTGCAAAGCAAACGATAAATTTAAATATAACTTCTTCTTAGTATTACCTGCAGCAGTAATAGTATTTATTATCTATTTAATCATGGGGCAAGCAAGCCAAGAAGTGGTGGCAGATACGGTATTATGGTGGAAAATCATTCCATATGCCACGGTGTTGATTACAGCAGCGTTGGGCATGAATGTGATGCTAGTATTGCTGATAGGTAATATATTGACGGGTATTGTAGGTATAGCAGATGGTAGTTATACCTTTATGCAATGGACAGATAGTTTGACAACTGGTATCATGGGTATGAGTGAGTTGATTCTAATATCTATGATGGCAGGCGGTATCTTTGCACTGATAACCAAACAAGGCGTGATGGAGCGCTTTATGCGACTAGTTTCAATCAAGATACATACGAAACGTGGCGCTGAGCTAAGCATCTGTCTGCTTGTGGGCGTAGTGAATGCACTGACAGCCAATAACACCGTAGCCATACTAAGTGTAGGCGACATCGCCAAGCAGATAGCCACACGCTTTGGCATCGACCCTCGCCGTAGTGCTTCGCTGTTGGATACCACATCATGCACCGTACAAGGACTATTGCCATACGGCGCACAACTGCTGATGGCAAGTTCATTGGCAGGAATTTCTGCTATGAGCATTATACCTTACTTATACTATCCCTTGCTGATTGGTATCATCGTATTAGCAAGTATATTAATAAAGAAACATTAACTATAAAAACACAACAACTATGAGTAAAACACCTACTCCCCATATTGGGGCACAGTTAGGCGAAATCGCCGAGACCGTCATCATGGCAGGTGATCCACTGCGCGCAAAGATGATGGCAGAGAAATATCTAGATAATCCTGTACAATTTAATAATGTACGCGGCATGTTGGGTTTTACAGGCACACACAACGGCAAGCGCGTGAGCGTGATGGGACACGGCATGGGTATTCCATCGATAGGTATCTACACGTATGAGTTGTATAACTTCTACGATGTGAAGACGATTATCCGTGTGGGTAGCGCAGGTAGCATCAACAAAGATTTGAATGTGGGCGACTTGGTCATCGCCATGGGCGCTTGCACCAACAGCAACTATGCAGCGCAATACGAGTTGCCAGGTACGTATGCCCCTATCGCAGACTTCGACCTGTGCCGTCGTGCAGCTGAAGCAGCAGAGAAGTTTGGATATAAGTACAAGGTAGGCAATGTATTCTCCTCGGATACGTTCTACACCGAGAATGCTCACAACGATAAATGGATCAATATGGGTGTGTTGGCAGTAGAGATGGAAGCTCCTGCGCTGTATATGAACGCAGCGCGTAGCGGAAACAAAGCATTGGTCATCTGTACTGTATCGGACAACATCCTGACTGGTGAAGCTACTACCGCAGAGCAACGTCAGAACAGCTTTACCCATATGATGGATGTGGCGTTTAGTCTGGTGTGAGGTGATGAGGTTATTTGCGATTATTGGGCTATTTGTAATAAGCCACGGGCTGTTAGCAGAGCGTCGTTGGACGGAGCCACTTCCATATGGTGATATGGATGAATGGCAAGTGCGATATATTCAAGAAAGCAAGCTATTAGGAGGCAAAGTCAAAACACTATATGCCCTCGCTCCGAATGATACCATTCGCGAGAACAAAGCATACATGCCGATAGAAGGTAATCCTTGGGGATGTAGTGCGACGTATGCTAAGTTTATGGGAATAGAGACAGCCATGGAAGCATCCGTGGTGCCAGAACCCCGCGGATATGGCTATAGTTGTAAGCTGAAGAATGTGCTGACACACGTGAATATTGGCGATATCTATGCCATGGTATCAGGCGCTCTATACACAGGACAAGCCCTTGAGCCACTGGGAATTGCAGCCAAAAATAGGCCATATACTGCCATTGATTTTGGCGTGCCATTTACACAGCATCCTGTAGCACTGATGTTGGACTACAAAGCCACTATCTCCGAAGCAGATAGCTTGATTACGACTGAGAGAAACAAGCCAGAATGGGTCAAGGGGCATGACTGTGCCGTAGTATTCGTTTATCTACAACATCGTTGGGAAGATAAAGAGACAGGAAAGATATACGCACGTCGTGTAGGCACAGCATATGAGCGCATATGTGAGACGATTCCAGAATGGGTAAACAACCACGAGATACCTATTCGCTGGGGCAATATTACGACATCGGTCGATTATCAAGCTTATGAGGGACTCAATCAATGCGATATGATGACACGTAACTCTAGAGGTAAGATGGTGAGAGTGGAAGAAGTGGGATGGAGCTTGGACGAACCAACACACGTAGTGATGTATATTTCCTCTAGCAATGCAGGCGTGTTTCGCGCATACGAAGGCAACACCTTGTGGGTAGATAACCTGCGATGGGTGTATGAGAGCGAAGAATAACAGTAGATGAATCGCATAAGAAAAAACAATGCCCCACTCGATTGAGCGGGGCATTGTTATATATGTATGAGCGATAATCAATCCTCGCCTACATGAAGTTGGCGAATGGATTTAGCCACATTCAAGAAGTGGTCGGCAATACGCTCGGTATCGGACGCAAACTCTTGATATACTTGACCTACACTCGCTGGATATACACCATCCATCAAGCGTTGCAAGTGCATTTTCTCAATACGAGCCACCATCTCGTCCACTTGATCTTCGTAACGATTCACCTCAATCAACGCATCGAAATCGTTGTCCATATAGGTCTTCATCGTCGCTTGATAGAGCGACCCCATCATTTCACGCAATTGCTCTACCTCGAAGAGAAGATCCTTGGAGAAAGTCTCCTTGAAGTTTTGTAGCAACTCAGCATATTCTGTGAGGTTAGTAGCATAATCCCCTACTCGCTCCAAGTCACCAATCGTGCGGATGGCTGTTGCTAAATAACGGTTATCTTCTTCGCTGATAGGCAAGTTGTTAAGCTGTACGATATATGGGATAAGGTTACGATTGAGGTAGTTGAGTTGCTTCTCATTCTCGTTGAACTCTTCCATCTTATCAAAGTTGACGGTAGAAATGATATCCATAGCTAAGTTGAAGTTGTGGATAGCAATAGCTGCCATATTCTCAATCTCCAACTTCACTTGGTTAACAGCAATAGCAGGAGTACGGAGCATCTGCTCGTCCACAAAGTGGAAGTGAGGTTGTCCCTCTTTCAATGCCTCGTCCACACGATTCTTCTCTGGGAGAATCTTTACAACTAGATTAACCAATGCATTCGTCAATGGAAGAATAATACATACCGTGATACAGTTGAAGATGGTATGGAACATCGCCAATTGGAGTTGTGGTGCACCTGGGAACATGCGCTCAAAGATGATACCGTAGTTCAGGCTACCCGCGGTAAGGAGATGCATCACCCATGCTGCGATGAGGAAGATAAAGACACCAAAGCAGTTGAACAGCAAGTGGATAAGAGCTGTACGCTTAGCGTTAAGACCCGATGTCAAACCAGCGATAATAGCCACCACGCACGAACCGATATTCGAACCCATGGTGAGGTAGATACCCTGATTGAGTGAGATAAGTCCTGTCACAGCCATGGTGAGCGCGATAGATGTCACCACAGAAGATGATTGCACAATAGCTGTCAATATTGCGCCAAAGAGCACAAGCATCAATGGGTGTTCTACAGAAGCAAGGAAATCCTTGATTTCTTGCAACCCAGACAACTCTTTCATGGAACCACTCATCAAACTAAGACCAACAAAGAGCATACCAAAGCCAGTAATGATACCGCCCCATGTCTTCCATGTATCTTTCTTTGAGAAGAGTTCGATAAAAGCGCCCAAACCTGCGAAAGCAGCAAAAATAACGGTAGTAGATATACCGCCACCGCCACTAAGACCGAGGGCAACGATTTGTGCGGTGACCGTTGTACCGATATTTGCACCATAAATGATAGTAGCCGCTTGCGCCAAAGACATGATGCCGACATTCACGAAACCGATGACCATCACGGTTGTGGCACCAGAAGACTGGATAGCAGCTGTGGCTACTGTACCAATACCCACGCCCAACATGCGGGAGTTGGACATGCGAGAAAACAGACTTTTGAGGCGGGCACTGCTGGCAGTCTCCAAGTTGGAAGACATCATCTGGCATGCCACCAAGAAAATACCAATACCTGCAATGAGTTGCAAGATGGCTTGAAGGAGTATAGTTATGTCCATACTATGTAGATAGAGGGGTAAAAGAGTTTTAAAAGTTTTAAGGGTTTTAAATGTTTAAATTGTGTAGATTCACCTTTAGAACAGCACCACAGGTGCGACTAAAACTATTAAAACATTTTCAACTAAAAGGACTTATGCACCGTTATGTGCATAAGTCCTTGATTATTTAGAAGTTGTTTTGTTGCAATTGGAAGTATGCTTGTGGGTGTTTGCATACAGGACAAACCACTGGAGCATCCTGACCAATATACAAGTGTCCGCAGTTGCGGCATTGCCAGATAGCATCACCATCGCGGCTGAACACAAGCTTATCCTCGATGTTCTTGAGGAGCTTGAGATAGCGCTCTTCGTGTGCTTTCTCTACAGCAGCCACACCTTCCATCATGATAGCAATCTCCTCGAAGCCTTCTTCGCGAGCTTCTTTTGCCATACGTGGATACATGTCTGTCCACTCTTCATTCTCACCCATAGCACCGTCTTTGAGGTTCTCAAGGGTAGAGCCAATACCGTGGATAAGTTTGAACCAGAGCTTAGCGTGCTCTTTCTCTTGTGCAGCGGTCTCCTCGAAGAGAGCTGCTATTTGCTCATAACCATCCTTCTTTGCTTTGCTTGCGTAGTAAGTGTACTTGTTGCGAGCTTTAGATTCGCCTGCGAATGCCTCCCATAGGTTGGCTTCGGTCTTTGTGCCTTTAAGATCTTTCATTGTTGTATAAGTTTTAAAAAGTTGTTTACATTTTTTTTCGGACTCCAGACTCCCGAATCCGGGCTCTGGAATCTGGAATCATTTATAAGGTCTTTGCTACCTCGATTTCTTCGTAGGTCTCGATGAGGTCGCCTTCTACGATATCGTTGTAGCTCTTGATGCTCAAACCGCACTCCATGTTGAGACCTGCCTCCTTGATATCGTCTTTACCATGCTTGAGCGAAGAGAGTTCGCCAGTGTGGATAACGATACCGTCACGGATTACGCGGCATTTGTTAGCACGCTTGGCTTTACCCTCACGCACGATACAACCTGCAATCGTACCCACCTTGGAGATACGGAAAGTTTGCAATACCTCGAGGGTAGCGGTAACCTCCTCTTTGATCTCTGGCGAGAGCATACCTGCCATAGCAGACTTGATCTCGTTGATGGTATCGTAGATGATGGAGTAGATACGGATATCCACTTCCTCGTTCTCTGCCATCTTACGCGCTGTGCTAGTAGGACGCACGTTGAAGCCGACGATGATAGCATCAGACGCAGCTGCCAAGAGGACATCAGAGTCAGAGATAGCACCCACAGCACCGTGGATAACATTGACTTGGATATTCTCGGTAGAGAGTTTGATGAGCGAGTCTTTGAGCGCTTCCACAGAGCCGTCCACGTCACCCTTGACGATGATGTTAAGCTCTTTGAAGTCGCCAATAGCAAGACGACGACCAATCTCGTCGAGACCGACGTGCTTCTTGGTGCGAAGCGACATCTCACGTTGGAGTTGCTCACGTTTGTTAGCAATCTCGCGTGCCTCTTGCTCGGTAGCCATCACATTGAACTCGTCACCCGCCTGAGGTGCGCCGTTGAGACCAAGGATAAGACATGGCTCGCCAGGAAGGGCTTGTTGGATGCGTTGTCCACGCTCATTGAACATGGCTTTGATCTTACCATGATTAACACCCGCGAGGACAATATCACCGTGATGGAGTGTACCATCTTGCACGAGAATAGTTGCCACATAGCCACGACCCTTGTCAAGCGAAGACTCAATGATAGAACCCTTTGCACGACGGTTAGGGTTGGCCTTGAGTTCGAGCATTTCGGCTTCGAGAAGTACTTTCTCCAAGAGTTCGAAGACACCTTCACCCTTCTTAGCAGAGATATGTTGGCATTGGTAAGAACCACCCCAATCCTCTACGAGGATATTCATATTGGAGAGTTGTTCTTTGATCTTGTCTGGGTTAGCAGTTGGCTTGTCGCACTTGTTAATGGCGAATATCATAGGCACACCCGCCGCTTGTGCGTGGTTGATAGCCTCGATGGTCTGTGGCATGACTGCATCATCGGCAGCGACAATAATAATCGCAATATCCGTTACCTTCGCACCACGGGCACGCATGGCGGTAAATGCCTCGTGACCAGGAGTATCGAGGAAGGTGATATGCTGACCATTCTTCAGCTTCACGTTATACGCACCGATGTGCTGGGTGATACCACCTGCCTCACCCGCAATCACGTTGGCGTTACGGATATGGTCAAGGAGCGATGTTTTACCGTGATCTACGTGACCCATGACAGTCACGATTGGGCAGCGAGAGGTGATATCCTCGTCGTTGATTACCTCATCGGCATTGATTTCCTCTACCACCTCCGCAGAAACGAACTCGGTAGAGAAGCCAAACTCCTCGGCTACGAGGTTGATGGTTTCGGCATCGAGACGTTGGTTGATACTTACCATCACGCCGAGCATCATACAGGTACCGATGACCTTGGTCACAGGTACATTCATCATCACAGCGAGGTCGTTCGCAGTCACAAACTCGGTGAGTTTCAATACCTTGCTTTGCTCTTGCTCTGCGGCACGCTCTTGCGCCATCTTTTCGCGCTCTAACTCGCGACGCTCACGTTTATGCTTGCTGGTAGTACTCTTACCCTTATTGCCTTGGAGGCGTTGGATAGTCTCTTTGATTTGGCGTTGTACTTCCTCGTCATCGACCTCCACTTTGAAACCTTTGGCTTTGTTGTTCTTCTTTTGAGGTTTTTGGTTGCGCGCATCATTCACGTCCACCTTATTTTGTTTGATGCGCTCACGCTTGCGTTTCTCGCCATCTTTAGGAGCCTCAGCCGCATTGCCAGGTTTGCCACCATTGTTGTTGGCAACAGGTTTGTTAGCTTTGCGTTGTTGCTCACGTGCTTCGCGCTCTTTGCGCTTCTCCTCTTTGGTCTTCTTGGTTGGGTGAGTAGCGGTGTTGATGCTACTCAAATCAATCTTACCCAATACCTTAGGCGCATTTTTGAGCACAGGTTTACCCAAGCGGAAGATTTCTTCCTCTTTCTCTTCTTCTTGCTGAGGTTCCTCAACCTTTTCTTCTGCCTTGGCTGCTTGAGCGGCTTCTGCTGCTTTCTTTGCCTCAGCTTCTGCTTTGGCTCTGGCCTCTGCCTCTGCTTTGGCTTTTGCGGCAGCTTCTTTTTCCGCAGCTATACGTGCTTCCTCCGCAGCTTTAGCTTGCGCAGCAGCTTCTTCTGCCGCTTTGCAAGCAGCTTCTTCTTCGGCTTTGCGTTTTTTATCCGCATCAAGATCTATATTGCCTATCACTTTAGGTTTAGGCACTTCAGTTGGAATATGCTCAGGCTTTTTTGGTTCGTCAACAGCTACCGACTTAGGTATCTCTCGCTCTTGACGCTCTTGCGCCTGACGCTCCGCCTCTAATTTCAACGCCATATCCTTGTTGAATTCTTTAGCGAGCATAAGGTACAAGTCATCTTCGATACGGGTGTTCGGATCCGTAGCGATGTCCTTACCCTGCTTTTTACAGAATTCCACGGCGGTGGACATGCCGATGTTTAATTCCTTACAAGCTTTGATAAGTTTTATAGCCATATCGTCGGAATTGGCTTGTCGCAAAGAATCCGCTGAGCGAATTAAAGCGACCGCCATTCCTCCTCTTAACTCGAGCCCACGAGGCTCTCGCTAGTCAGCGGCTTTCGCCGCCATGGGACGGTTTCCCGTCCGTCAGGGGACTTCGTGGATTTTAGAGCGAGGAGGTCCTCCATTCCGGGAGGGGTTTTATTATTTATACTTAATTAGTCTTCAAATTCAGCAGCGAGAATAGCGATTACCTCATCAATAGTCTCTTCCTCGAGATCAACACGTTTGATGAGTTCTGCCTTATCTACGCCCAGCACTGCTTTTGCAGTATCCAAGCCGATTGCCTTGAAGGCATCGAGTACCCATTGCTCGATCTCGTCGTTAAACTCATCCAAATAGATATCCTCGTTGTCTGCTTCGTCCATCTCGCGGTATACATCGATTTGATAGCCAGTCAGCATGCTAGCGAGTTTGATATTGTAACCGCCCTTACCAATTGCCAACGACACCTCGTCTGGTTGCAAATAAACATCCACTTTCTTCTCCTCCTCGTTGACTGTCATAGAAGAAATCTTAGCAGGAGCCAATGCACGTTGGATATAGAGGTTGATATTGGATGTATAGTGAATTACGTCAATATTCTCGTTGCGAAGTTCGCGCACGATACCATGAATACGCGCGCCCTTGATACCCACGCATGCGCCTACAGGATCAATGCGATCGTCAAACGACTCAACTGCCACTTTAGCACGTTCGCCTGGGATACGAGCGATATTCTTAATAGCAATCAATCCGTCGTGCACCTCAGGAACCTCTTGCTCGAAAAGACGTTGCAAGAACAATGGCGAAGTACGTGAAAGGATAATCTTAGGATTTTGGTTCTTGTTATCCACTTGTACCACTACCGCACGAACGGTATCACCTTTGCGATAGAAGTCGGTTGGAATTTGGTTTTGCTTTGGCAAATAGAGTTCGTTACCCTCTTCGTCGAGAAGCAACATCTCTTTTTTCCATACTTGGTAGAGTTCGCCACTAACCACTTGACCCAGCATCTCGCTATAACGCAAATAAAGATTCTCCTTTTGGAGGTCAAGGATTCGGCTTGCCAAGGTTTGGCGAAGATTGAGGATCATACGACGTCCAAACGAAGAGAACTCCACTTTATCGGTCACTTCTTCTCCTACCTCAGCCTCATCGTCGAGCAACAAAGCTTCAGAAAGAGCGATTTGGGTGTCTGGGTTTGCCACATCGTCATCCTCCATCACAAGGCGGTTGCGATAGATCTCCAAGTCACCTTTATCTGGGTTGATAATCACATCGTAGTTGGCGTCTGTGCCATACATTTTGGTGATTACATTGCGGAAAGAATCCTCCAATACGTTGATGAACGTTTGGCGGTCAATGTTTTTGAGTTCTTTGAACTCAGAGAAAATGTCAATCAAATTGATTGATTGTTGTGTTTGTTTAGCCATTTTATTATGTTTTAATATTTATTCGTGATTCAGGAGCCGGGACTCCGATTAAAATTTCAAGTCGTATTTAGTGTATTTCACTGCGTTGTAGGCAAAAGTGAGCGTTTGAATCTCTTTTTGCTTGCGTTTTTTGCCTTCAACAGCCACCATTACCTCGGTATCAATAGTAAAAGATTCTTCATCTACGCTCACGAGCGTTCCACGATACTTCTTGCCATCTGCCGCAAGCACCTCCACATCATGTCCGAGGTGTTTGGTATATTGCATTTTGGTCACAAAAGGCGCAGTCAAGCTCACACTACCTACCTCCAAAGAATAATCTTCCACACCTTGCGCGTCCAAGCTCTCAACCAAAAAGTGATTGAGCGTGGCACAAAAGTCCACATCTACACCTTCCAACTTATCCACCTCCACAAGAATCTCATTTTGCGCATTCACTTGAAATGTAATCAACTCATAACCAGTGCCCTGCAGCTTCTCTTGAATAAGATTTTGTACGTTTTGCTTATCAATCATAATAATATTTTTATAAAATTGAGGGAACCTTTTCGGGTCCCCTCATTCATTTGCGCTGCAAAGGTACAACAAAAAATGCATATATGCAAGTTTTTTTCAAAAAAAATCTTCTTTTTTTGCGTATCTCTAAAAAAAGCAGTACCTTTGTGCCCGATTCTGAACAATAGAGAGACAATGCTTAATAACGCTGAACAACAAGAAATCTTGCGTCGCCGCACCTTTGCGATCATCTCGCACCCAGATGCGGGTAAAACGACGCTCACCGAGAAACTCCTGCTCTACGGAGGTGCTATCCACGTAGCGGGAGCCGTAAAAAGCAATAAGATTCGCAAAACCGCCACCTCCGACTGGATGGAGATTGAGAAGCAGCGCGGTATCTCCGTAGCTACTTCCGTGATGGGTTTTGACTACAACAACTACCATATCAATATCCTCGATACCCCTGGTCACCAGGACTTTGCAGAGGACACCTTCCGCACGCTGACCGCTGTGGATTCGGTGGTCATTGTCATTGACTCCGCCAAAGGTGTCGAGACACAGACCCGACGCCTCATGCAAGTCTGCCGTATGCGCAAGACGCCTGTGATGGTGTTTGTAAATAAGATGGACCGTGAGGGTAAAGACCCATTTGATTTGATGGACGAGGTAGAGAGCGAACTCGGCATACATGTGCGCCCACTATCGTGGCCTATCAATAGCGGTGAGCGATTCAAAGGCGTGTACAATATCTTCCAATCTACCCTCGACCTCTACACTCCAAACAAGACACAAGTCACTGAGTCATTGCGTTTTGACGACGTTACTGACCCACAGATTGCGCAGCTCGTTGGCGAACAAGATGCCATGAAGCTGCAAGAAGATTTGGAGATGATTGAGGGTGTATATAATCCTTTCTCTCGTGAAGACTATTTGGCAGGCGATTTGGCTCCTGTGTTCTTTGGTTCGGCGTTGAACACCTTTGGTGTCAAGGAACTCCTTGAGTGTTTCGTGCAGATTGCTCCTTCACCACGCCCTGTGGAGGCTATGGAGCGTAAGGTAGAACCTATGGAAGATGGTTTCACGGCGTTCTGCTTTAAGATCCACGCTAATATGGACCCTAACCACCGCTCGTGTATCGCGTTCTTCAAGATATGTAGCGGTAAGTTCCTGCGCAACACCTATTATAAACACGTGCGCGAAAACCGCCAGATGCGTTTCTCGGCTCCTACCTGCTTTATGGCACAGCGCAAAGAGACTGTGGATGAGGCATTTGCAGGCGATATAGTAGGTTTGCCAGATACAGGCAACTTTAAGATTGGAGACACACTGACCGCAGGTGAGAACCTCCATTTCAAGGGCTTGCCATCGTTCTCGCCGGAGATGTTTAAGTATATCGAGAATGCCGACCCAATGAAGCAAAAGCAGCTTGACAAGGGCGTTAGCCAACTCATGGACGAGGGTGTGGCGCAGTTGTTTGTCAGCCAGTTCAACGGCAGAAAGATTGTCGGTACGGTAGGTCAACTGCAGTTTGAGGTGATTCAGCACCGCTTGGAGCATGAGTACCAAGCCAAATGCCGTTGGGAGCCATTGCAGATGTACAAGGCATGCTGGATAGAGTCGGACAACGAAGCCGAACTGGATATGTTCAAGAAACGCAAAGCCCAATATATGGCAAAGGACAAAGAGGGTCGCGATGTGTTTATGGCAGATAGCGGCTACGTACTCCAAATGGCGCAGAACGACTATAAGAACATCAAGTTCCACTTTACTAGCGAATTTTAACGGGATTCGCGACTCCCGACACCAAATGTAATAACTAAAATTTAGATCATATGAAGAACATCAAGTTTCGTTTGACCGTAATGAACTTCCTCGAATTTGCCGTTTGGGGAGCGTATTTAACATCAATGGGTACCTACCTTGCTACGCACGGTATGGCTACCAATATTGGTTGGTTCTATTCCATCCAAGGTATCGTCAGCTTGTTTATGCCCGCACTCATGGGTATCGTAGCAGACCGTTGGATTCCTGCTCAGAAAGCACTCAGTCTGTGCCACGCATTGGCAGGTACCTTTATGATTGCTACAGGTGCTTATGGCCTCTTTGCAGGCGACGGCGTACAATTTGCTACACTATTCTCGCTCTACACCGCCTCGGTGGCATTCTTCATGCCTACCCTTGCACTCAGCAATTCGGTGGCTTATACCGCACTCACACAAGCAAACATGGATACAGTGAAGGACTTCCCTCCTATCCGCGTACTCGGTACTGTGGGCTTTATTGTAACCATGTGGGTAGTGGACTTGTGCGGTTTCCAAGCAACTCCTAAGCAATTCATTGTCAGTGGTGCGTTGAGTATTGTACTCGCTATCTACTCGCTCACTTTGCCTAAGTGCCCAACCAAAGGCCATGTGGAGAACAAATCGCTTGTGGAAGCACTCGGATTGGAGGCTTTTGCGCTGTTCAAACAAAAGAAGATGGCAGTATTCTTCATCTTCTCTATGTTGCTTGGTATGTGCTTGCAAATCACCAATGGCTACGCTAATCCATTCATTACCAGCTTCGGAGCGATTGAGGAGTTCGCGGATACTTTTGGTGTACAACATGCAAATATCCTGATTTCTATCTCACAAATCTGTGAGGCATTGTGCATCTTGTTTATCCCATTCTTCTTGAAGCGTTTTGGTATCAAGTCTGTGATGCTGATGGCAATGCTGGCATGGGTATTGCGTTTCGGATTCTTTGGTGCAGGTGACCCAGGCATGCCAGGTGTGATATTGTTCGTATTGAGCTGCATTGTCTATGGCTTTGCTTTTGACTTCTTCAATATCTCTGGTTCGTTGTATGTGGATCAAGAGACCGACCCAGCTCAACGCTCCAGCGCGCAAGGTCTGTTTGTGATGATGACCAATGGCTTTGGTGCTACGATTGGTACTTTGGCAGCGCAAGCGATTGTAAACCATTTCGTTAATGCAGAATCTGTGATTGCTGCAGGTCCAATGGCTATTTGGGATGGCTGGCAAACCAGCTGGTATATCTTCGCAGGTTTTGCATTGGTAGTTGCCATTGCTTTCTGGATAATCTTCCCAAAAACTCCTGTAAAGAAATAAGCCCCCTCCTGCCCTCCCCCTAAAAGGGGAGGGATATAAACATGTTTCGAAAAGAATTATCATATTATTTCTCTACGCCGATTGCGTACATCGTGATTGGATTGTTTCTGTTAGCAGTGAGTCTATTCCTATGGGTGATACCTGGGCAATGGAACGTCATCGAATCAGGTTATGCACAAGTGGATGGACTCTTCCAAATCAGTCCATGGCTACTCATGCTCGTGTGTCCCGCATTGACCATGCGATTATTCGCCGAAGAGCGTCAAAGCGGAACATGGTTGCTACTACGTGCACAGCCCATTGCGCTATGGAAGATTGTCGTAGGCAAGTACATGGCATCTTTCGTGCTGACTGTATTGGCACTGTTACCTTGCATTGTACACTACTTCATTGTCTTCTATATGGCTGAACCGATTGGCAATATCGATGGCGGACAATTCGTAGGCTCTATGATGGGTTTGGTGTTCCTAAGTGCTTCGTTTACAGGTGTTGGCATGCTATGTAGTACGTTGACTGGGAGTCAATTGGTCGCCTTTATTCTAGGTGCTGTAGCTAACTTCGTGCTTTATTGGGTAGTGTTACAAGATCACTATAGCAGTATATCCCGTGGTGTGGTTGATCTAAGGGATGTAGTGTTTTTTATAAGTTTAACCATTGCGAGTGTTGTTATCACTATACTCGTTGCGGATAGGATCAATCAACGATGACGCGAATTGGATTATTGAGTGATACGCATGGGTATTTGGATCCTCGTGTGCTGGAGCATTTTGCTGAAGTGGATGAGATATGGCATGCAGGTGATATAGGCAGTGCTATGGTGCTACAGCACCTGCGTGAGTTCAAACCCACACGCGCGGTGTATGGCAATATGGATAGTGGAGATGTAAGGTACTCGCTCAGCGAGTTCTACCGCTTTCGCGTGGAAGAGGTCAATGTGATGATGACACATATTGGCGGTTATCCTGGGAAATATAATCCATGGCTATTGCCCATGTTTAAGAAAGAAACACCGCAATTGTTTGTATGTGGTCATAGCCATATATTGAAGGTGCAATACGACCCCACATGGCAGATGCTGACCATGAATCCAGGTGCTGCAGGCAAACAAGGTTGGCAGACCGTACAGACATTGCTCAGATTTGTGATTGATGGGAAAGAAATTCGCGATTTAGAGGTGATTGAGTTGGAAAGATACTAGCGAAACGCTCCGAAAACGTATGTTTTACAACATATTTAAGCTATTTTTGCCAAAAACGTGTTGCACAACATATAAATAACTCTTGCGGGATTGATAAAAAAGCAGTACCTTTGCAGCGGATTTAAAAATCGACACAATCTTTTTTGTACCTTAAAAATCAAACAGACTAATACCTTGGAAAAATAGCCGTCGGGAGACGGCTTTTTTCATGGTATTACGTAGCGTAAGCGAAGCAATACCCAACTGGAGCCGTCGGGAGACGGCTTTTTTCATGGTATTACGTAGCGTAAGCGAAGCAATACCAAACAGGAGCCGTCAAAAAGACGGCTTTTTTCATAGTATTACGTAGCGTAAGCGAAGCAATATCCAACAGGAGCCGTCAAAAAGACAGCTTTTTTTATGAATATTTGTATATGTCAGAAAAAAGTAGTAACTTTGCAGCGATTTTGCGCGCACGCGTGCGCAAACAATAATATAAGAATATAAATAATTAAAAACATAGACATTACGGAATGGATAAGAACACGTGGATTGGCTTTGGATTGATAGCCGCAATTATTATTGGATTTTCATTTATTAATCGTCCTTCTAAAGAAGAGTTGGCTGAACGTCAACGCATACAGGATTCGATTGCTGTAGTTCGCGCCATGGAACAAGAGGCACAAATGTTATCTCAACAATTAACAGAAGACCTGATAAGTGAAAACGGAAATGTAAAAGGTGAAAATGAGGTAGCAAGTGCAGAAGCTTTAGCAGAGCAAGTGGCAGCCGTATATGGTCCGTTTGCTCCAGCAGCACAAGGAGAAGAAGGACTTATCACTTTAGAAAATGAGAAAGTTCGTTTAGGCATTGCTCGCCGAGGCGGAAGAATAGCTAAAGCCGAACTGAAAGAATACAAAGCATACGGCGATAGCGTAAATGACTTATGCCTTTTCCAAGGTGATGAGAGTAGCTTGAATTTCACTCTCGTAACTAACAATAGTCGTATTTTATCTACCCAAAACATGTACTTCCAAGAAGAGAGTCTAACAACGGACGATGAAGGAAAGAGTACGTTGGTTATGCGACTCAACACTAATATTGATGGGTGCTATATCGACTTTGTATATACCTTGCCTGCAGATGATTATATGGTAGGAATGAGTATCCAACCACATAATATGCAATTGGCTTTAGCACAAAACATGTCATCGATTGAACTGCAATGGAATCAAACTATTCCTCAACAAGAAAAAGGACGTAACTTTGAAGAAAAATATGCGCAATTGCAATACATGTTCGTAGGTGGTGATATAGAAAAGTTATCTGAAGTAAAAGCAGACCGCGCTAAGGAATCTGCTCGCCTCAAATGGATTGCATACAAGGATCAATTCTTCTCAACGGTGTTGATTGCTGATGATGCATTTGAATCCACCCAAATGGAATCTACTCCACTCAATGCTTTGAGTCGCTATATCAAAGAATATAACACCACAACAAGTTTGCCACTGGACATAACAGGTAAAAAGACCACCGATTTGCATTATTACCTTGGTCCAAACCACTACAATACACTTAAAGCATATGACAAAGATGTAGAGAAAGCCGATCGTTTACACCTCAATGAACTAGTGCCACTAGGTTGGAAGATAGTTAGTTGGATTAACAAAGCATTGGTAATTCCAATGTTTAACTTATTTACTTCTTGGGGGTTACACATTGGTATTGTGATTCTGCTGATGACTCTGGTAATCAAATTGATTATTTTGCCCTTCGTATTTGCATCATACAAGTCAAGCGCAAAAATGCGTGTATTGAAACCACAATTGGATGAGATTAACGCTAAATACCCACCAGAGAAGATGCAAGAACGCCAACAAGCCACCATGGCTTTGTATCAGAAAGCAGGTGTTAGTCCGATGTCGGGTTGCTTGCCAATGCTATTCCAGTTCCCTGTACTGATGGCTATGTTCTGGTTCCTGCCTACAGCTATTGAGTTGCGTGGTCAGTCGCTATTCTGGGCAGATGACCTCTCGACTTATGATGCAATTATTACGTGGAGTAAGTCTATTCCAATCTTCGGAACTCACCTGAGTCTGTTCTGCTTGTTGATGACCATAGTGAACATCGTTTATACCCATATCACCATGCAAACACAGTCTGGCGGTCAAGAGATGAAAGTGATGAAATGGATGATGTACTTAATGCCATTGATGTTCCTCTTTATCTTTAATGATTACGCAGCAGGACTCAGTTACTACTATCTCGTCAGTCTGTTGATGACCATTATCCAAACGATGATTTTCCGTTGGGCAATCGATGACAAGAAAGTGTTGGCACAGATGGAAGCTAATGCCAAGAAAAAAGGCACACAAAAGAAGTCGGGTTTTGCAGCACGCTTGGAAGCTATGCAACGTGAACAACAACGCCTAGCTCGCGAGCAAGCAAAAGCGCAGATGAGGAGATAAGTGTTTAGAGTTTAGTGTTTAGTGTTTAGAGTATATGAAGAGATTGTCTATAATCATGGTCCTATGCTCAGTACTGAGCATAGGACTTTTTGCGCAAAACGATAGCATAAGTGCGCAAGCAACGAAAGATAAATATACGTTCGGTGATTTTTTTGATGCCCTTGATTTGCCTACAGTACTAGGTGTGGGTGTTACGCCAAACGGGATTGAAGGAGCTACTTTCAATTCTGCAATGCGATTGGGATGGCGACACCATAAAAACTATGGAACGTTTGTGTATATC
The DNA here is from genome assembly GCA_017461505.1 of Paludibacteraceae bacterium. Lineage (GTDB taxonomy): Bacteria > Bacteroidota > Bacteroidia > Bacteroidales > Paludibacteraceae > Colicola. The sequence continues at coordinate 88,633 of JAFTXV010000011.1, read as the reverse complement.
ACATACGATACACATAGCAATACATATAAAGACATGGACTTGCAATTTGCAGGTTCAAATTTCCGCGACGCAGAGGTTTGGTACAATGAGGTAGGTATGAGTGTAGGTTATCGTTTTCCTTTGGTGAAAGATATCAAAGCATTCTATGAAAATCCTTATTTCCATCCATGGGATTTCTTTGTTAGTCTGCAGCCTGGTGTGTCAATTGCTACGGTAAAGAACGCAACACTGATGGACGACAATTCCTCCTATGAGATGACCAATATTGACCATGTAGTCCCTACTCTACGCTTCTCGGCTGGTGTGGAATGGTTTATATTCTCTAACTTTGGTGTGTTTGCAGAAGCGGCTTACACGCAGCACTTGATGCCTACTATCATCGAGCAAGCAGCCATTAACAAAGGTGATATAAAACACCCATCTGGACCTATTACAATCTCAGTAGGATTGTCGTTATTCTTCAACTAAAACATTGAGGTAACCACACGTAAAGTTCCCGTCATCCCCAGAGTGGTACGGGAGTGGTACGGGAATGGTACGGGGATTTCTACGTATCTTAAAAAACAAAGATACAAGGAATACACCACTATAAATAAGATGGAAAAATAATAAGGTGTCCAAGTGGACACCTTATATTTATATATACGCGCGTTAGACGCTTGTATAATTCAATTCAAATTAGCTTCAGCAAATTAGAACAAGTAGCGAACACCAAGAGTTACGCCATAAAATCCCCAATCGTTAAAATCAGCCCAACCTTTACCACAACGAACACCGATGTTAGGGCGATAATCTACAGAGAGTTGCAATGGGAACCAGAAGTTGTATTCAACACCTACGTGACCTACTGCTCCTACGTAGAATGCTGGAGCATTGAATCCATAAATACCTACACCAGCACCTACACCAAGTGACCAGTTCCACTCACCTTTCTCGTTCCAAGGAATAGCAGTGTTGAATGGGTTAATCCAATCATAAGTTGCACTAGCACCAATACCAAATCCAGGAACTGTTACAGGAAGGTTCACAGACAAGTCAATCATGTTAGCCTCACCAAGGCTGTGTTGGTAAGATACATCAATAGTTCCACCCAAGTTTACACCAATTGCGCGTGGTTGAGCTACAGCAGCTACTGTGCCTACAAATGCCAAAACGGCAATCAAAAGAATACTTTTTTTCATAATCTTTTTTGTTTTTGGAAATTATATTAAAATTAAAAATAGTGATTGTTTTCTAAACAAGTCATCCTTTCATCAATAAATGTGCACAAAGGTACAACTATTTTTTTTATTATGCAAATAATTTTGTCATTTTTCAAAAAAAAATAGTATTTTATTTGTAGATATCAACAAAAAGTACTATCTTTGCAAGGTGTTTTAACTTTTAGATAGATATGCGTATTTCCAACCGAATAGCTGCACTCGAGGAGTCAGCAACCCTGCAAGTGGCAGCATTGTGCCAACAACTTCGTTCAGAAGGAGTAGATGTGATTGGTCTTTCATTGGGTGAGCCCGACTTTCCTGCTCCTGCACACGTTAAACAAGCTGCTATTGATGCCATCAACAATGATATATCGCATTATGGTCCAACACCCGGTTTCCCCTCTTTGCGTCAAGCGATAGCAGATACCCTAAATAATGATATTAAGGATTATCCCGTGCGTGCATACAACGCAAACGAGATAGTAGTGTCGGTGGGTGCAAAACAGGCATTGTGTAATGCGATAGAAGCACTGATAGGACCTGATGATGAGGTGATTATGCCTACTCCATGTTGGGTGAGTTATGTAGAAATGGTGAAGATTGCGCAAGGCAAGAGCGTGATTGTGAAGACTAGGATGGAAGACAATTTCTGCCTCACCGCAGCTCAATTAGAGGCCGCAATTACTCCTAAGACCAAGCTCTTGATGCTCTGCTCTCCGAACAATCCAACAGGTTCGGTTTACACATTAGAGAACTTGAAGGCATTGGTAGAGGTCCTCAAGCGTCACCCACAAGTAAACGTATTGGCAGATGAGATATACCAACATATTTTATACACAGGTAAGCATGAGACTTTGGCTCAGTTCCCTGAATTGGAAGACCGCCTAATCATCATCAACGGCGTGAGCAAGGCATATGCTATGACAGGTTATCGCATAGGATGGTTAGCATGCCATGACAAGGACCTGATAACAGCCGTAAAACGCCTACAAGGTCAGACAATTAGTTGCGCTACAACCATCGCCCAGAAAGCAGCAGAGGCAGCATATACTGGCGATCAAAGTTGTGTAGAAGAAATGCGACAAGCATTCCATCGTCGCCGTGATTTGATTGTAGGGTTGGCAAAAGACATTCCAGGAATAAAGGTACTTGAGCCACAAGGTGCGTTCTACCTATTCCCAGATGTGTCCGCCTATTTTGGCAAACAATACAAGGGACAGACTATACACAATGCGGATGAGTTGGTGACATTCTTGCTACAAGAAGCTCACGTGGCATGTGTATCAGGTAGCGCCTTTGGGGAGGATGACTGTATCCGTTTCTCTTATGCAACGAGTGAAGACTTGATTATCGAAGCAATGCGCCGTATGAAAGAGGCTTTAGCAATATTAACATAAACAAAATAAATCTAATACCCAATGCGTCATCACCAGAAAATAGCGATTGCTCGTCTGATTTCAGACCTCATCAAATCTGATGATGTGATATGCAAAGAGGAAATTTCATTGTATAATCAGATTGTTCAATCTTTTGAAATTTCTCTAGATGAGTTACATAAGTCGCAATACATCTCATTAACTGAATCAGTTGGTTATCTTAAGAATATGCCTGCTGATGAGCAACTGAAGATTTATGATATTCTCAAAAAAGCGGCTTATGCGGACAACTCATGTGTAGCACGTGAGGCATTGCTATTACAAACATTGTCATTAGTATTGCAAGATAAAGAAGAAAAGTATCAACTTTTCTCGACCAAGATAAGCGGTTGGCAAAACACAGAAAAATATGTGATGTATATCGAAAGTGATTACATGCATGCCATCAACGAGGAGATATTGGAGCAATATGATGCCATCGCTAACTTACTGCATTTATGGAAATTTGAATTTATCTATATTCCAAAAATAGCTCAATCTTGTTTGGATATGGATCGTGATTATCTATGCGATATTATTCGCTATATGAATCCACGCCTATCCATTGAATGTTTGAATAATCTATACGACCAACTAACTAGCATCAATACGGAAACCTATACACGCAACTACCTAGCTAACACGTGTCACCAGAATATTTTTTACAATATTGAGCCATCTCTGCTTATTAACGTTGGATTATCTTATGTTCCCTCTAGTACCTCTGCATGTAACGATAATCATTATATCAATTTTCTTACTATTCGGCTAGAAGATGAGCCAGATAGTGTTTTGAATGAAGTACGTCGTTTTATTGATCAATACGAAACCTATATTACTGAACCAGAATATTTTCGTCCGAAGCGTAGTAAAAATTTGTTCCACTACCATGGCTTCTACAAACAACTTTTTGATTTCTTAATACGCCATCATACGAATGGAGAAGAAAATAGCATCTTTATTGATCTGCCTGCTCATCGTATCTGGATGCGTGGCACAGAAATCCAAATGAGCGCAACCCAATTGGCAACATACATATTTATTTTGCACCAATCATTCTGTACCCACTATGGTGGTCTGATTAAAGCAGGTCAACATCATCCCTTATCAGAAAAAGAAGTTGCGCGATTAGGACGTGCATTCCATGGAATATGTAATATATTTCGTGAAACACCTATCCTAAATACACGTTCATACTTAGAAGATGTTGCCAACATCCGTGGATATATCGCACGAATACGTGCCATCGTTGCACACCAGATAGATGCAACAGACGTCGACTACTATTATCCAAAAGACTCCGCCGATAAAAGTATGTACCACATCGCTATAGATCCACGAAAAATACGCATGCGCACTTCACAAGGAGAGATTTTATTTACAGATTATACACTCTGGAAACAACTAAAATAGTACACCTATTTCAACTCGAAGATTTAGATAATTTAACAATATTGCTATTTGCATCCACAACATAAATTGATGTATTTAGCAATATTGTTATTTTTTGCACGACTTATGAAATCCTTGTACTTTTGCAGCACATTTTATAACTCGTGCCATTAAACCACCTAAAAAACTGAAACTATGTATTCGCACATCTTTGCAACATTTAAGCTTGCGCTTTATGCCATCAACACCTTTTGGTTGATTCGTTTGATGTGGGCGATCAATATTATGACTATCTTCGTTCTCATCATGCTAGATGTTTATGGTTTTCTCCCTCCTATTTCGCCATGGATTATTATGGCCGTACAATTTGCGCTACTGCTTTTCATCTATCCTATCACCTTCTTCACGGGCTCGTGGGACTTACAAACTCATCGTATTGAAGTAGATCCTATGATTTCTCTTTTACTTCTAGCATTACTCCACCTAGTCGGTTTAGCACATTACCGCAGTATTTTTTGGGGCGAAACAGGAATAAAACCCTATATAGCTCCCCTGTGTATTGCAGTTGCCATGTTAATCGCCACAAGTATCTCATACCTGCTAAGCAGGAAAAACGAAAGATTATCCCGCTAGGATAATCTTTCTGTTTCTATTCATAAATAGTTTCTCTATCTATCACTTCACTTCTTCGAAGTCCACGTCCTCGGCTGCGCCTTGGTTGCTGTTGCCACCGTTTTGAGCGCCACCTTGTGCACCGCCTGTGAAGTCAGCGCCTGGTTGAGGACCTGCCTGGCCTTGAGTAGCGTTGTACATCTCTGCACTAGCTGCTTGGAAAGCGGTCATGAGGGCTTGGTTAGCAGCCTCGCATGCGTCTGCATCCTTCTTCTCGTAAGCAGCCTTGAGGTTCTTGAGTGCCTCTTCGATAGGAGCTTTCTTGTCAGCAGGAATCTTATCGCCGAGTTCAGCGAGTTGCTTCTCGGTTTGGAAGATAGTAGCGTCTGCTTGGTTGAGTTTAGCAATACGCTCAGCCTCTTTCTTATCTGCCTCTGCGTTTGCCTCTGCCTCTGCCTTCATGCGCTTGATCTCAGCATCGCTCAAGCCGCTTGATGCTTCGATGCGAATCTTTTGCTCTTTGCCAGTAGCTTTGTCCTTAGCAGTTACGTTGAGGATACCGTTGGCATCAATATCAAAGGTTACTTCGATCTGTGGCTCGCCACGGCGTGCTGGCATGATACCATCGAGGTGGAAGATACCGATTTGCTTGTTTTGTGCAGCCATTGGACGCTCACCTTGCAATACCTTAATCTCTACAGAAGGTTGGTTGTCCACTGCTGTGGTAAAGGTCTCAGTCTTCTTGGTTGGGATAGTGGTGTTCGCCTCAATCATCTTGGTCATCACGCCACCCATGGTCTCGATACCGAGTGAAAGTGGAGTTACGTCAAGGAGAAGGACATCCTTTACATCACCAGTCAAGACACCACCTTGGATAGCTGCACCGAGAGCAACAACTTCGTCTGGGTTAACGCCCTTAGATGGAGCTTTGCCGAAGAATTTCTCTACTGCTGCTTGGATAGCAGGGATACGGGTTGAACCACCTACAAGGATGATCTCGTCGATATCGCCTACAGAGAGACCAGCGTTTTGCAATGCAGTGCGGCATGGAGCGATGGTGCGTTGTACGAGATCGTCCACGAGTTGCTCAAACTTAGCGCGGGTGAGGGTCTTCACCAAGTGTGCTGGCACGCCATCAACAGGCATGATGTATGGCAAGTTGATCTCAGAAGAAGTTGTGTTAGAGAGCTCTATCTTAGCTTTCTCAGCAGCCTCTTTGAGGCGTTGCATAGCCATAGGGTCTTTGCTAAGGTCAGCACCTGCGTTGTCATTTTTGAACTCTTGTACGAGCCAGTCGATAATGCGGTGATCGAAGTCATCACCACCAAGGTGGGTATCACCGTCGGTAGATTTTACCTCAAATACGCCATCACCTAATTCGAGTACAGAAACGTCGTGTGTACCACCACCGCAGTCAAAGACTACGATCTTCATGTCTTTGTCGCTCTTGTCAAGACCGTAAGCAAGAGCAGCAGCAGTAGGCTCGTTCACGATACGACGAACATTGAGACCTGCGATCTCGCCCGCTTCTTTGGTAGCTTGACGTTGGCTGTCGTTGAAGTATGCTGGTACAGTGATTACTGCCTCTGTCACCTCTTGACCAAGATAATCCTCAGCGGTCTTCTTCATCTTTTGGAGGATGATAGCAGAGATCTCTTGTGGGGTGTACATACGGCCATCGATATCCACGCGAGGGGTATTGTTGTCGCCCTTTACTACTTTATAAGGTACGCGCGATACCTCGTTAGCAAGACGGTCATATGTCTCACCCATGAAACGCTTGATTGAATATACGGTGCGAGTAGGATTGGTGATTGCTTGACGCTTAGCAGGGTCGCCCACTTTGCGCTCGCCACCATCTACGAAACCAATAACTGAAGGGGTAGTACGTTTACCCTCAGAGTTGGTGATAACTACAGGCTCATTGCCTTCCATAACTGCGACACAGGAGTTGGTTGTTCCTAAGTCGATACCAATAATTTTTCCCATTGTATTTAAGTTTTTTAGTTAATATTCTTGTTTATTGAGTCCGGAGTCGCGTGGCGGGAGTCCGGAGGATTCTGCATTAGTATATTCAAATGTCGTGCCAAAGTAATTTTGACACGGTTAGGCTGACAAATACTGACAAAATGGCAGAAATATATCAGTTTGGATAGTCATAATATGGAAAATCACGAATATTTTTCACAAACATTTGCATATTTGGGAAAAAAGCAGTACTTTTGTACCCGCTTTCGGTAAGTTGGTGTATACGATGCTATACTATCCTACACCACCCTACACAACGCTCTTGCCATTGTGGCTCAGTTGGTAGAGCAACGCATTCGTAATGCGTGGGTCGCCGGTTCGAGTCCGGCCAGTGGCTCAAGAATAGCGAATCATCTTAGCATGGTTCGCTATTTTTTTTTGCATAATCAAAAAAAAAGTACTACCTTTGCAGGCGAAATGAAAAAAATCATCTTCATATTACTCGAAGTGATGTGCGGAATAGGGCTATACGCACAACACCTAACCCATTCGTCCCATCCAAACGTTCGTTCGCTTCAGATAAAGTATGTGGACGAGGATATGGCATTGCAACGTCCGTTTTTGACATTGAAAAATGGAATCGTAGATGGAAGTGAAGAGGATAACACGCTACTCATTTCGTTTGATGAGCTGAGTCACGATTTGAAGCAATACTCCTATACTATCAAGCACTTAAACTATGATTGGACACAGAGTGACATCAGTTCGTATGAATATGTAAAAGGATTCACAACCGCCGATATTATCGATTATGACCACTCCATCAATACGCAGCAGGAATATGTCCATTACTGGTTTAGTTTTCCTAATCAAGATATGCAATTGACGGCTAGCGGCAACTATGTGCTGATTATATACGAAGATGGCGATGTGGAAAATGAGGTGGCGCAAGTGTGCTTTAGTGTAGTAGAGCCATTGGCAGGTATAGAATGCAAAAAACGAGCAAATACGGAGATTGAATTTAATGGTCGTTATCAACAGTTGGATATAGATGTGAACACCTCACGGCTCCCTATTCGTAACGCAGAAGAGATTAAAGTGGTAGTACGTCAAAATGGCCGATTAGACAATCAAGTCGTGCTAACCCGTCCGACCTTTCAAGAGCCCAATCGGCTACGATATATCAACCAAAAGCAACTCGTCTTTGAGGGTGGAAATGAGTTTCGTCACTTCGACACATACTCTACTTATTACGCTGGTTATCACGTAAATATGATTCGTTACGCTATGGGAGAATATCATGCATTGTTGGAGATAGATGATGTACGCGGCACGCTAGGCAAAGGTTCTGGAAGAGAGGGAACGCCTTACCTAACCGAGGAAGATGCGAATGGGCAGTTTGTGGTGAATTGCGAGAAGACAGACTATGTGAATACAGAAGCTGAATACATGTGGGTGCATTTCTATTTGCCCGTTGCGCAACCGCTGATAGATGCTCATGTATTTGTAGGTGGCGATATGTTCTACAATCAATATACTGCACAAAATCTGATGCAATATGATGTAGAAAAGCGCTGTTATCATTTGCAAGCATATCTCAAGCAAGGGGGATATAATTATATGTACTATGCAGCAGGAAAGAATGGTGCGACACTCCTTCCTTTAGAAGGGTCACATTGGCAGACGAGAAACGAATACACAATCGATATTTATTACCGGCCCTTCGGTAGCAGATACGACCGATTAGTAGGAAAAAAAATAACGGAGTAGCAACACTCCGTTATTTTTTTGATATGTGAAGGTATGATTATCGAATCACTTTCTTTGTTACACGTTGACCATTCTTCTCTAACTGAATGAGGTACAGACCATCATTCAATCCATTCATATTCACTTGATTTACATTGTATTGTACCGACACTGCTTGACCACTCACAGTATAGATTGTCGCATTGTATGGAGGCAACATATCCATTGTATTCTCTGGCATAAACACATTCTCCACATCGGTATTAACATTAGGCAATTGCAACTGCTTACCTGTCAACAACAACATCTCACCTGGTTTCAATGTCACATCGCCAGCTGGTTGCAATTGCTGAGTAAAGTAGTTATACCATGTACCTTCTGGCACGGTAGCAGTCTGATCATATACTGCGCTAAAGTTAGCCACCAGACATACTTCACTACCCCATTGTACCGTACGCAATTCGCGGCTACCCGTGATATTTGCCACAGTAGGATTACCCTCAAACACCTCTGGCAATAACTTGGTACGCAGTTGAATAATTTGTGCAATTTGTGTATATTGCTTCATACGTACTTCTGATTCAAAATACCCCAAAGTATATGGACTTGGTTTCTTTGAACAACGATTATCGGTATTGTATTCATCGGGCTTCTCATCGCTAGAATTGATTGAGAAGTCATAACCTATCTCCTCAAATTGCCACAACATATGAGGGCCATTCAGCAACACGTTGAATGCCACATTCACGGCCACACGATTCAAGCGAGCTTCCTCATTGGTTTTCAAATCTGCATTACCATACATCTTTGCCTTATACTGCATACGCTCCTCATCATGGCTCTCGCAATAAGTTACATATCCATCGCGGTTTGCTCGGTTAAAATCTGCTTTGCTGCCTAACCAACCCATTGCTGTCTCTTGATATGCTTCTGTCACATTATCCCAGCACAACATACCTTGGTCAATCAATTTTGGACGATCGCTACCCATATTGCTTCCCCAATGCTCTAGGATAAAATATGCATCCGCTGAAACGGCTTTCACGCCATTATTATAATAATCTGCAATATGAGTCATTGCATTGTTGGTTGTACCACAAAGACCATGACTCAAGTCCATGCGATAACCGTCAATCTTGTACTCCTTCAACCAATATTGCAAAGCGCGGGTGAACATCAACTTCGTCAACTCAAAATCATGGTTCCAATCCTCATATACATTATCACTATGAGGAGCTGTTACATTAAACCATGGATTGTGTGCCAACTCCGTGCCATATGGATAGAGTTTGTTCATTGGGTTCAAACCTGTAGCATGGTTGAACACCATATCCAAGATAACGGCTATTCCACGTTTGTGACATTCGTCCACAAAAGCCTTCAATTGCTCTGGAGTACCATATGCCTTATCCAATGCAAAGTAGTGGTTAGGAGAATAACCCCAGTTGTAGTTGCCATCAAACTCGGTTACTGGCATCAACTCTATCGCATTCACACCCAAATTCTCGATATAATCCAAACGCTTCATCAAACCTGCAATAGAACGCTCTGGAGTATAATCATACACCCACAACTCGTAGATAATCAGGTTGTTTTTGTTTGGACGTTTGAAGTTCAACGTTGCATCCGACCATTGGTATGCTGGTTTGTTGGTTTGAATCACTGTCACATATCCATCGCCTCGCACAGGATATTTCATCAAGTCTGGATTCACCTTAGTTGGCTCATATTGATCATCCTTGTGTAACACTTTCTCTGAATACAAATCAGACAATTTCTTTACTACGCCATCCTCGCGAACAACCACATATTGGAAAGCATATTCCTTCTGAGGAGTCAAACCATTGATTTCCAGCCAGAAGAAATTGCCGTCTTGCTTCATCTGATAGTTATTCGATACTGCCCAATTATTAAAGTCACCCACCACAAACACATGCTTCGCAGGCGCTGTCTTGCTCGCAGCGTATGTAGAAAGAGTCACTTTAGTGTGATCCTTCTCATCATAGAAGATACCCATATCAATACCTGCAGGACGTGCAGCTTTGACAGGAGCTGACACCACGCATGTTTGTGCGGTCACGATCTTCACTTCCTCGCCCTTAGTCGCTGTCAGAGTAAACACATAATCACCCTCTGCTGGAAGTTTATATGCATAATCCAATGTTGTACCTTCTTGCGTCAAAACCACCTCACCGTTTATAGCCAATGACAAGGTCGCACGCTCAGTTGCCACGCCATGCAAGTGGATGGTATCATTCACTTGTGAAATCTCAGGAATCGAACCCTCGAATATCGCTGCCAAACCAGCATCTACCAAATCCACAAAAATATCAGCATTACCATCTGCCTTACCTTCCTTCTCGCCGCCAGGGCCATCATTGAATACAAAGCACAATTGGGTTACCTCATGAACAATTGTATCTTTCACTACAATAGGTTTACCATCAGGACCGGGTTTGCGTGAAGTTACTATTTCTATAGTTCCGTAATACTCAGTGATATTGGGAGTAATCTTCAATTCCCAGTTACCATCTGCATTTTGGGTCATTTTGTACTTTTCTTCGCCACCACGCCATGTTGGTGCTTTTTGCCATTGCGTGCCATCGTAGGTTACACCTGTATGAGCGTAACAAGCTGTAGCACCCACCATGCCGCCATTTCCCTCATTAGGATTAAAAACAATAGTAACTTCACCATCGTATCCTTTTTGAATAATACTAGGGATGGTTGTCACCTGTGCTGTCGCTATTAAAGCGAAAACAGACAGAAATAATAACGTAATTTTTCTCATGTTTTGATATTTTGATATTTTAACTTTTTACGAAATAGTTTGCAAAGGTAGTAAAAAATTTGGATTTACGCAAATAATTTCGTACCTTTGCACAAGTTTTGTAGCGATATAGTAAAAATCGAATCCATATGACGAAAAAAAAGCGCATACTGATAGGCATGTCAGGAGGCATAGACTCCACAGTGGCCGCTATCTTGCTCTTGGAGCAAGGTTATGAACTAGTAGGCGCCACTTTTCGTACCTTTGACCCCTGTGATCACTTAGAAAATAAGGGATGCGGTTCAGAAGACAGCGTGATGGCAGCTCAGACATTGGCGAAAAGTCTTGGGATAGAACATCATATATTGGATTTTCGTGAGACTTTCCGCAAGCATGTAATTGCGAACTTTATAGATGAATACGCACACGGGCGCACGCCTAATCCTTGCGTGATGTGCAATTCGCATATCAAATGGGGCAGACTCATGGAAGCGGCAGAGCAATATGGTTGCGACATGATAGCTACTGGTCATTACGCGCAAATAGCCGAATATCGTGGACATTACTATCTCAAGAACGCCGTAGATACGCATAAAGATCAGACGTATTTCCTATGGATGTTGACAGAAGAGAACTTGCGAAAGACGATCTTCCCTCTCGGCGGACTAACCAAAACTGAAGTTAGGCAAATAGCCCTAGAACACGGCTACACACAACTAGCACAAAAGGCTGAAAGTCAGGAGATTTGCTTCATTCCAGATAATGATTATCGCAAATTCTTAGCCCAAGAGGGCGTGAAAGTGGGAACTGGCAATTATATTGATTCAACTGGAAAGATTTTGGGTATTCACCAAGGTTATTGCAATTACACCATTGGGCAACGCAAAGGTTTGGGCATCGCGTTGGGAAGTCCTAAGTTTGTTACAAAAATTGATGCGGAGAAGAATTGCGTGACGTTAGGTGAGCGAGAAGATTTGTTTGTACAAGAGGTTTATGCTACAAACATTCGTATTCGTGACCTAGTTTGGTTGGAGGAGTCTCCTGAAGTAGAAGCACGCATCCGCTACAAGTCACCCGCCGTAAAAGGGGTGATTAATTTTGACTTAGGAATTAAAGATTTTGAATTCAATACCCGCAATTCAAAGCTCACGATTCATTTCTCTACTCCCGTATGGGGTGTTACTCCAGGTCAATCATTGGTAATCTACAAAGATGGATTAGTGGTAGGTGGAGGCTTCATCTATCTCCCCTGAAATATCTAGAATAACATAGTTATCACATAGTTATCGCATAGTAATCACATAGTTTTAGTATGTAACTACTATGCGATATTTTTACTCACTTATTTTGCAGCTTCGCTAGCAACTAGTTCTTTCGCACGAGCAAGTGCACCATTGATGTGATTGCGTACGTTCTCTTTACCAATCATAGCTACTAGACCAGCTTTCTCCAAGGTATGGTATACCTGTTCGTTAACCCCAGAAAGCACCAAGGTCATGCCGCAACGTTTGGAGCGCAGATAAAGTTCCTCCAAGTTATGAAGACCAGTAGAGTCCATAAAGGATACTTTACGCATACGCAAAATACGCACTTTTTGATCTTCACTTCCGATACGCTGGCTGAGTTCGTCAAACTTGTTGGCTATACCAAAGAAGTACGGACCATCAATCTCATAAACTTCCGTAAATGGTGGAATATGCAGTTTCTCTAAGTCATTGCCATTCAGGCGGATATCAGTTTGTTGAGTAGGATCAATCTCATCAGAGAATGAGCGGATAACAGTAGCTTCATTAGTGCGTTTGAGGAACAAAATTACAGCCAACAACAAGCCCACTTCGATGGCAATCGTCAAGTCAAAGATAACCGTCAAGACGAAGGTGACAATCATGACAATAAAATCGGATTTAGGAGCTTTCGATAAACCTATCACTGAACGAATACCTGCCATATTATAGCTCACTACGAGCAAAACGCCAGCGAGACATGCCATAGGAATCATACCAACGAGTGGACCAAAACAAATAAGCACGAGGAGCAACATGGCAGCATGCACAATACCCGCAACAGGAGTACGACCGCCATTGTTGATATTGGCCATGGTACGAGCAATGGCACCCGTGGCAGGAATACCACCAAAGAATGGAGTCACTACGTTGGCCAACCCCTGCGCAATGAGCTCTGTATTGGAGTTGTGTTTATCGCCAATCACACCATCAGCCACCATCGCCGATAGCAAGGACTCAATAGCACCTAACATAGCAATCGTAAAGGCAGAAGGGAAGAGATCTTGGATTAGGTTAATCCATGTCTTGCCTTCCTCCAAATTGAGTGCTGGCAGATGTGGAGCAGGCATACCACTAGGTAAGGTATAGAGGTCGCCAATGGTAGTGATAGAAGTGATACCGCCAAACTTGCGCAAAAGCCATACCACCAATGTCATCAGGACAATCGCTACCAACGAGCCTGGGATTTTCTTATTAATTTTCGTAGAGAAAATGATAATCAATAGCGAAGATATACCGACTGCAAATGCCCACCAATTGATGTCGCGCCAATGCTCGAAATAGCATATCCATTTATGGATAAAATCAGCAGGTGCATCTTGGATACCCATACCGAAAAGGTCATTCATCTGAGTGGAAAAAATGGTGACTGCAATACCCGCCGTGAAACCAACAATCACAGGATAAGGAACAAACTTGATGACATTACCCAGTTTGAATAATCCCATGAGAATGAGCAAGATACCAGCCATAATAGTAGCAATGAGCAAGCCCGCCAAACCATGTTGTTGGATGATACCATAGATAATAACAATGAAGGCACCTGTAGGTCCACCTATCTGCACTTTGCTGCCACCGAAGGCGGAAATAATAAAACCTGCGATGATAGCTGTGACTAGACCTTCAGTAGGTCCTACACCCGATGAAATACCAAAAGCAATGGCTAAAGGGATGGCTACCACAGCTACAATCATACCTGCTACAAGATCTTGAACCAATCGCTCCTTACTATAAGAGCGAAGAGAAGAAAAAAGTTTTGGACTAAACACGTCCTTGAACGAGAAAAAATTCTTCATATACCTAAAATCTATTGACTAATATCCTTAACCGATGGTTAACCAAAGGTTAACAATTTCTACTTATTCGTGATGATAGGGTTCGCCTCGCAAAATGGTCATCGCCCGATAGATTTGTTCAACGAAAAAAAGGCGAACCATTTGGTGGGAGAAGGTCATTTTGCTAAGTGAGATTTTACCATTTGCACGTTGGTACACCGTATCGGCAAATCCATACGGTCCTCCCACAACAAACACCACATCCCTACCCGATGACATACGCTTTTGCAGGTAGTCTGCAAACTCTATGGAACGAAACTCCTTGCCATGCTCGTCCAAAAGAATCAAATCTGTATTCGCTGTAACTGCTTTCAAGATTAGGTCACCCTCAGCTTGCTTTTGCTGTTCAGGAGAGAGTGCCTTCGTATTTTTCAGCTCAGGAATAACTTGGAGCGCGAAAGGTAGATAGTGCGTCAAGCGCTTTTGATACTCTTGTATCAATGCATCTATATGTGAATCGGTAGTTTTGCCTACGACCAAAAGCGTTACTTTCATAATCCACGTTGTGTTTTAATATGCTCGTAGGCTTCGTTGATACCACGGAACTTTTCGGTGGCTTGTTTGCGAATCTCCTCACCGGCATTAGCCACCTTGTCGGGGTGGTATTTCATAGCCATTCGGCGATACGCTTTCTTTACTTCCTCGTCAGTTGCTGTAGGCTGAATCTCCAACGCTGTATATGCCCAATTGATATCTTTTTGGCGTTGGTAGAGTGCCAATAAAGACTGATAATCTGCCTGTTGAACTGCCATATGGATAGATATCTGCTCTATCATACGAAGTTCGTTGGCATTGAAATCGCCATCTGCATTGGCTATATTCAAGAGCAGATGCACCAATTGCAATCGAGTGGAATAATTGACATGTTGCCTGATTTGCTCAGCAACGGCTACAGGGTCAATATCTTTTTCAAGAAGTTGCTTGAGCAGTTGAAGCGCTTGTTTGGCTCCTTGCTCTCCAAAATTACGCAACAAGAATGGCTTAATATAATTGATTTCGGACTTGAGTACTTGACCATCCGCTTTAATCACACAAGCAATCAGCACAATGATTGACACTTGGACATCTCCCTGTGTCGCTCTGCGTGTACGCTGCTGCTTACTTTGAGAAGCATCCTGAACAGAATCATCTGTTCTGCGTCCTCCTTCAAACAAAGAGGCCACAAAGACACCAATTAGTGCACCTATTGGTCCTCCCATCACAAAGCCCAATCCGCCTAATATCCATTTGCCGAGAGACATACGAAATTATGAATTATGAATTATGAATTGCAAAGCATGCTGTAAATCTTCTGGCGTATCAATTCCAATAGAAGCATGGTGAGTGAGAGCCACTTGTATGGTCAATCCATTCTCCAACCAACGCAACTGCTCTAAACACTCTAATTTTTCTAGCGGAGAAGGTGCTAATTGCGTGATTTTCTTGAGGATATCCGCTCTATAAGCATACATACCTATATGGCGAAAATGCTGTCCTTTCCTCACGTATTCGTTTGATTTTAAGCCTCGTAAATGCGGAATTACACTCCGTGAAAAATACAATGCTCGGCCGATGGAATTGCCTATTTGCTCGTCACGAGCAATGGCTACTTTCACATAATTAGGATTTTGCAAATCTTCCCACGTATCATTGGGTGAAAATGGATGCACAAGCGTAGCAATCTCCGTAGGAAAACAATCCAATAGAGATTGTATTTGTTCGGCTTCAATAAACGGTTCGTCACCTTGTATATTCACCACTACAATCTCTTCGTCCGAGAGGTGTGCGAAGTGCTCGTTGCGGTAGATTGTATACGCCTCATACACGCGATCTGTACCACATGTATGGTCAACTGAGGTCATCACTACTTCTCCTCCAAAAGCTTTCACACAGTCGAATATGCGCTTATCATCTGTAGCCACCAACACCCTATCCAATGCTTTCTGCGCTTGTTCATAGACGCGCTGAATCATCGGTTTGCCCGCGATGTCTGTTAGTGGTTTTCCCGGAAAGCGACTACTGGCATAGCGAGCAGGAATAATGCCTATATTATGCTTCATCGTCGTCATCTACGTATTTGTACGCGTCATCTACTGCCTTCTTTTGCAAACGAGTACGTACATAATCAAATCCATAACGTCGGTTGCTCTTGTTGCCATATCCGTAACCATATCCGTAGCCGTAGCCATAACCATAGCCTGCTCCATAGCCGTAGCCATAACCATATCGGCTGGATTTATGGGTAGGAATATCCGAAAGAATTAGATTAATTTTATCCTTGTGGTGTAATGCCAGATTTTCCAATGTTTGCTTAGCAAATCGTTTGTCGGTCGTCATACAACGCAATACATAAAGCGTAATATCCGTTTGCTCTATGAGTGCCATTGCATCTGGTACAATACCAACTGGCGAGGAGTCAACAATGATGAAAGTATAACGTTCGCGAAGAATAGCCAACATGTCATTGAGTTTTTCGTTACGGATCAATTCGCCAGGGTTCGGTGGAATGGTACCTGCAGGCAAGACATCAAATCCCAACTGATCGTTATGCAAGATAATCTCATCCAACGTGCAATCGCCAATCAAATAGTTGGTTACTCCCATCGATGCCTCTAATCCCAATTTATCGTGAACATTTGGTTTGCGTATATCCATATCTATCAACAAAGTAGGATGACCGGTCATAGCGTAAAGCGAAGCTAAGTTGGTACTAATAAAAGTCTTACCATCACCTGATTGTGTAGAAGTAATTGCTACAGTTATATTTGTCTTTCTCAGCACCTTAAATTCAATTCGCATACGAATATTACGCAACATCTCAGCGTAGCTAGAACGTGGTCGCTTCATTGCATAGATTGGATTTTGCGACTTCACGTGGCGCAAAGTGCCCAACACATCAAAATTGCCAAGTTGCTCCGCTTCTTTTGGAGTGCGGATCTTATTATTAAGCAATTCAGAGAGAACAAGCAACAGAAGTGGAACCAACATACCTATTACTAGATATGTCATCGTATTTTTACGTTTCTCCTTACTATTCATAGCATAGGTAGTACGTGCGCGATCCATGATTTCGCTATCAGGAGTGTTACCTGCTTTTTGAATCTCAGCCTCGGCACGTTTTTGCAGGAAGAAGGTATAGTAGTTATCATCAATACGGTAATTACGCTCAATTGCCACCATTTGCAATTCTTTCTCGGGCAGTGTTTGAATTTCACGTTCCACCTCACGAAGACGGATGTTCAAATCTTTCTTCTCTATATCAAGCGAGGAACGCATTGATTGTACGACCTCTGCAATTGCAGACTTCACATTGTTGATATCACTAGTGTACTTAGAATAATACACATTCTTTTGGCTCAATTCTCCACGTTGGATATGCAAGTCGTTAAGTTGTTGTACTAATTGCATAAGCATTGGTTCGTTCAAACCTAACGTAGCAGGAGCGATTACAGAACCTTGGTCAATCTTTTGGTCCAAATAGTTGGACAGATAATCCAAATAGGTCTCTTTTAGGCGCAAAGCCATTTGCTGTTGGTCATACTGACTAGCCTTACTCATTAATCCACCAGCATAGGAACCCACATCCACAAATTTATTCTCTTGTCGGAAGTTAGTCATCTCACCCTCGCTTTTAGTAAGACTTTCTTGCAACACCTTGAGTTGTTCGTTGATAAAGGCAATAGACTTCTCTGCCACCATATTCTTACGCTCCACATTTTGTAGTAGGTAGATATCGGAGAGTTTGTCTATGAATTCGCGGTCACGTTGAGGGGTCTCACCTACCAACTGAATTCCTAACACCGTGCTCTGTTCTGCCAAGAAGTTGAGTTGCAATCTACTTGAGAACTCATCAGTCAAACTCTCCTTTGAGCGGAAGCGAAAATAGATATGCTGTCCTGGCGACATCATCATATCCGTTGGCCAAATACGCGCCCTAAATAAGGAAGTGTGCAGTTCTTCACCGTATTGGGTTATGTACTCAAAATGGTCATTCTCCTCATAGGTTGTTACCTTGAGCGAACCATCAGTTTGCACCTCACAACGGAACAACTGATAATACGCCATTGGATCAAGCCAATCATACTCTACTACTATTGGTGAATTGCGGTAGATATTACGTGTTTTGAAACGCCCCTTAGTGATATACTCCACATTCATGTATGGTAGCGAATCTACTGTACGCGCTATCAAATCATAGCTACCGAGAATAATCAACTGGTTATTGACATTGGTATAGCCAGCTCCCACACCAAAACCTTGCATAATGGATGCTGAGCCATAGCCAGTACCACCACTTGACTCTTTGATAATCATTGTACCTGTGGTGAGATAGCGCTCTATCACCTTCTTATTTTTGAGATAGGCTAGCGACAATGCTATCACACCCGCAATTAGAAACAAATACCAGTGGCGCAGGATACGCACCACCCATTCCATAATATCAAAATTGGAATTCTCTTCTTCAAATGGCATATTGCCATTTTGTATTATTTCATTTTGTGTCATATCTATTTTAATTATTAATTCTTACCACACACCAGGGATGTAATTAAGCACAGTGATTAACAATGATACAGAACTAGTAATCAAGGCTAAGAAACTACTGTAACTTTGTTGCTTATAGAAACTACCTGCATCTCGACTTACATAGATCAAGTCATTTGGATATACATAGTAGTATTTCGAGTCAATAATGCTATTAGTTCGTATATCAAACTCAAGCACCTCTGGTTCAGCATTGCCCCTCGGACGAATAATACGCACATGTCGTCTATCACCCGAACTCATCAAATCACCTGTCATTGCTAAAGCTTGGAAGATTGTCAATCGCTCTTTATTGATAGCATATTTACCCGAACGTGCATCACCTAAAACAGTGAAAGTTTTGTTGTACATCGCCAACTTCACGTCCGCATCGGGAATAATCTCACGGAACGCCTTACGCAAAGTATCTTGTGCTTCTAATTCAGTCAAACCTGCCAATTTCACAGGTGTCAAAAATGGAATATCCACTGTACCATCCGAATAAATGCGATACGAATTGGCATATTGTCCTGCTCCTTGCATATTCGCAGATAGAGTCTTGGCAATTGTTTCATCCATCGTTACTACACGATAAATAATCTCATCATTCACCTGCAAACGATAAGGCTCGTAATTTGCAGAATCGTATTGAGGCAGATCATTCCGTTCTTGCAATAGGCCCACTTGACGATAACCATAGCAACTGGTCAACATGCTTAAAATAGAAACAATCAATATATGTGTAAAAATCTTTCTCATCTCTTTCCCCCTCCTATTTATGATTCTCCACCGTATTCATTATACGCACCACCAAGCCATATATAAAACCACCAAAAGCCAAGGTGGTTGCCACAACACTGATGGTTGTTGTCACGGAATTAATACCAAAACTTTGGCCCTTAATGCGCTGAATATAAATCACATCATTTGGTTCGATGTAATAGTATTCCGAATTAATAATATCCTCTGAGCGCACATCAAATGTCATCACCTTTGTCTCGCCTTCAATTTCACGAACAATACGTACTTTACTGCGATCACCAAAATCACCGATATCACCTGCCATTGCAAGTGCCTCAAAGATAGTCACTTTCTCTTTTGGCATCGCGAACATACCACTACCATGATCACTGATTACACTGAAGGTTCCACGAACAATATTCACTTCTACAGAAAGTAGTTTATACTCAGTCTGATCTTGCACATATTCCATCAACGACTGTTCCAACACAGCCTTTACTTCACGTGTTGTTTTACCACGCACAGGAATCTTACCTACCAACGGATAGTCTATCATACCATCCTCATCTACCAAATAGGTATACAAATCATAGGATTCCGAAACTCCCGTTCCGCGACGAATTTGCGAACTATAAATTCCGCTATTACCAGATGCATTGAACATGCTGCTAACGCGTTCGTCAATGGAATACACATACACATACAATCGATCACCTATACGGATGTTATAATCCTCATAGGTCAACGTATCAGCGTATGCAGGCACACCATGCTTACCCGACTCTTGCAGTAGATTTACCTTTCTACTTGTCACACATGATGCCAATAGCAATGGCAATAAAAGTATTAATAATTTTCTCATCTTCAAATTAATTTCTCACATTCCATCCAAAAGGATGCTTTGCCAATTCCAATTTTGCCAACGGATGATAATCACCCACCAAACCAATCGGCTCAGCATTACGTATATGACTTACCATCTCAATACAAGGACGGGCCTCCGAGATACGAAAACCATTACCCGCTAATATCTGCTTATAGCTTTCTGTATGCAACTCAGTAAAGCCTTGACTAAACTCAAACTCCTCACCGTCAATAGATAATGTACGGTAGGTACGTTTTTCGCCTTGTACAGCGTTCGCAGGCAGACAATCCGCATTGATACTGAGGAAGTAACGCACCCGTGCACGCTCCAATTCCAAGTAACCTGCCACGCGGTCAAAGCTCATCACATGAACAATATTCTGCTTCACTTCACCAAATATCCATTGCAACATATCGTAGAAGTGCACACCAATATTCGTAGCAATACCACCTGACTTATGCACATCACCCTTCCAGCTACTATAGTACCATTTACCGCGACTAGTGATATACGTCAAATCCACATCATACACTTTGTCTTTAGGACCATTCTGCACCTTCTCCCGCAATGCTGCTATCTTATCATGTAAACGCAACTGCAATATCGTATACGCCTTATGACCTGTTTCCGCCTCCAAATCTACCAAATTGTCAATATTATACGGATTCAACACCAAGGGTTTCTCACAAATAACATCACAGCCCAAACGCAAACCATAACGAATAAACGCATCATGGGTATAATTAGGGGTACAAATACTTATCCACGACAATGGATTATCCGTACGCATCTGCTTTGAGCAAAAACGATCAAACTGCTCGTTTTCCGTAAAGAAACTACAATCTGGGAAACTACTATCCAATCTGCCTACCGAATCAAATTTATCGTAGGCAACCAGTAGGTTATTGCCCGTATCAGCAATAGCTTTAATATGTCGCGGAGCAATATATCCCGCCGCACCTATAAGAGCAAAATTCTGCATTTTAAACTCAAAATTCGTAATTAAAAAACATTAATCATCAATTAGCCTGCAAAGGTACAAAAAATTTCGCACATACGCAAGCGCATGCACGAAATTCTATGGTAAATCATCGATTTCACCTACCTTTCCCCGTACCATTACCGAATCATTCCCCTACCACTCTATACTTTCTCAGTAATGTACACGTAGCCTTCTAGGTAATTCTTGAAGTTATCCTCCAAAATCGCGATTAAACAATGCTAAACGTTGGTCAAGTTGCTCGTATTGGTCTTCTCGTATGCAAGATACACAGCCGCGCATACCTTCTCTTTGAGCGCCTGTACTAGCAAGCGAAATAGCAGATATGCCATAGTAAATCAGTTTGTTTACCATCTTCTCACCCGTCCAATCTTTATAGCCAAACGTAAAGAAGAATCCATCGCCAACTGATTGCCCATCTGCATCTTCATCATACACAATATGAAAACCATTCTTCACCATAATCTCCTTCACAATCTTCGCCCTACGGGCATACTCACGCGTGTTCGCCACATAATCTATCTTACCCTGACAAGCAGCCCTAAACATCGCTGCCATAGCATACTGCACCGAGTGCGCAACACCCGACGAAAGACTATAGAGAATGATATATACGAAATTGCGCAAGAACTCTCCATCATTACCATAACGCTCTGCTAATGAGGCAAATTTGCGATGAGCAAGATACGGATTCATCGCCACAATAGCACCACGTTGGCCTGCATAAGAGAACATCTTGGAGCACGAAATCATATGCACACAATTGTTGGTATAGCGACCTACTGTTGGTTGATAAGGTGGTTCGTATGGCGTACCGCGTTCTGCATCACGGAAGTCCATATTCATATATGCCAAATCTTCAATCACAAGCACATTGTAGCGTGTAGCCAACTGTCCTATAATCTCCAATTCGCGCTCTGTCATGCACATCCAAGAAGGATTATTCGGATTAGAAAACAGCATCGCAGCTATCCTACCCGACTGGAATCGTCGTTCCAATTCCACTGCCAATGCTTCACCCCGATAATCTGCCACATCCATCGCTTCAACACGCACGCCAATCACTTTACATTGCTGCTTTTGCACAGGAAAGCATGGATCTAAGAAAAGTACTGTATCACGCTCTTTATCCAGCTGCATCATGGTCATATTGAGTGCAAATGCAGCTTGCATACTACCCACGGTCGGAACTATACATTCCTGAGGTATATCCAATCCCATGAACGCACGTACAAACTCACTTCCCCAATGCTTTACCTCTGGTATACCCGTGATAATAGGATAATGAGATCCACATCCCGATAACAGCGCTTCATTTTCTGCCTGAATACCTATCATTTCTGCAGGTAAACCTGGTTCACCCAGCTCCATATGGACAAACTCCTCGCTAGTAGCACGTTCAATATCTTTCACCACGCCAACTAACTGACGAATAGAGGCCGCTCCAAGTTCCTTGGCATTGCGCAGACCAAAATCTATACAAGTTTGATCCACTAATTGTTTATTTAGAGGAAAAGACATAATTCAAAATTCTTTATTCAAATTCTCACTTGGCCTTATATCCCGCTTCAATAGCTGCTACATTGGATGCTACAACAGCCTCTCCCTTACGCGAGAATATACGCTGAACACCCGCTATAATTTTATCGTAATCAATATCTAGCATAGGTATCGCTGCACCCAACAGCACCATGTTAGCTGCTTGAGCGGGTGCACCAGCCTGCTTTGCCAATTCTTCCACATCAACCAATACGTGATTCTTTACTGCTTTGACGTGCGCAAGAATATCCTCGATATCAGGATAGTTAGGAATATTCACAAAAGGTTTGGAAGAAGTTACAATCCATCCTTCTGGTTTCAAGTAGGGCAAATAGCGCAATGCTTCCATAGGTTCAAGAGATATGATAATATCTGCTCCTTGCAATGGAATTAGATCTGAATAAATTGGATCAGAAGAGAGACGGAGATTGGATTGCACATCACCTCCACGTTGACTCATACCGTGTACTTCGGCTTGCTTGAGATAAAGCCCCTCATTCAAAGCAGCATCACCGATAACTGTGGCTATAGAGAGGATTCCTTGCCCACCTACGCCTGCTAAAATAATATCGCGTTTCATACAAATTTTACCTTTAAACTATACACTTCAACTATTTCTTCGCTTTCAAATGACGTTTGAGAGTTTGAATACATTCGCGACGAGCAATCACAACAGAAGTACCATTGTAAGCTACTTCTTCGCGGAGTACTTGCTTGATTTCCTCCATATTCTTTGGCAATGGCACTACCACGCGTACATGCTCTGGCGCAACGCCAAGACCACAGCAAATAGCCTCTAAACGACCTGTACCAGCAGAATCTTGTCCACCTGTCATACCCGTTGTAAGATTATCTGAAATCAACACAACCACGTTGGCGTTGCTATTCACACAGTCGAGCAAGCCCGTCATACCTGAGTGGGTAAACGTACTATCACCTATCACAGCAAATGCTGGGAATTGTCCCGCATCAGCAGCTCCTTTTGCCATCGTGATACTAGCTCCCATCTCCACACATGCATGGATTGCATGGAATGGCGATAAAGCACCGAGAGTGTAACAACCGATATCACCAAAGATCTTAGCATTCTCATGTTCCCGTGCCACTTCATTGAGCGCTGCATACATATCTCTATGACCGCAACCTTGACACAATGCAGGTGGACGACCTACTACTATTTCTGGCATCTGGAATCCGGAGTTCAGAACTATATCCCCCACCAATGCTTTGCGCACGCTGTCAGGAGTGAGTTCACCCATACGAGGTAAATCGCCTGTCAAACGTCCTTTGACGGCTACTGTAGAAGGCACCATACCGCGGATAATTTCCTCAACCACAGGTTGTCCTTCTTCCATCACTAGTATTTCTTTTGCACCATCGGCTACCATTTGATCTATCAATGCTTTTGGCAATGGATATTGGGCTATCTTCAGCACACTCTCACTTTTCACTTTTCCGTTTTCACCTTTCACTTCCATTAGATAATTATATGCAATGCCAGTAGTTAAGATAGCCTTCTCAGGATTACTACCCTTGGTATAGGTGTTGTATAACGACTCCTCGCTAGTTTGTACGAAATCAGCTTGTGCCTCCACTAGTTCTGCATAATTCTTACGCGCAAAAGCCGGCAGCAAAATAAAATGATTGGTATTCTCAGGTGCTGCAAGCATATTCTGCTCACGAGGTGCGTCCATCGTCTCCACCACTGCGCGCGAATGCGCCATACGCGTGGTCACGCGCATAAGAATAGGTGTTCGAAGCGACTCCGATAAATCAAATGCATAATGCATCATATCGTATGCCTCTTGTTGGTTGCTTGGCTCAAGACATGGAATCATAGCAAACTTCGCATAGAAACGCGAGTCTTGCTCGTTCTGCGAAGAGTGCATCGAAGGGTCGTCTGCTGCCAATACTACCAAACCGCCATTCACGCCTGTAATAGCGGCATTCATAAAGGCATCTGCACACACATTCATACCCACATGTTTCATACAAACCAGCGCACGTTTGCCCATATAGGACATACCTAAAGCGCCTTCCATAGCAGTTTTCTCGTTAGTTGCCCAGCGACAGAAGATACCTCTAGTTTGTTTCTTCTCGCTTAACTGAATGTATTCAGTAATCTCAGTAGAGGGTGTACCAGGATAGGCATATACACCACTCAGTCCTGCATCGATAGCGCCTTGCGCTATGGCTTCATCGCCTAATAATAGGTGTTTCATAGTATTTAGTATTATTTTAAAATCTTATTGTTGCAAATTGTACGCCTCTAATGCCTTACGCAGCACCAATACTGCTTTTGCCAAATCTTCCTTATTGAGGATATATGCCATGCGTACCTGATGGCGACCATCTTCAGGATTGGTATAAAAACCACTACCGGGTGCCATAATCACTGTCTGCCCCTCGTATTGGAAGTCTGTCAAGCACCATTGACAGAACTTATCCGTATCATCCACAGGCAGATGCACCATTACGTAGAACGCCCCCATTGGTGTAGGTGCAAACACACCTGGAATCTGATTGAGTTGATCAATAAGGAAATTACGACGAGACAAGTATTCATCGTACACTTCCTCTAAATACTCATGAGGTGTAGCTAATGCAGACTCTGCAATCACCTGACCTATCAACGGTGGCGAAAGACGTGCTTGGCAAAACTTCATCACCGCTTGATGAACCTCCTTATTCTTCGTAATCAAAGCACCAATACGCACACCACATAGCGAATAACGCTTGCTCACCGAATCAATCAATATCACATGATCCTCTATACCCTCTAGATGAAAGGCAGATATATATGGACGCTTGGTATAGATAAACTCACGATACACCTCATCTGAGAATAGATAAAGATTGTACTTCTTCACCAAATCACGTATCTGCAGCATCTCTTGTTTGCTGTAGAGATAACCCGTTGGGTTGTTCGGATTGCATATAAGGATAGCACGAGTCTTATCGGTTATTTGCTTCTCAAACTCCTCTACCGATGGTAATTTAAAACCATTTTCAATATGGGTCTTTACCGGTTTAATCACCGCACCACATGACACTGCAAACGCCATATAGTTGGCATAACTAGGTTCGGTAACAATAATTTCATCGCCAGGATTCAAACATGCCATATACGCAAACATAATGGCTTCCGAACCGCCCGAGGTAATAATAATCTCATCAGGCGACACATCAATGCCATATTCAGCATAATACCCCACCATCTTCGCACGCAAGGAAATCACACCTTGCGAAGGGGTATAGGCTAGTATTTCCTTATTAAAATTAGCTATCGCATCCGTGGCACAAGCAGGCGTCTGAATGTCAGGCTGACCAATGTTGAGCGAATAGATATGAATACCGTTTCGGTGGGCCGCCTCGGCATACTTTGCCAACTTACGAATAGGCGACTGCGGCATACTTTCTGCACGTTTTGAGATCTTCATAGCCATATTGATTAAATTTTTAACGTGCAAAGTTACAAAAAAAATCGCACATATGCAAATACATTGTGCGATTTTATCGTAATATATGTTGTAAAACATTTATATCTGTTGCTCAAGTGCCTTCCACAGCGTATCTTCAGGCACTGGGGCTGTGATAGACATAGGCAACTTGCTGACTGGATGCACAAACTCTATTTTACGCGCATGCAACGATATACCTCCATCGGGATTACTACGCTTAGCGCCATACTTCAAGTCACCTTTAATTGGTAATCCAATAGCCGATAGTTGGCAACGAATCTGATGATGACGCCCCGTTTCTAGATTAATTTCCAGCAACGTATATCGATCACTCTGCGCAATGGCTCTATAACTCAGCACAGCACGTTTTGCATCTTTAGTACCCGCTTTAACAACAAACGACTTATTCTGCTTCTCATTGCGCCAAAGGTAGTTTTCCAGCCTTATCGCCTCATCGTTTTCACCTTTCACCTTTCCGTTTTCAGCTTTCTCCACTATCGCCCAATAAGTCTTGCGTATCAGCTCATGCGATTGAAACATGGCATTAAGACGCGTAAGTGCCTTACTAGTCCGCGCAAAGAGCACCACGCCCGTTGTGGGACGATCTAGACGATGGGTAACTCCAAGAAACACCTCACCTGGTTTCTGGTATTTCTCCTTGATATACGCCTTCACCATCTCAGAGAGCGGCGTATCGCCCGTCTTATCGCCCTGCACAATCTCGTGACAGGTCTTGCTAACTGCAATTATATGATTATCTTCGTATAATACTTGCATATTTAGTTTAGTATTGCTTCTACTTCACGCAAGGGTATCAGCACAAAATCTCGCTCCTGCATTCGTGGATGTGGCAACGTAAGCGTTTCACTTGTAAATTCAATCTGGCTCCCGACTCCCGATTCCGGAGTCCCGATATACGCCTGTAGTAGGTCAATATCTATCACCCGATCATGATACACGCCATCCACCGACTTCTCTGTCCGTCCCATCTCACGTTCAATCTGTTGCGTAATGAGCAGCACCTCCTCAGGCGAATAATCACTTTGGCACACAGCAACGATATTCGCAAACTCATTCTCCGACTCAAACCCCATTGGTGCACTTCTATGCACCGATGAACATGCCAACTGCTCCCCTACTCGTTCGTTAAGCAGATGCAATGCTGCATTTAGATTCGCCTCGCGATCACCCAAGTTCGTTCCTATACCGAAGTAGATGAGCATAGTTATTTATCGTACATCAGCTACAGAAATAAATTCATAATCAATCTTTTCGCCCATGGTCACAAGCATGTAGAATGGTTTCTTATCCTCATCCTTCATCGAATCTACCACGATACATGTCATATCCTTCACTTGCGTGATTTCGCGCGAGTGGTCGTGTCCCGACCATACCATATCTACCCCATGCTTTTCAAATAAGTTGAGCAGCGCATAGGTCTCTTCTTGCGTGTAGTTGGAGGTGTGTCCTTGCGAGCCATCACGTTTGAAAAAGTGCGTATGGGTGCATGCTACGATATGGCGAAAATCCTGCTTATCTGCCCACTCCAATGTCTCGCGAAGCCATTGCAGTTGTTTGCTGCCCACCGTGCCGTCTGCCGAATCATAGACCACGAATAGGTCCTTCTTTCCCGAAGGAGTCTCTACCACAAAGTAGTAGTAGCACGTTTTGAAATACTTGATATACTCTGGCCACTGCTTGAAATAAATATCGTGGTTGCCTGCTACAGCCATCAGTGTATCCTTTTTCGCTGGATTGAGCGGCACTGCCTGATATGCCGAGTACATCTCATCGAAATAGTTTTGCGCATCGATGATATCGCCCAAATGCACAGCTACAGGACACAGCGGGTCTTGGCGATAAGTATCAATGAAGTATGTCCAGCGCGTTTGTGTTTTGGTCACATGGGTGTCGGTGCACACATACACGCGATAGTCATCCACTGGGGCTTGCAGCGTAGTGAAACCATGCTGGTCATTATATACTTTGGATTCCTCAAAACGTTCATCAATCTTTGGTGAGGTACCAGCAAACATACCCACCATATCCAATCGTGCCTCTGGTCCGCAAGCGGTAAAAATGGAACCAAGAACAAGGAGCAAGGAGCCGATATATACTATATTCTTTTTCATAACTTAATTTATTAATCATTCATTTCTACAGCGTAGCTATCTACCAACTACAGGGCTTTGCCCGATCTACAGCGAAGCGACCTACAGCGCAGCGATCTACCAACTACAGGGCTTTGCCCGATCTACAGCGAAGCGACCTACAGCGTAGCGTTCTACCAACTACAGGGCTTTGCCCGATCTACAGCGTAGCGATCTAAAACCTATATTCCGCACCCGCACGCAGTTCTGCGCCATAGTAGTGCGCATTGAGGTGGAACATGCCTGCCAGTTTCATTTTGCCCGATATACGTACGCGCCAATGCTCATTGATGTCGTACCAACCGCCGAGGTAGAACATCGGTTGCCACATACGCTCCACTTGGTAGTTGTCCATATTCGACACACACAAACTGATATTCCACACTGCGCTTTGCGGACGCACAAAAGCTTCCACGCGATATACGGCATCAAAAGGCTCAAGAATCATTCCATCTTCGCTATGATTAGTATATGGCAGTGGCGTGATGATTCTATTACTTATACCCACTTGCACATTCACATACTGCATCATATAACCTACCGAAAGCGCATGTACAAAATCGCGAAAACTATCACGACTCACAAAGCGCAGCATCAGTCGATCTTCTACATACAACTCGCCCACAGGCAACGCAAACTTGGGTCGCAGTTGCACGCCCATCGTGTGCACATTAGCGGTACTCGTGCGCACATTCGCTTGCATATCAAAATGCTTATTGATAGGCAGATAGGCATCAATATCGAAGTTCGCATACGACCCGTATGTCAGATTATGCCCATAGCCCGCATGCAGCGACACGGCATACTGCGTATCGCCTGGCTGCACCTGCGCCATGACCATAGAAGACGTGAGCAAAGAAACTAGAGTAAGGATTAAAAAGAGTTTTTTCATTATGTATGACTTGCTTTATTTTGGGTGCAAAATTACAGAAAATTTCGCACATACACAAATATTTTGCAATTTTTCCATTTTCACCTTTCAGTTTTCACTTTTCACGTCTAACCTTTCACCTCTCACCTTTCAGTTTTCAGTTTTCCTATCTCTTACCAACTCTTAGTGATTAGTTAGTGATTAGTTAGTGATTAGTTAGTGATTCAGCAACCTTTACCATACCTTCACCGCATATATACTGAGTCATCTGAGCATTTCTGAGATTATCTGCTCGCATCTCATCCCTCGGTTTTCTGCCTCCGCTCGACGGTGTCCCCTCTTGCGTGTCCCATCTCTAATCCCGCTCGACGGTGTCCCGTCTCGCGTGTCCCGGATCCCTAAACCCTAAATAGTAGACGCTTCGCTCGTCCCTAAACCAAACTTACCCTTACAACTTTTCAAACTCCTAAAACTTTTTCAACACAAAATTTGCACATCCGCAAATTTTGTTGTACCTTTGTCCCCGATTCGGTAAAGTGTTGCCCATCACTACATATTTAATATAGCGTTATAAGCCCAAACTTGATTGTTTGAAAACTGGACACTTTCAACAATTAATTTACTCAAGTACGGTTTATGCACGCTCGCGTTACCAGCGTGAGTTTTCCGTGCGTAGATTTGAGTAAATTAGGTAGTCCAGATTCCTCAAACAATCAAATTGAAGCGAACGAAAGTTCACGCTTTTATTTTTGTATATAGTAAAAAAAATAAATCAATATAACTTATCATTATGAGAAAATTTTTTCTTCTTACTGTATTGTGCATTATTACAGTTAGTACTTGGGCAGTACCTGCTCGCAAAGGTGGCATTGTAGTCACTCAACCAGATGGTAGTAAAATTACTATTCACCAACATGGTGATGAGTCTTTCCACTGGATTACCAATGAAAAAGGGGAATGGCTCAAGCAAGAAGCGGATGGCTTTTATCAGGTCATAGACTCAATGAGTGTCAAAAAAGCTCAATCCAGACGCAAAGCCAGCGCTATTCAACCTCAACAACGAGTTGGCAAACCGAAGATCGCTCCACGTGGTTTAGTCATATTGGTGAATTACCAAGATGTACAATTCTCTACTGCTGATAAAGCGGAGATGGATAGTATGTTAAATGGAGAAAATTACTCTCGTGACTATTCTTATACATATTTGGATTTTGAATACAGAAGAAAATCTGAGGGCTCTGCTCGGAAATACTTCTACGATGCATCCTACGGACAATACAACCCGCAGTTTGATGTGGTAGGTCCTGTGACAGTGAGCAAGAATATGGCATATTATGGAGAAAATGATGGATATGGGAACGATAAAAATGCCAAATTAATGGTAGCTGAGGCCTGCGAATTAGTAGATGATAGTGTTGATTTTTCAGTGTATGATAGCGATAACGATGGGGAAGTAGATTTTGTATGCGTCATCTATGCTGGCTATGGAGAAGCAGACGGAGGAGCATCAAATACTATTTGGCCGCACCACTCCTATGTTTCGTATAAAATAAATTTGCAATTAGATGGTAAAAAAATTAATGATTATATATGCTGCAATGAAATGAATTATTATAGCAAGCAGCATGAAGGTATTGGTACTTTTTGTCATGAATTTAGCCATACTTTGGGATTACCTGACCTATATCCAACCAATGATGCAAATCACAAAACATTAGGTGATTGGGATATAATGGCTTCGGGTAATTACAATAATAATGGAAATACTCCGCCTACCTATTCTGCGTACGAGCGTTTCTTTATGGGGTGGTTAACTCCAAGAATATTAGTCGATTCTGAAAATGTAGTTTTACACGATTTACAAGAAACCAATACAGCGTTATTGATATCTGAGACGGATGAGCATAACCTAGTCGGCAATAATCCTAAACCAGCCACATTCTATCTCATAGAAAATCGTCAACAAAAGGGTTGGGATGAATATCTACCATGGCACGGAATGATGCTAACAAAAATACAATATAATTATATAAAATGGAATGATAATACCGTTAATAATAAAGCTTCGGCAATGGGAGTGGATTTGATAGAGGCAGATAACATAAATACAGATAAATATGTAAATGGAAAAGCTGGCGATTTATTCCCAGGAGGAGCAGTAGAATATCTTGGAATTGAAAATCATCCTATAAAACACATAAAACAAAAGGATGGAATAATTACATTTAGCTATAAGAATGCAATCCCTAATCCTGATAATGAAGAACCAATTGATGAACGATGCCGAATCTATTATACTACGTCCGATGGAGAAAGGATATTTTGGACCAAAAATAGTATAAATCTAGATGCATTCGGAGCAAATTTTATAGGTGAAGAGTTTATAGATGGTCAATGGGTTCTCATTTTTGACAAGCCAATAACAACCATAGGTGATAGGGCATTCTGTTGTCCTATTACCTCTATTACCCTTCCTAACAGTGTAACTAGTATTGGGGATAGTGCTTTCTACTATTGTACTAGCCTTACATCAATTACTATACCAGATAGCGTAACGAGTATTGGAAGTAGTGCTTTCTATGGTTGCCACTCCCTTACCTCTATCACCATCCCCAACAGCGTAAATAGTATTGAAGATAATGCTTTCTCTTATTGCAAATCCCTTACCTCTATCACCATCCCCAATAGCGTAACGAGTATTGGGGATAGTGCTTTCTACAATTGTACTAGCCTTACATCAATTACTATACCAGATAGCGTAACGAGTATTGGGAATAGTGCTTTCAGTCGTTGTTCCTCCCTCACTTCTATTACCATCCCCAATAGCGTAACGAGTATTGGGAATAGTGCTTTCTACGATTGTACTAGCCTTACATCAATTACTATACCAGATAGCGTAACGAGTATTGGAAGTAACGCGTTTGCCAGTTGCAATCTTGATTCTGTAACAATTGGGTATGGTGTAAAAAGTATTGGAGAACACGCATTCGCATCCTCTTCACTCTCTACAGTATTCTGGAATGCTGCAGATTGTACAGGGTCTCCATTTGCTTATAGCGATAAAATTAGTACTTTTGTTTTCGGTGATAGCGTTGAGCATATTCCAGCTAATTTGTGTAGGAATAAAGATTCTATAACTACTATTACCATCCCCAATAGTGTAACGAGTATTGGAGAAGGGGCTTTTGCAGGCTGTGAATTGCTCAATTCTGTGACTATAGGAAATGGTGTAATAAATATAGGGAATGAAGCTTTCTATGATTGCAGCTCCCTTACCTCTATCACCATCCCCAACAGCGTAAATAGTATTGGAGATAATGCTTTCTCTTATTGCAAATCCCTTACCTCTATCACCATCCCCAATAGTGTAACGAGTATTGGAGAGACGGCTTTTTACCGCTGTAAATTGCTCAATTCTGTAAGTATTGGCAATGGTGTAACAAGTCTCGGGAGATCAGCATTCGCTTATTGTTCTATTGATACGGTAACAATTGGGTATAGTGTAAAAAGCATTGACTATTCGGTATTCAGTGGTAATCCCTTAACTACTATATATTGGAATGCTATACAATGTACAGATTGTACAACAACACCATTCCAGTCAACACAAATTAAAACCTTTGTGTTTGGTGATAGCGTAGAGTATATTCCCGCATATTTATGCGATCAAGCAGAATTTGAAACTGTTACTATCCCAGCAAGTGTGACAAGTATTGGGGAGCGTGCATTTACGGAGAATAGTTATCTTTGCCAGATAAACTGTGAGGCAGAAACTCCTCCAGTATTAGCAGGACAAGTGTTTGGTAACCGAACTACGAGTATTATGCTCTATGTACCTTGCGGAACTGTTTCCAAATATAAAAACACAGAGGGTTGGAAAAAGTTTAATAGCATTTTTGAGCCACAAGCGATATATTCTATAGAAGTGTTAGCAAATAGTGACTTCGGTACTGCATCTGTTAAACAAAATACTTATTGTGATGGAGCAAAAATATCTGCAATTCCAGCAAGGGGATATGCTTTTTTGCAATGGTCAGATGGCAACATCGATAATCCACGAACCTTAATACTTACTCAAGACACGGTGCTTACAGCAGAATTTACGGCAGAGTTATTCACCATCTCCACTCAACCTTTCGATCCAGAAAGAGGTAAAACTAAAGGTGATACAACAGTACAGTATTCGGAAGATGTAACTATTGCTGCTATTCCATATTATGGTTATCATTTTTCAAGATGGAATGATTATACAACGGAAAATCCTAGAACTGTTAAAGTTACATCAGATAAGACTTATACTGCTTATTTTGAGCCAAATACTTATTCCATCACTAAACAATGTAATAGCGAAGAAGGTACAATAAAGGGAGTTTCTTCGGCTAAGTATTTGAATAAGGTAACTTTAACTGCATATCCAACGGCAGGGCATGCTTTTGCTCAATGGTCAGATGGCGTAGTAGATAATCCTCGTACATTTATAATAACCCAAGATACTACATTTGCTGCCGAATTTACAATAAACACATATGAGGTAATAATAAACGAAAATGAGTACGGATCAACTACAGGTGCAGGTGTATATAACTATGGTGATGAAGTAACATTAGTAGCGACACCTCATGAAGGATATAGCTTTATTAAGTGGAGCAATGGAGTAACTGACAATCCATACCTTTTTATCATTACGAACAATGTAACTCTATCTGCTGAATTTGACAATATATCTTCGGTAGAAAACACCAACACCCAATCTCAGCAATCTGACACCCACAAACTCCTCCGCAACGGCCAACTCCTCATCCTCCGCGATGGCAAGACCTACAACGCTATGGGCGCGGAGATTAAATAACCGCGAGCACATATAGCACATAAACACCGAGCGGCACGTCTCCGTGCCGCTCGGTGTTTTCTCTTTCCGTTTCCAGTTCGAACGTTACAACTCTATAACTGTGATACCTGCGCCGCCTCTATCGGGATCACCGTCGTGGAAAGAGATATCGCCTGACTTCAGACGACGCATACTCTTTTGGCGTTCTGCTAAATAATCACGTACTACTTGCTTCAGCGCGCCCGTACCTGTGCCATGCAAAATAGATACTTGCTCGGCATTCACCATCAATGCATCATCCACATAAGCCATTACGGCTTCTAATGCCTCGTCCACACGCAAACCGCGGATATCCAACTCGCGACTAAACGACAATTTGCGGCGTCGTAGTTCATCCGCCACATTACTAATTCGTCTTTGCTCTTTGCTCTTGGTTCCTTGTTCCTGAATCAACTTGGCAGGATTCTTAGTCAAGACCTTCAACTCGCTCAAATCACGTAAGACATTCTTTTGCTTCTCTCCTCTCGCCTTCTCGCCTTCTCGCCTCATCGCCTTATCGCCTTTCTTCTCCACCTTCGTCTTCAAGTTCTCTACTTTCTGTCGGGCGGCTTGGGTAGCTTTCTTCTCGGCTTTTGCCTCTTTAATCTCGCGGATAGTACGCTCAATGGTAGCATTGCTCTTGCGCAGGATGTCTGCCGCTTCGGCATTGGCCTCCTCAAGGATAGCACGTTTCTTGGCTTTGATACCCGCCATCTGCTCCTCATAGTGGGCAATCTTCTCCTCTAAATGTTTCTCCTTCTGGCGGATATTTTGGCGTTTATTCTCCCAATAGCGTTTATCGCGAGCAATGTCTTGCAAATGTTTGTCGTAGTCGATATGTTCCTCGCCCACGATCTCTGTAGCGCGCTGGATAATTGTCTCAGGCAAACCAATCTGACGAGCAATCTCTACCGCAAAACTACTACCTGCCTGACCTATAGACAATTGGAAAAGCGGTTTCAGTTGTCCGCGATCATAGAGCATCGCGCCATTAATGATACCTTCAGTGCGCTCAGCCAAGTGTTTGAGATTGCCGTAGTGGGTAGTGATAACACCAAAAGCGTGTTGCTCATTGAGTTGCGAAAGCACAGCTTCGGCTATCGCGCCACCAATCATAGGTTCGGTACCCGTACCAAACTCGTCAATCAACAAGAGTGTATGTGCATCGGCATAACGCACAAAATGTTTCATATTGCGCAGGTGCGATGAGTAAGTAGAGAGGTCATCCTCAATCGACTGCTCATCGCCTATATCAATCAAAAGTTGTTTAAAAAAACCCATTTGACTCGCCTCACTCATCGGAACTGGCAAACCACATTGCAGCATATATTGCAACATGGCTACAGTCTTCAAACACACCGACTTACCACCCGCGTTAGGACCACTTATCACCAGTATTCTCTCACCTTTCAGCTCTCCGTTTTCACCTTTCAGTTTTCCGTTTTCACCTAATAGCCTAATAGTCAAGGGAACAACGGTCTTGCCTTGACGACGAAAATTGAGCAATAGCACTGGGTGATATGCCTCGCGCCAATCAATCATTGGCTTCTTGCTTATCTCTGGCACTATGGCGTGCATATCAATAGCAAAGAGTGCTTTAGCACGTAGAAAATCCACCTCACCCAGATAAGTCTCTGTCTCCAATATCTGCGGCACCTGCGGACGTATCTCTGCCGTGATAGCCATCAAGATACGCATACGTTCACGACGTTCTTCACCTTCTAATTCGCGGATACGGTTATTCGCCTCTACCACCTGTTGTGGTTCGATAAACACTGTTTTACCCGTAGCCGACTCATCATGTACAATACCGCCAATCTTACGTTTGTAGGCAGGTGGCACAGGAAGCACTAACCTACCCTCACGCATAGTGGGTGCAGCATCCTTATCCAATATTCCCTCCGCTTGCGCCTGACGAAGAATGGCGTTCAGCACACGGCTAACAGAGCCCTGCGAAGCGGAAATCTCTTTGCGGATACGAGCAAGTTCAGGCGAAGCATTGTCGCGCATCTTGCCGT
The DNA here is from genome assembly GCA_017461505.1 of Paludibacteraceae bacterium. GTDB lineage: Bacteria > Bacteroidota > Bacteroidia > Bacteroidales > Paludibacteraceae > Colicola. The sequence goes on along the minus strand of JAFTXV010000011.1, from coordinate 52,392 downwards.
AACGGTCAAGGATGCGGTCAATCGATGCGATGAGAAAACCAATATTAGAGTCGCGACTCTCGACTCGCGACTCCAAAGAATTGAGCCACCCGTCTCCTGACTCTTGGCTCAACAACGGATATTTCACTTTATCCAACGAAGCAAAGAATCGCTCTAATTGTCCCGCATAATCAAGCATCTTGCGCAAAGAGAAGAGCTCTGCCTCATCCATAAAGAGACCTTCTATACGAATACGCGATAGTGCCTCACGCAAATCATATATCTCACCATGAGGAAATGCCAACGCTGGGTCGGTCAACACAGCCATCATCTCACGCACGCGAGCCAACAGGTCGCGCACAGTAGGATAATGCGTCAGCCATTGCATAGCATCTACACGCTCCTTGCCCAAACCGGACATACAACACCCCTTCAAGCCATCGCGAATGACTTGAAAGTCGATTTTCTGCTCAATATTATGAGGATAAAGCACGAATTAGTCTTGTGGGTAAGTGATCACAATATCAAAATCCATCGCTGGAGGATTGATATTGACATTATCTTCGTATGCAAAATCACTCGTGCGGAAGTTAAACTCTGCCCAACCTATTCCATAAGTAAAATCATAGGTCTCTGTAAAATACAACCAATCGCCATTCGCCATGGGTTCCTCCACATGCAACACATATGGCAACAAGTGCTTACGAGCGTAAGTAAGGCTATTACGATCAAAAACAGCATAAGCCTTCACTTCGCCGTAATCAAAGACGTCCTCAGTAATCTCAGGCATATCTACAACTGCATAAAAGTAATTATTATTGAATTGATCTTCATCGCCTTGCTGAGTATAAGACCATTCATTAGCACGTACTGTTACTTTTATCGTTTTTAGTGTTGCACCTTCTTGCTCAATATACGTTGGATTGCTGACACAAGCCACCAACACACAAGTCACACATAATAAAAACAAAATCTTTTTCATAATCCTCCTATTTTACAAAATTCGCTGCAAAATTACCATTTTTTTTTGATATGTGCAAAAAAAAACGTACCTTTGCACCCTAAATACAAGAATTATGAAGAAATTTCTCACACTGATTTGTCTTTCCGCGCTTGCATTGTTCACCTATTCGCAAACGCAGAACCCATTGTATCTAGAATATATACAGAAGTACCGCGACTTGGCTATTGAGCAGCAACGCAAGCACCGCGTACCCGCAGCTATTACCATGGCGCAAGGTATATTGGAGTCCGCAGCAGGCACTTCCGAACTAGCTACGAAAGCCAACAACCACTTTGGTATCAAATGTACATCTGATTGGGAAGGAAAGACATACACCTATGATGACGATCGACCAAACGAATGTTTCCGCAGCTATGGCGATGCCACTTATTCCTACGAAGATCACTCACTCTTCCTCCTCCGTAAACGCTACGAGAGCCTCTTTGCGCTACCTATAGGTGACTACAAAGCATGGGCGTATGGTCTCAAAAACTGTGGCTATGCCACAGACCCTAAGTATCCCGAGAAACTAATCAACCTCATTGAGTTATACAATCTGCAAGCCCTCACACTTGATAAGGATCTACAAGCAGCTGGCTTTGTAAAAGAGTCAGATACCACATGGACTAACACCCCTCAACAGCAAGACGTCATCACACACGCAGCACAGGGTAGTATCAATGACTACGTATATCCCCCACTGGAGGATCTTACACTCTACAACGACCATCCATCTGGATACCGCAACGGTGTGCGATACGTGATTGCTTCTCCTGGAGAGACATATGCTTCGCTCGCATATTACCTAAATATGCATGAAAAGACTTTGCGCAAGTATAATGATGCACTTGACACACGCGACCTGCGAGCTGGAGATATGGTCTATATTTATCCAAAGAAGAATAAAGCCGCACGCAAATACTCCTACTATTATTTCCGTCCTGGAGATACGGCATGGGAAATTGCGCAAAAATATGGCATCAAGCTCAAGAGTCTCTATAAACTCAATGGCATACCTTACGGCACCGAACTCAAGACTCAACAACGCCTACTCTTGCGCTAATCATGGCTATCCATAAAGCAGAATCCATAGGCACGCTACTCGCGGATTTCTTCCGTGGAACAGAGGCAGAGACCACCTTGCTCGAACGCAAGATACCTGCCGTATGGGGAGAAGTACTTGGGGCGGCTGTCGTTCGTTTTACGGGGGATATGGAGGTGAAGAATGGAACACTGTTTGTGCACATCCACTCTGCTGCTTTGCGCCAGCAACTCTTTGAACAACGACACACCATTGTCCAACGCCTCAACGACAAAGTCGGAGGAACCGTAGTCAAAGATATACGCCTCCTAGGATAAGTCTCCCGAATCCCGATGCCAACAACAAGTCTCCCGAATCCCGACTCCCAAAACAATGAAAGTAGAAGAACTAGCATTGCAACGTAAACGATATGCTCACCTCTCCGACGAGGAATGGAGATGGATGCTCCAACAGGCAGAGGGGCGTCAGCGTACATGCGACAAACTACCAACTTTTGCAAAGATAGAAGATTGGTGGTATCCTGTGCGCCTGTCCTGCGAGCAATGTTCTAGTGAGATTACGGCACGATACAAAGCTGCTCTGCTTCCCAAAACACCTTTCACACTGACTGATCTTACGGGCGGATATGGCGTAGATACATTCTTCATGAGTGAACATGCTACTCAAGCGCACTACGTAGAGCGCAACGAAGAGTTATGCCGCATAGCTAGCCATAATTTCGGGCTCACTCGCCCCCAACTACAGATTCACCACGCAGATGCGCTCAGTTTCCTAGACCAGATGCCCCCCTGCGACGTAATCTACCTCGACCCTGCGCGCCGTGATCATAATGGCGGCAAAGTCTTTCGATTGGAGGACTGCGAACCCAACGTCATAGAGCTACTCCCTACCCTTACTGCCAAGTCCAAACAGCTGATAATCAAACTTAGCCCTATGCTGGATATCACACAAGCCTTGCGTAGTCTTCCCATTCCTTTTGACGTACATATCGTGGCTGTCAAGAACGAAGTGAAAGAAGTCTTACTCGTCCAAACAGATGGTGAACCCACTATCCATGCGGTTAACCTCCAACCTTTCACCGACATTCACCGACATTTACCGACATTCACCGACATTTACACCTTCTCCTTCACCCTAGAAGAAGAAAAATCCGCCACACCCTATACACCCGCTGAAAGCGCACACAACCTCGGCGAAGCCGACACAACATACCTCTACGAACCCAACGCGGCTATCATCAAGGCGGGAGCATTCAAACTCGTTGCGCAGCGCTATGGGCTCCACAAGATGGCGCCTAACACCCATCTATACTACTCTGAGCAGCTGGTAGAGGATTTCCCTGGCAGAGTATGGAAGATTATGGAGGTCAATCCCAAAGACACGAAGAATACCTGCGCTAGCGTCCTGACGCGCAACTATCCACTCACCCCCGACCAACTGCGCAAGAAACTCAAAATCAAAGAAGGCGACCAACTCACCATCATCGGTGCACGATTTGGCGATAAACCGACCCTCTTTTTATGTAAAAAAATTGTACAACTTTGAACAATCCTGAACAATGTTGAACCACGCTGAACCCCTTTTAGGAAAAACTTTACAAGAACTACAAACCATTGCTCAAGAGGTAGGGTTACCTCGTTTTGCAGGTAAGCAATTGGCAGAGTGGCTATATGTTCGTCGTGCGACTACGTTCGATGAGATGACCAATATATCTCTCAAAGGGCGCGAAGCCCTCAAAGAGCGCTACACTATTGGCCGCCACGCACCTATAGCAGAAGCCATCTCCAAAGACGGCACAAAAAAATACCTATTCCGCATATCTAACAGCGAAGCGGTCTATATCGAATCTGTTTATCTACCCGAAGATGACCGTGCTACCTTATGCGTGAGCACACAGGCGGGCTGCAAGATGGGTTGTAAGTTCTGCATGACTGGCACATTGGGGTTCCATGGTCACCTCGCTGCAGCGGATATTCTCAATCAGATATTCTCTATTCCCGATGCAGATAAACTCACCAATATTGTTTATATGGGCGAAGGCGAACCGATGGATAATCTAGACAATGTGCTGAGTTCGTTGGAGGTAATGACAAGTCCATGGGGGTGTGCATGGTCGCCCAAACGTATCACAATCTCGTCAGTGGGTATCAACAAAGGTTTGAAACGCTTTATTGAGGAGAGTGATTGTCATTTGGCTATCTCGTTGCATAATCCTTTTGGAGCAGAGCGTCAAGAAATTATGCCTATTGAAAAGGTAAACCAACTGAGCGATGTGCTTGCTCTCTTGAAGCAATATGATTGGTCTCACCAGCGCCGCGTGAGTTTCGAATATATCTGTTGGGGTGGTGTGAACGACACCGCTAAACATGCCAATGAGCTAGTTCGTATATTAAAGGGCTTAGATTGCCGTATCAATCTGATTCGTTTCCATGCAGGTGTTGATCAATCCTTCCCTAATAGCAATGAGAAACAGATGGAATGGATGCGCGATTACCTGACAACAAAAGGAATCACCACGACCATCCGCCGCAGCCGCGGTGAAGATATCCTAGCTGCCTGCGGTATGCTAGTCAATGCACTAAAGAGCTAACCGTAGTTACTTACATCTTCGCATACCATTCGGTTATCACTAGCCACGTCACGCCACTGTCATACTAAAAGTATCAAAAAAGTAGCAAGTCGATTATTGACTTGCTACTTTTTATTGCTTATATAATACCAACTAGCTTATCTCAATCGGTCAGCAGCGCGGACTAGTGCTTCGTCCTTCAAGATACGGCGAGTAGCCATCATCGTCAGGACCAAGTTCACCAATGGAATAGCCGCCCATATAGTGAGATACCAATCCGCATCTGTCATGGTCACATCACGTATTGGCTCATACCCTTTGACTACATAGGTCACATACAAAGCCAACAAAGCGTAATAACCCAAACACAACACCACATTCATGATATTCAATCGCGCTTGCAACAAACGACGTTTAAACAAGAAAATGACCACCAATGCCAACAGCGGAATAGCAATGCTCATCACTGCCAAAGGCCATTTATCAAATGCCGTCAATGGGATATACTCTGTGGCAGCTGGCATAAGAAACTCCACAGGAGGAAAGATGCACAACAATGTGCCCAGAATGACTACCAACAAGAGGTAGAGAGTTTGAATACGTTGAATCATTGTTTTAATGTTTAGTGAACGCCCGCAAGCGGGCTCTGTTTAGTGTTTAGAATCGATTAATTGACACAAATCATTGACCAATTGATATTTCTCGCCTGTGGCAGGGCAAGCGGCAAAGCCTTCTTTATCGAATTTGAGTTTCTCGCCATGACGACTCACCCAACCTACCCTACGTGCAGGATTTCCTACCATCAGGGCAAAAGCAGGCACATCTTTTGTGACCACAGAGCCCGCGCCTATCAAGCAATACTCACCCAAAGTATTACCACACACAATCGTAGCATTTGCCCCAACTGAAGCACCACGACGGATAAATGTATCCTTATACTCATCCTTGCGCGACACCGCCGAACGAGGGTTGATCACATTGGTGAACACCATACTTGGTCCCAAAAACACATCATCACCGCAGCGAACGCCTGTATAGATAGACACATTGTTCTGCACCTTACAGTTGCGTCCCAACACTACACCCGGCGACACCACTACGTTCTGACCGATATTACAGTTCTCACCAATCTGGCAGCCCGACATGATATGCGAGAAATGCCAAATCTTAGTACCTGCGCCAATGATACAATTATCATCTACATAAGAAGATTCGTGTACGAAATAGTTATTCATTGCTGTTAGGATAGATCAAAAGAATGCTTTAAAGATATCGTTACCATTGGCGAAAATCATAAGCGCAAGAAGAAGCCAAAAACCAATCGTATTGGCTATCTCAAGGAACTTATCGCTTGGTTTGCGCCTTGTGATAATCTCCCATATCAAGAACAAGATATAGCCACCATCCAAGGCAGGAATAGGTAAGAAGTTCATAAAGGCAAGCACAAGACTAAGGATGGCAGTTGTGTTCCAAAATGAATGCCAATTCCAAGATTCAGGGAACATATTACTTATAGCACCAAATCCACCTACAGACTGCGCTCCTTCCTTGGTAAAAATGACACGGAATTGTTTGATGTATGACAGCAAGAAATCCCATCCGTGTGTAATACCAGCAGAGATTGATTCAAAGAATGAAAAGTCTTTATGTTCAATTGGGTAGAAAGATATTGGATTCTTAGTAAAAACACCTATTTTGGCTTGATCACCAATAAAGAGACGAGCTTGCTTGAGTTCATCACCGCGGTAGAAATCTAGCGTCACACTATCGCAAGGATACTTGGCCAATTCCTCCATGACTTGCACATAGCATAGGTCATGTACCCCATTCACTCCTACTACGCGATCTCCCTTTTGCATATCGGCAAATGAAGCCGCGCCTCCAGGCATTACTGAATCAATCACAAAAGGAGCATAGAAAGAGATGAGTGTATATCTTTTCTTATGATATGATTTGTCTGCACGGGCTTTCTCTCGTTGCTCAGCATCATAGTCATTAAGAAGCGCAAGGCATCGTTGACTAAGATCTTCGGACATGGTAAGTGCGACCGTATCTTCGCCACGAAGCACGAGGATATTTCGTTGTCCTTCGATAACAACAGATTGTAGAAATTCGTTAATATCTTGAGTCTCTACTCCATTGATTGACAAAATTTTATCTTGTTGTTGAAAACCTTCTTGCACCAATATTGGGGCATAATATAAACCTGTTGAAACATTGCGCAAAGGCAAGGTATCTTGTCCCCAATGGAAGAGGATCATGGAGAAGATCGCCAATGCTGCTACAAAATTCACCAGAATGCCGCCAATGATAATGCACAAGCGTTGCCAAACGTTCTTCGCACGAAATTCCCATGGTTGTGGTTCAGAAGGCAAACTGGTAGCATCCTTCGTCTCATCCACCATACCTGCGATAGCGCAATAGCCGCCAAAAGGCACCCAACCAATACCCCACTCGGTATTATCAGGATAACGACGCCAATCTTCCTCTGGCAAAGTTGCCAATTCCTCATCGGTCATTGGACGATATAAGGTATTACCCTTCTCATCCTTGAGCTCATTGCCCATCGCATCTTGTTGAGGCACCATAGAAGGCTCTACGTTAGGCGCAAAAAAACGCACTTGCCATTTGCCATTGATTTTCTTGGCACGGATTAAAGAGAACTTTGGATTGAAAAACATATAGAACTTCTCTACGCGTACCTTAAATATACGCGCGAAGCAAAAATGCCCCAACTCATGAATTACCACGAGCAAACTAAGGGCAAGTATCAGTTGAATCCACTGCATATTCTAGTTTATGAGTTTATCAGTTTATTGGTTAATTAATTTAGTTGCGATGCAACGTGCTTCTGCATCCGTTTGTACATAGTCATCATAGCTTGGTTCGGTGATGAAAGTAGTCTTAGCCATGGCTCGCTCAATCACATCGGACATCTGTAAGAAGCCACATCTACCCTCTCTAAAAGCCAAATTCACCACTTCATTAGCCGCGTTAAGAATACATGGCATATTTCCTCCTTTTTCCATTGCCTCATATGCCAATCGGAGATTTGGGAAACGTTGCAAATCAGGTTCCTCGAAAGTGAGGTTATTGGTCTTGAAGAGGTCAAGGCGTGGTACATCACTCAACCAACGCTCTGGATAAGTGAGCGCATATTGAATAGGCATACGCATATCGGGAGTACCGAGTTGCGCTTTTACACTACCATCCACAAACTGCACTGCCGAGTGGACAACCGATTGTGGGTGTACCAACACCTGAATCTTCTCAACTGGTATATCAAACAGCCAACGTGCCTCAATCACTTCGAAGCCCTTATTCATCATGCTCGCCGAGTCAATCGTGATTTTTGCCCCCATATCCCAGTTAGGGTGCTGCAATGCCTCAGCAGCCGTGACATGCTGCATCTGCTCATAAGTAAATGTACGGAATGGGCCGCCACTAGCTGTGAGCAATAGCTTTTCAATGCTCGCCATATCCTCACCCACCAATGATTGGAATATAGCCGAGTGTTCGCTATCCACTGGCAAAATTTTCACTTGATGTCGCGCAGCCAAACGACAGATAATCTCTCCGGCTACAACCAATGTCTCCTTATTGGCAAGTGCAATCGTTTTTCTAGCTTTGATAGCCTCGATAGTGGGTCGCAAACCTGCATAACCAACCATCGCAGCCACGACCACGTCAATAGCAGGCATGGTGACCATCTCAGCTATCGCTTTCTCACCCGCCATCACCTTAATGGGCAAATCACTCAAGGCATCGCGCAAGGGTGGATAGAGCGATTCATCGGCTATACAGACCACCGCGGGGTTAAACTCCAGCGCTTGCTGAATAAGCAGATCTAGACTACGGTGCGCTGTTAGCGCATACACACTGAACGCCTCGGGGTGCTGACGCACAACGTCCAAAGTCTGAGTGCCAATACTGCCTGTGCTTCCTAATATTGCAATTTGTTTCATATTGAACGATGAACTGTGAGTGATAAGTTAAAAGGCTATCACCTCTTCGGGGTTGATAGGTTGACCGTTTTGCCAGAGTTGGAAATAGAGAGGTTTATCTTCAAGCAGAGCAATACTCTCGCCCGCTTGCGCCGACTCTCCTACACGTTTAAGAAGTTTGGACACGCCACGATAAATCGACAGATAGTTATCATGTTGCAACATGATGGTATAGGTATTGTCCAATTCATAGTTGGTATATACCACTGCACCAGCCAATATGGCTGTTACATTATCGTGCTTGGCAGTTTGGATAGTCACGCCATAGCGATGCTCCTTGGCTGAGAACGATTGGAGTACAACTCCTCGTGCAGGACGAAAGAATGACAGCACAGGTGTGGTGTTTGCCACGTCAAAGAGTTGAAGATAATCTTTCTCTTTGGCCTCATATTGCGCGATAAACTCTGCCGTAGCCTCGCTTTTCGCTTCGAGCAGTTGCTCACGCATGATAATCTGCATAGAGTCAAGACTCTGCACAGTATCTGACTCCACTTCGCCCGCTACTACTTGCTTGATAATATTGAGATATTGGCGTTGCAACTCCAGCGAAGTACCTATCGAATCTAATCGTGAAGACTCTACAATGAGCTGATGACGAATATTCTCGGAATACCCAGGTAAATAGTTGCGGATTGGGGTATAGAGAATAAGCAATGAGAACAATGCCAATGCCAACAAAAACAACAGGGCTATCCAAACGATGGCACCCCATCCGTTTAGACGGAAATGCCAACGTTCGGACAATGTCAGTTCATCCAACACGCTCACGCGGTATTTCACGCGAAGGCGTTCAAGAAGTGATTTCTTTTTTGATTCGTTTTCCAAATTCGTTGTTCCTTAAGTTTTCTTATTTTAATATGGTGCAACCCTCGCAAGGTTTGAGTTGCTTGAAGAAGTCGTTGCCTTTGTCATCCACCAAGATAAACGCAGGGAAGTTTTCTACTTCAATTTTCCAGATAGCCTCCATACCCAATTCAGGATACTCAACACACTCAATGGACTTAATATTCTCTTGTGCCAAGATAGCAGCAGGACCACCGATTGAGCCGAGATAGAAACCACCATGCTTTTGACATGCATTGGTCACATCCATGGAGCGATTACCCTTTGCCAACATGATCATGCTACCGCCATTGTCTTGGAATTCATCCACGTATGGATCCATACGACCAGCCGTAGTTGGACCCATCGAACCGCAAGGCATACCAGCAGGAGTTTTAGCAGGGCCTGCGTAATAAATAGGGTGATTCTTCAGATACTCTGGCATGCCCTCGCCTGCATCCAAGCGTGCTTTTATCTTCGCGTGAGCAATATCACGACCTACGATGATAGTGCCATTCAAACTCAGACGTGTACCGATAGGATATTGAGTCAGAATCTTGCATACATCTGCCATGGGTTGGTTAAGATCAATGCGTACAGCATCACCTTCGCCTGCATTACGCAATTCCTCTGGAATAAGACTTGCTGGATTATTATCCATCTTCTCAATCCAAATACCATCCTTATTAATCTTACATTTGATATTGCGGTCAGCCGAGCAACTTACGCCCAAACCGATTGGACAACTTGCGCCGTGACGTGGCAAACGAATCACGCGAATATCGTGTGCCATATACTTACCACCAAACTGTGCACCCAAACCAATCTTATAAGCCTCTTTCAAGAGTTGCTCCTCGAGTTCAATATCGCGGAACGCACGACCTGTCTCATCACCTGTAGTTGGCAAGGTGTCATAGTAGTGAGTAGAAGCCAATTTCACGGTCAAGAGGTTCTTCTCTGCACTAGTACCGCCTATCACAAAAGCAATATGATATGGAGGGCAAGCAGCTGTGCCAAGGCTCTTCATCTTCTCTACCAAGAAAGGAATCAGTGTTCCTGGATTTTGAATACGCGCTTTGGTCTCTTGATAGAGATAGGTCTTATTGGCTGAACCACCACCCTTAGTTACGCAGAGGAAATGATACTCCATACCCTCGGTAGCCTCCAAATCGATTTGTGCTGGCAAATTGCACTTGGTATTCACCTCATCATACATATTCAGCGGTGCATTTTGCGAATAGCGAAGATTGCGCTCGGTGTATGTTAGATACACACCCTTACTCAATGCCTCTTCATCGCAATAGCCAGTCCATACTTGTTGACCTTTCTCACCGTGGATGATGGCTGTACCTGTATCTTGACACAATGGCAACTGACCCTTGCAAGATACCTCAGCATTGCGCAAGAAGGTCAATGCTACATACTTATCATTATCGCTGGCCTCTGGGTCACGCAATATCTTGGCTACTTGCTCATTGTGACTACGACGAAGCATGAAGCTCACATCCGAAAACGCAGCATTGGCCATCTTTGTCAAACCTTCTGCCTCAATCTTGAGGATTGGTTTTCCTTCAAACTCGCTAACCGACACATGGTCTTTGGTCAGCAAATAATACTCTGTTTCATCCTTACCTAGTTGAAACATAGGTGCATACTTAAATTCCATAATCTATATATTTTTTAGTTATTTTCGTTTTCTCATCACATAAAAATCCCAAACAATGCTTCTCCGCACTATCAAATGCTCCGCCAATGGCGATGCACTATGAGAAATGGGGTATTGCTTCTTCATCTTGTGGTACTCACAACGTGCGCGATACACATTCTTGGCATTCTCTTTTTGATTGGTCATCAGCATTTGCAAAGCCGCCAAATAATCCATAAAGAACCGCACTACCATCACCCACCATAGACGCGACGCTGGCAAGTTCTTGCGGAGCATCAACAGATTGTTGCGGAAATTGAGAAAAGTCTTTCTCGGATTCTCATACCCCAACGTAGCACCGCCTACATGGTAAACCACCGAAAATGGAAGAGTGAATACTGAAAATGGATAACGATTTAGCAATCGCCAACACATATCAATCTCCTCTTGATGAGCAAAGAAATTAGCATCCAATCCTCCTATCTCCTTATAGGCTTGTGTACGAATCAGCAAGCATGCTCCGGTTGCCCAAAAGATAGGTGCTACCTCATCATACTGCCCGTGATCTTCCTCAATATGCGTCATCAAACGCCCTTTACAATAGGGATAGCCCAATATATCCATCATTCCACCCGCTGCACCTGCATGCTCAAAGCGAATAGCACACTCCTCACCCTTATCCACAAGTTGCTTGCTACGCCATGATAGTACCTTGGGTTGAGCGGCCATCACCTTAGGGTGGGCATCCATATATTCCAACATCCTATCCAACCAATGTGGAGTAACTTCCACATCCGAATTGAGCAACACCACATATTCGGCATCCACCTGCTCTATAGCACGGTTGTAGCCCTCAGCAAAACCATAATTCTGCTCCAACGTCACCACACGCACAGGTTGTGTATGCAAATATGCCAACGAACCATCGGTCGAACCATTATCTGCCACTACGATCTCCACATCTTCTTGATGCGTATGCGCCAATACAGAAGGTAAGAACTGACGCAAAGTCTGCTCTCCATTCCAATTTAATATGACTACGCTACACTTGAGCATATTTTTTTATGTGATAGTGTGATAATGTGATATTTCCTATTGTCTAAAAACCAAAACTAAACGCCGCCGATACACTCAAGTTCTTGCCTTGGAAGTAGCGTGGCATATATTTATCCAAATAATATTGTGCATTTCCTATATCTTCACTAGGCAATGCATCGGTTTTTATATTGTCAAACCCACGTGCATGATTATATTGCAGCGTGAGGGTCATATACATATTAGGGTGCACCTCATACACGCCATCCAATTGCACTACTTCATTGCGGAAAATAGCATAGTCAAACGGCTTCTGCGCAATCGTTGCTGAGATATTGTTGCGTAAATAAGCATAAGAATTATATTTGGTGTCATTAGTATAGCTCGCCTTTATCAACATACCTCTAATCGGGCGGTATGCCAACTCTGCATAGATAGATTGAGCATTGTCACCCAAATAATGCCCCATGTCAAAGGAATTGGTTGTATAGTCAAGCGCCTCTATCGAATGAATATAACTTGCAATATACGAACGCACAAACTCCGCCTTCAGACTCAACCCCTTTACTGGCCATCCGCTCCAGTTGAAGCCCACAAGATAAGACAACGGGTTGTTCTCTTTATTAGATGGCTTGAAACGAGAAAACTTAATCTCATCCACAAACATCGAGCCATATAAATGTAAGTGCTCCACAGGGCGCACGGACAACGATGCAAAGGCTTGCGAGTTTTGGTTTTGCGTACGTACTCCTTTCGTCAACAAATGGTCGAGCGATTTGTAGAAAGCAATAGGGATAAAATACGCGGCTTGAATACTGCGTTCAGCGTAAATAATTGAGTTACCAAAGGAGATAGACAACTGCTTAATGGGCGTAAAGGTAAACATATTCGCCGCCATAAACTTGTTCATAGGGCGGTAGTTACGCACTGTTCCATTCGTCGTTTCTTCCACATAATAATAGGTAGAGTCCACTACATTCGACACCAACCATGCATGGAAGTAATCAAACTGAAACCACTTGCAAGGTGTCAACTGCAAACTGATCATCGGTGCAGCGGGTGCTCTACCCGACAATATATTCGATGCATGATACGCATCGCCCCAACGGATATTCTCTCTTTGCACGGATATACTGCCCCACCATGTATACAAACTGATACCACCCTTTGAGTCGGAGAAATCTCCACCATAATTAGCTTCCTTATACTGCACACCCGCTATTGGCATCAACGCTGGCTGCAACTGCGATGCACCATAATGAATGCAAGCACCCAAGCGACGGTCATTATCAGTTGGAAAATACGTCTTGTTCAGCCAATCACCACTCCACGAATTGTCACGCAAACTACCCCATATGCTCAGGTGCTTAGCTATATCCATTTGCAACTCAGCACCATACCATCGATGGAAGATAACCCCCTTCTTGCTCATGAGGAGTTTACCACCCAAGATAGGACGCAAACGCATCTTAAACATATTGTCTTTGCTACGATAACTAAACTGTGGATCGGCCAACGATACATTATACGTGCTATGGTCAGTATATTGCACATAATTGCTCACCATCGTATCACGCTCCAACGCATACTCATTGAGATAGAATGCCAAATCCTTCTTCTGTCTTATATTCAGCAGCGTGTCTGCCGCTTGTGCCTCTAGCAGCATAGTAGCCACTTGCTTACGACTATATGGACGCACCGCCGTCTGATGCACCAACACTCCATCCGCCAGCAACTCATCCAAAAAGTCATACAACTTCACTTGAGTCAATGGCACAGGTATATTCTGAGCCATTCCCCACGCCGATACACATAGCAATATTACCAATAAATACCTTTTCACCTTTCAGTTTTCACCTTTTCACCTTTCAGTTTTCACCTTTCACCTTTCAGTTTTCACCTCTAATGACTCCTTGCTCGTTTGAATACAATCGTATAAAATATCTTCCAGAAATACACAAAGTCCGTACGCAACGTGCCCTTCTCCTCGCACAGGGTCAGATAGCGCATCTCCGATGCCTCTATCTCCTCCAATGTCTTCGGCATATCCGCATAGAAGGGTGGCAACAATCCTGGCTTGTGCTTCACGCGCTTCTCTTGCAACTCCTGACTATACAGCGAGAAGTAATGCTTCGATATCGGACGCACGCCCACCAATTTCATGTTTCCTTTCACTAAATTGAGCAACATCGGCAACTCATCCAACCAGCATTTGCGCATAAAACGCCCTAAAGTCGTCACACGTATATCGTGGTTGAACTTACCACCCTCTTGCAGCGAATAGCGTTCGTAGATATAAGCCTGCAAAAACTCACTATATGGGTGCATCGTGCGGAATTTATACACCTTGAAGAGCTTACCATTCTTACCCACACGATTGAGCTTCACCAAGATACCATACAGACGTCTTACTGTGATTTCAGGACGGAACTTCCTGCGAGCCACTACATAGTTCAAATCGCCCTTCTTGCGTTCATCTATAATCTCAAAACCACAATAGCACAAGCGTCCTAGCACCTCTGCCTTGCTCAGCACACGGTCTTTGCCTTCTGTAATATCAAAGTACAGACGCGACGTCATCAGCAACTTAGGTAACACACGCTTGTAGCAGAAAAATGCCACATAGTATAGCCAACCTATCAACGGAGGAAAACGCTTCAGAATATTGCGTTTAGTTACCGATTGTGGCTCGTAGCAGCATATCCAGATACCGCCGTCTGGCAACTTATCGTTTACCGTAGTAAACAATTTATTCACACCACGAATTTGATTAAGCGGCATGAAGTTGACCAGCGCATCAAAACGGTAGTTAGGCAACTTCTTGATGTTGTAGAGGTCAGTGGAACGCAGCGTAAAAGTGTTGGTACTATACAAGTCTACATTCTTCTCCACATAGCGCAACACCTTCTCTGGTGCAAACTCCAATATGCTCTCTTGCAGAGCTTTCTTGTCGCTATCAACCAAATGCTCGGGTGCTCGCAACACTTGTTGTGGTGCACGCTTAGGGGCTTCTATCGCTTGTTCATCGGCATCCAATGCATAGCGATAGGCGTGCTTAAAAACTAAGAACACAAGCGATGCACCCAACATCACCAGCCATATCGTCAGCAAGACCCAAATGGAGAAATTGCTGCCTGCGCGAAGCCACATATAGCCATACATGCAACCAAACACAATCACTGCAGCGACTGTCAAACGCAGGATATCCTGCCCCATTTTCATATATTTGACAGGCACATAGCGGTGGCACAGGTAACTCGCCAGTAGCCAAACCGTAGAGTAAATCACCATATAAACACTATACTTTTGAAACGGTATCTCGGTTGACAGTGGAAACCACGCCAACACTATCACCACACTGATTGCCAATGTCAACACATCGGCAATCAGATATCGCAAGTATGGTCTATATATCAATCTACCCACTAATCTCTAACCTCTAAACTCTAACCTCTAACCTCTCAACTCACTTCGCATAGCGAGCATTCATGCCCTCAATCACTTCGTTGGTAATATCGTATTGCTCTGCAGCCCAAAGCACATTATCCTTAGCGCTGTTGCTCAAAATGATATGGTAGCGACCATCCGCGTTAAACTCCTTCAAATAGTTGTTCAACGAATCTGTCAATTGCATATTCAGCTTTTGATTCTCCAACATAATATCTTGGGTCAACTTAGCCTCCAACTCTTGCAACTCTTGCTCTTTCTTTGCCAGACGTTGTTGCTCTTTCTCTGCACGCTCACGGCTCAAGAATGCGTTGTTCTCCAATTTACGTTGAAACTCTGCCACTTCGTTTTGGAAAGTACGAAGCTTTGTGTTCATCTTCAAACGAGCATCCTCTTGCTTGCTCAGCAATTTATCACTTGCTTCGATAGCAAAGGTATAGTTCACCAATAGGCTATCTACATTCAAATATGCCACTGGCATTACTTCGGATGGGTTGATTTCTACCGCAACTGGCTCAGCTGGTTTGTTGGTAAAGAAAAGTGCAAACAACGCAGCCACTGCTGCTACTAAAACGATGTTAATTACTAATTGAATTTTGTTCATATTGATTGTTTTTTTGTTAATTACTTTTTTTCGGAATCGGGGCTACCGACTCCAGATTCATTATTTTCGGGACTCCCGACTCTGGCTTCCGACTTACACCAACTCGTGAATTACCAATCCACTACGCAATTTTGGCTCAAACCATGTGGTCTTAGGAGGCATGATATTACCTGTATCTGCAATATCTATCAGCTGCTTCATCGTCACAGGATAAAGCGCCAAAGCCATCTTCATCTCGCCACTATCCACACGATTCTTCAACTCGCCCAAACCACGGATACCGCCTACAAAGTCGATACGCTTATCCGAACGCAAGTCCTTGATACCAAGCAGTTTGTCCAAAATCAAATTCGACGAGATAGTCACATCCAACACGCCAATTGGGTCATTATCGTCATAGCGACCAGCCTTAGCCGTCAACTTATACCACAGACCACCCATATACAAGGCAAACACGTGCAATGCCTCTGGACGGTAGATATCCGCACCCATCTCCTCTACATCAAAGTCATCTTTCAGCGCTTCCAAGAATTGCGCCTCTGTCATACCGTTCAAGTCCTTCACCACACGGTTATAGTCCATGATATGCAACTGATCATCTGGAAAACATACCGCCAAGAAGTAGTTATACTCCTCATCACCTTGGTGATTGGGGTTCTGCAACTTCTTCTCGTTGCCCACCAAGGCAGCTGCTGCACTACGATGGTGACCATCCGCTATATACATCGCTGGCATCTCTGCCACCAACTCTGTGATACGAGCAATATCCTTCTCATCGCTAATCACCCACAACGTGTGACCAAAGCCATCCAAGTCCGAAACAAAATCATACTCTGGCACTCCTTGGCATACACGAGCCACTATCCCGTCCAACTCCTCATGGTGAGGGTAAGCAAAGAATACAGGTTCCACGTTCGCATTGTTCACACGCACATGCTTCATGCGGTCTTCCTCTTTGTCACGGCGAGTCAACTCATGCTTCTTAATACGACCTTCCATATAATCCTCTACCCATGCAGCCACCACCAATCCATATTGTGTACGACCATCCATGGTTTGAGCATAAACATAGTACTTTTCTTCCGCATCTTGCACCAGCCAACCTTTCTCACGGAACAAGTCAAACTGCTCACGAGCTGCTTTGTACACACGCTCATCATGCTCATCTGTACCAACCTCAAAATTAATCTCAGGCTTGATGATATGATACAGCGACATCTCATTACCTGCTGCCTCCTCACGTGCCTCTGCTGAATTCAACACGTCGTAAGGACGACTACTTACTTGCTTCGCCAATGCTTTAGGCGGACGAATACCTCTAAATGGTTTTATCTTCATAGTATTAAAATTTTAACTCTAACACGGTAGCGGCATAGCCGCATCCTCTAAACTATTTTGTCTTTGCTGCTTGTTCCTGATTCTTTACTCCCATTGAGCAAGTACCATTAAATATCGCATTAGGCTCTACCATCAAGGTACCTGTCACAATCTCGCCTTGCAAACGGCTAGTCGCACGCAATGCCAACGCATATTTCACGTCTATCTTTCCATCCAACTTGCCCATAATCTCGGCGTTCTGACATTCCGCAGTGCCCTTAATCAGACCTTGCTCGCCAATCACTAATTTACCAGAGCATTTTACATCGCCCTCTATCGTACCATCCACACGCATATCGCTATCCGTGATCACCGTACCAATAATCTTACTTCCTGATGTTAAGGCATTATACAATGTGCCTGAATTTTGTGGTGTTGTTGCCATATCGTTTTTTCTCTTTTAATTTTTCAAATTATACACTTTTTCGCTTCACAACCTTGACTTACAGTCAAAAACTTTGCAAAGGTAACACTTTTTTTGCACATACGCAAACAAAAAGCCATTTTAAGGCCATTTTCTTTCGATTTAAGACGTTTTATTATCAGAGATAATAATTTTATCACCCAAGAATAAACAACCGCCCAAAACAAAAATTTTAACATCCAACCCAAAGCCTACAGCAAACACATGATTTTAATTTTAACTTATTTTAATAATCAGCGCATCATCTGTACAACTTCCACACTTCCACACTTCCACATCAAAAAAAGAGTCGAATGGCATATCATTTTTTTCAAGCAAATGCATATATAATTATAATAATATATTATTTTATAATATATTATATATATAATTATAACTCTATCCCCTAGTGCCCCCTTCCTCTTTAAATTTTCCTTTTTTTCTCAAAGTAATATTTCGGTGAATTAACAGTTTGGAGGATAATTTCGCTCATAAAATAATGTGGAAGTGTGGAAGTGTGGAAGTTGGATATGTTAAAAATGTTTAACTAAACATAAAACATCAATCATAAACTATTCATTTTGACCCACCACATTTATCCCGAAGATATCCCGAAGATACCCCGAAGATAGTTCACACATAATCAACGAATATTTCAAATAGATAAAACTCTAAAAACAAAAATTTGCATATTCGCAAAATTTTTACTACCTTTGCACGATTTTTGTAAAAAATTTACAAATGAACGAGATTTTATTAGCCATACTAGCCATCGGCATCGCCATCCTACTACTATCACTAGGCGTGATACTGCGGAAAGACCATAAGTTCCGCAGCGAACATATATCCCAAAACCAACGCATGCGACAAGATGGCATTCATTGCGCCACATCGCAAGACCGAGAGGCAAGAAAAAAAGAGAAATTGAACATCGAAGATTGAAAATGAGAAACATCCTTAACATACTCATAGTTAGCACCATACTACTCAGTATGAGTTCGTGCAGTTTGTCGAAACGTATCCAGAAAACCGACAAACGATACGCCATCGGCGAGTACTATGCTGCTGCCGAGCAATACAAGCAACTCTACCGCAAGATTTCCAGCAAAGACAAACCTATGCGTGCCCACGTGGCGTTCAACCAAGCAGAGTGCTACCGCATCCTCAACAACAAACGTGCGCTCAGCTGCTACAAGAATGCCATTCGCTACCAGTACCCCGACTCCATCGTCTATCTGCGATACGCGCAAGTACTTCACTATCAAGGAAACTACCGCGACGCTATCAAGCAATACGACATCTACCTACAGGCGCACGAGAAAGATTATGTGGCCATGGCGGGAAAGTATGCTTGCACGCAAATCGAAGCTTGGAAGAAACAAGCATCACGATACAAGATCAGCCCAGCCAAAGAGTTCAACGCAAAACGCAGTAGCAACCTTGCCCCTGCTTTCATAGGAGAGGACGGAGATGCACTCGTTTTCACTTCCAACCGCCAAGAGCAAAGCAGCAAAAGCAACAAGAAAAAAGTATCGGGATCTTCCGTAACAGGCGCTGCCCTTTTCAATATCTACACCGCACGCAAAAACGCTGCAGGTAAGTGGGAAGAGATAGAGTTGTGCGAAGGGCTCATGGGAGAGGAGAGCGAAGAAGCCTCCGCAGAAAGCGAAGAAGGTGGTATTGGATTCCAAAAACAACTCGCCACGGCAGAGATGGGCGTAGCATGCATCACTAACGATGGAAAAACCATGTATCTCACCTATTCCAAACCTATCAACGGACAGGATCTAGGAGCCAAAATCTACGTATCACAACGCGCGAGCGGAGAGTGGAGCGAAGCGCAAGAGGTCAAACTCTTTAGCGACAGCAGCATCACCGTCGGACACCCTAGCATCAACGCAACTGGTGATACACTTTACTTCGTGAGCGACGCACCTGGCGGATACGGAGGAAAAGACATCTATATGGCCATCTCCAATGGTAGCGAATGGGACGACATACGCAACCTCGGACCACAAATCAACACCAAAGACGACGAACTGTTCCCATACATCCGTCACGACGGACGCCTGTACTTCGCTTCAAAAGGTCACCCCACCTATGGCGGACTTGACCTCTTCTATGCCACCCTACAAGATACTACGTGGACGGTCTTCAATATGGGTGCACCATTCAACTCTATAGGAGATGACTTCGGTATTACCTTTGCAGGAGAAAAAGAGGAAGGATTCTTCACTTCCAACCGAGGACAAAAGAAGGGATACGACCTCATCTATTCCTTCGTACTACCCGAGATGGAGATTCTCATCGAAGGAAAAGTACTCAACAGCGATGGCGAACACCTCACAGAAGGCAACCTGCGATTAGTCGGCAACGATGGTACCAACGTCAAGATGCAGATCCGCCGAGATGGTACCTACCGACTCAAACTCAACAAACAAACCCAATACGCCATGCTGGCGAATGCACGTGGATACCTCAACCAAAAGCACACCTTCAGCACCGAAGGACTAACCGATAGCCACACCTATCAGCAGGACTTCGTTCTTTCGCCAATATCCAAACCTGTGAAGATGGGAAATATCTTTTTCAAGTTTGGTAGTTGGGAACTCACGCCCGACTCTGAGACAGGACTTCAAGCCTTGGTCAAACTACTCAACGACAACCCCAATATCACCATCGAGATGGCGGCGCATACCGACCTCGTGGGCAACAACAGGGACAACCAACAACTCTCGCTCCGCCGTGCACAATCCGTCGTGGACTACCTCATCAAGCATGGCATCGAACAAGAGCGACTCACACCTGTGGGATATGGCGAAGAGAAGCCTGTCGTGGTGGACGAAGCATTGCACAAGCAATACTCTTTCCTACCTCTAGATCAAGTGCTAGACGAAGCATTTATCTCTACTCTATCAGCAGACAAACAAGAAGTATGCAACTCGCTCAACCGACGTACCGAGTTCCGCGTGCTCAAAACTACGTATAATCTATATTAATATGAAGCAATATCTTGACTTATGCCAACGCGTACTCAATGAGGGTACCGAGAAACATGACCGCACAGGCACAGGCACCATCTCTGTCTTTGGTCACCAAATGCGTTTTAACCTCGAGGAAGGATTCCCGCTCTTGACTACCAAGAAACTCCACCTCAAGTCTATCATCTACGAACTACTGTGGTTCCTCCGCGGAGATACCAACGTAAAATACTTGCAAGACAACGGCGTGCGGATCTGGAATGAATGGGCAGATGAGAACGGCGAACTAGGACCTGTCTATGGACACCAATGGCGTTCATGGCCTGATTACCAAGGCGGACATATCGACCAAATCGCACAACTTGTTGAGCAGATTAAGAAGAATCCCGACTCACGCCGTCATATCGTCAGCGCGTGGAATGTAGCCGAAGTCAACAATATGGCTCTACCTCCTTGCCACACCCTCTTCCAATTCTATGTGGCAGACGGTCGCCTATCCCTGCAACTCTACCAACGCTCAGCCGACATCTTCCTCGGTGTGCCATTCAATATCGCATCCTACGCCCTTCTACTCATGATGATGGCACAAGTGACAGGACTCAAAGTAGGCGACTTTGTACACACCTTTGGTGACGCACATATCTATCTCAACCATATAGAGCAAGTGAAGTTGCAACTCACTCGCGACACACGTACACTGCCTAAGATGGTCATCAACCCAGAAGTCAAAGACATCTTCGACTTCAAATTCGAAGACTTCCAACTCCAAGACTACGACCCACATCCACACATACCAGGCGTCGTAGCCGTATAATTATTCATCACTCATAGTTCATACTTATGATAAACCTCATCGTAGCCATAGCAGAAAACAACGCCATCGGCATAGCTGGCGACTTGCTCTGCCATCTACCTAACGACCTCAAGCATTTCAAGGAAATCACTACGGGAGCTACTGTCGTTATGGGAAAGAATACATTCTTCTCCCTGCCTCGTCGTCCTTTACCTAATCGCAGAAACATCGTGCTCACAACGGATACAGAGTTTACATACGAGAACACCGAAGTAGCGCACTCCATTGAACAATTATACACTTTGCTTAACGAAGAGGAAGAGGTATTTATCATTGGGGGAGGAAAAGTATATGAGCAGTTTATCAATGCCGTGGACAAACTATATGTAACCCATATACATCATACATGGGAAGATGCAGACACCTTCTTCCCAGAAATTGACCCTGACACATGGCAATGCGTGAGCACTCAACGCAACGAAGCCGACGAGAAAAATCCGTATCCATATACTTTTGCTGTATATACTAAAAAATAAACTATGCGAAAACTAATCATAATGGCTACTCTTGCCCTTTTGGCTACCTCTTGCCAACATAAAGAGGATGCTACCAAAGCACCTATCACCAAACCAGAAATCACCATCCAAGGTGGACGCCTTACACCCGAAGCACTGTGGGCGATGGGACGTATCAACAGCGTACTGCCCAACGAACAAACCAACCAGCTCGCCTATACCGTTAGCTACTACAGCGTAGAGGAAAACCGCTCCTCTTCATGGATTCGTGTGGCGCACGAACAGGATAATCAATTAGTAACCGACAACGAATGGGTCGGATACGAGCCTGCATGGTGGGGAAACAATATTGCCTATCTCAATGGCGGAAAATTGCATGTAAAAAGTATAGACGGAAAGGTAAATACTCTCAATGGCTTTGACAAGGATATTGAGGGATTCCTACTCTCTCCTCAAGGTGATAAAATCATCCTCATTGCCCAAGTAAAGACCGTAGCTAGCACAGCGGACAAGCATCCTGACCTGCCATTGGCTTCAGGACGTGTGGTGGATGATCTTATGTACAAGCATTGGGACGAGTGGACAGAAACGGCACCACATCCTTTCCTTTGTGAATTAAAAGAAGGTATCGCGAATCCAGAGTCCCAAATCAAGGATCTAGAAATAATCAACTGTATTGACCTTCTCGAAGGTACTCCTTATGAATCTCCTATGAAGCCTTTTGGCGGAATCGAGCAATTAGCATGGAGTCCAGATGGCAAAACCATTGCCTACACTTGCCGCAAGAAAAGTGGATTGGATTATGCCATCTCTACCAATTCCGACATCTATCTTTACGACATAGCAACAGGTACACATACCAACCTCACCGAGGGCAACATGGGCTACGACACCAACCCTACCTATTCCCCTGATGGCAAGTATATCGCATGGCTTTCTATGGAACGTGACGGCTACGAGAGCGATGAGAATCGTCTCTTTATATGCAACCTCGCTACGGGCGAACAAACATTTCTAAGCAAGGGACTTGACACCAATGTAGATTCCTATTATTGGAAAGACAACAACACCCTCGTCTTCAGTGCAGTTTGGCATGCTACATCCATGCTCTACGAAGTACAATTCTCAACTTCTAAACACCTAAACTCCTCAACTCCTAAACTCCAAATACTCACCACAGGGCAATACGACTACGTGCCTGCTGCGAATATAGGTGATACCTACTATTGTTTGCGACACTCCATGCGAGAGGCCAACGAAATCTTCCGCTTCAAACAAGGCGAAGAGCCCGTGCAGATTAGTCACGAAAACGAGAACATCTACTCACAAATCACCTTGGGAGAAGTAGTGCCTCGTTGGCAAACAACCACCGATGGCAAGCAAATGCTCACATGGATTATTTATCCACCGCACTTCGACCCAACCAAGAAATATCCTACCCTGCTTTACTGCGAAGGTGGTCCACAATCACCAGTAAGCCAATTCTGGAGCTTCCGTTGGAATTTTATGATGATGGCTGCCAACGACTACATCATCGTTGCGCCTAATCGTCGTGGTCTTCCTGGATTTGGCAACGAGTGGAATGAGCAAATTAGTGGAGATTACGGAGGGCAGTGTATGAAAGATTACCTCACAGCCATTGATGAGTTTGTTATGAGCGAACCATACGTGGATAAAGACCATCTCGGCTGCGTAGGAGCATCGTTTGGTGGCTTTAGCGTATATTGGCTAGCGGGTCATCACAACAAACGCTTCAAGGCATTTATTGCCCACGATGGTATCTTCAACATGGAGATGCAATACCTCGAAACAGAAGAGAAATGGTTTGCCAACTGGGATATGGGTGGCGCATATTGGGAGAAAAACAATAAGATAGCTCAGCGCACATTCGCTAACTCACCTCACCTCTTTGTCGATAAGTGGGATACACCTATCCTCTGCATACATGGCGAGAAAGATTACCGTATCCTTGCCAACCAAGGTATGGCTGCCTTCGACGCAGCCAAGATGCGGGGTGTGGAAGCACAACTATTGATATTCCCAGATGAAAATCACTGGGTATTGAAACCACAGAATGGCATTCTATGGCAACGCACATTCTTCAATTGGCTAGACAAATACCTTAAGTAGTTTAGGGTTTAGTGTTTAGGGTTTAATATTTAGAGAATTATGATGATTTTACAAGGAAAAACCGCATTGATTACAGGGGCATCGCGTGGTATCGGACGTGCCATTGCACTTTTATTTGCCGACCATGGCTGCAATATCGCCTTTACCGATATATGCGAAAATCAAGACTCCAACGAGTTAACCACCACCCTACAAGCAAAAGGAGTACAAGCACTCTTCATACCAAGCAATGCTGCCGATTTCACGGCTGCACACGATGTCATAAAGCAAGTAGTGGACACCTTCGGCAAACTCGACATACTCGTCTGCAATGCAGGTATCACACGAGATACCCTGCTGATGCGTATGACCGAACAGCAATGGGATGACGTACTCAACGTCAATCTCAAGTCGGTGTTTAATTACTGCCATGCCGCTACACCACAAATGATGCGTCAACGCAGCGGCAGTATCATAGCCATGTCATCCGTCGTAGGTATTGGTGGTAATGCGGGACAAGCTAACTATGCTGCCTCTAAAGCAGGTATCATTGGCTTTATCAAGTCGCTTAGCAAGGAATTAGGTGCTCGCAACATTAGAGCTAACGCAATAGCACCTGGCTTCATCCTCACCGAAATGACATTAGCTTTGCCCGATGAAGTGAGAGCGGAGATGATTAAGATGATTCCTATGCGACGTTGTGGAGAAACCGAAGAAGTTGCTAAAGTAGCGCTCTTCCTAGCTTCCGACCTCTCATCCTATGTATCGGGACAAGTAATCAGCGTGAATGGAGCCATGGGCTAACATCCAATACCCAATAACCCAATGGGCGTCCAATACCCAATAGGCGAAGCCCTCCAATAAAAAAATCAACTCTCGTATTGGTGAGTTGATTTTTTTTGCGTATCTTCGCGCAAAAAATGCTATGACGTATGGGTATATTCGCGTAAGTTCCGACAAGCAGACAGTCGAGAACCAGCGATTTGAAATTCAACGATTCTGCGAGGAGAACCACCTGCATATCGAAGGGTGGATTGAAGAAACTATTTCTGGCACCAAAAGCTACACCAAACGGCAATTAGGTTGTTTACTGCGCAAGGCTACCAAGGGAGATATCATCCTTTGTAGCGAGTTGTCACGTCTTGGACGTAACCTATATATGATTATGGAGATACTAAGTATCTGCATGTCAAAAGAATGCTATGTATGGACCATCAAAGATGGCTATCGTTTGGGCGACGATATCCAAAGCAAGGTATTAGCCTTTGCCTTTGGTCTTTCGGCAGAGATAGAGCGCAACCTCATCTCACAACGTACCAAAGAGGCATTAGCCCGATTAAAAGCAGAGGGAAAACATATTGGTAGGGTCAAAGGTAGCCCTACCAATCCAAAATTCTTCCGACTATATCGCCACGACGCGTATATCCGCCGTGCAATAGCGCGCGGTATGCGACAATGCGAAATCATACGACGACTACGCACCAATCGCTCTACCTACCGCCGATACGTTGATAGATTTATCACCAATGGAGCATCTATCGCTCCTCAATCCAACCCATCTGATAAGCCTGTAGCAGGTGTTGCAGGTCCTCCACCTGGCGCGTGAGTTCACGCCCACGGTCAGTATCGCGTACTAAGATACGATGATGGGTAAAGTCCTCCAATTGTACACGCGAGTGGATATCCGAACCGGATGCGGCTGCTTGCTCACGACTCTCAAACTTCTCATGCTCTACCAGCTGTATACCATGGCTATTATATATTAAGGTATAGCCCGAAATACCTGTTTTCTCTTGATAGGGTTTGCTGAAACCTCCGTCAATCACAAATCGTTTGCCTTCTGCACGCATAGGTGTCTCACCCTTGATAGTGCGCACGGGGATATGACCGTTCACTATTCGTCCATATTCAGCATCTAATCCAAACTCACGCAATATCATCTCACATACCTCGCGTTGATCTGCCAACGTATAATATGCTCCCTTACGCTCGTATTCTAATTCGGGCACACCTATGAAATAGCGTTCAAAAGTACTCATCTTATCCTTATGATAGAGGGGCGAACCATATCCGCACCATAAATAGAGCATATAATCTAGTGCATCGGCTTTCTCCTCTCCTTTGCCAAAGTAGGCTTGTCGCACGATATGATCAATACGCTGCATGAGCGCCTTACCCTTAACGCGTTTACCACACACATCCACCTCCATAAATGAGCCATCTTCGTTAAGCGGTATGGCTGCATGGTAGAGCAAGAAACCATTGCGCACAAGGAAGAGGCTACCATGTTGATAGAGCATACGCAAATGCTTCTGTATCTTCTCTGATTTGCGGAATGAGCGCTCAAGTTGCTCCATCAACTCGCATTCCTCTTGTGATAGCGTATAAGGAGCATCGGGCGAGATAGTAGGCAGATGAGTATCAGTAATAGGATATGTATGCGAACCAATAGTTATGGTGCCCGCTTCGTAGTCAATCTTATCGAGGAAGAGGCGGTCGTTCATCTCATATTCTGGGTGACGGAGTATAGTCTGTCCCTCTAATTTGAATTGTATGATAGAGATGGCCTTGTGCATCTTCGCCATGAGTTGTGCCGAACGTGTGAGGCGAGGGTTATTCTCAAAATCCTTCGTTTGGAATATAGTACAAGGGTCATTGCCGTAGGTCTCCATGGCAAAGTTAGCCAGTGGCAATAGGTTAATACCATATCCCTCCTCCAGTGTCTCAATATTAGCATAACGTATGCTAACGCGTAGCACAGTGGCAATCATCGCCCAGTTGCCAGCAAAAGCAGCCATCCATGCGATGTCGTGGTTACCCCATTGTATATCATAGTCGCGCACAGTGGAGAGCACTTCCATAATCTTTGCCGCACCAGGTCCTCTATCGAAGATATCTCCTACGATATGCCATGTGTCGATAGCGAGAGTGTGGATAAGATAGGAGATAGCTATCAGCAGTTGCTCTGCCCTACCCGTAGATATGATGGCATCTACGATGGAGTGAAAATAGCGTGAGCGGTCGTTTTCGATGCTTGACTCGTAGAGCAACTCCTCGATGATATATGCAAAGTTCTTGGGCAACATCTTACGTACCTTCGATCGGGTGTACTTGACCGACACACTACGTGTGACGTCCAATATCTGGTGCATACGCCTAGCATACCAATCATTGATGGTAGGATTATCCATAGGCAACGCCTCGTCGCTCATAGCCACTTGCCAATTGCTAATCACCATTCTGATACGCTCGTCTGGGTAGTAGATGAGTGCACATAGCGCACGCTTCTCTTGCTCGCTGATAGTATCACCGTAGATATCATCTATCTTACGTCGAATGACACCCGATGCGTTTTTGATCATATGGATAAACGCATTGGATGCGCCGTGCAAGTCACTGACAAAGTGTTCTGTGCCTTTAGGCAGTGATAAGATAGCATGTAGGTTAATGAGCTCAGTGACTACAGCATCTGCATTAGGAAATCGTTCACTTAGTAAGCGAAGGTATCGTTCTTGTTCTTGAAAATTATGCATCATATATGTTATGATAAACCAAAGGGCTATACTTTAAGATATTACACGATAACGACCATTATAGGTTAATATACGACAAACGACCACCTGTTTGGGTGGTCGTTCTTTTGTAGTGCTACGGGGACTCGAACCCCGGTTTACGGCGTGAGAGGCCGTTGTCCTAGGCCACTAGACGATAGCACCCTAGTTGGTTTCTTTCGAAATCGGGTACAAAGGTACTGCTTTTTTTTGATATGACCAAACATTTTGGTAAAAAAAATATAAAAATAGTACATTTTTAGCATAATAATAGTTGAATAACTAACTAATCACTAACTAATCACTAATTAATCACTAACTAATCACTAACTATTAGTAAGTAAATGGAAAGGATAAAGGACAAGGATGAGTATTTGCAATAAAAAATAAAATAAACGATATAAATCGCTTCTAATTTTTGAAAAAGTGCGCGTGCGCTTGCGTATGTAAAAAAAATTAACTACCTTTGCGCGGTAAAATGGGATGCTAGGCAAAAACTATCATTGCAAGTAATTATATCAAAGTATTATGGCAAGTAAATTTGGATACGTTCGTGTTGCGGCGGCAGTGCCGCATATGCGTGTGGCCGATTGTGTGTATAACGCGAGTGAAATCAAGAAACAAATCACGGAAGCGGTAGCAGAAGGTATAGAAGTGGTATGTTTTCCTGAGTTGAGTATCACAGGTTATACGTGTGCAGATTTGTTTTTCACTCAGCAGTTGCAGCGTGATGCGTTGGCAGCGCTAGAGGATGTGTGTGCTTACACAAGAAATCTCCCCATCATCGTATTGGTAGGTGCTCCCTTGAAGGTGGATAATAACTTGTACAACTGCGCATTTGTAATGACAGACGGGGAAGTAGTAGGAGTTGTTCCAAAGGTAAATTTGCCGAATACAGGTGAGTTTTACGAAAAACGTTGGTTTTCATCTGGTAGGGATGTGCTGGAGCAGAATGTGAATAGTATTCGTCCTCGTATTCCTCTGATTGAGTTGTGGGGTACGGATGTACCATTTGGTATAGACTTGCTGTTTACAACGAAGGATTATAGTTTTGGTATAGAGATATGCGAAGATTTGTGGTCGCCATTGCCAGTTAGTACGCAATTGGCGATACAGGGTGCGGAGATTATCTTCAACCTATCGAGTAGTAACTGTGTGACAGGTAAGCACGCCTTCCGTCAGCGTATGATCACTCAGCAGTCTGCTCGTGTGCATTGTGGCTATGTATATACCTCTTCTGGTATAGGTGAATCGACGACGGATATAGTCTTCTCTGGTAGCACATATATCGCAGAGAATGGCGAGATGTTAGAGATAGGCGAACGCTTCCAGATGGACAGCAGCATGGTGATATCAGAGATAGATGTGGAGCGTCTGCGCATTGACCGTCAACGCAACACGAACTTCACGCATGACAAGCATGGGCATTATCGACATATCCATGTTGCTCCGTTGGAGCGTAGTTTAGAGGACGACTCCACTTACCGTTTAGAGTTTAGAGATGGAGGCCCGATGCATAGGCATTTTACGCAGACACCATTCTTGCCTAAGAAGAGAGAGAGTGATGCATATTGCGAAGATGTGCTTAATTTGCAGGTGCACGGATTGTTGCGTCGTTGGCAACATACGAAAGCCGAGAGTTTGGTGATAGGTATCTCTGGCGGTTTGGACTCGACATTGGCTTTGATAGTAAGTGTGTTGGTCGCTGATAGACTGGGTTATAGTCGCAGTCAAGTGATTGGCGTGACGATGCCGGGGTTTGGCACCAGTGACCGCACCTACAGCAATGCCCTCGCTATGATGGAAGAGCTGGGCATAAGCATACACGAGGTACCTATCCGTGAGATGGCGACACAGCACTTGAATGATATAGGTCATGACTTGGAGACACACGATATCACGTATGAGAATGCACAAGCGCGTATCCGCACGCTGGTGTTGATGGACTTGGCAAATAAGTACAACGGCTTGGTAGTCGGCACCGGCGATATGAGTGAGTTGGCATTGGGTTGGGCGACGTATTGCGGTGACCATATGTCGATGTATGGTGTGAACGCTGGTGTACCAAAGACGTTGGTGAAGTATATGGTTCGCTATGCAGCAGAGAACATCTTTGGCGAGCGATTGCGCGAGATACTGATGGATGTGATAGACACTCCTGTATCACCTGAGTTGTTGCCAACGGATGAAGAGGGCAATATCGCTCAGATAACCGAAGATAAGGTAGGACCATATGAGTTGCACGACTTCTTTATGTACTACTATCTGCGCTACGGTTTTACGCGTGAGAAGATAGCTTATATGGCTGGTATGGCTTTTGATGGAGTATATAGCGACGAAGTGATTGAACATTGGTTGAATGTGTTTATGCGTCGCTTCTTCACGCAGCAGTTTAAGCGCAGTTGTCTGCCCGATGGTCCGAAGGTAGTGGGCGTAAGTTTGTCGCCCAGGGGGGATTTAAGAATGCCGAGTGATGTAGCTATCAATTAATCATAGGACTCCCGATTCGCGACACAAAAAAAATGAATATGAAAAAAATAATGACTATATTTGCGGTAATGGCGATAGCATTGACCGCAGCAGCACAAATTGTGCAACCTATTAAATGGGCGGGAGCTGTAGAAGGCGATAGCATCCGCTTGACAGCCACCATTGAGAAAGGTTGGCACCTCAACATCATCGAACTAGGTGATGGATTTTACATGGACGAGTACGAAGGCACTTTCACCGAAACAGTAGCCAAAGCCGACACTATTCGCGTGCGCTATAATGCATGTGATGACAAGATGTGTACCGCACCTGAGACATGGGAGTTCGTATCCCTCGCCTCATCGCCTGATAGCCCTATCGCCTCATCGCCTAACAGCCACGAAGGCGGTCAATCCATCTGGTGGATATTTGTAATGGGATTGCTGGGTGGTTTGCTAGCTATCTTCACCCCATGTGTATGGCCTATTATTCCGATGACGGTAAGTTTCTTTATCAAGCGTGGCGGTGCAGCCAAAGGTACGACCAATGCACAAGTGGTACGCGATGCGATATTGTACGGATTG
Organism: Paludibacteraceae bacterium; assembly: GCA_017461505.1. Taxonomy (GTDB): domain Bacteria; phylum Bacteroidota; class Bacteroidia; order Bacteroidales; family Paludibacteraceae; genus Colicola. The sequence goes on along the minus strand of JAFTXV010000011.1, from coordinate 21,460 downwards.
AGCATTGTGATTATCTACGTGGGTTTAGGTCTATTGGTAACACTCATCTTCGGTGCTTCCGCACTCAATGCATTGAGTACCAACGCAGTGGTGAACATCATCTTCTTCTTGATATTGGTACTATTTGCAGCATCCTTCTTTGGCGCATTTGAGATCACGTTGCCAAGTTCATGGTCCACTGCGCTCAACAGCAAATCCAACAATACCACAGGTTTCCTCAGCATTCTGCTGATGGCATTCACATTGGTGATTGTATCGTTCTCGTGCACAGGTCCTATCATTGGCACCTTGCTCGTAGAAGCCGCAGGCAAATCTATCCTCGCTCCTGCGATGGGTATGTTGGGCTTTGCTATTGCGTTGGCATTACCTTTCTCGCTGTTTGCTATGTTCCCATCGGTATTGAAGAAGTTGCCAAAGTCAGGCGGCTGGATGAATACGTTCAAGGTCACTCTCGCTTTCCTCGAATTGGCATTGGCATTGAAGTTCCTCAGCGTAGCAGACTTGGCATACGGATGGCATATCCTCGACCGCGAAGTATTTGTATCGCTTTGGATTATCATCTTCTCGCTCTTGGGCTGCTACTTGTTAGGATGGATTTCCTTCCCACATGATGATGAGGACCATCGCAAGACCAGTGTTACACGCTTCTTCTTGGCAGTTATTTCACTCTCCTTTGCAATGTACATGGTACCAGGTCTATGGGGCGCACCATTGCGTGCAATCTCTGCTTTCGCGCCACCGATGAATACCCAAGATTGGGTGATGACGTCTGGGGGACAGGTTATAGGCGAAAGGTTAGAGGTTAAAGGCGGCGAGTATAAGACCATGACCAATCATGGTGGGCAAATCACCTTCACCGATTATGAAGAAGGTATGGCGTATGCGAAGGAAAATAATATGCCTGTTTTCTTGGACTTTAATGGCTTTGGTTGTGTGAACTGCCGCAAGATGGAGGCAGCTGTATTAAGCAAACCAGAAGTGGCAGAGCATATGCACAAGTACGTACTCATCTCGCTCATCGTGGATGACAAGACGAAATTGGCGGAGCCTATCGAAGTGGAGGAAAATGGCAAGAAGGTGACTTTGAAGACAATTGGCGACAAGTGGAGTTATGTGCAACGCACAGAATATCAATCCAATGCACAACCCTACTACATGCAATTGGATGCCGATGGCAATCGCATTGTAGAAACGAGTTATGCCTACGATGAAGATATTGAGAAGTTCCTCAATTGGTTAAAATATTAAGCTATGTTCGAGAAAAAGACAACTTCTAACTATACTAGACCAACTAGACAATTTAGTTTTTCTAAACCTTCCCCCCTTCAGGGGGGAGCGAGGGGGGCTTCCTACGACACCCGCCGTCCGCCCGAGAAGGAGATGATCTTCGGTATTCGTGCTATCATTGAGGCGATTGATGCAGGTAAGACCTTGGATAAGATTCTCTTGCGCCGTGACATGACTTCCACTATCGGCAAGGAACTGCTCAAGAAACTCATGGGCACTACTACCCCAGTACAGAAAGTGCCTGTGGAGAAACTCAACCAATATACCGACAAGAATCACCAAGGGGCTATTGCGTTCCTCAGTCCGATTGACTTCTGCAATCTTGAATCAATAGTCCCTACTCTCTTTGAAGAGGGTAAGACGCCTCTGCTAATGGTATTAGACGGAGTGACAGATGTGCGCAATTTCGGTGCTATTGCTCGCACATGCGCATGCGCTGGCGCACACGCACTAATTATTGGTACACACGGCAGTGTGGCTATCAATGGCGATGCAGTGAAGACATCTGCGGGTGCGTTGTATCATTTGCCTGTGTGCAAGGTAGAGAACTTGCAAAACGCATTGCAGTATCTCCGCGATTCAGGTTTCAATGTCTTGGCGGCTACTGAGCATGCCACTGCTAATTATACCGAAGTGGATATGACCATGCCTACGGCTATCGTAATGGGTAGCGAGGATAAAGGTATATATGAGGGCAATTTGCGTATCTGTTCTCATCAAGTGCGCATACCGATGTCGGGTGTGATTGAGTCGCTCAATGTCAGCGTCGCCGCAGGAGTGATGCTGTACGAAGCAGTCAGACAACGTGGTTAATACATAATACAATCATTCCATAACTTACGCGCCATTTGTGTTTCCGACATAAATGGCGTTTTTCTTTCCTCTGTACCTTTCACAAAACCGCACGATTTTTAAGATTATTTTCTATTGAACCTTCCCTATCTATCTCGGGTAAAAGACCAAGGACGAACCAAAGACGAACCAAGGAACGACCAAAGAACTCCGAAACAAAAAAAGTGCGTTTTATTAAGATTGACGTTTCTTTTAGTTCTCTTATACCTTGCCTAATTTTACCGACCGACGACCGAGAGAACTCCGAGAGAGCACCTTATGACTAAAAATAGCACTTTTCTTAAGATTCATTCCTAAAAAAGTTGTCTCCTTTCCTGAAAAAGTTGACTAAAGTCCTAAAAAAGTTGTCCAACCATTATGTATTTCCCGCTCACTTTTGAGCTCACTCTATGTTTATTCTCCCAATTCGCATAAATGGCATTTTCTTTTTCTAAACTCTAAATAGTAGCGACTTTGCCGCTTCCGCTAGACAGTTTCCTTGTCATTAAACCTTAAACTCTAAACTTTCAACTGAAAAATTTGCTCAATCCAAAATAATTCACTACCTTTGCGGCATAATTACCTTAAACTATTTACTTATGCGTTACTTAATACCTATAGAACTATGGATTTTCTCTGTGGATGATGAACTCCTATGGGAAGGCTACTTCTATTATGCCATTTCTGAAAGGAGAATTACAGAAATTGTCAATTTCACTCTTAACTGTGAGAATAAGGAAGGCTTATTTGAGAACATGCCCAAAAGGATATTGGAAAGCATCTCAAAGAAGGCAGATAAGATGTCTCGCAAAATAATATTAGATGAAAAGATACCTGTAACAAATTATCAAATCTCATTATCGAAGTATCTGCCTATAGGTATTCTACTCTTATTCCCTGAAATAGTTTTGGAAGAATTGAATTTAAAAGGTTTATATGAAGCTTATAGTGTAATTTCTATTGATGAGTTCTGGAAAATAGGAGACCTAAAACCATTACTCTGCGAGTCGGAATAAAAATTGGTTTAACTTTGCATTAAACTAATTACTCATCTCATTAAAGCAATAACATGTATGGAAGCAATCATCAATGACATTAAGTATCACCTGGATATAGAAGCAAAAACGGCAGAGGTAATCGAAACAAGGCGAGGTAAATGTACTATTAATATACCCTCTGAAATAACTTACAACTCTACAATCTACATCGTAACCTGTGTTGGGGAGAGGGCCTTTTGTAATCAGGAATATCTAACTTCAGTCAATATTCCCAATAGCATAACAAACATAAAAAAAGAAGCATTCTATCTATGCAAATCACTGACTTCCATCACCATTCCTAATAGTGTCAAAAGCATCGAAAAAAATGCCTTTTATCATTGTAGATCGCTAACCTCATTCAGTATCCCAAATGCTGTCACTCGTATTGAAGAGGGCGTATTCTGTGGTTGTTTATCTCTTGTATCAATTACCATTCCTAATAGCGTGACAAGCATTGGGAGGAGCGCTTTCGAGGCTTGCACTTCCTTAAACTATGTGAATATTCCTAACAGCGTGACAAACATTGGAATTAGGGCTTTTTGTGACTGTCATTTGTTAACTTCGATTAGCATTCCTAGTAGTGTAACTAACATTGGAGATTTAGCTTTCTGGGAGTGTAAATCCCTCACTTCCATTACAATTCCTAATGGTGCGACAAGCATTGGAGAACAAGCTTTCCTAGGTTGTAGTTCTCTTATCTCCATTACCGTTCCTGATAGCATAACAACTATTGGAAAAGGAGTTTTTGAACATTGTCATTCTTTAACCTCATTGTCTATTCCTAGCAGCGTGATGAGCATTGGAGAACAAGCTTTTCTAGGTTGTTCTTCTCTTACCTCTATCATAATTCCTAATAGAGTAACAATTATTGGAGATGCGGCCTTCTTGGGTTGCTCTTCTTTGACCTCTATCACCATTCCTAATAATGTCAAACACATAGGAAGCTCCCCCTTCGAAAATTGTATTTCACTAACTTCTATCACTATAAAAATGAATAATCCCAATTATTGTTCCATTGATGGTGTATTATTTAATAAGGATAAAACTACACTTATCAATTGTCCAGAAGGTAAACGCGGTATATATATGATTCCGAATAATGTAACATGCATTGGAAAGAGTGCATTCTCTCATTGTGCATCGCTTACCTCTATAACAATTCCAGATAGTGTGACAAGTATTGAAGATTATACATTCTGTGGTTGTTCTTCTTTAACCTCTATTACAATTCCCAATAGTGTAACGCATATTGGGAAAGGTGCTTTTGATAGTTGTAAATCGCTAATATCGATATATATTCCCAAAGATCAGAAAATACGATTTACACAAAACGGATTGCTACCATACGAAAATTTATTGGTAGAACGAAATGGTGAAGACGTTTGTATTCTTCTCAACTTGGCTCAAGCATTTGAAAAAGGAATTGGAGTTGTAAAAAGTATTGAACAAGCCGCCATACACTATACTCAAGCTGCAGACAGTGGCAGTGCAGAAGCAGCTTACCATATGGGTGAATTGTATGAAAATGGAATGGAGTTACCACAAGACTACCAACAAGCTATTGAGTGGTATAAAAAAGCAACGATCCTACATCATCCTTTGGCAAATACACGAAAAATGTATTGTGAACATATTTTACAAGGGAAAAATTCGCAATTGCTTCAATCACAAAAAAAATAATAGTAGCATCAAAATAAATTTCTATCATCACACCAAATAGCTAACTCTCTCTTTGATATCGAAACCATCGGAACACCTAATAGTATTCACAATCCTTTGGCTGATGTCCTAATAATACTCATTATGATTATGAAACTTTCTCTTAAAAACTCATCTCTATTCGCTGCGGTGGCAATGTCCATCTGGTGCTTATTTATTGTTTTAGTACAAACGAAGTTCTATTCGGATGTAATTTTGGCTATAGACGAGTACTTTGTACTTTCATATGCATATAGCACCTTGTTGTTAATAAGTATGGCGATACTTGGTATCTCTTTCTATATCAACCGCCAACAGTTGCCTGTTCTATCCAAGCCACTATTGTGGCAAACGCGAGTGATTGTAGGGCTTTTGTTTTTTGCTATTCTATGCAACATTTTCTTTCATTCCTCTGTAGAAATAATGGGTATGTACTTTTTCTGGTGGCACGGATTTGAATGGCTACGTTATCTGATATTATTGCTTGTTACTTCATGGCTATGGCAATTCGCTTTTCTAAAGCCAACAAATACTTTTGCGGCTAAACGCTTAGGCATTAGTGGCATTTTAATCACAATAGGCGTAGGTGTTATTTTATTATTGATGTTCATCTCTTTTGTACATGTCTTGATAACCGACCTTGTAATTGGTTTCCGCACAAATATCTTTATCAGTTGGATTAAACCTATCTCTGCTCTTGCATTATTGAGTATATATTTATTAGAACAACGCAAGACCCACTAGGGCAAAGTATTAGATAATGAATAGTTTTCGAAATAAATAAGAGTTGTGATATATCTATAAAGATGCTCACTTTCGGCACAACCTTCGGCACACGAAAACTTTTTTCAAAAAAATACACTCACGCGGGAAGCTTAATAAATACTACACTTCCCGCGTGTTGTATATACCATTTTATTCTCTAAATTCTCAAATCTTCGGCACAAAACCCCTTCCGCGCCGAAGATTTTTGAAATAATATTATAGGAGTACAAATGTTTGAATCACAAAAGCCACAAATTAGTCACCACTATGACATAGATGTGCTACAGTGGTCGCGAAATGGTCGCGTAGCCTGTAGTCAACTTGAGAGTGATTTGACAGCCACCGAAAGCCCATAGATGTGCTAGAGATCTCCTATGGTGCTCCCGAAATAAGAAATTCACAAAAATCCGTCAGTAGAGCAAGAATATTATGATATTACGTACATGTCATAGACTGGTTATTAAAGCAATAAATTGCATAGTTCTCTCCTATTAACACCCTCACCAATAGCGGATATTCTTCGCCTAACTTTCACCCCCATCGTCTTATCTCACCCAATGGGCTCAAACGATTAATCGCAAGCGATTTTTCGGCACTCGAAAACTTTTTTCAAAAAAAAACACACCCACGCGGAAACTCTTGTAATACAGATGCTTCCCGCGTGTTTAATAGCGAAATTAATATATTTAGCCGCCAGAAAGGCGAAAACAAGCACGAAAAACACCGCCCGAAAGGCGATTTTTTACTAAAAAGTTTGCGTATATAAAAAAAATATTGTAATTTTGCAGGCACATTAGACAATAGCAAGATTATGATTGAAGACATTTCTATTTTGCGCCAAGCAATGACCAGTCGCCTCCAAGCGACCGAAACAAAGTTCCATAGATTCTTATACCACCAAATCAATTGGGAGAATCGTCTAATTGGTATTCGTGGCTACCGTGGTGTGGGAAAAACAACATTGGTATTGCAGCATATCAAAGAAACCTTTCCTAATCGTCAACCAGTGCTATATGCCAGTTTGGACCACGGATGGTTTCAGACACACTCACTATATGATCTTGCCCAATACCATCAACAACATGGTGGTACACACTTGTTCTTAGACGAGATACACCACTATCATAATTGGCAAACAGAAATCAAAAATATCTATGATGACTTCCCTACCTTATACATTGTATTTACAGGTAGTAGCATGTTGCACATCAATACTCAGGCAGGTGATTTGTCACGTCGTTTGCGTATATACACTATGCCAGTCATGTCGCTGCGTGAATATATTGCCATAGAGTCAGGAGTAGAACTACCCACTTATTCATTAGAACAAATATTGAACGATTCAATCAATATAGCATCCAATCTTTCAGAACAAATGATTATTCAACCGTTGTTTGAAAACTATCTAACCAAAGGCTGTTATCCATTTTACAAAGAAAAAGGTGATGGCTTTGAACAACGCTTGCAAGAAACTATTTGGTTAATATTGGAACGTGATTGGCCTGCATTGGAAGACGTGAATTATTCTACCATCCAAAAGACTAAACGATTGCTTATGGTTTTGTCCGAAGCTGTTCCTTTGACTCCTAATATGACTGAGTTATTCGCTGCTGTGGAAACAAATCGCGAAGGTGGATTGCGTATGCTCTATACTTTGGAAAAGGCAGGTGTATTACGCTTGATTACTCGTGAACCACGCTCTGTAGGAATGCTACGCAAACCAGATAAAATATACATGGGAAATTCTAACTTGATGCATGCATTGTCATCCAACACGAATATCGGAACCATTCGAGAAACCTTCTTCTGTAATCAACTGATAGAAGCAGGACACGAAGTGTATTTGGCTAAAAAAGGTGATTTCGTTGTTGATACGCAATATACATTTGAAGTGGGTGGGGCATCAAAAACGTTTAAGCAGATACGAGGTGTGCAAAATAGCTTCTTAGCAGTTGATAATACATCTGTGGGAGATATTAATCGTATACCTCTTTGGCTATTTGGTTTTTTATATTAGCTTATCATTATTCGGCAGAACTTTCGGCACTCACAAACTTTTTTCAAAAAACACACCCACGCGGAAACTCATGTAATACAAAATCACCACAAATTAGCATTTTATACACTTTTCTTGCACATATACATTTTTTTTAGTACCTTTGCAGACCGAAACATGTAAATACACCACAAAATTATACACCAATATGCTTCTGAATATCGAAACACCTGCTCCCAAGATTCTGCCAGCAGATTCAATCAAACATATAACTGAAAATTTCATCCAACAAGTGCAAAGCGAACCCGAAGTAGTGTTGCGCGGCTGGTTGGATAGCGCGATTGATTTTGGCATCAAAGTACTAATAGCACTGGTGCTCTATTTTGTAGGAGCATGGGTGATTCGCCGCGTTAAACGAATGTTAGAGCGTATCTTCGAGCGCCGCAAGACCGAACGCACCTTGGCTTCGTTCGTAACATCGTTTACCAGTATCGCACTAACCGTTATACTTATTCTTGTACTGATAGGCACTCTCGGATTAGACACCACCTCTTTCGCCGCACTGCTCACCGCAGGCGGTATGGCTATTGGTATGGCATTGTCTGGTACGGTGCAGAACTTCGCAGGAGGTATTATGTTGTTGGTTTTCCGTCCGTTCAAGGCAGGCGACTTTATCAATGCGCAAGGCGTGAGCGGTACGGTAATGGAAGTAACCATAGTCACCACACGTATTCTCACCGTGGACAACCGCGTGATTATCTTGCCTAACGGAGCACTATTCAATGGCACGATTGAGAATGTATCGGCACAAGTATTGCGCCGTGTAGATTGGACTGTGAGTGTGGACTATGGCGTGGATGCGGACGGTTGTATTGCACTGCTAAAAGAACTGATTCTATCCGATGAACGTATCCTTACCTCTCAACATGAGCGTCCAAAAAATGCTTCGCCTGTAGCAATTGATACCACCAAAATAACTATTCCAGACCCCTTTGTTGCGCTTTCTTCCTTGAACGATAATAACATCTCATTCGTTGTGCGCGCATGGGTAAAGTCTGCCGATTATTGGGATGTGTACTTCCATTTCAACAAACTCTTCTACACGGAACTGCCCAAACATGGCTATACCTTTGCCTACCCACATATGGATGTAACCCTAACCACTAACAACGAAGTGAAGTGAGAGGTTAAAGGCTAAAGGCTAAAGGTGAGAGGTTAAAGGCACGGATATGCGGCTTAGCCGCCCCGCCTATAAACCATAAACTATAAACTTTAAACTATAAATTATGCTACTCATTTTCGACTTAGACGGAACACTAATCAATACGATTGATGACTTAGGGCAGGCGTGCAACCATGCCTTGTCGGCATGTGGTTTTCCGACCCATAAGATTGAGGACTATCCTCGTTTAGTAGGCAATGGAATCAACAAACTCATCGAGCGTGCATTGCCCGAAGAGCATCGCAATGAAGCCACGGTGCTTCGCCTGCGCGAGTACTTTGTACCCTTCTACGACCAACATAACTGCGACCTCACCCGTCCATACGATGGTATACTAGAATTACTACACGAACTCAAGCTACAAGGACATACATTGGCGGTAGCCAGCAACAAGTATCAAGCAGCCACGGAGAAGATTGTCGCTCACTACTTTCCCAATACGTTTGATGTAGTCTTGGGCGAACGCGAGAGCATTCCTCGCAAACCTGACCCACAAATAGTCTGGGATATTATCCATCGCCTTTCGCCTTTAGCCTCTAACCTTTCGCCTATTTACTATGTCGGCGACTCTCTCGTAGATGCCGCCACCGCTAAAGCAGCCAACTTGCCTTTCGTGGCTTGCACATGGGGCTTCTGCACGCAAGAGCAATTGCTTACCGTAACACCCGACCACATGGTCAATCATCCACATGAAATATTAACTTTAATTTAAGATACTATGAAGTTTCGATTTTCTGGCAAGAGTGGTTTACAATTACCTCTTGTATCCTTAGGATTATGGCATAACTTCGGTAGTGAGGATCCGTTTGATGTCGCACGCGCGATGTTGCTACACGCATGGGATAGAGGCGTAACACACTTTGATATAGCTAATAATTATGGTCCTGCGCCTGGCACCGCAGAGATGACGTTTGGTCGCGTGCTACGCGAAGACTTGGCACCTCACCGCGATGAGATGATTATTTCATCCAAAGCAGGTTACCTGATGTGGGATGGACCTTATGGCAATGGCGGCTCACGCAAATACCTCATATCATCTTGCGACCAAAGTCTCAAACGCACGGGGTTGGAATACTTCGATATATTTTACTCACATCGTTACGACCCTAATACCCCTATTGAAGAAACGATGCAAGCATTGGTGGACATTGTTCGTTCGGGTAAAGCATTGTATGCAGGTATCAGCAATTATCCAGCAGACAAGCAACAAGAGTGCTACGATTATCTGCGTGCAGCACACGTGCCATGCGTGATAGGTCAATATAAGGCTAGTATCTTGTGTCCCGAGACATTGCAAGAGAACCTGCCTGTAGCGAGGGATGATGGCTCAGGATTCATCTGCTTCTCACCACTAGCACAAGGTCTGCTCACCAATCGCTATTTGAATGGTATCCCAGCCGGTAGTCGTGCGAGCAAGAATGTATTCTTGCGTCCAGAGCAGGTGACTAACGACGTTGTGGCTATGGCACAACGATTGGGAGCTATTGCCGAGCAACGCGGTCAGACATTAGCGCAGATGGCCATTGCATGGCTATTGGCGAAAGATGTGACGAGTGTGATTGTGGGCGCAAGTAGCGTAACACAATTGGAGGACAATATCCAAGCCATCAATAATATAACCTTCACAGAAGAAGAATTACAAGCTATTCAATGCGCCGTATCTCCACGTTTATAGATCGTTATGCGTTGATTATCGCCATGTTGATTGGCGCGGTGGGATATCCGTGGTTTAGGCATCTGAGTTGGTTGATGCCGCCACTGATATGCCTGATGTTGTTTTTCACATTTTGCAAGATTAATCCGCTGGATTTGCGTTTGCGCAAGTGGCACGGTATCGTGTTGGCTGTGCAGATGGTATTGACAGCGGTAGTGTATTATGGGCTAATGGCTATTGGCAAGAGGTTATTGGCGATGGGCTATGGGTTGACGGAAGGGGATATTGCTTTGGTAGCACAGGGGTTGATGGTGTGCGTGATTATGCCAACTGCCACCGCAGCACCTATCATCGCAGGCAAATTAGGCGGAAGTATTCAGAACTTGACAACATTCAGTTTGGTGAGCAACATCGCTACCGCAGTGATAGTTCCTGCGTTCTTTCCGCTCATCAATACCGAATCGGGGATGGAATTTCTACCTGCGATGTGGATGATACTACGCAGGGTAAGCCCTATGCTGCTAGGACCCTTTATCGCAGCATGGCTATTACGATTGAGCTATGAGTGGTACTACCGCCGCAAGGGCACACCACGCACTTTCACACTGAATGCCCGGTGGGCATCTATGCCATTCTATCTATGGATATTGCTGCTGATTGTGTTGATTAGTCAGATTACCTATACCTTGCTCACCCAAGAGTATTCCGGTTGGGCGATAGTAGCATTGTGTGTGGGTTCGCTGGTGGCATGTCTGCTGCAATTTATGTTGGGCAGGTGGATAGGTTATCGTTTTCCTGCTACAAGCCACGGTGCGGATTATCAAGATATACTGATTAATCCGGCAGCAGCGGCATATAGTATTGAGCAGAAGAGTCGGATTACTGCCGGTCAAGCCTTTGGTCAGAAGAACACGGCGTTAGGCATATGGATGGCGCAGATGTATCTCCATCCGCTATCCTCCATCGGTCCTGCCGCTTATATCATCTGGCAAAACTTGCTCAATTCCTATCAATTGTGGAACGCAGGTAGAGGCGTCCGCAAGACTTCTCCTACCAAGTAATTACTTCCCCCGATAAAGACTACATCATCGGCATGTGCGTTGGCATATGCCGTTTTTATTGCCTCGTTTACAGTAGTAAAGGCGAGGGACTGGGTGTTTGGGTGTATTCTCTGCCAGCGTGCTTGCAAATCGGTGGCCAGCATAGCTCGTGGGGTGGCAGGTTGTGTGAAATAGTAGTTGGCTTGTTCGGGTAAAAGTCTCAACACATCGTCGATATCCTTGTCGGCGACCATGCCGAGGATGATGTGGAGGCTATTAGGCGATGAGGTGATGAGGTGCGAGAGTTGCTCTGCCACATAGCGGATTCCATGGCTATTATGTCCTGTATCGCAGATAGTCAATGGCGATTGTGAAAGGACTTCCCATCTACCGCGTAAGCCCGTTAGTGTGCACACTTGCGCAAAGCCAGTGGCAATAGCTTCTCCGCTGATGTCCACTCCACAGATATTTCTCAACACTTGCAACGCCACGAAAGCGGTTTGCTGATTTTTATCTTGGTAGATGCCCTTAAGTTGACAGTTAGGTGCTTCTTTCAGGCGTCGTTTGCGCATGAATCCGCATTGGTCGGCGAACCAGAGTCGGCAGTTGGTGGTTTCCAGTCCATCTCCTAGAATATCGCATTCTCGTGCTCGGTTGAGGAAGACAGGTTGTGTTTCTGGATGTGTTTCACCAATCACGCAAGGTGTATGTTGCTTGATGATTCCTGCTTTTTCTGCGGCTATTTCAGCCAGTGTATTGCCCAAAAATTCGGTATGATCGATACCGATATTGGTAATGACGGAGAGCAATGGGGTGAGGATATTGGTGCTATCTAATCGTCCCCCTAAACCGACCTCAATGACCGCTATATCTACCTTTTGTTCGGCGAAGTACCAAAAAGCCAGTGCCATGGTTGTCTCAAAGAAAGAGGGGTGTATTTCGTCTAAGAATGCTCGGTTAGCATCGACAAATCGTACCACTTCTTCTTCGGGGATCATCTCTCCGGATATGCGTATTCGTTCTCGGAAATCGACGAGGTGGGGCGAAGTAAACAACCCCACTCTATACCCTTGCGCCTGCAATGCCGCAGCAATAAGGTGTGAAGTAGAGCCTTTGCCATTCGTACCTGCCACATGCACTGCACGCAACTGCGTATGTGGATTGCCCAGATGTGCCATGAGGCGATAGGTATTATCTAGTCCGGGCTTATATGCAGTCGCGCCCACCAAGTGAAAGGCGGGCTGCGATGCGTAGAGGTATTCTATGGTTTGTTGGTAGAGAAGATGCGACATGTATGGATTAACTTATTTTGTTATAATTAGGTATCATAATCATCAGTATGATATACAAGAGGAATCCAGGGAAAGCCGCTGAGAATAGACTCAAGATCATGTAAATCACACGAATCAAGGTAGGGTCTACGTCAAAATAGTCTGCTATTCCGCCACATACGCCCGCTATGATGCGGTTGGGCGAACGATATAATTTTTTCATTATTTTATAGTTTTTGTAGTTTAATCATCCATGCCAAGGAAGTTGCCTTCGAGGTCGAAGAAGAGTTCAATGCCACTTCCTAGTTCTATGGTTATCCTGCGAAATCCGATAGCATATTCCACCACGATATGATTGGGATAATGCACTGTGACATACTGCATGACCATCTCAGGTACGATGCCGGCAGGTATAGGTGTGACGCGGCAGTCAATGGATTTGAGGTTTCCTTGGTGGTCAAATTCGATTTCGGTAGCATTTTTGAGATAGACGTTGTATTCATAGTGTACACCATCTAGTTCGCGCTCGATGTATGAGACGTCAGTGCTTTTGAAATACTTCTCAATAAATGCCTGTGCTTGTACAGGTATATTCGAATAACTTACCGTCTGATGACGATCTGCGCATGCCGTCATCGACAAGGTTATAATTGCCAATAGGGTTAAAATCTTTTTCATAAGCATATTATTTATAAGGTTTGTATTATAATCTGACGTTTTCTCATTGACGTCGTTGTCTTATTCGTTACAAAAACCGTGCCAAGAGATTTTTCTTCTCTTTCTTGCGTCATATTTTAGCGTATAATTTGCTTATTTACGAAAAACGCGCCTTTTGTGCGCTGTGAGGGATTCGACTCTTTTTTTTAGAGACGAAGGCGCAAACGGATAATAAGATACACAATGCCTGCTGCGAGGATGATCCAGAGAATGATGGTGCACCATTTGTAGAACTTCGGCACATACTTCTCTGGCGGATGCTCAATGACTCGGTCACGATACTCCGTCACAACGACGGTGTCTTTTCTCTCCGCCTTTCGCCTTTCGCCTCTCGCCTCTAACCTATCCCGATACACCTCCTTGGTGACATACACAGTGTCGTGGACAGTGCGCTCACGGTAGACGACGGAGTCGTGGAGCACAACGCTATCGCGGAGCATAAGCGTGTCTTTGAGAGTTGAGTGTTGAGAGTTGAGTGTTGAGTGATAAGTATCGCTCAGCTCAAGGCTTCTGCAACTCGGGAGGACAAGGAGTATTATACCCATACTCAGTGCCAGGACGAAAGTCGGTGACTTCCAAAATGATTTCTTCATGATTGTTTTGGGCTTCTAATAGTGTAGAGGTTAATAGTTCTTCTATCTCTCGGTCAGGCACGAGAATACAACCAGTGGAGTGCTCCGGTTTGGAGCCAACATGGAAACGTATGCCCTGCCTATATCCAATAGCGCCATTGGCGCGTCCTATAGGCGAAGCCGTCCTATAGCCGCTTTGCGGCGTCCTGGGAACGCCAGTGACCAACGGCAGTAGCCGCTTAAACTTGGGCGATTGTGTCACGCAGACATGATAACATAGTGCAGGAATCTGATACCCCACACGTTCGAGGGTATTGCAGAACCATCTGCCGTTGATAATGAGGCGACCGGTGATGGCATTGCCTTTTGGTTGGTTTCTAATCAATCGTATATACATATTCGCATCATTTCTTAGAATATAATTTTGTTGTTGGGCACTAATATAGCGTGCTATATTCTTCTGCCCAAACAACAAAATATCTTCCCTGATTTTTATTTATTTTTGTAGCCATTAGGGGCCCCCGCGAGCTTCGTGAGCGAGTGGGGAGAGCGGAGGCACATGTCGCCCTAATGTTGACAAAGTCAACAGTCAATACGACTATGTTGCCGAACGCGATGGCGTATTTTTGTTTCTAAAATTGTCATAAATTGACGTTCAAATTGACGATAATTGTCTTAAAAATCAATCTTTGTAGCGATACTTATAGTCAATGCCTATTAGCGACCCCGAGAATGTCAGCACCTCGCCAAAGGCGATAAGCACGCTATGGTGTATCTCACCCAGCGGTGGGCAACAGAAGCCCGCGATGAGCAACATACCTCCAAATACGCACAGACCGACCGCTAATATCAATTGTACTTTTTTCATAATCATTTGTTTAGATCGCTTTGCTGTTAGATGCTAGACCGCTTCGCTGTTAGATGTTAGACTCTAGAAATCTAACAGCACCATAGGTGCGTTCTAACAACGCAGTGAT
Organism: Paludibacteraceae bacterium; assembly: GCA_017461505.1. Lineage (GTDB taxonomy): Bacteria > Bacteroidota > Bacteroidia > Bacteroidales > Paludibacteraceae > Colicola. The sequence goes on along the minus strand of JAFTXV010000011.1, from coordinate 6,390 downwards.
CTAACAGGGCGTTAGCCCGTTCTAACAGCGCGTCAGCGCGGTCTTGTTTTACACCTCCTCGTTCTTCAGTTTATTGAAGACAAACGCCCAGAGGGTCTTGTACTTGGTTTGTTGAGCAAACTCGGCACGGTCGGTGTTGATGTAGGTTGGGTCTTCCATACGGACACGAGTAGCGGCACACAACTCTCCGAAACGTTGGTTCCATTGGCGTTGGTTGGCCGTGAGTTTGATCTTCTTGCTTGGGTCGCGGTAGGCGGTGTAATTAGGGTTGCGGATCATGTCCTCGTTGTTGGTAACAGCTTGGCGCACGTTGTACACCACACAATGTTTCTTGGTCAGCTTGCCGCTGACGGATTTGATTGGGTCAATAAAGGTTACTTTTGCCATAATGTTTTGTGATTTAGTTCACAAAACAGATCGCTCGCTTTGCTCGCTGTAGATCACTTCGCTACGCTTCGTTGTGGATCGCTTTGCTGTAGTTCGCTCGTTGCACTCGCTGTAGTAGTCTACAGGCGCCTTGGCGCCGATCTACAGCCACGCCAGTGGCGACCTCCAGGGCTCTGCCCGATCTACAGCCCGCAGGGCGTTCTGTCTTGTAAGGGGGTTAATTGTTTAGTGTTTAGAGTTTAAGGTTTAGGGTGTTGATAGATCGCCCTTCGGGCTGTAGATTGGCGCAAAGCGCCTGTAGAGTCTCTAGCGAAGCGATCTCCAGCGAAGCAGCGCGAGTGATCTATAGCGAAGCGATCTCCAGCGAGCAGCGCGAGCGATCTACAGCGAAGCGATCTCCAGCGAGCAGCGCGAGCGATCTAAATCGGCTTATTCGCCGATTTGCTTGAACACTTGCGCCACCACATACCCACGCAGTGTGATGTACTTCTTTTGCGCTTTGAATTTTGCCTCGTAGGTCGCTCGTTGCTCCGGATCCGCAAGGATAGTTGTCGCTTGTGTTTGTGCTGCTTTGAAAGCATTACGCACAGCTTGTTGAGCTTCTGACTGGCCACCGTCATAAGGGTTCTTCACACGCACACCAATGGTCGCATTGTCTTTCTTGCGGTTACGGAAATGAATCTCATCCGAACCAGAGAACTTCTTCTGAATCGAATCAAAAGGCGTAGAATTTTTGATAATTGCCATAGTTAAAATTTAGGTTTAATGGTTAATAACTGGGATTAATATCGTTGCGCATTGAAATCGAGTGCAAAGATACAACAAACCCACACAGCGTTGTGGGCTTGTGTGGGTTTAAGCAGGAATAAAGTAGAATAAAGTGGTTTCGGAGGGGATTAGAGATGGTATACTTTGGGCTGAAAAATGAAAAAAGCATATAGAAACTACGATTTTTAGTAAAAATTCTAAATAAATTTGCAAATATGTACTTTTTATTGTAACTTTGCAGTCGAAATGTAAAATGTAAAGGTACTTTTACATATTTAGCAAGGCATATATCTAAGGAACGAACGGCAAACAATAGATGACAAAAGGTATGTGTCCCGTGCTATCTGTGCTTTGGGCATAGGTAACAGGGGTATTGTCATCTGAGTTTGCCGACTTCGTTCCTTACTCCAACTTACCTATGTCCTTTTGAAAACAAAGGACTGGTAATATATAATGGCGCTACTAGTCCGTGGGATTAGTAGCGTTTTTATTGCACCAGTACAAAACACACTGAATATAATGTGCAACAAAAGAGGAATAATTGCTCGTTTTCGGGCAGTGAAAAATACATTGGATATGGTATGCAATAAAAGAAAAATGATCGCTCGTTTTCGAGAGGTAAAAAGTATGGGGTATATTCCGTCGCACCGCACAAGTGACACAGGAATTGGTAAAACTTTCGAAGATTGTGTAGGAGTAGCAGAGAATAATATCAATGCGCCTGATTTATTTGGTTTTGAGATAAAGGCACATCGTGAAAACTCAAGTTCTTATGTTACGCTTTTTACAAGAAGGCCATCCTTTCCTGACGATGCAAATAGTATTTTGAATACAAAGTTTGGTACTCCTTATCCAAACAATCCAACTTTGAAGAGATTACACACCTCCATGTTTGCTACCAAAAGCAATACATATATGGGAAAATATTCTTTCCAGTTATGCATTGATCATGAAGCAAAAATGATTTTGATTCAAGTAAGCGATTTACAAAGTGGTAACATTTTAGATAAATCAGTAGGATATACCTTTGAAGAAATAGAAGAAACGCTAAAGAATAAATTAGAGAACTTATTCTATGTATCAGCCAAGAGACAAAAAAGTGGGGGAACAGAACTATTCTTGTTTCATAAAGCAGATGTATATATGCGTCCTTCCATAGAAAGATTTATTAACCTGCTACAAGAAGGAAAAATTATGTATGATATTCGTATTGGAAGTTATCCATCTGGTAAATCGCATGACCATGGAAGCGGTTTCCGCATTTTGCCTCAATCGTTAGATAAATTGTTTGCCTATCATGAAGAAATAGAATAATCACTCTTGTTTATCAAGAATAACCAAAAACTCTTGGCTCATGGTAGCCACTTTAAGCCCTGCCTGATTGGTGGGGCTTGTTTGTGCGGGCATTCGTTTGTTGGGTATCTCTCTTACGAGGGTGATTTTGTGCTTAAATCCATGACACGAGAAAGTTTCTGCTGTGAATAGGTCTAATGGTATTTGGATACCTTTGACGCGTCTGTCTCCTACTACATAGCAAACAACTCCTCCCTTGCGTACCACTTTTGCAACATTTTGAATACTCAATGTGTAGTCATTTAAGAAACTCACAACTTCCCAATAACGTTTTTCATCTAATGCCCTAATAGCATCTAGTTCTTGTCGAATTGTGGTAGTTGTAAATAATTCTTGGCGCGTTTTTTTACCACCCATTAACATTGAATCAAGTGAAGCAGCCTCTTTGTAGCAGAACCATTCATTTGCCCAACGCGAAAACTGACCATAAGCAACGGTGGTGTGGCTATCTCCATAAGGTGGCGATGTGACAACCATATCAACACTTCCTTCGGGCAGGATGGTGTCAGGAATGCCAAAAGTGGAGTTAAAGTCGCACACTTTACTATTGGCTTGCATAGGTGCAGTTGTATTGAATTGGTGCAATCCGTTGATATTTCTCGTTACTTTGCGCTTGAACAAATCAAAAACATCAGGTTTGAACTTTTCCAAACTTTTTTCGGACATTTTAAAGCGCTTGAACTCACCATTCCGAGTGAAAGATACTTCGCGTACCGTTTCAGCCAAACAAAGCAGGAAGAACTCGCATCCATTTGTATGGTCATCTATCAATTGCTGAATATATGACAATCGAAGTAGAGCATCCTCCGTGTACCAGAAAGTATAATTTGAGATATTACTAAAGTCTTTTTTGCGCACTATGTTTGGATCATAATTTTTGAAGTGCGAACAGATATTCTCGAACCATTCTACGATTTGCGGTTGGTCATAGTGTGTTGTTTTCACTCTACTCATCATACGCGCCAATGGATTGAGGTCTGTTCCAATTGCATTTACACCTATAAGGTTGGCTTCTACCAAAGTAGTTCCACTACCAGCATACGGGTCAAAAATACACTCCAAGCGTCCTAATGGTTTGTATTCCTCAATTAAGGTACGCGCCACTTGCGGAATCATCATTGCTGGATAAGCATGGTAGCAGTGCGTGTACTCTTTCGTGTTAGCAGTACGAAAACTCCACCGATCATCTACTAAACGATGATATATTGCATCTGCCTTTGGAACGAGCAATTCTTCAACAGTAATATCCGTAAAGCAATGCCAAATTTTGAGGTCATGAGGTTTGTAGTCATCAAAAAGTTGTTTCTCAAACTTCATCTCAAAAACCAAACGCATACGATCATCTTCACAAGTAGGGTCTATATCTTGTTTGGTGCCTGCATGTATCTTTGTGACTTTATATATGTCACGAATACCTTTACCACTAATATATGGCACGAGATATTCTACTTGTTTGAGATCAATTGTATTGGGAAACTTTGGTCGTGTCCAATAAACTTTGGCTGTACGATCAAAAATTTTTGCGGCATTCTTGAGGGGAACCACAGCCACCAACACACGCGCATTCGGGTTCAATCCTTCAAGAGGGTGAACTGCCTTTTCAATAGGCTTGGCTTGTGGAACTAAGCCGTTTTGATAAGTATCTCTAAATTCCTCAAAATCAATACTGAGGACTTTTGGAGTTTGCAATTTAGGTGCTGGCATTATATGGTGTTGTCAATTTTTGCGGGTGCAAAGGTAGTGAATTATTTTGAGATATGCAAGAAAAATCGCGTAAAGGGCGATTTTTCTTGTTTAGTAATGAGTGTTTAGGGTTTAGAGGTCGATGGCGTATTTGTCACAAAGGTATTTGACCACTTTGGGTGGAAATAGTTTCGTGGTAGGGCGGATGCCGTTCGCTTCCAGAAAAGCACGGTCGGTCTTCAGCCAACGGCGGAAGGTCTCTGGACTCACACCCGCTGCGCGGGAGAGTTCTATTTTAGTTCTTGATTTCATATTTCCTTGCCTTTAACCTTTCGCCTCATCGCCTAATCGCCTTCTCACCTTACACCCTACCCCACGGCGCAGCCGTCTATACTGCTGAATAAACCGTTGCTGATTTTCCCTTTCCTTCTCCGTCGGCACATGCCCTTTCCGATTTGGGCATCGTTGCACCACATATTTTCCATGCAGTTTTCGGATATAAAACCCATCCTCCAATCGCATCTTCCCTCTCAACCCTTCCACTGGTTTCTTAAATGTCACTATCATATTTCCTCGCCTCTAAACTTTAAACTATAGCGAAGCGTCCTATAAACTGCGACAAAGTCGCCATATTTTTGTTTTCAAATCACTTGCACATTTCGCGACCACCATAGGACATCACTAGGACATCACTAGGACATCGCTGTCTTTTGTTTGTTTAACTCTCGGCGTATTTGCCGAGAAATGTTTTATTTTGGCAATCCATACCACACTTGTTTGAATACATACTGCCTCAGAGTTCTTATACCTGCATGGTTCTTCTTAAACTCCTTCTCGTATGCTTTTCGTAGCGCAGGATCTGCCAGTAGTACGCTAACCACCCTGCAAACCAACGCAAATCGATTTCGTTGTTTCATTTCTTTGTGTGTCGGTTTCCTAGACACGCATTTGGGTGCTTTGCATGCGTATGTTTTTCCCGATGGTGATGTCCGAAAAACCACATCACCAATTCTACCACTGATGGTTGCAATCCCATCCATAAATGTTACTTTTGCCATAATTCAATAAGTTTTAGGGTTAATAGTTTAGTTTAAGCCATAAGACGCATAAGACAAGTAATTTATAAAAACTCACGCCCGCGCGCCTGTGAATTTATCAAAATAAGATGTCTTCATGTCTTTGTGACTTATTGGCTAATTCTTTTTGTTTGATTTCTATTTCATCCTGTTTGCGCTTATACACCAGCCATCCTCGTACTTGTTTGCCATCCACATACGGACGAACAGCTTTGAACGCATGATGCTCCAATATCGCATTGAGTTTGCGTATGCTCATCGGTTTTTTGATGCCTCCATAAGTCGCTAACCGATCGCTAATCTCCGCCGTAGTCATAAACTCGCCTTTGCCTTCCGCCGGCACATCAAACAATATCGGAAGCAGTTGTTCTTCGTTCTCTTGCGCGCGGAACTCCTCGTTGTGCGCCTCCAGCACTTCCATCTCCTCCATGTCAAACCAATACGCAAAATACCCTTCCTCTACCAAGGCTTTCGCCTGCGCATACAATAGCTCGTAAGGGATAATCGTATGAAACGGATTCTGTATGCTCTCCACTTCGAATGGCAGCCATCGCCTATTGCCCGTTACATCGGTCAAGAACTCGCGTTTGTTCGTACTCGCACAGAAACTCGCCAACCGCACTCTTCGCTCCTTCAACCTGCCATACGCCGCACGCTCATTGACATCGGTGGAAGTCAGTAGCGACTTCACGATGTTCATTTCACGCCCACAGATAGCATCCAGCTCGTCGATATTGAGCAGTCCGTTTTCGCATAGGCGCAAGCGATCATCTTTGCTTATCTGCCCCGATAGTGGCAACTTGCTGCTGTAGGCACGCAGTTCAGGCGGAATAAGATTGTCCAGCCATGTAGTCTTGAAGATACCCTGCCGACCAACCAACACCAATACGGTATGATTCACCACCTCATCCTTCATCCAACTCGCCACCATCGCCACAAACCATTTCTTGAAGCAGACCCTCCAAAGTCGGTCTGCAGGCGTAGCCGATCTACCATCTACAGGCGTAGCCGATCTACCATCTACAGGCATAGCCGATCTACCATCTACAGGCACAGCCGATCTACCATCTACAGGCGTAGCCGATCTACCATCTACAGGCATAGCCGATCTACCATCTACAGG
>JAFTXV010000010.1 GCA_017461505.1 Paludibacteraceae bacterium | reverse complement strand
TCTCTACTGGAGCATTTACTACTGCTGGCAAGACTGTCAAGTTCAAGGTCTAGATGATACTATCGCAACCCAATGATTTCTTCAATGTATCAATTTCACTTTCATTGCGATCAGCAACACGCCATATGTATGTCTCACCGAAGCATACGGTTGCAGTCTCTACTGGAGCATTTACTACTGCTGGCAAGACTGTCAAGTTCAAAGTATAGATGATACTATCACAACCCAAAGAGTTCTTCAAGGTATCGCTTGCACTTGCGCTACGATCTGCACCACGCCAGTTGTAAGTCTCACCGAAGCATACGGTTGCAGTCTCTACTGGAGCATTTACTACTGCTGGCAAGACTGTCAAGTTCAAGGTATAGATGATACTATCGCAACCCAATGAGTTCTTCAAGGTATCACTTGCACTTGCATTGCGAGCAGCACCACGCCAGTTGTATGTCTCACCGAAGCATACGGTTGCAGTCTCTACTGGAGCATTTACTACTGCTGGCAAGACTGTCAAGTTCAAGGTATAGATGATACTATCGCAACCCAAAGAGTTCTTCAAAGTATCGCTTGCACTTGCGCTACGATCTGCACCACGCCAGTTGTAAGTCTCACCGAAGCAGATTGTTTGGGATTCTGCAGTCTCATAAACTACATCTGGCAAGACGGTCAAGTTCACGATTACTGTACTATCGCAACCATTTGCAGCAACGAAAGTCTCAGTAATTGTTTTACTTGCAGTATAAATAGTACCCTTATACATCTCGCCGAAGCAGATAGTGTGGTTAAGAACATTCTTAATCTCTGGCAATACAGTCAAGTTCAAGATTCGAATCTCTTGGTCACAGCCATTTGCAGTACGCAATGTGTCACGATACTCACCTGCTAGCGAGTAATAATTACCAGTTATATCCCAGTGATAAGATCCACCATGGCAAACTGTAGCAGAAGTTGTAGTCTCAGTCACGGTGCGTGCCTCTACATTGAATACGAATGTTGTTTCCAAGACGTTGTCACATTCATCTTCCACGACCAAAGTCATAGTATAAGTAGTAGCATCGCAAGGGATAATGCCCGCATTATGTTTCCATGTCAGCGTCACCACATCAGAGGTTGTTTCGGTATCAAGACCTTGATAATAAGCCTTGATGGCTGTTACACTAGCATCTGCAACAGGTAGTTCACCTTGTTTCAATACAGGTATTGCACTTGTGATAGTAGCCAAAATGGAATCATTCATCTTCACAGGAGCTACTACTGGAGTTACCACAAATGTGTATACAGAATCAAGTGTAGGACTAACAGGTACTGTATCATTCCACTCAAATACGTCTGCAATCAATGATGAAATCAATACAGAACCATTGGTAATTGGATCTACAAATGCAGTGCCATCACACACATATTCTGTGATTGTTTTGTATTCATATGTCTTAGGATATACAATGTGCTCAGAAGAGACATCCAAACTACCAGACGTTATAACATGTATATACAACCAATCTGTATTATGCTTGCTGTATTGATCGTACATTACTTTCTTAGTAGTCTCGGAATATGAATAAATTGTTTGAGTAGCAGATCTTACAGCAGATCCCACTGGACATGTAGTATATACATCTATTGTTGCATTAACATCCACGCCAGTATTATTTTCTACCGTAATCTTCACATCATATTTATTTGCAGAAGCCTCGGAAATATCCACCGTGTACCATTTATCTACTGCTTCTGCGATTTGTAATGTCATACCACTTGTCCATACAATTGTATCACCCAATTCACAAGCCTCAGGAACAGGAACAACGGTTGTATCTGGAGCTACATTAATAGTCAAATCACCTGTTGATACAACGTGCAAGTAAGCTATATTCACATCTGCATGAGCCTCCAATGTCTCCACAGTCACCACCTCTGTGTATGAGGTGCGTGCCTCGATTAGTTTCTCTACTTGTGTTTCAAATGCAGTAACTGGGCATTCAAATGCGAGTTCTAGTGTCAAGTTCACTGCCACATCTGATGCATTGGTTACGGTCACATTCATATTCTTTTGCATTGCGCGGATAGCAGCCACGTCAATTGCATACCACAAGTCATCACCTGCTTTCAAAGAGATATCTTGACCAAATACATAGTCAACAGCGCTCAAACATGCCTCTGGTTCTTCCACTTCTGCATCGGTATGTAGGATGTAGAAATACAACACATCTACTTGACCAGCGTACTGTGTCAGGGTGCTGTATGCTATTGTACTAGAGTTCAATCCCTCTTGGAAGGTTTTCTTGGTCTTTGCTACAAATGGCTCATCGCAACTCAAGAACAACGACATTTCCAATGCTTTCACTTCACCCATATCATTATTCAATTTCAAGGTGAAGTCAGAACGCGTTGCATGCAAGCTGCTAACATCGCACTTGTACCAACCAGTTGGCAGTTCTGATAAGTTCACTACCTTAGTCCAATCCAGCAATGTAGCTGCCTCGCAACCAGCAGGAGTTTCTGGTACGGTGTCTGGCTCTACAATCAAGTCGCCCTCGCTCTTTAGGTTGAGGTAGATTGCTTTCTCATCTGGAATCAGTGCCACCAAACGCTTATACAATTGCTTCATTTCCTCAACTGGTACATATTGCTCGCAACGGTTGATGACAGCCTTCAAGTCGTCCTTAGAGATGTATTGTTTGCACTTATCCACCATCACTTTGGCGCCACCTGCAAATGGAATCAACTTATCATAGTTCTCCAACGCTTTCTCAACAACCTTAGATGGGATATACTCGCCATATTTATCAAACAACTTCTTCGCTGTTTCGATATTCACATATTCCTTATAATATTTCTCAAGCAGACGCTCTACCTCAGCACGTGAGAGATATTTCTCATAGCTATCAAAGAGGTCTTTAGCACCTGTAAATGAGATATATACACCGTATTTGTCAACCAGAGACTCGATTCTGTCATAAGGAACATACTCCTCATAACCATATTTGCTGAGTACTTCTTTGAGTTTATTCAAGAATGCATTAGTTTCCACTCTCTCAATCCACAAATCGGTGTCGCTATTATATACGAAGTTGTCCATACGAACTAGCATGCGCATCACATCATCATGTGCCAATACCTTTTGTACGGTCATATTTCCAGGGATGCTAACCGATCCATTGAAGCTCAATGCTACTGGGCAAGTTGGTGATACTGAGAAATCCACGTCAATTGCCTCTGAATTTGGATTAGATACTGACAATACAATATCCTCACCATTTTTCAGTTGTTGCAATGGAGCGCCCAAGTTCACCTTGTACCAAGTATCCTCGTTAGCTCCCAATTGCAATCCAGTAGTCTTCCATGCATTCCAATCAAAATCTTTGGATGCACCACATACTCGAACATCAACTGTTCGTGTATTCATACTAAAGGCAATTGGTTGATCTGTAGTCAATTGCAGATAGAAGTCATTCACATCTACATCAATCAACTTGCGTGCCATTGTTACCACACGTTTAGGCATATTCAATGTCATGTCCACATATTCTGGAACAATCATTTTACCACGAGTAGCAATAGCATATTCACACCCTACGGTAACGCCTGCGGTCAATGTAGCATGGTTGGTACCCATGTTCTTAATAGAGAAGCTAGCAGGAGAAGTCATTTCGTCCACCAAGCTCATTGGGAACTTATACCACTTTGTACCTGGGTTTTGAATATATTCTTCGTCAGATGTCACAACGGTAGCATTTGTACAATCAGCAGGAGGAGTAGTAAGTGTTGCCTCTATCATAGAAGCGCCCAACTCCAACTCGCCGTCGGTCAATACACCTATATATATATTATCTAGGTTCACAGCTGCAAAGAAACTGTAATCGATCAGTTTGTCAATGCTCATACCTGCTGGAACTGGCACTACGAGTGGCATGGTCAACTTAGCAGGACAATCCACTGATACCACAGTCACTGCCCATACGATAGAGTCGGTATGGTTAGTGAATGTCAACTTCACGTGTTTGCCAGATTGCTTAACGGTATTCAAATCCATGTCAAACCACTTAGCGTCGCCTTTCGTTACTTTAGCACCATTTGCCCAGTCGAAGGTAATCAAATCTTCGCGCAAGCATGGATTGGTAGTAGCGTTGGTAACATCCAAGCCAAAGAGAATATCTTGGTCGGTCTTAATCTCCAGATATACATCCTTTGGATCCACCTTATTATATACTTTTTCTACACGCGCGAGGGCATCAACCAAATTACCAATCACGTTTGGAGCAAGCATACCTAAGTTGAAGCCTGCAGGGATAGGCAAGGTGATGGTAGCGCCTGTTGTATATTGGCAATCAGTTACCATACCGATGGTTACGTTTGCACGCTTATTACCTGGGTTCGCCAAGTAAATGCTAGAATAACCTACTTTGCTCTTGAGCAAATCCAATGAAATCTTGTACCATGATGTGGTACCTGCTGCGTGTTTATACTCTTTGCCATGCTCTGGATTCAAAGCATTCAAACATGGAGTAGGATCTGCCGCAATAGCGTCCTTGGTAGAAGCAGATAATTCGATATGAGAATCTGTGCTCACGCCCACATAGATACGGTTTAGTGGAGAACGAGAAAGGATTTGATAATCAATTGTTTGACCGAGATCAAAACCTGCAGGAACTGGCAATACCAATGGTAAGATTGTGCCTTGGCAATCCATCGCCAACTCCAAGTTCACCAATGCTGTCGCTTTTGAGTGGTTAGCAAACGCCAAATAGAGGTGTTGCTTATTTTGCTTCAAGGTAGTAATATCCACCTCATACCATTGTGATTCACCTGCTTGCAACTCAGCACCTGTATTCCAGTCGAATACAACTGCGTTTGCACATGGAGATACATTGCGCATACCAACAGAAGCTGTCAGATCCTTATCGGTGATAAAGCGGATATATACCCACTCGCTATTCACAGCTTTGAGCATGTCGCCCTTAACTAGTTTCATAATGCTTTCTTGTGCATTAATTACCAAGTTTTGAGCTATAACGCTCGTTACTGGGCAAGCAAAAGCAGTTTCAACAGTCAAGTTAGCAACCTCGCTAGTATTGTTGGTTACATAGAACTCTGTATCAAAATCGCGCTCGGCAATCAGTTCCTCGCGTTTCACTTTGTAAACGTGCTTACCTGCGGTGAGGTTCATTTCCTCGCCAAATACCAATTCAGGAGCAGTTGCGCAATCGAAGTCTGCATACAAGCTAGGGTCAACCACTACAACTTCTTCTTCCACACGCATGGTGATAGGTTGGTCATTGATCAACTTCACGAACACATAATCCTCGTTCAGCACGTCCAAGAAGATTGTACCTAGTTCATTCTCCTCTTCTGCGCCAGCAGCAATTGTCCAGTTCTTAGCAGGCAACACCGCACTAGCAGGACAGTCAAGACTCATTTCGAAGCTCACATTGGCCTCTACTGCGCCTTGGTTAGTAATCACGAAGTTAAGCTTCTTGTTATTGTTCTTCACTTCGCTCAAGTTCAAGCGGAACCATTGCTCACCGACAGGAATATTTACGCCTGCCCAAGTAAAGTCCTTCGCTTTAGAACAAGCATCATCTACGATATCCTCGGTCTCATAGACCTTAGCAGACAATGCAATTTCTTTGTTGGATGTCAATTGCAGATAAATCTCAGAAAGACCTAAGTCCATCATTTGCTTCAGTGAGAGTTCTCTACCGCCAGCAACAAAAGATTTCTTACTCCAAAGTTGATAATCTTTAGCAGCAATGTTGTAATTGAATTTGCTAGACGAAGATTGTCCCAGAAGACTAGCTTCTACGGTAACAGTCACCGCTGCAGTCTCATCCGTAAGGTTGGTCAAATAAAGGGCCAAAGTTGGATCATTTGCCTCTGCTTTCAATGGAGACAAACTCACGCGATACCACGAACCCGCACTCAGTGCAGGTTTGTGACCACCAACCCACGCAAAGTCAATAGCATTGGCTTTGCTTGAGCCATCGCCCGCACCAGCAGCCATCATTGTAACGGCTACCATCAGAGCAACGGCGGATAGTAAAAATTTACGCATCTTTTTGTTGTTTAGTTATTAATAATTTTGTTAGTTATTTTTCACACTTGTGAGAGCTACTACACGTAAGTATACAGTAAACCCTACAATTTAGGCTGCAAAGTTACTACTTTTTTTCGAACCACACAAATATTTCCGCACTTTTTTCTTAAAAAAATGCATTTTTCGATAACTATCAGTCTTCTTCTCCAAGGGTCAGCCCCTAGGGGCTTTTATTCAGAATCCTACCCCCCCCCCAGAACTCCCTCATTATCAGCTAATTACACAACAACACATCATTCATCTCCCTCCCCGTCACCCCATCGCGGTCATAGACATTGTTACAAGCATATGGTCGAAGGTTGCGAAGTTCCGAATTGCCAATATCTACGAGCCGCGAAGGGGCATTAGTATGCCCTGCCACCCTTTTGTATAGGCACACCCCTCCAGCGTAAATTCATGTGCAAAAGTAGCATATCTTTTCGACTTACACAAACAAAATCGTGGAAAGTGCTCCTTTCCACGATTTTTGTTGTTCCAAGTACCTCATTATCGTACTATTGCCTTGGCTTGCTCTTTCTCGCCAGAGATGAGATAGATACCTGCTGGCAGAGATATCTGCATCTCTTCGGTGAGGTATTGTGAGGTAATGAGCTGACCAGCAGCATTGTAGATGCTAACTTGCTGCGCAGTAACTGGTATGATCCCCACTCCACCTTCGATGGTGTATACCATCATCTGACGATTACCCGAGATAGTAGGTGTACCTGTGGTAGTATTTTGGTTATCACCACCTTCCTCCCAGGTGATAGCACCGGTTTCCGCATTGATGGATTTGATGCGTTTGCCAGGCATTGACATTGGAGCAGTCAGTTTCAAGAAAGCATCGCCAGGATTCAATTGCTCTGGTGGCAAATTAGAGAACTGATTGAGGCTATCGGTAGAGTTGAAATATAAGTCACTTACTCCGTTGAAAGTATCGTCACTAGAAGTATTTTGTATATCCGCCAATGTGTAATTGCCATGCAAACCGTTAGCAAGTTCATTAGATAATATACCTGTATGTGCACTGGTACCAGCTATCGTATTTTCGCCAACACCCTCAAAAACCAACATTTTACCAGTCCAATAATCCCACTTTGTACCATCATTACATCCTGGACAATACGGGAACTGCATCGCATAAACTTCACCTTTCTTCATCACACAAGTGGTACCATTCACACCCGTTATATTGGCATCTGCCAATTCCCAATTGGTGCGAAGAAAAGTGCTTCCTTCTGAATCTTCACCCCATTCTGTGAAGTTTCCCGCTCCTTGTTTGTATAAATAGTAGTGTGCCTGATCGTAATTATACTTATTATCCGTCTTCGACAAGTGAACCAACTTAGTATAATTTACAACAGAACCTATCGCACCACTCCAAGATATACCATTGTCATCGGCATAGTATTCTGCTGCAGTGGTCATATCTGTATTATCTGTTTTACCTGAATTCTTGTACTTTCGTACTGCTTGCACATACTTATTAAATCCTGAATAATGTTCCCAGAATTTGATTGCCTTATCGTTACTTACCATGTTTGCGCCCACAATGGTCATAGCATCAAGATTATATTTACTTTGTCTCAACAATGCGGCGTCTCTATCTTCTGCTGCTTTCTTTGCAAGCAACTCCTCATTTGCTGTCTCAATGATATATACATTGGTCACATCAAATGGTGGGCAGAACAGCATCCATTCATCCGCAACTGCCGTCGTAACGTAACAAACCGAGTTATACACAGTGTATGGTTCTGTATTCGTAATACTTTTGTGATATATGTTTTCTGAATTTCCCTCAGGAGTAACATACACGTAATTAGTACTTGCAGGAACTTGAGCTGGATATTTCTGCTCTCCATGTTCATTTGTGAGGAAAGCTTTCATATTATCATCTATATCCACATACAGCACATTCTGCGCTTTCTTTTTACGCGTTTTGCCATCTGCATAAAACTCTTGCAAAACATTATCCACCTCACCTAAAGTTTGTGTATAGTCCGATATTCCCATTGTAGTTTTAGGGAAGAACACTTGCCATGGCACATAGGTGACACTATGCTTGCCGTGTCCTGGAAGCCATAAATAGATATATCCATCCTGTGGAGCAATGGAGTTGGCTCCATACGGGATATGACTGTAATACTGAGCGTATGTCTGTGTATGCGGAGAAGATACGGTACACAAGTCACTTGGATAGCCACACTCAATTGTCGCACTAGACGGGAACACACTCGCAAATTGTTCCGCTGTTAGCAATTGACCATTTGTAAAACTACTTGTAGGTATTTTGACTTGTTTGAGCAAGTGCTCTGTTATCCTGTCTTTCGGAGCATTACCTGATGCATTCTGATCATCACACGCTCGAATATCGCCAGGGTGCGAGCCACCCGTCACATAGGTATTAGCGGGACAACGCAATATGCGAGATTCTGCGTATTTGCCTGTGGCATCTATCACAGCATCTTCAAAGTATCCTGGCAAGCACAAGAATTTCGAAATATCGGTGTGCATCGCATTAAATGGAGTCACATACACCGAACCATCATTGATGTTGACCGTTCCCGCAGTACTCTCACCACCTACACCGCTCATCACATATACACCACCCAAGAGATCCACGAAACCAGTTCGATAACAAATAGTCAAGTTGTTAATATATTGTGCTTGAGTCGGCAGGTTTGGAGACAATTCAAAGCGACCGCCATCAAAGTTCAGCACTGTATTCTTATTGCCCAAATCAATCGATGGACTAGCATACCACTCTTTTTCAAACTTAAGGTAACCATTAGTATGAGTAGATTCACCTCCCGTTGCACTCGTTGGCCACTTGTCATCTAGGGTTAGTGTTGTATAAGAGTTACTAGTAGCAGTACCTTGCATAATACCACTACCCTTACCATCATTACCTATCTTTACCGATAACGCAGCACAATATTGTCCAATGATGGGATTAATATCCATGCCTATCATACCTGCTAAACTAGAAATATCCAAATTAAAGGGCGTTCCGCGATGTCCATACATCAAGTTATTACCACGAACATGCACATACGGTTTGAAAGGATTACCCGAGTTAACAGAGGTAGAGGTACATTCAAACACCACCGAGCTGGCAATACCAGGTACACTAGGACGTTTGTCTGGGTCGTTGCCAGGGATAAATGTCTCTTTATACAGATGATCATCGTTACGAATATCGCTGAAAGTTCCCGACTTCGTATGTGCACGAAGATACATATAACAATCTTCAATATACAAGTGTACGCTCACGCCCGCTGCTCCTTTGATATAGAACAATCCATTGTCCTCTGGTCTATAACCACACGAACCTGAAGGGCACCAACCTGTAGCATATATCTTCATACCTTCCGTAGCCGTAATATTAAACATGGATGCTTTACCTGAGATATTAACATTGGGCACATAATCACTGAAACGATACGTATTTTCATCCGACTTCGTAAACTTATAGCATGGTGTCACAGACGTGGACGCAGAAACGGAACCATTAAAAGTGGTCTTACCGAAGATAAACAACTGATCAAACAACGCCTTTCCACTTTCATCAAATGTAGAAGCGAGATTCACTCGCCATTTCGGTTTATAAGGGAATGTAGTAGATAGACCCTCCGTTCCCGTATAAAGATCAGTTAAAGAGGTTGATGAAGTGATAGTGAGAGGCACTCCATCTGGAAGTTTTGCAAATTTCACCTTATAAGTATAGGTTGCATTGCTGGAGTTGGTTATCTCAAACTCTGCAAACCCGACCAATGTCTCCTCCTCGTTCACTACTTGATAGATACCTTCTACATAATATCCCTCACTCGCAGCTGGTGTTAGGGTGATTATCGGGTCATAAGCGGGGGTGATGATCCAGAATCCATCAGAACCTTGCGCCTGAAAATTTGATATAGTTGGATTTCCTTCAGTTGTAGAACTGTATTGTCCCTGTCCTGACGACGCCTTTGTTTTAGTGAGTTTTACCGTTCCACCTATGGCATCTTGCGAGTCATCCGCTTTTGCCGCGGTTACATTCACGGTTATCGTGGCAGCAGCAAAGATTGGCGTAATACCAACCAAAAGTACACACAACGTTGTTAATAACTTTTTCATATTGTTTATAGTTTTTTTTAATATTCTAATTCTCAGCGGCGGAGCCGCGGGGTGTTGCATTACCCGAATACTATTCGGGATAATGGACAAAGAAAGAACACGTTTCTCGGCATATGCCGGGGTAGCGAGGGAGTTTTATCCCTAATATATCCTATGCTTATCCCTTATGCATCCTTCGGTCAGGTTCCGATGAGGTTCCGATCAGGTTCCGATGAGGTTCCGATGGAAGTAAGGGGCAAGTAAGGGGCATAAAATAGGCAAGCCCATCCCCTCCTTGGAGGGGAGGTTAGTCTATTTTACCTCTAATATACCCTCTTCTTTGGTGAGGAAGCGGATGTAGAGGAAGCCATCTTCGGATACATACTCCTCCATCGCTGCCAATTGAGCAGCATCCAATACGATATTGCCTTGCGCAGGCACAGGTATATACGCGAGCACGTACCTATTGTATGGCGCGAGTGCGAACGCGCAAGTCTCTGCTACAAAGGTGTGCAATGGTTCTGCACCATTCCATGCGAGAGTAGCACCTGACTTGAGCCATGCCTTATAATCAATGCGATATACAGTGAATGCACTATCGAGGTTGAGCACCACTTGGTCGCCTTGCGCCAATGGGAGGCTGCTGAGTGAGCATTCGGTGGTAGGTACTGCAGGGAGATCGGGGATAACGATAGCAGTAGTATCCAAAGTAAATACGGTTTGAAGTTCACCAGCACCACGTGTGTCAAAGCGGAAATAGAGATAACCTTCCGCATCTACACGATCCGCAATAGAATCCAAGAGTTGTTTGGTAATAACAAAAGATTGATTCTTTTTAAGTGTTGTGACTGTTATCACATGACTATTTGATGCCGATAGAGTATAAGAACATGTATCTGCCAAATATACTTTGTTGGTAGCAGAACCTTTCCAGATAACCTCTGTATCACCCATTGACCATTTATCAAAATCTATACGATAAACATCATTCTTTTTATTAGCAGCTAATTTCACTACGCCGTTAGGGAAGATCTCCACACTATTAGAAGTGCAGATGCCTGCGCTCCACAAGAACGGAGTTACAAAGGTATTCTTTGGTACAGCAAAACGGACAAAAATATGATCTGTAGCACACTTATTCGCCATTTCGCTCAATTGTTTTTTAGATAAACACAACGAAGTATGACCTGCTTCAGGATAGAACGTGTATGCACCTATGTACGCTGCATCACTAGCATCCAAAGTAAAAGTAGGGGTAGTTCCAAAATAGGCAATAATTGTATCTGAAGTAGTAGATTGGAAGAGTATCGAATTTTCGCTCCAATCTTTGCGGAAATAGTAGTATTGCTCAGCATCATTAACCTTAACCTCTACCGCTTTGTTCAATTCCATAGGGATAGCACGTGCCATTTCTGGAGAAAGTGGTTTGTAGTTCACCACCAACTCCGCCTCTTCAGCTGAGAAAATCCTTGCATAATATAATCCACCATTACCATTATCTTTAACGAAATTGTGAATCTCTTGCGATGTCATAGACAAATATTGTGTACCATTCGTGGGATCAAGAACGATATGACTTGTCACAAACACATTGTCATCAGAAGGTACAAAATCACATGAGGTTGCTGACACATAAATATGAACTGGACTAGTAGTGCCACCCCACTCAAAATAGATTGAATCATTTTGCCAATCTCTCATTGGTAAAATATATGTATCATCTATGGTTGTAAGTCCTATAGACATGGTATCTGCAAGTGTAATCCAGTGGCTGCTCTCGATGCAATCACGGAATATAGTATCAGGAATCACTGCCACAGCGCCCGCTTGAGGAATATATACATTTACTTTAGCTTCTACATTGTACAGAATATCAAATGAACGCATAAGATCCCTATACATAGCTTCTACCAACACTTCATATACCACTTGTCCATCTACTTCTATTGTATCTGCGCTAAAAGTAATCGGCATCTCAACATTCCAACCACTAGCCATATCTGTGAGTTCGTAAAGATTTGGATCATCATATACACCTGGAGTACAAGAAAAATCTACATATGCTTTCATTACCTCATCAGTAGGTGCACTTGGTGTGTAGCGTACACGCAATGGCAAATCATAGGTAGTTACGGAGAACCAATAGGAGCCAGGCTCAGTAATAGCTGTATTAAACTCCTTAGTCACGAGATAAGGATTTTCACAACTCGTTCCTATTGCTTGAGCTGCCATAGGAAGTACTGACATCATAGTCATAGACGCGATTAAGAGCGCCTTAGTAAAGATATTTTTCATTTTGTTTGAATTTGTTTTCTTGTTTTTAAAAATATATAGAACACATATGCCATTGCTAATAGCAACAAGAAAGGAATAGCATCCGACAATGGGAGTTTCCATTTGAAACTATCATCCGATTGTTTGCCCATAAACCACTCCCAGAAAGCGTTCCATTGATCTTCATTCTGAAAAGAATTGTCTCCTGTTAGAGCGACGTATAAATCGCGCAACTCTTGTTCGCTCAAAGTCAAGCAACCTTCGCCATATATCCATCCCTCGGACTCCAACCAGTTGATATAATTGTTATCTTCACCACCCAATGTTCCTGGCGCATTATGACGACCACCTATGCCACGGGCACCCGTTGATGAGGCGAAGAGGCCATTAGGAGATGAGGTGAGGAGGTTATTAGGTGATGAGGTGATGAGGTTATTAGGCGATAAGGCGAGGAGGGTATTAGGTGATGAGGTGATGAGGTTATTAGGCGATGAGGTGAGGGGGGTATTAGGCGATAAGGTAAGGGGGGTATTAGGCGATGAGGTGGTGAGATTATTGGTAGATACTACACCGCCAGACATAGAGACACCTGCAGCGTTGCTACCACCACCAAAAGACTTCATCGTTTGAGAGGAAGAGGTATAGGTGATGAGGCTATTAGATGATGAGGCTATTGGGCTATTAGGTGATGAGGTGATGAGGCTATTAGGTGATGAGGTCACAAGGCGATGAGACGACAGATGCCTAACACTACCACGAGATGGGCGAGAGGACATAGGGACAGCTAAATCATTGCCACGAGCACCAACACCAAAAGATACAGTAGGAGTACCTGTATTAGTAGGAATAGAAGATGTATGTTCTTTTTGAGAATACTGAGAGGCAGATTCATCGGTAGTAGAAAGCGATGTGAGCACTCCCACACATAGTACAGCGCACAATAATACACTTAAAAATACGTTCAAACTTTTGTTCATTTCTCTTTATTCTATCTCTTTTGTTTTACAATCCATTACGAGCAACCCCTTTGCGGCCTACTTCGTGGCACACATACGCACACAAAAAAAGCGTAGACCTCGAGTTGCTCATTTGCAGTTCGAGGCCTTCGCAATGCCTACTTAATAAAACAAACAACAGGAAACCTACGCCGATATGACAAAGCATAGTACCCCCGTTGGGCATCATGCAATAAATAGTCATATCCATAGGCATCTACTATTGCTTTGGTTTTTATTAAGTTTCTGAAAGTTGCGAAGTTTCGAACTACAAAACACAAAGCGCCAATAAACGCTATTTCTCCCACCATTACTGGTGAGAATGATATTTCAATTATACACAAATCTATATTACTAAACGGCAGACGCTTCTACCCGAATATAAATTTGGGCGCAAAGGTACTGCTTTTTTTTTACATGACCAAATATTTGAGGATTTTTTTAAGAATTATATTACGAGGAGATACTTATTTGATTTTAAACGACAATTTAGGTCAATTTTGATGTCAATTATCGTTGATTTCTTTTTTAGTTAACAAAAATACGCTGCACTACGTTTGCTACAAAAATACTTAAAAATATTTCAAAAAGTTGTTCTTTTGCTTTATGCTAATGCTCACGTGGCTCGCATTTTTGCTTAGCAGTTTGTTATTGGCTACTAAAGCCAGCTTTATAGCGCAATCACATCCTCCTAACCACATAGATTATTGTATAATCTATTACGCATCAAGCAAAAGAGATTTTAAATGCTCTAACGAACAGTCCTTAAATGCCTCCTAACAATCTTAAATGTTCTGCGAAACGCAACCGACTACACAGAAAGTGGTCTATCAGCCGAATGCTGATAGACCACTATTCAGGTAGGTAATGCGAACTTAGAAACGAGGGATTACCACTTTTCACCCAGAAGAGTGAAGCGGTCTTTGCCACGCAGGATATACACTACTCCGTTGCGCATGATGAGACGAGGTTGCTCTGTACAAGGTAGATTATCGACCGCTGAAGGCAACTCTTCATTAACAGTCAGTGTGAGATGGCGCGTACAATCGTTGTAGGTAAGTATCTCGTAGAAGTAATCGCCCGCCGCATATACCATTGTATCTGCTGGTTCGTAGTAATAGCCTGCTAGCAACTCTTCTGTTTTCACCACGATCGTATCATACTCCATGTCTGGAGTTGTGAAGGCAATGTCGATAGTAGTGATTTGCCATGTATCCATATTCAACCAGCTGGAATCCAAGAGGATAGCTGGCTGTGTATATTCCACCTCTTTGTAGGTAAAGATACGTCCCTCACATAGAGTGGTATCTACATTCGTATAGAGCGTATCAATATCGTGGTACACATGCAAGAGATAACGCTCGTCACATTCACCTGCGGTGCGGATAGTTAGGTCGTAGTCTCCAAAGGTGGTGATAGTTTCTTGACCGCGGTAGGTGTATGGCAAGGCTGCTTGCTTGAGGGCAAGGGTGTCTGATACTGCCTCGGGAGCGGTGAAAGTGACTGATACAGAGGTGATGACGTAGGTATCGGCATCACGTTGCAGGGTATCTGCGAAGGTGGTGGAAGAAGTATAAGTTACTCCGTTGTAGGTAAAGGATTTACCTTGGCAGAGGGTTTCGCTAACAGTCTCATAGAGGGTATCTATTGCGTGATAGACGTGCAAGAGATAACGCTCGTCGCACTCACCAGAGGTGCGGATAGTTAGGTCGTAGTCTCCAAAGGTGGTGATAGTCTCTTGACCGCGGTAGGTGTATGGCAAGGCTGCTTGCTTGAGGGCGAGGGTGTCTGATACTGCCTCTGGAGCAGTGAAGGTAAGTGATACAGAGGTGATGACGTAGGTATCGGCATCGCGTTGCAGGGTATCTGCGAAGGTGGTGGAAGAGGTATAAGTTACTCCGTTGTAGGTAAAGGATTTACCTTGGCAGAGGGTTTCGCTGATGGTCTCGTAGCGCATCTCCACATTGTGAGCTACGTGAAGAAGAACCTTCTCCATGCAACCAGAGCCATCTGGCTTGTAAAGATCAAACTCATAGTCACCAAATGCAGGGATTTTGATGCGCTGTCCTCTATATCGATAGGAAGATGATAGTTGGTTAGACTTGAGACGAAGTGTATCGTTGATTACGTCAAGCGAGGTGGCAAAATAGACATGAATAGTATCAATGATAAGGGTGTCTGGATTGAGTTGCTTGCTCTGGATATCCGTAAAATCCTTGGTATATGTTATACCATTGGATACATACTTACCTCCGTAGCATATAGTCGTGTCCCTAGATGAGGTGATGGTGGTAAGGTCGTGCGCCACGTGCAAGAGGTAGCGTTCGTCACATTCTCCAGCGTTGCGGATGGTCACATCGTAATCCTGATTGATTCCACCTTCAGGGATGGTGTATTGGCCGCGATAGTTATATGGTAATTGGCTGTTCTTTAGGCGGATAGTATCACGTAGTGCTTGTGGTTGGATGAAAGTTAAGTCGTAGATCTTCACCGCAAAGCGATTGTCCGCCACATGCATGGTATCTCCAAAATAGACAGTAGGTTGCGTGAGTATGGTGTCGGCTAGTTGGAGTGCCTTGCCTTGACATAGTTCGATAGCCTCAACATCCTCCTCGTAGATAGCTGTCATACAGCGCAAGGTACCTGTCGTATTGGGAGCATGAGCAAAGTGCAGATAGAATAGTTCGTCATTTTCCCAAGCCAATTCTAAGTCTCGCGCAGAGAGGCGGAAAATCTGGTTATTATCTGTGATATTGATTTGTTCTATCACAGTACCGTTGCATGCGCCTCGAGTAACAGTGAGTTGGCAAGGAGCATTGTTGTCGCCCACCCATTGGATGACAAGATCTACATCTGCTTCGATATCGCTAGGGTCGATGATATATACACTCTCTACATCGGTGCTGAGGAAACTCATGCCAGGGAAGAGTCGCAGTGGGTCAGCGCATGTAGATGGGAAGCCCTTGTCCGGTGCAGAAGCAATGAGTCTGCCTCCCAAGCCATTGACGGGAGAGATACAGATATAAAAGCGTTGGTTGAGGTTACCCAATCCCATTTCATCGAGTTTCTCCTTGATGGTTTGACTATTGACCGTATTGGTTTGGTTCTTTTCGAAAACTGCCTGATACTTAGGTGATTTGGCTGTACAACCAATATAGACATCAAAACTCATATCGCAATCTGAATAGAGATATGCGGATAGTCCATCAGCTATTTCGCTGAGGTAGGCATCAAACCACACAGAGTCATATATTTGCATATCGAGTGGGAGAGTGAAAGCTTCTGCATTGAACTTGCAATCGCAATAGTAGGATGGCCATCCGTTAGCAATCACGCTCTCCTCGCAGTTTTCTTCTGTTACTTGCGCGTAGATGGCAGAGGTTGCCATGCACAGTAGCGCTGTCAAAAAAACATGTACAATCTTTTTCATCGTTTGTGAATTAATCAAAATTGGCTGCAAAGGTACTGCTAATTTTTGATATATGCAAACAAAATCGCGAAAAGTTCCCTTTCCGCGATTTTTGTTGTTCCAAGTACCTCATTATCGTACTATTGCCTTGGCTTGCTCTTTCTCGCCTGAGATGAGGTAGATGCCAGCTGGCAGAAGTATCTGTACCTCTTCGGTGAGGTATTGTGATGTAATGAGTTGACCTGCTGCGTTGTAGATAGATACTTGTTGAGCTGTAACAGGTATGATACCCACTCCACCCTCGATGGTATAAACCATCATTTGGCGGTTACCTGAGATGGTAGGCGTAGAGGTGGTAGTGCCCTCGTTGGAATTATCCTCTTCCCAAGTGATGGAACCGGTTTCAAAGTCAACTTTACGTTGAAGTCCTTGAGGTGCTGGAGGCAATTTCGCTAACATAAATACATCTCCTGCTTTCATAATATTATCCTCTCCGTCATGCTGCAGGTTATTATAGGAGTCACAGAAATAAGTCTTATCTGTTTGTGTCACCTCATACTCCGCAAATACTGGATTACCCACTAGTTGTCCAACGTTTTCTGTTGCGTAAGTATCTGCGAATGTCTGTATTTCCGTATGGGCAGATGTACCAGCAATTGTCTGCGGCCCAAATCCTTCAAAGATGATAAATTTACCTGTCCAATAATCCCATTCAGTTCGCTCTGCACCCTCTTCTTCACATTTAGGGCAGAATGGGAATTGCAATGCATAGATACCACCTTGTTCCATGAGCACTGTACGTATCTTTTCACCTATTAGTTTTTCTACGGGTTGAGCATAATTCCAATCTGTAACAAATGCACCATCTTCATACTGCCACTCATTGTCTGCTGATTTATATAGGAAGAAATTTGCATCATAATTGCTTCCTGTAAATGATTTAAGTTGAATTTTCTTAACATCTGACTTATACGACTTACCTTGTTTGTTTGTGCTATTAGCCGCATAACTCAAATAAGAATTATAATGGTCAGTAAAACTTCTATTACTATTTGCACTAATATCCAAAGCAATGGACGCAGCTAAAATAGCAGCACAGTCCATATTATATTCTGCTTGTAGTTGTAGAGCTGTTTGTCGCCCATTTTCAATTGAACTTGTAATATTTTCTAAGTTTGACTCTGAAGAAGTTTCTATGACATATACATTTGAAACGTCAAAAGGAGGCGAGAACATAATCCATTCATCCGCTTCTACAATGCGTGCATAGTATATACTATTTTGTATCTCATATGATTTCTCATTCAAAATATTACTATATATCTCAGAAGAAAATGAGTTAATATCAGCAGTTGTATATTCCACAGGATTTGATCCAGGCACATTAAATGGTACTTTGTATGTGTATTTTCCCCCATTCGTTTGCTCCAATCTGTCTATAATATTGTTATCTACTTGTGCATACAACAAGTTATTAACCTTATCAGTCTCTGAAGAGGGAACAGTTCTATCCCCTCCTAAACTAACATCTGTTATAGAAGCATCCGCTTCCACTTTTGTCATACACATCACCCATGAAGTAACTGCATAATCTATTAATCCAGCACCAGGAGCCCATAAGTGGATATAATTATCATCATCAGGAGAAAGCGATTGCTTTCCGTACTTTTCAAGATCCAGTACCGTATTACTACCATTTTCGCCACAACCAGTACAAGTCAATTGAGCAGGCATTGATTCGGGGACAACCAATCCAGTCAAAGGATCAACTTGGATATTTTTTTCTCCTGGTAATTGATAATCCAATTTCACCAATGTATTTCCATGTCTATCTTTAGGAGAGTGACCTGTTCGATCAACAGCAGAACATGCACGCACTTCGCTATTATGCGAACCACCTGTAATATACGTATTCTCTGGACAACGCAACGTATTCGAAAACCCGTTCTCATCTAGTGTAAAATACGACGAGTGTTCAGCTTTGGGTTTAAATGTCAGCGCATTTACTGTACCATCATTAAAATTAACCTCACCACCTACTTCATCCCCTCCCAAACCATATCCCACTTTTGCAGGAATACTTAAACTTTCTGATAAAGAGATAGTAGCCTCACCTAAACGGCAACAGATTGCTAACGTATTTAGGTAATATGGACTAGCAGGAGCACTATTTTGCAACTCAATCTGCCCACCATTAAAATTCACCACCGTATTCTTGTTTCCTATTTCAATAGATGGAGAGTTAGTAGACGGTTTCTTAAATGCGATATAACCATTAGTGCGTTTATGCTCCTCATAGTTCTGCGCATTGGTTGGCCATTTATCATCAAACGACAATATTGTATAAGAAGTCTCTGTAGTCACACGCACTTGCATGCTGGCACAATATTGACCAATGTAAAAGTCTTTGCCCAGCAGGTTTCCATATCCAGAACATCCCTTCTGCGAATATAGTAGATTCTCACCCATTGTATGTATCGTGGGACGAAATGGATTTGCCATATTATCATCGCCAATACATTCAAATACGATTGCACTTGCAGAACCACGATGATCAGACCAGTTACCACCGAGACTTGGTACTGTAAATCTCTCCATAGCACTATGCGCAGTAGCTGCATCACCATTTTCTTTATGTTGACGACTATACAACTGGCAATCTTCTAAATACACATCCACACTTGCACCAGCTTCACCCTTGATATAGAGTATTCCCTCATCAGAAGCCAAATAGCCATTTGAGCCAAATGGGCAGAAGCCTGTAAAGTACAACTTCTTATTGTCGCCCGCAGCAATTGTCCAACAACGGTCGGTGGTATTTGGTAGGGGCTTCTCAGCTTGATTGACATTGCCGATGGTTGGTCCGCCATTCTCACCAGGAATCAATTCATATCCATCGGCAGTTTTAGTAAACACATAACATGGCGTCACCGCAGTATTGACAGCTGAGGTAGTGGCAGCAGTCATAGTGGTCTTACCATCTGAAGAAACTGTTTCTCCGAACACATATAATTCATCAAACAATGGCTTGCCATTCACATCAAAAGTATTTATTAAATTCACTTTCTTTTTTGGCACAACAGTCCCTGTTGATGCAAATCCGGCTGCTTTCAGATTAGTTAGGTTTGTACCTGTATATATATCCAAATACGGTGTACCCGTTTGTGTTAGGGTATTGAGGTTAAGCGTCACTTGATTTGACCAAGACTTATATTCCACATCCTTATACGTTCCTACTGCCTCAATGATATATGTTTTAGTGGCAGCGGTAGAGGCGATACTTCTAGTAATATATGTTCCATCATCAGCGACGTCCGTAGCTGATATCAGTGATTTCGTATCTCCATTTACTTCATACACATTGTACGTAGAGGCATGAGGAATCTTATTCCATTTGAGATAGTATGTATCTTTGAGATTTGAGCCGCCTTGTAGTACAGGCGATTGCAAGCCAACAGCAATGGAAACGTTCAAAGTTTGCTTTGTTTGCTGTCCTAGATACTCATTACGCGTATCCTCACCTGTAGCAGTTAAAGTAGCGTTATAGTTGCCTGGTGCGGTAGGCTTAGCAGATATTGTCACCGAACCAGCAGCAATAGCATAAGAGAACACATTTGCAGCGTTCGTTTCTCCCCAACTATACTCTACATTTGCTACATTTTGTTGAGATACAGTCACTTTTTGACTTCCAGTATAACCTGTTACTTGCTCGTTAAAATCCACAGCAGTAGGGTTAAAGACTATTGCTGAAATTGTAGGCTGTTCTGCTTGACCAGTTAACGTAACTATTTGTGCTTCCCCAGAAGGAATGGTTGTACCTTTTGCGTCAGTATATGTAACACTAATACTCAATGTAGCAGTATGAGTTCCTACTTCAGTTGGTTTGTAAATCACTTCGAATGCTCCATATTGTGGATTTGCATTGACAAGTTGGAATTGATTAGAATTGGTTCCACTAAGGGAAGCAGTCCAAGTTGCTGCAGGAGATGCTTGGGATGCTGCGTGGTTTTTAGTGATGACATGTAGCTTATCTTCACTACTTAAAATATCGTTTGCATAGATTGTACCATAATTATAGTCAGCAGGTTTGGTAAAGGTTGGAGTTAGGTTGGATGTCGCATAAACCGTGGCAGTAGCCTTACTATTAGGATCACCTTTAGAAGTAAGGGTCACTTTGGTAGAGGCAATATTTGTACCATGTTTATTCTGATCTGTATATTGGATAGTAATAGTGACTACATTGTCTGTCCACGTTGGATCTTCAATAATTTTAAATCCCGCGTCTCCTTCTATTGATGCTATAAAGTCCTTGCCATTATCTGCATTTGCAACATTGAAAGTTACAGTACCAGTACCCACCCCACCAAGGTCTGTAGTAGAGATATTAGTTACCGTACCTGCACCTGTGACTGTAACAGGTTTAAAGATGGCATAAACATGAACATTAGTGTTTCCAGAGCCGACCCACGAATGCTCTATGTCCTTTATTCCATTTTTCGCATCTCCTTTACCTGTTAATGTCTCTCCATTCTCATTTAGCCAATGAGAAAAATAATATCCATTATCAGGATAAGCATCAGCAGAATAACTTACTTTATAGTAAGGGCCATATTTAGTTCCTCTAGCCTCATATCCTACAATAGATGAAGAGCTACCTATTGTGCCAGAGTTCCATTCAGACGCCGACTTCCATTCGCGAGATGCAGCATGTGCTTGTACTTGACCACCTCCTAAATTACTTTGACTTTTAGTATTGACATTTGCGTATGCATATACAGTCACAGAGCCTTGACTATACAGCGCACCTACTCCGAAGAGTACCATTACTAAAATTGACAATATCTTTTTCATAAGCTTTTTTTGCGCCTTCGCGCTATTTTTAAGTTGTTAATAATATTCTTGTTGGGCGGCGGAGCCGCTTGTTAGGTTAAAGGTTAGAGGCGAAAGGTTAAAGGCAGGGGACCTTTGCTTCGCTCTAAACCTAGTTTTATTTTATGTTGTCGCCCAGAGGGCGAAAATTTACTACTTGTTTCGCGACCACCATAAGACATCTATAGGACATCTATAGCACTTCTGTGGCTTATATTTGTGAGCAAGGTTCAAATCAATGAACGGTGCCCGATAGTTATTATTTGTGCAACTAAGCACTATTGACATATTTAGCTTATAACCCTTCATTATATAAATTCTCGAAAAAATAGTGACAAATCACCAAAATTTCGAACACTACACCTCTTTTTTGTACCAGATTACTTTTCTAAAAGCGAAAATAACACATAAAATCACTTTTTCAAAAGTAAAATTTACCCGATTATTTGCTTTTATAAAATAAAATCATTACCTTTGCAGCGAATTTTTAATACTTTACTACTATGATACAAGAAAATCAATTTCGAATGTTGCAAGATGAATATCTTCATCGTATCCAAAAAACGGACACAAGCAACAAACGCTATCTTTACCATCAAATTAATTGGGATGCTCGACTAATATGCATACGAGGAGCACGAGGTACAGGTAAAACAACGATGATTTTACAGTATATCAAAGAACATTACAACAATCTGAGTAAAGCACTTTACATTTCGTTGGATAATTTTCAGTTTCAACTCATAACGCTTTATGATGTAGCTGAGTATGCTCATACGCATGGGATTGAAGCCCTGTTCGTGGATGAGATACACTACACTAAACATTGGGGACAAATGCTCAAACAAGTATTTGATACTTTCAGCGATCTAAAAATCGTTTATACTGGTTCCTCCATGTTGCAAATCGATGATGCGCAAGCAGATTTATCTCGCCGACAAAGCGTTTACGAATTGCATGGATTTTCGTTTAGAGAATACCTGCTATTCCACAACATCCTATCCACAGAAGCGATTAGTTTGGAGCACCTGATTGAGCATCATACCAGTATCGCAATGGACTTAGCATCTAAAATAAAGCCATTGCCACTATTCGAGCAATACTTACGCGAGGGATACTACCCCTTTGTATTAGAAGCCAAACAAGACTACCTCATGCGATTGGGACAAGTAATGAAACTGATTATCAACCAAGATATTCCTCGTGTGGAAGACCTATCGTTTGCTACATTAGAAAAAGCACAAAAACTACTCATGTTATTGGCAACTCAAGTTCCATTAGAACCAAACATCAGTACACTATGTCGCGAAATTGAAGCCACACGTGATATTGTCATCAAATTGCTGCATCTAATGGAACGCGCTGGACTATTGATGCTTGTTAGCAAAGAGAGCAAAAGCTATAAAACATTATCTCGACCTGATAAAATATTCCTCAATAACACCAACCAGATGTTTGCATTGACCAATCAAGTAAACATTGGCACATTGCGCGAGGCATTTTTTCTCAATCAACTGCGCCAAGGTCATTTAGTAGAAATGCCAACACACGGAGATTTCAAAGTAGATCAAACATATACATTTGAAATTGGAGGACGAAGTAAAACATTCCAACAAATCAAAGATATACCGAATAGTTTTCTTGCTTTGGATGAAATGGAATATTGTGTCGGGAATAGCATTCCGTTATATCTATTCGGATTCCTATACTAAATTCCACCTAAAACCATTTCACACTCCCTAAACGACAATCCACACAAATGGGTTGTCGTTTTCTATATCCAAATATGTCAATATTTCAAAGATCGCTTTTTTGCTCGGCAAGCCGAGCGTTGTGTGCAGCAGAGCTGCGTTATCTGTCCGCTAGCGGACATTTCATGCACCTATGGTGCGTTTCATGCGGCGGAGCCGCTATTTAGGTTAAAGGTTAGAGGAGAGAGGTTAAAGGCAGGGAGCTTTTATCGCTTCGCTCTAAACTTTGGTTATGTTGTCGCCCGAGGGCGGGGTGTTCAGTTAATAGTTAATAGTTAATATCTCTTGATTACAATGATTCCATATACAAAAAAGCGATTATTCGCTTGTTGGAATAATCGCTTAAAAGCACTTTTATGTATAGATACTTCTACTATTCTAATACCTTTTTGTTACCTCTTTGTTCTGCATAATGCTCACGAGCGATAGCAATAGCACGCTGCAACTTTTCAGAAAGGAGTTTTTTATCAGGCAATTGCGTATAATACTGCGCCACCTTTATCGGACTATCTTCATCTAACATTAGGTACTCAATATGCTCTGTATTGCCCTCTGAACAAAGAATCAAGCCGATAGGAGAATCTTCTCCCGCATGTCTCTCATTCTGGTTGAGGTATCGCAAATACAATCGCATCTGACCTTCATACTCAGGTTTGAATTTACCCAACTTCAAATCTATAGCCACCAATCTATGCAAACCACGATGATAAAACAGCAAGTCTATATAATAATCCGTAGCATCAATCGTTATACGCTTTTGGCGCGCAAGGAAAGCAAAGTCAGTGCCCATCTCATTGAGGAATGCTTGCATTTGTGATAGGATAGCATTCTCTAAATCCTTTTCAGAAAAGTAATCTGGCAGACCAAGGGCATCTAAAAAGTAACCACTTCTAAACACCAAGTCTGGCACCAACATTTGCTTTTCTGCATGCTCATCCAAGGCCTGGCGAATTACTTCCTCTGGACGTCGACTGATAGCAGTACGCTCGTACAATTGGCTATCAATCTTCTCCTCTAATTTGCGCGTACTCCAATGCTCATATTGACACATTTGCATATAAAACTGGCGAGCAAGAGGGTCGGGGATAAACATTACTGAACGCAGTTGAGTCCAACTGAATTGCATACGCACTGCGTATACAATTTCTTCTTCCGTAAAAGTATACGCAGCGCGTATACAATGTTGCAGGGTCTGTAAACTCCAACCTTTGCCATATCTTTCAGTTAGTCTAACGGAAAGATTCTTAACTACTTGCTTGCCATATTCTGCACGCTTATTAAAGAGAACATCCTCTTTAATTCGCTTGCCAATACGCCAATTAGTGTGGCACACTTCAGAATTCACATATACAGCTATACGATTGCGCGTATCATCAATAATATTACACACATCCGTATAGAGTTGTAATGTCTCAAGTTGTTCTGAAGCAGTTAGTTGAATCTCTGTAGCCATAATAGTCTAATTTTTGCTTTTGCGGTGCAAAGGTACAACTTTTTTTTGAGATATACAAATTAGTTAAACACAAAAAGTACAGAAAAAACTTTCTATTATTTAACGATTATTCCTTATGGAATCACTATGTCAAAGATCACTATGCGGCGGAGCCGCTATTTAGGTTAAAGGTTAGAGGAGAGAGATTAAAGGCGGGGATCTTTTATCGCTTCGCTCTAAACCTTGGTTTATGTTGTTCGCCCGAGGGCGGGGATTATTTCAATTAATAGTTAATAATTAATATCTTTTTTTAATAATTAAACGACAATTAATGTCAATTTAGTTCGTCAATTAGTGTCAATTATCTCCATTTGTGGATTGGAAGAATGTGCAACGCACATTGGCAATCCACAAATGAGAGGTTGTTGGGGCGGAGGAGCCGCTTGTAGTAGCACTAGTTGTTCTAGTAGTACTAGAGGCGGAGCCACGGTTATTAGCCTACCCCAACCCTCCCGAAAGGGAAGGAGAAAGGCAGAGAATTTTCCCTATATTACCCGAATAGTATTCGGGACAACAAACAAAGAAAGAACACGTTTCTCGGCATATGCCGGGGTAGCGAGGGAGTTTTATCCCTAATATATCCTATGCTTATCCCTTATGCATCCTTCGGTCAGGTTCCGATCAGATTCCGATGAGGTTCCGATGAAGTCCCTATGGAGATAGGGGGCGAGTAAGGGGCATAAAATAGGCAAGCCCATCCCCTCCTTGGAGGGGGTTTAGTCTATATTACCTCTAATACACCCTCTTCTTTGGTGAGGAAGCGGATGTAGAGGAAGCCATCTTCGGATACATACTCCTCCATTGCTGCCAATTGGATAGCATCCAACACGATATTGCCTTGCGCAGGTACAGGTATGTACGCGAGCACGTACCTGTTATATGGCGCGAGCGCGAACGCGCAGGTCTCTGCTACAAAGGTGTGCAATGCTTCTGCACCATTCCATGCGAGAGTAGCACCTGAGTTGAGCCATGCCTTATAATCAATGCGATATACAGTGAATGCACTATCGAGGTTGAGAGTGACTTGGTCGCCTTGCGCCAATGGGAGGCTGGAGAGTGAGCACTCGGTAGTAGGCACTGCTGGGAGATCGGGTTCAACTGGATTGATAAAGGCACTATCCAGCGTTTGGGTAGTAGTTAAGTTTCCTTTACGACGAGAATTAAAGCGGAAATATAAATAGCCATCGCCATCCACGCGATCAGCGACTGAATCTAATAGAGATTTGGTAATGATATGTGTACCATTTGTTTTAGCAATTGATTTATAGTCAATCACACGTGCATTGGATGCAGACAATGTGAAAGAACAAGTGTCTGCTAAATAGCTATATACAGACTGTGATCCATCCCATAATAACTCCACATCGCCTTGATACCATTTGTAGTAATCAATACGATAAATTGTTGATGAGGAATTGGCAGCAATAGCAGTCACTCCATTAGGGAGAATCTCTATACTATTATTAATACAACTAGAAGCTCCCCATATAGAAAGAGTCATGTCGGTTGCACGAGGTGCATCAAAACGTACAAACATGTATTCTGTTTCGACGTTTCGAGTAAACGCTACAAGCTGTTTCTTTGACAATGCAAGTTGACTACCGCCACTGGTTGGATACAATGTGAAAGTAGCAACATGGTCAGTTGATTCCAATTCGAAAGTAGGCGTAGTACCGAAATATGCTATAATCGTATCCTGCTTTGTGGCATTGAATTGTAGTGAGTTATTAGTTAGTTCTTTCTTGAAATAGTAGTATTGCTCCATATCATCAGCTTTCACTGATACTGGTTGGTCAAGAGCCATTGGAATAGCACGTGCCATTTCTGGTGACATAGGTTTGTAATCCCAAGTAAGCGTTGCTGTTTCAGCAGAAACAAGTTTAGCATAAAGCAATGAACCATACTGTTGCAAATCATGTAATGTATTTGCAGAGAAATCAAGTGTTCCACCTGCTGGTATTTCAAACTTGCAAGCAAATAGGTCATCCGTCTCATCAAGCGAAAAACTACAATCCTTACCAAGCCATAAGGTAAGAGGTCGTTCAGCGCCTGTCCAAGTAATACGAATAGAATCATTTACCCAATCGGATAGAGGGAAGACGTAAGTATTGTCCCACTCTATAGGGCTAATATCTATTGTATCAGGCAACTGAAGCCAACGACTGCTTTCGATACAATTGCGGAAAACAGTATCAGGAACCAATTCCACCTTACCAGGAACGGGAACAATAACCTCTACCAAAGCTTTCACATCGTATGAAATACCAAACTGACGCATCAGTTCGCGGTGAGATTCATTTACACTAATCTCAAAAAGTTTCACCCCATTTATGCTCGTTGTTATAGGTGTGAATGAAATCGGCATCTCAATCCCCCAACCAGAAGCCATATCTGTCAACTCTACGAGATTAGGATCATCATAGACACCTGGCGTGCAAGAAAAATCTACATAAGCAAGCAGTTTCTCATCTGTGTCTTCATTAGGAGTATAACGTACTTTCAACGGCAAATCATATGTCCATGAAGAGAACCAATAAGAGCCAGGCTCAGAGATAGTCATTTGAAAATCTTCTGTCAAAGGAATAGGATTAAGACATGAAGAACCTTGCACATCCTCTGCCATAGCAGATTGCATACACATCATTGACAATGCTACAAAGCCAATGAAAGAGAAGATAAACTTTTTCATATAGTATTGATTTTTTTACGACGGATATACGTATATACTACAAAGATAATTGACAATAAAAGCATACATGGAATAGCATCCCCTACCGGAGTACCCTCTGGTAATGTACGAAGATTCTGATACCAACTCAAAAACGCATCCCAATAATCTGGTGCATTTCCATGAAGCGCGTAATACACCTCCCATTTCGCCCGTAACTGAGCATCGGTCAAAC
The DNA here is from genome assembly GCA_017461505.1 of Paludibacteraceae bacterium. Lineage (GTDB taxonomy): Bacteria > Bacteroidota > Bacteroidia > Bacteroidales > Paludibacteraceae > Colicola. The sequence goes on along the minus strand of JAFTXV010000010.1, from coordinate 44,322 downwards.
TCCAATTGGCAGCTCCACCACAAATATTTATTAGAATATTCATAAACGAACTTTCATCACTTTCTCCACCACCTATGATGGGAACATCTCTTCTTCCTGCTATTCCTCTTGGCGCAGCTACATCTTCATACGTAGCCATCGTTGGTGCATCGGCAAGCATTTGTTGTGACGTAAACATTGGTGTTGGAAGAGTAAGAATGGATAGTTGGCTATTAGATATTGGTGATTGGCTATTGGTAGATACCACACCGCCAGACATAGAGACACCTGCTGCATTACTGCCACCACCAAAAGACTTCATCGTTTGAGAGGAAGACATATGAGTGAAAAGCCTACCCCCATCCCCTCCCTGAAGGGAAGGGAGAGATAACATGCCTGTTGAGTTAGCAGATCGGGAAAAACCCTGTAGATCGGCTACGCCTGTAGATCGCCTTGACGGCTGTAGATATTGCTCTCGCGAAGAGCGGCGAGAGGACATGGGGACTGCCAAGACGTCACCATTAGCCCCTACACCAAAAGATACCGAAGGAGCGTCTATGCCAGTAGGAATAGAAGATGTATATTCCGTTTGATAGTGCTGAGAAGCGGAATCATCGGTGGTATAAAGCGATGTGAGCACACCTGCACACAATACAAAACACAGTAATACACTTAAAAATACGTTCAGACTTTTGTTCATTTCTTATAACTTATAACCAAATTTACCATTTATTACATCCATCGACATAACAAAAGCACAGCGGGATACAAACGAGTATCTCTGCTGTAAATCTTTGGGTTATTAAGTTTCAAGAAGTTGCGAAGTTCGAACTGAAACCAAAGCGTTTACATCGCAATATATATGTCCATTTTAGGTGGCGTACACCTTAGTATCACGCGATGCGCGTGCTAGCGCAAGCGAAATTTGGGTGCAAAGGTACTGCTTTTTTTTGGAATGACCAAATATTTGAGAAGTTTTTTTGCAATTATATTTCTTTTTCTTGTTTTCTACCCCACCCTTGACTTACAAGATTAGAGGTTAGAGGTTAGAGGTGAGAGGTGAGAGGTGAGAGGTTAAAGGCGGGGAGCTTTTATCGCTTCGCTCTAAACTTTGGTTATGTTGTCGCCCGAGGGCGGGGATTATTTCAATTAATAGTTAATAATTAATATCTTTTTTTAATAATTAAACGACAATTAATGTCAATTTAGTTCGTCAATTAGTGTCAATTCAAAGGCCTTTCTTCTGTAGGTTGGAAGAATGCGTGCACGCATTGGCAACCAACATAAGAAGTCTTTTTTCAGGCGGCGAAGCCGCGGGTATTAGCCACCCCCACCCCCTTCCCAAAAGAAAATAGTGAAGTCTTAGTAAACCATCGGTGAAAGTCTATAAATATTACGTATATCATACGTTTATCCTACGTATATGTTACGTATATCCTACGTATATGCTACGTAATTTCTAAAGGATTAGTATAAGGATTTTGGGGGAGTAATCACGACAAATAAGCAAACTTACTCGATATGCGGACTACGTCCTCGCATTAAGCGACCTGTAGTACCTTCGGACGCAGGTATGTGCATTTTTTCGGCACGCCCCTTCCCCTACGGGGCGGGTTCCCTCCGAAAAAAGGAAGTTTTCTAGCTAAGTAAGCACGACAAATTTCTTCAATGCTTGCGCATCTATTATCCGTCTCAATACGCCTATTTCATGCGAGCATAATAGGCATATTTCGCCTTATAATAAAAAAGAATTCTTTTTTTTGAAGAAATTCGTCGTGCTTTCTTGCGTATGTGCATTTTTTGTAGTACCTTTGCGGGTTGAACTGAAAATACAGTATATTTCATACGTGAAACAGGCTTTATTAATATCACTTGCGGCATTAGCAGCATTTGTACTTTCATGGGTAATATACCCCGTGATATACCGCTATGCACAAGCTAAAAACATTGTCGATAGTCCCAACTATCGCAAATTGCAAAAAAAGCCAGTACCCCTACTCGGTGGTGTGGTAATTGCACTAGCCATGGTGTTCCCTACGTTGGTCTTTGACTCATACGCCACCCATGAAAGCGTACATGTAGCCATCACTTTTATCTGCCTACTGCTGGTGATAGGCGTGTTGGATGATATTTACAACCTATCCGTTTCACTACGATTTATCATAGAAGCGACCATCATAGGATTGTATATATGGACTACCCAAACAATGATTAACGACCTGCACGGGCTTTGGCAAGTAGAGCAAATACCCACTGCAATAGCAGTAATACTCAGCATATTAGCAGGCGTAGGAATCATCAACAGCATCAACCTCATAGACGGGATAGATGGATATTCATCAGGGTTTGGAATAATAAGTTGTTCGCTATTTGCAGCAGTATTCGGATATGTAGGCAATTGGATTTGGTGTGGATTGCTGATTATCGTAGTTGCGGCAACGATACCGTTTTTCTGCTACAACGTTTTTAGCACGCGCAAGAAAATGTTTATCGGCGACGGCGGAACACTGATGATTGGTGCGATACTGACGATGGCAGTATTTCAGTTGCTCTCCATAGACTCTCCCTGCGAAGGATTGATTGAAGACGGATTTGGAGTTGTGGCATTTTGCTTAGCGGTAATGTGCATTCCTGTGTTTGACACGCTACGCGTTATGAATGAGCGTATATGCCGCAAAGTATCACCCTTTGAAGCAGACAAGACACACCTACATCACTTGTTTTTGGAGCACAACCTAAATCACCTACAAACGACCTGTATCCTATTGAGCATCAATCTGTTGATAGTAGGTATATGGTGGGGAGTATGGCAACTGGGTGCAAGCATAGATGTACAATTATACGTGGTAATTGCGCTGGGAATTTTGAGTACGTTTGGGCTGAGTTGGGGACTGAGGAAACTGAAAACTGAAAGGGGAAAGGTGAAAACTGAAAGGTGAAAGGTGAAAACTGAAAGGTGAAAGGTGAAAACTGAAAACTGAAAACTGAAAACTGAAAGGTGAAAACTGAAAGGTGAAAGGTGAAAGGTGAAAACTGAAAACTGAAAACTGAAAGGTGAAAACTGAAAGGTGAAAGGTGAAAGGTGAAAACTGAAAACTGAAAGGTGAAAACTGAAAGGGGAAAGGGGAAAGGTGAAAACTGAAAACTGAAAGGTGAAAACTGAAAGGGGAAAGGGGAAAGGTGAAAACTGAAAACTGAAAGGTGAAAACTGAAAGGTTAAAGACGAGATAATTATGGCATTTTTTGGATTATTTGGAAAAGAAAAGAAAGAGACATTGGACAAAGGACTGGAGAAGACAAAAACCTCCTTCCTGAGTAAGATAGGGCATGCCATCGCTGGTAAGTCCACCGTGGATGACGATGTGCTAGACAACCTAGAAGAGGCACTTATCACTTCTGATGTAGGTGTAGATACTACCCTGCGCATCATTGAACGCGTGCAAGAGCGCGTGAAGCGAGATAAATACCTCGGTACGGCTGAGCTCAACCAAATACTAGTGGAAGAGGTGGCTGGTTTGCTCGCAGAAAACAACAGCATGCAAGTGGCTGATTTTCAAGACGAATTGCCATGCAAGCCTTACGTGATCATGGTAGTAGGTGTGAATGGTGTAGGCAAGACTACCACCATCGGCAAACTGGCACACCAATACAAAATGGCAGGCAAGAAAGTGTATCTGGGTGCAGCTGATACCTTCCGTGCAGCCGCTGTGGAGCAACTATGTATTTGGGGCGAGCGCGTGGGAGTGCCTGTAGTGAAACAGCAACAAGGTTCTGACCCTGCGAGTGTGGCATTTGACACTCTACAAAGTGCGAAAGCCAACGATGCGGATGTGGTATTGATTGACACCGCGGGACGTCTGCACAACAAGATAAACTTGATGAACGAGCTCACCAAGATCAAGAACGTAATGCAGAAAGTGGTGCCCGATGCACCGCATGATGTGATGCTCGTATTGGACGGAAGTACCGGACAAAATGCGTTTGAGCAAGCGAAGCAGTTTACGAAAGCAACGCAGGTTAGTTCGTTGGCTATCACGAAGTTAGATGGCACTGCCAAAGGTGGTGTGGTAATAGGAATAAGCGACCAATTTAAGATACCTGTGCGTTATATCGGATTGGGTGAGCAGATGACAGATCTGCAAGTATTCGATCGCGAAGAATTCGTAAAATCATTATTAGGGTGAAAGTACGTTTTGTGACGTTGGGGTGTAAGTTGAATTTTGCTGAGAGCAGTGCGCTTGGCAAAGAATTGCTGTTGCGTGGACATCAAAGGGCTTCGCTGAATGAAGTGCCCGATGTGTGCGTAGTGAATACTTGCTCCGTGACCGATGCCGCAGATCATAAAGACAGACAGACAATCAATCAATTACATCGCAAATACCCCAACGCCATCATCATCGTAACTGGCTGTTATGCACAGTTGCAGCCACAGCAGATCGCACAGATAGAGGGAGTGGATTATGTGCTGGGGCAGGAGGAGAAATACAGTATCACACAACTAGTGGATGAGTTGTGTGATAGTTTAGAGGACGGCGTTCCGCCTACAGAACGCCCTACGGGCTATAGTTTAGAGGCACAGAAAATTCGCGTGGCGAATATCCGCGAAGTGGAGGAGTTTCATGGCGTGCATTCGGCGGATGATAGGACGAGATGCTTCATCAAAGTGCAAGACGGATGCAACTACTTCTGTACCTATTGTACTATCCCATACGCACGCGGAAAGTCGCGCAATCCGAAAATAGAAGAGGTGGTCAAAGATGCGCAAGAGGCATTGAAGCAAGGCGCTAAAGAACTGATAATCACAGGAGTGAACATTGGAGACTTTGGACGGAGTACAGGTGAGAGTTTTATTGAACTTCTGCGCGCGCTAGACGAATTAGGCGATGAGGCGATAAGGCGAGAGGCGAGAGGCATGGATTATCGGGTGCGGATATCGTCGTGTGAGCCAAACTTGTTGACGGATGAGATTATTGAGTTTGTGGCGCAATCGAAGCACTTTGCGCCGCACTTCCACATTCCACTGCAATCCGGTAGTAATGAAGTACTTAAAATAATGAAGCGCCGTTATACACGTGAGTTATTTGCAGAGCGTGTAAGACGTATCAAAGAGTTGATGCCACACGCGTTTATCGGGGTAGATTGTATGGTGGGCGTACGCGGAGAGACAGAGGAGTACTGGGAAGATTATTTAGCTTTTATCAAAGGATTGGATGTGAGCCAACTGCATGTGTTTACCTACTCGGAGCGAGCTAACACGAAGATGCTAGAGATGGATTTATATGTAGTTCCAAAGAAAGAACGTCAACGCCGCAGCAAGATATTGCACGAAGTATCGGAAGAAAAGACCAAAGCATTCTACGCAAAACATGCTGGCAGCAAAGCAGTTGTGTTGTGGGAGTCAAAGAAAGAAGGCGACCAGATGTCGGGCTTTACCGAGAATTATATCAAGGTGTATGGTCCGTATGATAAGGCGAAAATCAATACTTTTGAGGCGATAAGGATATAAGGTGATAAGGCTATAAGGTGATGAGGTGATGAGGTGAAAGGCGAAGAAATAACACAAAAGTGAAGTTTTTTAGCTAATTTATTTGCGTAATTCAAATTTTTGTAGTACTTTTGCACGGTCTTTGTAATACATCAGCAAAGATTTCTATTATTTTTTTCACAAAAAGAATTATTTACATACATTTTTATGCAATACGATATGCAAAAACTCGGGCGTATGACGCTCGAACAGTTGACTGAAATTGCAGGTACGTTCGGCATTAAAGTTCGCCGCAACGCTTCGCTGCAATCTATCATTTATGACATTTTGGATGCACAAGCCGACAGACGTGGTGCGGAAGTGCAAGCCAAAGAAGAAGCTAAACAAGCTAAAGCCGAAGAAAAGAAGCGTAACAAACGTGCACGCATTCAAGCAGCACCAACCAAAGTGAACACCGACAACATGAAGAGTAATCGTGTGCTAGCGACGGTAGGCAATGAAGAAGAGACACTTGGGCAAATGAAAGAAGAGCAAGCCAAACAACCACAGCCAAAGCCAGTCGTAAAACAAGCGAATATCTTTGAGGAGCCAGTGGTGAAGAGCGGTGAAGGAGCACCCCAAAAATCGGCAGATTTTTCGGGGACCCCGCTGGTTAATGGCGGTGAAGCGGTTAAGAACGGTGAGGCGGTTAATGGCGGTGAAGCGGTTAATGGCAGTGAAGCGGTTAATGGCGGTGAAGGAGCACCCCAAAAATCGGCAGATTTTTCGGGGACCCCGCTGGTTAATGACGGTGAAACGGTTAAGAACGGTGAGGCGGTTATTGGCGGTGAAGCGGTTAATGGCAAGAAGAAACGTGGAAGACCGAAGAAAGAGGCTAAAGGCGAAAGGTTAGAGGCGAAAGGCGATGAGGCGAAAGGCGATGAGGCGAAAGGCAATGAGGCAAAAGGCGAAAAGCAAGAGGCGAAAGTCAAGGAAACCCCTGAGGAGAAGAAGGCGCGTATTGATGCACGCATTGCTCAAATAACCAAGCAGATAGCTAAACGCGAAGAGCAACTAGCTAATGGTGAAGATATTACACCACTCGATGAGAAGCCAGAGCAAAAACCTGCTATATCACCTGAGGAAGAACTACTCAACAAGGGAGTAGAGGCTTTTGGTGACACCATCACTGCAATAGGTACGTTGGAATGTGCACCTGACGGATACGGATTCTTGCGCAGCGCGGATTACAACTATATCTCTTCACCAGACGATATCTACGTATCGCAACAACAGATACGTCAATATAGTTTGAAAACGGGTGACACCGTAGAATGTACTATTCGTCCTCCCAAAGAGGCTGATAAGTATTTCCCCATGAAAGAAGTGCTGCGCGTGAATGGTATTGCACCAGAAATAGCGAAAGAGCGCATTGCATTCGAAAACCTCACGCCACTGTTCCCAGACGAGAAATTTAAGTTATGCAAAGGCGACAAGAGCGACCCATTATCAGTACGTATCATAGATTTCTTTGCTCCTATCGGCAAGGGACAACGCGGATTGATTGTAGCACAACCAAAAACTGGTAAGACAGTACTACTCAAGCAGATAGCCAATGCTATTGCAGAGAATCACCCAGAGGTATATATGATAGTACTGCTGATTGATGAGCGTCCTGAAGAGGTGACAGATATGGCACGTTCGGTGAAAGCAGAGGTAATCGCATCCACCTTTGATGAACCCGCTGAAAACCATGTAAAAGTAGCTAATATCGTACATGAGAAAGCAAAACGATTGGTAGAATGTGGACATGATGTAGTGATATTATTAGATAGTATCACGCGTCTCGCACGCGCATATAACACAGTAGCACCATCCAGCGGAAAAGTATTGTCAGGTGGTGTAGAAGCACAAGCATTGCATAAGCCTAAACGATTCTTCGGTGCCGCGCGTAATATAGAAAATGGTGGTAGTTTGACCATCATCGCTACCGCATTGACTGAGACTGGTAGCAAGATGGATGATGTGATCTTTGAGGAGTTTAAGGGAACAGGTAATATGGAGTTGCAATTGGATCGCAAACTCAGCAACAAGCGTATCTTCCCTGCAGTGGATATACCTGCGTCTTCTACTCGACGAGATGACTTGTTATTGCCAGCCGATGTACTGAATCGTATGTGGGTTATTCGTAAGCAGTTGACCGACATGAACAGTGTGGAGGCTATGGAGAAACTGAAGACATATATGGAGCGCACCAACGATAATGATGAATTTTTGTTGGCAGTGACGGGAGCGAGGTAGGCGCAGAGCGCCCCAGTTTAGAGAACGCCCTGCGGGCTACAGTTTAGAGGCGAGAGGCAAAAGGTTAAAGGCGATGAAGATAGTGATAGTCAATGGTCCAAACTTGAATCTGCTAGGTAAGAGAGAGCCTAGTATCTATGGGACAAAATCCATGGAGCAGGTGCTTGTGGATATTCAGCGGGCATACCCTGATGTGCACTTTGAATATTGCCAATCCAATCATGAAGGAGATTTGATTGATTGGGTGCAAAGCTACGGTCTTGCTAGTTTAGAGAACGCTTATCTGCAGGCGGTAGATGGTAGATCGGCTACGCCTGTAGAACGCCCCTCGGGCTGTAGCAGAGTGGTTAAAGGCATTGTATTGAATGCTGGGGGATATACGCATACAAGCATAGCATTACGTGATGCTGTAGCATGCGCAGAAGTACCTGTGGTAGAAGTGCATATATCGGACATTAGAAAGCGTGAAGCCTTTAGGCAAGTGAGCCTTCTGACGGATGTATGTGCACATAGCATTGTAGGACACGGTACTGATGGCTACCAAGAAGCAGTGGAATGGATTATCAATCATAACAAATGAAAAAAAGACTACAATTAATAGGTGTTTTGTTTGTGCTATTGATGGCGGCTATGCCACTGAGAGCACAAAACAACCCGTATGTAGATGACAAACTGATACATTTTGGATTTTATATGGGTGTAGATATGCTATCGTATCATATTCAAGAGAACGATAGTGTAACTCAGTTGGGCATGCCTGGTGCGAACGGGAATGTGTACCACCCTAGAACCGTGTCCGTCGGTGCTGGATTTGAGGTGGGATTTATCGCAGACCTACGATTGAGTCGCCACTTGAGTTTACGATTTACCCCTGGTTTGCATTTTGGCGAAAGAAGTGTCACCTACAAGAGCTATACAACCGACAAGGTGGAAGGCACACGAGAAGGCAATAAGCCAAGTCTGCTGACCATCCCAGTCAGCATCCCACTCTACCTAAAATGGTCGGCAGAACGTGAGGTGAATTATCGTCCATACGTGATTGTGGGCGGCGGTGTGCAGGTGGAGTGTTTCCGCGATAAAGAAAAAGTATTGTTGCACAAGCCATTTGATGCGTTTGTATCAGCAGGATTTGGTTGTGATTTCTATTTTAGATGGTTTAAGTTATGCCCAGAAATCAAGTATCAGATTGGATTCTTGGATGCACACGTACCAACCTCCGCTAAACAAGAGAATGCGTGGGGCATTGCTGGTGATGATCACTTTTATTCGGATGCTATCAAAAAAATGACACATCAACAGTTGTCTATTGTATTTAACTTTGAATAATGAAGAAGGGATTATACATACTATTATTAGCAATTGGTTTGGCATCGTGTCAGCCTGATATTGTATCGAACGACGCGGCATTGCAGTTGACATTCTCGCACGATACGCTATTGTTTGACACGGTATTCACCACGATAGGTACATCCACTAAGACGGTGATGGTGTATAATCCCAACAAAAACGCGATTAATATAGAACGCGTGCAGATGGGAGAGGGGAAATACTTCTATATCAATCTGGATGGTGAAAACAATGTGGACGAGATGCGCAATATTGTTGTGCGAGGTGGGGATAGTCTATTTATGTTCGTGCGCGCGAATATTGACCCACAAGACGAGAATATACCCGTATTGGTAGAAGATGATATTGCGTTTGGGGTCAATGGTAAGTGGCAGCACATTAGATTGCAGGCCTACGGGCAAAACATTGAAAAGATACGAGGTAAAAATGGCTTGAAGGTATATCAAAACCTCACATTGCAAAACACCAAGCCCTATTTGCTATACGACACAGTCGCTGTGGCCGGCAATTTAACTATTGAAGCAGGTACAACCATCTATATGCATACGGGAGCCATGATATATGCTTACGGTAATGTAAGTGCAAAAGGAACAAAAGATCAACCTATTATTTTCCGTGGAGACAGAACGGATATGCTATTTGATTCTGTCCCATACCGTATGGCTTCGGGTCAATGGGATGGTATTTATTTGATACACCCAGAAGGCGACTTGCCACCTACATATACGTTGGATTATATAGAGGTATTGTCAGGAAGTATTGGACTATACGTCTATTCCGACGCAAAAGACATAAGTTTGCCCAAATTAACACTCACAAATAGTCGCATACACAACCATAGTATATATGGATTGGTGTTGCAAAATGTGGATGCAGATGTGGTGAACTGTGAGATTAGCAATTGTGCTTCGTACTGCGTATATGTGGCTGGAGGCAAACACAATTTTGTGCACAATACTATTGCTGCCTATTACGGATATCCATACACCAATTTGAACATCCACAATAATATCCTTGCGGATGATGTGGCGGCTGTATATATCAACAACCTCAGCAAAAACAACGCCAAGACAAATAGTTCGTTTAGCAACTGCATTATCACCGGCGGAAGAAAAAACAATTTGGTGGTAGCGACGCCATTATCGGATTATTACGAAGGTAGATTTGAGGGTAATTATTTGCGTACGGATTCATTGGATGAAGTGTACGCAAAGAACAATGTATATGCATCAGATTCAGACAGTTGTGTATTCCGAAATATCTATTATCTCTATAAAGAATATCATTATTACGATTTTCGTTTGGACTCATTGTCTCCAGCACGCGGCATAGGAGATAGTATTGTGGCATTGTCCTATCCACAAGATAGAGCGGGCAATCGCCGCAAACAGTATCCCGATGCAGGTTGCTACGAATATATCGAAGAGTAAAAAATGAATTTTTTACTAAAAATTTGCGTATTTGCCATTTTTTTTGTACCTTTGTCGCCCAAAGGCGACGTGCTTATGTTTGGACGTCAACTGATGCTAATTTGACAAAAAAATAATTACTATATGGATACAAAAGAATTGCAGAAACTGATTGCTGTTTGGTTTGAGGAAGACATTCGCGACGGCGATCATACATCGCTGAGTTGCATCCCAGAAACAGAGATGGGTTGCCAACAACTGATAGTGAAAGAAGAGGGTATCATCGCTGGTATCGAAGTGGCGAAAGAGATTATTGCCTACTTTGATCCTGATTGCAAGATGGAACAGTTCATTGAGGATGGTACGCATGTAAAGCCAGGCGATATTGCTTTTCGTGTATATGGCAAAGAGTTGAGTCTTTTGCAAATTGAGCGCACTATGCTCAACGTGATGCAACGCATGTCAGGCGTAGCCACCACAGCACACAAATACCAAAGTCTGATTGAAGGCACTGGTTGCCACGTCTTGGACACCCGCAAGACCACTCCTGGTCTGCGTTATTTGGAGAAAGAGGCTGTACTCATCGGTGGTGGTATGAACCACCGTATCGGATTGTTCGACATGATCCTACTGAAGGACAATCACGTGGATTTCTCAGGCGGCATCACCGCAGCACTTACCCGTGCAAAGAATTACTGTGAGGAGAAAGGCAAAGATCTCCGCATTGAGATCGAAACTCGCAACGAGGACGAGATTCGCGAAGCACTCGCAACCCACATACCAGACCGCATTATGCTAGATAATTTCTCGCCAGAGCGCACCAAAGGTGCAGTGGAGATTATCCGCGCTTGGGAGAAGGAGAACGGCAAACATATTGAAATTGAATCTAGTGGAGGTATTACCATTGACACTATCCGCAGCTATGCAGAGACAGGCGTGGACTTTGTGAGTGTAGGTGCATTGACCCACTCGATAAAGAGTCTGGATATGTCGTTTAAGGCGGTGAAATGAGTTTACTGTTTAGAGTTTAGTGTTTAGAGGCAATGATTAAAGAGAGATTAGCTGCGCTACGGGCGCTGATGAAAGAAAAGGGAGTATGGGCATGTATCGTACCTGGTACAGACCCACACGCCAGCGAATATATGGCAGAACATTGGACCGAGATGTCATGGATTACAGGTTTTCTGGGTGAGACTGGTACTGCGGTCATCACTCTAGACCAAGCCTTGCTCTGGACCGATAGCCGTTACTATCTACAAGCGGAGGCGGAACTACAAGGCACTACGGTGAAACTGATGCGTGAAAGCGATATCGACTGCCCTAGTATCCCAGAGTGGCTGAGTAAGGCTATAGGAAATGGGCAATGGGCTATTGGTAAAGTGGCGGTAAATCCAGAGATGTACAGCGTAAATGGATATCGCGAATTGAAGGCCACGTTGGAAGAAGGAGGATTGGAGTTGGTATCCATTGACCTTATCTCTCCACTATGGACTGAGTGCCGCCCTGCTATTCCTACCTCATTGCTCTATGAATACGAAGAAAAATACACTGGCGAAAGTGTGGAGAGCAAATTGGGACGCGTGCGACAAGCCCTACGAGAAAAGCATTGCGAGGCGCTCGTAGTGTCGGCTTTGGACGAGATTGGTTGGCTGCTGAATATTCGTGGTAAGGATGTGGATTACACCCCATGCCTTATCAGTTATGTAGTGGTAGAGATGGATAGATGCACCATCTTTGTAGCGCCAAACAAGCTTGATGATGCTGCGCGCGCATACCTCAATCGCATCAATGTATGCGTGCAAGATTATAACCAAGTATTTGATTATCTAAAAGATATTAATGTATCTGCTATCATGTATGATGGTAGCAAAGTCAATGAAGCATTGTACGAAGCTATCAACCCTGCTGCTAACAAAGTGAACGTTAGCCCAAGCCCTGTGCTGAAGATGCAGAGTGTGAAGAACGACACCGAACTCCAAGGCGAACGTCTTGCCATGCGCAAAGATGCGGTAGCGCTGACCCGCTTCTTCCGCTGGCTTGAGAACGAGGCACTACAAACGCCACAAACTGAGATCACATTGGCTACAAAATTGGGCGAGTTCCGCGCTATGGGCGAGAACTACACCGATGATAGTTTCTGCACGATAGCAGGGTGGAAAGGCAATGGTGCGATTGTACACTACCACGCTACCCCCTCGGAGTGTGCAAAGGTTGAAGGCGCTGGCGTATTGCTATTGGATTCAGGCGGTCAGTATTTGGATGGTACAACCGACATCACCCGCACCATTTGGGTCGGCAATCCAGCCAATATACCTGCGGCAGTAAAACGTGATTATACCCTGGTATTGAAAGGACATATCGCATTGGCATGCGCACGTTTCCCTAAAGGCACACGCGGCAACCAGTTGGATGTGTTAGCACGTCAGTTCCTCTGGGCTGAGGGCATGACGTATGGCCATGGTACAGGACACGGAGTGGGTCACTTCATGGGTTGCCATGAGGGGCCACAAAACATCCGTACAGACAACAACCCAAACCCATTGCAAGTGGGTAACATATGCTCCGATGAGCCAGGAATCTATCGCACCAACGAATATGGCATTCGTATAGAGAACTTGATTGCTGTACGCGAGGCAAGAGAACTAGGCACTCATACTACAGGTGAAACTTATCTAGAGTTTGAAACATTGACGTTGTGCTACTACGACACCAATATGATTGACCTCAGTCGTATGACCGAGCAGGAGATCACATGGATTAACAATTACCATGCATGGGTATATGCAGAGGTCGCACCACTGCTCGAAGCAGAAGAAGCAGCATGGTTGAAAGAGAAATGTATGCCGTTGGCAGTTTGAAGTTTCAAGTTTAAAGTTTAGAGTTTAAAGGCTAGATATATGAAATTAGAAGAGATTCTTATTCCTAAAGTACAAGAGGCAGTTAAAAACCTCTATGGTATTGAAATAACTCCTGCGCAAGTGCAGTTTCAGAAGACTCGCGCAGAGTTTGAGGGTGATATTACATTGGTGGTATTCCCATTCGTAAAAGCAGCTCGCAAGGCACCATCCGTAGTGGCACAAGAGGTGGGCGAGAAACTATTGGAGCAAGGAACCAAGAACCAAGAACAAGGACTTATCGAAAAGTACAATGCAGTACAAGGATTCTTGAACCTCAGCATTGCACAAAGTTACTGGGTAGAACAACTCCAAGCGATTGCAAGAAATGCTGAATACGGACAACTCTCACGCGGAGAAGGCGAGAAGCCCCTAATGATGGTGGAATATTCATCACCAAACACCAACAAACCATTGCACCTCGGCCACGTGCGCAATAACCTACTTGGCTACTCAATTGCCAAGATTCAAGAGGCTAATGGATGGAACGTAGTGAAGACCAATATCGTGAACGACCGTGGTATTCATATCTGCAAGTCGATGCTCGCATGGCAGAAGTTCGGCAATGGCGAGACACCCGAGAATAGCGGCAAAAAGGGCGACCATTTGATTGGTGACTACTATGTACGCTTTGATGTAGAGTACAAGGCTCAAATCAAGGAACTCATGGCGCAAGGCATGGACGAGGAGACCGCAAAAAAAGAGGCACCACTCATTAAAGAGGCACAAGCGATGCTCGTAAAATGGGAGCAAAACGATCCTGAGGTTCGTGCTTTGTGGCAAAAGATGAACGAGTGGGTATATGCGGGTTTTGACGAGACATACCAACAAATGGGTGTAGGTTTTGACAAGATCTACTACGAATCAGATACCTACCTTGTGGGCAAAGGCGAAGTAGAGCGCGGATTGGAGAAGGGGGATTTCTACCGCCGTGAAGACGGCTCTGTTTGGGCTGACCTCGCACAAAACGGATTGGATGAGAAGCTTCTCTTGCGTGCAGACGGTACATCCGTATATATGACCCAAGATATTGGTACTGCGAAGTTGCGCTTTGAGGACTACCCTATTGATAAGATGGTGTATGTAGTGGGTAACGAGCAAGAATACCACTTCAAGGTGCTGAGTATCCTGCTCGACCGTTTGGGTTTCCCATTCGGTAAGGAGTTGGTGCACTTCAGCTACGGTATGGTGGAGTTGCCTAACGGTAAGATGAAGAGTCGCGAAGGTACCGTAGTCGATGCAGACGACCTGATGGCACAAATGATTGCGGATGCAAAAGAAATTTCAAAAGATAAAGTCAATACCCTTCCTGACATCACCGAAGCAGAAGCCGACGAGATTGCTCGTATGGTAGGTCTGGGTGCATTGAAATACTTTATCTTGAAAGTGGATCCACGCAAGAATATGCTGTTCAACCCAGAAGAGAGTATTGACTTCAATGGTAATACTGGTCCATTTATTCAGTACACCTACGCACGTATTCAAAGTGTACTCCGCAAAGCGGGCGATGAGGCGATGAGGCAATTAGGCGATGAGGCGATAAGGCTGGAGGACAAAGAATTGGCATTGATTCAACGCTTGGTGGATTATCCTGCGGCGGTGCGTCAAGCAGGTGATGAGTTCTCACCAGCGGTGATTGCGAACTATGCATATAGTTTGGCATGCGACTTCAATAGTTTCTACCACGATCATAGTATCTTGAATGAAGCAGATGCTGAGAAACGCGCATTGCGTCTCGTTTTGGCACAAACTGTGGCTAATGTTATCAAGAGTGCGATGAGCCTTCTTGGTATCGAAGTTCCTAACCGCATGTAAACATAACGATTCGGTATACATTCGGTATGAACCCGTCATGAACCCGTAAAAAAAACATAATTGATAAGTATTAAATAGGTAATAGACTATGTATACAGATTTTCAAAAACACCTGCAAGGAATCTTGACAGAAATCAAAGAGGCAGGATTGTATAAAAATGAGCGAGTAATCATCACTCCACAATCTTCTGCTATTCAAGTGGAAGGTGGTAAGGACGTCATTAACTTCTGCGCCAACAACTACCTTGGTCTCGCAGACAACCCAGAGCTAATCCAAGCAGCCAAAGACCGCATGGATGCGCGCGGCTATGGTATGGCATCTGTGCGTTTCATCTGCGGTACACAGGACACCCACAAGCAATTGGAGCAAGCTATCTCCGACTTTTTTGGCACCGAGGATACTATCCTCTATGCAGCTTGTTTTGATGCCAATGGCGGTTTGTTCGAGCCACTATTGACCGACAAAGATGCTATCATCTCCGATGCGCTCAACCACGCCTCTATCATCGACGGCGTGCGCCTCTGCAAGGCCGTGCGTTATCGCTATGCGAATGGCGATATGGCAGATTTGGAGGAGCAACTCAAGAAAGCGCAAGCACAACGCTTCCGCATTATTGCTACCGATGGTGTGTTCTCCATGGACGGTAATGTCTGCCCATTGGATAAGATCTACGAACTGGCACAAAAATACGATGCCCTCGTGATGGTGGATGAGAGCCACTCGGCGGGTGTGGTAGGTAAGACTGGCCACGGTGTGACCGAGCGTTACGATCTCCGTGGAAAGATTGAGATCATTACTGGTACATTGGGCAAGGCGTTTGGCGGTTCGGTAGGTGGTTTCACCACAGGTAAGAAGGAGATTATCGACCTGCTTCGTCAACGCAGCCGTCCATATCTCTTCTCTAACTCTATTCCTCCATTGATTGCTGCGGCAGGATTGAAGACCTTCGAGATATTGACTCGCAGCAACGAACTCCAAGACCGCTTGCACGCGAATACCGAGTACTTTATCAGTAAGATGAAAGCAGCTGGCTTTGATATCAAGCCAACGGAGTCTGCTATCTGCGCCGTGATGTTGTACGATGCACGCTTGAGCCAAGAGTTCGCAGCCGCATTGCAAGAAGAGGGTATTTATGTGACAGGATTCTACTACCCAGTTGTACCACAAGGTCAAGCGCGCATCCGCGTGCAACTCTCTGCGGCACATACCACCGAGCAACTCGACCGCGGTATCGAGGCCTTTATCAAAGTCGGAAAGAACCTTGGTGTTCTCAATTCATAATTCAAAATTCATAATTCATCATTATAATGAAAGCCTTAGTAAAACGTTATGCCGAGCCTGGGCTCTGGATGGAAGAGGTGCCAATGCCTCAAGTAGGCGTGAATGATGTACTCATCAAGGTAACCAAAGCCGCTATTTGCGGTACCGATCTCCATATGTACAAATGGGACGAGTGGTCACAAAGCCATTGCACCCCACCCTATATCATGGGGCACGAGTTTGTAGGTGTAGCCGTAGAGGTTGGCCCTGGTGTTCGCGGTGTGAAAGTAGGCGACCGTGTGACCGCTGAGGGACATATCGTTTGTGGCACATGCCGCAACTGCCGCCGTGGCATGGGTCACGTGTGCGAGAACACCATCTCAGTCGGTATCATGGGCAAGGACGGAGCATTCGCAGAGTATGTATCTATTCCAGAGAGCAATATCGTGCATGTACGTCCTGAGATTCCAGATGACTTCGCCGCGATCATGGACCCCTTCGGCAATGCCACACACACCGCATTGGCATTCCCATTGTTGGGCGAAGATGTGCTGATTACAGGTGCTGGTTTGATCGGCACGATGGCTGCAGGTATCTGCCGCTATGCGGGAGCGAAGAATATCGTCGTGACTGACCTCAACGAGCAACGCCTCGAGATTGCCAAGAAGATGGGAGCTACTATTACCGTGAATGGTTCGAAGGGCGAAACGGTCGAGGGCGCAATGAAGCAATTGGGTATCCGTGGCTTTGATATCGGACTAGAGATGTCGGGTGCACCAGCAGCGTTCAATGATATGATTGCGCACATGTATAAGGGTGCAAATATCGCGCAGCTGGGTATTTTGCCAAGCGACACGAAGGTTAATTGGTCAGACATTATCTTCAACGCGCTGACAATCAAGGGCATTACTGGTCGCCGCATGTGGGAGACATGGTACCAGATGGAGCAAATGTTGTTGGGTGGTCTGGACTTGAGTCCAGTGATTACCCACCGCTTCCACTTCGACGACTTCCAAAAGGGCTTCGACGTCATGGTCAGCGGCCAATGTGGCAAAGTATTGCTGGAGTGGTAAAAACCACGCTACACAATCCTACACTACGCTACACAACTGCTAAACAATACTACACATGCTCACCCAGTCTCATCAGACTGGGTGAGTTGTTGTCCACACCACTGCTACGACATAAACATCTTCGTTTGACAAGTCGAATAGCAAAAGAAAGAAATGGGGGGGGGGAAATAATTTGCATAATTCAAAGAAAAATAGTAATTTTGCAAAAATTTTCACATAGGTGTAGTATTTAGCTGTTTTGATTTGTCTAATATAATGTATAAGGTAATACAATCACGACTATGATACATTTAGAAAACATACACAAGACCTACAACTTGGGCACTCCCAACGCGTTGCATGTGCTGAAAGGCATCGACCTGCATATCAACAAGGGCGAACTGGTGTCTATCATGGGTTCTTCGGGGTCGGGTAAGTCCACGCTGCTCAACATCTTGGGCATATTGGACAATTACGACGAGGGCACGTATCACCTCAACGGACACCTAATCAAAGACCTCAACGAAACACAAGGTGCACGCCTGCGCAACGAGTTGATTGGGTTTGTATTCCAGAGCTTCAACCTGCTGAACTTCAAGAACGCAGTAGAGAATGTGGCATTGCCCCTGTATTATAAAGGTGTACCACGCAAAGAACGCTACATGCGTGCCATGGAGCAACTAGAGCGTATGGGGCTCAAAGACTGGGCTACGCACCTGCCTCACGAGATGTCGGGTGGTCAGCGCCAGCGCGTAGCCATTGCTCGCGCGATTGTGGGCAACCCAAGCGTGCTACTGGCGGATGAGCCAACAGGTGCATTGGATTCCAAGACTTCGGTGGAGATGATGGACGTCTTCAAGCAACTCAATTCCGAAGGTATCACCACCGTGATTGTCACCCACGAACAGAGCATTGCGGACGCTACGCAACGTATCGTTCGGATTAAAGATGGGGTTATTTAGGTGTAGGGTGTAAAGTGTAGAGTGTAAAGGCAAGGGAGATGAGAGATTTATTGCACGAAATATGGGAATCGCTGCGGCAGAATAAGTTCCGCACCGCCATGACTGGCTTTGCTGTGGTCTGGGGAATCTTCATTCTGGTAGTACTCTTAGGCGTGAGCAAGGGATTGGAAAATGGCATGCAAGCCAACTATGGTTCGCGCCTCAGCAATTCGGTAGATATCTGGACATCATGGACCACCCTACCATACAAAGGTCTGCCTTCCTCGCGCTACCTATTCTTCACCGACAACGATGCACAACTGATTCGCAACCTGCCCGAGGTGGAACTATTTTCGCGCGTCGCATCCAAGTATGGCGTGGAAACGGTCTATGGCAAAGAGAGCATCACTTTAGAAGTGACGGGCATCGAAGGCGATTATCAGCATATCTTCAATAAGAATCTACTATGCGGACGCTTCGTGAACGCACGCGATATTGCCCAGCGAGAGAAAATATGCGTCCTTGATGAACGCGCCATAGAGATGTTGGGCGTCAGCGCAGAGCAGATATTAGGGGAGTTTATCAAGGTAAATAACGTGCGCTTCCGCGTAGTGGGAGTATGTGAGAAAGGCGAACGGTGGCAAGGTGCCAGTATGTTTATTCCTTTCTCCACACACCAAAACATTTTCAGCACCAGCCGCAAGTTCCAAAAGATGTCCATGACCATGACCAGTGGCACACGCAATATCGAAAAGCGCGTCAAGACCCTCTTGGCAGGACCAATGCAATTCGACAAAGAAGACCCGGGTGCTGTGGGCGTATGGACACAAGAGGAGTCGGTGGAGGAGCAAGCACGTGTGATGGGGGCTATCCGACTATTTATCTTGATATTAGGTCTTTGTACATTGGTGTCCGGTGCAGTAGGCGTGAGCAATATCATGTTGGTATCGGTGCGCGAACGCACCAAGGAGTTGGGTATCCGCAAGGCATTAGGCGCACCGCCTATCACGGTGATGCTGTCCGTAGTGGGCGAGTCGTTGGCGATTACCAGTATCTTTGGCTTGATAGGTGTGCTGTTGGGTAGCGGCGTAGTGTCGCTGATTGGCATGCTAACCGCCAACGCACAAGAGCAAGTGCTGGTCAATCCATCTGTAGATGGCTGGGCAGTAATGGTGGCTACCCTAATATTGATTATTATTGGCGTGATTGCAGGCGCTATACCTGCCTACCGCGCTATGCGTATCAAACCGATTGAGGCAATGAATGCGGATAAGTAGTTTAGTGTTTAGAGTTTAGAGGAATGGACTTTTTTGAAGAAATATGGGCTACGATTACCAAGAACCGTTCACGCAGTATCTTGACGGGCTTTGGTGTCTTCTGGGGCATGATGATGCTATTGGTATTGGTGGGCTTGGGGCAATCGCTCACCCAAGGTATCATGGCTAATGTTGAGGGCTTTGCTATCAATTCGTGCTTCGTTATTCCCGACCGCACCAGCAAACCCTACAAGGGCTTGCAAAAGGGACGGACTTGGTCTATCCACAACCAAGATATGCCCACTATTCGCCATGCAGCCACCCACGCTGATGTCATCTCACCCATGTGCTTTGGCGGAGAAAGCACCGTGCGCTTTGGTACATGGCACGATGAGTATAATATGGTGGGTATCACCCCCGACCATCCCAAGATACTATATGTCCCATTGCTCTACGGACGCGAGATCAACGAGATTGATGTACAGGAGAAGCGAAAAGTATGTGTCATAGGCAACGAGGTGTACAACAAACTATTCCCCGAAGGAGGCAACCCCGTAGGCAAACTCTTGCATATTGGCAACATGCAGTTACGCATAGTGGGCGTGAAGCAAAAGACCAAAGCGCAAGTCTATTTAGGCGGACATCCCGACCAACAAGTCTTCTGGCCAATCTCCACGCTGCAGCAAGCTCGCCAACTGGGCGAAAATATCCATCTCATCATGGCTACTGCCCAATCGAACACACCCGTCAGTATCGTGGAGGAAGAACTGAAGACTGTGTTAAAAGACCTCTATACCATCGCTCCCGATGACAACCGCGCCATGTACACCATGAACATGGAGGAAACGCTCAAAGCATTCCAATATCTGGTTGTCGGATTAAGCGCACTGATATGGCTCATCGGTTTAGGCACACTGATTTCGGGTGCGGTAGGTGTCAGCAATATCATGCTCGTAACCGTGCGCGAACGCACCAAGGAGATAGGTATCCGTCGTGCGATAGGTGCCAGCCCGTGGGTGATTACCAAGCAGATCTTGGCAGAGAGTACACTGCTCACGCTGTTAGCAGGACTGTTAGGCATAGTGGCAGGCGTTGGCGTACTACAATTGGCACAACAACTCTTGCAGGGCAATGAGATGTTTAGCCAGGACATGCAAATCAGTTTTGGCATAGCCATTGGCGGATTAGTGATATTATTGGTTATCGGACTATTAGCAGGACTATTGCCGGCTCGCCGAGCATTAGCCATCAAGCCTATCGAGGCACTTAACGAGGAATAAAAGTGCGCAAGCGCACAGAATATAGGACGCCCTTTGGGCTATAGGTTATAGGTGATAGGCAAGGTAAGCAGCAGAGCTGCACAATTATGAAATAAAAATAACAAGCATATGAAAAAAGCAAAGAAATGGATTCTGTTGGCAATTATCGCCGCAGTGGTAGTAGGAGTTTTCGTGTATCTATGGCAACAGTCACGCCCCAAACCAGTGAAGTACGAGACACAAGTGGTGGCATTGAGCACGATTCAAAAGAGCACCATCGTTACGGGTAAGATTGAGCCACGCGATGAGGTGGAAATCAAACCTCAGATATCAGGTATCATCACCGAACTCTACAAACAAGCAGGCGACAAAGTGCGTGTAGGCGATGCTATTGCCAAAATCAAGGTCATCCCCGATATGGCGCAACTCAATAGTGCCGAATCGCGTGTGCGCCTTGCTAAATACAATCTGGAGAACTCACGCAAAGTCTTTGAGCGCGATTCCGTTCTATTGGCACAAAACGTGATTGCCAACGAGGCATACGAGAAATCGCGATTGCAATACATCTCCGACCAAGAGGAGTACTTGGCTGCCGAAGACCACCTCAGCATCACACGCGACGGCGTGGCACAAAAAGCCGATGCGGGTTTCACCAACACCATCGTGAAAGCCACTATTGCAGGCACCGTCTTGGATGTGCCAGTCAAAGTGGGTAACTCGGTCATTCTCACCAACACCTTCAACGATGGTACTACTATCGCCACCGTGGCAGATATGCAAGACCTACTCTTTGTCGGTAGTATCGATGAGACAGAGGTAGGCAAACTGCGCGAAGGCATGCGTATGGACTTGGTGATTGGTGCACTCAACGACCAACGCTTCAGCGCAACACTCGAATACATTGCCCCAAAAGGCACCGAGCAAAATGGTGCGATGATGTTCGAAATCAAAGGTGCTGCCACCATTCCCGATAGCGTAGTGATTCGCGCAGGGTATAGTGCCAATGCCGAGATTGTTTTGGCAGAACGTGTGAACGTGCTCACTATTCCCGAATACACCGTAGAGATGGAAGGCGACAAGTCATATATTCAACTCATCACCGATACTGCCACCCAAGCCACCGAGCGACGAGAGATACGCACTGGTCTATCCGATGGACTGCAAATAGAGGTGCTTGATAGCGTGCAAGAAGGAGATATTATTCGTGGCAACCAAATCACACAATAAGCTATGAAACAACTACTTATCATTTCTCTTTGCCTTCTATCGTTGGGCGTACATGCCGAAGTATTTACATTGCAACAGTGTATTGACTCGGCTTTACTCAATAGTCTGACTATGCAGAAGCAAGGCAATCAATATGCCTCGCAACGCTTGCAATATACCCAGTCCAAAGCCGATATATCGCCATCTATCAGTGGTTCGGCAGGGCAGAGCTGGATATTCGGACGCTCAATAGGAGCGGACAATATCTATCACGCACAAAACTCATCGCAAACCACCTTCAATCTGGCTGCTAATATTGTGCTGTTCGATGGACTGCAAATGAAGTTCAATATCGACCAAGCACGCGCCAATATGCAGGCATCCGAAGCCAATATGCAGGCACTGCAACTGCAAATCAAGATGAATATATCCACCATGTATTTGCAAGTGCTGCTCTGCAAAGAATTGCTCGCCGTAGCTGAAAACCAACTGGCTGATACACGCCTGAAGTTGCAACGTGATTCAGCATTGGTGGCTATCAACCGTTTGCCTGCAGGCGAACTCTACACGCTGCAAGCGCAAGCAGCTCGCGAGGAGTTGGAAGTCACGCAACGCCAAAACAACCTGCAACTATCGCTCTTGGACTTAGCGCAAGCCATCGAACTGCAAGACATTACCCATTTCGATATTGCTACTCCAAGTCACGAAGAATTGGCAGGTGGCTTGCTGCCCAACAACGAGGAAGTGTATCAAATCGCCTTGCAATCTCGCCCAGAGATCAAGGCATTGGAATACACGATTCAAGCCAACGAGAGCGCACTCAAAGGCACCAAGTCCGCCTATTCGCCTACGCTCTCTGCGGGGGCTAATGTCGGAACGGGCTACTACGATATGCAAGGGGCTGATAATAATACTTTCGGCACCCAAATGAGGGACAACTTCAGCGCATCGGTGAGCTTAAACCTGCATGTGCCTATCTACGACAAGATGCAAACCTCCACTCGCGTGAAGCAACAGAAACTGGCGCTCGAGAATGCGCGTCTGGATTTAGAGCAACAGAAGAAAGACTTGCGCAAGGAGATTGACCAAGCGTACTACAACGCTCGCAATGCCAGCATCGAGCAATCGGCATCCGAGAAAGCCGAGCAATCCACCGCAGAAGCCCTACGCTACACCACGCAGAAATACGAGGCAGGACGTTGCTCGCTATATGAGTACCAAGAGGCACGCAACAACCACTTGCAGGCACAATCCACTCGCCTCCAGGCGCAATACAACTACCTCTTCCGTCTGCGTATCCTGCAATACTACCAAGGGGTGTTGTAATACTAATTACATGAAATATTTGCATATTTCAAAAAAAAACACTACCTTTGCACGATATTTTGCATTGAGAATTAAAATGTAATTTTAAACAATATGAAAAAAATGTTTTTATTGGGCATGGCAATGGTGATGTCACTGACCATGCTGATGGCGCAAACGCGCGAAGGATTGACCGAGTATAAACTCGATAACGGTTTGACCGTTATGCTCTGGGAAGATCACGACCAACCTGACGTAACGGGTTATGTAGCTGTGCGTGCAGGTGCCATGGACGAGCCAGCAGAATATACTGGTTTGGCTCACTATTTGGAGCATATGCTCTTTAAGGGTACGCAAAGAATCGGTGCACTCGACTGGGAGAAAGAGAAACCTATCTACGAGGAGATAATCCGCCTCTACGATGAGTATGCAGTGACAACCGATGAGGCAAAGCGTGCAGAATTGACCACCAAAATTAACGAAGCGTCGATTGAGGCAGCTAAATACGCTACCGTAGAGGACTTTTTCGTATTGCTCGATGGTATCGGAGCTACAGGCGTGAACGCCTTCACTAGTTACGACATGACTTGTTACCACAACTCATTCCCAGCTGCGAACATGTACAAGTGGTTGACCATCTTCTCTGATCGTTTGATTGACCCAGTGTTCCGTACTTTCCAAGCTGAATTGGAGAATGTGTTTGAGGAATACAACATGTACGAGGATAATCCAAGCACCCATGTGCGCAAAACGCTGATGAGTACTATCTTTGCGGGGCACCCATACGAGCGCGATGTGATTGGTTTGCCAGAGCATTTGAAGAATCCTCGCCTCAGCAAACTCATCGACTTCTATAACACTTGGTATGTGCCTAACAACATGGCACTGATTATCGTAGGTGATTTTGACACAGAGACGACCAAGCCTATGATTGAGGAGACTTTTGGTCGTTTGCAATACAAGGAGTTGCCTGCGCGTCCTACTTATACCAAGACTTCGTTTGCAGGCAATCCAAAGCATAAGTTCAAGATGGGTTACTACCCAATGGTGATTTGGGTATACGATGGTGTGAAGATGACCGATGAAGATTTGTTGCCATTGCAATTTGTGGTTTCATTGCTCAACAACAGCACCAACACAGGTTTGCTTGACAAACTCAATATCGACGGTATTGTTTCCTCTGCAGGTGCGAGCGTTAGTGCGCTGCGCGACCAAGGTCGTATCATCATTGAGGCTGTTCCATATTATGATGCTAACCAACAAGCATACGAGTCAAATGCCGCAACAGAGAAGATTGTGATGGCAGAAATTAATCGCCTTAAGAATGGTGATATACCTGATTGGCTGATTCAGACTGTGAAAGCTGAGTATGCACAAAACTACAAGTTGGCGTTCGAGAGCTCTGGTACGAAGATGAATGCGCTGGTGTCAAGTTTCATCTATGGCACGCCTACAGATGACATCTTTACTGAGAATGAGAAAATACAAGCACTTACTAAAGAGGATATCCAACGCATTGCGAAGAAGTATTTCGACGCCAATTACATGACTTTGGCATTTGATGAAGGCGATCCAAAGAAAAATAAGTTGGCAAAACCAAAAATCAAGCCATTGGATCTTATCAATAGCCAAGAGACTGAGTACGCCAAGGCATTCAAACAACTGCCACAAGGCGAACTGAAGCAGACATTCATGGATATGAATGATGTAGTAGTGACCGAGATTGACAAGAATGTAAAACTCCATTATGCTACCAATCCAAAAAATAACATCTTCTCATTGGATTTGATTTTTGGCGTAGGTACAGCTAAATTACCAATGTTGGAGTATGTAACTTCTCTTATGAACCGTGCTGGTATTATGCCTAATATCGAGCCACAAGAATTCCGTCGCCAACTTTCCGAATTGGGTGGTCGCTGCGGATACGGTGTGAACGATAGTTACTTCTTTGTATCTATCATAGGCGAGGAAGAGCATTTGGCAGAGATTTGCCAATTGGTACAACGCCAAATGTTGATGCCAAAGTTCGATACTAAGCAGTTTGATGCTGTTAAGGGTAGCGAGTTATCAAGTCGCTTCTTGATGTCAAAGATGGATGGTTTGCAAGCTACTGCATTGCGCGAATATGTTCTTTTTGACAAAGAATCTCGTTATATTGACGTAGTGCCATTTATGGATGTATACTACATGGATGAGTTGAAACTTAAAGTAGAATTCCAAAATGCCATCAAGTATGCATTGGATATTCACTATTGCGGTCAAAAACCAGTGGAGGAGGTAAAGGATATTCTGACAAAGAACCTCCCATTGCAAGAGGGTGTCATGCCTTCTACCTCGCCTGAGATTCGCCAAAAGAAAACATATGACAAAACACAGGTGTATTTCTTGGCAAACTCCAATGTACAACAATCTACAATCTACTTCTACTTTAATGGTAAGCCATACGATAAGGACCAATCAGTACTATTCCAAGCGTTTAACCAATACTTCTCCGGTGGTTTTACAGGTATCGTATTGGATGAGATCCGCGAGAAACGCTCTATGGCTTATACCGCATCAGGTCAAGCAGTACGCGGTCCATTGCCAGGTAAGGAATCATACTTCATGGGCTATATCGGTACACAATCTGATAAAGCAGTAGATGCTATCAATGTCTTCATGTCATTACTAGATTCTATGCCTGAGTACCCAGAGCGTATCGAGAGCGTGAAAGCAGCATTGCGTCAGAACGCACAAACAGCCAAGCCATCATTCCGCGGCAAAACCGAGACATACGATTCATGGCGTGAGATGGGCTACGATATGGATCCTGCTAAATATAACCAAGAGGCAATCAATAATCTTACCTTCGAGCAAATCAAGCAATTCTACGAAGAGAATATCAAGGGACAGCCTGTATCTATCATCGTGATGGGTGATCCTAAATTGATTGACCAAAAGGCATTGCAAGCTAAGTATGGCAAGATTGTAAAAGTATCCAAAGCACGTCTCTTTGCTCCACTTGATTTGGATTTCTAATATGCACCAATCAGGTTTTGTAAATATAGTAGGTAATCCCAATGTGGGTAAATCCACATTGATGAACGTATTGGTGGGTGAGCGCCTTTCGATTATCACATCGAAGGCGCAAACCACTCGCCACCGTATCATGGGTATCGTCAATGGCGATGACTTTCAAATGGTGTATTCGGACACTCCAGGTGTACTGCAACCTAATTACAAACTCCAAGAACAGATGTTGGAGTTCTCGCGTTCGGCTCTCGTAGATGCAGATGTTCTACTCTATGTAACGGATGTACAAGACAACCCCGACAAGAATGCCGACTTTCTCGATAAAGTAAAGCGCATTAAAGCCAAAGTGTTCTTGATTATCAATAAGATTGACCTTACTACCCAAGAGACTTTGGAGCAATTGGTGGAGTACTGGCATCGCGTGTTGCCAGAGGCGACAGTGTTCCCTATCTCGGCGCAACAGAAGTTTGGCACCGACCAACTCTTTGCGGCTATCCGTGAGGCATTGCCAGAGTGTCCGCCATTCTTCCCTAAGGATCAATTGACTGACAAATCATCTCGATTCTTTGTGGATGAAATGATTCGCGAAAAGATTCTGCTGAACTACGATAAGGAGATTCCTTACAGTGTAGAGGTAGAGGTGGAATCCTTTTTGGATGAGGAGCCAGATGAGCAACATCCTGAAGGAATGATTCGGATTGGTGCAGTAATCTATGTGGAGCGTGATAGCCAAAAGGGCATTATCATCGGCAAGGGCGGCAAAGCACTCAAGTGCGTCGGCACTCAAGCGCGTCGTGAGATAGAGGCTTTCTTTGGCAAACCTGTATTCCTACAGTTATTCGTGAAGGTGGATAAAGATTGGCGTTCATCGCAAACTCGCTTGCGCCACTACGGGTATGACTTGAATTAAAAACAAGAAAAAGATAAAGGGGATTACTCTTTATCTTTTTTTAATGCTTTTGTCCATTGTACATACCCATACACACAATTAGCACACCAAAATGCATATTGGGCAGCCATACAATAATTTCCAGCACGTAGCCACATCACGGTTGCCAGCACATCGACAAGTAGCCATAGATACCATTGTTCACGGAAGACAAGCACCATTAAGATTTGAGCGACAAGGGCCGGCACTGTGGTAAAAGCATCCAAATAAGGTTGCGAATCATCGGTATAATGTGCGAGTCCCCACCCCACGATAGCCGACAAGATAAGAACAACAAGCGTCAAGATCGCCAACATATACGGCGGCATTGTACGAGTTTGGACATTCATTCCATCCTCCTTTTTGAGGTGTTTGCGCCAGCAGTAAACGCCATAAATCATGGTGAAGAAATAGTAGGCGTTCATTGCTATCTCAGCATAGAAACGCTCTACACAACAAAGATAGGTATACGTTGCTACTTGGGCAAAACCAAATAAAAAAGTCAAGATATTGCCTTGAGCCCCAAGCACTACGGAGCAGACACCTAACATACCACTCAGCAGAGATAATGGAGTAGCAGGCATTAGGCTAAACGTGAGTACTTGCAGCAGTAATCCTACAGCAAGGAAAATCCAAGTAGAGCGCGAAATGGACATCTTATCGTTTTTTCTTATTGTCTTTTCCTACTAATGCTTTGGGTTTAGAGTTGGTGCGTGGTATAGCCAAATGATCAAAATTCTCTTCAAAATCCCAGTTTGCACGTAGTTTGAGTTTCTTGGGGAAATAGTATATTGGTTCTGGTTGACGTTTCAGGAGCCAGTCACCCGTAGTCCACTTGCCATCACCATCTAAATCGATATACAAACGCAGATAATAGGTTGTCGGAGCAAGATATTCAAACTTCGCGCCATCATTTGTAGCTGGCAATTCTCGAATTACGACATCCTTATCATTCAACAATTGAATACGCGCCAATGAATCAAATGATTCAAGTTTTACCGTTAATGATGAGTACTCTTCTTTTGATTTCAGTTTGAGTGTAGCTTCTATACTATCGTTGCTTGTGCCATAAATATCAATACATGCTGCAGAATCAATTTTCAGTTGATAACTAGCCTCTGGAAGTAGTTTTGCCATAATATATACCTCCATAGCCATCGAATCTTTCTTCTCTATTTTCACTGCCATCGGCTTTAATATGGTATCCACTTTTTGCCATAAATGAAACATATCATCGTTCAACGAATCAATAGGGAAATCCGATAATACCTGTATCGTGTCGTAAATCTCAAATTTAGATGAAGCATTCGTTTTCAATTCTAACTTACGGTTACGTTTATTGCGCTCATACGTTTCGCGTGCTTTTTCCGATAAACGTGGGTGACGATATACAGCCAACACCGTATCTATTTTGTCCACCAAATTGTAGAGTGAGTCAGTCACTTTATATTGCATTTGCAAATAAATACTATCCATACCTATTGCTAACGAGTCGGTTAACCAGAAGGTCAACGTATCCTTGTTGAATGATGCTTGCAACATGGAATGCTGCAAGAAATCAACCCAAGAGGAATCATTCCCTAGCGAATCCACTTCGCTTGGACGTAGCGCACGAATGATAGGCAAAGTATCTTGTGGGGCAGAGAATACCAACGAGAAAACATGCTGTTCCTCTCGAAAAACACGTTGGAAGTATCTCCGTTGTTTCGACTCTTCAAAACACCACAAAATTAACGAATCAGGATAGAAATGGGTTACTTGGTGCGTATATGTCGAATCTACAAGACGTGTAAACAATGTGTCCCCCGTTAATAGATCGATACCTAGAGTATCCTTCCATATCGTATCCGTATGTTCTTCTATGCGACAACTAGGCACTATCAATGAGTCTGCATATGCGAGTGCCTCACCCGGTTGGTAAATGTAATCACGACTGATATCATTCAACGCATACAAACGATAGGTACCAGCAGTGATATTGTGGATTATAAAATTACCTTCCGAATCTGTACGTGTAATCCGAGTGAAAGGAATCGTACTTAATGCAGAATCAGAGAGATTACGATGGATACCTACTATGACAAATGGCATAGGATTCAGTGTCGCAGCATCATATAATTTTCCCGAAATAGCCAAAGAGTCGATCACATCACCCGTTGAGAAGGAGAATACATATCCCTCCAATGGTACTTTTTCGTTGTAATCACAAATGGCTGGACCAAAATCTAGCGTGTAGGTTGTAGAGTCGATTAAATCCTCTTGAAAAACTACTGATAGTTTTTTACCTATTGCCTTCACCTCGGGAGGCGTTTGTTGTGGAGGAGATATTAATACATTCTTTTGTACATCATCTAATTGGATATACTCATCAAACTGCACAATAATCTCTTTCCCAGTAAAGTTTAGTGTTCCATTTAACGGCGTTTCTTTCATCACCAAAGGGGGAATTGAATCGCGAGGTCCACCTTGTGGTCCTTGTCCGCGATTGGCACACGAAGCCAATAGCAACGTTGTCAAAATACCGCCAAAAACTATATATTGCTGTAATTTCATTCTCTCTTAGTCTTATTATCCAAGCACACCCATCTTATAGCCATTTGCTTGTAGCCACTCTATTATTTGTGGCAAAGCCTCTAGCATTCTATCCTTAGATTTCAACGAGTCGTGCATTACCAATATACTGCCATTGCGAGTATATCGTTTCACTACTGCTAACATTTTATCCACACTATAATGGGGGTTATAATCGTGTGTCAACACATCCCATAGATAGATGGTGTATCCCTGATTGATCAATGCTTTCTTCTGATTATTTCGCATTCTTCCATGAGGAGGGCGAAACAATGTCGTTTGCAGGACCTCTGCACCACGCAGTGCATCCCGTACATAAGCCTGCGTATCATGTTTGCATCCCCGCATATGGTGGTAGGTATGATTGCCTACCACATGCCCTTCACCGCGCACGCGCGCTAGCAGTTCGGGATAGCGTTCTGCATTCTCTGCCACCATAAAAAAAGTGGCTTTCACTCCATACTGTTTCAGAATGTCCAACAATTGTGGCGTACACTCTGGTATGGGACCATCATCGAAAGTCAGATAGACGACCTTCGATGATGGATTCTCACGCCATACAACACCACGATACAGGCGTTGTAACCATGTTGGAAATTGATATAATAGTCTTATAGACACTATGATCAATCACCCCAAGCCAATGCCGAAGCACCTAACACTGCAGCATCTGCCTCTTTCAAATCCGAGAACAACACTTGTACCTTATCCTTCCACAATGGCAACACGTTCTCATTCATAGCCTTCTCTACAGGATCTTTGATCCAATGACCAGACTTGGTCAATCCACCAAACATTACGATAGCTTCTGGCGCACTGAATGCAATGAAATCAGCCAATTGTTGGCCCAAGATAGTGCCTGTAAAATCAAAGATTTCTTTTGCTACCTCATCGCCTTGCTCTGCAGCATCGTATACATCCTTAGAAGTGATTGCATCAATATCCAAGTTACGCAAGACAGTATCTTTAGTGGTAGAAGAGATGATCTCCTTCGCAGTACGTGCTACGCCAGTAGCAGAAGCATATGCCTCAAGGCAACCCTTCTTACCACAGTTGCATGGACGACCTTCTTCGCCACGTACAGCGCACGTGTGACCCAACTCACCAGCAAAACCATCATGGCCATATACCACCTTACCATCAATTACAATACCCGAACCCACACCCGTTCCAAGGGTAATCATGATAAAGTTCTTCATACCACGAGCAGCACCATAAGTCATCTCACCCATAGCCGCAGCGTTAGCATCGTTGGTTATCTTACATGGAACACCGAAGCGGTCGGTCATGAGTTGAGCAAATGGAACGGTATGCCATGGCAAGTTCATCGCACCTTGGATGTAACCTGTATAATAGTTGCCGTTAGGAACACCCGCACCAATACCGCGGATGAGGTCCATACCGCCAACTGAATCAACGATCTTGATTGCTTCATCGTACAACGCATTCACGTAGTCATTGATGTTGGGATAAGATTGTGTTTTAATGGAAGTACGTGCCAACACGTGGCCACGTGCATCTACTACGCCCAATACAGAGTTGGTACCACCCATATCAAGGCCGAGGACATAAGGTTTTTTTTGCATAATATTGTATATTTTAAAATGTTAAACGATTAACTTATTCAGTAGGAATATCCTTGTTGACATTCTTGCTACCAATGAGGGCATAGAAGAGGATGTATGCCGTACAAGCCAGCACTACAATATAACTCATTTGGAAGTCGCCAAAGACGTCCGCCAATTTACCTTGCAAAGGAATCAAGATACCTCCGCCGCAAACCATAGTCATGAAGGCACCAGACGCGATTGATGTGTACTTGCCTAATCCCTCTACAGCCATATTGAAGATGCCGCCCCACATCACGGATGTGCATAATCCTACGAGGATTAAGGCGAAGATACCAACAGGCACTTGCGCGGTCATCACGGTGAGCGTTGCCCAGTCGATACCAGGCATCTTGACCATCACATCGGATGGCAAGAACATACCGAGCAATACCAACACGATGCACATGATTGATACACCTGTGATTTGCGCACGACTAGACACTTTACCAGCCAGCATACCGCCCAACAGACGACCCACCAGCATCAGCAACCAATAGACAGCAACAATCATACCCACGATGCCTGCGTTGATACCCAAACCTGGGGTAGCCGCATCAGGAGCAGTAGTAAGGTATTGCATCACGTATGTAGGAACGCCTACCTCTACGCCCAAGTAAAGGAAGATAGCTAAGATACCGAGATTGAAGTGGCGGAAAGAGAATGCGCTGTATTTCTTACCATTATTAGGTTGCACTTTGCTCTCGACCTCCAACTCTGGTTCAGGAATCTTCACGAGCAACAACACGATGAAAGCAAAGGCAAATACGCCTAATGCGATCATCAATGCAGGAGTAGCATCTGCTATTTGCGCTTTGGTAGCGTCAGCAATCAGACTACCCATGATGATGGTGACTAGCACAGCAGCAAGAGAGTTGCATACACCACCGAATTGTACGAGTTGGTTGCCCTTGTTGCCACCGCCACCGAGGGTATTGAGCATAGGGTTGACAACAGTGTTGAGCATACACATGCAGAAACCTGCAATGAAAGCACCAGCGAGATACACACTAAAACTTTGGATGGCTGCCCAACCAGACATGTATTGCAAGAACACGCCTATGAATCCTACAAGGATAGCCAAGAGAGCGGTCTTACGATAGCCAATTTTCTTGAGCAACATACCTGCAGGGATACCCATTACGGCATACGCAATGAAGTTAGCTGCGTTACCCAATTGAGCTGCGAAGTTGGACATTTCGAAATTGTTCTTTACGATAACTGCCATAGGATTGCACAAGTTGGTGACAAAGGCAATCATGAAGAACAAAAGGTACATTACCACGATGGGCAAGATGTTCGATTTGTTGTTCGTCATAATAATAGATTTTTATTGTTTATAATTTATTTTGTAAAAATAGCATAATTCGCTTGTGCAAGTGCTCATAATTCGCTGGCTTACGGATGGAATGGTTGTCATCCACATACAATTGCATCTCAAACTGCTTGCCTGCCTTCACCAACGCATCGGTGTAGAGTAATGTATTTTGCGCATGCACATTATCATCTGCCAAACCATGCACAATCAGTAATTCACCAGTCAACTCACCTGCCATCTTCATCAAATCTGTACCTTCATAGCCAAACTCATTCACCTGTGGACGACGCATAAAGCGCTCGGTGTATGCAGAATCATATAATCGCCAACTTGTCACAGGCGCAATCGCTATACCACATTGCCATACCATCTCTTGTTGCTTGCTCAGGCACATCAGTGCTTGGTAGCCACCATAACTCCATCCACAGATAGCCATGCGATCAGCATCCACATAAGGCAAGGACTTGAGGTATTGCGCCGCACTAATTTGATCTTCCGCCTCCTTCACGCCCAACTGCATATACGTAGCATTGCGCCATTCCCTACCACGCGCATTTGTACCGCGACCGTCCACATTCACCACCAAGTAACCCGCGTCTGCCAATACATAGCCGAAACGCTTACGCCAGTTATTGAGTACACGCTGACTGGTAGGACCGCTATATTGTAGCATCACAACAGGATATTTCTTCGTAGCATCGAAATCTTTAGGCAATATGCGCCACGCATTCAACACATCACCACGCTCGGTAGTAATGGTAAAGAACTCCTTCTCATTCACTCCTAATGCTTGCCATGCTTGCAAGACAGAATCGTTGTCCAAGACCACCCTCTCTTTTGCCCACTGTCCATTGGGCATAGCCTTGTGTAAAGTATAGGTATGCGGAGTCGTCGTACTATGATAGCAGTCGATATAGCGTTTCCAATCTTTCGAGAAACGTAAAGTATGCGTCCCCTCCTCCAATGTAAGTTGAGAAGTGGTATTCTTTTTCACATTCAGCGCATACGCTTGACGCGTCATAGGAGTATTGGCTGCTTGATAGTACAAAACCTGAGTAGCAGGATCAAAACCATATACCGCGGTTATATCGCGCTGTTCAGGTGTCAACAATTTCTGCTCAATTCCTTGGAAGGAATACATATACGCCTGTGTATAGCCACCTTTCTCGCTGAGCACAATCACACGACCATCGGAGAGCCATTGCCATTGATCGAACAACTCGTAATTCACAAAATACTTCTTACTCTCTTCGCTGTAAAACGGACGACAAACCGTAGATTTTGGATTGCCTTTCAGCACATCCATTTTATTTTGATCACGATTAATATGCAGTATCACTACATCGCTTGTGGGTTGTTCATCTTTCTTAGCAGGTTTGGTCAGTGGCGTCCATGCCACGCGAGGTAAATACCCATCCATATACTCGGGCAACCCCATCGTCTTAATCGTCTTATAGTATATATCGTACACACATACACTCGCCTTTGCATTATTCTCGCCCGCTTTGGGATAACGAAGCGAATGAAGTTGAGGATACATCGGTGCATGCTCACCCTCATTCTCTGTGCCCAAATAGGTTTGCCAACGAAAGGTAGGCACTTCTGTCTCATCCAATCGCACAAAGGCCACCTGCTTACTATCTGGCGAAAAGGCAAATAATCCTGTCACACCAAACTCCTC
The DNA here is from genome assembly GCA_017461505.1 of Paludibacteraceae bacterium. GTDB lineage: Bacteria > Bacteroidota > Bacteroidia > Bacteroidales > Paludibacteraceae > Colicola. Next base: position 9,716 of record JAFTXV010000010.1, on the reverse strand, counting down.
TTCATACAGCCAATCGGATATTCCATTAAACACCTCAGCGTTGTCACCCGTAGTGATAGCTACTTCGGTTTTAAAATCCACCTTGTATATATATAGGTTGTTATCTGCTTTAGCATATACCACATACTTGCCATTAGGCGACATCACTGCATCTCGTACTGGTACATCGGTCAACCATACCGTGTCACGCTTTTGAGTATCATATAGGTAATAATCCGCGAAGAACGAATGGCGAAAAAGCTTCTCTTTGTTGGTGTATTCCAACCTATACCTTTCACTTTTCACTTGTCCGTTTTCACCTAATAGCACACTATCCAACTCCTCGGCAGTCAACTGCTTTGCATCGTACCCACCACGTAGGATATGCATCATGTTTTCCGCATGTCCACACACAGAAAACAACGCTACCAATAATAATATTATTGAACTTTTTTTCATCATATTCACAAAAAACGTGCAAAGATACTACTTTTTTCTTACATATGCAATAAGTGAAGTGTTTTTTTCCCATCCTTCACATGAAGTTCATATATTCCAAAACGAAAAACCCTATCCTCACCATCATGCTGTAATAGTACGTTCTCGACACCATCACCTTTCCCAAATGGCCAAGATGTATAATGTAGTACTACCGCAGGAAACAACACCAAAGCATCTTTTGCGTACAAATCCACCAACATCGGCTGACTATATGCCGACATATATTCATTCGTTCCATTAACACCAGAGCCAAAATACAAAACATAAGATTTATTGGAATACATATAATACACCAATATACTACCATCGTCTAGCACACGATACTGCCACAAGGAGGAAACTGCAGACAAAGAACGTTCTTTGTACCCCACCCACGTATTGGATTGTACATGCCTAATAGTTAATGTACTATCCGACACAAAATCCACATAATATGCCATGTCACCACTAACGGGTGTTTCTAATACAAACCCACCTTCATCAAGCCGCATCATACGTACATCTCGCAAGGCAATCTCACCATCACTTACACTGCCAAGCATGGCCATTCCATGCCCTACACCCAACACACTCTCCGTAACAGTATTACACATCATCATAACATACCTATCTGATTGATAATCAGACACGGACACCAGTTTATCACCATCCGAGTAAACCGCCCATAACGTGGTATTCCTAGTCGGAAAATACAACGCCCCTGGAGACAATACCGCAGGCTCCAAAGTACTTTCCAACACCTCCTCTTCACTCCATCCCAAAAAACGCCAATCCAGGGAATCTCGCCACGCAGGCAACACCACAGGTGCACCTATTTCCGACTGAGTCAACATAGCTGGAGATATATCCATTCCCGTCACAAAATCCACCGTATAACACCGCACGGGAGCTTCCGTATATTTAATCGTATAACTGCCTATATACAAACTATTTTCGGTTGCAGAAATGATTATATCAACATCGGCTGCATCAGGCACCACACACTGTACATCTTTCATTACATTTACCCAATCTGTAGTATATTCACCAGCCCAATTAGGAGAAGAAAAATTCTCGTTAGCTACACTCCATATCACCTCTTCTCCCACACACACCTGCAATGACCCTCTACCTGAAGATTTATTCGAATGCATCTGCAAATCAATCGAATGAATAGTACAGCCATCCCAACCTTCTAAGTGCAGACGCGTAGAATTACCTTCAGTCATCTGCCCCTTTTGTCCCGAAGTAGCACTGCGTTCATAGGTATAAGTTGAGCCCGTGGGCACATTCCCACTCACTTCCACCAAGGTAGTAGATGACAAACTATACGTTGCTGTCAATATAGAAAAGATAAATCCAAGTAGCATTTTTGTTAAATTTTCTGCAAAGGTACAAATAAATTTGTATATATCAAAAAAAAATCGTAACTTTGCGCGCTTTTTATGGATTCTTAAGAATTAACATTTTTCCTTCCATCTTCATTTATCCCGAAGATACCCCGAAGATACCCTGAAGATACCCCGAAGATAAGCCAACGATAAAAAGCCCCCAAGCGACAAAAATCTTAAAAAAAGACATAAAACAAAACAATAAAAACATTAACATCATGCAAAAAATCCAACTGAAACGTGGTTTGGACATCCCATTTGATGGAGCAGCAGCCCTCACACTCGGTAGTGTGAATCGTCCTGCTATCTTCCACATCGTCCCAGACCATTTCGCTGGCGTGACCCCAAAACTCATGGTCCGCGAAGGCGACAGCGTGAAAGCAGGTTCACCCCTCTTCCACGACAAGGCATTTGCTGAGATGCTCTTCACATCGCCTGTTAGCGGTAAGGTGGTAGCCATTGTCCGTGGCGAGCGCCGCAAGGTGATGTCCATCGACATCGAAGCCGATGCTACGATTGAGTATGAGTCCTTCGACCTCAAGCAAGACGCTAAAACCCTCTTGCTGCAATCAGGTCTTTGGGCACTCATTAAGCAACGTCCTTACGATTGCATCGCTCTCCCAAGCAAGCAACCTAAGGCCATCTTCATCTCTACCTTCGACACCGCTCCTGTAGCACCAAACTACGAGTGGGTGCTCAATGGACAAGGTGCAGTGCTGCAAGCTGCGGTAAATGCACTGGCTACCATCGCACCTGTGTACGTAGGTATCAAATGTTGCGCAAGCGCACCTGTCTTCCGTGGCTTGACCAACTGCGAGAAATACGAGGTTAAAGGTCCTCACCCAGCAGGCAACGTAGGTGTACAAATCAACCACGTGGCTCCTATCGCTAAGGGCGAGACGGTTTGGACTATCAACATCCAAGACCTCGCACTCATCGGTCGCCTCTTTACCAAAGGTATCGTGGACATGCAAAAGAAAGTGGCGCTCACAGGCCCTCTTGCTAGCGGTGCACAATACTACAACGTATTGCCAGGCATGCCACTCAGCGCAATCTTCACCAGCAACATCTACAAGGGCTGCAACGCTCGCCTCGTAGCAGGCAACGTGCTCTCTGGCCACCAAGTATGCGCTGATGAGATGGTTAGCATCTACGACAACCAATACACCGTACTCCCTGAAGGTGACGAGACACACGAGTTCATGGGATGGATCATGCCTCGCTTCAATAGCTTCAATGCGGGCAAGACCGACCCTGCTAAGATGGTGAACTGCGGACTCATGGAGTGGCTCTTCGGCAAGAAGAAATACAACTGGGACGCTCGCCTCAAAGGTGGTCGCCGTGCTATCATCGTGAGCGGTGAGTATGACAAGGTATTCCCAATGGATATCTATCCTGAGTATTTGATCAAGGCAATGATTGCTGGCAACCTCGACAGCATGGAGCAACTCGGTGCATACGAAGTAGCACCAGAGGACTTCGCACTCTGCGAGTATGTCTGCACCAGCAAGATGCCACTTCAGGCCATCGTGCGTGCCGCATTGGATAACTTAAAAAAGGAGATTGAGTGATGCTAAAGAAATTACATAACATAGTAGAGAAACTTCGCCCTACCTTCTCAGAGGGTGGCAAGTTGTCCGCGCTGCACTCGTTGTTTGACGGTTTCGAGACTTTCCTCTTCACCCCAAACACTACCGCTAAGCGCGTAGGTTCGCAGATCCACGACGGTTCGGATAGCAAGCGAACCATGATCCTTGTGGTAATGGCACTCGTTCCAGCACTGCTCTTTGGTATGTTCAACGTAGGTTACCAACACTTCCTCGCTACTGGCGAGTTGGTGCGTGGCGCTATGACCTGCGCAATGTTCTGGAAGGCGTTCGCATTTGGTGCGTTGGCTGTGTTGCCATATATCATCGTTAGCTATGGTGTAGGTCTCGGTATCGAGTTCACCGTAGCACAATGGAAGAAAGAAGAAATCCAAGAAGGTTTCCTCGTATCAGGTATGATTATTCCTCTTATCGTGCCAATCAACACTCCTCTCTGGATGGTGGCTGTGGCTACTGCTTTTGCGGTAATCTTTGCAAAAGAAGTATTCGGCGGTACAGGTTACAACATCTTCAACGTCGCTCTCATCGCGCGCGCGTTCCTCTTCTTTGCTTATCCTACCCACATGACTGGTGACAAGTGCTTCGTTCGTACCGAAGGTACTTGGGGCTGGGACAACGGACAAACCCTCGTTGACGGTTTCTCTGGTGCTACCCCACTCACCCAAATCGCTACTTCTGCTGAGGCTAACCTCATGCCAGTGGACTTCTGGACTGCCTTCAACGGTCTTATCCCAGGTTCTATTGGCGAGACTTGCTGCTGGGCTATCTTGCTCGGTGCTGCATTGCTCATCGTAACTGGCGTAGCAAGCTGGAAGACCATGCTTAGCATCTTCGCTGGTGGTGCACTCACCGCTTGGCTCTTCAATGAGTTTGGTGCAGAGACTGCTGCGGCTAACTACCCATGGTACATGCACCTCGTTACAGGTGGTTTCATGTTCGGTGCTGTCTTCATGGCAACTGACCCTGTTACCTCTGCTCGTACTGAGTGCGGTAAGTGGATTTATGGTGCATTGATCGGTTTCATGGCTGTAGTGATTCGCGTACTCAACCCCGGTTATCCAGAGGGTATGATGTTGGCAATCCTCCTCATGAACGCTTTTGCTCCACTCATCGACTGGTGCGTAGTGCAAGTGAATATTAAGAAACGTATGAAACGCGCTAAAATTTAATGAATATGGCACAGAAGAAATTTGTATGTTCCGTTTGTGGCTATGTTCACAACGGCGATAAGGCACCTGAGGTTTGCCCACAATGCAAGCAATCTGGCGTCTTTGTAGAAGAAAAGAAAAAAGGTCTGGATACCAACAGCAACGCATACACCATTATCTATGCTACTATCATCGTAGTTATCGTGGCTGTGATGCTCGCTTTGGTAAGCCAAGTGCTCAGCCCTCGCCAAGAGGCTAACCGCTTGCTCGACCAACAAAAGCAAATCCTCGTAGCCCTCAACCAAGACTACAGCAATACTGACCCTGCAAAATTATACAAGAGTTTAGTTAAAGATACACTCCCATATACTATTGGAGAGAAGAATGATACTATCAAGGTATTCGTTGCTAACATCGAGGGCAATACCAAGTATGTATTGAAACTCCACGGTGCTGGTCTTTGGGGCGGTATCGGTGGTTATTTGGCTTTGGATGCTGATAAGAACACTATCTACGGTATCAACTTCAACCACGAAAGTGAGACCCCAGGTTTGGGTGCTGAGATCGTAACAGAGAAGTTCCGTAGTCAGTTCCCTGGCAAGCATATCCGCAATGCTGCTGGCGAGGTAGTTTCAGTGGCTGTGTTGAAAGCAGGCAAAGTGGCTGATGGTCAAGAGCAAGTAGATGCCCTCTCTGGTGCAACTATCACTTGCGATGGCGTTAGCACCATGATTGCTACCAACCTCGCTGAGTACGCAGAATTCTTAAATAACGTGAGCGAAGCGAACCAACCTTCGTGCGAAGCACCATGTAACGCGAGCGACAGCGAGCCAACAACGTGCGAAGCACCAACTAACGTGAGCGAAGCGAACTTAAATGTGGAGGAATAAGATATGGCATTATCTCAAAAAACAAAAGAGGTGTTGTTTGGCCCTCTGAACATTAACAACCCAGTGGTTGTTCAAGTGTTGGGTATCTGTTCTGCATTGGCTGTGACCGTGCAACTGAAGCCAGCGTTGGTAATGGGTATTGCCGTTACTATCATCGTGGCTATGGCGAACGTAATTGTATCACTCATTCGCAATACTATTCCAATGCGTATTCGTATTATCATCCAATTGGTGGTAGTAGCAGCGTTGGTAACTCTCGTAAGTGAGGTGCTGAAGGCCTTTGCTTATGATGTAGCAATGCAGCTGAGTGTATATATCGGTTTGATTATTACAAACTGTATTCTCATGGGACGTCTTGAGGCGTTTGCTATGACCAACAAAGTGTGGGATTCTTTCCTCGATGGTCTGGGCAACGGTTTCGGTTATGCTATCATCCTTGTGATTGTAGCATTCTTCCGTGAGTTGCTGGGTGCGGGCACTTTGCTCGGCTTCCCAATCATACCTGCAAGTTGGTATGCAGCTAATGGAGGATTCTATGAAAACTGCGGTATGATGATGATGCCAGCGATGGCACTGATTCTCGTAGCATGTATAATCTGGGCTCATCGTGGCTATAATAAGGAGTTGAAGTAATATGGAACACGCTATTAGTTTATTTGTTCGCAGCATTTTTGCTGACAACATGATTTTCGCATACTTCTTGGGTATGTGTTCATACTTGGCTGTGTCCAAGAATGTGAAAACAAGTGCTGGCTTGGGTGTAGCAGTCATCTTCGTGTTGGCTATCACCTTGCCTGTAAACTACTTGTTGCAAGTGCATGTGCTCGACCCTCTGGGCTTGGGTTACTTGTCCTTCATCCTCTTTATTGCGGTGATTGCAGCGATGGTGCAACTCGTGGAGATGGTGGTTGAGAAGTTCTCTCCTTCGCTCTATGCTTCGTTGGGTATTTTCTTGCCATTGATTGCAGTAAACTGCGCCATCATGGGTGGTTCGCTCTTTATGCAACAACGTATCTTGCTCGAGCCAGAGAACGTGAAAGCAATTGCTAACCTCGGTGATGCTTTTGCTTACGCATTGGGTTCTGGTATCGGATGGTTGCTCGCTATCGTCTGCCTCGCAGGTATCCGCGAGAAAATGGAGTACAACGACGTGCCACGTCCATTACAAGGATTGGGTATCACCTTCATCGTAGTAGGTCTGATGGCTATGGCGTTTATGTGTTTCAGTGGTCTTAACATTTAATAGGAGGAAAGAAGTATGAATATGTTAGCAATTTTATATTCTGTAGGAGTTTTCCTTGCTGTGATTCTCCTGTTAGTAGTGATTCTTTTGGTAGCTAAGAAATACCTCGTTCCTTCAGGCGACGTGAAAGTGGTTATCAACGGTGATAAGGAATATCATATCCCTGCAGGTGGTACCTTGCTTGGCGCTATGGGCGAAGCAGGCGTACACTTGCCATCTGCTTGTGGTGGTAAGGGTTCTTGCGGTCAATGTAAGTGCCAAGTGCTCGAAGGTGGTGGCGAGATCCTCCCTACTGAGACAGTTCACTTCACCCGCAAACAACAAAAAGACCACTGGCGTCTTGGTTGCCAAGTGAAAGTGAAAGGCGATATGCAACTCAAGGTGGACGAGTCTGTGCTCGGCGTTAAGGAATGGGAATGCACCGTTATCAGCAACCGCAACGTGGCTACCTTCATCAAGGAGTTCAAGGTGCAATTGCCTCCAGGCGAGCACATGGACTTCGTGCCTGGTTCGTATGCACAAATCCTCATCCCTGAGTACGATATCGATTACAACAATTTCGACCGCGAGTTGATTGGTGACTTGTATGTCCCAGCATGGGAGAAGTTCGGACTCTTTGGCTTGAAGCAAAAGAATACTGAGGCTACTGTGCGCGCATACTCTATGGCTAACTACCCAGACGAGGGTGATATCATCACTTTGACTGTGCGTATTGCTACCCCACCATTCAAACCAAAAGAGCAAGGTCCTGGCTTCATGGATGTACCATGTGGTATCGCATCTACTTATATCTTCAACCTCAAACCAGGTGATAAGGTGACGATGTCAGGTCCTTATGGTGACTTCCACCCTATCTTTGATAGCAAGCGCGAGATGATTTGGGTAGGTGGTGGTGCTGGTATGGCTCCATTGCGTGCACAGATCATGCACATGTTGAAGACTTTGCACACTCGCGACCGTGAGATGCACTATTTCTATGGTGCTCGTGCTATTGATGAGGTATTCTTCATGGAGGACTTCTTGGCATTGGAGAAGGAGTATCCTAACTTCCATTTCCACTTGGCATTGGACCGTCCAGATCCTAAGGCAGACGCTTTGGGTGTTAAATATACCGCTGGCTTCATTGCTCCAGTCTTGGGCGACACCTATCTGAAGCAACACGACGCTCCAGAGGACATCGAGTACTACCTCTGCGGCCCTCCAATGATGGCAAAGACAGTGCTTGACTTGCTCCACTCATTGGGCGTTGAGGATGACATGATCATGTTCGATAACTTTGGCGGATAAATCCGCCAAAGATAAACCGCCTTCAGTTGTTGGGGTTTCAAGGCTTACGCTATTGGATTGCTTGACAACTCGGGTATATTTGGATAACACGCGCACACACATGCGCGTGTTATTTTATATGGTCATTTGTGCTTCTGTATTCGCAGAAAATTGGGGGGGGAGATTTCACAGTCCGCTTGTTCCACTCGCGTGATTTAGCATGTCTCGACTACCCAAACATTTCTGCGCCCATTGGTCGCAACATCTGCCTTGCAGATGCTTTTCTTTGTTTATTGCTCCCGAATGATATTCGGGTACTTTTCCAAAAAAAGTACTTTTATTAAGATTTTCTTTCCCTTGCACCTTCCCAATCCCCCTCGGGTTAAAGACCAAGGAAGAACCAAGGATGAACCAAGGAACACCCAAAGAACGCCCAACCACCAAAAAGTGCTTTTTATTAAGATTGGCTACCTCAAAGAAATCTTTGTTACGGTAGCATCGACTATCTGCCTCCCCTGCCAAATGCCTCTGTCAATTTCCTTTACACCCCTTTGTAAAGTTTCTTTACACTCTCGCATAAGTGCCAAAATGTCACATCGCTGATAATCAATACCTTTCATATTTTGGCACGCCCTTTGAATAGTATATTGCAGAACAAAATCAATCAATATGTTAAAGCAATATACTATCCTTCTCTTCTTCTGTCTCTGCGCCGCCCATAGCGCAGCCACCTCCCTTTCCCTCCGCGACTGCATGGAGTATGCCATCGCCCATTCTGCGAAAATGGACATCCAACGCGCTAACAACGACGATGCCCGCATCGCACGCCGCGAAGCCATCCTCCGTGCTTTCACCCCTACGATACAAGGCGGCACATACGCCTCGCTGAACTTCGGACGCGGAATCGACCCCGAAACCAACAACTATATCTCCACTACCTCGTTCAACAACGGCTACTCCCTGTCGGGTGCTATCACGCTGTTCAACGGTTTTTCGGCTGTCAACAACCTCAAAATCACCAAGACTGCCATCAAGATGGGCATCACGGAGGAGCAACAACTGCGCGACCAAATCTGCCTCGCAGTCATGGAGGCATATTGCAATGTCCTCTATTTCACCCAGATGACCGAAGCCTTGCAAGTCCAAGTCGCTACCGCCAACAGCAACCTACAATTGGCACAACGCCAAGAACAATTGGGGCAGAAAAGCCATGCCGATGTCATCCAACTCGAAGCAGACCTCGCCGAACGAGAATATCAGTACATCACCATGACCAACCAACTCAACGACGCCCGCATGACCCTTCAGGACCTCATGCTGTGGGAGGAAGACCACGAATTGCTCATAGACCTACATAGTACCGATAATCTAACAGAGAGCCACGCTAGCAGTCTAACAGCAGCAGGCGGTCTAGTATCTAACAGCAAAGCTCTTCACCACCCATCTGTCGAACTGGCTGCCTATCGCATGGCTAATGCCCAACTCGACCTCAGCACAGCGCGTTGGCGATTGGCTCCGTCGCTCTCCCTCTCAGGCGGTTGGTCAACGGGCTACTACACCTATCCCCGTACCCAAGACTATGTAGCCATGCCTTTTGCCAGTCAGTTCATCAACAACAGCGGCGAGTATGTGCAGTTGTCTTTGTCTATCCCTATCTACGATGGCTTATCGCGCCAGTCGAATATCGTGCGCAAGAAAAACGCCTACCGCCG
>JAFTXV010000009.1 GCA_017461505.1 Paludibacteraceae bacterium | reverse complement strand
CCGATCTACCATCTACAGGCGTAGCCGATCTACCATCTACAGGCATAGCCGATCTACCATCTACAGGCACAGCCGATCTACCATCTACAGGCGTAGCCGATCTACCATCTACAGGCATAGCCGATCTACCATCTACAGGCATAGCCGATCTACCATCTACAGGCACAGCCGATCTACCATCTACAGGCGTAGCCGATCTACCATCTACAGGCATAGCCGATCTACCATCTACAGCCACAGAGTGGCGATCTACAGGTGCTTCGCACCGATCTGTCGCACTCGCGTCCATCACATGGACTTGCGAGGCGACAAAGTCAATCCAATCGGGCTCACAAGAGTTCCATGGACGTAATCCATCGAGCCATTCTCTTAGCGGGTGCACCGCAGGTACCATATCCGATTTGAGCGCAGTCCACATCTCTGTCACCGAGATATTCACACCACTCTCCATCACACACTGACACACCATCGTATTGATGTCCTTGTCCGTCAGGTTCCGCCATGTCTCCTGCCTCTCGCCTTTCGCCTGTAGCGAAGCGTCCTCTGCGGGGCCCCCGATAATGCTCGTGGCGTTATGGGGTGCACTTAAACTCTCCAAATCCGCAACACGGATTTGCAACCTATCCGTCACTATATCGTGACGAAGTGAGCCGTAATTAAGGTAATTTTCCGTCAACCACTCGCACGCAATCTGTTGCCGTAGTTCTTTTTTATCCTGTTTGCTCATAGTTCTTTTAATATCTTAACGATGTATTCTACATATTCTATATCCACATCTATATCCAGATGTATGTGTGCACGTGGTCGCACCCAATCTTTGCTTATTGTCCGCCGAGAGTTGATTAGCTCATTGACATCAATCCCAAGACATTCAGCCCACGGCTCAATGTAATCCACAGGAATTGTCCCTTGCTTATTGAGCAGCTTGCTCAGTTGTGACACATCCATTCCGATGGCATGTGCCAACGCTGTTTTGGTGGTTGCTCGTGTACTGAGCAAATGGTTTATTCGCTTCTTAATCAATTCGGATTTGATGTGATTTTTCATGCTGCAAAGGTAGTGCTTTTATGTGACATAAATATGGACAATTTGTCCAGAAAAAACAGCAGAATTGGACAATTTGTCCAATTCTGCATACTTTATTTGCCAAAAGGCATAAAAAACTCGCCCAGTTCCGAAGAACTGAGCGAGATTCTTGCACGTAGTAAGTTACAATATACTATTATTGCTCTCTAAAATTCACGTTCAATCAATTCAAGGGTATTGTTCTCGTCTACTTCAATGTTTTCGAGATGTTCAAATTTGCCTCCAAATATAATTTCTGTTCGTTTAAAAAGATCGAACACCTTCTCCAAATTCCACCATTCGGCAGTGCCCATTTGGACATACTCGTGTGTCTCTTTATTTCGACAGATGAAATGGATGTTCGCTTCATTCCTATCTGATATCCATATTTTACAACCTACGCAAAGATACATATCATCATCGTAATTTGTAAAATGAGTAGTTAAGTAATTTTGCAAATGATTGGAATAAAAATCACTCACATCAGCCGCACATGTGCCGATTAAATCGTTGTATTGAACACTTGCTTTCATAATAATTGAATTTATAGTCAAATTATTTCTTTTTCGATGTTGTTTTATTACCTAAAAGTATTAGTTAATTATGACCTTCGTTTGAGCAATAATATTGCCATTTTCCTTGAGTAATAAAATATATGTTCCTTGCGAAAAACCACTAATATTGATTTGTTCATTATTACTTAGCATTGCTTGCGTATATACACATCCTTCAATACTATGCCATATTTCAAGTATATAACTGCTTTTTTCATGTAACTGAATTAAAGAACGTTGTTCCCCGTTATTTTCGATGATGGAAACATTGAGTACATTTCCGTCATTAGTAGCAACAAGAGACAAAGAAGAATTATAAGTCCCGATTGTTAATGTAGTTGATTGTTCTTCTCCACAAGTTTCGAAAGTGTTGGTGGCAGTGATTGTTATTTGTCCAAGATAAGTTGGTTGTACATACGGAGTATAGTATATCATATCCCCTATTCCTCTTGTGATTGTTGTATCATTTCCAGTTGGTTTGTATATAACATCCACGATCTCCCAATGTAAAGAATCTACAGGAGCATTAAGATTATTTGTCATAGAAAAATAACGCGTTTCCCCACTACACCAAGGCCTCTCAGTTGAACTTTCTTCAATTATAGGAGTTGCTCCACTTGCACCATGCAGTTTTTTCTTAATGGTATATGTTGTGCTATCTGACATCGTTATTGTAACACTGACATACATATTATTATCAATTACTGGATCAATTCCTGGATTAATTGAAGGAATATTGCCAATCCTAGGATAGGCTGGAATCATTTCTCTCTTTTTGAGTACTACTCGAATCGAAGATGACCCCTGTCCTTGTACAATATCGAGCGTTCTCAAGGAAACTAATCCAGGAGTAGCTTCCCAAGAATAAGAAACAGCATCTTCAGGAATATCTAATAGGCTGAAATTGATAGTGTCATCTATACATATATAATCTGACCCTTGAATCTTCGGAAGCCTATTTTGTGCTTCTACAACTGCTGCATGAGCATCCACAAGACCATATCCAAAGTAACGACTCCAATTGCCATTAGGGCGACTTGGAGTTGGATTATATCCTGATGCTATTTTTCTTGCGCTAGACTCTATAATATCTACCACCTCTTTCTGCGTTAAAAATGGATTTATAGAGAGGATGAGACCAGCGACAGCTGCCACATGGGGACAGGCAGAAGAAGTTCCGTTGAAATCATCCATATAATCTGTAGAATCTTTACCTCCTGTTCCTACATTGTCTGTAGTGCGAATTTTCACACCAGGTGCCATTATGTCTAATTTATCTCCATAGTTAGATCCCCAATTCTCTGCGTCACATGAATATGGATTACATCGTTCACCACATGGAGATATTGCCCCCACTACAATGATTGAGTCATTGGAATTAGCGGGGTAGTTTACACTATCCCTATTATCGTTTCCTGCGGAAAAAACAATAACACATCCTTTCCCATTTCTACCCTCAGACAATGCATAGGAAATGCCTTCATCTACATAGTTTGATGATCCTGATAAAGACCATGAATTACTAATGACTGAGCAACCGCTATCCGCAGCTACTTTAAACCCTTTTCCAATCCGATATACCGAGGCGTTGTAAAAACTGAGAGACATTATAGGGCAATCAGGAGCGATACCAGCCACTCCCAAATTATTATTTGTTTTCGCTCCTATAATACCTGCGCATGCTGTACCATGATAATTATTACCCTCATCAGTGGTATAAATTGTGCTTGGGGATGATTGGGTATTCACATCGTAACTGAAAGGATAGAGATTAATATCAGGATGGGTTCTATCAACACCTAAATCATAAACCCCTATGATAACTGATGAATCACCTGTTGTAATCGCATTTGCTTCACAATAATTAATATCAATACCACTTTCCCAAAAATATCCCTGCCCAGTATTTTTTAAGTTCCATTGATCGCCGAATTTAGAATCATTGACGCAATCATAATTAACGATACCTATAAATTCAGGTTCACATACTGCAAACAAATTGGACTCATAAAATATATTCGCTAATTCAAGTGCGTTGTATTGCGAATTCAGACCACATCTTAATATGTACCATAAAGGGAAATCACCCTCTTGCTCTATTTCGGCATCATATTGCCTAACAAAATTCTGTAATAGTGCAAAATCACTATTACTTTTAAGTTTCACGTAAAAACGATGAGTAATATACAAATTCTTAGTACTATCTTGCGTTAGGTATGATGGGATGCGGTATAATATGTTAGTTTCGTCTATATCTGCGAGTTGAGTCAGTATTCCTGCTTTCAGTTTTTCATTCTGGGAGTAGAGGGTTTCTTCTAATTCCATAATTTGAGAAGAGTAGCTTCTTACTCCCTTTTCTTGATATAGAATATATTCTTGATTTCCTCGTTTAAGCGGTAACTTATTTCCTTTATACCAATAATAATCCTGGCAATATGCCATACTAAGCAAATTTAGTAGGCATAGTATTATGGTTGTGATCCGTTTCATTGTTTATATAATACTAGAGAGTCAAAAAATGAATTGTGCCCGCCTTTGTATGAAAATGAATCAATAGTGAGCACATTTCCTGATATGGAATAATCGGTAGCAAATGAGAAAGGTACATCCTCGTAATGAGATGTCTCTTCACTCCATACACTATTTTCTCCAGAGAAGTGTAATTTATTATTCTTGACAGAATACTTCAAGGTTGCAAAGCTTCCTGCTTCATCAATAACTGTAAACCATGTTGTATCTGGTTTTTTTTGATAATGCGCCAAACCCTCTTCATCAAAGGTAATGGATTCTACATACATATCAACATGATACTGCTCCGACCATTTACCAATTAGTGCCTTTTCTTCTGGACTAATCGCTTCGCATGCGCTCCAAATTCCCGCAACTGCGGCGAGAAAAAGTAACTTAAACGTCTTCATAACTATAAATTTACATTTTTTACTATATTGAATACTTACTTTCATAGTGATTGAAATAATAAAGTTAGTAACATTAATACCTATAGTTTTCGCCCTAAAATATCATATCGTTTCCCGTCTGATGCTTCATAATACAACACTCCTTTGTAGTAAAAGAATTTTCTCTTCTCTAAAAGAGATGTTGTGTTATTCTCCAAGTCGGTCGATATTACACGATACACAAATGTTCTACTCAGCATGCATTGAAATTAACATGATTTCTCCTTGTGTGTTGGTTATTTGTACAAGATTAATTGTTACATTTGATATATCTATTTATATTACTAGATGTTGTTATCTATTCTACTTCAAACTCACCAGTCATGATGGTGTTGCCCGAGTAGATTTGAACGATATACGAACCTGCTTTATTGATAGTTGTTTCTGTTTCAGCGTCAAACTCATCATCAGCTACCACTTCACCAGTTTCATCGTCAATAACTTCTACATACGCAGGCATATCCGTGTATGCACCAATAGATAATAGATTGCCGCTGATAAATGCGCGGAATTGATTAGGATTAGGTCTTCCACCAGCGCCATCATCATCCGGATCGTCCAAGGGCATAATGGAATAAAGTTCGGTTAAAACAATTTCATGTTCCATTCCGAATACGGGTGCATTGCACATACCTAGTACGAACAATGCAAGAATAAAAAATTTCTTCATAGTACTGTTGTTTTAAAAATTTTTGCAAAATTATAACAATACTACGAGTTGCACAATAGTTTACGTCATTTGTTAACGCTATAGGGGTGGGTAATTTGTTGAATATCAACACATTATAGACATAACTGTTAACGTGCTCAATAAATTGAGATTACCCGTCAATAGATAAATTGTGTAAGAAATTAGAGAATTCGGCATTAGAAATACCTATTTTTTTTAACAATCGATGTTTGATGATGCGAATACTTTCTTTAGCATAGCACATGTACTCTGCTATTTCCACATCCGTTAAATGAGAATAAATCAAACTGATTGTGCAGAATATTTTTTCTTGTTCTGACAACGGTAAGGTGTCTAACTTTTGAAACCAAGTGTGTAACCATGGATTAATATCTCTTTTCAGCATGGAATATTGCCTCCAACGCTTATGTGGAGTATGGTATTTATTCACAATTTCTGATAATTTTTCATGAAATTGACGATACACTAATTCTTGCGTTAAGCGAGCTTCTTGATTTTCTACGTGTGTAGATAATTGCTGTATCTGCTCACATGCTATGCGGTTGCGTTGGCGATACACGACTGCACCTAGAGCTAAAATGATGCAAATAACTACTATAAGACTCAACGTAATCCATACCCAATGCCAGGGATGTGGATTTTGTAAATAGTTTTCTAATTGAGGTGTTGCTGTTGCATATTGATTGGTATGATTACGCAATAACTTCTGTGCATCAGAACGTGCATGGGTATATTCGCTCATTCTTTCAGCATCATTTTGTTTTTGCGCATCCAATAGCAAACAATAGTAAGCGTTGGATAAATAGTTGGGATTATTAGATGTGGAAATCAACAGATTGGAATAAAACAACGCATTATCCATCTGGTTTGTATGGAAATATATCTGCATCATCTTCAACCAACTAAAGCATTTATCTTGCTCACTCTGCCAATAATCTAATCCTTTCTGAAAATATACCAATGCAGAATCATGCTGCTGTTGTTCGTAAAAATAAAGTCCCTTTGTTTCATAATAACGTGCTTGATAGGCGCTATCCAATTGATAGGATTGCGCTATCTGCAACAGACTATCTGCTACTACATAATTTAGGAGCTTGACATTGAACTCTATTCTATCCAATAAACTTTGTGCATACCGCCACTCATTTTCGCTCTCTTTAAAATCCTCACTTGCACGCTCATAGAATATCAATGCTAAACTATCGTTGTTATTTTGTGCGCAGATATATCCCATGCACGAATTGACGCGTCCACGATAAATAGGGTCGTCTATCTGCAAACGGTCTGCTTCGATATAACATTCTGCAGCTTCTGCAATCTGATCGGACAGGCTATAGTTGCGCCCCATATAATAATATGCTTTGCCAAGGGTATTACGTTGGAATAATCGACCAAATGGATTATCTAAACTGCGGATGGCTCTTCCGAGCGCAGCGGTGTCATCATAGATTACATGCTCCGTCTGATCCAAGCTATCTGCTGTGATAATAACCTCTTTTGCCTCACGCCAACCACACGAACTTAGTCCACACATCGCACTACACACCAATCCCACCACACAGACCATTCTGCATGCCTGACTGAATATATGTGCTATCGAAATTCTCATTCCGCCAACAAAGGTACTACATTTTTCCGACATACACCAATATTTTCTACATTTTTCGCCAAATCTCAACTTTTATTTGCAAATCTCACAAAAAAATCGGTCAATATGTGCCAACGCTGTTTTGGTGGTTGCTTGTGTACTGAAGGTAGTAAAAAAATCGCATATGCGCAAGGGCTATGCGATTTTTTCGTGTAAAGGATGAGTGATAAGTTGTTTTATTTGGTTAGACAATTTTTGATATAACTCTCAATTTCTTGAGCAGATACATTATATATAGGTTCTAGCAAATGGAAATTAGCATCTTGCGCAAATAACTCGCCTCTTGTGAGCATAGACAAAAGGTTCTTGCTCTTGAGACGATGGCGCGAGTATTGCAAGGCATGATTCATCAATTCATGAATGTCGATACCCGTTTGCAAAATAGAATAGATGTCATAATAATCACGGAAATTGCTTCTTCTGAGCATCACTTCCATTTTCATCGCTCCAATAGCCATCACATCAGCCAGTTTGATATTGCCTTGATAGATGACTTCGTTTTGTACTGGGGAGTATTTATCGCATGCGTAAAAAGAGAATTTTACTCCAGCAACACGAAACTCCACATGGTCAAAGTCGTAAATATCTCTGCGCTCAATCTCTCCGATAGTGGACAACTCTTTTTCTATCACATCCCAAGCAACCTCCATCTTTTCATCCTTAGATGTGCGCCATTTTTGGAAGTCTAAATCTTCGCTTTGGCGGGTATGCAATTGCAATGACAACGCTGTCCCTCCTACTAACCAATACGGACGGATACAATCTAATTGTGCTACTGCATCAATAATCTTACCAGTATGCGGAGCTAAACCTATCATTTGAATTTTCGATTGAAACGGCGTGTTGCCATAGATTTTACATATTGGTCGGGGCGTTTAGATTTGAAATAGTACCATGCAAAGAAACGATTCAACGAATAGTAATAATCCAATTGAGGAATCAATTTGTCCAACCAAACTTGTTTTATTTTCTGATAGGGATATATATGAAACAACAGGTCAATCTCTGGCATGTCAAGGTACAACAAAACCTTTTCTATCAATATATCATCTGAGATGTTATCAATAGAATCTGGACTATAAGACCAAAAGCATTGCTCCTGCTTCAAGAGTCCAATCAGTTGTTGTTTGGCTTGTGGTTGTAGCATACCTTGTTCGTTTATTTTGACCTTTGCGGTGCAAAGGTAGTGTTTTTTTTTGATATATGCAAGTATATTGGCATAAAATGCGAAGAAATTTGGAGATATGAGAAAAAAGCAGTATCTTTGCAGCGAAATGTGTATATACGATTGGAAATGAAATATAAATACTTACATACCATACAATATCCTAGCGATCTGAAGGCCTTGCCTAGGCAAGTGTTGCCTGATGTATGCGAAGAATTGCGTGCATTTATCGTAGAAGAGTTGAGTCACAACCCTGGTCACTTAGGTTCGTCTCTGGGCACCGTGGAGTTGACCGTAGCGTTGCATTATGTGTTTGATACGCCCCATGACCAATTGGTATGGGATGTGGGTCATCAAGCATATGCGCATAAGATATTGACAGGTCGTCGTGAGCGTTTTCATACGAATCGTCAGTTTAAGGGCTTATCCCCCTTTACTAATCCAGCCGAGAGTGAGTATGATGCATTTGTTGCGGGTCATGCGAGCAATAGTATCTCAGCGGCGTTGGGAATAGAGATAGGGAGTGAGATCGCCGCCAAAGCGGCTGGAGATGGTAGATCGGCTGCGCCTGGAGATGGTAGAAAGCGAGTGGTGGCGGTGATAGGTGATGGTGCGATGACGGGTGGATTGGCCTTTGAGGGATTGAACAACACCTCGATGACCAAGAATAATCTGCTGATTGTGCTGAATGACAACAATATGGCCATCGACCCTATCAAAGGTGGTTTTACGCAATACTTGGTGGATTTGACCACTAGCAAACGCTACAACAACTGGCGCTGGTGGATATATCGTGCAGCGCGTAAGTTGCGCCTAATCACGGATGACAACAAGGGTCGTGTGCAGCGTTTGACGAATAACCTAAAGGCGATTTTGACGAAGCAAGGAAATAATATTTTCCAAGGCTTGAATCTTCGGTATTTCGGCCCAGCGGATGGTCACGATGTGCTGAGTTTGATTCGTATCTTCCAAGAGATAAAAGATTACGAGGGTCCCAAAGTGCTGCATATCATCACGAAGAAAGGTAAGGGTTATGAGCCGGCAGAGAATGACCAGACGACTTGGCATGCTCCGGGGGAATTTAATGTTGCCACAGGCGAGAGGCGGGCAGCTGCGCTGCAGATCGCCGCAGAAGCGGCTGTAGATGGAAGATCGGCTACGCCTGTAGATGGTAGAACAAAGGCACAGGAACCATTATGGCAAGAAGTCTTTGGCAACCAACTACTGCAACTGGCAAAAGAGGACGAACGCATCGTTGGCGTGACGCCAGCAATGCCTAGCGGCTGTAGCATGAACATCTTGCAGCGTGAGATGCCCGAGCGTGTGTTTGATGTGGGTATAGCAGAGGGTCATGCCGTGACCTTCTCCGCAGGTATGGCGAAAGCAGGCATGAAGCCATATTGTAATATCTATTCGAGTTTCTTGCAACGAGCATACGACAATATCATCCACGATGTGGCTCTTCCTAAGTTGCCCGTAGTGTTCTGTATAGACCGTGCGGGTATCGTAGGTAATGATGGTGCGACGCACCATGGTTTGTTGGATTTGGCTTTCTTGCGTCCGATTCCTAACATGGTGATAGGTGCTCCTATGACGAAAGACGATTTGGAGGGTATGATGTTGCTGGCGAAGGATTATGATGGTCCGATAGCTATTCGATATCCTCGTGGCAGAACGAATGAAGGCGATGAGGCGATGAGGCGATTAGGCGATGAGGCGAAGGTGACTATCGGCAAAGGTGTATGCTTGAGAGAGGCGGAAGATGGTAGATCGGCTGCGCCTGTAGATGGTAGA
Organism: Paludibacteraceae bacterium; assembly: GCA_017461505.1. Classification (GTDB taxonomy): domain Bacteria; phylum Bacteroidota; class Bacteroidia; order Bacteroidales; family Paludibacteraceae; genus Colicola. The sequence continues at coordinate 36,937 of JAFTXV010000009.1, read as the reverse complement.
TCGGCTTCGCCTGTAGATGGTAGGCGGGTGGCGGTGTTGAGTATTGGTGCGATAGGAAATACGGTAAGTGAGGCGATAGAGTTATTAGGGGATAAGATCGCCGCTAACGCGGCTGTAGATGGTGGATCGGCTTCGCCTGTAGATGGTAGAAGGCAAGTGGCGCATTATGATATGCGATGGCTCAAGCCGATGGATGAGCACTTGCTGCACGAGATAGGCAAACGCTTTACTACAATCATCACAGTGGAGGATGGTGTAATCAGTGGTGGCTTAGGTAGTGCGGTGCTTGAGTTTATGGCAGATAATGGTTACACACCACGTGTGATACGCTTGGGTGTGAATGACCAGTTTGTGGAGCATGGTAGTACGAAGGAATTGTATCATTTGTTAAAACTAGATAAAGAAGGCATATGCGAATCATTATTGCAGGCGCTGGAGCAGTAGGTCGCCATTTGGCAAAGCTGCTATCGCGCGAGGATATGGATATAAGTTTGATAGACGACCGCCAAGACCGTTTGGGCGATCTGGATGCGAACTACGACCTGCTGACGAAAGTGGGTAGCCCTACATCTATATACGACTTGAAAAGTATTGGGGTGAAGGATGTGGACCTCTTCATCGCAGTTACACCATCCGAGTCGGATAATATCACGGCATGTCTGCTGGCGAATCAGTTGGGTGCGAAGAAGACGTTGGCTCGTATTGACAATTATGAATACTTGATACCTGAGAACAAGCGTCTGTTTGAGCAGATGGGATTGAACCATTTGATTTACCCCGAATTGTTGGCGGCTCAGGAGATTACCGCTTCGCTGAAGACGAACTGGATGCGTTACCATCTGACATTGTGCGATGGTGCCTTGGAGCTGTGCGTGGTGAAAGTACGCGAAGGAGCGGAAGTGATTGGCAAGCAATTTATGTCAGGATTCTTCAATCACGGATTATACCGAGTAGTGGCTATCAAACGCGGACAAGAGACCATCATTCCTAGTGGCCCTGATGAAATACAAGCCGATGATATGGTGTATGCCGTATGTACGCGCGAGAACATGAAAGTGCTGCGTGAACAATTGGGTAAGCAGAAGCAGGAGATTAGGAATATCGTATTCTTTGGCGGTTCGAAGATTGCTCAGAAGACGGTGCAGAACTTGTCGGACGACTTGAGTATCAAGATATTGGAAGCCGACCGCGAGCACTGCTACCATCTCAGCGAGAAAATCAACAACGCTCTGATTATCAACGCAGACGGTAGCGATATGGCGGTATTGAAGGATGAAGGCATCGAGGATGCGGATGCGTTTGTGGCCGTGACGGATAGCAGTGAGGCAAACATCTTTGCCTGTATGGCTGCCAAGCGTTTTGGCGTAAAGAAGACGATAGCCGAGGTGGAGAATATCGACTATATCCCAATGGCCGAGGGTTTGGATATCGGTACGGTGTTGAACAAGAAGACGATAGCCGCGTCGTATATCTACCAGATGTTGCTGGATGCGAGCGTGCTGAATGTGCGCAACTTGACGAGCGCTGATGCGGAGATAGTGGAGTTTATGGCAGAGGAAGGTAGTCGTATCACGAAGTGCAAGATTCGTGATATGCGTTTGCCCAAGGATGCAAATATCGGTGCGATAGTGCGTGCAGGTGAGGGCATATTGGTGAATGGTGAGACGCAGATATTGCAAGGCGACCAAGTGGTGGTATTCTGCAAGAGCCAAGTAATCAGACAATTAGAGAAATTCTTCAAATGACACGGACGTTCAACACACGGATGGTATTCCGCACGATGGGCGCACTGCTGCTCATTGAGGCGGTGTTTATGACTATGGCACTGGGGGTTAGTCTATGGTACAACGAACCAGACAATGGAGTGTTTCTGCTATCCACTATCATCACGCTGCTGGCAGGTGTCATTGGCTTGCTAGTGGGTCGCCGTGCTGAGTCGCGCATGGGCGAGCGAGAGGGCTACGTGATTGTAGCAATGGTATGGGTGGTGTTCTCTGCCTTTGGATTGCTGCCCTATTACCTCAGTGGACAAGTGCCCACGCTGACCGATGCGTGGTTTGAGAGTATGTCGGGCTTTACCACTACAGGTGCTACTATCATCCCTGATTTGGAGGTCATTACCCACGGACTGCTCTTCTGGCGGTCGCTCACGCAGTGGATTGGTGGTATGGGAATCATTGTGCTGTCTATTGCTATATTACCCATCTTCGGACTGAATGGCATGCAGCTCTACGCTGCCGAGGTGTCGGGCTTGACTTACGAGAAAGTGTCGCCTCGCATCTCGGATACGGCAAAGATGATGTGGAGCATCTATGTGCTGCTGACGGTCAGTGAAGTGGTGGCATTGTGGTTGTGCGGTATGGACGTGTTTGACGCTGTGTGCCACTCTTTCTCGACGATTGCGACAGGCGGATTCTCGACGCATAACAACAGTCTGGAGTTCTATGATTCGGCAGCCATTCACTATACGGTGACCTTGTTTATGTTCGTCTCGGGTATCAACTTCGTGCTGCTTATCTATTTGTTGCGTGGCAAAGCTCGCTATTTCTTCAAAGATGAGGAGTTGCGTTGGTATAGTGTAGCAGTAGCAATATTTGCAGTATTGCTGACTTTAGGGCTGTATATTGCTCGCCCAGGTTGGTCGGGTGTGGAGATGGAGCGCGCTTTCCGCGATAGTTTGTTCACGGTGATTAGTTCGATGACCTCAACGGGCTATACCATTTCCGACTATATGTATTGGCCAGTAGTGGCATGGGTGGTGATTTTCTTCTTGATGCTGACGGGCGCTTGTGCAGGTAGTACAGCAGGTGGAATCAAGTGGGTGCGACTGTCGATCATCCTGAAGAACGGCGTGGCAGAGTTTCAACGCCGCATTCACCCAAATGCGATTATCCCCGTGAAACTCAACGAAAAAACTGTTCCTCAGCAGACTATTAATAATATCATGGCGTTTTTAATTTTCTATGTCTTCATCATAGCTGTCACGGTGGTGATTTTCTGTGCTACTGGTGTAGATTTCGATGAGGCTATTGGTTCTGCTGTTTCGGCTATTGGTAATGTGGGAATTAGTATTGGTCAGTTTGGTCCAGCAGGCACGTATGCCACGTTCCCTACTGTGGCAAAATGGGTAATGAGCTTCGTGATGCTGATTGGTCGTCTGGAGATATTCACCGTATTGCTGCTGTTTACGAGAGTATTGTGGAGGAAGTGATGTTTGGTTAGGGTTTAGGGTTTAGTGAAAGCGAGGCAGATTGCATATATCATTTGGACGGTGATTGCGCTGTTGGGCGCATTTTGCTTGGTGGTACCCGATGGCGGTTGGCATATCGGCACGTGGCATTTGCGTTTTCCGACCTTGACTCAGGCGCTGGACATGGACACGAAGGATGATGAGTTAAGCATGATGAACGACTCGCTGTTGGCAGAGTTGGAAACACAAAGCGTGCTTCCGAGCGACAGCGTAGTGGCAGAAGATACCATCGCCGTTCAAGACAATATTCCGCCGAAAGCACAGCCCGTCATCCCCGAGGTGAACGTATCGAACACCGATTCTCGCGCCTACTTAGCCGCCTTCTATGCGGCCTTGGACAGTGTCCGCACGAAGCCTGTGCGAGTGGTGCATTATGGCGATTCGCAGATAGAGGAAGACCGTATCACGAATGTCTTGCGTGAGCGCTGGCAAAAAGCATACGGCGGTGGCGGCGTGGGATTGCTACCGCTTCATCAGACTATCCCGACGCGGAGCATGCGTCAGTGGTTGTCGATGGATGGTGTGGTACAGACCGTGCAAGGTGGTCCGAAGCGCTACTTGGTGTATGGCCCGCGGAGCATGCGTTTGGATAATGACGAGTACGGTGTGATGGGACAAGTGGCAGTGATGGACAGCACACTGGTGGCAGGAAGCGAAGATGTGGTGATGTGCATTGAGCCGATAGACAAGAAGCGCCAAGGGCATAATTATTTTAATCGTGTTCGGGTGTTGACGGACAGCGTGGATGGGTATATATTGGCGCAAGATACAATGCTAAGCCCGACATCCTACACCCGACATCTATTGCTCTATACCCTACCCGATAGCACCACCAAATGTGAGATACACTTGCAGGGCAAGGGCAAGGTGTATGGCGTGAGTTTAGAGACGCCAACAGGTGTGATAGTGGATAATATCCCGATGCGTGGTTGTTCGGGTAATATCTTCACCAAGATCGATAGCACGCAGCTCAGCGATTTCTACCGCGAGACAAACACTAGACTGATTATCTTGCAGTTTGGCGGCAATATGATTCCTCAGACAGAGAATGCGTCCACCATCAGTGGGTATGTGCGTAGCACGCTGCGCCAACAGATACGTTACATCCGCGCTTGCGCGCCACAGGCATCGATATTGTTTATTGGTCCGAGCGATATGTCCACGAATATCGACGGCCAGATGACCACCTATCCGTTGGTGCCATATATGGATAAGTTGCTCAAGAAAATGGCAGAAGAGGAACAGATTGCCTATTGGAGTATGTATGATGCTATGGGGGGCAAAGATAGTATGGTGAGATGGGTTGAGATAGGCTTGGCAGGCAGCGACTATGTGCATTTTACACGTGCTGGTGCAAACAAAGTAGGCAAGATTCTTTATGAATGGCTGATGGGTTATTAACAGATTTAGATCGCCCTTCGGGCTGTAGATCGGCGCGGAGCGCCTGTAGATGGTAGATCGCCACAATGTGGCTGTAGATTTATAAAAACTAGGAACGAAAGATAAAACAGAAAATCATGCATAATTTTAGAAAACTCAAAGTATATATTGTTGCTAAAGAATTAGTCAAAGAGGTATATCTTTTGCTTGATTCTTTTCCTCCTAAAGAGCGTTTCGGTTTGAATGATCAATTGAGAAGGGCTGTAATATCAGTACCCTCAAATGTGGCTGAGGGATTAGGACGTTCTACCAACAAAGACAAGTGTCATTTTATGCAGATAGCATATAGTTCATTAATGGAGGTTCTCGCACAATTGGATATTGCCTGTGATGTAGGTTATATCTCTTTTGAGAAGTTTACGCAGTTAGAGCAACTAATCATTGAAGAAACAAAATTACTACATGGAATAATCAACAAGTTTAAAGAATAATCTACAGCGAAGCGATCTACAGCGAAGCGATCTACAGCAAAGCGATCTAAAAAGAATGGAATTCTTACGCCACATATTTGCTTTTGACAGCAATAGCCCATTGCTGTTTACCCAGTTCTATTTCTGGGCGTTTTTCGCGTTGGTATATGCGGTGTTTGCGATGACATCCAATCGCCTACACCTCCGCAATATCTTCCTCATGGCGGTGAGTTGGTTCTTCTACTACAAGACTAGCGGCATGTTTCTGCTGATACTGTTGTTCGTTACTCTCAGCGACTGGCTGATAGCGGAGCGGATATATCGGAACAAGGAGCAAGGAACAAGGAGCAAAGACTATAGAGCCAAAGTGTGGCTTGCGCTGAGCGTGGTGATTGACTTGGGGTTGCTATGCTACTTCAAATACGCGTACTTCTTCACGAATGTGGTGAACAACCTGCTAGGGACAGAGTTTGCAGTGTTTGATATCTTCGCTTATATCGGCAACGGATTCAGCGAAAGCGGACGATTCATGGTGGACAAGATTATCCTTCCAGTGGGAATATCCTTCTACCTTTTCCAAGTGATGTCCTACACCATCGATGTTTATCGCGGGCAGGTAAAGCCCGTCAAAAATATCCTCGACTTTGCCTTTTACGTCAGTTTCTTCCCGGGCTTGGTGGCAGGTCCTATTGTGCGTGCCAACGAGTTTATTCCGCAGCTATACAAGCCCTTCCGCCTGAGCAGACGACTGTTTGGATTGGCAGTGTTTTGGATACTCAACGGACTCATCAAGAAGATCGTGCTCAGCGATTATCTGGCGGTGAACCTCATCGACCGCGTTTTCGATAATCCTTTGCTATTCAGCGGGTTTGAGAACTTATTTGCGCTATTTGCCTACTCGCTGCAAGTATATGCCGACTTCTCTGGTTACACCGATATTGCCATCGGTATTGCCATGTTGCTGGGCTTCTATCTGCCGCAGAACTTCGATTCGCCTTACAAGTCGCGCAATCCGCAAGAGTTCTGGCGCCGCTGGCATATGTCGCTCAGCCGTTGGCTGAAGAGTTACCTGTATATACCTCTGGGTGGCAATCGCAAGATACTCGGCAAAGAGGTGAAAGACAAAACCGCAGCGGGCAACTTCAACTCGTTTATCACCATGCTATTAGGCGGTCTGTGGCACGGTGCAAGCTGGAACTTCGTCATTTGGGGTGCGCTCAATGGGGCGGGAATGATAGTCTATAAGATTTGGGCGAAGATGAATTGGAACCTCAAGATGCTACTTATGACCTTGCTGATGGCAGGTCTTTGGCTTGCCTATGCCTTGCTGCATGCACCAATCTGGAATCTGTTCTTCGTCTGGGGTATAGTGTTGTGGTGCGGCAGTGCGGTGCGCTATGCCTATTGGTGGTACGAACGAATACAGATGAAACGCGGCAACCTACTCTCACCGCTCGCATCACGCCTATCGCCAATAGCCAATAGCCTGTCAACCATTTGGGCAGTGGCACAGACCTTCGTTTTCATCACCTTCACCCGACTGTTCTTCCGTTCGGGCAGTAACCTCGACCCCGAGACAGCCAACCAAGAAGCATGGGAGACGGCTACGAATATGGTCAACCAGATGGGTGGAGCATGGAATAGCAGTATCATCCCTGACTTCTTATGGGAGTATCGTAGTGTCGTGATACTGTTTGTGTTAGGCATGGTCATCCACTGGCTACCAAGCCGATTCAAACGCTGGTATAGAATTCGTTTTTGTTCATTGCCTATATGGGCAATTATCATGATAACTGTATTAGTAGTTATCGGTGTATATCAGTTCGTTACAGCAGATTTGCAAGCGTTTATTTATTTCCAATTTTAACCCTTAAAACTTTTAAAACCTTTAGAACTCTTCAACATGATAATAGGCATTACAGGTGGCATAGGCAGTGGCAAGAGCGTGATTGCTAAGCAATTGCGTGAGATGGGTTATGCGGTATATGACACCGATAGCGAAGCCAAACGCCTAATTGTTGAGGATGCTGCTGTACGCAAACAAATGATTCAGCTCTTTGGAAGCGATGTGTACAAAGACGGCATTTACCAAACAGCTTTTGTAGCACAACGCGTATTCACGGACAAGTCATTACTTGCCCAACTCAACGCCATTGTTCATCCAGCAATTAGAGCGGATATTCTGCGGTGGGCTACTATGCAAGACTCCCCTTCTTTTAGGAAGGGGTTGGGGGTAGGCTTATGCTTCGTCGAATGTGCGATCTTGTATCAGGCAGGTTTTGACAGCCTTTGTGACAAGGTGGTGGCAGTGACAGCCCCTGAGGATATACGCCTGAAGCGTGTCATCGCACGTGATCATTCTACGATAGACAAGGTACGTGCACGCATGCGCGCACAAAGCACTGAACAAGATTTGCTACGGGCGGATATCGTAGTGAATAACGACGGACAAACACCAATTTCTACTCTCTGTGAGCAGATTCTCCACGAGGCGAAGGCAATGTAATCCTATAACATGCGGAGTTCGTCCACTCATAGAGTGGCAAGGTTGTAGCATCGAGGCATCCTACGCAGCCCATATGCAGCGTTTATAGCTTGAAAATAAATTTTCGCTCAAAACGCTTGTATATGTGCATTTTTTTTTGTACCTTTGCAGGCTGATTGATATAACTTGGATAAAAAGGTGCATTTATGATAGAAAACCAACTCATATTCAGATGTCTTGCCAGTGGAAGCAGTGGCAATTGCTTCTATTTAGGTACCCACAAGCAAGGTATCTTGATTGATGCAGGTATTTCCGCACGAACCATACAAAAGCACCTGAGAAGCATGGGACTAGACTATGCCAATATCATGGGCGTACTCATCACGCATGACCATGCCGACCATATACGTGCCGTAGGCACACTAGGCGAAAGAGTGCATCTGCCAATCTTCGCATCACGACTCATTCATGAAGGCATCAATCGCAATTATGGCGTACAAGAGAAACTACGCACATCCCAACGATACTACAACTTAGGAGAAGAATGGGAGTTGATGGGCATGAAGATCAACACGTTTGCCGTATCACACGATTCCACTCAATGCGTAGGATATGTGATTGATTACCAAGGACAACGATTCATGATTGCTACCGACTGTGGCGAACCTAACGCCGAGATGGAAGCCTACATCAAAACCGCCAACCATATCGTCATCGAAGCTAACCATGATGAGCAAATGCTACTTAATGGTCCCTATCCTACCTATCTCAAGCAGCGTATCCTATCACCCAAAGGACACCAAAGCAATGGTACGTGCGGAAGACTACTGGCAGATAACTACCACGAGCAGATGCGCAATGTCTTCTTGTGCCACTTGAGTCACGAGAACAACGACCCAAAAGTGGCGATGAACACCATCACAGAGATACTTCTCGAGGAAGGCATCATGCCAGGAGCAGACATCTTCTTGACGCCATTGGAGCGACTGACACCTAGTCCGGTGTATGTATTAAACGAAAATCTTTGTAAAATTAAATAAATAAGATACTATGAGTAATCTAGTTATTATCCCTACTTACAACGAGAAGGAGAACATCGAAGCCATCATCACAGCTGTGATGGAATTGCCCATTGAATACCACGTATTGGTCATTGATGATGGTTCACCCGACGGCACTGCCACAATCGTGAAAGATTTGATGGCGGGTAAGTTTGCAGGCAAACTGCATCTCGTTGAACGTGCGGGCAAACTGGGCTTGGGCACCGCCTATATAGCAGGTTTCAAGTGGGCTATCGAACATAAATACGACTATATATTTGAGATGGACGCAGACTTCTCACATAATCCCCAAGACTTGCTTAAACTCTACGATGCTTGTGCCAATCAGGGTGCAGATGTGGCGATTGGCAGCCGTTATGTAAGCGGTGTGAACGTAGTCAACTGGCCCATGGGACGCGTGTTGATGTCTTATTTCGCCAGCAAGTATGTGCGTGGCGTATTGGGAATGAAGGTACATGATACCACTGCTGGATTTGTTTGCTACCGTCGTGAGGTACTAGAAACCATTGAGTTGGACAAGATTCGCTTCAAAGGATATGCTTTCCAAATCGAAATGAAGTTCACGGCATACAAGTGCGGATTTACAATTCAAGAGGTACCTATCATCTTCGTGAACCGCGTGTTGGGTACCAGCAAGATGTCAGGAGGTATCTTCTCCGAGGCATTGTTGGGCGTCATCCGTTTGAAACTCAATTCGTGGACACGCAAGTACCCAAAGAAAAATGCATAAACATTATCTTTTAATAATAGGTGTACTGATGACGCTCTTGGCGTCATGCACCAAAAACTATAATGAGCAACAAGCCGAGGCGCCTGTTGTTCGTTATGAATGGGGATTGCCCGTAGATTCCTTCCGCATAGACACATGCGTAGTGAAAGAGGGAGAGACCTTGGGCGGCATGCTCAATCGCCTAGGAGCCACACGCCAACAGATAACAGGTATCACTCTTATGCCACGCTCCGAGTTTGATGTGCGCACTATCCGTCCAGGCAAGACGTATTATGCTCTATTTCAGACAGATACAGCAGGCATAGAGCAATTGTGCTACTACGTCTATAAGCCAAACATCCGAGAAACTGTGGTGTTGCATTTGACAGATAGTATGCATGTAGAGCGTTTTGAGAAGCCTATCACTCATTGTCCACGTGCAGCAGAGGTAGTAATAGAGTCTAGTCTATGGAACGCAATGGTAGGCAATGATTTACCAGCTGAATTGGCTCTAGAGCTTAGTGATATATATGCATGGACGATTGACTTCTTCGGGCTACAGAAAGGCGACTCCATCCGTGTGTATTACGATGAGCAATATGTGGATAGTGTGCGTATCGGCATTGGACGTATTTATGCCGCTGACTTCTATCATGCCCGCCGATGGCAAGAAGCATATTGGTTTGAGGATGGCAAGATAGCCAACTACTTCGATGCAGAGGGAAACAGTCTGCGCAAAGCATTCTTGAAGGCACCTCTTAACTACAAACGCATATCCTCGAAGTTTACCTATGCCCGCAAACACCCTATCTATAAGGTCGTTCGCCCTCATACTGGTGTGGATTATGCCGCTCCGATGGGTACTCCAGTAGTGAGTATTGGCGATGGTGTGGTGACGATGAAGCAGTATAAGGGTGGCGGAGGACATACCGTAAAGATTAAACATAACTCCACCTATACGACCGCCTATTTGCACCTATCGAAATATGCCAAGGGTTTGGCAGTAGGTAAGCATGTAAGACAAGGCGAGGTGATTGGTTATGTGGGCAGTTCGGGGTCGAGTACAGGTCCACACTTGGATTTCCGCGTATGGAAGAACGGTAGTCCGATCGACCCGCTTAAGATGCAATCGCCTCCAGCAGAGCCGATCCCAACACAGTATAAAGATACCTTCGCTACGGTAGTAGCAGGATATAGAGAAAAATTAATAGCCCGCTGATTAGCGAGCTATTATTTTTTAGTTGAAGGGTTCTAAGCGCTTCGCTGTTCTAAAGGTTTTAAACCAGACAGTCATCTAGAGCGCGCTCGATGGCGTGACGGTCAAGGTTTTGACCGATAAAGACAAGCTTCTGCATGCGGTCGCCATAACGTTCATCCCAGTCGCGTTGCAGCATAGGATCTTGCGCCATCATCTGCATGAGTTCTTCCTGAGGCATTGTGGCATAGAAAGCGCCTGCCTGCTTGAGGTCAAACTGTTTACCTGCCTGCTCAAAGAGATAGCACATATCATACTCCTCCTCAAAATAGCACATACCCTTGCAACGGATGATACCCTTGTCCCAATGGCGTGCTACAAACTCATCAAAACGATTTAGACTAAAAGGCTCACGACGATAGTACACGAAGGTAGAAATACCATACTCATCACCATGATTGTGGTGATGATGATGGCAACAACAATGAGGATCATCACACTCATGCTCGTGGCCATGGTGATGCTCGTGGCAGTGGCATTGCTCGCCATGTTCATGATGATGGTGTTCGTGGTGGTGATGGTGGTCGTGCTCTTCTTCTATGTCGCCTTCTACCTTCTGAATCCAAGTGGCAGAAGTGGCTACTTCGTCAAACACGAAGAGATCGGTATCAAGGATTTCAGAGAAAGGCACATCGCAATAATCGCAATCGATGATCTTGGCTTTAGGTTGAATAGCACGAATGATAGTACGAATATGCGCTAACTCTTCCTCACTCACTTCGCTTGACTTATTCAGCAGAATGAGATTGCAGAATTCAATTTGGTTGATCACGAGTGAAGCGAGATTCTCCGATTCTATTCCCGAGTCGTGACTCCCAACACCTGATAATGTTTCTAAGAACTCATCGCGCAGACGAAGTGCATCTACTACCGTCACGACAGCATCCAGTTTAGGGATAGAAGCCCCCCTCAATCCCCCCTGAAGGGTGGAAGAAGTAGCAGGCACCATCTGCCTATATGAGCAAATCGTCTGCGCGATAGGTGCTGGTTCGCAGATACCCGATGCTTCGATGACGATATAATCGAAGTGTTGCTTCGAATTTTCAGCAGTTTCAAAGGTGGCAGTGCAGAGGTCACGGAGTTGTTGAATCAAATCCATCTTCAGTGAACAGCAGATACAGCCATTTTGTAGGGCAATCAGGTTATCATCTTGTTGCGCTACTACTCCACCCTTTTGGATAAGTTCTGCATCGATATTCACTTCGCCTATATCATTGACTATCACAGCAAATCGTATCCCCTTCCGATTGGAGAGGATACGATTAAGAAGAGTTGTTTTGCCGCTTCCAAGGTAGCCCGTGAGCAGCAAAACAGGAATTTTATCGACTTGCATATTGTGCATAGATATCGTAGTATTGGTTGAACAAATCCTTTTGTTGGTAACGCTCTAATGTTTGAAGTACGTAACCCAAAATAGCAGATTGGTGTCCCAAAGTGGATTGTGCCGCATCACGATTATCTTTGTCGAGGCTAGCCCCCCACATCAAATACTCTGCACATGTATCAGCCACTTTAGTCATAATGGCATTACCCTTTTCGATTTCGCCCAATTGGTAGTAATATTGCGCCATAGAAGCAGACGTATAGTCGTATGGGATATTATAACCTGGCAACACCTCTTCAGCAAAGTCCAAGACTTCCAAACACTTATCACGTTTGCCCTCGTTGTAGAGCGCCTCGATGAGCTCGAAGAACATCATACGGTGGGTACGGCACATACGCATGGTATTCTCATCGATATAGATACCGGGCACGTTCATATTACCATATTTGAACTTATGCAGCATATTGTCGTACATCACTTCGGTGTTCACGCGTGGACGACCATCCTTACTACGCTCAGGAGTGATACGATATGCCAAACCTGTAAGCTCCAAATAAGGGTCAAGCCCGAGGTGATAGTCATTGCCAATAGTGACGGCAAAGTAGAACGGGCGTTTCCATTCGTTGGTAGAGAGCATCTCCATCACCATCATCTCCGAGCGTGTGAAGCGTTTGGCCTTCTTTAATGGAATCTGCTGACCATCAGGAGAAAGCACATAGAGTTGGTCGCTAGGAATATATCCCTCGCCATCGCGTTTGGTTCGTGGATCGGTAGAATGCAAGAACTGGAATGCCTTCTTGACTTCGAGCGGTGCATTGAGACGATTTTCCACCCATACCACTTCGTTTTTGCCCGGCATATAGTCCTTCTCATCCCATGAGATTGGCAATGCAGGCGAATTGTAATATGGTCGCTTCATTTGGCTAATATACCAATCGGTTTGGAGGTATGATAGGTTGCAAGCACGTACATCATTACGCTCTTCCTCTACCTCGATATTGTACCAGAGAGGGAAGGTATCGTTGTCGCCATTGCAGAAGATGATTGCCTCTTCATCGCAGGATTTCAAGTAGTTAGCACCGAAGTCACGGGCTGCATAGCGATTAGATCTATCGTGGTCATCCCAGTTTTGTGAAGCCATTTGCGCAGGCACTAACATGGTTACAAGTACAGCAGCCGCAGCTACGGCAGTACGCGCTTTCTCGTTCTTCACTGCCTGATTAAACATATCTATAATAGCCATCACGCCTATGCCAATCCAAATACAGAAGGCATAGAACGAGCCCGCGTATGCGTAGTCGCGCTCGCGTGGTTGATAAGGTGTTTGATTGAGGTACACAACAATCGCCAAACCAGTGAGGAAGAACAGGAGGAAGACGATTGCAAAAGAGCGGTAGCCTTCTTTGTTCTTACCCTCGTTCTGACGTTTACTCAATTGCCAGAACAAACCAATCAGACCGAGGATAAGTGGGAGGAAATAATATACATTATGTCCCTTATTTTCACGGAGTTCTGATGGAAGTTTAGATTGGTCGCCCAGCATTGCGTTATCAATGAATGGAATACCTGAAATCCAGTTGCCTTTGGTGAGATCGCCATGCGATTGGATATCGTTTTGACGTCCAGCAAAGTTCCACATAAAGTAACGCCAATACATGAAGTTGACTTGGTAACGGAAGAAGAAACGTAGATTTTCGCCAAAGGTAGGACAATACTCTGTTTTCTTTTGCCCGCAGTAATCGTAGCGAATACGCTTGCCTTTTACATCCGCCCAAGACTTATACGCATCCACATGGTGGCCTTGCGAAGAGTGCATACGAGGGAAGAGCATTTTGAACTCATCCATAAACTCGTAACTAGTCTTATAACCCGTTACGACATAGCGGTCTTTCTCTCCATCTACCTTAGGCGCAGGTGCGTATTGCGCATGTCCTTTCTTCTCTACAGGAATACACATATTGCCCTTCACTTCGAGTTTTACAGGGGCATTGTACGTCTGACCATAGAAAAGAGGGGTGTCACCATACTGCTCACGGTTGAGGTAATATTTGAGTGAGAACACATTGTCTGGAGAGTTTTGATCCATAGGAGTGTCCGCCATTGAACGAATGACAATAGCTGCGTAGCTAGCATAGCCAATCACCACTACTGTCACCATTATCGCAATAGTATTGAGCCAACGCGCAGGAATAACATCTTTCTTGACAAAAAGAACAATCAACATCGTGATAATCAGCAAGATACCAATCACAGCACTTTCCTTGATAAATGGTACGCCTGATAGCGCCATTGCCAAAACAAAGGAAATGATGGTGCGGGTATTGATGGTAGTCTCTTGGTCAATGACTTGGTACGTTTCCCAAATAGCCCAAGCAAGTGCCGCAGCCATGAGAACAAGATAGATAGCCAAACCTGTATTGAATGGACAACCTAAAGTATTGGTAAACAGGAGTTCAAACCAACCAGCGATAGTAGGTACACCAGGAATAATGCCGTACAAGATGACTGCCAAGATAGCAACAGAAATACCAAAGGCACCCGCTACACCCTTCCAAGAGAATTGGTGGCGACGGAAGTAGTACACCAACACAATAGCTGGAATAGTAAGGAGGTTGAGCAAGTGGGTACCAATACTTAAGCCCATCAGGTAAGCAATGAGAATCAGCCACTTATCCGATCCTTCCTCGTCAGCATGTTCGTCCCATTTGAGGATAAGCCAGAAGACCACCGCCGTAAAAAGGGATGAGAGAGCATATACCTCACCTTCCACGGCTGAGAACCAGAACGTATCGGAGAAGGTGTATGCCAACGCTCCTACTGCACCCGCACCGAGGAGAGCGATACCTTGAGTGAGGCTATAAGGCGAAGAGGCAATAGGTGATGAAGCTGGCTTTACCAACTTGCGTCCGAGGGCTGTGATTGTCCAGAAGAGGAAGAGGATAGTGAAGGCAGAAGCCAATGCAGAAAGGGCATTCACGCACATCGCTACATGAGCAGTGTCGCTAGCAAAGAGCGAGAAGAAATGTCCGAGAAGCATAAAGAATGGTGCCCCAGGTGGGTGACCTACGTCTAACTTATGCGCACTTACAATAAACTCGCCACAGTCCCAAAAAGATGCTGTAGGCTCCATCGTCAAAAGGTAGGTTGCAGCGGCAATAGCAAATACTAGCCATCCGCAAATCCTATTCCAAAGTTTGAAATTTTTCATAAATATGTTCTGTTATTTTTTAGCAAAGCCATTTCTAGCCAAATTAGAGCACAAAAGTACAACAAAAAAATCAAACGCGCAAGCTTTATTATATAATAATAACAAAAAACAGTCCCAAAAGCTACTTTTTAAAGAAAAACACCTTTTTATTTGTATAAATAAAAAATAAGTTGTACCTTTGTGGGCTAATATGGCTGAGTGCGCCAAATAAAAACGTGAATAATAATAACAATACTATACAAATCATGAATTTGAACGACAGAGTAATTGCAGTCATTGGACTGGGTTATGTAGGCTTGCCATTGGCGATTGAATATGGCAAGAAGTACCGCGTAATTGGTTTTGACATCTACCAAGCTCGCGTAGATGAGCTGAATCGTGGCGAGGATCACACCTTGGAAGCTGACCTTGTAGGTATGAAACAGGCACGCGATGCATATGAGAGCACTAAGAAGGTTGGGCTCACCTTCACTAGCAATCTAGAGGATCTGAAGCAAGTGAACACCTACATCGTGACAGTGCCGACTCCAATTGACCGTTTCAATAACCCCGATCTCACACCATTATTGAAGGCAAGTGAGACTATTGGCAAGACTTTGCAGAAAGGTGACTTGGTCATCTATGAATCAACCGTTTATCCTGGTTGCACGGAAGAAGACTGCGTGCCTGTATTGGAGAAGTATAGTGGATTGAAGTTCAATGAGGATTTCTATTGCGGATACTCCCCTGAGCGCATCAATCCAGGTGACAAGGTAAATACCTTGACTAAGATTAAGAAGATTACTTCGGGTTCAACACCAGAGATAGCAGACTTGGTAGATGCGTTGTATAACTCTATTTTGGAGAATGGCACCCACAAAGCCCCCAACATGAAGGTGGCAGAAGCAGCAAAGGCGGTGGAGAATAGCCAGCGAGATGTGAATATCTCGTTTATGAACGAATTGGCATTGATTTGCGACCGCGTGGGTATTGACACAAACGATGTAATTGAGGCAGCAGGTAGCAAATGGAACTTCTTGAAATACCGTCCCGGTCTGGTAGGTGGACACTGTATATCTGTAGATCCATACTACTTGGCACACAAAGCAAAATCGTTGGGATACGATCCACAAGTAATCCTTTCAGGTCGTGCAGTAAACAACTCGATAGCGAAGTTTATCGCAGATAAGGTGCTAAAACTGATGATTCAGAAGGATCATAAGATTAAAGATGCTAATGTTTTGATTTTGGGTGTAACCTTCAAAGAGAACTGCCCCGACTGCCGCAATACAAAGGTAATTGGTATTGTGGATGAGTTGGAAGAATTTGGTTGCAAAGTGGATATTTACGATCCATGGGCAAGTGCAGAAGTCGTTAAGCACGAGTATGGCAAAGAGTTGATTGCTGCAATTGATCCAGATAAAGAATATGCCGCAATTATTGCGTGCGTTAGCCATAATCAATTTAAGACTTTCGACTTCAAGAAATACAAAGATATGAACGCGGTTATCTTTGATGTGAAAGATTTTGTAGATCGCGATTTGGTAGACGGAAGGTTGTAATTGTGAATTAAGAATTTTGAATTAGGAATCATGGTTATAGCAGTAGCAGGAACAGGATATGTAGGATTGTCGATGGCAACTTTGTTGGCACAGCATCATAAGGTGTTGGCCGTGGATATTGTCCCCGAAAAGGTTGAGATGATTAATCGTCGTCAGTCGCCTATTCAGGATGAGTATATTGAGAAGTACTTTGCGGAAAAGGAGTTGGATTTGACAGCCACGTTGGATGCTGAGATGGCGTATAGAGAGGCTGAGTTTGTGGTGATTGCTGCACCTACAAACTACGACAGCCAAAAGAACTACTTTGACACCTCTGCTGTAGAGTCAGTCATTGAGTTGGTTTTGCGTGTCAATCCGAAAGCTATTATGGTGATAAAGTCCACTATTCCTGTAGGGTACACGGAGAGTGTGCGTAAGAAGTTTGACACTGAGAATATCTTGTTCTCCCCTGAGTTTTTGCGCGAGAGCAAGGCGCTGTATGATAACTTGTACCCATCGCGAATCATCGTGGGTACAGATTTGAAGGACGAGCGCTTGGTTAATGCAGCAAAGAAGTTTGCGGGACTATTACAAGAAGGAGCACTCAAACCTGATGTAGAGACATTGTTTATGGGCTTTACAGAAGCTGAGGCTGTGAAGTTGTTTGCTAACACCTATTTGGCGTTGCGAGTGAGTTATTTCAATGAGTTGGACACCTATGCCGAGATGAAAGGACTTGACACACAATCTATTATCAACGGCGTATGTCTAGATCCACGTATTGGTACACACTACAATAACCCATCGTTTGGTTATGGCGGCTATTGTTTGCCCAAGGATACTAAGCAGTTATTAGCGAACTATCAAGACGTGCCCGAGAATTTGATTGAAGCAATTGTGGAGAGTAACCGTACAAGAAAGGACTTCATTGCGGATCGTGTATTGGCGAAAGCTGGATATTATGACTACTATAACAATGGTCAATACAATGCAAGAGAAGAACATGCGTGCGTGATCGGTGTATATAGATTGACTATGAAGTCAAACTCGGATAACTTTAGGCAGTCAAGCATTCAAGGAATCATGAAGCGTGTGAAAGCAAAAGGGGCACAGGTGATTATTTATGAGCCCACCCTACCCGATGGCACAACGTTCTTTGGTTCGTTGGTAGTCAATGATCTAGAGAAATTCAAACAACAGTCACAAGCGATAATTGCCAATCGCTATGATGCATGTTTGGAAGATGTGAAAGAGAAAGTTTATACTAGAGACATCTTTAGAAGGGATTAGGAAAGTAGCTAGATGCTTCGATGAACTGACGGTAAAGTTACGGTGAAGTATCGGTAAGGTTCCAATGAGGTTCCGATGAGGTTCCAATGAGGTTCCGATGAGGTTCCGATGGAAGTAGGTGGCAAGTAGGTGGCAAGTAGGAAGAAAACAAAAGGCAACAAAGACAAAAATAATTATCACAATATGAAAGGAATTGTATTAGCAGGAGGTTCGGGAACACGTTTGTACCCAATCACCAAAGGCATTAGCAAGCAGTTGATGCCGATTTATGACAAGCCAATGGTGTATTATCCCATCAGCGTGCTGATGTTGGCAGGTATTCGCGATATATTGATTATCTCAACGCCATACGATTTGCCCGGATTTAAGCGTCTATTGGGTGATGGTAGTGATTATGGCGTGAACTTCACTTATGCCGAACAACCATCACCAGACGGTTTGGCACAAGCATTCACTATTGGCAAAGAGTTTATTGGTGATGATAGTGCATGTTTGGTTTTGGGCGATAATATCTTCCACGGATCGGGCTTCACACAAATGCTTCGTGATGCAGTTCGCACGGCTGATGAGGAAAAGAAGGCGACTGTATTTGGCTACTGGGTGAGCGATCCAGAGCGTTATGGCGTAGCAGAGTTTGACAAGGAAGGTAACTGCTTGAGTATTGAGGAGAAGCCACAAAATCCAAAGAGCAATTATGCGGTTGTGGGATTGTATTTCTACCCTAACAAAGTGGTGGATGTGGCTGCCAACATTAAGCCATCTGCTCGCGGAGAGTATGAAATTACGACTGTGAATCAGGAGTTTTTGAAGGATGGCGAATTGAAGGTGCAGACTCTGGGACGAGGTTTTGCTTGGTTGGACACAGGTACACATGATTCGCTATCAGAGGCAAGTACTTATATTGAGGTCTTGGAGAAACGCCAGGGATTGAAAGTAGGATGTTTGGAGGGAATTGCTTACCGCCAAGGATGGATTACAGAAGAGCGTATGCGTGAGTTGGCACAGCCTATGTTGAAGAACCAATATGGACAGTACTTACTGAAAGTAATTGAGGATGTAAAGCAGAATGGATTTTCGAATTTAGATTGATTGTATGGAAGTTATCAAAACCGCAATAGAAGGAGTGTACATCATTGAGCCAAAGGTGTTTGGCGATGCTCGTGGCTATTTCTTTGAGAGTTTTTCGGAGAGAGATTTCAAGGAGAAGGTAGGTGATATACACTTTGTGCAAGACAACGAGAGCATGTCAAAGTTTGGTGTGATGAGAGGCTTGCACTTTCAGCGCCCACCCTATGCGCAAAGTAAATTGGTACGTTGCGTGAAGGGAGAAGTGATAGATGTGGCGGTTGATATTCGCAAAGGCAGTCCGACCTACGGACAACATGTAGCGGTATTGCTGACAGAAGAGAATCATCGTCAATTCTTTATCCCTCAAGGATTTGCGCATGGCTTTGCAGTATTGAGCGAGAGTGCCGTATTCCAATACAAGTGTGATAATTTCTATCACCCAGAGGCAGATGGTGGGATTTCGATATTGGATGAGTCGCTTGGTATAGATTGGGGGCTAAAGATGGAGGAGGCGTTGCTGAGCGAGAAAGATACCAAACATCCGAAATTAGCGGAGTTTGATACACCTTTTGTGTGGAATCAGGAACAAGGAGCCAAGAATCAGGACTAAAATTATGAAGATATTAGTAACAGGCGCAAACGGGCAACTCGGCAACGAGATGCGTATAGTGGCTAAGGATAGCCAAGATGAGTATATTTTCACAGATGTAGTTGAGGTGGAGGGAATTGAAACTACTCTGTTGGATATTACGTCAATGGAGTCGGTACGCAAGATGGTGCAAGAGAATGATGTAAAGTGCATCATCAACTGTGCGGCCTATACGAATGTAGATAAGGCTGAGACGGATGAAGCATTTTGCGAACTGCTGAATGCGAAAGCCGTTGAGAATTTGGCAGTTGCGATGAAAGAAGTGGACGGAGTGCTGGTGCATATTTCAACTGATTATGTGTTTGGCGGCGATCCTTATAATACACCTTGCAAGGAAGATCAAAAAGGAACGCCCACAGGAGTGTATGGCAAGACCAAATTGCAGGGCGAACAAAATATTCTGGCATCAGGCTGCCATCATATAATTATTCGTACCGCATGGCTGTATAGCGAGTTCGGCAAGAACTTTGTGAAAACCATGTTGAATTTGACAGCCACTAAACCACAATTAAAAGTAGTCTTTGACCAAGTGGGTACACCAACCTATGCGTACGACTTGGCAGCAGCGATTTATGAGATTGTAAGCGAGCGCAAGTATGAGGGTAACGATGGTGTGTATCACTTTAGTAATGAGGGAGTTTGCAGTTGGTTTGATTTCACAAAGATGATAGCAGAGTACGCAGGACATACGGAGTGCGACATTCAGCCATGTCATAGTGATGAGTTCCCATCGCCTGTAAAACGACCTGCCTACTCTGTATTGGACAAGACAAAGATTAAGCAGACGTTTGGCGTGAAGGTGCCTTATTGGACAGAGTCGCTGAAGGTATGTTTGGGGAATATGGCTAAAATATGACAAATTCTAATCGCATCATAATCAATACGATGGCTCAATACACGCGCACGATTATCAACGTGTGCCTGTCATTGTACTCTACCCGACTTATTTTAAGTGCATTGGGACAGAGTGACTATGGTATATACTCAATCGTAGCAGGTGTGATAGCGATGATGTCATTCATTACCAACGCCTTAGTGGTAACTACTCAGCGTTTTTTATCTATATATCATGGCAAGAATGATCCACAAAAGATTCGACAAATTTTTGGAAATAGTATGCTGCTGCATATATTGATTGCAAGCATATTAGGTGTGGTGTTATTCTGCTTAGGTTCGTGGATCACACATGATTTTCTCAATATCGCAGTTGAACGACAACAAGCCGCTTGGTATGTATATAATGCCGCGGTAGTAATGTTGATGTTAACTTTTATCACCGCTCCTATACGGGCATTATTCATCGCGCGAGAAAATATCGTATATATATCCATTGTGGATGTAGTAGATGGAATATTAAAATTACTGATTGCCATAGGGTTATCCCATATCGCATATGACCATCTTGTAAGTTATTCAGTCTTGATGGCAGGAATTACTTTGGTAAATCTTTTGGCATTTAGTATCTATGCTTCCGCGAAGTTTCCTGAATTTCATTTGCCTCGTTTACGAGATTGGGATAAACAATTTATAAAAGAATTGAGTCATTTTGCGGGTTGGACGACCTATTCCATGGGATGTATCATTGGTCGTAATCAGGGAATTGCTGTGGTATTGAATATTTTTTATGGTACTATTGTTAATTCTGCATACGGTATTGCACAACAAGTATTAGGAGCTGTACAATTTATCTCCACCTCTATTCTCAATGCGATGAATCCTCAGATTATGAAAGCAGAAGGTAGTGGAGACCGCTCACGAATGGTGCGACTCTGTGAATATGAAAGCAAGTATGCCTTTTTGCTATTGTCATTAGTGGCGATACCATTGATTGCCGAAATGGATACAGTTCTACATTTTTGGCTGGGTGAAGTACCCGAACACGCAGTGATGTTCTGCCGATGTATCTTAGCAGCATCACTGTGCGACCAAATATCTGTTGGGCTAACAACCGCCAATCAAGCAGTAGGCAAAATACGAATGTATAATTTGACATTCTACACATTTAAACTCTTGGTCATAGTATTTGCATGGGGTTGTATCAAGGCAGGTTTGCCACTTGTATCAGTCATGTGGTGTTATATCGGAGTAGAATTGTTTACCTCATTTTTGCGGTTACCCTTGATGAAACGTATCGCAAATATTGCGATACTACCATTCTGCAGGAATGTGTTCCTAAAAATCATTGTTCCAGCAACCACAATGAGTATTGTATGCTATATATCAATTTGTTACATTAATCTATCGTGGCGTATTATCCTTACTATACTCTTATCTGCTGCTACGGGACTACTATCTATTTGGATCACCTCTTTAGAGAAAGAGGAAAAACAACATATCACACAACTAATCAAAAAAATACATAACTAACCTAATGCGTAATTTTGATAAAATAGTTTTACCGTCTTGGCACTTGTTTCTCTATCTCATCATGATAGGGCTTACCTTTATTAGTTTGCCTCAAGGTGGTGTATTTTATCTTGTAACTCGTGTTGTACAAGCTATTGAGATGATATTTTTTGTCATACTGTGTATTATTTTTTACAAACAGGGCATTAGACTGAATAAGTTTAACACATTGACTAATCTATGGTTTATACTCTATATATTTCTCTCTTATGCCTTTACATCAGGTAAGGGATTAACACCCGTATTTGGGTGGTTGAACATCATAATCTTCTTATTATTAGGAATCTGCTACTGGCAAAACGCTCCACAAGATCATTTTAGGTATTTAGCTTTTGCATTTTCATTTCTAATATACTTAAATGCGATATTATTGATATTATTCCCAGACGGTTTGTGGATAGATCATACTTGGGTTGGAAGAGGCGATTCTACAAGATATCTATTGGGGCACTATAATCAAATGGGATTCGTATGTTTGTTAGGAATTACCATACAGACAATATATACATTATCAACAAAGAAAGGTGTATTGAATCTCTTTCTATTAGTCATTATATCGTTATGGTCAGTGTTTTTTGTAGGTTCTATGACTTCAGCAGTAGGATTGTCGTTGTTTGCAGTGTATCTATTGATACATAACGTGATTAAGCATCCTAAGATTTATCTTATCTGCTTTGTTATCATATATGTTCTTTTCTTTACTTTCATAGTGTGGTACGGCAATTCGATTGAAGAAATCAAATTGGCAGCTAACTTTATTGAGAGCACCTTATCCAAAGACACGAGTTTCAGTTTACGAACAGTAATATGGGATAATGCTGTGTATCAAATAAACCAAAGTCCTTGGATTGGACATGGCGTGCAAGACGTAGAGTGGAATGATGTTCACCTCGGGGCTTCTGGTCCGCATAATCTATGGCTTATGTTCCTACTGCAAGGCGGTATTGCATTATGTATTGCCTTCATAGGCATCGTGACATTTGTAATTAAACGTGCACTCAAGGTTACTGCTTCACCTACAACCGCAGGGGTTGTTGCCTTGTGTATATTCTTCCTTATGTCCCTCTTCGAAACATTTCCTATTGTACCAATATTTTTGTTGTTACAATCCGTATATTATTCGCCTGCATTGATAGAAAATAAGGAATAATCTCACCACTTCAAAGATATATCAGCATGAAAGTAACCATCATAACCCCTTGCTATAATTCAGCGCCCTATATTGCAACAACAATAAAATCTGTCCAAGAACAAACCTTCACAGACTGGGAGATGATTATTGTTGACGATGGCTCTACCGACAATAGTGCAACTATTGTTAGCGAAATTGCAAAAATAGATCTACGCATAAAACTCATACAAAAAGAGAATGGAGGTTCGGCATCTGCTCGTAAATTAGGATTATCATTAGCACAAGGAGAGTATATCCATTTTTTAGATGCAGATGATATTATAGACAAAGATAAATTACAAATACAGATCAGACTGATGGAACAACACTCTTTGGATGTTTCATACACTGATTGGTGCTGGATCAACAAGAATGGTGAAACAACGCCAACCAAAGGATTACGTTGTAATTTATTCCGCTTGTTGACAATTTGGGGACCTTTCGGGACACTTCCACCACATTGTTTTATTTACAAACATCATTTCCTCAAAAAAAATAACATTAATATCCCTACACACATCAAAGAACGTGAAGACTGGGATTTTCATATTGAAGTGTTTTCTGCTCGTCCTAAAGCACAACGAATAGCAGGTTATTGTGGGGCAATGTATATGAAAGCACCAACAGGTAAGACCACAGGGGCTAGTGTGGAGAAAATACAATTAGGTACATTTAAATACCTTGCATATAAAATAAAAAACACATATGGATTAAAACGACAGTTGCTCTATTTGAGATTTTCAATAGAATTATTTTTTTGGATTGTTCGAAAAATTAAATATAAAAACAACGTATCTGTATTTTCCTGCCATACAAAATCGGATATCAAGAAAATAGTTACAATAGGATGTATATATATGCCTTTAGCAGCAATCATTGCCTCAGTTAGCATTGTATATAATCATATTGATCTTCGTAAACGCCAAAATCACATAAAATGAAACAAGGAATATTTATACTTGGCAAATTCTTATCCTACCTTTTTCCACAAAATGCATGCAATATGTGGAATAGTATCAGAGTTCGATTATTTACAGGTTATAAATCGAGGTTTTTCAACCATCTAGGAAAAAATAGCACACTAGGTAAACATACAACATATCTTGGTGAACAATACATTAGTATTGGTGAGAAATCGCACATCGGAGATTATGGTCGATTAACTGCGTACGATCATTATCTGCATACGCAACAACAATTTACTCCACAAATCATAATTGGTAATAATTGCAGCATAGGAGCTCAATCTCATATTTCAGCCATCAATCTAATCAAAATTGGTGATAATGTATTGACTGGACCACGCGTACTTATCACCGACAACTCACATGGTGAAACCACATCAGAATCATTAAGTACCCCTCCATATATGCGCCCATTACAATCCAAAGGAGAAGTAGTTATTGAGGATAATGTATGGATTGGTGAAGGAACTATGATTATGCCAAATGTGCATGTTGGAAAGGGAGCTATTATTGCATGTAACTCGGTGGTTACAACTGACATACCATCGTTTTCTCTAGCAGCTGGTTCACCTGCTAAAATCATAAAATCATTCAAATAAGCATATGAGAGGTCAAGATAACAAGAAAGCACGTGTCATAGCATTCTATTTACCACAATTTCATCCCATTCCAGAAAATGACAAATGGTGGGGAAAAGGATTCACGGAGTGGACAAATGTAGCTAAAGCAAAACCGTTGTTTAAGGGGCACTATCAACCACGCATACCTGCCGATTTAGGTTTCTATGACTTGCGACTACCTGAAGTCCGAGAACAACAAGCACAAATGGCACGAGAAGCAGGCATTGAGGGATTCTGCTATTGGCATTATTGGTTTAGCCATGATAAAAAACTATTAGAGCGTCCTTTCCAAGAAGTACTTCAA
Source organism: Paludibacteraceae bacterium (assembly GCA_017461505.1). Taxonomy (GTDB): domain Bacteria; phylum Bacteroidota; class Bacteroidia; order Bacteroidales; family Paludibacteraceae; genus Colicola. The sequence continues at coordinate 11,802 of JAFTXV010000009.1, read as the reverse complement.
AGTGGCAAACCTGATTTTCCATTTTGTTTAGGTTGGGCAAACCATAATTGGACCAATAAAAGTTGGGAGGCAGGAACACGGCAACAAAAAGAAATGACCCTAATGGAGATGGTGTACAACGAAGACGAATATCGCAAACACTTTTATGATGTATTACCTGCATTTAAAGATGAACGTTATATATGTGTAGATGAAAAACCACTATTTCTAATCTGGAATCCAAATGACATTCCATCTGCATACACATTTATCCAACTATGGCAACAACTTGCCCATGAGAATGGCCTTAAAGGCATCCACTTTGTTGGAATACAACAGAATATCGTTAACACCGACATACATATTAAAGATTTGCTTCTGAAGCGAATACCAAATCAAGCATCTATGCTCTACAAACGTGTATTAGATCAGGGATTTGATGCCGTAAACAGTAGAGGTTATAATCGAGCAGATCTTTGTTGTCGTACATTATGGGATATCCTTTTCCGTACTCTTGCTATTCGATTATTCAAATATTTTCCAATATCTAAATGCAATCAAAGGAAAATCAATCGAAAGCTTTATACAAAAGAGGACACTCTAGAGAATATCTATCCTACTATTATGCCTAATTGGGATAGATCACCACGAAGTGGTAAAAAGGCACGTATATACACAAATAGTACTCCTGAAATTTTTGCAGAGCAAGTAGAAATGGCACTTGATTTAGTTAAGGACAAGCAACCAGAGCATCAAATCATCTTTCTTATGTCCTGGAACGAATGGGCAGAAGGTAATTATATGGAACCTGACCTAAAATTTGGTCATGGTTTCCTTGATGCATTGCGCAAAAAACTCATACAACCATGAGAATCTTTATCATTGCACGAGGATATCCATCTAAGCAAGACCCCACATGGGGTTGCTTTGAAAAAGACCAAGCCGAAGCACTTAGTCTGTTAGGACATCAAGTTACTATTTTGAGTGTAGATACACGCTTTCGTTTCTATTGGCGAAAGTTGGGTGTACAATGTGGTATGCATGAGAACATCACTACATTCAACATATTCCTTGTACCATATGCATTGCTATTTTTCCTACCTCAGAGGATTAAAAATTGGTTTTACGCTTGGCAACTAGAGATTATATACAAACGTGCGATACTAAGAAATGGTACACCCGATGTGATATACTCACACTATCTACAAAACACACTAAAAGCCATACCATTGCGAGAAAAATACAATATTCCCATCGTGGCTATGGAGCATTGGAGTCAAATGGCTTACTCTCCTATTCCAAGCAACACCATCTCAACTGCAAAACTAGCATACGCATCTATAGACCAACTACTGACAGTGTCTTCCACACTTAAAAACAACATAAAACAACAAGTCGGAGTGGATTCCGTCGTTGTTCCAAACATGGTTGGTAAAGAATTTCATTATACTACATACAACAAAACACAACGCCACACAATCCACCTGATCACAACGGGTAGATTGATTCCGGAAAAGCATTTCGACATGCTAATCCAGGCGATAGCAAACATATCTTCATTGCCATTAAGACTCAGTATCATCGGCGATGGATCTGAGAAGAACAAATTGCAGAAACTTACAACTCAACTGCAGGTCGAAGATAAAGTACAACTCATGGGACATAAGTCCAAACAGGAAATTGTCGCACTGCTTCAAGACAGTGATATTTTCGTTCTCCCATCGCAATCAGAAACCTTCGGGGTGGCGTATATCGAAGCTCTTGCATGTGGAATTCCCATCATCGCCACCGACTGTGGTGGACCTCAAGATATTGTCACCAATAGCAATGGCATACTCATTCCAATCAACGATCAGCAAGCCCTAGAACAAGCTATTATACAAATGACTAGCAACCTCTCTTCATACAACCATGAATCTATCGCAGAAGACTGTCAAAATCGCTTTTCATCAAATAATGTAGCAAAACAGATCACTCAAATTCTTGAGCAAACCATTAAAGCTAAGTCATAATTTGCATAATCAAAAAAAAAATTGTAACTTTGCAGGCTAATTAGTCGCTAACATGAAACATTTAATCATCATAGGAGCAGGTGGTATGGGGCGCGTCATGTATGACATGGCACGCGAAAGCATTGGTTATCAATCAGATTATGACATCAAGGGGTACATAGATGATAATCTCCACTCGCTTGACAATTTCATTGGATACCCTCCTATTATTGCCACAATCTCTGATTATACACCTCAAACGGATGATATTTTCATTTGCTCAATAGGTGGCAACTCACGCAAGGCATGTATGGAGTCTATTATTCAGCGCGGAGGTGAATTCCTCACAATGATTCACCAAACTGCCCGCATTGGATCCAACGTGCAATTGGGAAAAGGTTGTATGGTAGGCGCCTTTACTACTATCGCTGCAGATGCTAAGATAGGAGATTACAACTTCATTCAATCCAACATGATTATCGGACACGATGTTGTCATCGGCGATTGGAATCGTATCGACTCACACACCATGCTCATTGGGGGTATCACTATTGGCAACGAAAATATGATTCATTCCGCAGCTGTTATCAATCACGAGGTACATATCGGTAACCACTGCCATATTGGCGCATGTAGTTTCGTAACCCGCAACGTAGAAGATCATTGGACCGTTTTTGGTAATCCAGCTAGAAGACTATCCTAATCATGAGTTCATTATTAGAAAATAAAGTATGTATCATCACCGGTGCTGCACAAGGTATCGGTCATCAAATTGCAAAACAATTTGCTGCAGATGGAGCTATAGTCTATGCTTGTGATAGACAAGAATTCACAACAGACAACGAACGCATTCATCCTGTTGTAATGGATATTACAGATGCCGCTAGTGTCAAAGCGGCCTTCATGCAAATATTCAAAACAGAGGGGCGCATAGATTGTCTTGTCAATAACGCGGGCATTGTTTACAACCGTAAGATTGGTATGATTTTGCGTGAAGAGACCGAACGTATGTTCCTCGTCAATGTCATTGCTGTACTGGAACTCATACAACTATGCAGCCGTCTGATGGCTCGCAACGGTGGAGGAAACATTGTGAATATCGCATCAGTTACAGCTGTACTTGGCTCACCAGGTCAAGTGGCATATTCCGCAACAAAAGGTGCCATCATCTCCATGACCAAATCCGCTGCCAAAGAATTAGCTTCACAAGGCATTCGTGTCAATGCAGTGGCTCCTGGTATTGTTAAAACTGAACGTTTCAAAGAACTCTACGAGAGTGATGGCGATAAGATTGATGCTCGTATTGGACGCATCGCTTTGGGACGTCTTGGAACACCAGAAGACATCGCACACGCATGCGCGTTCCTTGCCTCTGATAGAGCAAACTATATATCCGGACAAATTCTTGGTGTAGATGGCTGCGCATCTATATAATGATTTTAGGATTACAACATATTGACCCTCAACGCATTGCTGCCATTGATTCCAATGGAGCAGAGTTACGATACGCAGACATTAGCCAACTCTCGCAGCAAATCACATCACTCATCCCTACACGCTCATTATGTTTCCTCTTGGTAGAAAACAATGTGGGCGGCATTGCATGGGTGATGAGCATGATTGATAGTCGTCAATTAGTGCCACTTATTCTCAATGTTAAGACCGAGGACACTCTATATCAACAATTACTCAACACCTATCACCCTACCTACATCTGCGCTCCTAATCATTTTGCAGTACAAGGAGAAGTCGTTGACAGTCAATACGAATATACTTTAACCAAAGTGACCGACTCCACCCCTGCTCTCCACAGCGAATTATCACACTTGCTTCCCACTTCAGGTAGCACGGGTAGTCCTAAGCTTGTCCGGCACAAATACGACAACATTGAGGCAGCTGGACTAAACATATCCACTTTCTTTGAGCTCAAAGAAACAGACCGTCCTTTGATGGTGCTTCCGCTCTATTACACCATGGGATTATCCATGGTTTTCAGCCACTTACGAGTAGGAGCAACCATTCTCATCACAGGGTTGAGCATGACAGATCCTAACTTCTGGATATTCTTAAAAGAACAACAAGCAACCTCCTTCACAGGTGTACCCTATAGTTTCCAAATCCTCAACCTCATGCGCTTCTTCCGAATGGATCTCCCGCATTTGGAATTACTTACACAAGGAGGAGGAAAAATGCCAACCAATCTCAACCAAAAGTTCGCAGAGTATTGTCGTGAAAAAGGAAAACGATGGATAGCCACATATGGTCAATCTGAGTGTACTGCTCGTATGGCTTACTTACCAGCTAAGTGGGCACTTGACAAGGTGGGAAGTATTGGCATCGCCGTTCCTAATGGTGAATTATCCCTCATCGACACTAATGGCACCCAAATTACCTCCCCAAAAACCGAAGGAGAAATGTGTTACCGTGGCAAAAATGTTACTATGGGATACGCTCGCGAGCAAGCAGACTTGGCACTAGGAGACGAACGCAACGGATATATTCGTACAGGTGACCTCGCTTATTTTGACGAAGATGGTTGTTACTATATTGTTGGTCGCATGGGACGATTCCTCAAACTCTTTGGTATGCGCGTCGGATTGGATGAATGCGAACAAATTGTACAAGCCGACTGCGGAATAGAGTGCGCTTGCGTGGGTACGGATGAAAAAATGATTGTGTATATCACCAATGCCGACAAACAGAATGAAGTAAAAGATACACTCGTACAAAAAACACATATCGTAGCAACGTCCTTTGCCATTCGAGTCATCCCCGAAATACCTAAAAATGAAGCTGGTAAGAAACTATACAGCAAACTACCAATCACTTAGTAATCACGGGTTCTCGACGGGTTCTCGACGGGTTCTCAAAGGCCTATCCGTAGCACATCTAGAAGACTTAAATAACTAAACATATATGACAAACTTAGAAAAATATGACGCTATTTTCACTGAGGTATTCAGTGTAACAACAGATCTATTAGGTGACAACTTTAGTAAAGAGACTGTCAGCGAATGGGACTCTGTTCATCAACTCAACATCATTACGCTATTAGAAGAAACTTTCGATCTATTCCTTGATCCAGAAGAGATTATGGCTTGCACTAGTTATAATGCAGGAAAAGAGATTTTAATTAAAAACGGCATTGAACTATAATTGATGTACAAAAACTTTTTTAAACGGCTTATTGATTTTACTATTGCATTGATTGCATTAGTATGCACAAGTCCAATTCTGGTACTCGTAACTATTTGGCTGCACTTTGCCAACAAAGGTGCTGGAGCATTCTTTACCCAAGAACGTCCCGGAAAAGATGCAAAAATATTCCGCGTCATCAAGTTCAAAACCATGACTGACGGACGAGATGCCGATGGTAAGCTATTGCCAGATGCGCAGCGCCTTACCAAAGTAGGACGTGTTGTACGTTCCACTTCTTTGGATGAGTTGCCACAGCTATTCAATGTGCTAAAAGGCGATATGGCTTTAATAGGTCCTCGCCCATTATTGGTTAAATATTTACCCCTCTATACACCCACACAAATGCGCCGTCACGAAGTCCGCCCTGGTATTACAGGTTGGGCTCAAGTGAATGGAAGAAATGCTATTACGCACACCAAGAAGTTTGAGTACGACGTTTGGTATGTGGATCATTTGTCATTTGCATTGGATTTAAAGATTTTCTTTATGACTATATACAATGTGCTTAATCGTAAAGATATTTCTACTGAGGGTGAGGCTACTGCGCCTACTTTTGATGGAACAAACTAATCGAATTATAATCAGATAGGTAGTTATATTAACATCTTAGGATTTAACAATGAGTAACGAACGAAAAATGATCTACCTCTGTTTGGCACATATGTCAGACGAGGGATTGGAACAGAAATATATCAAAGAAGCATTCGACACCAATTGGGTGGTGCCTTTGGGGCCGAACGTAAATGCTTTTGAGGATGACCTCAAGTTATTTGTTGGCAAAGACCAGCAAGGCCTAGAGAAAGAAGTGGTTGCACTCTCCGCAGGTACTGCTGCGGTACACTTGGCATTGATTGCTTGTGGCGTAAAGCCAGGAGATGAAGTATGTGTGCAATCCTTCACTTTCTGCGCCTCCTCCCACCCTATCACCTACTTGGGTGCGACACCAGTGTTTATTGATTCTGAGCGAGAGACATGGAATATGGATCCAGAATTGTTGGAGAAAGCCATTTTAGATCGCATCGAAAAAACGGGAAAGAAGCCTAAAGCCATCATACCTGTAGCACTTTATGGTATGCCATATGATTGTGAGCGTATCATGGCGATCGCGGAGAAATACGACATTCCTGTGATTGAAGATGCAGCAGAAGGATTTGGTTCGAAATTCAAAGGACAAATGTTAGGCACCTTTGGCAAGTTCGGTGTACTATCGTTCAATGGCAATAAGATGATTACCACCTCTGGCGGTGGAGCATTAATTTGCGCTGATGCAGCATCAAAGAATGAAGTGATGTGGTATGCTACTCAAGCTCGCGAGGCATATCCATATTACCAACATGAGGAAGTAGGATACAACTACCGCATGTCGAATATATGTGCTGGTATAGGTCGTGGTCAGATGACCATTGCTAACGAACACATCAATCATCACAAGCACGTACAGGCATTGTACGAAGAGTTATTGGCTGATGTAGATGGCATTACAGTACACAAAGCACCATCTGCTGACTACGATTCCAATTATTGGCTCTGCACCATTGAGTTAGACTCCACTTTACGTATCAAAGGTCAAGAGAACGCCTACAAAGAGGTTATTAAGACCGCGGTAGGTGGCGCCGCAGGTGTTATCCACGCCGTGGATACAGCAGTGACCGACTGTCAACCAAACGATAATGTAGAGGCATTGCGTGTATATTTATTGAATGCTAAGATTGAAGCACGCCCTGTATGGAAACCGATGCACAAGCAACCTGTGTATAAGAATGCTCCTGCATATATTAATGGCGTAAGCGAAGAAGTTTTCAAAGTAGGTATGTGCTTACCTGCTGGTCCGTACGTAACAGACGAAGATGTACGATATATTGTAGAGACCATCAAGTCTGCAATTGTTCGATAAGGGTTCGGTATCCCTTCGGTAAAAGAATGTCAAATAATAACACATTGAGATTATGAAACGAATGAAGGATGTAAGAAAGTCAGATATATTTTCCCGTTGTATCAAAATGGGTTATCTTCCTCGTTGGGGTGTATTGCTGTTGGATTTATTACTTGTATTGATCGCATTTTCGATTAGTATCGTCATCGGTAGTAGTTTACTGCACTATGATATATCCCGAATCCTTTTGCCTATATGGACACAAGCTGTTCTATTGATCTTTGCTCAATCTATATTCTTTTGGGCTTTCCGAACATATTCTGGTATTCTGCGTTACTCCACATTCACCGATACAATCAAAGTGACGCTTTCCGTATTGTGTGCAAGTTTATTATTGATTGCAATCAATATCATATTTAAATATGTACTACCATTCCAAACGCCATTCCTCACAACCTCTTTGGTCATCTATGCGTTTGTCGCTACATGTTTGCTTTTTGGATGGCGGGTAACTATTAAAACTATATTTGAATACATCTCTCAACACAACCATTCAATCAAAAAAGTATTCATCTATGGTACACAATCGGCAGGTCTATCTATTGCTAAAATGCTAAAATCTAATGTAGATAGTCAATACCGTCCTATCGGATTTATTGCACAAGCAGACAGAAAGATAGAGCATAGTCTCCTCGGTTTGACGGTATATCCATTAAATGACCAATTAATTGAGGTTCTAGAAGAGAAAGGAGTTAAGGATGTGATTGTATCGCCATTGGTAATGAAGCAGATTAATCCACTCAAAGACCTCTCTATTTTCTTGGAGCACAATATTAATATCCTTCTGACCCCATACTTCACTGATTTTTCAAAGGAAGACGCCACCGATCTCACCTTCAAGAATATTGGTCGTATTGAGTCCATCAAGGTAGAAGATTTATTGGAGCGTCCTGTAATCAACTTAGACGATACTCGTATTCACGCAACATTGACTAATCAAAATGTATTGATTACAGGAGCAGCGGGTAGTATTGGTAGTGAATTAGTACGACAAGTTGCCATGCGCAACCCAAGAGGTGTTATACTAGTTGATATTGCAGAATCTCCCCTACATGATTTGACAATGGATTTACGTTTGCAATTCCCTAGTCTCAAATTCGTGCACATAATTGCTGACATACGTGATAGCAACATGATCGAACCTATCTTCAAGGAATATCATCCCGACATCGTATTCCATGCTGCAGCATATAAGCATGTACCGCTCATGGAAGAATTCCCGGTGCAAGCCATTCTCGCCAATGTATTAGGCACTAAAAACATGGCTGATTTGGCTGTGAGATATGATATCAAACGTTTCGTGATGGTTTCTACAGACAAAGCAGTCAATCCTACTAACGTGATGGGGGCTTCTAAGCGTATTGCAGAGATATACGTCCAATCATTGTTCCTACATCTTAAGGAGACACAAAACGATTGCACCAAGTTTATTACTACTCGTTTTGGCAATGTGCTGGGTAGCAATGGTTCGGTAGTACCATATTTCAAGAAACTCATTTCTCAAGGTGGTCCTATCACTGTCACTCACCCTGACATCATCCGCTATTTTATGACCATCCCAGAGGCTAGTAGTCTTGTTTTAGAGGCTGCAACCTTAGGAAACGGCGGAGAGATCTTCGTTTTTGATATGGGGCAACCTGTCAAGATTGCAGACTTGGCACACAATATGATTCGCTTAGCAGGTTTTGTACCAGGAAAAGATATAGAGATTATATATACAGGTTTGCGTCCTGGTGAGAAGCTATACGAAGAGTTGCTCAACCAAAAGGAATTGACTATTCCTACAAGCAATGAGAAGATTCTTGTAGCTAAAGTACGTGAATATGACTACACAGTAGTGAAAGACCAAATAGAGCAACTTATTGCCACTGCACAAACGGGCAAGGTATTCCCCACCGTGCAAATCATGAAGGATATCGTTCCTGAGTTTAAAAGCAAAAACTCTCCATACGAACAATTGGATAAGTAATTCCAATCTTCTTATCGGTCATTACACATCAGTAATGACCGATTTCTTTTTCTATATATACAAGCATACGTACTTAGAAGCAGGGGTATCATTCCGTTATCCCTCTGTATTGCCACAAACTCCTCTTCATATTGTGTATCTATAGATTGAAGGAGTTATCACAAAAATGGCTGCAATTCGATTGAGATTGCAGCCATTTTTGTGATTCTAATCAGATGTATCTTACTTCACGAAGTCAAGATTGAAACTTACTTTCACACCTGCATCCAAGTGCCCCATCTTTTCGGTATAAGCATTAGTAAGGGACTCTACATTTACTACTGCATTTTGATCTGCTTGTTTGCTTGGAGCAGTTACGTCAATAGCAGAACCTAGTGCCTTATTGCTGTACATGCTATACACGCCATAGTTGAGGAATGCACCCAAACCAATTGAATTACCAGACTTCAATTTGAACTCATAACCCAACTCAAAGCCAAGAGTCATAGTCAAGTCAAATTGTTGCTCACCTTTACCCTTTTGGTTTACTTGTTCCTCGCTCAATTGACCATAAACTGGGTTATTAGGAATTACCACACCTGTTTGCAAATCAGTAGCTACCACATTACCATTGGTAATTACTTGCTTGTATGGAGTATAGGCAGGCAACAAGAAGCGTGGACCTACATTGAAGAATAAGCCCTTAGCTGTTATCATAGAGAACATCAATGGTACTTCCAATTGCAATTGATGGTTGGTCTCTTGGATATTATCAGCTGTTACATGATATTCAATATCTCCATCGTCTGTTTTTGCCACATAGGTTTCATCCCAGGCTTGGCTACGGGTTGTGCTCATATATCCAGCAGAAAGACCTGTCATGATACCCAAACGGATCTTATCTTGATCAGCAGCCCAATAGTGAGCATATTGCAAGTCGAGCAATACATCAAAACCGAGAGGAGTTGTAGCTGGTTTAGCCATTGAGGAAGCAAACGCACCACGAACACCAACAGAGAAGCGATTCACTTGATATGGTTGAGGTTTGTGCTCTACTACCTTAGCAGTAGTATCTACAGGTTCTTCCACTACCACTGGTTCTGGAGTAGGCTCAGGCTCCACTATTGGTTCTGGTTCTACTACTGGCTCAGGCTCTACTACTGGAGCATATTTCTTGCTCTCATTCATAGGTACTGCCGCACCAACAGGAATCCAAGAGTAGATACCACGCACCAATACTGAATTTGGGTGGTATTTACTATTCACTTGGCGTACGATATAGACATTATTATACACCCACTTTGCAATACGTTCGCCAGTCTCATAACGTGTACTGTCTTTGTTGACCATTATAGAGTCACCCTCCTCAATAGGAGCCCCTGAAACAGTATAGACTGGAGTTGGATTCGACGATTGCGCCGAAGCATTTGCCAAAGGCAGCAGGCTGGTGAAAATCACCAGCAAGCTTGCCTTTATCATATTTGCACTATTCATTTTCATATTTCTAGTTTTCATCATCTTATCCTCCTATTATTTTACTACATAACGTAGGGTAACCTTATTATTCTTATTCTCCACATCTACCATGTAGTAGCCTGAAACAGTAGCTGCATGGAAGATAAACTTGCTTACTTGCTCAGCGGTATAAGTTGCCACCAACTGACCAGTTGAACTATAAACACGAATCTCATTCACATCGCTTGGATTCAGGTTCTCCAAAGTTAATGTCTCGTTTGCACGAACTACGTTAGGTACCAATCGAGGACCAGAAGCATCTACATCACAAGTTATCAATACAGTACGCATGATTTCACCGCCTTCGCAAACATCGCTTGAGCGCCATAGCAATGCGTAGTATTGACCAGCAGGCAATGTACCACCATCTGGCAAGTTGTAGTAATGACCATTAGACAATGGTTCATCATCACCAAGCTTGTTCCAAGCTGCATAAGCAGCATCTTGTGTACCTACCACGCGGAACCATTGTACATCAGCTTCTGCTGGTACCCAACCATCAAACATGCCTTTTATTTCATTAATATTGAGCATGATGATACGATTATTGTACTTGCTTACAGCTGGCAGATTATCCATTGTAGCATTGTTGTCAGCATCTGGGATAATCACGGTCAACTGATAGATAACGCTATCGCAGTCTGTACCTGCAAATTTCTCAATTGCCTCATAGTTGCCAGCAGCGCTGATTGATTGACCATGCCAATCACGTGGAGTGCTCAAGTCACCAGGACAGAGTGTCCACTCTTCAGTCTCAACCTTAGCCTCTGGCAAGACAGTCAAGTTCAAAGTATAGATGATACTATCGCAACCCAAAGAGTTCTTCAAGGTATCACTTGCACTTGCGCTACGATCTGCACCACGCCAGTTGTATGTCTCACCGAAGCATACGGTTGCAGTCTCTACTGGAGCATTTACTACTGCTGGCAAGACTGTCAAGTTCAAAGTATAGATGATACTATCGCAACCCAAAGAGTTCTTCAAGGTATCACTTGCACTTGCGCTACGATCTGCACCATGCCAGTTATAAGTCTCACCGAAGCATACGGTTGCAGTCTCTACTGGAGCATTTACTACTGCTGGCAAGACGGTCAAGTTCAAGGTATAGATGATACTATCACAACCCAAAGAGTTCTTCAAGGTATCACTTGCACTTGCGCTACGATCTGCACCACGCCAGTTGTATGTCTCACCGAAGCATACGGTTGCAGTCTCTACTGGAGCATTTACTACTGCTG
>JAFTXV010000018.1 GCA_017461505.1 Paludibacteraceae bacterium | reverse complement strand
GCTATCTCCAAGTTTGATTGGCCTTTCACTCCTACCCTCACCTCATCCAGAAGCTTTTCAACGCTTATTGGTTCGGTCCTCCATCTGGTGTTACCCAGACTTCAACCTGGACAAGGGTAGATCACTTGGTTTCGCGTCTACTCCTTCCGACTCGACGCCCTGTTCAGACTCGCTTTCGCTTCGGCTGCGTGCTTCATAGCACTTAACCTTGCCGGAAAAAGTAACTCGTAGGTTCATTATGCAAAAGGCACGCCGTCACACCAAATAAGGTGCTCCGACCGCTTGTAGGCACATGGTTTCAGGGACTCTTTCACTCCCCTGTTCGGGGTGCTTTTCACCTTTCCTTCACAGTACTGGTTCACTATCGGTCTCTCGGGAGTATTTAGCCTTGCCGGATGGTCCCGGCGGATTCACACAGGATTCCACGTGTCCCGCGCTACTCAGGATACCGCTACGGTTCATGATGCTTCGGATACACAACTATCATGTTCTATGGTCGCACTTTCCAGAGCGTTCTCCTCACATCATTTCGTCCGATACCGCGGTCCTACAACCCCACACATGCCGTAACATGGGTGGTTTGGGCTCTTCCCCGTTCGCTCGCCACTACTGGGGGAATCATTGTTATTTTCTCTTCCTGCGGGTACTAAGATGTTTCAGTTCCCCGCGTTCGCCTCCATCACAGATGGATGACAGGCCTTCAGCCTGCCGGGTTGTCCCATTCGGAAATCTCCGGATCAAAGGTCATTTGCACCTACCCGGAGCTTATCGCAGCTTATCACGTCCTTCATCGCCTCCGAGAGCCAAGGCATCCGCCATGTGCCCTTATCTGATTTCTTCTGCCTTCACACCATCCGTCACCGGATGGCGGAGAATATACTTTCAGCTGTAAATCAGCTTGCATTGCTGCAAGCTTCTTGCTCGATTTGCTTGTTTTCTTTCGCTTGTTACAATATGTCAAATAACTCCTCGGGAATTGAAAGTTAAAAATTAAAAGTCAAAAGTCATCTTCTCACTCTCTCTTTCCAACCACTTGTCCCATCAAGTGGAGAATAACGGATTCGAACCGTTGACCCCCTGCTTGCAAAGCAGGTGCTCTAGCCAGCTGAGCTAATCCCCCGTTTCATTCGTAGTCCCAGGCAGAGTTGAACTGCCGACCTCCACATTATCAGTGTGGCGCTCTAACCAACTGAGCTATAGGACTGGCTTTCCGTCTCTGCCTTATGCTCCCTTTATCTGCGGGGAGTGCCCGGCGTCAACTTTCTCTCATTTATTTCAAAAAACAGACAACCAAGCGCACAAGAGGAAAGAGAGACAAACCGGATCCTTAATCATGGATTATGAATCCCCGATTACGAATCAGGATTTCGAATTACGAATCGTGAATCGGAAACTTCTAATTCCTAATTCTTGACTCTTAATTCTCTCGGAGTCATCTCTCCAGAAAGGAGGTGTTCCAGCCGCACCTTCCGGTACGGCTACCTTGTTACGACTTAGCCCCAATCACCAGTTTTACCCTAGGTCGCTCCTTGCGGTCACGAACTTCAGGCACCCCCAGCTTCCATGGCTTGACGTGAGGTGTGTACAAGGCCCGGGAACGTATTCACCGCGCCATGGCTGATGCGCGATTACTAGCGAATCCAGCTTCGTGGAGTCGGGTTGCAGACTCCAGTCCGAACTGAGAGAGGTTTTGGGGATTGGCATCCTGTCACCAGGTAGCGGCCTTCTGTACCTCCCATTGTAACACGTGTGTAGCCCCGGACGTAAGGGCCGTGCTGATTTGACGTCATCCCAACCCTCCTCCTCCTTACAGAGGCAGTCCCGATAGAGTGCCCAGCTTAACCTGATGGCAACTATCAGCAGGGGTTGCGCTCGTTATGGGACTTAACCCGACACCTCACGGCACGAGCTGATGACAACCATGCAGCACCTAGTTTCGTGCCCCGAAGGGAAATCCTGTTTCCAGAATCGTCACTAACTTTCAAGACCGGGTAAGGTTCCTCGCGTATCATCGAATTAAACCACATGTTCCTCCGC
>JAFTXV010000008.1 GCA_017461505.1 Paludibacteraceae bacterium | reverse complement strand
TGCCGTAGAAATCAAACAGATTGATCATTGGTTCAGTTTCAATATCATAACTATCAGTAATCATAGCATATTGAATCAGATGTGAGTTTTATATTGCTCCGGTATCTCAAGATTGAAAGTTCTGCATAACAACAGAACGTCGTGAACATCATTTTCATCGTATTCATATCCAAGATGGAACTGTACCTGTGCCTCCGGGTTTATGCAGGACACCTCAATATTCCCGATTTTTCCTTTACCTGAGAAAGTTTCGCTTGGAAAAATGTATCCGTCATATAGGATTCCATCTTCTACATATTCGAAACAATGCATATCGATTATTCTTCCGTTGTCATCTTTCCAGACAGTATGGCTGTCGGTCGTATAGTCCATTATAACTTCTCTGTATCCCTTCCCTGTAATCACGGATATGGTTATACAGTAGTCTTTCTTCTCTACGAACAGATCGATGTCGTTATGTGTTCTTGTTTCCCTGCCTATAAGTGCATCGACACCCCAACCGCCGTCCAGAAACACCTTTACAGATGCTTCAGACAGCATTTCAAGAATCTCACATACATCAAAACAAGTTACCATAAAATTCGAATTTATGATGGTTCAGAGTTATACCTCCTCTGCCTGCATAGGCTTGTATACCGTGTCTACCACTCTGCGCTGGCATTCGTCGGCATCGGAAAGAGGGTGGGTACTGATAAGCATAAGGACACAGGAGGGGTCGAGGTGTGCGTCATTCAGGATTCTGGGATCCTCCAACTCAACATGAAAACCGTTACGCTCGTAGAAGGCGATGCGTCGGCGTGTGATGTCATCAGTTGGAGGCTCCACTTCCCCGATTATCGGCAGATTGGTCTCTTCCCTCAGGAGTTTCAGCGTCAATGCGCCCAAACCCTTGTTACGGTGGATGTCAAGCGTAGCCAAATACAGGAGATAACGACATATGCCTAATTCAAATACTACAGCCATACCGCAGAAGTCGTCATCTTCAGTGATGGCATAAAAAGACATTTCCTGGCAGTGGTCTATCATCCACAGGAAACGTTCAGTGTCAGTTCTCTCCGCTTCGGGAAAAGCAGACTCGTAGAGCTCTGGAACTTGCGCTATCAGCGGGTCTTTGCTTGACTGTATTTTTATCAGTTTCATGCTAACCCTATTGTTATAATGAGAATATTCCTTGTCTTATTTTACATAATCCAAATTAGCATTTATATAATACTTAAAAAAATGCGTATAACTTTTTTTTTATAATTTCAATTTTAAGTAAAGACCTTAACGTCATTAAAGTCATTAAGGTCCTTACTTGATATTTGTTACTCAGCCTTAATCTCTCTCAGATCAATCATCAGCTCATCCAGTTGCTTTTGATCTACGAGACCAGGAGCACCTAACATCACATCGCGACCTTGGTTGTTCTTTGGGAATGCGATGCAGTCACGGATGCTGTCCAAGCCAGCGAACAAGCTAACGAAGCGATCCAAACCGTATGCCAAACCGCCGTGAGGTGGCGCACCGAACTTGAAGGCGTTCATGAGGAAGCCGAACTTAAGTTGTGCCTCTTCAGGTGTGAAGCCAAGAATCTCGAAGGTGCGTTGTTGCAGCGCCGCATCGTGGATACGGATACTACCGCCACCTACTTCTACACCGTTGATAACCATGTCATAAGCGTTCGCACGTACAGCAGCTGGATTGGTGTCCATCAATGGGATATCCTCTGGTTTTGGACTCGTAAATGGATGGTGCATTGCCATGAGGCGTTGCTCCTCGTCGCTCCACTCGTACATTGGGAAGTCCACAATCCAGAGGCATGAGAACTTCTTTGGATCGCGGAGTCCAAGTTGTTTGCCGACCTCCAAACGAAGCTCACACAATTGCTTGCGAGTCTTCATTGCGTCGTCGCCAGAGAGAATAAGAATCAAGTCACCAGGCTGAGCGTTCATGGCCTTAGCCACCTCTTGCAATTGCTCTTGGGTGTAGAATTTATCTACGCTAGACTTCACGTTGCCGTCTGCCTCTACGCGGGCATACACCATACCCTTAGCGCCAATCTGTGGGCGTTTTACGTAGTCGGTGAGCGCATCCAATTGCTTGCGGGTATATGTTGCACAACCTGTTGCGCAGATACCGCCGATATAAGCGGCGTTAGCAAACACGCTGAATTTCTCCTCTTTCTGTTCCTCAATAGCGTGGAAAATATCGTGCAACTCCACGAACTCCATGCCGAAGCGTGTATCTGGCTTGTCGCTACCGTAATATTTCATCGCGTCTGCCCATGTCATGCGTGGGAAATCAGGCAGGTCGATATTGAGAATGGACTTAAATAGATGCTTAGACATCCCTTCGAAGAGCTGAAGCACATCCTCTTGCTCTACAAACGACATCTCGCAGTCGATCTGTGTGAACTCTGGTTGGCGGTCAGCACGAAGGTCCTCATCGCGGAAGCACTTCACGATTTGGAAGTAACGGTCAAAGCCGCTGACCATCAATAGTTGCTTCAAGATCTGTGGACTTTGTGGCAAAGCGTAGAACTGTCCTGGGTTCATACGGCTTGGCACGATAAAGTCGCGTGCACCCTCTGGAGTTGAGTTTACCAAAACGGGTGTCTCTACCTCCAAGAAGCCCTTCTCGTCCAAGTAACGGCGCACCTCGAAGGCCATCTTGTGGCGGAGCTCGAGGTTCTTTCTTACACAGTTACGGCGTAAGTCTAAGTATCTGTATTTCATACGAATATCATCGCCACCGTCGGTCTCGTCCTCGATAGTAAATGGAGGAGTCACGGCTGCGTTCAGGATATTCATCTCGGCTACTTTGATTTCGATTTCGCCAGTTGGAATTTGCGCGTTTTTGCTTTGACGTTCAATGACTTCGCCAGTTACTTGGAGCACGAACTCACGCCCTACCCCATTGGCTTTCTCTAGGAGTGCGTCTTGCTCTGCGCTGCCATCGGATTGGAAAGCGAGCTGCGTGATACCATAGCGGTCACGAAGGTCGATGAATGTCATACCGCCCATTTTGCGGATTCGTTGTGCCCATCCTGCGAGGGTCACTGTTTTGCCAGCATCGGCGAGGCGAAGCTCGCCACAAGTGTGTGATCTAAACATATTGTATTGTGTCGTATTGTTATCTATTGTTTAGTGTGGTGTAGCGTTGTTTGAACACCCCCTACTCTTCTCCACACAAAAAAGCGTGCAAAGTTACAACAAAAAATGTAAATACGCAAGTAAAACGAGAAATTATTTGTAAAAAAGATAGATTTGACATCTATCGCAGCCTATCATTTAGCACTCATTCAAGCTTGCTTAGTTGTGAGATGCTAAATGATAGGATGATTAAGTGCTAACTTATTGTTGCAAATGATTGCGAGTGTACTGGAGTATTTACCGCATTTCGCTACTGTAATTTCGAGGTGGGCGAGCGTAGCGAGGTCGGTGCCCTCGAAGTACAACAAAAAATGCACATACGCAAGTAAAACGAGCATATTTTTTGAAAATAATAGATTTTATCTATCCTACCAAATACCTGGTACTAGGCGCCAGCGAACGCGTTGCTGGTAATCTATATATCCAGGTAGTCCTGCCGCAAGCACCTGCTCCTCGTTGTTTATACGTCGGATGATCAGTACAGGATAAACACCAAAGACCAACAACGCCCAAGCAGAGCCCAATACGATCGGCATTGATAGGAACATAAGCAAAGTGGCTGTGTACATCGGATGACGTACAATGCCGTATAATCCAGTATCAATAAGTTGTTGATTCTCTTGCACTTCAACCGTTCTTGACAAGTAGGCATTCTCGCGCAATACTTCGGCGTATAGCACATACCCAACCAAAAAGACTACCGAGGCGACAATAGTCGCCCAAAGAGGCATGCTTGACCACGCGAAACGGTAGTCTAAACCGCAGAGGACAAAGCCGCCGATAAACATCAATCCCGAAAGGGCTACTACATGCTTTTGTGTCTGCTCTTTCTCTTTGTTGTTCAGCCGTTTAGCTAATAGTTCAGGCATGGAGATTAGCAGCCAAATACCCATGCAGGTCATTGGTACAAACAGCAAGGCAAGCAGCATCCACGCCTGCCAATAGTGCCATGTGCCTGCTGGCCAAAAGAGTAGCAAACCAATCAAGGCTATGCCACACAGGAGTTTACATGATCCGCTAATAATCAAATGACTTGTTTTCATATTGTATTGCATGAATGCAATCGTTCGTAAATGACTATGCAAAGGTACAACAAAAAATGCACATACGCAAGTAAAACGAGCATATTTATAAGAAAATAATAGATTCAATCTATTTGTACGACTTTAGTCCCACTATGGGAGCTTGCTCATAATAGTGAGGATTAAGGTCGTACAATAAGGCAAAGCCGATTTTCTTATAAAAAGTGCGAGTGTCTGTAGTATGTGCTGCATAGCGCGCGACCGTAGCTACGAGGTGGGCGAGCGTAGCGAGGTCGGTGCCCTCGAAGTACAACAAAAAATGCACATACGCAAGCATTACGAGTATTTTTTTGAAAAGTCCCTACCCCGCTTTTAGTGCTTTGAGCAGTTGTGCAGCGATATAACATTGTAGTTTAACGTACTGTTTTTCGCCTTGTTGAGGATGGTCAAGTTGCTGCTCAAAGAGCGTTTGCCAATATACCAAACGCTCGGGATTATTCATTTCAGCAATAGCTTGCTTTTGCGCCACTTTGAAGAGTTCACGATTAGCTTCTACGCCTGCCGACCATTTTCCTTTATGCAGATGATAGGTGTACATCTCTTTTGGACCTAATCTCGGAGTTCCGTTTTTAGTTTTTCCATAACATTTGCGACGTGTGACCATGACTGAGTCATTGCCACGATTCATACAGATTTTTCCGCGCACCTCTTCCACAGGTGCCATGTAAGTTACTTGTGACATAGATTTTAGTTTTAATTAAGGTTAGTATTTCTTTCCGTTTTCCGTTTTCAGTTTTCACCTTTCAGTTTTCACCTTTCAGTTTTCCGTTTTCCGTTTTCACCTTTCAGTTTTCCTCCTCGCACCGCACTATTACCGTACAATAACCGGACAATAACCGCACTATTCGTTGCGGTTACAATACCTATATACTTCCAATCTGTGCAAACTCCGTTAAGGAGATTTTAGGCTTGTCTAATTTTTATGCAAAGATACAACAAAATTTTCGAATTTCCAAATTTTTAGGGAATAACTTTCAAAAAAAATGCACTCTGAAACGGCACTTGCAACAAAATCGCCCAAATTGGCGATTTTATTTGCATGTGTGCAATAAATTTTGTACCTTTGCAGCATAAAAGCAAAATCATCATGACTATGGCTAAAGACGAAAGCAATTTGATTATTTACAATACCGTTGATGGACGCGCCAGCGTAGTTCTCTATGCACGAGATGGCAGTGTGTGGATGAATCAAAATCAATTGGCAGAACTTTTTGACACCTCTAAGCCAAATATCAGCATGCACATATCTAACATACTGAAAGAAGGTGAGTTACAATCAGAATCAGTTGTTAAGAATTACTTAACTACTGCCTCCGACGGCAAACAATACGATGTCACATTCTACTCGCTGGATATGATTCTTGCGATTGGCTTTCGTGTGCATAGTAAGCGTGGCACGCAATTCCGCATTTGGGCAAATCAACACCTAAAAGAGTACTTGATTAAGGGATTTACTATGGATGATGAGCGGCTTAAGAATCCCGATGGTCGCCCTGATTATTTTGATGAACTGCTTGAGCGTATCCGCGAGATACGTGCATCCGAGAAGCGTTTTTATCAGAAAGTGCGTGATTTGCTTTCACTTAGCAGCGATTACGACAAAACGGACAAAGCCACGCAGATGTTCTTTGCTGAAACACAAAACAAACTACTGTACGCGGTCACAGGTCAGACTGCTGCTGAGATCATAGTCAATCGTGCAGATGCTTCTCAACCAAACATGGCTCTCACTTCTTGGAAAGGCAATGTGGTACGCAAGCAAGATATATTCACCGCAAAAAACTACCTTTTGCAGGATGAGATTGATACACTCAATCGACTGACTGTGTTATTCTTAGATACGGCGGAGTTGCGCGTAAAAGAGCGTAAAGACCTAAATTTACGTTATTGGCGCGAGACGGTAGATGGACTGCTTAATTTCCAAAACAAAGCCGTTTTGCAAGGCGCAGGTAGTATGAGTGTCAAACAGATGGAAGCGCATGTAGAGGCCATATATGAGCTATTCCATGCCAAACGCAAAGCCCTTGCAGCTGCCGAAGCTAACATCCAGGACCAAAAAGAAATAACTGAAGCAGTAGATTTATTTGATTTACAAGACACATTGCAACGGAGAAAATAAACGACGATTTGACTTCACTGAAGTAATCCTTTATGGAAATCACTACCCTACTTGAATTTACCCACCGCGATCAGTTGCGTAATTGGCTGTTGGAGCACGGCGAAGAGGCAAAAGAATGTTGGATAGCCATGTATCGCGTGAAACGCCCTGCGGAGTGTGACGATTGTCTTCCGTACATTGATGTGGTAGAAGAGGCATTGTGCTTTGGTTGGATTGACTCCACCTTGAAGCGCCTTCCCGATGGCAGACTAGCGCAACGCCTCTCTCCTCGCCGCAAACGCAGCCACTGGACAGAACTCAACAAACAACGCTGTGCCGACCTCGAAGCGCGCGGACTGATGACCGATGCAGGTCGAAGGGTATTGGCAATGGCTCTAAAAAAAATATAGCATAACTGATTTGCATATATGCGATATATTTTGTACCTTTGCAGGGTGAAAGTAAAATGTTTGTTTCATATACAATAAATATACGATTATGAATAAGAATTTGGTAATTTTAATACTATGTTTAATGGCTGTTATAACACTTGAAGCACAAAGTTATTCAAATTATGTTTCAGTTAGTAATTCTTCTGCTGTTTCAACGCAATTGATTAATGTTAGATATGAATTTATTCAGTCTTCTGCAAAAAGTAGTCTTGCCTTTTTAGTAGATAAATATACAGGAACAGTGTGGAAATACAGAATCTTAAAAAAGGAATTTGAAGAGATAAAGAAAGAAACAGATGAGGTAGTTGATACAACTCAAGTAAATTATCAATTGTATATGAGTGGTGAAAATTCGCACATGTGCTTTCTCCTAAATGTGCATACTGGTCAAATGTGGAGATATAGTACAATAGAAGGCAACAAAAAATTTATGAAAATGTCTATGCCTTGGCAAAAATGACACTAAGTTTTATATAAATTGACAGGAAAATCGTATGATTACGCCAGACGAATACTTTAGTGAAGTCAAAGATTGTGACTACAAGGGTGAACATTACTCTGTACGAGATAATGGCGCTATCATGCGTCACCAAAAATCTAATAGAGCTCGTCCTAAAGATAGTCTATGGACATTTGGATCACCTAATGATAAAGGGTATTGTGCTTTTTGCGGAGAGGTAGTTCATCGTATTGTAGCATTTGCTTTTCTAGGAGAACCAGAAAATAATCAGTTGGTTGTTGATCATATAGATACAAATCGCCAGAATAATCGACCCGAGAATTTGAGATGGGTAACAAAATTGGAAAATGCCCTCAATAATCCATTAACTTTGAGAAAGATACTCTATTATTGTACACTTCAGGAATTTATAGAGAATCCTAAAATATTAGCGCAGCGTGCTCAAGATATCAATCTTTCATGGATGGGGGCAGTAACAGCAGAAGAAGCTAGAATATCATTTAACAATTTGAAACATTTACACGAACTACATTTGATAAAGAATAATACGAAAACTGGTGGTATCGGTAATTGGATATTTAATGAAAAATTTAGTACATGGATACCAACTGCTATAGCGCCTCTAAAAAATGAAAATCAATATCAAAGCGTAAATAATAAAACTCAATATGACGTATGGGGTAAACCGCTAAATCACGAAGAATCACATAAGGAGGATAATTGGGGAGAACCTATAGAAGCATCTAAATTTGATGAGGATTTTTGGGGCAAAGAGTTTTTAGAGTATCATAGTAAGACGAATGAAGAACCTCAAATAAAAGATGAGGATGTGAAACTACCTAATTTATTTAAAACGTCTAATAAATATGCAGTTCAGCAAGGATGGGCTCCTCATACTAATCCAGAGTTCCCATGCTGTCCTACTGAGATATCAGATCAACCATTGCAAGATTATTTCAATAATCTAAAAGAAGAAAAAGTATATGTGACCACCAACTATGGTGCATCAACAGTTTTTGAGTTTACTTTATACGAAGATAAAATCATCGTTTCAACAAAAATACCTAATGGAATAAAGCATTATGCTCTATCTGAGATTGAGTGGAATGGAGAAGTGTTTATTCATACCTCTAAAGGAACCTTCTTTGAGGAGAATGGAGTTCGTGCAGCTTATGTTGAAGCGCAAGATCAAGAATGGGACGGACCAAATTCAATTGATTTTTATTGTTAACACTAAATAAATTATTACAATCATGAAAAAATTTTTACCATTAATGTTTATCATTCTTTCAGCATTTATCTTTATAGGATGTACAAACAACAATGCGAAATCTATTATTGGGCATACTTATGCTTGGGTTGGTTCTTCAACTGAAATGTTATCTATCTACTTTTCACCATCAGGAAATGCAGTTATTCATAGCATTTCTGGAAACGAATCTTTCAATACTTCGCATTTTATTTATAATATAGAAGGATACACTGTTGAAATTTGTTATGATTATTCAAATTATTGGGTAGAAGATGCAAAAGGTACAATCATTATGGCGCTAACCTATAATCCTGATGATGACACATTAAGGTATTTAGGAGATGTATTACAGCGTGCTGATTGATATTACAAGCCACTTTTATGCTTTTATCTACGATGTCATATGAAGAAATATATCGCGAAATTCTAAAAGATTTTCGTGATGTTAAAGTACATTATGATATTGATATAAAAGCAAAAGTCTGCAAGAGCGCACAGAAATCTCGTATATATCCATGGCGACATTTTGATTTTTATATACATCCACAAAGCCAAAATAAATACACATATCTAACAACAATAAAAAAGCATGCATGGTGGAATAATCCAGAAGTAACAGTATTTTGTGAATACGAGGGAGCTGGCGGAAAAGAGATTATTACGATGGCGCCTAAAAAAGATTTAGTAACTTCAAAGTATAAATTGCTCATTAGTGTATTTCAAGCGCATTTCTTCAAACGCTATTATGAGCGATTCATTAAAGATGAACAAGCTGAACAATACAAAATAGCGTTGTTTCTATCTCGGAATGCAGGTGCACTTCAATTAGGTAGTAAAATTGTAAGTGATAACGAACAAATCAAAGAAGATTCCGAATGTCATAATTCTGCAATGCTTAATCTTGATGGTCTGTGTTTAGGAAAAGTAAGCAAAGAAAATCCGAATATTTTAATATACAAAACATTCATCCCCTTAGATAAGTTATATCAAAAGCAATTTGAACGGGTAATGCATGAATATCTTAGAATGATTGCTTTGAGAGGAGGAGAAGATAATCCACATTGTAGAAAAATAATTGAAGATACATACAACGATGCAGCAAGAAAATTCCATGACATACTTTTGGGAAATAATCAAATGACAGATAAAGAACGAGTACAGACTTATTTGGAAGAATACAATAAAACATGTGACATTCTTCGTAAATATATTATTGTGTAAACATTCAGAGTGGCACGCAAGTGTCGCTCTTTTTTGTACTTAATTCAAACTTTCGAACGAATTGGGATTAAGCGCCAAAACGATAAGAGCACTACCCTACCTCTACTTCCGCATTGATCTTGCGGATAAGACCTTTGAGCACGTCTCCCGGACCAAACTCGTAGAAGGTAGTTGCCCCATCAGCAATCATCTGCTGCACGCTCTGTGTCCAACGAACAGGCGAAGTCAATTGCTCCAACACTTGGCGTTGGATCACATCCTTATCCATCTCAGCTTTAGCGCTAACATTTTGATATACTGGGCATTTAGGTGTTCGGAACGTGGTATTCATTATTGCCGCTTGCAGGCGCTCTGCCGCAGGTTGCATCAACGGCGAGTGGAAGGCACCACCTACAGGCAACTTCAACGCACGCTTAGCACCCGCTTCTTTCAAAGCTTTGCACGCAGCATCTACTCCACTCAATGAGCCAGAGATAACCACCTGACCAGGGCAGTTGAAGTTGGCTGCGACGGCGACATTGTCGCAGTCTAGAGAACGCTCGCTCTGCGAGCTACAGTCTAGAGGCGAAAGGCTAGAGATTTGACAAATCTCGGATACTTTATCGTCAGGCAATCCAAGGACAGCCGCCATAGTGCCTGGCTGCAATTCGCATGCCTCTTGCATGGCTTGAGCACGCTGGCTAACAAGGCGCAAACCATCTTCCCAATGCAATGCCTCTGCAGCCACCAGCGCCGAAAACTCGCCCAGACTATGCCCCGCGACCATGTCAGGACGAAGCGTTGTCATCAAGCGAGCAGCTACAATAGAATGTAGGAAAATAGCAGGTTGAGTGACGCGTGTTTGGCGAAGGGCCTCGTCTGTGCCTTCAAACATCACTTCGGTAAGATTGAAGTCCAACACTTCATTGGCACGCTGCATCATAGTGCGTGCCTCGGGATATGCGTCGTATAGGTCTTTACCCATGCCCGAGAATTGGGCACCTTGACCAGGGAATACAAATGCTTTCATAATTGTGTCGTGTAGTATGGTGTAGTGTGGTGTAGTATTGTACGCCGCACAAAAACGGTGCAAAGGTAGAAAAAAAATATGATTTGACAAAATATCTTAAAGTTTTATTCGTTTTACTTGCGTATGTGCATTTTTTGTTGTACCTTTGTGCCCAAATTGCGCATTATGCGCGCATATATACGAAATATATTTTAAGGACAAAAAGATATGGAACTCAGTGAACAAGAAGTAATCCGCAGAGAAAGTCTGCAAAAGATGAAGGACATGGGCATCAACCCCTATCCTGCTGATGAGTATGTAGTTACAGGGTATTCTACCGATATCAAGTCCACATTTGTGGACGTTGAAGGCGATGAGGCGAAAGGCGATGAGGCGTGGTATACGGGCAAGCCAGTGCGTATTGCAGGTCGCTTGATGTCACGCCGCATCATGGGTAAGGCAAGCTTCATCGAGTTGCAAGACTCGAAGGGTCGTATCCAAGTATATGTAAGTCGCGATGATATTCAAGCCCCAACTCCAAATGCACCCCACGACACGAGTGTCGTCGGGGACCCCGCGAACGGCGAGACCGCAACTACTGTGGAGCAACAGATGTATAATGTAGTGTTCAAGAAACTCCTTGATATAGGTGACTTCATTGGTATCGAAGGTTTTACCTTCCGCACTCAAATGGGTGAGATCAGCGTACACGCACAGAAGTTAACCGTATTGGCGAAGAGTTTGCGCCCATTGCCAATCGTGAAATACAAAGATGGTGTGGCATACGACGGCTTCAACGACCCAGAGCAACGCTACCGCCAACGTTACGTGGACTTGGTAGTGAACGAGGGTGTGAAGGACGTGTTCCTAAAGCGTGCAACTATCATCCGCACCATGCGTCAGGTGTTTGACGAGGCAGGTTATACGGAGGTAGAGACCCCAATGCTGCAAGCTATTGCAGGTGGTGCATCGGCTCGTCCGTTCATCACTCACCACAATGCCTTGGACGTGGATATGTACATGCGTATTGCTACTGAGTTGTATCTCAAGCGCCTCATCGTAGGTGGTTTTGAGGGTGTGTATGAGATTGGTCGTAACTTCCGCAACGAGGGTATGGACCGCACCCACAACCCAGAGTTCACCTGCATGGAGCTCTATGTACAGTACAAGGATTACAATTGGATGATGTCCTTCACCGAGCAACTGCTGGAGAAGATTGCCATCGCCGTGAACGGCACGACCGAAGTGAAGATTGGCGATAATATCGTGGACTTCAAGGCGCCATATCGCCGTTTGCCAATCTTGGAGGCTATCCAAGAGAAGACGGGCTATGACCTCAGCCAAATGAGCGAAGATGAGATTCGCGTAGTGGCTAAGAAATACGGCGTAGAGGATACCGAGAAGATGGGCAAGGGCAAACTCATCGACGAAATCTTCGGCGAGACATGCGAGGGTACCTTTATCCAACCTACTTTCATCACCGACTACCCTGTTGAGATGTCACCTCTGACCAAGATGCACCGCTCAAAACCAGGTCTCACCGAGCGTTTCGAGCTGATGGTGAACGGCAAGGAGTTGGCTAACGCATACAGCGAGCTCAACGACCCAATCGACCAATACGAGCGTTTCGTAGAGCAAATGAAGCTCGCAGACAAGGGAGACGACGAGGCAATGATCATCGACCACGACTTTATGCGTGCGCTCGAGTACGGTATGCCTCCTACATCAGGTATTGGTATCGGTATTGACCGTTTGGCCATCTTCATGACTGGACAACCATCTATCCAGGATGTGCTGTTGTTCCCAACCATGAAGCCGGAGAAATAAAGCGCAAACGCTTTATTTCTCAGTTTAGAGGACGCTCGCAACAGCGAGCTATAGTTTAGAGTTTAAAGGCAAGAATATATGAACGTAGCAATTATAGGTTCAGGTAGTTGGGCGACTGCCCTTGCAAAGATCGTCATGCACAATGTGACGGATATCAATTGGCATATCCGTCGCCAAGAGGTGATTGACGAGTTTGTGGAGATTCGCCGCAATCCGAACCATTTGGAATGGGCATATTTTGATGTGTCGCGTATTCATTTCTCCACCGATCTCAACACAGTGATTGATCAATCTGACTTGATAGTCTTGGCAGTGCCATCGCCTTATCTCAAGCAAAGTCTGGATGATATCACGGTGGATATGTCGCAAAAGATGGTAATCTCAGCCGTAAAAGGTATGATTCCCGATGAGAATTTGCTGGTGACAGAATACATGCACAAGTATTTCCACGTGCCCGAAGAAAACTTAGGTGTGATAGCTGGTCCTTGCCACGCGGAGGAAATCGCCTTAGAGCGACTGAGTTACCTCACAGTGGGTTGTAAGGATATGGAGAAAGCGCGCGAGTGGAGTCAACTATTTGATACACCGTATGTTCGCACTACCCCAAGCAACGATGTAGAGGGACTAGAGTATGCGAGCGTGATGAAAAATATCTATGCTATCGCAGCAGGTATCTGCAAGAGTTTGCACTATGGCGATAATTTTCAGGCAGTACTTCTGACTAATGCTATGCACGAGATGATCCGTTTTGCTCAAGCCAAATCGGACATTCCACGTGATATAACGGCGAGTGGCTATTTGGGCGATGTATTGGTGACTGCCTACTCCAACTTCTCGCGCAACCGTCAGTTTGGTCAGATGATCGGCATGGGCTATAGCGTGAAGGCGGCGCAGACGGAGATGGAGATGGTGGCGGAGGGATATTATGGCACCAAAGCGATCTGGCTCGCCAATCAGGATGTACAGGTAGATCTGCCTATCGTAGAGGCTGTATATCAAATCCTATACAACCGCCGTTCGGCAAAAGCAACAATCAAAGAACTAACTAAAAAATTCAATTAATAGAGATGAAAGATATTCAATTTTCTTATGCCAAAGCCGTTAGCGCAGAGGCAGTAGCTGCCTATGAGCAGCAAGTGGCTAAATGCCAAGAGATGTTAGAACAAGGTACTGGAGCAGGCAACGATTTCCTCGGTTGGATGAACTTGCCAGCTGATATCCGTCCACAATTGGCAGACATCCAAGCAACAGCTGATTTACTTCGCCGTGAATGTGAGGTAATCGTATGTATTGGTATTGGTGGTTCGTATTTGGGTGCGAAGGCAGTGATTGACGCACTCAGTAGTAGCTTCGCATGGCTTGAGGGCGAGAAACCAGCTATCGTATATGCTGGACAAAACATCGGTGAGGATTACCTCTACGAGTTGCAAGCGCTCCTCAAGAACAAGAAGTTCGGTATCATCAGTATCTCTAAGTCAGGTACTACCACCGAGCCAGCATTGGCATTCCGCCTGCTGAAGACCCAACTCGAGGAGCAACAAGGCAAAGAGGCTGCTAAGCAACTCATCGTTTGTATCACCGACGCTAAGAAAGGTGCGCTCCGTACATTGGCTACCCAAGAGGGATACAAGACCTTCGTGATTGAGGATAATATCGGTGGTCGTTTCTCAGTATTGTCACCAGTAGGATTGTTGCCAATCGCATGCGCAGGTTTTGATATCAACGCCTTGATCGATGGTGCAGAGCGTATGATGCAGGTGTGCAGCAGCACTACCCCATTTGCTGAGAACCCTGCTGCACAATACGCAGCTGCGCGTAACTACCTCTATGGCGAGCAAGGCAAGAAAATCGAACTCTTGGTGAACTACCACCCTAAATTGCACTTCGTGAGCGAATGGTGGAAGCAACTCTATGGCGAGTCAGAGGGTAAGGAGAACAAAGGTATCTTCCCTGCAAGTGTGGACTTCACCACTGACCTCCACTCTATGGGTCAATATGTACAAGAGGGCGAGCGCCACTTGTTTGAAACCGTAATCTCTGTAGAGGAGAGCAACTATATGGTAGAGTTCCCACACGATGAAGCGAACCTCGATGGTCTCAACTTCCTCGCTGGCAAACGCGTGGATGAGGTAAATAAGATGGCAGAGCTCGGTACGATGCTCGCGCACATCGATGGCGGTGTGCCAAATATGAAGATCACTTTGCCAAAGATTAATGAGTATTACTTGGGCGAGTTGATCTACTTCTTTGAGCGTGGATGCGGTATCTCAGGTTATATCTTGGGCGTGAATCCATTCAACCAACCTGGTGTAGAGGCATACAAGAAGAATATGTTTGCATTGCTCGACAAACCAGGCTACGAGGCAGAGTCTGCTGCCATCAAAGCACGTTTATAATTAAGCCTACCCCAACCCTCCCTAAAGGGAAGGAGCTAGTATCAATAAAGGGACTGCAATGTGCAGTCCCTTTGTTATTTGCATAGGTTTATATACCTTATGCATTTCAGTGCGCCTCCTGTACTTTCTTCCACGCAAAAGTAAGGTATAACACCCGCGCTGCTAAGTGGGCAAAGTAGGCGATATAGATAGATATGACATCTAGATATGGATACGTAGCTAGATAACCTATTACAAATGCCAATGCTGCATAAATCATTGCGTTACGAATCTGCTTGCCCGCTGTAGCGCCTGCATATACCCCATCCCACATAAATGCCAAGGTCGAGACAATAGGCATTGCTATTAGCCAAGCCGTATAGTCAGTCAAACGAGCCAGTACTGTCGTGTCTGAAGTCATCGCATGATAAAATCCGCCTGACCATAGCGCAAAAATCAGCGTGAACAATACTCCCACGCCTAACGACCAAGCAAAGAGCAAACCCACAACACGAGATACATCTGATTTATCCTGACTCCTGACTCCTGACTCCTGATTCAAACCTATATATTTCCCCACCAATGCTTCGCCTGCATACGCAAAACCGTCCACAAAATAGGAGAAGAGCATAAAGAGCTTCATCATAATCGTGCTAACGGCTAGTTCTACATCGCCATATTTGGATGCCAACGAGGTAAAGCCTACATATACCACCATAAAACACAGCGAACGGACAAACAGATTGCCATTCAGCGAAAGCAAGCGCCTCATACCTTGTCCGTCAAATGCCAAGCGCACAGGTGAAAGTCCCTGCCATAGTTGGCGGTATTTGGTTAGGAGCAATACGATAGCCGCTGTCAATCCCGTAAATTGTGCTATCACCGTACCCAATGCCACTCCCAGCGCGCCCATAGGCGTATAAACAGCTAATACATAACTTACAGCCATATTCACCACATTCACCAAAATGTCGGTGATCATAGGGCTTACCGTATCTTGCATGCCGATAAACCATCCTTTGAACGCCATCAGCGACAAGGTGGCAGGTGCCGCCCAAATACGAATAAAGAAGTACTCTCGTGCGAAGCTTGCCACCTCAGGCGAACAGGGCACCAGCATTAGAACCAGATTGACAAACAGCCACTGTATCAGCCAGATAAGTGCCGCTCCAATCAATGCGATACCTATACTCTGGCTCAGCAATCGTGCACACTCCACCCTATCTCCACGACCAAAGGCTTGCGCCGTCATACCACTCGTTCCGACGCGTAGGAAACCGAAATTCCAATAGAGCAAGTCGAAGAGCATCGTGCCTATGGCTATACCGCCAATCGCAGTGGCATTGGCGATATGCCCCACAATAGCTGTATCCACCAATCCCACCAATGGGATCGTGATATTCGCCAAGATACTCGGAATTGCCAAGCGCAGTATTTGAGAATTAAGTGATGGTAATTTCATGCTGCAAAGGTACGGAAAAAATTGCGAATGTGCAAATTTTTGGTGTAAAGTGTATGGTGTAAAGGCAGGAAATAAAAAAAATGAGATTGCGTCATGCAATCTCATTTTTTTACTATCTTGCCTATAGCCTAATAGCCTCATCGCCTATTAGCCCTAAATGCAGTCACGCATTAACTATAGAGGAAACGCTTGATACTACGCTTTGGAGTCTTCTCAAATTCTTTCTCAACCACCTCAATAGCAGTTACTTGGCTATATTGAGGCAATTGCTTATTGAGCTCCAGACGGTTGCTATCCATCACCTCAAAGATGTTTTTGCCAGCCAATTGTTTTTTAGCAGCCTCTGAGTTGTCTGGATAAACCAATGCCACCAATTTATGGTCGCGTTGCACTACCACCGACTCCAACACGAATGGCAAACTATTGAGTTTATCTTCGATCTCCTCTGGATAGATGTTTTGTCCACTAGGACCGAGCAACATATTCTTGCTTCTTCCACGGAGGAAGAGATTGCCATCTTTGTCGATGATACCTAGGTCACCCGTACGCATCCAACCATCTTCGGTGAAAGTCTCTTTGGTTGCTTGCTCGTTCTTGTAGTAGCCCATCATCACGTTCACACCACGTACTTGCAACTCGCCCTCTTTCTTGGTTGGATCCTCACTATCAATGCGAAGCTCCATGCCTACGATGCCCTTACCACATGAACGATAGAGGTACTTACGCCAGTTTTCGTATGTAATCAGCGGAGCGCACTCGGTCATACCATAGCCCACGCAATATGGGAAGTGCATATCGTGCATACAATTCTCCACCTCCTCGTTGAGTGCAGCACCACCGATAATCAAGAAGCGCAATTTGCCTCCAAAAGCTTGCAACAAGGTGTTGCTCACCTTCTTGTGCAAAAGACTCTTGATACCAGGAGTCTTCCAGAGCACCTTCATCAATGGCTTATTGATTACTGGCAACACTTTGCCCTTGATGATTTTCTCAATTACCAAAGGTACAGTGAGAATCATGAAAGGATTTACTTGCGCAAATGCCTTCATCAAGGTAGTTGGAGTTGGAGCTTTGGTCAAGAAATACACCTCTGCGCCATCGCACACTTGGTACAAGAACTCAAACATCAAACCAAACATATGCGCGATAGGCAACATTGAAATCACCTTATCACCTGCTTGGTGAGGAATTTCCTTCACAGCGAAATCGATATTTCCGCTCAAGTTCTTATGGCTGATCATCACGCCCTTAGGATTACCTGTTGAGCCCGATGTATAGTTGATCAATGCCAACTCATCGATATTATCCGTAGGATAATTCACATCTTCTGCTTTTACGCCATTAGGCCACTCTTTCTTAAATGCCTCATCTACACCAGTATACGCTTTTTCCACCTTCTCCGATGCAGCGTATTTTAGGCTGAAGTCATCCATGAATACGATGGCTGTCAATCCTGGCATCTCTTGGGCATCAATCTTTTTCAGTACGTTGGGACCACAATAGAGCAATTTTGCCTCTGAGTGATTAACCAAAGTATGTACACCTTCTGCTGTAAAGTCTGGCAAAATACTTACAGCAACCGCCTTGTATGTCTCAATCGCCAAGAATGTCAAACCCCAATTAGCGCAGTTGCGACCGCAAAGTGCAATCTTATCACCTTTTTTAATCCCCAACTCACGGAAAGTCGTATGCAAACGCGCAATCTCGTTTGCCATCTCACCATAGGTGTAAGAAGTGTTACCATCCAAATCCTTCATTGCCAACACATCCCATTTATTGACAATCGTATTTTGGAGATACTCCAAATAATGTTTCAATTCCATAATTATATAAATTTTATTGTGGTTTTTTAAACTCGGTTGCAAAATTACAATTTATTTTTCGAACACGCGTTCAAAAATATACAATTATGTTATTTTTTTGAAATATAATATATTTTTTTTATAAAATGTATAAAAAAATTAAGATTTTTGCTTTTTTATTAATTCATATAAGTAATTATATTGTTGTGGAAACATATCAAAATTGATAGGAACACTACTTCTGCCAGGATCCCATCCATCTTTTATATGAAGGAACATCTGAGCAGTAGTCTCAATTTGCACATCACCACGTATCTCGCCCGCGCGCATACTATTTTTAATAGCTTGTATCCACAAACTCAATTCGTGTTCATACAACTTACGGGCTTTTTTATGTAGTTCAGGAAAACGACTATATGCAGTGTACATCACTGTCACCACATTTGAAATATTGATATTTTTATTTTCAACTAGATTGTAGATATCTTGTAACTGATTGATGTAGTACAACATAGTATCTATCATCTCAGGAATGGTATCAGTATCCTTTACTCTACTCAAGGCACGTTGTTTAGGCTGGATAAGATACATGCTTACAGCCTCCTGAAATAGTTCCTCTTTATCCTTGAAATAGTAATATAACGTACCACGCCCCATGTTTAATGCAGCCTGCAAGTCTGTTATTGACACATTAGCATAGCCCTCCGTCATATACAATTCGATTGCTTTTAGCAGTATTTTTTCTCGTCTATCTTCTACCATAATGTACTCATTATTATGCTTAATCGCCTGCAAAGGTATTAAAAAAAATTTATACTAGCAAATTTTTTCAAAAAAAACTGAACGTTTGTTCGAAAATAATGCACTACCTTTGTCGCCGATTTGGTACAGAAATTGTAGTAATATTAATAAAAACTATTTTAATATGAAAATCAAGAATACAAATATACTGATCACGGGAGGTGCATCAGGAATAGGAAAAATAATGGGACGTCTTGCTTTAGAGAAAGGCGCGAAATCACTGATTATATGGGATATAAATCCAGATAACCTCGAGTCCACCAAAGCTGAGTTTGCCACTTTAGGCACGGTCTTTACCTATGCCGTAAATGTGGCAGATAGCGATGCGGTCATTGCTGCATACCAACGTGTAAAAGAGGAGTGTGGCAATGTGGACATCCTCATCAACTGCGCAGGTATTGTTCGCGGTAACAATACGTTTGACCACCAAACTATCCAAGATATCCGCCTCACGATGGACGTCAATACTGTCGCACCCATGGTGCTCACCTTGCAAGTATTGCCCGATATGCTCAAGCGCAATCGTGGACATATCTGCAATATTGCTTCGGCAGGAGGCATGTTAGGTAACCCTAAAATGTCGGTCTATGGTGCCAGCAAATGGGCAGTAATCGGTTGGAGTGAGAGCATGCGCATCGAACTACAGCAACGCAAAGCTAATGTACATGTCACCACCGTCGCACCTTACTTCATCAGCACGGGCATGTTCCAAGGTGTGCGCTCTATCTTCCCTATCCTCAAGCCCGAACCAACGGCAAAGAAGATTATCCGTGCCATCGAACGCAATACCATCTTTGCGGGCATACCTTTTAACTATCATTTCATACGTTTCTGGCAAGCTATTCTGCCATTGCGTGTATTCGACTGGCTCTTTGGCACAGTTTTTGGCATCTATCGTACAATGGACCACTTTACTGGTCGCAAATAACCAACTATTTGCCCTTTGTTTGCCACTTATGTGCCACCTATCACTATAGGAACTTCATAGGGACTTCATAGTGACTTCATAGGAACATCACCGTATGATTACCGAGAGAAAATAGACACATTATAATACTTTCAACGATATGCAAAACTACATTGCCACGACCCACAGCAAGCAACAAGCGTATTTCCGCTCTGGCGCAACCCTTGCGCTACCTTTCCGCAAGCAAATGCTACGCAAGTTATCCGACGCCATACACCAATATGAGAAGCCACTTGCTGAAGCCCTTTGGACAGACTTGCACAAGTCCTACGAGGAGGCATACCTCACCGAACTGAGCATTGTCTATGGTGAGATTCGCAATCACCTCAAGCATATGCGCCGTTGGGCGCGTCCCGAACGCAAATGTTCGCCTATTGCGATTATGCCTGCTACCAGCAAGGTTATCAAAGAGCCGCTTGGCAATACGCTCATCATTGCCCCATGGAACTACCCTGTGCAGCTGCTGCTCAACCCATTGGTAGGTGCGATTTCGTCGGGCTGTACGGCTATGCTCAAACCCTCGCCCTATGTGCCAAATGTTTCTCGCGTACTTACTGAGATGATTCGCGCCACTTTCCCCGAGGAGTATATCGCTATTGTTGAGGGTAACCGTCAGGTTAATCAAATGCTGCTTGCTGAGCGATGGGACTTAATATTCTTCACAGGCAGCCCTTCGCTAGGAAAGATGGTCATGGAAGCCGCTTCCAAGCACCTCACTCCTGTCGTGCTGGAGTTAGGTGGCAAGAGCCCATGTATCATTGACAAGTCCGCCGACCTCAAAGTAGCAGCCCGCCGCGTGGCTTGGGGCAAAGCCCTCAATGCAGGACAAACATGTATTGCGCCCGACTACTTGATGATTCATGAAGAGGTGAAGGACGAGTTCCTCAAATTGCTTGTCAAAGAGTGGAAACACTTGCTGACCAAAGACCCACAAAAAGCAAAACACTTCGTGCGCATCGTCAGCGACAAAGCCCTCGATCGCTTGATTGGATATCTACCATCTACAGGCGAAGCCGATCCACCATCTACAGCGAAGCAATCTACTATCTATTACGGCGGTCACTACGACCGCGCCGAGCGCTATTTGAGCCCTACTATTCTGACCGACGTCAGTCCAGATGCCCCTGTGATGCAAGAAGAGATTTTCGGTCCAATCTTCCCCGTGCTGACATTCAAGGAGATAGATGAGGTTATCACTTTTGTTATCGACCGTGAGAAGCCATTGGCATTGTATTATTTTGGCACCAATGGCGATTATGTATTGCGCCACACATCTTCAGGCGGTGCTTGTGTGAACGATGTGATTATGCATATAGTGAATCACGACGTGCCCTTTGGCGGTGTAGGCAATTCGGGTATGGGGTCATATCATGGCAAGGAGAGTTTCTTAGCCTTCTCGCATCGCCGATCGGTAGTCTCTACCCCAACCTTCGTGGACATGCCCTTCCGCTACATGCCGTATAAGCTATTCAAACTCATAAAGAAAATGGTGTAGCATTTTTGCTACACCATTTTCTAAACCATAAACACTAAACGCACTACTGCGCAAAATACTTCCATAGTGGCGCAGCATGCAGTGCCTGAACTATCTCTCCCGTTTCGAGCAGTTGCTTCACTTCCTCGCGCTTCAGCACATGCACTCGAATATCTTCCGTAGGCTCTTGATGTTGCTCACGAATCTTCTCCACGCCCGTTGCTAAGAAGGTGTAACTCAGATTCTTATGATTGGTTGGGTTAGGCGATAAGGTCATAAATAGTTCCCACTCTCCCCCACCAAATCCTGTCTCTTCGCTCAATTCTCGTTGGGCGGCTTGCAAAGGTGTTTCGCCTGGGTCAATCACACCGGCTACCAATTCATAATGTGTCTCTCCTAGACCATGGCGGTATTGATCTTCCATCACAAAATCACCATCCTTGGTAATCGCTATCACATTGATCCAATCTGGAAAATCCAACACAAACCATGTCGGTATCTGCTTACCCGAAGGCAACTCCACCAACTCTTGTCGCACATTCAACCAAGGACCTAGATTCAATATATTCTCAGACTTGAGTACTTTCCAAGCTCTATTTTCTAGTTTCTCAATCATATCAAAATATTTTCAATTTACGAACCAATCTTAGCACACATGTAGGTATCAACGCCACAAAAAACAGCAATATGGTATTCCACACTCCTGGCACCGACACTTTGGCTCTACCCCTCATCATGGCTCTCACGGCACGGCGTGCTAAATAATCTGGTTGCACGATATATCCTAGTACCAATCCCATTTTCGTGAGCCATGGGCGGATATTGTACAGTCCCGTATTGATGGCTCCAGGAGTCACATTAGTCACATACACTCCTTTTTCTTTCAATTCGATATGCACGGAACGGGTGAAGTTGCTCAAGAATGCTTTGGTAGCTCCATAGGTGCTCAGGCGTTGTACGGCAATATCAGCAGTTATTGAACACATATTGAGGATATAGCCTTTACCTCGCTTGACCATTTCATGACCAAAATAGTACATCAACATGGCGGGTGTGTGCATATGAAGATTGAGTATCAATTGATTAAATCCCTCAGAGTCCGCCAAGAAATCGCAGTCGTGATATACTCCTGCATTATTAATCAGTACTTCTACTTTCAGGTTCTCTGCCTGGCAATAGTCATACAATTCTTTGGCGGCTGTTTGTACTCCCAAATTGCGAACCAACGAAACAACCTCTACGCCAAAATCTTGGCGAAGTAGCTGTGCTTTATCATGTATGGCTTCTTCGTTGCTGACAATAAGAAGATTATATCCCTTTTGTGCCATTATACGGGCATATTCATAGCCACATCCCGAACTAGCGCCTGTAATTAATGCAAACATATATATAATTTTATTTAGCAATTACGAACAAAATAATACTATTAACAATTGTCCTGCCATCACACGCAAGAACATTGTCAAAGGATACACTGTAGCATAGCAAACAGAGGCTTGATCATTCTTGTCTGACAAACCTTGCGCATACCCCAACGCTGGTGCACCTGTCATGGCTCCAATCAGCAGGCCTACTACTTTGAAATAATTGATCTTCAATACATTATACGCTATAAATCCTACAACTAGCAACGGAATAATGGTAATCAAGAAGCCATACAATACCCACATATAACCACCATCAATAATGGTATTTACAAATCCATCACCTACGCTCAACCCCACAGCTGCCAAGAACAAGGTCAATCCCACTTGACGCAACATCATATTGGCAGAAGTGGTGGCAAATGTGACCATATTATAGTACGGACCAAAGCGACCAATCAACAATGCAATAATCAGCGATCCTCCTGCAAGTCCCAACTTAAAGGTGAGGTTCATTCCCGGAATAGCGATAGGTAAGGAACCCACTAGTACACCTAGGAAGATGCCAAAGAAGATGGGCATCAAGTTCGGTAAATCCAATTTGCGAAGCTCATTGCCAAAGATATCTGCCACATGGCGAACATCCTCACGGTCGCCTACCACCATGATGCGATCACCCAATTGCAATACCAAGTCGGGAGTGGCTAGCAGTTCCACGCCCGCACGGTTGATGCGCGTGATGGTAGCATGATAACGATGGCGAACATCAAAACTGCTCAGTCGCTTGCCATTGCATGCCGTGCGCGTCACCACAATACGGCGAGAAATCAAGTGCTGCGAACGCTCACGCCCACGAAAACCATAGTGCGTTACCTCGCCCAATACTTGTAGCTCTTTCTCGTGGCGCTTGTCACTCACAATACGAATCACATCGTTGGGATATAAAATGGTACTAGCATCTACCAGTTCATCGCTGCCATCTTGGCGGGTCACTCTGCTGACCATCATCTCATTTACGGGACATAGATCATGCAGTTGCTTGAGGGTAATCGCGCTATCAATAGCCAAACGTATATCCACACAGATGGGTT
Source organism: Paludibacteraceae bacterium (assembly GCA_017461505.1). GTDB lineage: Bacteria > Bacteroidota > Bacteroidia > Bacteroidales > Paludibacteraceae > Colicola. The sequence continues at coordinate 81,498 of JAFTXV010000008.1, read as the reverse complement.
CGTCCTCCGACACATGTTCCGCACGTAGCTTTTCATCTTCTTGACTTAGATTCACTCGTGAGCACCAGCGGATGATCTCAAAGGAGAGGATCAGTCCCAATATACTGAGCGGGTATGCCAACGCATATCCCATTGCGATGTCGGGTGAGGCTACTTGCAGATCAGAAGCTGTTTGCTGCACCGCACCCAACGAAGGTGTATTCATCACCGCACCCGACATGATACCCGCCATGGTGGTCATCTCAGTACCTGTCAGATAATGCAAGGCCACGGTGATACCACAACCCAGCACCACAATCGCTACTGCCAGCAGATTAAGCCGCAGTCCACTCTTGCCAAATGGCGAAAAAGAAGGACCTACCTGCAAACCTATGGAATAGATGAATAGGATTAATCCTAAATTTTTGGCAAACGAAGATACTTGTTCGTCAATGGTGATACCAAACGATGAGAGCGCAATACCTACAAACAATATCCATGTAACACCAAAAGAAAAATTCTTAATACGCACTCGTTCTCCCAACCAAAGGCCGAGAAACACAACCAATGTCAACAGTACGATGGACTGTGTCACAGAGTGAGTTATGAATAGTTCGTGTAAAAAATTCATTATTATAGTAGATGCTAACGCTAGTGTTTCGTCTTTATGGATTTTATCAAATGAATAAGAGCTTCGTTGACTGCACGCATGGTGATTTGCTCACGCTCACGAGCTACGCCAAAATGGAAACATCGTGCTTCTGTACCTGTTGGTGTAGCCCAAGCAATCCATACGGTTCCTACGGGTTTATCTTTTGTACCACCTGTTGGACCTGCTATTCCAGAGGTAGCAATGGCATAATCCGTATTCATTAGTGTGCGAACACCCTCAGCCATCTCGCGAACCGTCTGTTCGCTCACAGCGCCGTATTCCATTAACGTATCATGCGCAACGCCCAGCACTTGCTCTTTGATACGATTGTCGTATGCTACCACCGAACCCATATAATAAGCCGATGAGCCCGACTGCACATTCAATGCAGCTGCTAGACGACCACCAGTGCAACTCTCAGCGGTAGCAATAGTCATGGCATGCTGCTTGAGTAAACGACCAGCCAATGCCTCTAGCGAGATGTCCTCGGTGGCAAGCAGATAATCGCTGATAAGCGGAAGAAGGGTGTCAATATGTGATTGGAGTTCTTCAGCTGTCGCCTCGCCATACGTACTCAGTCGCAAACGAATTGTGCCATCTTTGGGCAGATAAGCGAGGTGCATGCTATCGGGCAAAGCATTTTCCCAGTCCTCGATGCGAATTGCCAAGGTGGACTCTGCTATACCAGATAATAAAATTGTTCTATGGATAATATCACCAGCCTCTAACCTTTCACCTCTAACCTTTAACCTTATATACGGCATCACCTGCTCTGTCATAGCAATCTTCATCTCATGCGGCACGCCAGGCATAGCAATTAAGAATTTTGAATTTTGTCCCTCGCCTCTAACCTCTAACCTTTCACCTTTAACCTCATTCTCAAACACCATAATCGGTGCACTGCCTACTCTATTGGGCAGGATAGTTGCAGATGCTGGTACAAGCCATTGGGTAGCCGTTAGGCGATTGAGCACCTCGGGGCGCTCCTTATATAGTTCATGTATATGCGCACGCACACTAGCATCCTCAACGAGTGATGTGCCAAAGTATTCGCACATCACATGCTTGGTGATATCATCTTTGGTAGGACCCAAGCCGCCCGTGGTGAGAACTATATCTGCACGAGAGAAGGCCTCATCCAATGCTTTGAGTATATGTTCACGATCATCATGTACGGAGGTAATCTGATACAATTCAATCCCCGCCTCATTGAGGCGCTCTGCCATCCATGCCGAGTTGGTATCTACCACCTGCCCAATCAGCAATTCATCGCCTATGGTAATGATTTCTGCTTTCATTCTCTGCCTTTAATCTATAACCTCTAACCTTTAACCTGCTTGTGCCATTCATTGGCAACAAGGCAGAGTTCATCATACCACTCTTGCCCGAAACGACGAATAAGTGGCTCTTTAAGAAACTGATAGATAGGCAAATGCAGTTTCTTTCCCAGTTGGCGGGCACAATGGCAAATATCCCAACGATGATACTCCACCCCAATCATATCGCCTACATGATTAAGGCGGATAGGATAAAGATGGCATGAAATAGGCTTTTTGAAATCAATCTTCCCTGCATTGTATGCTTTCTCGATAAGGCAATAGCACCAGCCATTGTGGTCAGTGCGGGCAAAGACACAATCTTTATCATTAACGATAGATGTGACTTTTTCACCGGATGGATCGAGATACGACAACCCTTGTGCTTCTACTACGGCACGTGCTTCCTTGGTCATATCAGGCAGGATAATAGGAAGTATCTCACGGATCTTCTCCTCCTCTTCGTCTGTCAATGGTGCACCCGCATCACCCTCGATGCAACAACAACCGCGACATTTATCCAAGTCGCAGCAGAAGTCCTTCTCCAGGACATCCAAGCTAACTAATGTATTTTGAATCAAAAACATAGACCTTCTACAAATATTTTTACACCTATCAGGATTAGAATCACTCCGCCAAGAATAGTTACATTTATTTTTAAGCGTGTACCTACCAAGTGCCCAATCACAAAGCCTGTCATCGAAAACAGGAAACAGGTCAACGCTATCACGCCTATTGCCATCCACAATACCTCTGGATGAGGAATAAAAATCACACCCGTAGCCAATGTATCCATAGAAGTGGCAAAAGCCAAGGAGAGAAGTCCCCAAAAGGAGAAATCCGCCAAGTGTGTCTTGTCATCGTCATCGTGGAGCGAGTCATAGATCATCTTTCCGCCTATAAAACCCAACAACACTAGTGCAATCCAAGGCGCAAAGCGCTCAAAGAACGAAGCAAACAGACTGCCTGCGAAATAGCCTATCAACGGCATGCCAGCATGAAATACGCCAAAGAGCAATGCCATCAGCATCGGTTTGATATAGCGAGGTACGTAGCCGTGTGGCGATGTCAGTCCCTTGCACACCGACACCGCAAAACAGTCCATGGCTAGTCCTATTGCTAATAATACAATCGTTATAATGCTCATCTCTCTAATCTCTAAACAGTAGGCGCTCTGCGCCGTTCACTAAACACTAAACTTTACACCTTACACTTTACACTTTAAACCTTAAACCATTATCGTTTGGTACGGTAGCGTGCAGCGACTTTGCCTTTGGCGATATTAGTAAGTTTGGTTTTGACAAACTGACGGCGGATTGGGGAGATGCGATCGGTGAAGACGTGTCCCTCCAAGTGGTCATACTCGTGTTGGATGATACGTGCAGCAAAGCCTTCATAGGTCTCTGTGTGCTCTGTGAAATTCTCATCCATATAGCGGATGGTGATGCTAGCAGGACGAATCACATTCTCCGAGATTCCTGGCAATGACAAGCATCCCTCGGAGAAAGTAGCATCCTCTTCGCTCTCTTCGATGATCTCAGGGTTGATAAATACTTTCTTAAAGTCTTGACACTCTGGATAATCCTCTGCCAGTTCGGTACCATCTACGATAAACAGACGAATGGCTTTACCAATCTGTGGCGCAGCAAGTCCGCATCCTTCGGCTACGGCTAGTGTCTCCCACATGTCTGCAAGCAGTTGCTGGAGGTCTAATGACTCGGGGGTAATGTCTTCGGTGGGCTTACGCAATACAGGTTGCCCGTATAAATAAATAGGTAGTATCATAAATTATTACACATTATTTCAAATAGGCTACAAAGTTACTACAAAAAAAGCACATACGCAAGTTTAGCAAACACTTTTTTTACTTAGCATTTCTGTTAATATACACAACTTATCAAATAACAAGCAGTTTATTTCAGAAATAGTATTTCAATGTGTAGACAAAGATATAAAATAATGGAAGAAGTTTTCACCTCTTCCATTATTTATTGTTGGTCTATGACCAATGAGTGGAATTAGTTGAGCATCAAAGCTGCAACCAAAGAAAGAATAGCGTAGAACTCAGGGAGCGCAGCGTAGATCATGGTGTTGGTTTGAACATCGTGACCACCTGCGATACCTGCGATACCATTCGCACAAACTTGACCTTGACGGATAGCAGAGATGAGGAATACAACACCTACTACCAAACCGATAGCGAAGAGCTTTGCACCTGCGATCTCTGGCATAACACCAGCAGCATCTGCAGCAAAATACTTGTTCATCCACATCAAGAAAGCTACGAAACCGTAGAGACCTTGAGTAGCAGGAAGAGCAGCAAGAATCATGTAAGAGCTGGATTTCTCTTTGTTCTTCTTCAACGCACCTTCAGCTGCATTACCTGCGATGGTTGTACCAAGCGCAGAACCAATTCCAGCGAGGCCTAACATCAAGCCCCATCCGAGATAACCTAAAATTTCATTAATCATAATTTTGTTTGTTTATTTGTTTATTAATTTATTTGTTATTTACTTTTTAAATGGTTGATACAGCGTACCTTTACCCTCGTATCCGGCGTTCTTGAAGTACTCCACAAATGTCAAACGCAATGGGTGAACGAATGCACCTAGGGCTGACATTGCTAAGTTCAAAACATGACCGATAGCAAAGATTAGTACAAATGGTACCCAAGATACAATGCTATCGCCCAATACCATTTCGCCCAAGGTATTAAATGCCTCACCCAACTTACCACCTGCCAAGCCAAGCGCATACAGACGGATATAAGAGAGCACGTCGCCCAAGATACCTGTAGCCTTATTATAGGTATCCCAAAGACCAAAACCAATGTTAATCAATGGGTTACGACCTGGAGTATTGAACACATATATACCCAAAGCTGAAACTATTGCCACAGCTATAATAGCCCATTTGAATACCTCTTGAGGCAATACAGTCATGCCCAAGATAGTCACAATCAGACCACCTACGATGAGCAATGTCCATGCCCAGTTGGCGATATTCTCCTTAAAGCCCAATTGCTGCGTACTACAGATTGCTTTCACTATCATTGCTAAACAGATATGGAACACACCAATACCGAGTGCCATCACCATTTGCAAATCGTAGGTCATGCCTGCTACGGACACACTACCCTTGATCATCACGTTCTTCAGTACTTGAGGCACCCATTCGGCTGCATACAAGTCAAAGCCCATAAACGTGCCGAGGAAGAAGCCAACGACCGTAGTACCGACACCCAACACCGTGATGATAGGACCAAGACCCTCGAACATGGCGATGTTGAGTTTCTTCTTCGTAATCAGTAAGCCAATGATCATCAGCATAATACCATACCCACAGTCGCCCATACATAATGCAAAGAACAGCAAGAAGAATGGTGCCAAAATTGGCGTAGGGTCATACTCATTGTAATTAGGCCAACCGTACATACCCGTCAATGACTCAAATAACTTGGTAAACTTGTTATTACGCAATTTGATAGGTGTATTATCTTCCACTTGAGGGTCTTCCTCTTGGTAATATACCTCTTGCTTAGCCAACAATTCGTTGAGCGCAGGTGCTTGATCTACAGGGCAGAAGCCCTCCAAAATCTTCAAACTGCCATCAGCCTCGGAGTCAGTATTGAGCGTAACACGTTGCCAATCAATTCGTTGCTTCAGCTCTACGAGCTTCGCCTCCAATGCAGGGATATTCTCTTTAGCCCATAGTTCGATACGCGCATTTTGTGCTACCAAAAGACCATTCAGTCCCTCTACATCCTTCATCAAGTCAGTAGCAGACTTTTGGTTGAGGTATTGCTCTTGGCAAACACCTGCCTCATCGCCTAGTAACCTCATCGCCTCATCGCCTGACGAAGTCACCTGTACAAAGTACACTGTCGCTCCTTGCTCTGCTACCACGATACCCCACTCTTCTTGGAAGGTTTTCTTGGAGCATGTAAAGTAACGGAGAGTATAACCTGCCTGCTTCAATTCCTCGATACGCTCTGCAGAGAAGTCACCCCATACTGCCATCTTTTCTGCTTCTTTCTTCGTAGCAGCGATGCGTTGCTCGAGGTTGTTTTTCTCCATAATCAATTGATCAGGAGCACCTTGTGCAATGAGTTTGCGGGTAGCTTCCACCTCAGTCAGGAGTGCTTGCAAGTGCTCATCTTCTGCCATACCAGCAGCTTTCTCGGTCACGTGCACTACTCCAGCCTCGCGCAATTGTTCAAGGAAGGCCTCATACTCACGATGGAACACCAAGAAGGTGTATTTCTTCATTTGCGTAATCATGCTTGTGCCCCCTTTCCTTCTTTCTTAGCCAACTCCTCTGCCATACGTGCCTCTGCCTCGCGTTTGGATTTTACAATCTTTTGCGATGACTTACTCAGGTTCTCCTCATCTTCCATAAACCGTTTGATCTTACGGATAGCATCTTGAAAACCAGGTATTTGCACTTTCTCAAAGAGGTTCACCTTTTGGGTGGTCTTCTTGCGAGCGTAGTCCAGAAGTTCCACCTTGCGGCGCACAAACTCCTGACGAATACCTACGTCGGCAATAGCTTTGAGTTGGTTGAAACCGTCTGCAAACCATTTAGGAGAAGAGAAGATGCTAAACTCCTTGGTTGAGTACACTACCTCTTCCAACACAGGCACGCGCACGCCCGCGATCTTCTTGATCGACATGCGCACATCGTCCACATGGATGAGACTCGTGTCAAACTCGCCCCAGAGTGCTAACATCTGATCGTAGTCTTTGATACGGCGATTTACCTCTTCGTCGAGCGCCTTGATCTCGTCCTTAGCTCGCTTTACTTCAAGTCGGAGAGCCGACTCTTTGCTCTGCAGCGTAGGCAAAGTTCTTTGGCGCATCTTGAGGTCTTTCTCCAAAGCCTGCAACGATGTTTTATTAAATTGATAATTAATAGCCATAATCTATTATGCTTTTGGCCAATACTTATTTACAAGTTCTTGTTTGATGTTTGCCTCTTCTGGTTTGAAGTATTTGCCGAACAAGCTCCAAGCCACATCCAACATCTGGGTGGTATTGATATTCACGTCAATAGCCAAGATTTGTGTTGAATATGCCTTAGCGAACTCAAGGCAGCGCTCATCGTATTCAGTGAGGTCAAAACCGTTCTCTTGTTTGGTTTTAGCGTTTGCGGCGTCAGCATACAGGCGAACAGCAGCGTTCATCACTTGTGGGTGGTCTTCGCGAGTTTTCTTACCAGCAACCAACTGTTTCAAACGAGAGAGCGAACGGAATGGATCCACGATAACCTTACCGATATCACTATCACGACGGAGATACAGCTGACCCTCGGTGATATAACCGGTGTTATCTGGAATAGCGTGAGTAATATCACCACCAGAAAGGGTTGTCACAGCAATAATAGTGATAGAACCACCACCTGCTTCCTCTGGGAATTGTACCGCTTTCTCGTAGATCTTAGCAAGGTCAGAATAGAGTGAACCTGGCATAGAGTCCTTAGAAGGAATTTGATCCATACGGTTACTTACGATCGCGAGTGCGTCAGCGTAGAGGGTCATGTCGGTCAAGAGCACCAACACTTTCTCGTGCTTTTGTACAGCGAAGTACTCAGCAGCGCACAATGCCATATCTGGAATCAACAGACGCTCTACTGGTGGGTTCTCAGTGGTGTTTACGAAAGACACGATGCGATCCAATACACCTGCGTTAGAGAACACGTTCTTGAAGTACAAATAGTCGTCGTTGGTCAATCCCATACCGCCCAAGATAATCTTATCTGCCTCAGCGCGGAGAGCAACGTTAGCCATCACTTGGTTGTATGGTTGGTCAGGGTCAGCAAAGAATGGAATCTTTTGTCCAGACACCAATGTATTGTTGAGGTCGATACCTGCGATACCAGTAGCGATGAGTTCAGATGGTTGTTTACGGCGAACTGGGTTCACACTTGGACCACCGATCTCTACTTCTGTACCCTCAATTGCAGGTCCACCATCAATAGGATCACCATATGCGTTAAAGAAGCGGCCAGCCAATTGCTCGCTCACCTTGAGTGATGGAGCTTTGCCCAAGAACACTACTTCTGCGTTGGTTGGGATACCCTCGGTACCCTCAAACACTTGGAGAGTCACATCATCGCCCATGATCTTAACGACCTGTGCGAGTTTGCCATTCACGGTAGCGAGCTCGTCGTTACCTACACCTTCAGCTTTCAATGAGCAAGTAGCCTTGGTGATAGCTGTGATTTGTGTATAAATCTTTTGAAATGCTTTTGCCATAGTCGTTATGCTTTGATTTGTTTCTCAGCGAGAAGGTCGTTGAGTTGTTGTTGATATTGGTTGAATGCCTCGCTCTTGAACTCAGAATAGTTCATCTGCTTGCAGAGGTTGATCACGCGTTTGAAGTAGGTACTTACATCGTTGAAGTCCTTGAAGTCATAATCGTGCTTGCAGATATCCATCACAAGGTTGAGGATGTATTGTTGACGCTCCATTGGGCAGACAGCATCGATCTTATCGAACGCATCTTGTTGGAGAACCACGAAGTCGATTACCTCGGCTTTCCAGAACTCCTCGTGATAATCTACAGGTACACCGTCGTCACCCAAGATGTTGATTTGCTCTTGGATCTCCTTACCACGTTGCAAGTAGGTCTTCATATCGTTCACCTTGCCGAGCCACTCACCATCGATAAGATTGGTAATATACTCCTCAAACTCAGGATACTCAATATACTTTGAATAAGAGTCAATTGGGTTCACAGCAGGGTAACGCTTGCGGTCAGCACGAGCTTGCTCCAATGCGTAGAAGCAGCGAGCCACTTTCTTAGTACCCTCAGTCACAGGCTCCTTCAGGTTACCACCCGCAGGAGATACAGTACCCAAGAAGGTTACAGAACCTGTCTTACCATTGTTAAGGTACACGTAACCTGCGCGCGCATAGAACGCACCGATGATAGCAGACAAGTCCATTGGGAATGCATCTTGACCTGGCAACTCCTCCAAACGGTTAGACATCTCACGCAATGCTTGTGCCCAACGTGAAGTAGAGTCAGCCATCAACAATACGCGCAATCCCATCGAACGGTAATACTCTGCAATAGCCATAGAGGTATATACAGATGCCTCACGTGATGCCACAGGCATGTTAGATGTGTTGGCGATAATGATGGTACGCTCCATCAACTTGCGACCTGTATGTGGGTCTTCCAACTCTGGGAACTCGGTAAAGGTCTCCACCACCTCGTTTGCACGCTCACCGCAGGCTGCAATAATCACGATATCTGCCTCTGCTTGCTTAGAGATAGCGTGTTGGAGCACGGTCTTACCAGTACCGAAAGGACCAGGGATAAATCCTGTACCGCCCTCGCAGATTGGGTTAGCGGTGTCGATTGTACGCACACCTGTTTCAAGCAACTTGAATGGACGTGGTTTGCTCTTGTATGCCAAAACGGCTTTCTTCACTGGCCACTTTTGTACCATGGTCACATTGTGGTCATTGCCCTCAGCGTCGGTCAAGACAGCGATTATGTCGTGAATCTTGTATTCACCAGCAGCTACGATGCTCTTCACGGTGTATGTGCCTTCGAATACGAATGGCACCATGATCTTGTGTGGTTGGTAGTTCTCATCTACCTCACCCAACCATGCAGCAGCCTCTACCTTGTCGCCTACCTTAGCGATTGGCTCAAACTTCCATAACTTCTCCTCGTCGAGTGGGAAGTTGTACTCACCACGTTGGAGGAAAACGCCGGTCAACTTATCGAGGTCGTTTTGCAGACCATCGTAGTTACGGCTCAAAAGACCAGGACCGAGGGTTACCTCCAGCATGTGTCCTGTAAACTCTACGGTATTGCCGACTTTCAATCCACGGGTGCTCTCAAACACCTGTACATAAACATTGTCGCCAATCACCTTAATGACCTCTGCCATCAATCGGGTCTCACCGAGCTTGATGTAGCAGATTTCGTTTTGTGATACAGGTCCATCTACCACCACAGTCACCAGGTTGGCGATGATACCTTTTACTTTTCCTGTTGTCATATCTTAATCTAATTTTATTCCTTTTTTCATATCACTTACTAATTCTCTGAAGACTTTTTCTCCCTGTTCTACAGTAAGGAGAGCCCAGCGATTCAGCATCTCTGCCTGCAAGTAGTAAGCCAATACATTTTCAATCGAGAAGTACACAAACTTATTCTTCTCTTCCAGCCATGCAAAACGGATAGCATCCATCTGTCTCTCACGCTCCATGAGATTGGTGATATCCACCAGCGCCATCACGTTCTCTAGGTTGTCCATCTCTGCCGACAAACCAAAATCCTTCTGTGGTAAGTCCTTACGCAGAATCTCCGCCACAGTATTATGTCCAACGATTGCCTTCTTTACATCAAAGCCATGACGACGACAGATGACAGCGGTCAGCACGTTGTTCATATCTTGGTTGAAGGCGAACCAGTCGCGAATAAACTGATTCTTGCTTGTTAGCCCCAATTCGTACAATGCTTGCATGCGCAAGTCGGTCTCCGACAAGCTCTCGCGCACATCCGTCCACCAGCATTCTTGCTCGGCATATTTCTCGTCGTTACGAGCTATCAAGTCGAGCACCTCTGGTGCATCAGATGGCATGCGAAGCATCTGGAGCAGGTGCATATCCTTCTTGGAGAGCACCTCTCCAAAAAGTGTCAACAAAGCCTCCATGGTCATTGGAGACTCTGCACCCGCCTTCAAATCAGGCAAACCAGCCAGTAAACATTCGTATCCCATTAGAACAACAAATCGATCAATTGTGGACGCAAGAACTCTTTAAAGTACTCTACAAACTCTTTCTCGCCGAAAGCCAATTTGTAGCCACCTTTCTCTGATACGATAGCGAAGTCGGTTTTGATGCCTTTCACCTCGCTGATTTTCACACCTTTCTCGAGCAAACCTTTTGCATTAGCAGCAAAATACTTTTTCAACGCCTCAGCGTCAGCTGTCTCAATGGTCACATTGCCATCTTTCGCCATTTGCTCAGCGAGCTTTGCAATCACGCCTTGCATGAATTTTGCGTCAGCAGTTGCAGCTTTCACGCTGTCGGTCGCCAATTGGTCTGTGAGCAAGTTAGTCACTTCTGTCTTGATGGCACTTACACTTTGCTCAGCAAAGAGTTTCAACTCGGCACGAGCATTCTTGTCCATCTCTGCCAATTTAACTTGAGCTGCAGCCAATTTCTCTGCCGCCTCTTTCTCGGCTTTAGCTACGATAGCAGCCGCCTCATCTTTAGCCTTTGCTACAATCGCTGCTGCCTCTGCATTACCTTTCTCTACGCCTTCTGCGTAGATCTTGTTTGTTAATTCTGATAGATTCATTGTATATAGTTTTTTATTATTTCGTGCTACATTTTCTTTCTTTTTTTAGGCATTTCAACCGCAAGAATCCACAAAAACCCAATTTCGCTACAAAGGTACTACTTTTTTTTGAATTAAGCAAATAATAATTTAAAATTATTAATTTATGTGATTTTTGTTCGTCTCATCTACCAATTGGCTATAAATAAAAGCCGCAAAATCAGTTATACAACCAATTATGCGGCCTTATAGGAATATTATCCATGTCTTAAATGGATATCTCAACTTCTTTATCCGTAAAACTTTTAGGTAAACTACGACAATTGTAGGTTGACGCCATGGACTCACCATACGCACCTGCACTGCGTATTGCTAAAATATCCCCACGCTGGGTAACGGGCAACACTAAATCTTTATCAAACACATCACTAGACTCACATATCGGACCTACCACATCGTATTTCTCCTGTATATCCAACCGCGAAGTCAAATTCACAATCTTGTGTTTTGCTTGGTACAATGCGGGGCGAATCAATTCTGTCATACCTGCATCTACGATGGCAAACTGCTTGGTATCAGTTTGCTTAACGTACAAAACCCGTGTAATTAGCGAGCCACATTGTGCTACTATAGCACGACCTAACTCGAAGTGTAACGACTGATTGGGGCGCAACTGCAAGTGTTGTGCAAATACTTGAAAATAAGCATTAAAATCAGCTATTGGATGTAGATCTGGCATCTGATAATCAACACCTAAACCACCACCTACATTGATTACTGAAGGATAGATATTGAGTTGATTCAATTGGTTCTGAATAAGATTTACCCGTTCGCATAATGCCACATAATCTTGCATATCCGTAATCTGACTACCAATATGGAAATGCAATCCCTCAAAGGAGATATTCGGCAATTCGTTCGTTAACTCCACTACGTGCAACAAATCCTTCAACGCTATACCAAACTTATTCTCCGCCATCCCCGTGACAATATGAGCATGCGTATGCGCTTCAACATCGGGATTAATGCGTAGACACACCCTTGCCACTTTGCTTTCTTTTGCAGCTAACTCATTGATAACCTGCAACTCTGGAATACTCTCAACATTAAAGCAGAAGATATCATTCCTCAATGCAGTCAAAATCTCCCAATCGCTCTTCCCTACTCCAGCATACACAATCTTGTCCGCAGGAAATCCCGCATCTATGGCCCTCTGTACTTCACCACCACTCACACAATCAGCCCCAAAACCTGCCTGCTGAATAATCTCCAGCAAACGAGGATTGGCATTCGCCTTCATGGCATAATGCACATGGTAGTTGGGATATGGCGCAACCTCCTTGGCTATAGCAGCCAATGTAGCACGCAGCAACGCGGTATCATAGTAATAAAACGGAGTTTGTGGTATCATATTTTCTTGCCTATAACTCTAACCTCTAGCCTCTAATCTTTAACCTTTAACCTCTTACCAAAACAAATACTTACTCAGTGACTCAAGGGCACGCTTCTTGTCGTGAGCAGAAACGAGGAACGATATATTGTGATTGCTACCGCCATACGAAATCATGCGCACTGGTACATCCTTCAACGCTTCAGCAGCCACCGATTCGAAGCCCACATTTCTCCAATCCAAATCACCTACCACACAAATGATACACATATTGTCATCTACCTCCACAACACCCAGTTTCTTGAGTTCGTTGAGTATGGGCAAGAGATTTGTTTTATCGTCTATTGACACAGACACACCCACCTCTGAGGTACAAATCATATCGATACTGGTCTTATAATTCTCAAAGATCTCAAATACCTTGCGCAAGAAGCCGTATGCCAATAACATTCGGCTACTAGTGATATTTATCGCCACGATATTATCTTTGGCCGCTACCGCCTTGATTTTGCGATGCTCTACCATATTGCTAATCACCGTACCAGGCGCAGTAGGATCCATCGTATTGAGCAGTTTAACAGGCACGTTGGCGTATTTGGCAGGTTGAATACATGTTGGGTGCAAAATCTTTGCGCCGAAATAAGCCAACTCAGCCGCCTCGTCAAAGTGCAAATGACTCACAGGAGTAGTATTCTCTACAAAACGAGGGTCGTTGTTGTGCATGCCATCGATATCTGTCCAAATTTGAATCTCCGACGCCGACAATGCGCCACCGAGTAGCGAAGCCGTATAGTCGCTACCACCACGCTGCAGATTGGAAATCTCGCCCTCGGCATCGAGACAGATAAATCCCTGAGTGATATAGATTTGCTTATCTGGATAAAGTGCCAATTGTTTGCTAGCATGCTCTTGAATATACTTCAAATCTGGCTCACCATCTTGGTTGGTGCGCATAAACTCGAGTGCAGGTAATAAGACTGCGTTATAGCCCTGCTCCAAGAGGTAGTTGGTCATCATATTGGTACTCAGTATCTCACCTTGCGCCACGATAATTTTCTCCTCACGAGCAGCAAAATCACCCTTCGTAAACGAGCGAATATAGTCGAAAATACTATGCAACAATTGCCAAGTCTGATTCCTATACTCATCGGTAGTATAGAGTTGGTCAATATGTTGGCGGTACTTATCCTCTAGTTTGGTAATACAGGCATTGGCACCCTCTTGGTTTTGCTTATAGAGGTAGTCTGCAATCTCCAAAAGACTATTGGTAGTGCCCGACATTGCAGACAATACCACAAGATTTTGCTCACCGTCTGCAATCAGTTCAACTACACTTTTCATTCTTTGTGGCGAACCTACAGAGGTGCCACCAAACTTCATTACTTTCATATTCTTTGTTTGAGTAAGGAGCAAGGAACCAGGAGCAAAGACTAAAATGTGTCGTCTGGTTAGTCGATAGTGATATGTCTTGGTTCTTGGCTCTTGGTTCTATTTATAATCCTTTGCTAATCCTCCTTGTGCCGTTTCCTTATAGAGCGATGGCAGGTCATGGCCCGTCTGCTTCATCACATCCACCACTCGGTCAAACGATACGCTATGCGTTCCATCGGAGAAAGCGGCATACATATTGCTATCCAATGCACGAGCAGCCGCAAAAGCATTACGCTCAATACACGGTATCTGCACCAAGCCACATACGGGGTCGCAAGTCATACCCAAGTGGTGCTCCAAGCCCATCTCGGCAGCATACTCAATCTGCGCCAACGTACCGCCAAACAACTGATTTACAGCAGCTGACGCCATCGCACATGCCACACCAACCTCACCCTGACAACCTACTTCGGCACCAGATATGGAGGCATTCTCTTTCACGACATTACCAATCAATCCGGCTGTAGCCAACGCATGTAAGATACGCGTCTCGGAGAAGTCGCGCGAACGCCATGTATGGTACAGCACCGCTGGCAACACACCACAAGAACCACAGGTAGGTGCAGTAACAATCTTACCACCCGATGCATTCTCCTCACTTACTGCCAGCGCATAAGAGAATACCAATCCGCGTGTACGAAGGTTATCCTTATACCCTGCCACCTTAATATAATAGCTCGCTGCCTTGCGACGGAGGTGTAATGGTCCGGGCAATACCCCTTCGTGGTCCAATCCACGTTCTACTGCCTCACGCATCACTTGCCACACCTCACGCAGATAATCCCAAATCTCTTTACCCTCATAGTGCTCCACATATTCCCAATAATCCCAACCCATCTTATCGCAATAATCCTTGATATCGCTCAAACGAGTAAGTGGATAGATGGACGCTTCGCCGCTAGGCGATGAGGCGATAAGGCGATGAGGCGATGAAGCAGGATCTTCTGCCAATGCTCCACCACCTACGGAATATACAGTCCACTCATCTAGCAAATCTCCTATCTCGTTCCACGCGTAGAAACGCATGCCATTGGGGTGAAATGGCAAAAACTCATCATGCCACACAATCTCCACCTCTGGAATCACATCGATAATGGCTGCATCGGTCAAGTGACCTTTGCCTGTAGCCGACAAACTGCCATACAAGTGCGCTTGATACTTTGCAGCATCGGGATGATGCTCCAGAAAAATCTCAGCTGCCTTACGAGGTCCCATAGTATGGCTACTACTAGGACCATATCCTATACGATATATCTCACGAATTGTTTTCATATTTATTATTTTTTGAGTCCCGACTCCCGAATCCAGAATCATGAAACTAGAATCACGAATCTATCTTCACTAGAGAGAGAGCCAGCAACCAAGCTGACTCTCCCAGTTGGAACATCCAGAGGGCATGCCCTCCAGATGAATATGTTACGGCATGATTACTCAGCCATCAACAGCTCCATGATGGTGCAAGCTGACTTAGCCACTGGGCTACCAGGGCCGAAGATAGCAGCCACACCTGCCTTGTAGAGGTAGTCATAGTCTTGCGCTGGGATTACACCACCAGCGATCACCATGATATCCTCGCGACCAAGCTTCTTGAGCTCCTCAATCACCTGTGGTACAAGAGTCTTGTGACCAGCTGCAAGTGAAGATACACCAAGAACGTGAACGTCGTTCTCAACAGCTTGTTTAGCTGCCTCAGCAGGAGTTTGGAACAATGGACCCATATCCACGTCGAAACCGCAGTCAGCGTAGCCAGTAGCTACCACCTTTGCACCACGGTCGTGACCGTCTTGCCCCATCTTAGCAATCATGATACGAGGTTGACGACCCTCTTTCTTAGCAAATTCTGCTGTGAGTTCTTGTGCCTTAACGAAGAACTCGTCATTCTTAGTTCCTGATGCGTACACGCCTGAAATAGTTCTAATTGTTGCTGAATAGCGACCAACCACTTTCTCGCAAGCGTCAGAGATCTCGCCCAATGATGCGCGCAGACCTGCTGCCTTAACTGCCAAAGCGAGCAAGTTGTTAGAGCACTTTTTACCATCTGCCCACTCTTGTACAGTAGCAGTAATCTCTGCCAACGCAGCTTGTACAGCTGCCTCATCGCGGTGAGCGCGGAGCTCTTGCAAACGAGCCACTTGCTCCTCGCGTACTGCAGTGTTGTCGATCTCAAGGATATCAATTGGATCCTCGTGAGCCAAGCGGTGCTCGTTCACGCCGATAATCTTTTGCTCGCCAGAGTCGATGCGTGCTTGTGTGCGCGCAGCTGCCTCCTCGATACGCATTTTTGGAATACCGGTCTCAATAGCAGCAGCCATACCGCCGAGCTTCTCAATTTCTTGGATGTGTGCCCAAGCCTTGTCAGCGAGCTCTTGAGTGAGTTGCTCAACGTAGTAAGAACCTGCCCATGGGTCGATAGCCTTACATACCTTTGTCTCCTCTTGGATGTAAATCTGAGTGTTACGAGCGATACGAGCAGAGAAGTCAGTTGGCAATGCGATAGCCTCGTCCAATGCGTTGGTGTGCAATGATTGGGTGTGACCCAACGCTGCACCCATGGCCTCGATACAGGTACGACCTACGTTATTGAATGGATCTTGCTCGGTGAGTGACCAACCAGATGTCTGGCAGTGAGTACGCAATGCCATTGATTTTGGGTTCTTTGCGCCAAACGACTTCACAATCTTTGCCCACAACATACGACCAGCACGCATCTTAGCAATCTCCATGAAGTGGTTCATACCGATAGCCCAGAAGAATGACAAGCGTGGAGCGAAAGTATCAACATCCATACCTGCGTTCACACCAGCGCGGAGGTACTCCATACCGTCAGCCAAGGTGTAAGCCAACTCAATATCTGCGGTAGCACCTGCCTCTTGCATGTGGTAACCAGAGATAGAGATAGAGTTGAACTTAGGCATGTTTTGTGAAGTATATTCGAAGATATCAGCGATAATCTTCATTGAGAACTTAGGAGGATAGATATAGGTGTTACGCACCATGAACTCTTTGAGGATGTCGTTTTGGATAGTACCAGCCATCTCTTCGAGTTTAGCGCCTTGCTCCAAACCTGCGTTGATGTAGAACGCCAAGATAGGCAACACGGCACCGTTCATAGTCATAGACACAGACATCTTGTTCAATGGAATTCCAGCGAACAACACTTTCATGTCCTCGAGCGAGCAGATACTTACACCTGCTTTACCCACGTCACCTACCACGCGCATGTTGTCAGCGTTGTAACCACGGTGAGTTGGAAGATCGAATGCTACAGACAGACCTTTTTGACCTGAAGCCAAGTTACGGCGATAGAACGCGTTAGACTCCTCTGCAGTAGAGAAACCTGCGTATTGGCGGATGGTCCAAGGACGGAGAGGATACATGGCGCTATAGGGGCCACGGAGGAATGGTGGGATACCTGAAGCGTAGTTGAGGTGTTCCATACCCTCGAGGTCTTCTTTGGTATAAACTGGCTTAACATCGATGAGTTCAGGTGTTTTCCAGTTAGCTTCATTGGCTCCTTCTACATGCGAAGCAGCCACTTTCTTGATATCAATATCTTTAAAATTTGGTTTCATAATCGCATTATTTATTTAGAAGTTGAGCATTGAATTTCTTTAGTGTCTCGAGTACGTTTACGCGAACGTGGATAAAGTTCTCGATACCGAGTTTTTGCAAGTCTTCCATGCAAGCAGGAGCACCCGCCACGATAAAGAGTTCTTTTGCATCCTCAAGTTGCAACCATGCTTGTGGAGCGTATGTTGCATACTCGTCGTCGCTTGAGCAGAGTACGATGATATCTGCTTTTGCTTTGCGAGCGGCCTTGATACCTTCAGCCACAGATTTGAAGCCATTGTTGTCGATTACTTTGTAACCAGCGCATGCGAGGAAGTTGCAAGAGAATTGTGCACGAGCAATACGCATTGCCAAGTTACCGATGGTCAACATGAATGCCACTGGTTGTTTCTTAGCACCTTCTGTCTCCAGACGCAAGGTCTCAAACTCCTCAGCAGCTCGAGCCACTGGCAAGGTAGCGATAGCACCTTCTGGTTTGGTCTTGCAGCAACCGCAACCACAACCTGTCTCTTTGATCTTCTTGCCTGCCTTCTCGGTGAAGTTAGGGAATTGGTTAGAGCCCAGCAACACCTCTTTGCGTTTAGCCACATCAGCCAAACGAGTCTTCAAGTTAGCTGCCATTGCTTCTTGTACCTTACCTGCGGCTACCATCTCGTACATACCGCCTTGCTCTTGGATAGCGAGGAATTGCTTCCATGCCTCAGCTGCGATAGCGTTGGTCAAGTTCTCGATGTAGTATGAACCAGCAGCTGGGTCAACCACCTTGTCGAAGTGTGACTCCTCTTTCAGTAGGAGTTGTTGGTTGCGTGCGATACGCTCTGCGAACTCGGTTGGCACCTCGTAAGTAGCGTCGAATGGAGTAACCACGATCTCATCCACACCTGCCAATGCAGCAGACATAGTCTCTGTTTGTGTACGAAGCATATTTACGTATGCATCAAAGATAGTCATGTTGAAGCGGCTTGTTTCTGCGCAAACATTCATCTTCGCAGCGTCTTTCAATGCAGCAGTGAAGATAGGAGCTTTGTATGCCTCTACGATCTTTGCCCACAACAGACGTGCAGCGCGGAACTTAGCCAACTCCATAAAGTAGTTACCGCCGATACCCATGTTGAAGCGAATCTCACGAGCAGCCAAGTAGTTTGGCAAACCTGCCTCGGTCATCATGGTCATGTATTCAGCACCCCAAGCCAATGCGTAAGCCAACTCTTGAGCGCAGTATGCACCTGAGTTGTTCAGGATTACTGAGTTCACACCTACCACGCGGAAGTTCACTAATGTCTTAGCAGCTTTCACGGTAGCCACGATCTTCTCTGCTACTTTCTCGCGGCTGAGTGGTTTACCCTTGAGGAGCATGTTCTTGATTGGGTCCACATTGATGCTACCCTTCACTGCTTTGAAGTCATATCCGCTGCGTCCTACGAGGCGAACCAAGATGTTTGCCAATTGAGGAGCTTTGCAAGCGCATACGCTGAAGTTCAGTGCTACTTTGTCGAGTTGGATACCCTCAAGCAATGTCTTGATGTAGCGATAGGTAAGTTTCTCTGCGTTCAAGCAGATGCCCAACGAGTTCACACCTTTGCTGAGTACGTCCAACGCTTTTGCATTAGCTTTGCGAGCGTTCTTGCAAGCGCAGATGTTTTGGCGGATAGCCCACTCGTTGTTGGTTTTGGTACCACGCACGTAAGGGAATTGACCTGGTGCAGATACAGTAGTTTTCAGACCTTTGAGGTCTTCTTGACGGTAGAAAGGCTGTACGTTGAAGCCTTCTGTGGTGCGCCATACGAGTTTCTTGTCGAAATCGGCGCCCTTGAGGTCAGCTACGATTTTCTCCTTCCATGCTTTGGTAGAGATGGCGGGAAACTCGGCTAACATGTTCAATTTTTCTTCTGCCATGATTTTAGAAAAGTTAGTATAATAATGTTAATTTGTTTGTTCTGTTCCTATATCCTATAAGCACTCTGTGCCGTCAAATATATGTTTTTTAGCATGTTTTTGCTTGCCATATTGGCGAAACCATAATTTTGGGCGCAAAATTAGTAAAAATTTCGCACATACGCAAGCGCGAAACGTATTTTTTTAATAAAAAGTCATAATTTGCCTCTTTTCGCTCTTTTCTACAGCTCTCACGCGAGCAATCTATTATCCCCCGCTACTCTTCCGCTATCAACTACGTTACATATACGATAGATACACGATAGATATACGTTAGATACACGATAGATTACCCTATTCACACCGTAGGAATACCGTATTTATCAAATACTTTCACTATTTCAAACTAAAATCACTAATTTCTCTCCAAAAACTTGCAAATATGGAAAAAATATTGTACCTTTGCCATCTCGTTTCACGCTCAATTCGCCGAGCGCGGACGATGTTGGTCCGCGCAATGTTGTTGACTATTGTTGTTTAGGTTGTTGAAAATACATCTACTTTGATATTTTGGATCATTTTGTATAATAAACTATAATTTTTGTTTCATATATGGCTAGAACAACCCTCTCTCATCCTTTCGACTCCATGTCGGGCAAACTCGCTTCTAAAGAAAAGATTGTTATGCGCACTCGCAATGGTCGCACGCATGCTTATGCAATCAAACATCCGTATAAAGGTCCTATTGCGCCCGAACGCCAACGCACTATCACGGCTTTCAAGGACGCAGTCAACCAAACCACGGTCATCTTGAACACCCCCGAACTCCGTTCCGAGTGGGAGGATAAATACGCTGCCTACCGCAAGAAAGCCGACCGCTATCCCAACACTCACCCCAATCCCTACACCACTCTCCGTGGCTTCATCATCGGCTCCCTCATCCACGCTTCTGAATAATACCTTGAGAATCTTTGTCCATTCCCCCCCATTGTATTGGGGAACTTGCCTCCCGCTACCAGTTTAGTGCTCGGTGCTAACTCGCCGAGTAAAAAATTCGCCATTTTCTTGCATATATCAAAAAAAAGCACTACCTTTGCGCCGCAAAGGTCAAAATAAACCCCACAAGAGATGCCTTTTGGCTCAGAGAGCGGAAGCGTCAACAATGTACAAAAGAAATACTATACTGCTGATGAGGCAGTTGCTTTTCTTGAACCAAGAATACGCGCGATGTTCAAATGAATACAATATGACAACTTTAACACAAGAACAAAAAGAGGCTCAAATGGCGAGCATGAAATCCTTTGATGAGGAGATGCCTTCAGTGGGTATCTTTTGGTATGACCCTCAAGAACACGAGTTCTTTGGTGTGTATAAGAAAGAGCTGACACCAAAGATGATTGAGGAGGCTGCTAATAAGGGATTACCTTTTATCAATTATCCTAAATTGCATCGTCAAGTATGGAAAGAGCAGTATTTCCGTGCTTTGGCATCGCATAAACCCACTCGTTTCACGGGAGATTATACGATGATACCTCGAGGTCGTGTTGCATGGAATATTGATAAGTTCATTGTTTTTGTTGGCAAGTGGGCGGAAGATATACAAGACGAGTTGACAGAGTTGATCAATCAGCACTTTGCATTGCCATTTTTTGAGTTTGTCTATGATGAGCATTGGGACTTAGGGCATGGCTGGTCTGGTGACTTCTAACCCACCCAACTCCTAATTCAAAATTCATAACTCATCATTCATAGTTTATAGTTAATCCGCAACGATACCGTTGCCCGACATATTTAATATAGCGTTATAAGCCCAGACTTGATTTTCTGAAAACTCGACACTTTTAGAAATCATTAAGTATTCAAGTACGGTTTATGCACGCTCGCGTTTACAGCGTGAGTTTTCCGTGCGTAGATTTGAATACTTAAAGGTAGTCGAGAACCTCAGAAAATCAAATTGAAGCGAACGAAAGTTCACGCTTTTTGTATGTATATAAAATCCAATTAATAAACAATAAATCAAACACTTAAAATACGGAGTATGCCGAAAATCCGACAAAGAGTAGGCAATTTAAATTCTTAATAACATGAAAAAAATACTATTTGTAGTCATTAGTGCAGTTCTTACATTGGCTATTCAAGCACAAGAAAAAGTAAGCGACTATTTCTACCCTAAGTATTCTCAAGAATACACTTGGTCTCCTGAGTCATATCCTCAAGAGTTAGAAATAATCGTTAGTTCTCGTGGTTGGGAACGAGTTATACAAGAAAAACTTCGTATGACCGACCAGAATGGTTATCCAATGGGAAGTTCCATAACAATATATGCTTATGATATTTCCGACGATGCGGTTATTAGTACAGGACAACTATACTCAAATTTCTTGGGTGAAAGCAGAAGGAATGACAGAATAACCATTTTGAAATTACCTTCAAAGCAAAATACATGGATAGAATATAACAAAGGAGAGAAATATGAATGTAAATCCGAATGGGTATATGTTTCGTATAAAAACAATAAAGGGAAAAGTGTGATACAAAAAGCTGTCAAAATGACTAAGTCCACAGTTGTGAAGCTTGATACTATTACTGACTTTTCATACTGGACAAAATATGGAGAGATTGCTTCGTTTGGCAAATGGGGTAACGTTACACCTACCATACTACGAATAGCAAACTTCATATCTACTAATGAAATAAAAGAAGTATCAAAACAAGAGTACGAAGCATATGCAGAAGCGGAAAGAAAAGCAGAACTTGAAAGAAAATATCAACAGTTTGTAAGTAATCTTAAACCGCAAAAACTCTCAAAGGAAAATCCTGAAGCAGCAAATTTAATTCACAAGTTATTCCTTGATTTGGAAGAAGAACGCTACACGCAAATGGTCTTGAACGATATGTTAAAGTTGGAGGAAAAAACAAAATTGTATGTAAGCATTCCTCCTGAAAGTGAATTTTATGTAGAAGTTCCAGATGGAGAGAAAGATACGGTAGCTTCGTTGATTTCCGATTTATTGGTCAAAGGCATCTTAAAAATCGCAACAGTAACAGAACCTAATACGCAGCGAACATGTAGTTTGGAGCAATATCTATCCGAATCTTATAGTGTTCAAGTAGAAACACTCACATTTGATGTTGTTAAGACAAAAGATTCGTGGAGATTGGCAGATAAAAAAGCAGTTATGCCACATGATTATGCTACATATATCAAACAAGCAGCCCAAAATGTTTATGATACCAATAAAAAAGCAAAAAAACAAACTGTAGAATTACGTAAACTACGCATAATCAACAATAACGGTTGGGACAATGCGCGAATAAAAATATGGCATGTACAAAAAGATATTGCTAATCCTGATAAAAATAAGTATGTCCTCTTATAAGACCTAAGAGTCAACAAATAGTAATAACTTTTTTCGCTACTCTTGCGCTACCTTCACGCAAGAGTAGCGTTGTTTATCAAGAGCGACTAAAAAAAACACGATAACTAATTATACAGTTCTATCCAGTGCTTAACGGTGTTGCTACATATTCAACGCTCGACGGTGTCTCGTCTAGCGTGTCCCGACTCCCCAACACCCTCTACTTACTATCGAGTATTCCACAAGGAACTTCTATGTCCATTATCCCGAATGTTATTCGGGTATTCTCACCTCCAGCCACATGTCTAGTTTTTGCCAGTGGTCTGGCAAATATTCTTGCCTCTAACCTCAGCGGGGTCCCCGATAACGCTCGTGGCGTTATGGGGTGCTCTTAAACTGTAGCTCGCCACGCGAGCGTCCTCTAAACTGAAAATAGCGAAAAAGTCGCCATTTTCTTGCACATATCCCGAAAAAGCACTACCTTTGCAGCATTAATTCTTTTTATCATGACCGAAAAAGAAAAAATGCAACGGCAGATGCTGTACGATGCGAACTACGATACCGAGCTCATTCGCGAGCGTCAAGTAGCCAAAGACTTGTGCTACCAGTTCAACCAACTACGCCCCTCCGATGAGATCCACCAACAACAGATTCTCAGCCAACTATTAGGTAAGAAATCCGATAACTGCTGCATTCTGGCACCTTTCTGGTGCGATTATGGCTACAATATCGAAGTAGGCAAGAACTTCTTCGCCAACCACAATACCGTCATTCTCGATGGTGCCAAAGTCACTTTTGGCGATAATGTGTTTATTGCTCCCAGCTGTGGTTTCTACACAGCTGGTCATCCTATTGATGCCGAACGCCGCAATCAGGGCTTGGAGTATGCCTACCCCATCACAGTGGGTGATAATGTATGGATTGGAGCAGGTGTACATGTGATGCCAGGCGTGAAGATTGGTTCGAATGTTGTCATTGGCGGTGGCTCCGTCGTGGTAAAAGACATCCCCGACAATGTAGTCGCCGTGGGCAATCCTTGCCGCCCCGTCCGCCCCATCACCGAAGCCGACAAACACAAATCATGGGATAGGTAACTCAAGCAACTATGGAACACAAATCTTGTCCGCGCTGTGGAGCTGCGTTTATTTGCCAGCACGAGAATCCCGCTAAGTGCCAATGTGCAGGCGTGGAACTCTCTCCTGCTACTCGTGCACATCTGGCAGCGCAATATCCCAACCAATGCCTCTGCCACAAGTGTTTGTTGGAGTTCTCAGTCTAAGAACACCATGATATTGTCCCGAATGCATTCGGGTATTCCCAGCCTCTACACCCTACACTCTACACCTTACACCTAAAAAAATCGCCCCAAAAAGCGATTTTTCTTGCATATATCAAAAATTTTCAGTACCTTTGCAGGCTAATCAATCCCACTTAGCTATGCCAACTAACCTATTCCAACACATCACAACTAGCAACGATATCCGTCAACTCGGCGATAAGCAAGGTATGCCTGCTACTGCCAACTACACCCTATTGGTTACAAAAGGTTGGGCAGACATTGAGTTTAATCATGTCCACTACCACCTGACTTCACAAATGGTGCTATTTGGTAGCTTTGCAGCAGAGCTCGCTATACTTGCCCTTTCGCCCGACTGGCAGTGCAATATCATCATCAATCCCACCTCGCAGATGGATGAAACCATCTACTCCTGCCTGCAAATAGAGAAAGAGTGGCACAAGAAGATTCAGTTCCTTCACGCCCATCCTGTACAGACTATTTCCTCATCTGTGCGTGAGCACATGCAACAATACTATAATATACTATTGTCTCACACCGAACTCGATAATATCTATCACCAGCGTATTCAATATTTGCTGTGCCAATCGGCTATCTTTGAACTGCTAGCATGGATTGACCAAGAGATGCAGCAACACCCATCTCAACGCCTTGAGATAGACCAATCCACCGACCGCAAGCAACAACTAATGCTTGAGTTTATGCGCCTATTGCAAGAGACTAAAGGCAGGGAACGCAGTGCAAGTTGGTATGCAGAAAAATTGTGTATTACAACCAAATACCTGCAAGCCATTTGCCGAAATACTGTTCAATCTACGCCCACGGATATTATAGACAAAATAGCGATAGCTGAAATTAAGTCATTGCTCTCCAATACCAATATGAGTGTCAAAGAGATAGCTGTTGATATGTGCTTTTCCTCTGCTAGCAGTTTTTGCAAGTACTTCCACCGCCTGACAGGCATGTCAGCATTGTCGTATCGCGAACAGAGGTAATTGTCCAAATGGATACACACATTTGCCCTTTGACGGAAAACCTCTGTCAAGGGGCTTTTTTATGACCTTTTGGCACAGTTTTCGCCTATAAGTTAGTGATAATCTCTTTTTCGTAATCTCCCGCTGCGAGTATTGTAGGTGGACAGCTATAGCAAAATATGCAATATTCGGTCAAACAGCGGGAACTACGAAAAGGGAACTAATAAAAGAAAATAAAATGTTTATACTACTATCAATCTTATTTTTATGGTTGTTCGGAAATATACGCATTATAGATATGCGTGATAATCCTAATAATCAACACGACTATCGTTCCTACGACTATCAACCGCCACCACAACCAAAGCAACCGACATACGGCATGCAGCAGGCATATACCACTTTGGGGCTGACTGCCAGTGCGACGGATGATGAGATCAAAAAGGCTTATCGTAGAATGGCAATGCAGTATCATCCAGATCGACAAATCAATGCATCTGAAACAGAACAAAAATGGGCAGCGGAGAAATTCCGTGCAGTTCAAAAAGCATACGAACATATCAAACAACAACGAAATATAAAGTAATATTTAACTATGGAACATAATATTGTTATCACGCACCAAGGGCTGAGTGTAGGGCGCCGTTACGAGATTGTAGTTAATGGCAGGTTGGTAGGCATGATGTCAACTCCTCAAGCGCGTTTTACGCTCCCTCAAGGTGCGTATTTTTTGACCATTCGAAGCGGAAAATATATTCCTATTGGCAAAAAAGGGAAGTCACTCAACTTCACTGTTTCTACGAGTACTACCTTTCTATCAGAAGACAACGCCTACACGCATATCACCTTCTCGCGCTCGTGGCTATGGTGGATATACCGTATCTTCAAACGCAAGAGTTACTATGATGTGACGGTCACAAATACGCAAGAAGCACCTGCCGTAGTCCGTCCGCGCAAGACATGGTTACAGCGGTATATGGAGAAGCATCAGGATGAGATTCAAGCGCGCCAAGAGGCAATGTGGAAGCAGCACCAAGAGCGCGCTTTAGAACGCCAACGCCGTGCATACCAACGCCAACTGCGCCGTGAAGAACGAAAACGAAATAAAAATCGATGAAAACCAATCAAATAATTATCATTGTCGCTCTCGCCATTGTTGTTATTGGCGCGATTGTGTGTGATATTGTTCGGAGAAGGCAATACAAACCTTCTGCGCAACTCCGTGAACTAAAGCAATCGCTATCGCTAGAGCATGCCACACAAGGCAATAACATAGAGACATACACCAATATCTCCCAACTCATTCCTTCCCTCTTGCGCGATATTGACTGCGCGAAAGAATATGTACTGTTTCAGTTCTTTAAGTTTGAGAAGGATTCGTTGGGTATGGTGGTGCGAGAGGCATTGATGAAAAAAGCCAACGAGGGTGTTCCTGTATTGGTCATTTACGATGCGTTTCCAGGTAGTATAGTCAAACACTCATTCTTTCGAGAGATGCAAAGGGCTGGTGTCAAGGTACATCGTTACAACCCCGTATTGCCTATTCCGTCTGCCTACTCCAACAACCGTAACCACCGCAAGATTGTAGTCATTGACGGGCATATTGGTTATATGGGCGGAATGAATATCGCCGAGCGTTACCTAAAGGGCGTACACAATGGCGATTGGCGCGATACACACCTGCGCATTGAGGGCGCAGCATGCCAACAATTGCAACAAGTATTCATGGATGATTGGCGCAAACAATCTGATCCTCTGCCTTTACACTCTACACCTTACACTCTACACCGAGCACCATGCCCCATCCAAATCGTTGCTTCCGACCCAGAGGACAGCATGCCACCTATTCTGCAAGCCATGATACAAATGGCGGACTCTGCGAAGCAATACTTGTATATCCAATCTCCCTATTTCCTGCCACCGAAACAGTTAGAAGAAGCTTTATGCGAGGCTGCCAAACGCGGAGTAGATGTGCGACTGATGATTCCTAAACGGGGTGATCGATCTATCTTTATCTCTTACGCTTCGCGCTCGTATCTCAAACCACTACTGGCAGCAGGAGTGAAAGTCTATTTCCATACCTTTGGTTTTATCCACGCCAAAGCGTGGGTAGCAGATGATAAGATAGCCACCGTAGGTTCTTCAAACATTGATTTCCGCAGTTTTACGCAAAGTTCCGAAGTGAATGCGTTTGTCTATGACACAATCTTTGCTCAACAAATGCGGCAGATCTTCGAACAAGACATGTGGTACTGCGACATGATTCCGCAAGACTGGTGGCAACAACGCTCCTTCAAAGAGCGATTGCTGCAAGTAATCGTTAAACCATTTGCACACTTATTATAAAATGTTTGACTTCTTAGACAATTGGCTCGCCATAGGCGGCTTTTGGGTAGCAGTACCACTGATTATTGTGGGCTGTGCAGCCCTCATCAAGGGGGCTGACTTCCTCGTGGACGGTGCTTCGGGTCTGGCAAAGAAATATGGCGTGAGCGATATTGTGATTGGTCTGACCGTAGTGGCTTTCGGTACCAGTATGCCTGAGTTCGTGGTAAACATGGTGGCAGTAGGACAAGGAAGCACCGAGATTGCCATCACCAATGTGCTGGGTAGTAATATCATCAATATCTTCGTGATATTGGGCTTTACTGCACTAATTTTCCCGATTTCATCGCAAAAAGCTACTCGCAAGTTTGACATACCTTTCAGTATGTTGGCAGCACTATTGGTCTTGCTGTTTGCGGTATACAACAGCCCATCATGGTTGCAAATTGAGCATTTATTCAATATGAGCATCAACCAACCATCTATCAGCGATTTAGGGTCAATCAACGTTGGACAAGGTAAAGCGGGCTTCATCTCAGGTATCGGTGGTAGTATATTGCTCATTCTCTTCCTCATCTTCCTTTGGCATAATTTCAAAGGTATTGGTAGCGCACCACAAACAGAGAGCAACGAGGGCTACAAACCTATGTCTGCCAAACGTGCATTGGCATTGATTCTCGGTGGACTGGTGGGCTTGGTTGTCGGAGGCGAGTTGATAGTCAAGAGTGCTACTTCTATTGCACACTCTTTAGGTGTGAGCGATGCGATTATCGGTCTTACTGTTGTGGCATTGGGTACATCATTGCCCGAACTGGCAACCTCTTGTATGGCAGCATTCAAAAAGAACTGCGATATTGCGTTAGGTAATGTCATAGGTAGCAATATCTTCAATATCTTCTTCATCCTTGGTACGAGCGCATGCGTCAAAGCCTTGCCTGGCTACCACGGACTGGAGATAGATGCGTTGATGGCTGCATTGGGTAGTGTCTTTGTGATGCTCTTCGTATATCTCACCAAGAAACACGAGATTAAGCGTTGGCACGGAGCCATCCTCCTTCTCACCTACGCTGCTTATCTCACATATCGAATAATAACCCCCTAAACACTAAACGGTTGGCGCCTCGCGCCGTCCACTAAACATTAAACAATATGTCAACACTCAATATTTTTCTTATAGCCATTGGTATATCAATGGACTGCTTCTCGGTCGCTGCTTGCGAGGGATTAGTTACGCGCTCACCTTTGCCGCGCCACTCTAACCGACAAACTACAACGCCGCTCCTGATGGCTATCATCTTTGGGCTATTTCAAGGAATGATGCCACTGATAGGATATTTTGCGGGTTCTTTGTTTACATCCTTTACAGAACGCTTTGCACCATGGATTGCGTTGGTACTGCTTGGCTATATTGGTGGCAAAATGATTTACGAATCATTCAAGCCTGAGAAATTTGATACACATGACGGATTATCTCTGCGCATGTTGCTTGCATTAGCATTCGCAACATCAATAGATGCGTTGGTCACAGGTGTAGTATTTGTCCCTTATTCCGAAATTATATGGCGTGCAATAGGCATTATTGCACTAACTGGTTGTTTATTTTCTCTTGTAGGATTTATTGTAGGAAAACTCGCAGGCGACCACTTCCATTTTAATGCCAAATTAATAGGCGGCATTGATCTCATACTGATAGGATTGAAAATATTTATAGAAGGAATAATCAAATAATTAAACACTAAACTATATGAAACCTGATTCACAAGTCAAACAAGCGACTCGCATTCAAACATCTGTGCTCAATGGCATAGAAAAGAAAGTACTTGTCAAAATGGCAAATCATCTCCCCTCTTGGGTTACATCGGATATGCTCACCTTGATAGGCGTATTCGGTGCGTTACTCACTGGCACAGGATTCGTACTAACCTATTTTAGTTACCAATGGCTATGGCTATCCTCATTTGGATTGATAGTCAATTGGTTTGGCGACTCTTTGGACGGAACACTTGCGCGTGTACGCAACACGCAACGCCCCATTTATGGCTATTACCTCGACCATAACACCGACCTACTTTGCCAATTAGCCATCTTCGGTGGTATTGGACTATCACCAATGATGAATATGGGCGTAGCTATGTTGGTGTTGGTGATGTATCTGATGTTAGAGGTCTATGTATCTATCAATGCGCACCTAAAAAGTGAGTTCCGCTTGACTTACGCCAAGATGGGACCTACAGAGTTTCGACTATTGGTGATTATTCTCAATACCATAGTTATTTGCTCACCTCATCTGCAAGCGTTTAGCCGTACACATGTTATTCTTGGCGTAGAAACTACCTGCCGTTTTATGGACTATGTGGGTTGTACTGTGGCAGCGATTATGTTCGTGATGTATCTATTCTGCTTTATCAAAGACGCACGTTATTTCGCAAGACTTGACCCACTGAAAAAAAATGAATAAGTTTTGGCGCACAGCCATCCGTTTAGGCAAGTATGCAAGTTCCTCATTGATCGGAACCGCAGTAGATATGTTGGTATTGTGGCTCTGCTCGGACTTTTGGTTGCATGATTATGTAGGAGAATATATCATTTCTCCTTGTATTTCGTTCGAGGCAGCAGTCATCACCAACTATCTTGTAGCACACTTTTTCGTGTGGCGCGATAGGGTTTCTGCTTCTCCCTTTGTGTCCGTTCTACCACGGTTCTTACGATACAATGTGTCTTGCATATTTGCTTTTGTTGTTCGTTTGGGTATTTCACTACTATTTCAACATTGGTTTCAATGGGATGTTGTACTCTGCAATCTTGTCGCTATGCTTTTCTCTGGACTACTCAATTTCACTTTGCAAGATTGCATCATCTTCCGCAAACCTTCTGTATAATCTTATCAGATAAAATCCTCCCCTTTACACTCTCATCACCTAACTTTTCCCTCAAAAAATGCGAATATTATACTTTTTCGCATCAAAACTTGCATAGTCAAAAAAAATACACTACCTTTGCACCGCATTCAGTCAAGGGAAGCAGGTGAGAGTCCTGCACAGTCCCGCTGCTGTGATTCGCAATCCGATGTTCAAATTCTTATAAGTCACTGGTTCTAAGCGAACTGGGAAGGCTGAACAGAAGGAGCGATAAGTCAGAAGACCTGCTGCGTGCCACCAACGTGGAGTTGGTGAAGTTGAACGCTCTCGGGGAATCGAGCCAACGACATGACGCAAAGGTTTTCAATAGTATCTATGGTACGCATATACGCGTATAGGTGGTTGACAGTTTGGTCAAGCACCCGTTTGTTGTATCCGATGGTCAGTGTGTTTCTCGGGAGTCTAAACGCCTATCCACACACCCCCTGACCATCAACCTGCCATGTTACTTCGCATTTGGGAAAATCCGAAGTAGATGGTCAGGGAGGTGTGGTTAATACTTTGCCTTTCGCCTCTCGCCTGATAGCCAGCGGGGTCCCCGAAAAATCTGCTGATTTTTGGGGTGCTCTAATGAGCTCAGCGAGAGAAACGAGCAAATAATATTAACCCTTTAAACAACAAACTAACATGAAGAAATCTATTTTTCTTGCGGCATTATGCCTTGCTAATGTAGCCCTTGCACAGGACTACGAGTTACGAACCCTTACTTTCGAGGACGCAGATGCGCACTTCACGCCCTACACCCTCGAGTATGCCAACAAGACCATCACCACTTGGTCGGATCTCGTGGATGATGCTCAGTACAATGGCACCCTCACCTACACCGCAGGCGGCGTTTACACATGGTGCGATGCTCAGAACACCCTACTAACCCACAGTTTTACAGCACCTTATTGGAATGGAGGACATGCCATCTCCAACTTCACCAACCCTGGCTTCACCAACAACGACCTACCTGCTAATACCGCATGGTACGAACTCCAATTCGCTACCATCCATGGCGGCAACAATGGCTCCAAGAACTTCTGCGTACACAATGGTCATGTAGATGATTACAATGCAGACTATAGCACTATGCAGACTATTGCTTTTGCAGACGGCAAAGCACGCGTGATTGACCACATATATATCACCAACATCTGTTATGTGCTTAATTCGCTGGTGTATGGCGATGGCTATAATCCTCCTGCCAACGATACAACCAAGTTGTACGCCATAGCCGTAGGACAAGATGCCAATGGCCATGAGATCAGCCGCACTACTTTTGCTCTCTACAACGGAAAAGATAGCCTTCTAACAGAGTGGCAGAAATGGGACCTATCAGTCTTGGGCGAAGTGAATGCTGTAGCCTTCAATATCGTTGGTACTAACGACTTATATGGTCAATGGGGACTCAATGCACCTGCTTATTTCGCCTACGACGATGTAGCAGTCCGCTTTCCAAAAGACGATACCGCCTTACCTAATAGCCCTATCGCCTCATCGCCTAAGAGCCCAAAAATCCTCTACAATGGTCAACTCCTCATCATCCGCGACGGCAAAACCTACAACACTATGGGACAATCACTCACCAATTTCTAATACAAATCTCCAAGCATTATCCTATTACCATTTCGCTACCATTGCGCTACCATTGCGCTAGGGTAGCGTTTTTTCACTGTGGCATACCTCATTACCTCTAACCTTTAAAACCACTAAAACTTCTAAAACTTTTTCCACGAAATATTTGCACACTTGCAATTTTTTCCTTACCTTTGCACCATGTTTACCTCTTTTCTTATATTCTGCATCGTAGTGCTATTTCTCTGCCCTACCCTTGTATGGCTACTCTGTTGGATTGTTGCACGGCTATGTCATCACACTATGCCGTATGCACCTTTTGCCTATACAGGACTTGCACTCGTGCTTCTCTTCATGGGCACTATGCTTTATGGCTATTGGTTCGGACGCTTCCAACTGCGTGTACAACCTACCACCTACACGTCGCCTCAGGTACCCGCCGCCTTCAACGGATATAAGATTGTGCATATCAGCGACTTGCACCTCTCCTCCTTTGCCGACAATCCTGCATTCCTGCAACGCGTGATAGATACCATCAACGCTCAACAACCCGACCTTATCTGCTTTACGGGTGACTTCGTGGGCTTTGGTGTAGAAGAAGCTGTTCCATTCACGGATATGCTCCGCCAACTGCATGCCAAAGATGGTATCATGAGTGTCCTCGGCAACCACGATTTTGCACTCTACCACCACGGACTAACCGATGAACAGAAAGAGCAAAAAGTGGAACAACTAACCGCCTACCAACGCGACACATTAGGCTGGCAACTGCTTCGTAATCAGTCCTATCTCATTCAGCGGGACAGCGCTTACCTGCAAATCATTGGCGTGGACAACACCTCCTGTCAGGGACAAGGATTTCAGACCATATCCCGAGGAGATATTATGAAGGCGATAAGGCAATTAGGCGATGAGGCTAAAGGCGAGAAATTGCAAATATTGCTAACGCACGATCCATCGCATTGGCGAGGAGAGGTAGTACCTACTACCGACATCCCGCTGACTCTCAGCGGACACACGCATGCAGGACAAGTGCGCCTCTTTGGCTACCCTCTCTCCTCACTTATGTTCACCGAATCAGAGGGGTGGTATCACACCACACTAAACAATGCTACACAACACTACACCACGCCACACCACGCTACCCAATCCCTCTACATCAACACGGGCATTGGTTGCACCCTACCTGTCCGCCTCGGCGTACCCGCAGAAATAACCGTCATCACTTTGCACAACTGATACATGACTATCCGCCCCACCACATACGCCGACCTTGACGCTCTTACAGCAATCTTCGCTTATGCTCGCGCGCAGATGGCTGCTGATGGCAATCCTACGCAATGGGGCGATAGTTACCCTACTCGCGAGCAGTTGGAGAACGACATCCAACGCGGCGTGAGTTATGTCATTGTGCACGAAGGAGTGCCCTGTGCTACTTTCGTTTTTATCATAGGTGCAGACCCTACTTATCAATATATTGAGGACGGGCAATGGTTAGACGACACGCTACCCTACGGCACCATTCATCGCATCGCCTCTAATGGGCAGCTACGAGGAATTTTCCGCACCGTACTCGACTGGTGTTCAGCGCAATGCAGCAATATCTGCATTGACACCCACCAAGCCAACACCCGCATGATTCACCTCATTGAGCAAGCCCAATTTACCCGCTGTGGCAGCATCTACACACGTAACGGCTCACCCCGAATAGCGTATCAGAGGGTAGCTCTAAACACTAAACAGTAGCGGCAAAGACGTGTCCACTAAACACAAACATATGTTATACGACTTCACCTATCAGAATCCTACGCGGATTCACTTTGGCAAGAAAGCCATCAACAAGCTTGCTGGCGAACTTCGTGAGTACGGAAAGAATATCCTGCTCGTTTACGGCAAAGCATCTATCAAGAAGATCGGTCTCTATGACCAAGTAATGAATATCCTGCAAGCCGAAGGTAAGCATGTCGTGGAACTAGCAGGAATCAATGCCAATCCTCGCTATACCCAGTTGCTCGAAGGCGCGCGCCTTGTGCGTGAGCACAATATCGACCTTATCCTCGCTGTGGGTGGCGGTTCGGTCATCGACTGCGCCAAAGGTATCGCTTGTGCTGCCTACGCCGAAGGCGATGTATGGCAACGCTACTACGTCAATCAGGAGCCCGTGACCAACCGCGTCATACCTGTAGGTAGTATCCTCACGATGGCAGGTACTGGCAGCGAAATGAACTCTGGCTCAGTCATCACCAACGAGGCAGAGAACCTGAAGATTGGCCGTGTCTATCCATTGGCATTGGTCACTCCACGCTTCTCTATCCTCAACCCCGAATACACCTACTCTGTGCCTAAGTATCAGATGATTAGCGGTATCTTTGATGTCTTCTCTCATCTGATGGAACAATACTTCTCAGGCGATGACGACTGCACGAGCGACTACCTTTTAGAAGGACTAATGCTCTCACTCATCTCCGCTTCGCGCAAAGCTATTGTCAATCAAGAAGATTACGAGGCACGCAGCAATATCATGTGGTGCGCCACTATGGGACTCAACAAAATACTCGGACTGAGCAAGACGCAAGACTGGGAAGTGCACATGATTGAGCACCAATTGGGTGCTTATACCGACTGCGCACACGGTATTGGTCTGGCTATCATCTCGCCTGCCTACTACCGCTATATCTACCGCTACGGCTTGCACCGTTTTGTGCGCTATGCCAAGCATATCTGGGGCGTAGAAGATAAGGGGCAGGGCGACGAAGCGATTGCATTAGAGGGTATCAATCGCCTCGAAGCATTTATCGCTGAATTAGGCATTCCTGCTACCCTCCGCGAAGTGGGTGCAACCGAAGAGATGCTACCACTAATCGCCAACTCCACCATCCCTGGTGGCGGCTACAAACAACTCAACGCCAAAGATATTCTGGCTATTCTCAAAGCCTGCTATTAATCCTCCCGTAACATACAACAACAATGCACAAGCCAAAAAGCTTGTGCATTGTTTCTCTAAACACTAAACAATAGCCATCAATCGGGGGCCCCACGAGCTTCGTGAGCGAGTGGGGAGAGCGGAGGCATTGAGCGCTTTCAACTCGCCAAGCGAGTTCTGTGCGCATCAATTGCCGAACGCGAGCGTCCTCTAAACGTCAATGTACGAACGCTCTCTCCAAGCTCTGCGAGATGTTAATCATAAAGTCGCCCATGTGCTCAAGCTCGTTGATAATATCGATATAATACACGCTCGTTTGGTAGTTCTTTTGGTTATCCTCAAGCGCCTCTATCTCTGCCTCGCGCAACTCATTACGCAGCACATTAATCTGCTCCTCAGCATCATACGCGTTCTTGATAGTCGTCAATCTACCCTCGTGCGCAGCAGTCAGGTTGGCAATCATCACCTCGTACGCGCTATCCACCTTTGCTATCATCAAGTTAATCTTCCCGATAGTCGCTGTATCAAAACTCTTCTTGTGTTCATTCCTGCGGCTAAGCATACGACTAATAGCCTCGCCCGAATCGCCCAGCGACTCCAACTCACCGATAATCTTATACATTGCCTTGATTTTCATAGAGGTTGCCTCACTAATATCGCCAGCCAATACGCCATTGAGGAAGGCAGCAATCTCGTACTCGATGCGGTCACTGATTTCCTCATATTTCACCAGTTTCTCGCGGAACTCATCAAAATGCTTTGCATCGGCTGCAATCGCTTGCTTGGCATAGCCCAATCCGTTGCGAGAGATCTCTGCAAAGTGTACAATCTCATCAAACGCCTGCTCTGCAGCCAACTCTGGCGTAGCCAACGGACCCGCAGAGATATATTTGAGGCGGAAGGGCTCTGCCTCTTGGTTCTTTGGTTTGATAATCCACACCACAGCTTTCTCAATCAGTTTTACGAACCAAATCAACAACAGGGTATTGATGGTGTTGAACAGCGTGTGCAACATACTCAGTCCGTACAACGCTGCTGTGCTGGTATCTACACTACCCTCAACAACCGCAAAGCCATCTGCCGCTGGGTTTGGCAAACCAAACAACTCAATAATCTTACCCACCAAGGCGGTAAATGGCTGGAACAATATCAGCGCCCAAATTACGCCAAACACGTTGAAGATCGTGTGTGACATTGCCGCGCGTTTCGCTTGTGTATTACCCACCGATGCCGCGATATTCGCTGTGATGGTCGTACCGATATTTTCGCCCAACACCATCGCACACGCCATGTGGAAAGGTATCCAACCCATGCTGAGCATAATGAGCGTAATCGCCATCGTAGCTGAAGATGATTGCAGCACCAATGTCAATACCGTACCGAATGCCAAGAACAGCAGTACCGAACCAAAGCCGTGGCTTGCCCATGTGGTCACAAACTCCAACACTTGTGGGGTCTCACGCAAGTCGGGTACAGAGTTCTTCATAAACGACAAACCGAGGAACAAGAGCGAGAAACCTACAATCAACTCGCCAATGTTTTGATATTGGTTCTTCTTAGAGTTCGAGAACAGGAAACCGAGCAACATCATAGGCACCGCCAAGAGCGAGATATCGGCTTTGAAACCCAAGAAGGCTACCATCCATGCGGTAACGGTCGTACCGATGTTCGCACCCATGATCACGCTGATGGCTTGGCTCAGGGTCAAAAGACCAGCATTCACGAAGCTCACCACCATGACTGTGGTGGCGGATGATGATTGAATAACGGTTGTGACGCCAAGACCAGTCAGCACACCTTTAGCAG
This sequence comes from Paludibacteraceae bacterium, assembly GCA_017461505.1. GTDB lineage: Bacteria > Bacteroidota > Bacteroidia > Bacteroidales > Paludibacteraceae > Colicola. The sequence continues at coordinate 44,821 of JAFTXV010000008.1, read as the reverse complement.
GGTTAGAGGTCATGGCAGACAGGAAACTACGCAGTTTATCGCCTGCGGCTTTTTGCAGTCCAGAGGACATAAGATTCATTCCGTAGAGGAACATTCCGAGTGCTCCAAGGAGCGTAAAGATTTGTAAAATTCCCATAAATGTATTATAATTGTTTTATTGATCGCTTCGCTGTTAGATCGCTCATTGCATTCGCTGAAGATCGTTCGCATTGCTCACTGTAGTGCGCTTCGCTGTAGTCTACAGGGCTTTTAGCCCGATCTACAGCCACTTCAGTGGCGATCTACCATCTACAAGCGCAGCGATCTAACTTCTTTCTTTCAAATCCTGTGCAAAAGTACTACCATATCATTATATAGGTATTAAGAAAATATTAAAAAATTATTAAATCGTTTTTTAGGTCTCACATTCTTTGTCAATTAATACTAAAATCAGATTATGTGGAATAGATAGTTTCATTTAGCACAATTTTTGTCAAAATAATGAACGATTACCAATTATCGGTGTATGCAGCAGTGAGAGCGCACTCAAAACAGAGTAATAATCACTAATAAAAACTACAAAATGAAACGTAAAATTATTCTTACAGCCGTCGTAATTCTTTTGCTTGGCAGTATTGGAACTATTAATGCCTTCACAGCATTGGAGAAAGAAGAACCACAAGAGATACGTGGTATTGTCGTGGATAAACACGATAGTATTTGGTATGAAACGCAGCAACGCTTATGGCTACAGAAAGCAGAAACTAACCCCACAGACGAGCACGCATGGCAACAAGCCTTTGAGGCAGCGCGTTATGCAGACATGTTGGCTGAGGACTGGGGACGCACTCAACGCAAACAGGCTATTCTCGATAAGATGAAAGAGAATATTCCTAATTCGTTCACTTATAATCTCTGCATGTACATGACTGAAATAGCCGTTCGTAGTGGTAATCCAGATCCGTATGCAAAGCAAGCCCTGCAATTAATGCCAGACAATATTGCCCGCAAAGATGCAGAGACACTAATCTCTTATCTTTGGATGAGTGGCAAAACCTTAGCAAAAGATAAAACACCTAATGTAGAACAGAAACATCTCACTAAGTTTGCTCAACATCTCTACACAACCAATGCTTATCCGTCCTATTTGTTGCGTTATACCTATAACTCGCTGCAAGGCATGGAGGAAAACGCCATCTATTTTGTTAATGGCGATGTACCCGGATATACATCTTTGGTCATTCAAGAAGCACTCAACCAACATACAGATAAAATCATTGTTCCTGTTTCCTTCCTTTTTGTAGATACTTACCGCAAAGCCTTGTGCGACTTCCTGGGTATCAAAGATTTTGAGGTCAAGAAAGAGTACACTGCAATGGATGATTATTTCCAAGACTTATTAGAGCATATTATTGATAATAGCAAACGCCCTATTTATTTCTTCCCAACAGATAGCTATCCCGAAATAGATTCCTTTAAGAAGAATCTATATAATGAGGGACTTGCATTTCGTTATAGTACGAAGCGTTACGATAATATGGCTATTGCAAAACATAATGTCGAAACGAAGTATAACCTGCAATATATCACAGAGCCAAACTTTGTTTACGAAGAACAATGGAAGGGAAGCGAGCGCATTCAACTCAATTATGTAGTTATGCTTGCACCAGTTGTCAAGAGCTACAAGGAAAGCGGTGATACGCTTCACGCTAATCAATTGATGCGATCATTAATATCTGCCGTGGTACAAACATCCTTGCCAGATGAGGAGAAAGTGAAATACATTAATCTCCTAAACGATAAGCAGAAATGATATTCTCATTATTTACAAATTATAAATCAACATCAGACGAACAACTCATGAAGCGTGTTCGTCTGATGAACGATGAAAAAGCCTTTAACGAGTTACATCGCCGATATGCGCGATTATTGCAAGGATTTTTCTTTCGCCGATTAGGAGGGGATGAACAACAAGCAGCAGACTTACTACAAGAAACTTTTGTACGAGTGTGGATATCACGTACATCATATTCAGCAAGTCAACCATTCCGTACTTGGCTTTTTTCTGTAGCCTATAATCTATGCAAGAATACCTACCGCAGCAACCAACGTAAACAAGCATATTTAGAGTCATTATCCACTGAAGAACCTATCGAAGAAGAGACGACAACGATTCAACTTGATGCCGTCACCTTTGACCAAGCATTGCTACAAGCACTATCTCGTTTAGACGAATCACAACAACTATTATTTGAATTACGATTTACGCAAGAGTTAACGGTTCCCGAAATAGCAGTAATTATTGGTGTACCAGAAGGAACAGTCAAGTCACGCCTACACACACTAACTAATCATCTACGACTAAAATTAAAAGATTATGAATAATACATTTGAAGATCAACTAACTGCTTCTGCACGCCGTTTGCGTGAAGCGCAAGATGCAAAACTACATATAGCAGCATCACCAGAAATAACGCATTCGCCAACACACCATCGCAGTCAGTATTGGGGATGGATAACCACTCCCGTTGCCGCCGCAATAGGGTTACTCATTGGTTTGTTTATCAATCACCAAAGTGAGAAAAAAAACGATTTTATAGTGCCTGTAGTTGCAGTAGAAACCACTGGCCAAAGCATTCTTGATGATGGTGCAGATTATAGTATGTTCATATCCATGTGAAAGTTGCTATGCCGTTTTTGTGACGTAGCAACAGTGATCGCCTAACGTGTGTATGTGTGTGTGGAATTTATTATACATCTTTGCACCATCTTCGGCACGCGAAAACTTATTTCAAAAAAATACACTCACGCGGGAAGTCCCATAAATACAACACTTCCCGCGTATTGTATATATCATTTTACCCTCCACTTTCTCAAATCTTCGGCGCAAAACCCCTTCCGCGCCGAAGATTTTTGCAACACTATTATAGAGACACACCGAAAAACGGAAAGGTAAAAAACAGAAAACTGAAAGCCACCGAAAGCCCACAGATGTCCCAGAGATGTCCTATCGTGGTCCCCTAACCCGCAAGGAACTTCTTAGATAAAAAATCAAAAATACTCTTTTACCGCAAATTCGTATTGATCAATAAAAATCTGCTTGAAAGCGTGCAGATTATTCTGCTCATAGAAAATCAACATCGCTTTCTTATAATCAATCGAATCTACCGAGCGGAAGGACAATGGGCAACATCCATTAGCAATCAACAAAGCGTTGCTAGTGATACGTGCCGTGCGCTTATTTCCGTCCATAAATGGTTGAATATAACTCAATAACACCAACGCCAACAATGCTTTTTCAAACACATTGCTGCGGCTATTGATAAGATTACATGTATCACGCATCGCTTCGCGAATCTGAAACTCATTATCCAAAGGACGATATTTAGTGCCTGTGATACCTACACGGCGATGGCGCAATCCTTTATCAACGGACAACTCTTTGGTCAGTAAGGTATGAATATCTTCAATACTACCAATCGTCAATGTTTGTAAAAAATCGGGATTATCTAACACAAACCTTAGAGCGTCCTTATGATTGAGCAACATGACAGCCTCCTCTTTTGTCTTACCATCTGCAGTTTTGCTCTCCCGCAACAAGCGTTCTGTCTCTAACAATGAATAGGTATTACCCTCTATCTGAGAGGATTTCCAGCTCAAGTCAATACCCAAGCGCTCCATCTCACGGCGATACTCATTCTCGCTCATCTCGCTGATATTATTACGGAACTCCTCTTGCAAAGCATTCAATCGTTCCAACTCCTCCTCTGTGAATAAAGCCACTTGGGGCAGTTGATTGTTGATTAAATCAAAATTAAAACTGGTCTGTACTTGGCGTTCATCTACATCCTGTGCAAAATAGGTGTCCAACGATAGCGGCATCAGCAGATGGGCATAATCAGACAATCTGTAGCGAGTAGCACGCGCCTTGCCTTCTACAACAATATTTCCAGCCTCTATGTTAGATGCAATAAGGCGTTTGAGCGTCGCATCGCTCTCTTGAAAAGCGATTCCATTGCGAATTTCCTCTCGAGAAGAAAGAGGGTTATAGTGCAAAAATTGCAGTATTTCACGAGCTGTCTCCATAGTCATAATTATAAAATCGGTGCAAAATTACAAAAAATATTTGAATTATCGGCTCACTTTGCACCGAAAAACATCAAAAAACACACATTTTTGAGCCGATTCTATAAAAAAGACCGCTCAATAAGCTCAAAAAAAGGAAACATCGTTACATACATTCCTCTCTAATCACCCCTTCCACCAACTTCTCCAAGTCCTGCTGATAGTCCTCTTTCCAGGCGCTGCGGATGGTGAGGACGGGCGAGACAATCTCGATGTTCTTCATCTGCTCCAGCATGCTGCAGATCGTTTTGCCTGCTGTGGGTGCCCAAGTGCCGTTCTCTACCACGCCTACCCTACGCGACTGGTAGCCCTTGATGCCTAACTTATACAAAAACGCATGCATTGGCGGAAAGACTCCGCCATCATAACTCGCCGCACACAGCACCATCTTTCCAAATCGAAAAGCTTGGCTCACCGCCTCCGACACGTCCGAACGGCACAAGTCTATCTCCTTGACCTCCACACCCTTACTACGCAATTGTTCGGCGATACAATGCGCTACTGCTGCTGTATTGCCATAGATTGAAGCATGCGCTACCAGCACACCGTCCGTCTCTACCTCGTATCGACTCCAAATGTCATACAAGCGCAGCGCCTCTGTGACCTCGTTGCCTTCCAATGCACAGCCATGCAAGGGTGCTATGCGCTGAATATCAAATGCTTGTATCTTCGCCAAAGCTGCTGCCACTTGTGCGCCATATTTGCCGCAGATATTGATATAATACCTTCGTGCCTCGTCTATCCAATGCGCTGAGAACTCCGAATATACCCCAAACGAGCCAAAGGCATCGGCAGAGAAGAGCGTCTTCTCTTCTGGCAGATAGGTCATCAGCACATCGGGCCAATGCACCATGGGAGTGCTGATAAAGTGCAAGGTCAGCCCGCCTAAGTCCAACGAGTCGCCCTGTTTAACCATAATGGTATGCGCAGGTTGATAGCCGAACTGCTCCAAGAACTGTAGCGCAGCGCGACTGGCAACAATAGTGGCATGGGGATATTTCTCCAAGAACGCCCCTATCGAACCGCTATGATCGGGTTCGGTGTGCTGAATAATTAGGTAATCGGGGGTGCGTTTGGATTGCTCAATCTTCTGAAGCCACTCGGCAGTCTTGCGTTTGTCCACGCTATCCATCACAGCCACACGCTCACCCAGAAGCAGATAACTATTGTAACACATGCCGTTAGGCAGCGGGTACTGACTCTCAAAAAGGTCTAAGGTCGCATCATCGCAACCGATGTATTGAATTTTGTTGCTAAACTTGTTGGTCGGGTTTATATCCATAATATATCCTATTTATATCCTTTATATAGAATAGTGCACAAAATCTGTGCAAAAGAAGAAAGGATCTCGTTTATTTTTTTGTTCTCTGCATTAATTAATTCGCGCAAACTGGTTTGAATCATACACGAAAGAAAAATAGCAAATTGCATAAATCCTACGGACGCGAAGGATGAGGGGAAAATATATACTCAGGATGTCCGTGGGAGTAAGGTGATAAGGTTATTAGGCAATAAGGCCAATCCGCATAATCGATTGATAAAGTATCGGTTATGCGGATTTAACATTTAATGGATATATAAAAACAAAGAGATCGTATTTAGGGGATTTAGGGTAAATGAAAAATGCCCCAAATACCCTAAATACCCTAAATACCCACGCTATGTTTTCAAAGGAAGAGAAGTGAATGCCAGTTAATATCGGTTAATGGCGATAAAGGTCGATTAGTACAAGTGATCACTAGCCAACAGAAGGTATATGGATGTGCTCTGAATCACATAGTAATATCATAGTAATCACATAGTAATATCATAGTAGAGATAGGCAATTAGTAGGCAATGTACACTTACCCTGCAATCAGATACCAAGTATAAAGCACAAAGCAGAGAAGCATCACGGCGCCACCTACTCTGCCAATCTTACCACGGAAGCCAAAGAGCAACGGGAAAGCTGCCGCGGCAATCATGACGGCATAGTCCACAATCGTGATATCCGCAGAAACCAATGGCATGACTTGTGAGCTGACACCCAAGATCAGCAAGATATTGAAAATATTGGAGCCCACTATATTGCCCAATGCCAACTGGGTATTCTTCTTAAACGCAGCCACCACCGAAGCAGCCAACTCTGGCAACGAAGTGCCACAAGCAATTAGCGTGAGCGAGATAATAGCATCATCAACGCCCCAAGACTTAGCAATAGCCACTGCATCATCTACAAACATATCGCAACTCACAATCAGCAATGCCAAACCGCCAACAACTTTCACAATCGCTTTCCAGATAGGCATCAGACATTGTATCTCCTTGTCATTTGCCCCTTCCGTTAGAGGGGGAAGGGGGGTAGACTCTCTTTTGTCGCGAGTTAAAGAATAGTACATATACCCCGCAAAAAATAACAATAATACTATACCATCTATTCTACTAATCGTAGCAGGTGTACCATCAAAGAAGTTGAGTGCCAACAATGTCACCAGCACTGAGATACCAATGCAAAATGGTATCTCAAAGGTCATGTTCTTCTTATCTATCGTTATCGGGTAGCATATTGCGGTTAAACCCAAGATACCCAACATATTGAAGATATTAGAACCCACCACATTGCCAATTGCCACATCGGCGTTGCCCTTCAGTGCGCCAAAGAAACTAACCACCAACTCAGGTACACTGGTACCAATGCCCACGATAACAGCACCAATCACGAAATCCGATACATGAAAGCGTTTAGCGATAGCTACGCTACCATTTAGCAGCAAATCAGCACCAAACACGATGCCGACTAACGAGATGATAAGAATGAGGTATGACATAATTATATTAGTTTTAGTTCGCTCATTATATTCGCTGTAGATCACTCCGTTGTAGATCGTTCGCGATACTCACTGTAGTTCGCTCATTATATTCGCTGTAGTCTGCTGGGATCTACTTTCTGAAAGGCGATCTGATATGGTTCTTTCAAAATCTGTGCAAAAGTAGCATGAATTTATTACGCCAATATGAAAAATATGTTAAGAAATTATTAATTCGTGAGGACGGTATGGAGATATGCATAATTTTTGCTACCTTTGCAGCATAAAACGAAATTTTATTTCGTAGTGAGAGAATTGCGCTATATATTGCTCCTATTGGTCGTCGGACTCTATGCTTCATGGCAGAGATCCGATATGCATGCGCAAGCAGCAGCTACTTGCCCATCGGCAAGCGAGAGCAGTATGCCGTCCGTGTTCCACAACACATTGGAAGACTATGCCAAACGACTGCAACAGCAATATGATTGGACGGATGCGCTCACATCGTATCAAATTGGCGCGAGCAACGAAGATAATCGCTTGCGCACGCGCCGCCAGGAACGCGTCTCCTCCTCGTGGCAAGTAAGGATAAACATACAGGATTTGCATGCAGCATTGCGATACGAATCAAACCGTATCGCACACAATATCAACCGAATAGTGGCACTATCACGAATGACGCCACTTAGTTTATCGAAAGAAAAGATATCCTTTCCGTTTCATAGTTTTTGGTAGTACTCGGACTTATAAAAACGTCAATTAAGGTCAATTAGGATGTCAATTGTCATAAGAATAAGACAAGAAAAAACTAATAATTGACGAACATGAATTGTCTTAAAAATTTTAGTAATCAACTATCAAAACATACAACAACTATGACTGATTTAACAATGATTCTGCTTGCCTTGGGCATGGTAGCTATCTTTATGGGCCCTTTCTTTGTGATTAGCGCCATCAAAGACAAAAAAGAAGCTAAGCAAAAGCAAGAAGAAAACGAAGAGAAATAATTCATATGGGTGCGTCCAACGGGCGCACCTAATTTTTAACAATTATATTAAGAAATCATTAAAATACAGTTTTGTGGTTGGTCAAATGAATTATTTTTACTAACTTTGCAGGCAAAATCATACCTATATGGCAAAACAACGCATACTCATAGTAGATGATGAAGAGGATATCTGCATGATTCTCTCCTATTCGTTGCAAAAAGCTGGCTACGAAACACTTGTTGCGCACTCCGCAGAAGAAGCATTGGAACTGCTCCAATCGCCTAATAGCCTTATCGCCTCATCGCCTATTGATCTAATTCTATTGGATATTATGATGGGCGAGATGTCGGGGTTGGAAATGGCGGAGAAGCTACGCTCGGATATAGGGTATCGGGAATCGGGTATCGGGATTCCACCAATCATTTTCCTTACAGCGTTGAGCGATGAAGATACTGTGCTAAAGGGATTTAAGCTAGGCGCAGATGACTATATCAGCAAACCTTTCCGCATAGCAGAAGTGTTAGCACGAGTGGCGGCGGTGCTTCGCAGGACAGAAGCGTCAAGGCGAGAAGGCGATGAGGCTATAAGGCAAGAAGGCGAGAATTGCATCGTTTTTGAGGGGATTGTAGTCAACAAAGCGGATATGTCGCTCAAGGTGGATGGCGAGGCAGTTGTGATGACACGCAAGGAGATAGAACTGCTCTGCTATCTGCTTACCCATCGCGGGCAGATACTCTCACGCGAACATCTACTAAAGAATGTATGGGATAGCAATGGTTTTGTATTAGAACGCACAGTAGATGTGCATATTACCCATTTGCGCAAGAAACTGGGGCAATACGGAAAGCGGATTGTTACTAAATCGGGGTATGGATATATGTTTAGTGTTTAGAGGTTAGAGGTTAGAGGTTAGAGGTTAAAGGTTAGAGGTTAGAGGTTAAAGGCGAAAGGTTAGAGGCGATGAATGTTTGGATAATAATAGGAATAGGGGTTGTGGCGATTGTAGGAGTGTGCTATGCTATCTACAAGCGCAAGATCAACCATGCTCGTGAACAGCAGCGATTGACACTCACGCAGAATATCAGTCATGAACTCAAGACACCTGTGGCGAGTATTCGTGGGGCATTGGAGACCATCCTTATGCATCCGGATATGGACGAGGAGCAACGTAAGCAGTTTATTGAGCGGGCTTATCAGCAGTCTGGTCGCCTCGCCAACCTCGTGGAAGACATCTCTACTATCAATAAACTGGACACACAAACTGACTTCTACAACCGCTTGCAACTAGATTTGCATACAGTAGTGGAGAATGTGGTGCAAGACCTATCTTTGCGTGCTTCGCAAGCAGGTGCTACCATCACGCACAATATACCTAAGCACTTGATTATCTCAGGCAACTATACATTACTCTACTCCATTTTTCACAATATCGTGGACAATGCCATCAACTATGTAGAGAAAGCAGAGATTAGTATTCAACTCACGAGCCAAGACCCATCAAATCTATATTTCAGTATTACCGACAATGGTCAGGGAGTTCCAAATGAAGCATTGGCACATATCTTTGAGCGCTTCTACCGCGTGGATAAGGGTCGTAGTCGCAAAGCAGGTGGCACGGGATTGGGACTCTCCATTGTAAAACATGCGGTGATCTTCCATGGAGGAAAAATCACCGCAGTTAATCGTCAAGAAGGCGGATTGGAGTATCAATTCTCACTCTCCCGCCGTTCAAAATAGAATATCAACTCATTTCTAACATTCGTTGGATAGGACGGATAGCGTCTCTTGCAACATCCTCATCTACAATCACTTCGTTGTTTTCGTGGAACAAGCATTCGCGAAGATTTTGCAATGTACACATACGCATGTATTCGCATTCGTTGCAACCTCCTCCTTCAGCAGGGACAGGGATGAAGTGTACTTCAGGACATGCCTTCTGCATCTCGTGAAGGATGCCACTTTCGGTGGCAATAATAAAAGAAGCCCCCTCCGACTCCCCCTGGAGGGGGAGAGATTGAACTGATTTCTTGGCATAGTCAAGCAATGCTTGAGTGGAGCCGATGACATCAGCATGCTGCAAGATAGATTGCTTACACTCTGGGTGAGCAAGGACTTTGGCATTAGGATATTGCGCTTTGAGTTGGAGCAATGCTTCCTCTGAGAAGCGAGCATGCACGTGGCAGCCGCCATTCCAAAGATCCATCTGTCTGCCTGTCATGCGATTGATATAGCCACCAAGATTTTGGTCTGGACCAAACAAGATAGGTTTGTCTTCTGGCAATTGCTTCACAATCTTCAGGGCATTGCTACTAGTTACTACCACATCGGTAAGCGCTTTGACTGCCGCACTTGTGTTTACATACGAAACGACCATGTGATCGGGGTGCGCAGCCTTCCATGCAGCGAGGTCTGTAGCCTTGCAGCTATCTGCCAAAGAGCACCCTGCTTCTGGGGCGGGAATAAGCACTTTCTTGTCGGGGCAAAGAATCTTAGCCGTCTCTGCCATAAAATGCACACCACACATCACGATGATATCGGCATCTGTTTTGGCTGCTTGTTGTGCCAACGCAAGGGAGTCGCCTACGAAGTCTGCGATGTCTTGAATCTCAGGACGTTGGTAATAGTGCGCCATGATGATGGCGTTCTTTTCGCGACAAAGTGCGCGTATTTCTTCAACTATGTTCATTATTTAATAGGTTGACCTAACGTATTGTAATACACTCCGTTATACTCAATAAGGAGTTGACCATTACGGATAATCTTGGTATTTGGTTTTGCAACAATAGTCTCTTCTACATCAGAAGATTGATTGTTGCATGAAGTAATATAACGGGAGTAAGTATAGGTATAACTTGGCCCTTTCATATCAACTTCTATACTACTTAATGCGGGACCATATTCTGATGTATTCTTTGTGCTTGTAAAACGCAATTTTCCTACTGCAGATATTGGTGTTTCGGCTTTCCAAACATAATCATTAAGTGTTTTGTTTGATGCTACTAATTCACCTACTTTAGTGTTGCCGACCTTAAATTCAATAGTATTATAATTTGCACCACCATAGGTACGCATATTTATTATAACATATTGAATTTGACTTGCATCTATTTCTTCTTGCAATTCAATATATGAATTAGTTACCATTCTCCAATGTTTGGAATCCTTAATCAATCCCGACAATGTCCAACCTTCAGTATCTGTCATTGTTAGTGTATATACCATTGGATCACCAGCAGGAGCAAAATCTTCTTCCACAAGTGCAAACACAGCATGGAAAGTGGTATTTTGTGTAATGTCTGGTGCATCGTCAGGAGTGGAGAAAAGGTCGGTTGGTACATTATCTTGGGTTCCTTCAATCACCTCTTCGCTCCAACCTACAAATTGGGTACTAATCTCGTCGCAAGACTTAGGTGCTGTTGGCAAAACACTCACTACTCCCCCCTCGTTGACAGTGGTTGTAGGATTGCCTGCAGTATATGCTTCACCATTCACTAGCCATGTGATAGTACATTTGGTTTCTGGATCAACAGTACTTCCGCCTTTGAGATAACCATTGCTCTCACCAAGAACGAATCGTGAGTCGTATGCTGTGATGAGGTCAGCGAGGTTAAGCGTTTCGCCTGCTTTCTCGCCCCATATATACTCAGCCAAGTAAGGATAGTCGATAAATGGATTGCGGTTACCTTGTGTTTGTTGAATACCATTGTTTCGATCAACTTCTTTTTGTGAAACAGGGTCTTGGCGGTGCCATTTCATCAGGAGTGCTACACCATATTTGGTCAAACCAAAAGAACCAGTAGAGAAGTTAGTCGTAAATGTTTTAGAACCTTCTCCTTCTGTAAAAGCTTTGTCGCCGGCCCATTTTAGCAGCGCACCCATATATCCACGAGCGAAGTCACCTTTATATTCGTCGCGAGGCTCAAACACTGTACCCGAAGCAGAGATTGTAGCTCCTGTATTACCTGCAATGGTATTTCCCCCTGTGATAGTAATACTCTTCGCAGAACCTTTCTTGTTACCATGCTTATTGTAGTCTGCGCTTGACACCTCACCAAAAGGATAGTTGCTACGAATACCATTTACCTTGCCATCAGTAGGTACAAGGTGGAAGATATCGCAACCAGGACCACTCGTTGTCCCACCATACCATGACTTAGGAATTGAGTGCTCGCGGTTATAGCAATCACACTCATCGCTATAATTACCACAGTGGTTCGAATTAATACTCTTCCATGTACAATCGCTATACATATCCCATACATAACCATTTTCATGCACATCGGTATATGGATATGCGTCCCATAATCCATCGTAACCTAACGAAGAATAACCAAGTTTGGTTACTTTCTGAACAGCATCAAAGAGTGATTTGCCTGCTTTGCCATCGATATCCTTATAATAGGTAGGCAAAGAGGTCGCTGGAGTAACAGATTTAGCAGTTAACGCAAGTGCGAAGAAAGTGCACAAAACAAATAGTAATGTTCGTTTCATATGATTATTCATTTATGTTTACGTATTTGGAGTACAAAGGTACAAACAATTTGCGAAATATGCAAATTTTTGTTTGGAGTTTTGTGTTTCGTGGGTAGATATTATGGTTATCTTTCAGTAAAGGTTTAGCAATCACTAACTAATCACTAACTAATCACTAACTAATCACTAACTAATCACTAAGTATTGGTAAGAGATAGGAAAACTGAAAGGTGAAAACTGAAAGGGGAAAGGGGAAAGGGGAAAGGGGAAAACTGAAAACTGAAAGGTGGAAGGTGAGAGGTGAAAGGGGAAAGGTGCGAGGGGGATGTGAAAATGAAAAGGTGTGCCAAGAAATTGACACACCCTCTCACGTATAACTTATTTTGAAGGGAATTGTTATTTTGGTAGTTTTATCTGCCAAGTGCGCGTTCGATAGAAGCAATCTCTTGACGAAGCACAGCATCGTAACTCATCAGATCTTCTATTGCATTCAACGAATATGCCACAGTAGCATGATCGCGATGAACAACAGCACCAATCTGTGAGAGCGAAGAATCGGTATATTTCTTAATCAGATACATCACGATATTGCGCGCACGCACTGCTTCGCGTTGACGCGTACGGGCAGTAATCACCTTTTCTGGGACATTCAAGCGTTCGCAGACTGTCGAAACAATATCTTTCGCCGCATATGTCTTTGGATGTAATTCCACCAATCGCCCTACTACTCGCTCCGTTAATGCCATATTGATAGGGCTATCGGTCAAAGTAGAATATGCTAACAAGCTAGCCAACACACCTTCCAAGTCACGCACATTGTCAGTGACATTTGATGCGATATAGTTGATGATATCTTCGCTCAACTTCACGCCATCTTTCTTGATGCGATACAGCAATATATCGTGACGCAATTGATAATCTGGGCGAGTGATCTCTGCAGCCAATCCCCATTTGAAACGCGACAAGAGGCGATCTTGCACACCACGCAACTCCATTGGACTGCGGTCAGAGGTAAGGATAAGCTGCTTGTGACTTTGTTGCAAGTGATTGAAAATCTGGAAGAAAGTATCTTGTGTTCCCTTTAGGTCAGCGAAATACTGGATATCATCCACAATCAAAACATCCACCGATTGGTAGAACATCAAGAAGTCAGGCACGCGGTTGTGGTTGACTGCGTCTTGGAATTGGAGTTTGAAAGTATTAGCGGTGACATAGAGCACGCGTGCCTCAGGATTGAGGCGGCATACCTCATTACCAATAGCCGTAGCCAAGTGGGTCTTACCTACTCCACTACCACCAAAGAGGAACAATGGGTTGAAAATCGTTTTACCAGGATTCTTGGCAATCTCCACCGCTGCCGCACGCGCTAATTTGTTTGGCTCGCCTTTGATGAAATTATCAAATGTATATTGCGCGTTGAGTTGGCTATCCCAAGCCTCTACCATTGTATTCGATTGAGTTCGAACTACAGGCGACGCAGCAGCCATAACATGGTGCATTGACTCACTAGGGACATCAATGCTGCTACCCGCCATCAAGATGCGGTATTCGAGTTGCACTTTAGGTCCGAACACCTTTCTTAATACGCGCGAGAGCAGATCCAAGTAGTTCTCTTCGATATACTCCACTACGAACTGACTCTTTACTTGCAAGACCAAAACATTGTTTTCCCATTGGATAGCAGTCACAGGTGCAAACCAGGTTTGGTATGCACTCTGAGGCAAGTTATCCCTAAGGACCTGTTGACACTCAGCCCACAATATGTTTACATTGTCTTGCATTGCTGCTTAAAAAAAGTCAAAATTAAAGCGTGAAAAAAATGTGCTTTTCACAAATCCGGGTGCAAAGGTACTGCTTTTTTTTGATATATAAAAATCCTACTTATGTCACATGAATTCACACAACTATATCAGTCAATTTTTCAGGGAGTTAGGTTTTTATATCTGATTTTCTTATAGTTATATTATCCCATTTTTATAACTCGCTGAAAATCATACAAAAGCAATTAGATTGTTCCACAAAAATAGTTTCACAAAAAATCCCTAACACATTTGAAAATCAAACTGTTAGGGACTTTTTCAACGAAAATAGTAAATTAGACAATCGAAAAATAACTATTTCTTTAGTTTCTTTTGAATAAATGGTCTAGCTTTGATAGACATTACAACAGAATCCACATTCAGCATCACTTTGTCGAGGTCCTCTAAGGTTGTGTTGAGGTTATCATAAAGTGCTTTATCGTTCAATAGCAAACCTAGTGTCCCGTCCTCTGACTTCAACGCCGTATTTACTGATTGGATAGCAGTATTCAGTTCGGCAATTGTATTTTCGATCTCAGCCTTGCGTACAGCAGCCATCACCACTTGGAGGTCAGACAAAGTGGTGTCCACCTTGCTCATCATCTCAGGCAATTGATTGTGAGTCAATCGGCGCAAGTCATTGGCACTTACATTTAGATTAGCTGTCAGTTGCTCGATATGTTGCAAACTATTGTGTAAGCTACCCTGCTCCATCTCATTATTGAGTGTACCCAGCAAGGTGTTTGCCTCTATGAGCAGACTATCCAAATGTGATAATATACCTGTTTGCAAGTTGTCGATCAAACCAGGAGTTACTACAGTTGGCAGAGTATCACCACGTTGGTATGGCATTGCACGATTAGGCATAGTAGGTAATTTCAACTCAATGGCTGCACCACCTAACAGGCCGTCAGCAATCAACGCCATCTCCGTTCCGCGTGGCAAAACGATGCCTTTATCGATATTTACCCCTACGGTGAAGGCAGGAATCTTAGTAAAATCATATTGTACCGTTTCCACCAATCCTACTTTATGTCCGAGGATATAGACAGGCGCTTGTTCGGTCAAGCCATTACTACGTTCGAAGAAGCCGTAATAGCAGTCAGTTGGTGAAAAGATATTCACACCTTTCAGGAAATTAAACCCGAAATACAAAATACCGGCACATATCACAGCCAGTACACCTACTTTGATTTCTCTTGAGTACTTCATTTCTTATAATATTTTTCAAACGCATTAAAAATGCCGTTAACAATTCCTTTTTTTCCTTCTTCGCTTGCGAGCCATTTTTCTTCCTCAGCGTTACTCACAAATCCCATTTCCACCAAAACACTAGGGCAAGCCGACTTCAACAACACCCAGAATGCAGCTTGGCGTACGCCTCTGTTGGCGCGTTGCAATGTGCCGACAAACTGATTTTGCACCAATTCAGCAAATTCTAGACTGCGATCCATATACTGGTTTTGCATGAGTTCAAAGATGATATAACTCTCTATCGAATTTGGGTCAAATCCTTGATAAACAGTCTGATCCGCCTCTAGTTTCATCACCGCATTCTCACGCATTGCCACATCCAAGTTGTCCTCCATTCGGTCGGTACCGAGGATAAAGGTTTCTGCGCCACAGGCTTTACGGTTTTCAGCCGCGTTGGTGTGAATACTGATAAAAAGATCGGCGTGATTCTTATTCACAATATCCGCACGCTGTTGCAAGGGCAGAAAGACGTCTGTTTCTCGTGTCAATACCACCTTTACCTCTGGATAAGTCGCACGAATCTTAGCTGCTAATTGTTTGGCTACACTCAGGTTCAAATGTTTTTCCTGAGTTCCTTTTACGAGTCCGATGGCTCCTGCATCATTGCCTCCGTGTCCAGCATCAATCACCACAGTGAACGACATCAATGACATCGCACAGACCAACAATAACAACGAGCGAAATAGTGTATTTAATATCTTCATTATCTTTCTTGTATATATGTTACTTCAGTCGGAGGAATCCAATACCAAAACGCTTAACCGCTGCACGCTCTAATTCTTCGCGTACCGAAGGATCAGCAATGCTAATCAACGCTTTCGCACGCTCAGCTAAAGGCAGATTGCGCAAATAAACGATTCCGTGTTCCGTAGCAATATATTGTGCTTGGAAGCGAGTGGTGACCACTCCTGCACCTGGGGCAAGATTTGCTACAATTTTGCTCTGCCCCTTGCTTGTCATACTAGGCAAAGCGATAAAACACTTACCACCCTCTGACAAGGCAGCACCATACATGAAGTCATGCTGTCCACCTACACCAGATATGATGGTTTCACCTATGGAATCCGCACAAATCTGTCCTGTAAGATCCACCTCAATGGCCGAATTGATTGCCATCGCTTTAGGATTTTGACGTATGTTTTGTGGGTCATTGGTGAACGCCACATCGCGAATAACGAAATCAGGGTTATTATCCATGTATTCGTACAAATGTTTCGAGCCCAACACCAAGCTACCTAATGATTTACCTGGATAGATCTTCTTGAGCGAGTTGTCAATGATTCCCTTCTCTATCAAGGGCAAAACACCATCGGTAATTGCTTCCGTATGCAAGCCAAGATGCTGATGATTGCTCAAGGCATTGATTACAGCGTTGGGAATACCTCCTACTCCGATCTGCAGAGTTGCTCCGTCAGGAATCTCGTTGGCGATGAAGTTACCAATGCGTGTTTCAATCTCGCTAGGAACGGGTGTTGGCACCTCTATGAGCGGCTCGTCGCCACGACACATCGCTGCTATTTTGCTAACGTGTATCACAGGATCACCAAAGGTGCGAGGCATGTATTTGTTTACTTGCGCAATAACCGTTTTTGCACATTCCGCCCCAGAAAAAGCAATATCTGCCGATATACCATATGAGCAATAGCCATTCTCATCAGGTTCGCTGACATTCAGAAATGCAACATCCACTGGCACTTGTCCACTACGAAAGAGGGATGGCACCTCACCCAAGAAACATGGGATTGTATCCGCTACACCCTCACGCATAGCACGACGCAAATTATTAGGGACAAAGATATTAACTGCTCTAAAGGAGTCCATCAATTCGCGTTTAGCATATGGTGCTTCCTCTGGGTGAACACCGAAGCCAGATAGTACAGTCACACCGCGCAATTCACTCGCACGCTCAGTGAGTGCGCGCAATAGTACCATTGGAATGGATGTAGATCCTTGCACTACAATTGTATCGCCCGATTTCACAAGACGAACAGCTTCAGCGGGAGTTAGGTAGTTCATTGTGTGTGTAAATGTGTTAGTTTGGTATATGGTTACAATATTATCGGATACTATCCAAATAGCCTTCCAAAATGATACAAGCGGCTATCTTATCCACCACCGACTTATCTTGACGTTGGCTTTTCTTCATCCCTCCTGCAATCATTGCCTGATGAGCAATCACTGAGGTAAATCGCTCGTCGTACTCTTTTAGTGGCATAGCGGGAAATACTTTGCGGAATCGGTTGATAAAGGGTTGAATATACTGCATCGACTCTGAATCTTCCCCGTTCATCTGATAAGGATGCCCTATCACCACCTCATCTACTTGCTCTTTGGCAAAATAATCCATCAGCCACGTTTCGAGCGTATGCGTCGGGATGGTTATAAGCGGATTAGCCGTTATACGGAGCGGATCCGTAACGGCTAATCCAGTTCGTTTGCGACCGAAATCTATCGCAAGAATTCTCCCCATTAGTCTGCGAGAGCGTTGTACTTATCGTCCATGCCGAGACGGTAGTAGAGCGAACGGAGCGAACGCTTGAAGTCGTAGTTATCTGGCTCCAACTCGTATGCCTTCTCGAAGTATGGCAACGCATTTTGGAATGCCTTGTCAATCTCTACCTTTGCTTTCGCATATTCTTTAGCATCCAAGTAAGCAGCATCATCATTAAGTTTGTTACCTAGATCTACATATGCAAAGCCCAATGTCTCGAGGAAGAGCGCATTATTTGGTTCAATAGCAATAGCTTGCTCAAATGCTTTAAACGCCTCCTCGAAGCGACCAATACGTGCCAAAATTGAACCCTTGGAGTTGTAGTATTGACCTACGTTTGGCTCACGATTGATAGCAATATCCAAATACTCGATGGCCTTATCCTCTTGACCTGAATTGATATACAGGTTAATCAAATTTTGCATAAACCAAGGCTCCTCAGGGAAAAGATCAATGCTTTTCTTGATTGACTCAACAGCCTTCACAGTATCGCCTTGCTCAATATATATTTGGTAGATATATTCGTTAGCGAATATAATCTCCTTGCGAAGAGCATTTGCATTTGCATGCTCTGTATTCATTCGCTCAAGAGTAGCAATCGCTTCATCAAAACGTTTTGCTTCGTATGCAAAACGACCCGCATAGTACAAGCAAGTATAGTAACTTGTATCGCGGAGCAGCTTAGCAAGTTCTTCTGGATTGTCTTGGAAAATCTTCATCTCTGGGATGTTAATATGTTGAGCAAACATATCGTATGCCAATGATGGATTTTGTGCCTCATATGCATTGAAACCTGCAATGATTAGTGGTTGATACATGAAGTACTCTTGCAACTTAGGTAAGATATTCTTTGGAGTACGTGTATCATACTTTGCTTTACCTTTCTTGTCATAAGTAGGAATCATAGCCAATTCATAAGCCTTATTCCAGTAACCCACTGATTCATACACAGCTGCGCCCCATTTGTCAAAATCAATGTTTCGACCCAATTGACGGTTAAGGTTGCTAGTCTCAAACTCTTTGTAACCAATAAAACCAGCTACATACCAAGTATTAGCTTGATCTTTTGTTTCATCGTTCTGCAATGCCTCTTCGATTGCAGCACGTGCACCAGCATAGTCTGGAGTCTCTGCGTCAGCCAAACCACGAGCTTTGCTCACATTTGCTTTTTGTGCAAAGCAGCCTGCGCTTATCAGCACGAGAGCTGCGAGAAAAATAGATTTTTTCATTTTTATAAAAGTTTGTTCGTTATTATCATTTTTTACTCTTCTGCGGTTGTTGGCTCTTCAGCAACTACCTCGGTTGCTTCTGTTGCCTCCTCCTGCTCCTCTTTTGGTACGACGCAACCGAACATGAGTGTATCATTGCGTTTTTGAAGTTCTATGAGCTTCACGCCTTGAGTTGCACGTCCCATCACGCGGATAGTATCCATCGCCATACGGATAGCTGTACCTGACTTGGTGATGAGCATGAGGTCTTGTTCGTCGGTAACAGCCTCCAAACCAATGAGGTTACCCGTTTTGTCGGTGAGGTTCATCGTTTTCACACCCTTACCGCCACGATTGGTAATACGATAGATTGGTTCGCCATTCTCGTCGTCGAGGTCGGTACGCTTACCAAAGCCCTTCTCTGAGATAACGAGAACTGACTCTTTACTACCCTCCTCTACACAAATCATGCCAATCACGCGATCTTGACCATCTTCATCCAATTTGATAGCACGCACACCCGTTGCAGTACGACCCATTGGGCGAACAGTATCCTCTGGGAAGCGAACTACCTTACCATTGTAGGAAGCTACCAACATTTGACTATTGCCGTCGGTCAATGTCACGCGGATCAAGCGATCACCCTCACGCAGACCAAGAGCAATAATACCGTTAGCACGTGGACGGCTATAGGATTCGAGTGTGGTCTTTTTCATCAAACCATCCTTGGTAGCGAAGATGAGGTAGTGGTTTTGCACATACTCCATATCATTGAGGTTCTTCACATGGATAAATGCGCAAACCTTGTCGCCCTTTTGGATATTGATCATATTCTGCAATGCACGGCCCTTAGACTGGCGGTTACCCTCTGGCAACTCATATACCTTGGTCCAATAGAGGCGACCTTGCTCGGTGAAGAACATCATGGTAGAGTGCATATTCGCTTGGTGAACATACTCGATGAAGTCCTCATCGCGTGCAGCGCTGGCTTTAGCACCTACGCCACCACGACCTTGCTGACGGAAGTCAGCCAATGGGGTACGCTTGATATATCCAAGGTGAGAGATGGTGATGACCATATCGTCGTCGGCATACATATCCTCTGGGTTGAACTCAGTAGCCATCTTGATGATACGTGTGCGACGCTCGTCGGCATATTTCTCTTTGATTTCTACTAGTTCGTTCTCAATCACTTCGTAGCGCATCACCTCACTTGCGAGCAAGGCGTTGAGGTGTTGGATGAGCTCTTGCAACTTCGCATACTCCTCTTTCAACTCGTCGATGCGCAAGCCCGTGAGTTGCGAGAGGCGCATATCCACAATGGCTTTCGACTGCAAGTTATCGAGGTTGAAGCGTGCCTCCAAGTTTGCTTGTGCATCTGCAGGAGTGCGGCTTGCACGGATAATCTTCACTACCTCGTCGATATTATCCACCGCGATAATCAATCCCTCCAAGATATGTGCACGCTCCTCGGCCTTCTTGAGTTCGAATTTCGTGCGGCGTACTACCACCTCCATACGGTGCTCAATGAAGTTCGCCACCATGTCGTGGAGATTCAAGAGCTGTGGACGGCCCTTTACGAGCGCAATGCTGTTCACAGAGAAACTAGATTGGAGTGCAGTATATTTGTAGAGTTTATTGAGCACCACTTGTGCATTGGCGTCACGCTTGATTTCGATGATGATACGCACATCGCGTTTGGATTGATCACTGATACCTGAGATACCCTCAATCTTCTTATCGTTCACAAGGTCTGCGATATTCTTCACCAAATCAGATTTTACCACACCATATGGCAACTCGCCAATCACGATACGCTCGCGGCCATTATCCTCGGTCTCAATCTCTGCTTTCGAGCGGATAATCACACGACCGCGACCTGTCTCGTACGCATCGCGCACGCCCTGATAACCATATATAGTACCACCCGTTGGGAAGTCAGGCGCCTTGATATGCTCCATAAGTTCTGCCACGGTGATTGGCTCTACTTCGGGATTCTCCACACGTGCCACAGCGTTCTTCACATAGGCCACACAACCGTCAATCACCTCGCCCAAGTTGTGGGTAGGCATATTGGTTGCCATACCTACTGCAATACCACTAGCACCATTCACCAACAAGTTAGGGAAACGACATGGTAATACCACTGGCTCACGCAATGAATCATCGAAGTTCAATTGCATATCCACGGTATCTTTCTCAATATCGCGAAGCATCTCTTCTGCCAACTTCGAGAGGCGTGCCTCGGTATAACGCATAGCCGCAGCACCGTCGCCGTCAATCGAACCAAAGTTACCTTGTCCATCCACCAACACGTTGCGCATATTCCATGGCTGTGCCATACGCACTAATGTACCATAGATACTGCTATCGCCGTGAGGGTGATACTTACCCATCACCTCACCCACAATACGAGCAGATTTCTTAGTTGGTTTGTCGCTGGTATTACCCAACTCATTCATTCCAAACAACACACGGCGGTGTACTGGTTTGAAACCGTCGCGCACATCGGGCAAGGCACGTGCCACAATGACGCTCATCGAATAGTCGATGTACGAGGTTCGCATCTCCTCGTCAATCTTCACAGGAATAATTCTGTCGTTGTCAATCATCTATATAAAGTTTTAATGTTTCAATGTTTTAAAAGTTTCAATCCCCCACTTTTCCACGCTGCAAAATTACTGCTTTTTTTTGATATGTGCAAATTTTTGTGCGTTTTTTTGCATTTTTTCTTATTTTTGGGGGCACCTCCGATTTTTTGCTCTCATGCCCTTAAATCGCAAATTTTGGGCATTTATACCTATTTGGGCATTATACACCTTTCACATATGACGCGCGCGCGAAACACACAACTTCGCAAAAAGCACATTTTATTAAGATTCATCCAACAAACCATTCTCCTCTATTTATCCCGAAGATACCCCGAAGATACCCCGAAGATAGTTTGCAATAAAAATGTCATTTCTTAAGATTCACCCACTACCTAAATTCAGATCATCACATTAAAAATGTGTTCAACTCTTGCATATGTCAAAAATAAACACTAATTTTGCAGCGATTTTACCGACTAATGCCAGAGATATTACTTCACTACATATGGCAGAAGCGCATTTGGTCGGGCTTTCCACAGCTGACTACGGATGGAAAGCCCATTGAGATTATATCCGTAGGGCAATACAATATTCATGCTGGACCTGACTTCAGTCATGCGCATATCCGTATTGATGGGCAAGATTGGGTTGGTAATATAGAGATACACGTACATGCTTCTGACTGGTACAAGCATCGTCATCACACCGATGCAGCCTACAACACGACCATCCTGCACGTCGTAGCAAAAGCAGATAAAGAGGTACTGAACGCTTGCGGACAAACAATTCCACAATGCGAACTTCGTTATCCGCATGACAAAGATTACCTCACGCAATTGCTCCAATCTTCCGAATGGCATGCTTCTCTAGCAGGTATGCCCGATTGTGGTAAACAATTGCTAGAAGACCCTACCTTGCTCACCCAAGACTGGAAGAACACCCTCCTTGCCAAGCGATTAGCGTGCAAACGCCAGTCTATTATGCAATTGCTCAACATCACACAACAGAGTTGGGTGCATGCATTTTATATCACCTTGGCACACAATTTTGGTTTCCACACCAACGGACTACCATTCGAAGAGCTAGCATTAGCCACCCCTCTATCGTGCCTACAGAAGCACCGCAATAGTCTATTCCAGATCACCGCCATACTACTTGGGCAGTCGGGATTATTGACGGAGGGTGATAACAAACATGAAGATGGACTATGGGAAGAGTACTGTTTCATGCAAAAGAAGTTCTCGCTTAAGCCTATCCAAGGCAGTCTATGGAAAAAAGCTAGAATGCGTCCGCAAAGCGCACCAAAGGTGCGAATTAGGCAGTTCGCGCATTTGATATACCAGTCTGAATTCCTATTTTCACAACTAATGGAAGCGCAGACTACCGAAAAAATGGTCGAATTACTAAGCATACAATACGATGATGAGAGCGCATATTCACGCGTGCAACGTCCACTACCGATAGGAAAACGTTCAATCGACATTCTGCTTATTAATACGGTTATACCATACAGATATGCGTATGCACAAAGCGAAAGCATCAAGGATGCTATTCATTGGCTTAACAATATCCCAAAAGAGGACAACACCATCATACGCCAATGGACAATGCTTGGACAAGAGATACGCTCTGCTGCTGACACACAAGCGCTTATACACCTCTACCAAAACTATTGCCAACCACATTTATGCTTCAACTGCCAAGTGGGATATCAGGTGTTTAGAAGCAAACAACTAGAGTTATTTTAATTGAAAGAGCAATCAAGTAAAACTAAAATTTATACAAACATGAAAAAAATCGTATTATCTATCCTCATGGCAGCTAGCATGGTATCATGCTGTTCCAAGGAGTGTGACCGCAACGCGGAGACACAAAACCCTATCATGCCCATCGCCTGTGAAAACGTTGCAGGCGTAGAGCAAACCATTTACCTCACCGATTACCTACCACAAGTAGCATGTTGGGAGAATCTCGAATTTTCCATGGAGCCTGGTTACGAGGTACTGAACGTAACCGACGGACAACTTACCTTCGTAGGAAACGGCCAACTCGCTGTATTGACAGCCACTGACAACGCTACTGGCATCACCTACAACATTCCTATCATCCCTCAATCGCAATACGAAGTGGGATTGATTACCAAGTCATTCACCGACACTACAATCACTCTTCAACTGCTCAATGCATATGAAGATTTACAATGGTGCATTCTCTGGCAAGATACTAAAGCCACTACCGAGCCTACTCTGACTGCCGACGAACTCACATTAACTATCGAACCAGCATGGCGCGAAAGCAAAGGTCGTAGCTTCATCCGAGTATATGCTATGGGCGACGGCAAACGCCTCAACGACTTGCTCATCCCATTGGAGAACGGCAAAGTAGTGAGCAACATAGCGGAGCTCACACGTCACGACGACCACGCACAAGTGCTCTACTCACTCATGATCGACCGTTTCCACAATGGAAACACAGCCAACGACTGGAAGATGAATAGCCCAGAGGTACTCGACATCGTAGACTACCAAGGTGGCGATATTGCTGGTATCACACAAAAGATCAAAGATGGGTTCTTCACCGAACTCGGTATCAACACCATCTGGATTTCTCCTATCACACAAAACCCTTGGGATGCATGGGGCATGAACAAGTTCCCTAATGGCAACAAATACGACAATACCAAGACCTATACCAAGTTCTCTGGTTATCACGGTTATTGGCCTATTTTCACCACAGAGGTAGAAAAACGCTTTACCACCGAGCAGGAACTCCACGAGATGTTGGCTGTAGCGCATAAGAATGATATCAACGTCATACTCGATTATGTTGCCAACCACATGCACATCAACTCTCCTACTCTCCAAGCACACCCTGACTGGCATACCGATAGCATCTTGCCTGATGGACGTCGCAACTTCGAACTCTGGGACGAAGCACGCCTCACCACATGGTTTGACGTACATATCCCTACCCTCGACCTCGAGCGCCCAGAAGTATGCTCTCCTATGACCGACTCTGCACTCGTATGGCTCGACAAATTCGCTTTCGACGGCTTCCGCCACGATGCTTGCAAGCATATTCCACTGAACTACTGGCGCGAATTGGGCGCAAAGATGAAGCAACGCTATCCTAACCGCCACATCTGGATGATTGGCGAAACATATGGCGACCCTTCATTGATTGGCTCCTATGTCAAGAGCGGTATGCTCAACTCGCAATTCGACTTCAACATCTACCACACCGCTATTGACGTGCTGGGCAAACCTGAGCAATCACTCCAAAAGATGCACGAGACAGTTATGCAATCACTCGCTGCGTATGGTTCGCACCACACCATGGGTAACATCTCTGGCAACCACGACAAGTGCCGTTTCATCTCTCTCGCAGGTGGGGCTGTCAGCTGGAACGAGAACGACAAAGCAGCTGGTTGGGAGCGCGAGATTGGCGTGACCGCAGACGGCAACCCAGAGAAAGAGGAGCAAGCATACAAAGCGGCAATGTTGCTTGAGGTCATCAACCTCACCATCCCTGGCGTACCATGTATCTACCAAGGTGATGAGTACGGCGAGGCTGGTGCCAACGACCCTGACAACCGCCATATGATGAAGTTCAATGGTCTTACCGAGCGCCAACAGCAATTCCGCAACGAAGTACAACAACTCGTGCAACTCCGTCGTAACTCCCTCCCACTCATCTACGGCGAGTATATCCCTGTAGAAGTAACCGACAGCAAATGGGTATTCGACCGCACATACATGGGCGAAACAGTACGCGTAAGCATCGATTTGGCTAACCTTGCATATTCAATCAACTAATCATTTATAAACAAACAGAACAATGAAAAAAATCTTGATTCTCGCACTTGGAGCATTGGCTATGATCTCCTGTGCAAAACAACCATGCGATGCTCGCCATACGTGCTGGGCATACGATGCTACTATCTACGAGCTCAACACCCGTCAAGCTACTCCAGAAGGTACTTTTGCTGCAGCAGAAGCACTCCTTCCAGAAATCAAAGAGAGTGGCGTGGATATCATTTGGATCATGCCTATCCAAAAGATTGGTGTGCTCGAGCGCAAGGGTACATTGGGTAGCTACTACGCCATCACCGACTACTGCGAATTCAACCCTGAGTTCGGCACACGTGCTGACTTCGAGCACTTCCTCGCTAAAGCACATGAGTTGGGTTTGAAGGTTATCCTTGACTGGGTAGCTAACCACACTGCTCCTGATAGCGAGTGGACAAAGAACGATGGCTGGCACTACCGCGATAGCCTCGGCAACCTCATGGTGCAATACGACTGGACCGATATCTCCAAACTCAACTACGACAACCAAGACATGCGCGCTGCTATGAAGCAAGCCATGCACTGGTGGATGGATACTATCGGCATAGACGGTTTCCGTTGCGACGTAGCAGGCGAAGTGCCTACCGATTTCTGGAACGATGTGATGGCTGAGATTCGTGTTAAACATCCAGATATGTTTACTCTTGCTGAGGATGAAGCAGAGGCACAAGATCTCACCGAAACTGCATTCGACATGTATTACGGTTGGGAACTCCACCACCTCATGAACGGTGTGGCTCAAGGCAGCAAGACAGTGGAAGACCTCTGGGGTTATTTCGCTAAAGTAGATACCACTATCCGCAAAGAAGCCATCCGTATGAACTTCACCTCTAACCACGATGAAAACTCTTGGAACGGTACTGAGTTTGAGCGTATGGGCGATGCTACTGACCTCTTCGCTGCATTCACATACGTAGTGCCTGGTATGCCTATGATTTACACCGGTCAAATGAGCGGCAATCACCATCGTCTTGAGTTCTTCGAGAAGGATCTCATCGACCGCGTTGAGAACGCACCACAAAAGGCATTGTACAAGGGCCTCAACGACCTCCGCGCTGCCAACCGTGCATTATGGAGCAACGAGAAGGGTGCTCCTATGGTTCGTATCGCAGCGGATAATGATAAGGTATTTGCGTGCGCACGCGTGAAGGCTTGTCCAAAACATGGCGACAACACTGTAGTAGCTATCATGAACATGTCGGCAGAGCCACAAACTGTGACACTTGATCTCACCAACCTTGAGGGCGAATACAACTGCCTCTGTGGCAAGACAATGACCCTCGAAACAGCTCAAACACTTGAGCTTGCTCCTTGGAAGTACATCATCCTTACCAAGTAAGCAAACCTCTTGCATATGCGACAAAAAGAGAGTGTGTCAACCCCTTGACACACTCTCTTTTTATTTCTTACCTTTCACTTTTCCCCTTTCACCTTTCCGTTTTCACCTTTCACTTTTCAGTTTTCCAATCTCTTACCTTTAGTTAGTGATTAGTTAGTTATTAGTTAGTTATTAGTTAGTTATTCATAAGTAATGACCGAACCTTCACAACACCATTGCCTATCCTATTACCTACCCTTTATCAACATTCTCTTCACGATATTCTTCAGCGGCTGTACTATACTCTCTTTCAGCCATGGCAACCAACTATCTGTCCATCTCTGAGGGTGAGTAGTAATCATTATGCGCATTGGCAATTCGTCTTCTTCTGCTGCCTTAATAATGTCATGCGTACGATGATACACCCAACCTTGAGCTGTCCATTGATCTTGATACACAGGTATCTTATCTCGCACCGAGACCTTATATCCATCCCAACACCTACCTGTATCGGTCAGATAAAACAACTGCGAAAAATCCACATCAAAATAGGGCTCACCTATGATACCATATGTGCGATAGTCATATTTCTTCCACAAATCACGACCATCCCATTTACTCGTTGGAGCACCATGCATACAAATCGTACGTACAGGGTAAAAATTACGAAAATATGCTAATTTCTCTGTGAAGTGCTTTATTGCTTGTTCACTATCGCCATTCGCAATTGCCATGTCCTCATAATGATAACCTATCTCATGCCCCAATGTTGCTATCTTGCGAATCACATCGGGTTGATTACTTTCTGACACAACACGAAAATAATAACTCGCAGCGATTCCCATCTCATATTCTATCTGAGCGGTCTGCTGACTATTCTTCGCTTTCAAATCCACATCATGACGCAGAATAATCATTCGCTCGGGCAACTGCGCTACAGGCATTGTACAGTATTGCTCAAAGGTCACGAATTGGTAGCCCTTGCCTTGCAACACAGAAAGCAACTCCTTATATATACGCAGCGTAAAATCCATTGTTAGAAGATATTATTCAGCGATTGAGCCAACTTCACACCTGCCATATACATCTGATATTCAGTCGCTGCTGTCCAGCGATAGGCATAGTGGTACGCATTGCCCGACCAAGTAGTATGATAACGATATACCTCATCTGTTAGATGATAGGTGTAGAGCAATGTCTCCTCGTCGCTCATCTGCATAATCACCTTACGTTGATTGCCATATACATCATGCAAATAACTAGCATATTCCGTATAGCTAAATCCCTTGTTCTCAATAATTTTGCTATCCCATACAGAGTGCAAATTGGTATTTTGACCAAACCATTTCATCCTCACAGCATTACCACCCTTATCATCCAAATGCGCCATATGCATTGGACAAAAGCGATCAGCCATCAGGTGTACATAAAATACCAAAGCATCTTTATGGATTACCTTGCGTTGCAATACTACCTCTAGACTATCCAATGCCATAAACAAGTCACCGCCTTCCTCTGGATAATCACGCAAAGTAGCCACCACCGCCGAATCACTCATACCGCCATCCAAGTCTTGGTAATGGCACGTAAAACTAGTAGGATATATTGTATCACTCTTTATCTCATCGGGCCAAGTAGATAGATAAATCATACCACGTGTACCTAACAACTTATCCACCTGTTTACGTACTTTGGCGTCCAACAAATCATATGCCACTTGCGCCACTATACGATGACCTTTAGGACCCCATGCTAAAATATTGGTTGCCATAGCAAGCAACACAAAAAATACTGTTACTCGTTTCATTTTATGTTATTTATCTCTGTTATCAATATGATTGCGATATACTACAAAACGTTGATACAAGTACTCCAACGACAAATTTAGCAGCATGTTAATGATGGTCACCACATACTCGTTCCATAGCAAGTCTTCTGCCAACCAATCACCTAACAATGTCGTTGCTGGAGTAAATACTGCATAAAACGCCAACACCAACAACATCGCTTTCGTAATATTTGCCTTCGACTTAAAGGTAAAGCGCCTATTGAACGTAAAATTCCATAAAATACTCAATAGCAACGATATCAAGTAGCATGGCCAATAGCGCCATTCTGTCAACTCATTTAATAGTGCAAACGATCCAAACTGAATAACTCCTGCACTAGCTGAGAATAGTACAAATTTCAGTATCCTAACCCACTCTTTTGTTTGTTTCATGCCTATAACCTTTAACCTATAACCTACATAGCAAAGCGAAACTAATACAACTCTATCCACTCTACTTCATTACCTACACACTCTAGATAGCGCTCAAACTCCTCACGCTTAATCACTACAGTGCCTCGGCAATCATTGGGGTGAAAACTCAGGCTATCCGCCTGTAAGAGATTCTTGTCCAAAAACAATATCACATGGTGCTCCTCATCGTTGATCAAACCAAACGGGCTCACGCTACCAGGCTCTAAGCCCAAATAACGCATCATACGTTCTGGACTCGCGAAAGACAATTTACCAGGCGAATTCTTGCCCGCAGCCAACAACGAAGCCTTCAGCCTTTGCTCCAAGTCATGAATAGCTAGATCATGCTCGCAATCAAAGCATATCAAATAATGCTGCGTACCCTTATGATTACGCATAAAGATATTCTTGCAATGCACACTACCATCATCCTTCCACCAGCGCTTTGCCTCCTCTATGGTCTTGCCTTCTGGATGATTATAGCAGTCAAATGCAATCCCATGCTCCGTCAAATACGCTAGTACTTTCTCTTGCCGCTCCATGTTCAGCACTTATCACTCATAGTTTATAATTCAGCAATCACTTCACGCAGCACCTCACCTACCGTTGGATGAGGAAACACTACTTGTTTAAACTCGCCCACGGTATAGCCCATACGAACTGCAAAACTAGCAGCAGCCACAAACTCCGAACATGGGTTGCCTATCATATGCACACCCATAATCGTCTTACTGCGCTTATCCACAATCACCTTGCACAAGCCAGTCTCACCTTCGTTCTCAGCCACAAAACGTCCTGAATATGTCATCGGTAGTTTGTGCACCTCGTATGGTACAAAAGGTTCGTCAGTGGACATCGATGGTGCAAAATCACCCTCTTTAATCTCATTTAAGTCCTTCTCTGTCAAACCAATACATGCTATCTCAGGATTGGTATATACCACGCTTGGAATAGCATTGTATGCTATGCGCTGCAGTGGTATCTGCTTCAGCATACGTCCCACTGCCACTTCTGCCTGACGACTTGCCACATGTGCCAACATAATCTTACCAGTCACATCACCTGCGGCATACACATTCTTCAGATTCGTACGCATCATTTCATCCACCACAATGCCACCACGGTACATCTCCAAATCACTCAATGCTTCCAACCCTTGCATATTCGCACGACGACCTACCGACACCAATATATGCTCTGCCTCGTATTCGCCATTGGTAGTCAACACCTTATTACCTTGCACCTCCGTCACTTTCGTGTCGGTCAATATCTGAATACCCGCCTTGCGATATTTCTCCAGCAAAATGGTCACCACCTCTTGATCCAAGTTTGGCAAGATTGTTGGCATCGCCTCTATCACAGTCACAGGTACACCCAACTCGTGATACAATGTCGCAAACTCCATACCAATCACACCACCACCCACAATGATCATCGACTGAGGCAACTCCTTGCTATCCAATGCCATAGTAGAATCCCAAATAGCAGGATTATCTTTTACGCCAGGAATTGGAGGTACAAAATTATTCGAACCTGTACAAATCAGCAGATTCTCTGCCTCGTATTGCACATCACCACAAGCAATTACCACATTTTCATCCGTGCGACTAACCACAGAAGCCGCTCCCATGATGACAGTGCAATGCTCATTGTTGAGTTTTTGTTTGATACCAGCCACCAATTTGCGCACCACCTTCGTCTTACGTTGCACAATCTTGGCATAATCAAAACTCACTCCCTCTGCCTTCACACCATACTTATCCGCGTGCGTAGCGTTATAATATTGTTTTGCGCTATATAACAACGTTTTTGTAGGTATGCAACCTACATTGAGACATGTACCACCCAAGGCAGTCTGCTCAAAAATAACAACATCTTTGCCCGCTTTCGAAGCAATTTCTGCGGCAGTATATCCCGCAGGACCACCACCAATAATAGCCAAAAAGTATTTCATATAATTAGATTTTTTTATTTCACAATCATACCCATACTATCATATAGTTGCCCATCTATTTGTATATATAAACAACCATTGAGCAGTATTTTCCGTCTATCAGTTACCGATTTTACAACCACATTATCAATGTATGAAGCTTCATCGCAATGCGTAATATAATTTGTATATATGATTTCTCCTTCCGAGAGATAAATAGCAATTTCACGAACCCCCACACCGCGTGTTTCCGTTCCTTCAATACTAGTAAAAGTGAGAGAAGTAGTTTTTTCCAACGGAGATGGTACATACGTATAACGCGTTATACTATTGGAAATAGCCTCAATGGTAGTTAGAATATCACCATCTGCAGCAATTTGTATGGTACCATAGTTATAATATGTTCGTAATTGCATAACGATGGAGTCTAGTTGATTAAAGGCGATTTGTGGCGAAACAATACTAGCATTCTTCGGCATAATCCAATAACTCTTATCCGAAGAAGCAATAAGGTCATTCAGCGTCCAACCCTCTGATGAATTAGGGTTGAAAGTAATGGTTTTTCGTTGAGTTCCTGTATCAATAGGCTCTACAAACACTGCATAATAGCATATATTGCCATTTACCACAGGAATCTGATCCGCTTTCTGATACAACACTTTGGGTGCTTCTTCGCTATAGGCAGAGATTGGCTCATCTGTCCAACCTACAAACATATTGCTTCTTTCGCTGCACGATGCAGGTGCCTTCGGGAGTTTATTCACTTTATTACCACGTCGCACAGGAGTCATCATATACTTATTATTGCCATGCATCCAACATACGGTATCAACCATGACATTCTTTTCTAAATCTGTCATATAACCATTGCTAACCCCTAATTCAAAACGAGGGTCAGCCGAACAGAGCAATTCCTCCATTTTCACCTCATTCCCTGATCTTTCACCCCAAATATACTCGACCAAATATGGATAATCAATAAAGGGATTTCTATTTCCTTGTGTAATTTGAATACCATTATTACGATCCACTTCTTTTTGCGAAACAGGGTCTTGGCGGTGCCAACTGAGCATCAGAGCCAATCCATAATCGGTAAAACCATAGTTGTTTTCTGGACCATAATGCGTATCTGCATCAATGGTAGCATCGAAAATCACTCTACCCTCTTCCGCCTTATTGAAGGCCCATTCGCCTGCCCATTTGACCATCGTACCGAAATAACTACGTGCTATATCGCCCTTGTATTCGTCTGCTGGTTCAAACACATTGGTACTCATATTGATGCTACCTTCTACATACGTTCCTGCTACGCTATTTGCGACAGATACGCTCGAAACAGATGTACCATACTTGCTGCCATTACCCGAGGTGTAATTAGATTGAGATACTTCGCCATACGGACGATTACCACGACGGCTATTCATACCATATGCTGTAGGATAAATATGGAATATATCCGAACCTGGAGAGTTCTTCTTGCTAGAACTCATCTCCTTGCCCGCCAAGGAGGTAGTACCAAACCACGATTGGCACATCGCGTGTTCGCGGTTATAGCCCTTGCACTCGCCTGTTTGTGAGGTTGTAGAAGTGCGATCTTTCTCATACTCAAAGGTACAATCGCTGTATATCTCCCACACATATCCATCTGTGCGTAAATCTGTGTATTTGAATGCCAACCACACACTATCGTATCTAAAATCATCTGCGCGATAACCTATCTTTGCTACTTGCTGAATTGCATCTAGAAGCCCCTTTCCATTTTCGCCATCTATCGAAGCATAATAATCCGGCAAAACAACAACAGGTGTTACTGGTCGATCAAAGGCTACTACTATTCCTATCCAGGATAGACAAAGCAACAAAATACTAGATTTCTTCATAGTGAATCTATTTATTTTCCAAAAATATCCTCACCGCACTCGCCACCATCTCCACGCATGGACGTTTCTTATAATACTCCTCTGTACGAGGCGCAGGTGTGGGGTCATTTGTCTTTGTTCCTTGTTTCTGGCTCTTGATTCCTAAGAGCTCTGCACATCTCAAACTGCCATTCTCATCCCTAAACTTCGCAGCCAAGTCCTGCACAAGAGCATAATTCTGCATCTTGCCTTCTGCATCACCAGCCTTTGCACTGCCGTTTTCTAAACCTGCCAACATAAACATACCGCAAGCCGCACCGCATGTCTCACGCATACGACCTATGCCTCCACCAAACGAAGCAGACAAACGCAAAGCCAATGCCTCATCTTCTATACCATACAAATCAGCACATGCTGCAAACACCGACTGACTGCAATTAAAACCTTGCTTAAAGAGCTCCTTCGCTCTCTCCACCCTTTTTTCTATTTCTTCTTTTTTCATCATCTCACAAAACTAGTCTTAATCTTCTTATCTTCACCCATAGGGATATGCTTCGCCTGCAAATCGCGCAGCATCCATGCCATATTTCTCGCCAACGTACGCATCGTTTGCAAACCCTCCAAATCCTCCAACGCTTCACCTGCCGCAGCACCATGAACACTATTCCAATACTGCGAAGGCACTACTGGCATATTATTGATTGTAAAGTACTTATTCAATCTATCAAACGTCGCACTCGCGCCGCCTCGTCTGCATACTGCCACTGCAGCAGCTGGTTTGTATGCCAACATCGTTCCTGCCGAATAAAACAACCTATCTAGCAATGCGCACAACGAACCATTAGGACCCGCATAATACACTGGCGAACCTACCACCAAACCATCTACACCCTCCTTCAAAATCTCCAACAAGTGATCATACAGCGCATCTGAAAAAGCGCAGGTGGTGTTATTCTTTCTGCACGAACCACATGCCACACAACCACGCACAGGTTGTACACCTATGCCTACAATTACTGTCTCTATACCCTCTTGCTCCAAGATTTTAGCCACTTCCGCCAATGCTATACTAGTATTACCTTTTGCATGAGGGCTACCGTTTATCAAAAGTACACGCATATCCAATCTTCTCCATGTTAATAATTTCTCTGCAAAAGTACAAAAAAAATCTCATCCTAGCAAATAAAATAAATATTTTATTAAAAAAAACAAACTTCCCTTGTGTATTCCAAAAAAAAGCAGTACCTTTGCAGGCTGATTGTGGTACACTCGCGTCATAAAGCGACGCAACCCGCCAACAGCGCACCACGTGAGTAAAACGAACCTAATATATTATTAACATTATAAAACATTTTCAAAACAATGGACAACAAAAAACGTGTTTACACCTTCGGTAACGGTAAGGCAGAAGGTAACGCATCAATGCGAGAGACATTGGGCGGTAAGGGCGCAAACTTGTCTGAGATGAACTTGGTAGGCGTACCAGTGCCTCCAGGTTTCACTATCATCACAGATGTTTGCAACGAGTACTACGAAGTAGGTCAAGAGAAGATTGTAGAAGTTCTTGACAAAGAAGTGAAAGCAGCTGTAGCTCACATTGAGAGCTTGATGAATAATACCTTTGGCGATCCTAAGAACCCACTCCTCGTGAGTGTTCGTTCTGGTGCTCGCGCTTCTATGCCAGGTATGATGGATACCATCCTCAACCTTGGTTTGAATGACGAAGTGGCTGCAGGATTGGTAGAGAAGACCAACAATCCTAAGTTCGTGTACGATAGCTACCGCCGTTTTGTACAAATGTACGGTGACGTAGTGTTGGGCATGAAGCCTGCCAACAAAGAGGATATCGACCCATTTGAGGCAATCATCGAAGAGGTAAAAGAGATTCGTGGTATCAAACTCGACAAGGATTTGACTGTGGACGAGTTGAAGCTCCTCGTAGCTCGCTTCAAAACAGCTATCAAGGATCAAACAGGTAAGGACTTCCCAACGGATCCTGTAGAGCAACTTTGGGGTGCTATCTGCGCTGTGTTCCGCAGTTGGATGAACGAGCGCGCAATCCTCTACCGTAAGATGGAAGGAATTCCAGATGAGTGGGGTACCGCTGTAACCGTTCAATCCATGGTGTTTGGTAATATGGGTGAGACATCTGCTACAGGTGTATGCTTCAGCCGTGATGCTGCTACAGGTGAGAACCTCTTTAATGGTGAGTACCTCGTTAACGCACAAGGTGAGGACGTGGTAGCAGGTATCCGTACTCCACAACAAATCACCCTTGAGGGTAGCCGCCGTTGGGCTGCATTGCAAGGTATTAGCGAGGAAGAGCGTGCTAGCAAGTATCCATCTATGGAGGAGGCTATGCCAGAGATCTACAAAGAGCTCGACGCTATCCAAACCAAGCTTGAGAACCACTACCGCGATATGCAAGATATGGAGTTCACCGTACAAGAGGGTAAACTTTGGTTCCTCCAAACACGTAACGGTAAGCGTACCGGTACTGCGATGGTGAAAATCGCTATGGACCTCGTGAAAGAGGGTCTTATCGACGAGAAGACTGCTATCAAGCGTTGCGAGCCACAAAAGCTCGACGAACTTCTCCACCCAGTATTCGATGCTAAGGCATTGAAGGCTGCTAAGGTGATTACCCAAGGTTTGCCAGCTAGTCCAGGTGCTGCTTGTGGTCAAATCGTATTCCACGCTGACGACGCTCAAGAGTGGGCTAAGGACGGTCACAAAGTGGTGATGGTTCGTATCGAGACTAGCCCAGAGGACTTGGCAGGTATGTCAGCTGCTGAGGGTATCTTGACTGCTCGTGGTGGTATGACCTCTCACGCTGCTGTAGTTGCTCGTGGTATGGGTAAGTGCTGCGTTTCTGGTGCAGGTGCTATCGTAGTTGATTACAAAGCAAAGACCTTGACTATTGAGGGTGTAACCTACAAAGAGGGCGACTACATCTCAATCAATGGTTCTACTGGTCAAGTTTACGCAGGTCAAATCCCAACTAAGGCTGCTGAATTGAGTGGCGACTTCAAAGAGTTGATGGATCTCTGCGACAAATATACACACCTCCAAGTTCGTACCAATGCGGATACTCCACACGATGCACAAGTGGCTCGTGACTTTGGTGCTAAGGGTATTGGTTTGACCCGTACAGAGCACATGTTCTTCGAGGATAAGAAGATCGTGGCTATGCGCGAGATGATCCTTTCGAAGGACGCTGAGGGTCGTGAGAAAGCGTTGGCTAAGTTGTTGCCATACCAAAAGGCTGACTTTAAGGGCATCCTAGAGGCGATGGACGGCTATCCAGTAAATATCCGTCTCCTCGATCCTCCATTGCACGAGTTCGTACCACATGATGCTGCTGGTCAAGAGACTATGGCTCAAGAGATGGGCGTAAGCGTACAAGAGATTAAACAACGTGTGGATTCATTGGCAGAGAACAACCCAATGCTCGGTCACCGTGGTTGTCGTTTGGGTATCACCTTCCCAGAGATCACCGCAATGCAAACTCGCGCTATCTTGAGCGCTGCTTGCGAACTTAAACTTGAGGGTAAGAACCCAATGCCAGAGATCATGGTTCCATTGATTGGTATTCTCTATGAGTTCCACCAACAAAAGGAGATCATCGAGAAGGTAGCTAAAGAGGTATTCGCTGAGTACGGCGTAGAGGTAGAGTTTGAGATCGGTACTATGATTGAGATCCCACGTGCTGCCTTGACTGCTGACCGCATTGCTACTGAGGCTCAATACTTCTCATTCGGTACCAACGACTTGACACAGATGACCTTCGGTTATAGCCGTGACGATATTGCTAGTTTCTTGCCAGTATATCTCGAGCAAAAGATCTTGAAGGTAGATCCATTCCAAGTATTGGATCAAAACGGTGTGGGTCAACTCATCCAAATGGCTGTAGAGAAAGGTCGCGCCGTTCGTCCAGGATTGCGTACTGGTATCTGCGGTGAGCACGGTGGTGAGCCTTCATCTGTTAAGTTCTGCGCTAAGGTTGGTATGAACTACGCATCTTGCTCTCCATTCCGTGTGCCAATCGCACGTTTGGCTGCTGCACAAGCTGCTGTAGAGGAGTAATCGTCCTATCCGTCTGACTAGTCTGACCTGTCTGACATGTCCTACTAGTCCGACATTCCAATAATCAAAAAGAGTTGCCCACTCGGCAACTCTTTTTTCCTCCCCGCCTCTAACCTATAACCTATAGCTCGCGCTGCGAGCGTCCTATAGCGAAGCGTCCTAAAGCCCCACCTCCTCCATCGGCTGTTCCCGACTAGAGTCTAATCCCTGCAACATAAAATCCGCACGCTTAAAATCAATCTTCTTCATATCCACACACCTTATATTACTATTATACATCGTGCGATAATACAAACGCTGATTCTGCAGATCACTCACTATCGTCACTTGCGTAGCGCTTGGCATGTCAGGCGCCAAATCGGGATCACTAAACTGCACCCCAACAGGGATATCAAAATTATTCATTAGGTGAAACGCCTGTACCACCGTCTCTTCTGCTGTTTCCAATCGTGGTGCAGTGCTTTGGAAGATAGCGGCACGCACAAACCTGCTCGGCGATGTCATATCGCCAGGCATTCCATGCAATCCTGTGCCTCCGCTAATGGCTTTCAGTTTCAGCGAACCCATCTCACGCTCTTTTACGGTGCCAGCCATCATGTTCACATAGTTATTCAGATTAGTGATATGCCACGTCAACTCGGGTGAATTGGTCAGCACGCCTAGTGGATTCTCATGTATTTTCACTTCTTCATCCACTATTTCTATCACCACTTGCCTACCCGATGGCTCTGTCACTCGCCAGTGTACGGTAGAGGCACGAGGGTCGGTGCCAATCACACGAATAGTCGGCATCAGTGCCACCAGTTCGTCGATGGTAGCACACGAGCTCAACACCCATGCCACAAACTGCATATCGCTCACGCACAACGACTTGTCTTCCTCTTTGTATGGCATGTATTTGCCATATTCTGGGAAATAGAATAGCCCAGCACCTAATCCTGCTTCGTTCACGCCTTCCATCACGAATGCATCATCTTCCACGGCTATGCCTACGTAGCCGTAG
Source organism: Paludibacteraceae bacterium (assembly GCA_017461505.1). GTDB lineage: Bacteria > Bacteroidota > Bacteroidia > Bacteroidales > Paludibacteraceae > Colicola. The sequence goes on along the minus strand of JAFTXV010000008.1, from coordinate 6,837 downwards.
TTGGCTACAAACTCTTTGCCTTGTGTTGTGCCGTCAGGCAGAAACGATGTTTGTTTCTGTCCTCGTGGTACTACCACAAACATCGCATTTAGTGGTGTAGCAGCCCATTCGATGCTGCGTGCTGTGATGGGTTGATTACTTTGTGTGTGCAGTGTGATACCTGTACACGCTTTTGCTTCGGGCAACGCCATTGCCCACGTCATCAGAACGATGACCCAGATTTTTGCTTTCATAGTTGTAATATTTTAGGTTTATTTTCGTCCTTCCCTCCCTCAAAGAGCAGGTCAGTTGCACTCAACTGTCAACTGTTAACTGCCAACTTTTAACTGTCAACTATTAACTGTCAAATCTCAACTATCAAATCCCGTGCCAAACTCTTTTCCTTATAGCTCACATCGCGAGCGTCCACTAAACAATCTCTTACCAATTACGTACCTTTTACGGTAGATACACGGTAGATATACGTAAGATATACGTAGGATAAACGTAACATTTAGCCACCTTCACCGAAGGATTACCGCTTTTACTGAAGGCAACGCAGAAGTGGAAAAGCCTCCATTATCCATTAGCGCAGTGTCCGTTATCCTGAAAACAGCGATTTTTTTTCGCTATTTTCTTGCACATCCGCAATATTTTTACTACCTTTGCAACCGATTCGGTAAAGCGTTACCCATCACTAAATATTTAATATAGCGTTATAAGCCAAACTTGAGTTTTTGAAACTTCGACACTTTTAAAAACTTTTTATCTATCAAGCAAAAGCCTATCGACGCTCACGCTTTTGGCGTGGGCTTTTGCGTAGAATTTGATAGATAAAGGTAGTCGAAGGCCTCAAAAACTCAAATGAAGCGAACGAAAGTTCACGCTCTTTTTGTATATATACACCCTAATGACACACGATACAAAACAAATCCATATATAAACACCCTAAAAACTAATCATTATGAAACAGATTCTCACTATTATCTTGATGGTGCAGAGCATTCTTTTGGCTCCTATGGCACACGCACAGACCTATTGGAATGGTACTGTTGACAAGTCATGGACAGGTTCGGGTACGGCAGATGATCCTATCCTCATTTCAACGGCAGAGCAGTTGGCGGGCTTTGCTGATAGCGTTAATCGTGGAGATGACTTCTCGGGACGCTATATTGAGTTAGCAGCAGATATTTATCTCAGCGACTCCACTTTGGGAGACAGTCTCAAATACGAGTGGACACATCCTATTGGTCAATTCCAGAGTGGTGGTTCAGGATGGGAATACACCTTAGATACCGCATGGTTTAGAGGTAATTTCGATGGTAAAAACCATACGATTTACAACCTCTTCCATGGTACAACGCCTGATGCCCCTGATTGGGATGATCCTGATAATCCTCTTGGAGGCATGGGGGGACCTGACTTCTCTGGTTGGGCTAAAGCATTGTTTGGCTTCGTGGAGAATGCTACTATCAAGAATGTCCGTTTGGAGAATGCGGTCTTGACAGGTGCTTCTAGTATTGCAACCCTCGCATTGCAAGTAAAAGGAAACTCTGTGATAGAAAACTGCCACGCTACGGGAATAGTAATGAATACAGACCCAGACTATGGTGGTCCTGCAGGCGGTTTGATTGCAGAATTGATTAGCGGACAGGTTCTCAATTGCTCTGCCAATGTAGATGCATACGCATCGCGCGGAGCAGGTGGACTGATTGGCTATGTGGATGCTGATGGCATTGTGCGTAATTGTTCTGCTGCTGGTATCGCACATTGTACAGAATACAATGCAGGTGGCTTGACTAGCTCTAACTCAGGTTTGATAGAAAACTGCCACGCTACAGGTCGTGTGTCGCGCGCATACTATTATCATGCTTATTTTGATTGTGGTGGTTTTGTAGGAACAAATGTACAAGGTGGTATAATCCGTAACTGTTCTGCCAAAGGCAATGTACATATCTATGGTCAAAGTGGTGGCGGTTTTGTGGGATGGAACAGAGGACATATAGAGAGTTGTTATTGCACAGGTGATGTGCATGACGAAACCGATGGCTATGGCTCATCAGCGTCGGCTTTCTGTGGCATGAATGGTCGTGATGCAAGTGGTGACGTTTATCCTACAGATGTGCCTGGTACGCTGATTAACTGTTTTGCTACGGGTAAAACGGATATTCGCAACGAACTGAATTCAACGGGTTATCCTGCAGGACGACCATCGCGAGGTTTTTTGGATAGTTATGGAAACAATGCAGCAAAAATTGTCAACTGCTCTTACCGACAAGTTCGCCCTGATACCTTGATGGGCATACGTGGCGGTGTGGAAGAGTTGCCTGAATCCTATATGAAGAGCCAAGCCTTTGTGGATGAACTCAATATGTATGCTGCCTTGTATGGAATTAGCACATGGGAGTACCGCGCGGGCGATTATCCTGTTCCTACGGGGGTGAATGCTACCAATATCACTGATTATCTAGCAGGTGGTTCGGGCACCGAAGAAGATCCTTTCCTCGTTGGTACCAAGCAACACCTTGAGAATATCCGCGATATGGTGAATAATGGTGAGACGTTCGAAGGCAAATATATCCGTCAGACGGTGGACATTGCATTGAATGCTCCTCGCGCACAATGGGGGGTACAAATGCCAGAGATGTGGACAGCTATTGGTACGATGAAGTTTGTCACCAACTACGAACCACATTATATGGTAGAGCGTTCGCATACCTATTATTTCCGTGGTACATATGATGGTGACTTCCATAAAATAGAGAATATGTATATAGATGACCCTGCAGGTCGTCCTGCGGGCTTGTTTGGTATCTTATATCACAATGCAGTGATTAAAAATCTTAGTGTGACAGATGCTTATGTCATTTCCTCAGGTACACACGCTGGTGTTGCTATTTTGGCAAGTGATGTGGATCGCTATGCTAATAATGTCTATATTTCGCAATGCCATACTTCGGGTACGGTAGGTGATCCTGACAATGTGTATTGGTTGATTGCTGTATCAGCTATTGTAAACGGCATCGCGTTGGAGGGTGATAACTGGATATTGAACTGCTCCTCTTCAGCAGATGTGTATGCGGCAGAGCAACCAAGTGCAGTAACGCATCAAGGTGGTATTGGTGGTACGGATACCATTGGCAACTTCCTCTTTACTGGTACTCTTACCAAACGATGCAATATGTCTTATTGTGCGCTCAGGGTACCTGATGATCAAGATTCTTGGATAGTATCACAAAATGGTTATTTTGATTCGGATGTGTTGAAAGTCTATAAAGATGAAAGAGATTACAACAACCTCGGTCGTCCTACCGCATATCTACAAAGTGAAGATTTTGCAAATATCCTCAATGATTATGTAGATAATTGGAATGCTACGCATGCCTACAAACTTGACTATTGGCAACCACGGGAGGGTGACTATCCGAAGGTTAATCCAGATTATAAACCTAGTTTGGTAGTTACCTTTGAGAGCAACGGCGGTTCGGAAGTAGCTGCAAAGAGAGTATCAGAGAATAGTCATTTATTGATGCCTGACAAACCAACGAAGGAAGGACATATCTTTGCTGGATGGTATGAAGATGCGGGCTTTACGAAGGTCTTTGACTTCGATTCTACAGCGATTACACAAAGCATGACACTCTATGCGAAGTGGTTAGAACCTACATACGACGACTATGATTATTCCATATTCAGCAATAAGTTCGCTACGGAGTTCCATATCACCAACAAAGCGCAATTGCTTGGCTTTGTGCACGCGGTAAATGGTATAGATGGCGTGTTGACACCAAATAACTTCAAAGGAAAAACGGTTTATCTCGATTGTGATATCTTGCTTAATGATACTACCGATTGGGAGTATTGGGGGAAATACACTTATGCAGAGTCTTGGACGCCTATTGGTACGGGTAGTTATTACATAGACCCTATACATCCATTCTTGGGTACTTTTGATGGTCAAGGTCATGTGATAAGTGGTTTGTATATGGATGGTAATGAAGAGACTATTATAGAGCTTGCAGAACATGGTTTGTTTGGCTATATAGGAACTAAAGGCGAGACAACTGTGATTCGCAATTTGGGTCTTCAAGCATCCGTAGCTGATATGCGCGGCAATAAAATAGATAGTAATATAGGACTGCTGGCAGGTGTACTGCGTGATGGAACGATTACGCAATGTTTCACCCAAGGTAGGATTGTTGTAGATGCCAATAGTAATGAAGATATTGGCGGTCTTGTTGGTCAGTTGGGAGGTATTAATTACGATGCAGGCGGTGTCGTAACCGATTGTTATTCGCAAGTAGATCTTGTGTTTATTCCGATGGATATTAATGTCACCGTAAGGGGACTATTTGGCTCGGGTCTTGTAGATTGGAATAATGGTAGTATCAGCAATTCCTATGTGGCAGGTGGCAGTTGGCAAGAGGGTGTAGCTGGTGGCACAATCAGCAATGTATATTATAATAAGGAGTTGAGTCCAAAGGCAGGAGCCCAAACTGGAACAGCATTGACTACTAACGAGATGCATGCCAAGGGCAGTTTTGCTGGCTTTGACTTTGACAGCATTTGGGGCAGAAACGATACCATCAATGGTGGTTATCCATACCTGCGTTGTTTCTACGAAGAGAATATCCCCGATAGCCCAGATCCTGTGAAAGTAACGGGCATTGACTTCTCCGAGGCAGGAATGACCTTTGATATTATAGAGGGCGAACAATTGCAATTGCATGCGAAAGTGTTGCCTGATAGTGCATTGGAACAGCAAATTATTTGGACAAAGAAATACTTGGATGCTAATGGCCATGATAAGCTATTATCCATTGATTCCAATGGGTTGGTAACTACATCGTATGACAAAACTTCTTTGAGCATCAACAAGTTTGTCATTACTGCTTCAACTTATGAGGGTAATTACCAGAAGACATGTACAGTGAATGTACATAAACCACAAGTTGAATTGGGATATGTAAAACAATGTCGTCGTATAGGAACAACAGAGTGGGTAGAACCAGAGGGCAATTGGAAGGTTGTCGGATGGGAATATCAAGTGGCATTCTATATTACTCCAGATAGTTTACACCAACCATTCACTATCAAGAATAGCAATCCCGATGTGGTAAGTGTAGAGGTATTGTCGCAAGATACAGTGATTCCAAGTTTTATTTATGGAAGTAGTACACCTATCAGATGTGGTTTGTATATATTATCGGTGCATAAAGAGGGTGATGTAGTATTAGAAGCTTTTCATCCTAAAGGATATACCCATAACTACACCTCTAAAATTCCTATTAAATATTACGAAATGACGGGTATCAGTATAGGGGTAGATAAGACGACCATCCAGGTAGGTGAAACATTGCAGTTAATGGCACAGACAACGCCTATAGAAGCAAGTGTATATCCTGACTCTTTTGCTTGGTCAAGCAGTGATGATAGTGTTCTCAAGGTAGATCAGAATGGTATGGTGACGGCAGTAGGTGTAGGGACGGCTACTATCACGCTGACGAGTACCAATCCGTCGTTCACTACCACCAAAGAATTTACAGTAGAACATATCCAGCCTTCTCGCATGGAGATTATCAGTTCGGATGAAGATTCGGAGATCTACGAGGGTGATACTTGTATGCTGACAGTCCATTTTACACCAGAAAACACCACTATGCGCGATGTAGAATGGGTGCTCCGTATGCCGAGTGATAGTATTTATGTCAAGCTCCTTCCAATGGGCGACTCGTGCAAAGTAATTGGTTTGAAAGAAACAGGACGTATCTACATCCGAGCAAAATTGTTAGGAAACTCTGATCGTTATGCAGAATATGGTCTTAGTATCAATAAAAAAGTGCTTATCACCGAAATGAGTTTCCAAAACACATCTGTTTCAATGGTAAAAGGAGAAACTAAATACATTCAGTTGAATAAGACACGTGGGGCAACAGAAACAGTTCTCTTTAAGATCAGCAATGAGAATGTCATTACCATTGATGAAGAGAGCATACACACTTCTCTTCGAAATATTAGTTTTGATATAAAGGCTCTTGCTGCAGGCAAAGCGACAATCACTGCCACAACTGAAGAAAGCGGACTTACTGCCACATGCGAGGTAACGGTTACCTCCAATGACTTCTTTACTATCACTTTCGTGAACGAGGATGGCACTGTATTGCAGACTGGGCAAGTGCGCGAAGGCGAAATGCCTGCATATACAGGTGCAACGCCTACGAAAGCCGCAACTGAAGAATACACCTACACTTTTGCGGGATGGACTCCAGAACTAGTGCCTGTGACTACAGATGCTACTTATACGGCTACCTATTCAGCAAATATGATTCCTGAATTTACTGTCAACTTCATGGATTGGGATGGAACTTCGCTTAAGACAGAAAAGGTGCGACAAGGCAGATCTGCTACTGCTCCTGCCGACCCTGTGCGCGAGGGATATACTTTTGTTGGTTGGGATAAGGACTTCAACAATGTGCAGAGTGATTTGACTGTGACGGCACAGTACGAAAAGATAATTATCTATTACACTATCACTTTCGTTAATGAAGATGGCACCGTATTGCAAACTAGTCAAGTAGCAGAGGGTGAAATGCCCGTTTATACAGGCGAGACACCTACTAAAGCGACTACCGTAGAATATACTTATACATTTATAGGTTGGACACCAGAATTCGCTCCTGTAACTACAGACGCAACCTATACCGCCACCTACACTGTAACAAAGCGTAAGTATCAAATCCACTTCTTGAACTACAACGGAGTAGAGTTGCAATCCTCAGAGGTAGAATATGGGGCATTGCCTGAATATATGGGCGAAACACCAACTCGTCCTTCTACTGCACAATACAATTATGTATT
>JAFTXV010000007.1 GCA_017461505.1 Paludibacteraceae bacterium | reverse complement strand
GATTTAGTTGACGCTACCGGATCAGTATATGTATATGGTTTGTTAACTGCAGCAGGCGAGAGCAAACAATTTGCATCGATGGATATCGCAGCAGGTGATACACTGACTGTAAAGGCTATTTACAACGAGTATAATGGCAAGTCACAAGCTAAGAACGCTATTTATGTAAGTCATAGCAAATTGGTATTAACTGTAGAAGTAACATCAGAGAATGGTACAGTAGATGGTCTTGTAGATGGTGGCAAATATGTGCGTGGCGCAGAGGCTACTCTTACCGCTACTGCTGCTGAGGGTTACGAGTTCACATGCTGGACCTCTGGTGAGGATACAGTATCTACCGAGAACCCTTATACCTTCGTTGTAACTGCTAACGTTGCGCTCGTTGCTAACTTCAACAAGAAAGCAGAACCAGAGCATACTTACACTGTAGCTGGTGCTCCTGCAACTTTGTTCGGCACAGAGTGGGATCCTGCTAATACTGCAAACGACATGAACAAGCAAGAGGATGGTACCTACAAGTGGGAGAAAACTGACGTGGAACTTGCTACTAGCAGCATCCAATTCAAGGTCGCTAAAAACCACGCTTGGACAGAGGCTTATCCTGGTGACAACTACAACTTAGCAATCACTGAGAGTGGTAAATATACGATTACCATCACTTTCAATGCCGAAACTAAAGAGGTTAATGCTGTTGCTACTCTCCAAGAAGTAGTAGAAATCATCCCTACTATCGCTATCGCAGGTGATATGAATGGATGGAACACAACTGCTAACGAGTTCGTTATGGCTGAAGATAAGCTCACTGCTACTCTCGCACTTACTCTTGAGGCAAAAGACTATGGCTTCAAGATGATTATTGCAGGTGGTTGGACTAGCGATGCTGCTACTATCACTCGTGAAAACAACTCTGCTACGTTCGTTAACAACGGTGACAACTCTACCCTTGCAGCTGACGTTGCTGGTGAGTACACCTTCACTTGGACATATGCTACAAACACTTTGACTGTAACTTATCCAGTAGCTAGTGAGCCTACTTACGAAGTTTACGAGGTGGAAATCAAAGACCTCGTTATTGATTATGACAACTTAGTCCTCAGCGGTAGTGCAAATGATCCATTCCAAGTTGCAGTAACCCTAGGTCTTGGCGAATACAACAGAAATGATGATACATATCAATTGATCCCTGAAAGTTATGTAGAACTCAACGGCAGTGGGGCTACATTCGTAGAAGGCTATGCTTCTGTGAACGGCTTTGATCAAACTGCAACTGCAGTTGTACGTTGCGTATGGAGTGGTATGAATATAGAACTTCACCTCAACATGTCTTCTGCTCCTATAGAGGCAACTGTTGTAGTGGTTGAGAACGCTACTGCTATGGTGGAGAAAGTTCTCCTCTTCGGTGATATGTACGACTACGCTCTCAAGATAACTGGCGAGTGGATCAACCCAGAAGATGGTCTCACCTATCCAGTATTGGTTGAGGTTCCTGTTTACTATCCAGAGGCTACTGAGCCATCTGAGATCATGTCAACCGTTACCGTTGGTGATTTTGACAACGGTCCTTGGTTAGGCTTCGGCGAGGGTACCCTCACTATTACTACCGTTGGCGACGTAGTTACCGCTACTGGTGTTGTACAAAACCCAATGGCTGGTGTAGCTATTGACATCACAATCTCTGGTACTATTGTTACTACCGATCTTGATGGTGTTACCGTAACAGCTAAACCTGTTAAGATGATCCAAAACGGTCAACTCATCATCACCAAGAACGGTGTTGAATACAACGCTCAAGGTGCGCAACTTTAATTGAGTTTAGAGTTTAAAGGTGAGAGGTTATAGGTTAAAGGCGAGAAATACAGCAAAGCTGATACACCAGCCTCTACACTTTACACTCTACACCATACACCAAAAAATGGGCTTCCTCCACAAGAGGGAGCCTATTTTTATCTTCTAGCCTATAACCTCTAACCTTTAACCTCTAACCTCTAACCTCATGCCTCTCGCCTTTCGCCCATAAACTATAAACTATAAACTTCCCTAAACACTCAACACTAAACACTAAACTAAAAAAAAAGCGATTTTTTCTTGCATATTCAGCAAATTTTTATTACCTTTGTCGGCTTAATATAAAAAAATATTAGATATGAAAAAGATTATTACTCTTATTATGTTATTCGTGATGGCAATGGGCATGTCGGCGACCCCACACTCCCTTCCCCTCTTGAAACCATCAGCCGATGAGAAAAAGCAAGTAACAAGCTTGCCAGTTCAAGCAACAGCTCTGATAAAGCGCGATGTCACCAAACACACACTTCGCCCTATACAAGTACAGGAGACAACAGAACAAAACATTCCATCCCTCAAGCCACTTCGCAAAGCGGCAGCTGAGACTATCACGCTCAATGGTGATGGATTCCTCATTGGTCCAGAGTACGAGGCAGAGACTGGCGAATGGTACATCGCTTTGGAGGCGCAAGGCTACACATTCCGCCTTTGTTGGTATGGTCCAGCCAACTCCTATTGTGGAAATTTCTCCATGGAGGATATTAGCTACGAATGGACATGGGGATGGTATCTATCTGCAACCACCTTCTATGAGATTCATCTCAGCGATATTGAAATGACCATCTCAGAGAAAGTGACTAGCGAATACATGAGAGAGATCATCTTGGATGCAACTATCACCGACACCGAAGATAATGTGTATGTTTTACATGCAGTACATACGATATACACGCCTAAAGCAACCATTAACAGCACAATTAACAACGCACATGTAGAATTGGGTACTGGCAACTTTGTGTTAGAAGGAAGCAATGCGGACTTGGAGCTGAAGTTAACCGTCAACGCGACATCTATTGATGGTGTTTATACCCAAAAAGACTTTGACGCAAAGGGCACAAAAATAGTGTATCAAGGCGTTGAGCAGAAGTTACTACAAGCCAACTTGCAAGTAGCCAGTGGCAGCTTAGCGAATGGCTCAATGGGCTATCTTGCCAAGCTCTCTTTCTACAACCAAGACACTATATTGCACACAGTGACAATGCCTGCGAACTTACCTGCTCCCAAAGACACCATTCGTATCTCTTGTACCAACCTGGATATTGATGACTTGTCGCTAGCAAGCCTAGGTATGATTCTCGTATGGGGTTCTTCTAAAGAATACGACGTGACGGCAATCTACGAAGCATCGGATGTGGAGCCAGGTGTGTACGACAACATCTATGTAACCATCTCCGATATGGAGACATGGGAAATGGTAGAGTCTATCCGCGCCCAGCTTACCCTCACAGAGAAGATCTCTGGATGGGAAGCTACATTAGAGGCATATTGCAAGGACTACAACTACTATTGCGTGGATATGAAGTTCGTTGTACCTGAGCCAACCGACACGGTGGAAATATCCTTCAACGAGCCAGCCATTGCTACCTATCAACCTTACAACAAGCATATGTTGCAACTCCTCAACTATGGCAAAGAATACGAAGCATCTATCACTATCGCGGGTGTACAGCTCGGTGAGACTTTCAGCATCGATGATGTATATTTGGATTATTCAGGTGTGAATAAGACCAATGAGTATGGCGTTGCTATCGCTGACGTCAATGGTACACTCAACCAATATGGCGACACCACCGTTATCACTGCCAGCATCATTGGCTTTGATTCCATCCAGTACGATGTAACATGGTGGTACGCAGCACCTACACCAAAAGATACAGTGGAAATAGAAATGCCTGTTGAATTTATCAACTCCATGGCAGATGGCTACTACACGTTAGCAGCCTTTACTCCAGACTCTGCGTGGTATATTTCCCTATCTCCTATCACCCAAGAGGTAGCAGGTACCTTTGTGAATGACGGTTTGTTTGGCAAGTTCGGCGCGAAAGATGGAGCATACGACTTCTACGGAGGCAATTGTTTTGTTCGCGAAAAAGATGGTGAGTTGCTACATACCGTGGAGAAGGCTACATTAGAGGTAAAAATAGATGCAGAAGGCAATATTACAGCAGAAGCTAAGATGATTTGCTCCAATGCCATCTATTACCACGTCAAGATGACATCAAAATACAACAATCATTTGGAGTTTGACGAACCATACGCAGAAGTAGATCGTACATATACTACTACAGATCAAGTGGTCATTGACAATAAGATTCAGACAGAGGGATTCCTCTACCTATGTATTACTGCAGCTGACAACTCTGATCAAGCAGCATTCTTTTTCTATACAAATGAAGAAGACCCTGATATCATCATCCCAGAAGGCACCTATCCTATCAATGATTCTGAAGATTATGGCACAGTAAGTGCTAACCCAGGCGTACTAGGCGGTGTATGGCCTTCATTCTACGCTCAGTTGACTATCGAGGGCGGTATCATCACACCATTATGGCTCCTAACAAGCGGAGAAGTTAAAATTTCCAAAAACGAACATGGAGAAATATACATGGAAGTGAATGCACGCAACTCATACAACGTACCTGTGCATATTGTCTATGACGGTACTGGTACAGGTATCACCAACATACCATCGCCACAAACACACACGACCAAGTATATACACAACGGGCAACTCATCATCAAGAGAAATAATATCAACTACAATGCACAAGGTGCAATGATTAAATAACCAACAACTATTAATAACAACCAGTATGAAAAAAATTCTTTCTCTCATTATGCTCTGCGCTTTGTCATGGGTAGCGGTTGCACAAACCACCCTGACCAAGCCACAAGCCATGAAAGCCCTGATGGGAAAAGAGCACTTGCGTAACACTATCAAGGCGCTCCAACAACCAGAGTCTCAGCAGGCTACACTTGCAGATGAATCTACATTGACCCAACATGACACGACTGAAGTCTTCTTTAGATCATTCCACATAGACCCATACTATACCCCATGGGACACAGTGGTTGGACGCAATGGCGATACTGCTATCGTTGGTGGTGACTGGTACTTCGTGTTAAAAAACGATCGCTACCAATTCTGCTTTGATTTCTATGGAAATCCAGAGACCATGGCTGGTGAATATACCGAAGATGACCTCTATAGTGATCCACTGACTTCTTGGTGTATATTCCCAGAAGCAGACGAAAAAACGCACTATTACAAGACCTTGAAGATGACCATTCGAGAGGAGAAAATCGGTAGATACCTTACTAAATACATCCTAGATGTAGTGACATTGGTTACTAGAGGTCTTGACGGAGAAAATGGAGAGTCTAAGCCAGAATACGGCTATTTTAAGGTTCATGCAGAACATACTATGATCACTACCGATTCTAAATACGATGTAGCTATCCTCAACTGTGTAGTCACGCCAGAAGAAGACCGCGTCCGTATTGCTGGTAAGAACGACACCATGGATGTGGACTTGACCCTCTTCACCGAGACGGGCGTTGAAGGCTATTATAGCCACAAACTCATGGACACCGAAAATGCCAAATTGGTGCATCGTGAAGTGCCTTACGAGATTATAAATCTTGAGGGTGTTATCTATAGCGCGCCTAATACTGCGGGGGGCGTTTCCTATGTATTTATGTATGAAGCACTTGCTTCCTCTAAAACCGATACGGTCTTCTTCAATGTCGCTATGGAGGCACCTATTGTGCCTACAGATACGGTAGAATTTACTTGCAACAACATGCTCATTGACGATAGTTATGGCATGTCCGATGCCACTATCCTCATCACAGCTAGCAATGCCTACTATGAAATCATGGCGGGATACAATGCCAAACAAATCACCACACCTGCTACTTATTCAGGCGAAACAGCATATGCATATCTCACAGATCGCAAAACGGGCAAAGAACTTACCTCTATGATATGTACCATTGAGGTTAGTAGCAACGCACTCAAAGGCTATCAAGTAGAGATTGAAATGCTCGGTACCGATCACAAATACTATATCATGCACCTCGTTTATGGCGTAGAAGAAGCAAGATCACTTGACCTCCATTTCACCAATTCGGCTAAGTCCTATTTCTATATTGATCCACTCGGCTCAAAGGAGGTACAACTAGCCAATTACAATGGTGAGTATTCGGTATCATTTACTATCTTCCAAATTGACCAAATATTGGAGATGGGTGGCGACTTCGAGCGTATCAATCTGGCTATGGAGCAAACATTCATCACCCACCATACGAAAGATGCGAATGGTTTGCCTGAGGATATCGCTGTAGATTTTGCAGAAGTATCAGGTAATGTTTTCCAACGCAACGACACCACCTTCCTCACCGCTTCCGTACTCGGTTTCGACTCATGCCGATACAATATCTCCATGTTCTACGCTGTACCTGTTCCTACTAAGACCGTTACTTGTACTTTCGATGGACTCGCCGACGAAGAAGCTGCAAAGTTGACCAATGCCGTAACTTCCGCTGGTATCTTTATTCTTGATGGAATGAGCGACGACGGTCTATTAATGGCTAAAGTCAACGTAGAACGTATTACCAACAAGAGTATTGAGGGCACTTTCTACAACGATGGTAAGTTTGACCACAACGACTTCTACCCAATAGATACATGGGTGAAGGTATGGAATACAGCAACCAAGAAGTACGAGGAGTTTTCCGTAGAAAAGGGTACAATGACCGTTAAGGTAGAAAATGGTATTGTGACTGCTGTAGCTTCCTTTATCTGCAACAATGCGGTACAATATGACCTCACCTTCAAGACCAAATATACCCGCGAGCAGATTCCTTTTGACGAGGAAGAAGAGGAACTTGACTATACCTTTGAGAAAAATTCAAACGTCAATGTAAAAGACTGGAGACCAGATGGCTATCGTATCATTGAGTTGTTTATGGTAGATGCCGACGAGACTATCGCAGCAGATTTCTACTTCATTGTAGATGCTAATGTAGCAGCTGATCCAGATATTGTTATTCCAGAAGGTATTTATCCTATCAATGCTTCATGGCAATCAGGCACCACATTGGCTTGTTCTGGTATCTTACCTGATGGTCCAGCACCATCTTATGTTTGCTTTGTGGACGAAAATGGCAACTTGGATCCAGAAGGTTTGTATTGCCTCATAGATGGAACTGTCATTATCGAAAAAGTAGATGGCAAACTCAAAGTAGTTGTAGATGCTGTCAACTCTTACGATGTGTCTGTGAAGTTGCAATACAACGCTGATGGAACAGCTGTAGACAACATCACTACCGACCCAACCAATGATGTTGCAAAACGCCTTGTCAACGGTCAACTCCTCATCATCCGCAACGGAAAAGCCTACAACGCTACTGGCGCACTTGTAAAATAATTTCTAGTACAACTAGTGCTACTAGCCTCACTAGTGTTACTAGTTCCCTAATAAAAAAACAGCGTGGTCATTCCAACCACGCTGTTTTCATATCCTCATTGCCTAATAGCCTTATCGCCTCATCACCTCATCGCCTATAACCTATAGCCCCAAACAGTGTACCATTGTCCGTTCTTCTCGATGAGCAACTGCCCCTCTCGCAACACCTTCCTAACTCCTAAACTGCTCAACTCCTGAACTCCTACACTCTTTACATCCTCCACTCCTGTCGCTGCGGGTGAGAAGTCATACACTGCGGTCGCAGTCACGTTAGTACCATTATAGGTTGTGAAATTCAACGAGATATTACCTGCTTCGTCCAACACCATCTCTCCCTTGCTCATACGCCACATATGTATAGGGGTTACTATTCCATTCTTCAAGTCCGCAGACACAGCATACAATAATCTTGAGCCACCCAATGTCTCTTTCTCATCCACACGATACCCCGCCGTGATGGTTCCTTCTGCATCTCCCTCCTCTATAGGATATACACCCGCTTGCAACACACTATCCTCCGTGTTCACACACACATAACCTACTTGCTTGCAGATGCCAAAATAGTTAGTCTTAATTGTCTTCGGAGAAGTCATCATCATCTCCAATTGACCATTACTCAACCTAGTCACTCTCACGCTATCAAAACTGATAGTTGTATTAGGGCCCTTGCCCTCGGTAATACCATACGGACCATACTGCTCGCCTCCATCAGTACCTTCCACCAATGGCGCTTGTTCCGCATTGATAACAGGGCTCTTCTCCAGCGGAGTCAAATATGCCACCACACAGCAGTTCTCCGCTACCCACTCATTATCTATCACATAACTCGTCGTATAGCTATACGCCTGATTCTTCACCTTAACCGTATCGCCGAACGTAGCAGTCACCATATCGCGAACTACACGAGGATGCATATATTCTTGCCACTTGGCTCCCTTCCAAGAGCTATATGCATCTTCTTGCCTACCTACCAAACCATTCTCCTTAATCAAGATGCTCAGCAGATATTCCTTCCTACCTGGGTTCGCTACCTGACCACTTACCGTCACGTCAAGGCGGCGAGTAGCTGCATCAAACTGATGCTCTATCACCACTGACGCTTCAGCCACCGTATCGTCTTTCACCAGTAAATTCTCAATACTCCAAGCATCTATCACCATCATTCCATCTTGTTCCGTACGATTGAACACCACACGGGGTACTTGATTCATACCCAAATAGTTCATTGCTATCGCATTACTCGCTGGGATGGTATATTCATCCGTACCATACACCGCATGATGGCTTACCCATATATAGGGAGTGGTCTGTTTGTCCAGATACTCTGCAATATACTTCATTCCCAAAGGACACATATTGCAGTTAGCACTCGTGAAATGCTCCAACAAGAACTTCCGTGGAAAAAATGTCGGCGTTTCTGCCGACATTTTCAAACCTGCTAAAAGCAGTAGTATAATTATGCTTCTCTTCATTATTGAGTAATTACACGACCCTGCATATCATATTCTACATCATCCATGCGAATCACGATCTGACCGTCGCGCATGAGTTTCTCTACATGAGTCTTATCAAATATCACATTCTCCAATGCAGTCAACATATTGCAGGTTATCTTAAACGGCTTGCCATTATCCAATATGCCTTCTACCAAAAAACCACCATTGGATGCTACTGTCATCGTACCACTCTTAATTCTCCATGTATGATAGAGTGTTTCCATATCAGCAGATAAGTAGTATTGCATACGCGACCCACCAAAGGTCTGTGCTCCCAGATCAACAGTACCTGTGCTGAAAGTATTCAAAACATCACCATCCACAAACTCCAATGTTTGTGTAGGAAGAATCGTATCTAGTGTATTAAATTCCAAGGTTACCACCATTTTCACTGGACCATATGTTTCATCACGAGTTGCTTGAGAAGCCACAAGTTTGATTTCCATTTTGTCTTCGGTTGGTTTGCTTAGTTCCAAAGTATCAAATTCGAGGTTAGTAGCAGCATTAGGTGCCTGCAGTTCGGTGATGCCAAATGGTAAATATTCCCTACCACCTGTAGTGCCCGCCACCAGCGGAGCCTCCTCTGCATTGATAATAGGCTTCTTAGTCGTTGGAGTGATATAAGCGACTACACAGCAGTTCTCTGCCACCCACTCCTCTGGCAGAGTAAAGGTATAACTCTTGCTATATGCTTGATTCTCAACGGCTACTGTATCTCCCAAGGCATCGGAGCACAGTACGTCACGTATTACACATGGGTGTAAAAATTCTTTGAAACCAGCAGATCTCCATGAATATCCAGCGTAATCGGCTTGCTTTCCAATCAAACCATTCTCCTTGATGAGCACGGTCAGCAGATACTTCGTCACAGAAGCATCAGCCACCTGACCACTTACCGTCACATTGAGTTCGCGTGTCTCGGCTTTGTAGGTATGATCTATCACCACGGATGCTTCAGCCATCGTGTCACATTTATCAGCAATCAACTCTTCCATACCCTCTTTTGGCAAGATGTCTGCTGGGGAGAAAGCAATCGATGGTCCTGTAATCTTGGTGCGGTTTATTGCCATATTAGGTGCGCCTTCTACAGCATTAGTTGCACCAATCTTTGTACTCTCTGGTATGGTATATTCGTCAGGTTTATAGCCATAGTGATGACTCACCCAAATACATGGTGTATTGGTACGCTTAGTACAATACTCCACAATATTAAACATACCTGCTGGACAGTAACCACAGTCTTCACCTGTAAAGTGCTCAATAAGGTATTTACGAGGGAAAGAGGTTGGAACCTCTTGCGCCGACATGATAACTGCACTGAAGAGCAGTACAATAGTAAAAATCTTTTTCATATTCAATCAATTATAAAATTTGCTTGCAAAGATAATGCATTTTTTTGAAATCTGCAAATTTTTGATTGTTTTATCATATAAAACAAAAAAAGACATCCTCTTACGAAGATGTCTCTTTGTGCGCAGGATGAGACTCGAACTCACACGGTCTTGCGACCACTACCCCCTCAAAGTAGCGTGTATACCAATTTCACCACCTGCGCGATGTGCCCAAAACAGGACTCGAACCTGCACGTCTCTCAACACTCGCACCTGAAACGAGCGCGTCTACCAATTCCGCCATTTGGGCGTCGCGTCAGCGACTATGTATCGACTGCCGATTCTTACTCTGTATTCAAAGACCTTTCTAGAAAATAAAAGCAGGAACTGTGTCCTGCTCGTTTCTATAGAGCGGCAAACGAGACTCGAACTCGCGACCCCAACCTTGGCAAGGTTGTGCTCTACCAACTGAGCTATTGCCGCAAAATGTTAAAGAACATCGCTCTCAACCGAAAGCGGGTGCAAAGGTACTGCTTTTTTTTGATATGACCAAATATTTTGACGAAAAAATGACAAAAAAGTGAAAATTATTGCTTTTTTATGCTAAATATGCTGTTTTTTTACTACCTTTGTACGATTTTTCGCGTTGTATGCAACGAACTCCAGAACAAATAGCATATCTCAAACTCCAATCGCGTTTAACCAAGCGTTTCCACAAGGCATGTGCCGATTACGGGCTCATAGCCGATGGTGATCATATTCTCATCGGACTAAGTGGGGGCAAAGATTCATTGGCATTGGTCGAACTATTAGGCAAACGCGCACAGATACATGTGCCTCATTTCCGTGTGACAGCTGTGCATGTGCGCGTCAAAGAGCGCGACTACCACTCTGACCTCAGTTATTTGGAAGACTTTTGCGCGCGCGTACGCGTACCTTTCATAGTACGCGATACGGAGATAGAAGAGGCTCGCGGAGCGAGCAGCCTAGAGAACGCCGCAAGCGGCTACTGTTTAGAGGCGAAAGGTAAGGATAAACATCCGTGTTTCCTGTGTTCGTGGTATAGGAGAAAGGCGCTATTTGATGTAGCACAAGAATTAGGCTGCAACAAGATAGCCCTTGGACATCACAAAGACGACCTCGTGGAGACCCTACTCATGAACCTCATTTTCCAAGGCAGCATGAGCACCATCCCACCCCTGCTACAGATGGAGAAGATGCCTATCCAGATGATTCGTCCCTTGTGTCTGATTGAGGAAAAAGATATCACTCAATACGCAGAACTATCTGGTTATCAAAAACAAACCAAGCTTTGTCCCCTAGAGAAAGTGAGCAGTCGTGCAGAGGTCAAGCAACTCCTCTCCCAAGTCGAGGCACTCAATCCCAATGTGCGGGATTCGATTTGGAGCGCCATGGAGAATATCAAGTCCGACTATTTGCCAAGGAAAGCCCAAAGATGATGGCGGGAAGTTAGCGGGATGTTCCGATGAGGTTCCAATCAGGTTCCAATGAGGTTCCAATGGAGATAAGGGGCAAGAAAGGGGCAAGTAAGGGGTTAAAAGGAGAATTATGAATAGTTTTTATACAATATTACTTTTGGTAGCGTCCAACGTATTTATGACGCTCGCATGGTATGGCCATCTCAAGATGGCGGAGTTTTCGTGGTTCAAAGCGCTCCCTCTGATAGGTGTGATAACCTTTTCGTGGGGTATTGCGTTCTTTGAATATTGTTTGCAAGTGCCTGCCAACCGCATCGGTTTTGAGGGCAATGGCGGCCCCTTCTCGCTTATGCAACTCAAGATCCTGCAAGAGGTCATCACTTTGGTGGTGTTCGTGGTGTTCTCTGCTATCGCCTTCCATATGCAACTCAAGTGGAATCACATCGTGGCAGCGCTCTGTCTAGTAGGTGCCGTGTATTTTGTCTTCGGATTTAAATGATGCGCTGAAGCGCAGGTTAGAGGCGAGGAATATATGAAAAAAGTATTGTTTGTATGTCATGGAAATATCTGCCGCAGCGTGATGGCAGAGATGGTGATGCGCCATATGGTGGAGCAGAGCGGACAAGAACATCTATGGGAGATTGACTCCTGTGCTACCTCTCGCGAGGAGATAGGCAACGATATTTATCCCCCTGCAAAGCGCTGTCTATCAGCCCACTGCGTACCTATCACGCACCATGCTGCCCGACAAATCACCTTGGCAGATTACGCGCATTTTGATCTCATCCTCTGTATGGAGAACTACAATATCCGCAATCTGGCACGCGTGTTGGGCAATGACCTCCTGGAACAAGATGCGGCTTTGCCAGAACCCAAGATTCGCCGATTCCTCAACCGCGATGTAGCCGACCCTTGGTACACAGGTGATTTTGAGGTGACCTACCGCGATATTGTGGAGGGAGTGGAGAGGTTGTTAGGTGATGAGGCGATGAGGGGATGAGGGGATGAGGCGAGGAAATTTGCATATGTCAAAAAAAAGTTGTAACTTTGCGCGTTTTTAGCTTTACGTATTAAAATAAACCTAAAATATCATTAATATGAATGACTTTTTGAAATTTGCCGTTGACAAAGGCATGAACTCCATGCACGTAGAGAAGACTATGAATGCCTCTGCGAGCTATATCAGTCCATCCATCTTGGAGGAACGTCAACTCAACGTTACCCAAATGGACGTGTTCTCACGTCTGATGATGGACCGCATCATCTTCCTCGGTACAGAGGTGAATGATTATACTGCCAATGTGATTCAGGCACAATTGCTATACTTGGACTCTGTAGATTCTGAGCGTGATATCAATATCTATCTCAACACCCCTGGTGGTAGCGTATATGCAGGTTTGGGCATCTACGACACCATGCAGTTTATCGGCTCTAAGGTGGCTACCATCTGTACGGGTATGGCAGCCAGCATGGGCGCTGTGCTCCTCGTAGCTGGCGAGAAAGGTATGCGTGCCGCATTGCCTCATAGCCGCGTGATGATCCATCAACCATTGGGCGGAATCCAAGGTCAAGCATCCGACATCGAGATCACCGCACGCGAGATACTCAAACTCAAAGACGAACTCTATCAAATCATCTCCGACCATTCGGGACAAACGATGGATAAGATCCGCCAAGATGCCGACCGCGACTATTGGATGACCGCCAAAGAGGCATTGGAGTACGGAATGATTGATAAGGTGTATTCGAAGAAATAGATTACCGGACTCCCGACACGGGACACAAAATGTAACACCAAACAAAATGGGAAATAAGAAACAAGAGAAATGTGCGTTCTGTGGACGTGAGATGAAGGAGCTGTTCTCCTCGGAGATTCCTGGTGTGTATATCTGCCACGAGTGTGTGGAGGCAGGTCACAGAATCATCAAGGAGAATCAGATCAAGCAGCAAAAAGAATGCAATATAGAAGGACTCGAGTTGGCTACGCTGCCCAAGCCAGCCGATATCAAGGCCTTCCTCGACCAATACGTGATCGGACAAGACGAAGCCAAGCGCTACCTGTCTGTTGCGGTATATAACCACTACAAGCGTGTCCTCCAACCCAAGGACGACAACGGCGTAGAGATAGAGAAGAGCAATATCCTGCTCGTAGGTTCTACGGGTACGGGTAAGACTCTCCTTGCCCGCACCATCGCCAAGCTGCTCAAGGTGCCATTTGCTATTGTGGATGCAACTGCCTTGACAGAAGCAGGTTACGTAGGTGAAGACGTAGAGTCGCTCCTCGTGCGCCTCTTGCAAGATGCCGACTACGATCTGCAAAAAGCACAACGAGGTATCGTCTTTATCGACGAGATGGACAAGATCGCCCGCAAGAGCGAGAACCCTAGCATCACCCGTGACGTATCGGGTGAGGGTGTGCAACAGGGATTATTGAAGTTGCTCGAAGGATCGGTGGTGAATGTTCCCCCTCAAGGTGGTCGCAAGCACCCTGAGCAAGAGTTTATTCACGTGGATACGCGCAATATCCTCTTCATCTGTGGCGGCGCGTTCGACGGTATCGAGCGTAAGATTGCACAACGTATGAACACCCAAGTGGTGGGCTTTGATGCGCAGAAGAAAGCCCAAACCATCGACAAGAACAACCTGCTGCAGTATGTGGCGCCACAAGACCTCAAGTCCTTCGGACTAATTCCTGAGATCATTGGTCGTCTGCCTATCCTCACTTATCTCCGCCCGCTCGACAAGCAGGCACTTCGTAATATCCTCACCGAGCCCAATAACGCCATCACCAAGCAGTATCAGAAGTTGCTGGAGATGGATGGTTTCCAACTCACATTCGCACCCGATATGTTGGATTATGTGGTGGATAAGGCGTTGGAATACAAGCTCGGAGCACGCGGATTGCGCGGATTGATGGAGACCGTGATGATGGACGTGATGTTTGACTTGCCATCCTCCAAGACGCGCAAAAAGACCTTTGAGGTCACCAAAGACTATGCAGCACAACGCATCGAGAAAGCCGACCTATATGCTCTCGCAGCGCAACAACAAGAACGTTGAAACAGTAAAACAAGCGCCAGCGGCGCATGAACCATTTTATAACATGAAAAAAGTACTAATTATGATGACCCTCGCAGCCACACTTATCGGCTGCTGTGCCAAGAAGCCTCATTACGAGAGCGTGAATGATTATCCAGTGAAACAAGGTTCACTCGATGAAATGATCTACACTCCAGAGAAAACCACTTTCTCGGTGTGGAGTCCGAATGCCGACAGCGTATATCTCAATATCTACGCTGACGCTACCACCATAGCACCATTGCAAAAGTTCGCCATGTGCCGTCAGAAAGATGGCAGTTGGTTGAAGACCGTCAAAGGTGACCTCAACGGTCAGTTCTATACCTTCCAGATCGTAGAGCCTAGTTCCCGTTGGCGTCTCCACGAGACTCCAGGTATCTTCGCCAAAGCAGTAGGTGTGAATGGTCGTCGTGCAGCGATCATCGACCTTGCTACGACCAACCCAGAGGGGTGGAACGAGGATGTGCGTCCTGCTTTTGCAGGTGCAAAAGATGCTATCATCTACGAGATGCACCACCGCGACATGTCTATCCACGCTACTTCTGGCGTCAAGAACAAAGGTAAGTTTGTCCAATGGACCGAACACGGCACCAAGACCGCAGAGGGTCTTTCCACGGGTATCGATCACCTCATAGAACTAGGCGTTACCCACGTGCAGATCCTCCCATCCTATGACTATGGATCCGTGGACGAGTCTCGCTTGAGCGACAATGTGTATAACTGGGGTTACGATCCTGTCAACTACAATGTGCCTGACGGTGGCTATAGCACCAACCCATACGATCCTGCTACCCGTATCCGCGAGATGAAGCAGATGATTCAAGCGCTACACAAGGCTGGTATCCGCGTGATTCTAGATGTGGTGTACAACCATACCTTCAACGTGGAGAATAGCAACTTCACACAAACTTGTCCTGACTATTTCTACCGTCTTCACGAGAATGGCGAGCTCGGCAACGCTTCAGGTTGTGGCAACGAGACTGCCAGCGAGCGCGCTATGATGCGCAAATATATCATTGAGTCATGCCGCTACTGGATTGAGGAGTACCATATGGACGGCTTCCGCTTTGACCTTATGGGTATCCATGATATAGAGACCATGAACCTCGTGCGCCAAATGATGGATAGCATCGACTCATCGCTCCTCCTCTATGGAGAGGGATGGGCAGCTGGTGGTCCTCTCTACAATGGCGACTCATTGGCCATGAAAGCCAATATGCAAAAGTTGCCTGGTATCGGTGCTTTCTGCGACGATATGCGCGACGCCCTCCGTGGTCCATTCTCCGACAACAACCGCGGCGCCTTCCTCATCGGTGAGAAAGGTCATGAGGAGAGTATCAAGTTCGGTCTCGTGGGATGTATTGCTCACCCAGAAGTGGATATGGAGAAGGTGAACTACTCCAAGCGAGCTTGGACTGCACAACCTACACAATGTATCAGCTACGTGTCTTGCCACGATGATATGATGCTCACCGACCGTCTCAAAGCCAACAAACGCTTGCGCCCAGGTGAATTGCAAAAACTCAGCAAACTAGCACAAACAGCCGTACTCACCTCACAAGGTATGCCATTCCTCTGGTGCGGCGAGGAGATCGCACGCGATAAAAAGGGTGTGCACAACTCTTATTGCAGCCCTGATGATATCAACGCTATCGACTGGTCACTCAAGGCAGAGAACCTCGACTTGTTTACATACTACCAAGGTCTGATTGCTTTGCGCAAAGCGCACCCTGCCTTCCACATGGGCGACGCGGAACTTGTGCGCAAGAACCTCCACTTCTTGCCAACAAAAGAAGGTGTGGTAGCATACACTTTGAACGGAGAAGCAGTAGGCGACAGCTGGAAAACCATCGTAGTCATACTCAATGGTCAAACACGTAGCGCACAAGTGGCATTACCAGAGGGCGAATATCGCTTCGCTTGCGTAGATGGCAAGTGCCCATACTACGGCGAGCGCATTGCAGAAAAGACCGTGCGCGTAGAACCTCAGTCGGCGGCTATCCTCTATCTATAAATCGTTAACCCTTGGGTAACCCATCATAGCTTCGGCATAGGTTTTGTAGCAGATACTGCAACACAAAACCCTACACTATGAGAACGAAAGATTTAATAGCCAAACGTCTTCGCCGCGAGAAAGCTTCGCAGCGTAAGAATCGCAACCAACAGGAATCGAAGCGTGTTCCAACTTCCGAAGTTCGGGAGTTGGAATACACCATTCCTTCTGGTTTTCCCGAAGATGTACAAGCCGAAGCTCAACGCTTACCCATTGCTTCTATCCCTACGCAGGAACTGCTCCGCCGTCGGGATATGCGCGACGTCCTGACCTTCACTATCGACCCTGATGAGGCCAAGGATTTTGACGACGCGCTCTCCTTCCAAATCCTCGATACGGGCAACTACCAGATAGGCATCCATATCGCCGATGTCACCCACTACGTCCACGAGCAGACTGCCCTCGACGAAGAGGCATACCGCCGTGGTACGAGCATCTATCTGGTGGACAAGGTCATTCCTATGCTCCCTGAACGACTGAGCAACGAGCTTTGTAGCCTGCGACCTAACGAGGATAAACTCTGTATGTCGGTCATTGTGGAGATGGATCCCAATGCCAAGGTGCTGCGCCATAAGATTTGCCGCACTGTCATCTGCTCTGATCGTCGCCTCACCTACCGCCAAGCACAAGATATGCTGGATGGAGAGTTAATCGCTGACCAACCGCTATTGGAAGCCTTGCAGGTACTCCATCGTTTGGCTCAAGTGTTGCGTGCAGAGCGTTTCCGCCGAGGCGCCATCAACTTTGAGACACCTGAAGTACATTTCCGATTGGATGAAAACAACGAACCTACCGAGATCTTCTTCCATAAGTCGCTCGATACCAACCATCTCATCGAGGAGTTTATGCTCCTCGCCAACCGCATCGTAGCCGCAGAGATCGGGAAACGCAAATCAGGACTCCCGACTCCCGACTCCGACAAACCAGCCCGACCTTTTGTCTATCGCGTGCACGATAATCCCGACCCAGAGAAGATTGGCAAACTCAGCCAGTTTATCAAGCGTTTTGGGTTGAACCTCAAGATTTCGTCTAATAGTAAAACCACCCATAAGCATATCAATGCTCTGCTTGACGACTGCCAAGGACGTCCTTGCCAGACCCTAGTTGAGACACTCACCATACGCTCAATGGCTAAAGCCGTATATTCCTCCGACAATATCGGCCACTACGGACTGGCATTCCCCTACTACACCCACTTCACCTCGCCTATCCGTCGCTACCCCGATATGATGGTACATCGCTTAGTAGCCAAATACCTATTGCAGAGCAAAGCCCTCTGCCGTAGCGACAAGGAGGAGCTAGAGCAGGCATGCCAGCACTGCTCCGACTGCGAGATGGCAGCCCAAATGGCAGAGCGCGACTCCATCAAGGAGATGCACGCCAAATGGATCAGCAACCACTTGGGCGAAGAGTTTGATGCGGTTATCAGTGGTGTTACTGAGTTTGGACTCTTTGTTCAACTCACCGATACCCTCACCGAGGGACTTGTGCCTATCCGAACCATTAAGCCGCACGACTATATGCAGTTCGACGAGGAGAACTATTGCCTCATCGCTGCAGGTAGCGGGCAAACATACACATTATCCGACCCCGTACGTGTGCGATGCACCAAGGTGGATATCGATCGCAAACTGATTGACTTTGTTTTAGTGGAAGAATAAATGCACCGAATACTACACATACTATTGCTCCTCATACTATCCTGCCCCATCTTTGCAGAGGTAGTTACCTTGCGCTCCGGACAGACTGTGCGCGGAGAGATTGTCTTGCAAAACGATGAGGTAGTCATCATACGCACCAACAATGGTATGCGCCACCAATATCCTACCAGCGAAGTGGTATCCATACGCAGCAATGAGGTGATAGTTGATCAACCTACAGCCGTTGCACCAGCCGTACGTCCTGTCAATATCGCGCTGCAAGTACATGGCGGTGTGCTCTTCGTACCCGAATTGGGCGTGGGCGGACAGTTTGGTACCGACTTGATGATCGGCTCCCATGCCATCCAAGGCAAGCGTATGTTCCTCGGAGGTAGCGTTGGCTATCGCGCCAAGGTCATTGGCAGTACCACCTACTCCTTTATTCCATTATTGGCACATATCCAATTCCCGCTCACCGAGCAGAAACACGCGCCCCTACTCGGTATGAGCATCGGATATGGTTTTGCAGCCAACAAAGACAATCAAGGGGGGATCTGTATCGGTGCTAACTTCGGCGGAAGCTACCTCATCAACCAGCAGGCAAGCCTGCAATATGGTATCTATGCCGAGTGGCAACAAGCACAAACCGATGTCGTACAATACATCGACAATATCCCATATACCAATCACATGGGATGCAACTTCCTTGCAATAGGAGTAAAATTCGCGGTATTATTCTAATTGAGAAAACAATATCTACAGATGAAAGCAGTCAAGAAATTCCACAGCAAACCGCAACCGCGTAAAAATCGCATATCTATCCTGCTCAATGATAGCGAGTTGCGTGCCTTGGAGCGCTATTGTGACCAATATACTGTCACCAATCGTTCGCGCCTCATCCGCGAAACGCTGATGCGCAACATCCTCAAGCGCTTCGATAGCGACTCACCTACCCTCTTCGACTAACCTACGCTGCCTTCCAGACTCACTTGCAGCAACTTTTGTGCTTCCACGGCAAACTCCATCGGCAACTTGTCCATCACCTCTTTGGCATAGCCGTTCACTATCAATCCCACTGCATCTTCCACGCCAATACCACGTTGTTGGCAATAGAACAACTGATCCTCGCTGATCTTGCTCGTTGTGGCCTCATGCTCAATGATGGCGGTAGGATTCTGTATGCGCATGGTTGGGAAGGTGTGTGCACCGCACTTATCGCCTAGCAACAGACTATCACATTGGCTATAGTTGCGCACATTCTCTGCATTCGGCATCACGCGCACCAAACCGCGATAGGCATTCTGGCTCTTGCCCGCAGAGATACCCTTGCTGATAATACGCGAACGCGTGTTCTTACCTATATGGATCATCTTCGTACCCGTATCCGCTTGCTGATAGTTATTGGTCACCGCCACCGAATAGAACTCGGCACTCGAGTTATCACCCTTCAATATGCAGCTAGGATACTTCCATGTGATCGCTGAACCCGTCTCCACTTGTGTCCAACTCAGTCGCGCATTCTCGTGGGTGATACCGCGTTTAGTCACAAAGTTATAGATACCTCCCTTGCCCTCTTTGTCGCCTGGATACCAGTTCTGTACGGTAGAGTATTTCACTTCTGCATCCTTGTGCACCACGATCTCCACGATGGCAGCGTGCAACTGATTCTCGTCGCGCATCGGAGCGGTACAACCCTCTAAGTAACTTAGATATGCACCTTCGTCGGCTACCAACAAGGTACGTTCAAACTGACCTGTATTGCCCGCATTGATGCGGAAATATGTACTCAACTCCATGGGGCAACGAACGCCTTTGGGGATGTATACAAACGAGCCGTCAGAGAACACGGCCGAGTTTAATGCCGCATAGAAATTATCACTGGCTGGCACCACCGAACCTAAGTATTGCTGCACCAATTCGGGATGCTCTTTTACCGCCTCTGAGATTGAGCAGAAGATGATACCTTTCTCCGCCAAGGTCTCGCGGAAGGTGGTCTTCACCGAGACAGAGTCCATCACTGCATCCACCGCCATATTTCCTGCCAAGGCAGCGCGCTCCTCCAGAGGAATGCCCAATTTATCAAAAGTCTTCATCAGTTCAGGATCAATCTCCTTCTTCTCATCGCCCGTATGTGTCTTAGGCGCTGCGTAGTATGAGAGCGCCTGAAAATCTATCTCTGGTATCGTGAGATGTGCCCAATTAGGATGAGGCATCGTCAGCCATTTGCGGTAGGCCTTCAGTCGAAACTCCAATAGCCATTCGGGCTCGCCCTTCTTCGCTGAAATCAGTCGAACCACATCCTCATTTAGACCCACAGGGATAATATCGATCTCCACATCCGTCGTGAAACCGTATTTATACTCCTGACTCGTTATTTCTTCTATCTCTTTCACTGGCTTACCTTTAAACTCTAAACTGTAGCTCGCATAGCGAGCGTTCTTTAAACTAAGAAGAGCCACTCTACTGAGCGGCTCTTCTTTTGAGGTACCTGGCGGATTCGAACCGCCGTCCCCGGTTTTGCAGACCGATCCCTAACCGCTCGGGCAAGGTACCAAACTTGCGAATTGCGGTGCAAAAGTACTACTTTTTTTTGATATGACCAAATATTTTCATGTTTTTTCGCAAAAAGATTACTTTTTATAGCATATTTCTTGCGTATATGCGAAAAAAGCAGTACTTTTGCAGTCGATTTCAAGCCGCGATGGTGGAATCGGTAGACACGAAGGACTTTGAAAAAGACTAAAGAAGACTTTGAAAATGCAGCACGAGATAGCTTCAGCATTGCTGAGATGTGCAGAAAATTAGGAGCTCGTCCTAGTGGCGGCAACTATAAAATTTTGCACAACGCTATTGTTGAGTACCATTTGGACATTAGTCACTTTAGAGGACAAGGATGGAATGTAGGGTTAAAATTCAAACCTAAGCAATCCAAAGATTTGAGTGAGATATTGGTAGAAAACTCTACCTTTCAATCTTTCAAGTTAAAAAAGCGCTTGTTCACAAGTGGTTTAAAAGACAAACGATGCGAAGTGTGCGGATTGATAGAATGGCAAGGAGCACCAATTCCTTTGGAGTTGCACCACAAAAATGGGAATACTCGTGATAATCGAATTGAAAATCTACAAATTCTATGCCCAAATTGTCACGCATTGACGAAGAATTACCGAGGTCTAAACAACAAGAGTGCCACAAAGGAAACTTTGTGAGTAGAACCTCTCTAACAAACAGAAACCTCGAGTAGGGCGACCTATTCTTTGGCGATGGCTCTCTAAATTGAATTACTCAATAGAGAAATTCATAAATGGCGTAGAGACTATACGGGAGGGACCTAAGTTGCAGCAAGCAATATGGTCATGAAATAGTCCAGACTACAAAATCTCACTGAGATTGCTTATGTAAAAGTAAGTGTAGTAAGAAAATCCTTTGGCCAGTGATGGCTGTGCGGGTTCAAGTCCCGCTCGCGGTACTGAAAGACGACCTGCTAGCACGTAAGTTTACTTACAGGTGCTGGCAGGTTGGCTTTTGCAAGTAGCGCTAAGGGACTCCCGTAGGAAGTCCCGCTTTTTTTTAAGGCACTAGCAACGCATTGATCACCCTACGCAGTGCTCCTACATTATTTTCATCCTTGGGATGCACACGATTGGTCAGCAACACCACCGCACGTTTCTCTGTGGGCAATATCGCCACACTCGTGCCCGTATAACCAGTATGGCGACAACTCTGAATCAGTTCGCCCGTCGAAGTCTCCACACTATCCGTCCATAGTCCCGCGTTACACCCTTGTGCACGTACCTTCTCTGGTAGGTTCATATACCATATCGCCCACGTTGCCACATCTTCCGCTGTAGCAAACACGCCCGCATTGCCCGACACGCCGCGCATCATCACGCGTGCCAGTGGGTCGTGTACTTCGCCTCGCAAGCATTCACCATCTATACACTCGGTAGGAGCTATACGATATACCAACGAATCAGCGGGCAACCACCCCATTGTCTCTAATCCCAAGTGCTTATACAACCCAGCACGCATATACGTGTTGATATCCATGTCAGCAATTGCCTCTACCACACGCTGCAAACTAATGAAGTTCAGACAGGAGTATCGATACCGCTCACCCACACCACTCGGACGTTGGCACCTTCCTATCGTATCAATCATAAACTGCCTCACAGCCTCATCATCGGTCAACTGCAACTCTTCCAAATTAGAAGTTAATCGCCTCACATTCATATACGCAGGCAATCCCGAATAATGCGTCATCAAATGACGCACTTGCACATCTGCGTGATAACCAGGTAAATACTCACACACATAATCATCTGCCGACAACTTGCCTTCTCTTATCAATAGCAACGCTGCCGTACCTGCGCCCGTAGGTTTGCTCACAGAAGCCATGTCAAAAATGGTATTTTCCGTCATCACTTCCACCTCTGGATACACCGCACGATTGCCATATGCCTCGGTATAGACTATCTCACCATCTTCCACCACGCACAACACCGCTCCAGGGATAATCGTATCAGCTATTGCTGCTTCTATCACCACGCGCGCACTATCTACATCATACGAGATACTATCACAACCCTGTTTCCCGCACGATGACAAAAACAAGCCTATCAAGGCAACTAATAATGTCTTTTTAATAACCATACCTTATTTATCTGCCGCAAAAATACTATTTTTTTTGCATATATACAATTTTTTTTGTACTTTTGCAGCGTTATATTCTAAAAATATGCTTTTTACAAACATTTCAGTACCATGAAACGCCTTCTTTTTGCTTTTCTTTTTTCTTTTTGCTCCTTTATACTTTCATCAGCATCCGACACTATCCGAGTGCTTTGCATCGGCAACAGTTTCTCTTGGGATGCAGTCGAACAAGAACTTGCGCCACTTTGCGATGCAGGCAAGCAGCCCATCATTATCGGCAACCTATACTACGGAGGCTGCTCTTTGGAGCAGCACCACACCTTCCTCATAAAGGATACTGCTGCCTACAGCTTCCGTTATATCCAAGAGGGCATCCGTACTCCTCACGAGGGCTATTCATTGCGCCAAGTGCTCTTGCTTGACCAGTGGGACTATATATCCTTCCAACAGGCTAGCCATGACAGCGGTATACAGTCCACCTATGAGCCCTTTCTCGGCACACTCATCGACTCTGTACGTGCCTACCAACCCAACGCTCAACTCTGCTGGATGCAAACATGGTCCTATTCTGAGGACGCCAAGCATCCCGCCTTTCCACGCTATCAGAAGAGCCAGCAAATCATGGATGATAGTATCCAATCCGCTACCCTTGCGCTACTCTTACGCTACCCCGAGCTGAAACTCATCCCTTGTGGCAAAGCCATCACGCTCGCGCGTCAAACCAAACTCGGCGATACCTTATGCCGAGATGGATACCACCTCAACTACGTCTATGGGCGCTATACCGCAGCATGCGTATGGTACGAACTGCTCACAGGCAAAGATTGCCGACGCAATCCTTACAAGAACGCCGACATGACCCCACAGCAAAAGCGCCTCACCCAACGCGCCGCACACCGAGCGATCAGAAAATAACCACTATTTGATTTGCATCACGGCTTGGATCAGCTGCTCAGCAGTGAGATTGGTGGCATTGTTGATGCGCGTCTTGTAGGTATAGATGGTGTTGATAGAATAGTCGAGCAGTTTGGCTATCTGCGCGTTGTCGTTGATGCCCAATCGAATGAGCGCAAAGATACGCAACTCGGCGTTCAGCAGTTCGTTGGGCTTGAGAACAATCTGCTGATCGGGCTTGAGCAATTGATTAAACTGCTCAACGAAAGTGGGATAGATATGCAGAAACATCGTATCAAAACGCTTGTAGAAATTATTCTTCAGTACGCGCACGTCTGCATAAGCTGGAATAGCGAATAGCTCCTCCCAACGTTTGTCTTGCGCTTTACGCTTGACATAGCGTTGGTATTTTTCGAAGGTACTATAGACGGAGTTCTCGTTGCAGAGGAAAGTGGCAATACACTCCTCTTTGATATGATTGGCTTCGGTGAGCTGTAAGTTGGTGGTTTGGATGTTCTGCTCCGCTCTCACGAGTGCACGGTGACGATTATAGAGCATCACGAATGCCACTAATACGCCCGCAATCAGGATATATAGGCATATATTGAGCCATGTCACACGCCTATTTTGCTCCTGTTCGATCATCAGTTGCTGCTGCTCAATGATAGGCATCACACGGCTGATATTCACTTGTCGGTGTCGAGCATTGTAGAAGGTAGCATCGTCCAATGCTGCTTGGATATACACCGCCGCTTCCGTCACTTGCCCGCGTGCAAACACATTTTGTGCCACAATACTCATAGCCACAGTCTCTTTGGTACAACTCTTGATATCGGCAATCGCTGCCAAGATGATATTGCGATTGGCAAGCAAGGTGTCGCCCATATTCTGATAGATGAATGCCAATGAAGAATAGGCAATGGCCTTCTGATGTTCGGTGATTTGTGAGGTTTCTAATACGCGATTAAATCGCTGGATGGCCAAATTACTCTCTCCCATTTTCATAGCATAGAGAGCCGCGGTGGACCAATAGCGAATGGTATCTTCGGGTGAAATGCGCTTCAGTGCTTCTTGGCTGAGTCGATTGCCATAGTTGATATATTCATAACTAATCTTACCATGGGCATAGTCCGCCATATCGTACAGCAGACGCGCATAGTGGATGTAATATTCCGCTTGAATATCCTGTTCGCATGAGGCGATGTCTATTGCCTGGAAGATATCCGAACTCTCTTTGAATAGTCCCGAACTAAGGTAGAGAAACGCCTGTTTGATTTGCGCTTGCGCGATCTTATTGCTCTCCTTGGAGAGGAGTGCCTCGTCTAGGAGTTTCTCCACGTATATCGTAGCCGTATCATAGGAGTAAGACTGATATTCTTCGGTCAGCGCCAACAACCGATCATAGTGGTTCATCGGTGCCTGTTGCAACAATTGAATACGCTGCTGTTTTTGCTGCTGATATACTTCTCTCTCAGCCAGCACCTCATTCAATGCAGCCAAATCGCTATCGCTACTAGCTATCAGCCCTACATGCGCTAAGAGCAGCGCACATATTATGTAAATGTATCTCATGGTTTCATTATTTTGATGGCGTGTTGCTCACTTCCCACAATGTATATGCCCGGCGCAGCCGTTTGCATATTGGCTACAGGTCGCCCAATGATGTCGTAGGCTGTTTGCTCATTGCTCAGCGAAGGCACTATGGTCTCTTCCACCACGTCTGTTCCCCCACAGTCGGCTGCCGGTACCCAGTTCCAGAAGTTTGCTTGGTAGCTACCTATTTCCTTCTCTACATCTTGGCAGTGGAGATCACAATAGGTAGCATTTCCCTTCGCATTAGCAAAATAGAAGGCAGTAGCGGCTTTTTGCACATGAATAGACTTCAGCACAAGGTTCTCTATCGGATTGGCTCCTGCGGCAATATAGAAAGCATGTTGGCGAGAGTCTAGAACATCCACATTCTCTACTTGGATATTCTTGACTACATATCTGCCAGTTGGTCCAATATTAAACGCACCTTGCATATTTCCCCAGAAGTCGCCCGACGTACCTTTGGTGCCGCGTTTGCAACCTGCATGTACGATAGTGATGTCATGCAATCGTATCATACCCTCATCGCCAAAGCCCTTGCCTTCGAAGTCCGCATTGAGGCGCACACCACATTCCAGAGGGTCGAAGATAGCGATATGGTGCGCATAGTGATTCGTTCCGCCAAAGAAGCCGAGCGACGAAGCGCGCCAGTTGTTCTCTGCGGTGCAGTAAGCATAGGTGACATTCTTGCACATGCGTGCTGTAGTCCACGATGCCATATCATCATCGCCGTTATTGCGGAAGGAGCAGTATTGAATCGTATGTCCAATCGAAGCATGCGATGCGTTAAATCCATCGGCATAATGGTTACGGAAGCGGCAGTGCTCCACCAGCAAGTTCTCGCTACCCGTAGCCGAATAATCAGCTATCCATGCGCCGCACTCAAAATGCTCGGTCCAGCAATTGCGAATCACGGAGTTCTTGCCCCATGAGCCCATAAAGGTCTTGCCTACTTGCTTAGAAGCATCGTTGTTGTAATAGCGCTGGTTGTTGATGGTATTGATATACATTCCCTCAATGCGGATATTGCTACGATTGGTCTCAAAACCACGTTGCGAGTAGGTAGCATTATTGTCAGACGGTGCAGAGAAGAAAATCTCGGTGTACCACATACCTGCTCCTACGAGGTGGGTATTGTCGTAGTTGATATGAATACGCTTAGCCACCTCCCATTTGCCTGCAGGGATATAGATGATCTTACCACGGTTATTGCTCACAAAGTCCTGCAAACTGCCACCATTATATTGTACTTTATCGCCTTCTATACTCTCGAAAGTAACGGGCTCTGGCACCATCTCCAGTTCCACAAAATCAATCGTGTATGGCGTAGTATTGTCATCTGCCTTGACTACGCGTAATTCTTCACCTTGTGCTACAGGTCGTGAAAGGCGCACATGCATCTCATCAAAGCGCATGCGAATCACGCAGTTGGCAATGGGCGTATTCACCGGATAAGTGCCCGTACAATACTGCCATGCCCAGTAGCTATCCAGGGTTAGTTCACCTACTTTCTCTTCGCCCGCATAGAAATGCACCGTCCCTTTGGTGCCTAATCCATCATGGCTATCAGGCAGAGAGAAGCGTATGGTGACACCATCGCCAGGGTTGTTCACGCGCCAAGCTACGTAGTCATTGGGCTCAACCAGCTGCACGGCCTGCTGATGAGTAGCCTCCGATTGCAGCTCACGCTGGTCATCTGTGGCCTCAAGAAAAGAGCCAGTGGTGGAGCAGTAATCGGGTTCTGCCTCATAGCGCTCGTAAGGGCGATTATAGTATCCGCGTTGCAAACTGTCCGTAGCAAATACATAAACATCTGTGTCTCCTTGAGATTGAGCCACATTACAGCTAGCTACCAAAGATAGCAAGCCAAATAGCATAATTCGTAGGGTTTTCATACTGGTAAAATGATAGATTTTTGATTGCGAGGGCAAAGGTAATCATTTTTTTTCAAATAGAAAAATCGGAGGGTAAAAGCGCAAGCTATTTAGATAAAATATACCTATTCTTTCTTTATAATATGTCTATATTTTTTTCTTACCTTAAAATAGATTATTATTCTTAAAGAATAATAGAGTATATATATCATCGTATTTTTATCCATATTTTTATTATATTATTTGACAAACCAACAAAATACTTATAACTTTGCATCGTCAAAAGACAAAATTTAGCTTGTCTAAAACACAATTATTAACCTTTTAAATTATCAACACAATGAAAAAATTTACTCTTATTCTTGCTGCCGCTCTTATGAGCATGGGCGCAATGGCGCAACACACTTTGAACAACCCAGTGGGTGCCGATGGTCGCTACATCGTGAAGTATGACTGCGCAGCTGATCAATTCGCTGCTGCTAACGACATGGAGGCAGATGAGACCTTCACTTTCGCTGTGGACGTGACTGGTACATGGCTAGAGGACTTCCTCAAAGGTACTCCAGTTGCTGAAGGAGCAAGCCGTGGTCTTGCAATCAACAAATGGACTAGCAAAGGTGATGTTAGTGGTGAAACCAACCGCATGAAACAAATCAAAGGCAATATCTGGGGTATGACCGTAAACTACGCACAGATTTTCACCAATAAAGAGGTATTGGCTGCTGAGATATTGCAAGCTGATTCTATACTCTACATCTATGGTCAAATCTTTGGTTTCGAATATACCGAGGAAAACCCAGGTGCAGGATGGTGGATGTGGGAAGATCAAAATATTGATGTAACCCAAGCTCCAGGTTCTGACTGCTTGTTCGCATTCGCTCCTTATACAGGCGCTAAGACCTCTCCAGAATTCTATGCAGATGATTTCGAGGAGGGTATCTATGGTAGTGGCGAGATGGGCTTTGCTGCTCCTTGCGTAGATGCTTCTACAACTGCCGTAGAGAACGTTGAAGTTAAGCAACAAGGTGCTAAGTTCATCGAGAACGGCCAAATGTACATCATGCACAATGGCGTGAAGTACAACGCTTTGGGCGCACAAGTTAAGTAATCTGACATTCTATTCTATCAATCGGGGCGGTACCACCGCTCCGATTATCCTATTTATTCTATGTGCGGGCAACCCGCGCGTATTGTCAAACTCATATATCCCTTATCGCATGAATCACACACTGCACAGAGCACTCTGCACCCTATTGCTGCTCATTTTGGGTTGGCAGGTCTATGCTAAACCCATCGAAGGTACAGTATCCGACGCTGCGGGTAATCCTATTATCGGAGCCACCATCGTAGAAGTGTCCACCTCCAATGGTACTGTGACCGACATAGATGGTCAATTCTTCCTGGATGTGGAAGACGGCAAGAAGATCCAGATATCGTATGTAGGTTATCGCATGGAGACCATCACCATCCAATCTGATAAAACAATCTATCCCGTAGTACTGAGCGAGGATACCGAACTCTTAGACGATGTGGTAGTCATTGGCTATGGTACCCAACGCCGCAGCGATGTCACTGGCTCTATCTCCTCGGTCTCTGCTCAGGATATTGCCGATTTCTCTTCTAAGTCGTTGGCAGAGTCGTTGCAGGGTATGGCAGCGGGTGTGACCGTAACGAAAGGTAGTGGTTCGCCTGGCGAGTCTGCCGACATCCTCATCCGTGGTGCAGGTTCGCTCAACGGTATGGCGCCATTGTACGTCGTAGATGGTGTGGCGCAATCCACTGGGTTCAACTTCAACATGCGTGATGTGGAGAGCATTGAGGTGCTCAAGGATGCAGGTTCGGCTGCCATCTACGGATCGAAAGCCGCAGGCGGTGTGATTCTCATCACCACCAAAAAGGGAAAAAGCGAACGCACACAAGTGGATTTGAATGCGCGCGTAGGATGGCGCAATATCACATCCAATATCCAGCTTCTTGGTACGGAAGATTGGGTGCGCGCACACGAAGTGTGGGGAACCACTAGCCAACTGGATAAACTAGGTGTTTCCTCTATTGACGAACTACCTAACACCAACTGGATGGACGTGATGTTCGGCACGGGTATTGAGCAAGAATACAACGTATCGGTCAGTGGCGGCGGCGAAAAGACCAAGATGTTCCTATCCATCAGCTATTTGGATGAAAAGGGAACGTATATGGACACCCGCGCTAAGCGCTATTCTTTCCGTACCAACCTCGACCATAAGATTGGCAAACATGTCACCATCGGTGAATCCGTGTATGGTGCTATGACATCCTCTAACCCATCCACCAACTCATCTATCTACAACCACACCGTACCTTTCCGCACCGTCCCCGTAGCGGAAGTATTTGATGAGAATGGCGACTATGCACAAACTCCTATGTCTGTGGGTTCAGGTCCTAACTTCGCAGGTCTAGAAGCAGCCTACCACGACATTCAAGACAATAATTATCATCTCAACGCACAGGCTTACCTGAATGTGGAGTTTATCCCTGGCCTGACATGGCATACGACTGGTTCGGTTACCTTAGGTGCGTATTCCAAGCGTTTCTTCACAGAGTACAAAGATTTTGGTCCTGTGCAAGTGGGCATCGATGGCGGACAACTCGACTCATATGCGGGTACTAATTTGCGCCTCATGTTCAATAGCGTGTTGACCTACGATGCACAATGGGGCGACCATAGTTTCAAAGCCATGGTGGGTACCGAGTGGTGGAAATTTGACGGCTATGACCTCACCGTCAATAGCTACGGATTCTCTATCCCTATCGCGCAATCCATCGCACTCGCTGCTGCTGGAGCTACCAAGGATGCTTCGGATGCTATCCCTCAAGAGCGACGCGGTTCTGCCTTTGCGCGTATCAATTACGATTATCAAGGTAAATACCTGCTCACTGCTAACTTCCGCGCAGATGCTTCTGACCGCTTTGTCAATAAACATCGCTGGGGATTCTTCCCTTCGGTCAACGTAGGATGGCGTTTGAGCGAAGAGAGTTGGATCAAGGACAATGCTTCTAATTGGCTATCCAACGCTAAGATTCGTGCCTCATGGGGTATATTGGGCAACGACAATATCCCACAATATATGTATTCCTCCACCTATTCGCTCAGCGGTGTGAGCCATGCCTTCGACAATAGTGCTATTGGTCAGACGGGTGCATGGATTGCCATCTTGGGCAACGAAGATCTCAAGTGGGAAGAAGTTAACCAAACTGATATTGGTGTGGACTTGGGTTTCTTCAAGAATCGACTTACCTTTACCTATGACTACTACAACCGTCAAACTCGCGATATGCTCTACCGAGGTTCACTATGTTTGACCAGCGGTATGAGTTACTATTTCAGCAGCGATGACCCTGCCAACACCGTGCCTGTATATTTCAATGCAGGTTTGGTACAGAACCAAGGTCATGAGATCACGCTGCAATGGCAAGACAAACGCCGTGAAGTGCAATATAGCGTGGGCGTCAATATGTCCTTCAACCAAAATATGGTGAAGCAAGTAGGCGACAAACCAGGTGCGAGCATCATTGACAAGGGTCTAGATGCAGCATGGCCATTATTGGCGCGTACCGAGGACAACCATCCTATGTCCATGTTCTATGGCTATGAGGTGCTTGGCATCTTCCAAAACCAAGCGCAAGTGGATGAATACAACCAATACGCTCTGGAGCAATGGCGCAAAAACAATCCTAACCACCCCTACGGATATGCTGAGAACGGACAGCCACTCAATGCCGACGGCAAGGAGATTGGTATCTACTATCAAAAAGCCAATACGGGCATAGGAGACCTTATTTATGATGATAATGGACAGGGCATGGTCAATGCGGCTAGCCGCAAGTATATTGGCAATCCATGGCCATTGATGACACTGGGTATCAACGCTTCAGTCGCTTACAAGGGATTTGATGTATCCATGGTATTCTCTGGTGCTTTTGGATTCGACATCATGAACCTCGTGAAACCATATACCCATATGTTCATGAGCGACAATACCACCGCTGCTATCTTCACTACCTCTTGTTTTGGTAAGGACAACACCACGGTAACGGAAAATCCACGTGTGGGTTACCTTAATGAAGAGGAAAATGTGATCGGTGATGGTGCTGCCAACCGCAACTATTCTACCGTGTCAGGCTATATGGTGGAGAGAGGTGACTATCTCAAACTCAAGAACCTATCCATCGGTTACACCCTGCCACAGAAGTACAGCCGCAAAGCCAAGATGGAGCGCCTGCGTATCTATTTCTCGGCACAGAACCTCTTTACTATTACCAAGTATTCGGGCGTAGATCCTGAGATTGGTGGCAATAGTTTGATGTACAATATCGATCATCAAAACCGCTATCTGCCATCTCGATTGTTCTCTTTCGGACTTGACTTATCTTTCTAACAAACTTCTAATATACATACAATCATGAAAAAGAATATTGTTAGTCTATCATTCGCAGCACTCGTAGCCCTGACCAGTTGCTCCGACTTTTTTGACATATCCAATCCTCAGACGCTATCCACCGATAATTTCCCTGCCACCATGTCGCAGGTGGATCAGCTGGTAACCTCCGCATATGCGCAGAGCCATAGCATCGGTATGTACGCCTTCTATTGGTTCCCTATGGGTGTATGGCTCTACGACCATACCACCGACCTCTATGGTTCCTACGACGAGCGTGCCACCTCACAAGACAACTATACGAGTATCGATTCGCGCTATATCACCACCACCTATACCGACCTCTGTAAGTGGATGAAACTGGCTTCTACAGGTATTGATGGTATCGCCTATTACCGCCAAAACTACGGCAAGGAGAATGAGCAAGAAGAGCTGGATTACGCCCTCGGCCAATGCTACTTCAATCGTGCTTTGGCATACTGGCACGCGCAAATCTTCTTCGAACTCGATGCCGATGCGTTGGGCTTCCCTATCATCGACCGCATCATATCCGATGTGGAAGCGCTCAAGTTAGAGCGCGCTACTGTCAAAGATACATGGCAGTTTGTTATCAATGACCTCAAAAAAGCCATTGATCTACTCGAAGGATACAACGATGACACCTTCCGCGCTACCGAATGGGCGGCCAAGGGATTGCTGGCAAAGGTGTATATGCAGTCCCTGTATCTCTTCCCAGAGAATAAGTCACTGGCCAAGACACTCATGGAGGACATCATCCTCCACAGTGGCAAGCAACTGGTTGCTTACGATATCTACGCCGACATGTTCTATGGCAACGAAGCCAACGAACACAACGCCGAATCCCTCTACGAACTTACCATGACATCCAACCCCAACCAAGACGGACCTTGGGAAGGCTATACCACAGGATCGGGTATGCCAATGGTGTACGCACCATGGTATGTGGATCTAGATATTCGGTTCCGCAAGGGAAAAGAAGATAAGGTGGATCCACTCACGCAGGAGAATGATATCATCATCTCCAAGAAGTCGTCGCAATGGGGCAACAACTATGTGCATGACAAAAATATCGCGCGCTTTGGTTTTGCCAATTTCTATGGCGATACCGTGCCACGCCTCACCTTCAACCCATCCTACAACTATAGTGGCACCCGCTCACTCGACAATTATCCATACATGATTGCCACTCCTAACTACCGCGCCGAAGCATTAGCACTCAAGCGCGATAAGTCGAAGGTAGATCCACGCCTCATGCTCTGTGCAGGGCAACCATATGTGGACGAATACATCGACGGCAAAGGTCGTGTGACTGTCTATGACCGCTCGTCGGAGTGCAACAACCGCCCAGAGGTACTTGGCTGGCAACACCGCAAATACACCAACACCCGCGGTACGGAGATGGGAGCGCCCCCTTACGGACTCAACGAATCGAGCAACTGCAACCTCTATATCGTGCGACTAGCAGATATCTACCTGCTCTATGCCGAATTGCTAGCCGATTCCGACCCTACTACTGCATTGGAGTATATCAATAAGGTACACCGCCGTGCATATGGACTGAATCCCAATAGCGCTTCTGAGTACGACTATAAGTCCCTCAGCGACCGCACACGTGCCTATTATGACAACGATCCTCTTGCCAACGATCCACTCAAATACGAACGATGGGCCGAACTCTTCGCCGAGGGACAATGGTGGATGGATATTCGTCGATTCAGAAACGGCGACTCGGAGGCCGCTTATTACGAGAAAACATCCCACGGACCTATCACATGGAAAGGCGAACCTAGCTACGTGCAACCTATCCCACAATTGGAATTGGAGCGCAATGGCAATATCACCCAGTCGAAGGGATATCCGGGGATTTAGTTTAGTGTTTAGAGTTTAGAGAAGTATGAAAAAAAGTCAAATTATATTGGGTATAGTATGCTGCATGCTATTTTGCGCATGCGAGCCACAGACCTCTGTATCCTCCCCCGATGGCAAGCTATCCGTAGCATGCAGTGTGGATAGTATGGGCCGACCTATGTATCAAGTGTCGATGAATGGACAAGACATCATCTGCCCTTCCCAACTAGGTTTGCAATTGGCGCAAACCGACCTTTCAGAAGGTTTCACGCTGCTCCGCACACAACGTGACCAGCACAACGAGACTTGGGAAACCACCTGGGGCGAAGATCACTATATCGTCAATCACTACAATCAACTCTTGCTCTTCTTGCGCCATCGCTCTGGTATCGAGATGCAGGTATGCTTCCGCGTCTTCAACGACGGATGGGCCATGCGCTATATGCTGCCTGAGATGGCAGACACTGTGCTCATCAACGAGTGCACCAGCTATCAATTTGCTAATGAGCCTACCGTATGGTCTATCCCTTGGAGAACAGAATACTACGAGGCATTGTGGCAACCAGCCCCTATGAGCGAGATCGACACCGTTTGTTCGCCAATCACCCTGCAATGGGGAGATAACCTATATGCATGGATGCACGAGGCTGCGCTCTACGACTATCCTGCGCAAAACTATTACTATGCCGATGGTCAACTACGCACCTATCTCACTCCTTGGAGCACGGGCGATGCTGCATATCTCACCACGCCTTTCGCTACACCATGGCGCATGATGGTACTCAGCAACGAGCTGAGCGGACTGGTGGAGTCGCGCATGCTACTCAACCTCAACGAGCCATGTAAGATTGAGGATACATCGTGGATCAAACCTATGAAGTTTATCGGTATATGGTGGGGAATGCACCTGGAA
Source organism: Paludibacteraceae bacterium (assembly GCA_017461505.1). Lineage (GTDB taxonomy): Bacteria > Bacteroidota > Bacteroidia > Bacteroidales > Paludibacteraceae > Colicola. The sequence goes on along the minus strand of JAFTXV010000007.1, from coordinate 624,623 downwards.
ACGATGACCTGGCACCAAGGTCCTATTCACGGCGCTACCACCGAGAATATGAAACGCTATATCGATTTTGCAGCCGATAATGGCTTTGGTGGCGTCTTAGCAGAAGGTTGGAACACGGGTTGGGAAGACTGGGGAAAGCCAGACGTAGTGGCGCAGTTCTCTTTCACCACCCCTTACTCAGATTATGATCTAGAGTACCTCACCAACTATGCCCATCAACGCGGGGTGCAGATCATCTTCCACCACGAGACACAGGGCAACGCAGCCTCTTACCAGCATCAGCTAGATACCGCTTTTGCCTATATGCAGCAGCACGGTATGCATGCCGTGAAGACGGGCTATGTAGCACCTACCATACAGACTATCGATGGCATACAGTACAACCGCTCGCAGTCTGGTGTACGCCACTATCGCAAGGTGATTGAGACCGCTGCTACCTATCAGGTCAGCATTGATAACCACGAGCCTGTGATGCCTACGGGATTGCAACGCACCTACCCCAACCTCATGACGCAAGAGGGTATTCGCGGACAGGAGTGGAACGCATGGAGTCAGGATGGAGGTAGTCCGTGCGAGCATGTCACGGTATTGCCCTTCACACGCATGTTGGCAGGACCGGCCGACTATACACCTGGCGTGTTCAATTTTGATAATCCGGTATATCCTAACACCCGCGTGCATGCTACGCTCGCCAACCAATTGGGTCTGTTTGTTGTCCTCTATTCGCCGCTGCAAATGGCGTGCGACTTGCCAGAGAACTATATGTTGCACCCCGAGGAGTTTGAATTTATCCGCTGCGTACCTTGCGATTGGGAGCGTTCTATCATGCTCGACGGTCAGATAGGCGACTATATCGTCATGGCTCGCCAAGCACGTAATACCGACAACTGGTATATCGGTGCCGTCACCGACGAACAAGCACGTTCTACCACCATCACATGGGCAGACTTCCTCGGCAAGGGCGACTACCAAACTATCATCTACCAAGATGCAGCCCAGGCAGATTGGCAAACCAATCCATACGCTACTGCGATTGACACGCTATCCGTCCATCGCCATTCCGACCCGCTGACCATCAACATGGCTCCAGGTGGAGGATTCGCCATCCGAGTAGAGAAACAGAATTAGTAATCCTGAAAAACACTATATCCACCCCCACCCAGCTCTCACAAGGCTGGGTGGGGTTTTCTTTTGACACAATTTTTGCAAGTGAGTATATAATCAGATACTAAAAAATCGCCTTTCGGGGCGATTTTTTGTTTTTCCTGTGAAAAAATTTGTATAGTTCGAAAAAATGTACTACCTTTGTGCCGTGTAAAAATTAAAGTCCAACTTTAAATCTGTCAAACCAATGGATAATAAACTCATAAACAGACAGTTGCTATCGTCGATAACGAATATATTTCGCTATTTTTCTGTCTTAACGCTCACTGGACCACGCCAATCGGGTAAGACTACACTATGCAGAAAACTCTTTGCTGAGTTGCCTTATTACAACCTGGAGGACTCTGCCACCTTAGCTATGGTACAACACGATCCAAAGGCGTTTCTCACCAAACATAGCGAGGGCATGATTATTGACGAGGCACAGCGTTTTCCTGAAATATTCTCCTACTTGCAAGTACTGGTGGATGAGCAAAATTTCGCTGGCGGTCAACGCAGCAAGTACATCGTGACTGGTAGTGCTAATTTTGCACTAATGCAACAAGTGTCACAATCTATGGCAGGCCGTACCGCGGTCTTGACACTCTTGCCACTTGCTTCTGAGGAGATTGACAGCGTCTATCCCCATACAAGCACGGATATGCGTATCCTGCGTGGCGGTTATCCCGCTATCTGGCAAACGGATGACGAAGGGCGCCATCTGCTGTTGAGCAACTATTATACCACCTATGTTGAGCGCGACTTGCGCAGCATGATTAACATCAAGGAACTCAGCCAGTTCCACACTTTTATCCGTCTCTGCGCAGGGCGCATTGGTTCGGAGTGCATCGCCTCTAACTTAGCTACAGAAGTGGGAGTGAGTGTACCAACTATTCAATCGTGGATTAGTATATTGGAGGCATCGTATGTCATTTATCGTTTGCAACCTTATTATGCCAATATCGGCAAGCGCTTGACCAAAACACCGAAACTCTATTTCTACGACACGGGATTAGCTGCTTGGCTGATGGGTATTCGTTCAGAGGAACAATTGGCTTTGCATCCGCTACGAGGAAACTTGTTTGAAAATATGGTAGTCAATGATTTCTACAAGCATTTCTACAATCGTGGAGAGCGAGCAGATTTGTATTTCTACCGCGATCAAGGTAAGCATGAAGTAGATGTGTTGCAAGTAACGCCAGAGGGAAACCTGCACGCTTTTGAGATAAAATCAGGTAAGACGTATCGTACCGATTATTTTGACGGTTTGCAATACTTGCAAAAGACGTTGAAGGAGCGTTTGGTTTCTACCTGCGTATTGTACGATGGCGATCAAGAGCATGTGCAAGACTTTGATGCTTATTGTTCGTATCGCTCATTGCCAGAATTACTGAAATAATCTTTGCTCCTATCTCCGAAGCAAGGCTATATGTCCTTGCACAATCGTTAGATGAAAATTTACACCAAAAAATCAAGTATTGAGCCTGAAAATTGCAGTTTTTTTCAAAAATACTTGCGTATTTGAAATAAAAGAAGTAATTTTGTGCGCTGAAAATACAAATTATTTGCAGTTACAGCTCACAATGGATGTTTTAAGTACAATATTATCCAACTCAAGAACAGTCTTTACATCACAATGGCTGGCGCTAAAAGATGATACACGCGATAGAGATTCTCTTTCGCGCTCCTTGATATATTATGCCAAAAAAGGAGTGCTTCTCAATCCTCGCAAAGGTATCTATACCAAGCCCAAATACAATGAGCAGGAGATGGCATGTACTTTGCTAAGTCCATCATATATATCGTTGGAATATGTGCTTGCTCGCGCGGGTATTACCTTTCAATATAGTTCGGAGATTACTTGTATCAGTTACCAAAATCGCACCATTGAGGTAGATGGTCGTGCGTATGTGTTCCGCAAGATTAATCCTATGATATGGGCAAACATGTTAGGCATTGAGCAACGCGACAATATCGCTATTGCCACGCCAGAGCGTGCATTCTTGGATATGGTTTATCTCAGCGCAGGACAATGCTATTTTGACAATCTACATCCGCTGAACAAGGAGTTGATTCGACAGATATTACCAACATATAACTCAAAGATACTCACCAAACGCGTGGAAGCGCTACTCAAAGTATAACACTATGGATACCAACAAACATCGCTTATTCCTGAAGCAGTTTCTGCCTTAGAACTCTTTGCACTTTGTCCGTTGATAGCAGAGGTGTAACCCGCAGCAGTACCCCTCCGAAGGCGAACACTTTTTGCAGAGCAAGGCACCACACCACTAAAAAATCACCTCATTGAGGCACCCCCTCCATTGAGGCGATTTTTTTATGTCCCTACCCTCGCCATTGCATCGGTTTTTCTTGCGAAATTAGCAATGGCTGTATGCCCCAAAAGCAGTACTTTTGTACTATAAGATTTCAACAAAATTTTATAGTATGAACACGGAAAAAAACATTCGAGAGAAAATCCTCAACTGCATGAATGACAGGCACATGTCGCAAATCCAATTATCTATCCTCACAGGCATACACGAGTCCACCATCAGTCGTATCCTATCTGGGAAACGCGAGATCTACTACTTCGAAGTCTGCAAGATAGCAACTGCATTGGGCATATCAACGCCCGCACTACATTGCTATCCTGAGCAAGTAGCCATCATTAAGAAGATGCTATGACTATTCATCATTCTAAATTCTTCATTCAGAATTCCTAATTCAACATGCTTACCTCTTACGAAGAAATTCTCTCCCGTCGGATCACCCCCGACACCCACATCCCCTCACACGATTTCCTCTTCCGCTGGGACGACCGTCCATGCTTTGCGCGAGGCGAACTCGTTGCACTCACTGGCAAGGCCAAGTCTGGCAAGACCTTTGTCTGCTCACTACTCATGGCACTGGCTATCCGCCCACAAATCATGGGCATCTCACGCCTGCACGACGAGCCACTGCGCGTCGTCTGGATCGACACCGAGCAGAGCGAAGACTCCACCCAAGAGATCCTCTCTCACCGCATCGGCAAACTCATCAATCAGCCGATACCCGATGACCAGTTTTTTGTCTATAACCTACGTCGCGACAACTGGCAGGAGCGTTTCAACCTAGCCAACCTATGCATCGTACATGCCAAACCCGATCTGGTCATCTTCGACGGCATACGCGACGTAGTAGGAGATATCAACAACTATACCGAAGCGCAAAACGTACTTGAGAAACTCCTCTCACTGGCTTCCTGGTCTGGAGCTTGTATCGTATGCGTGCTGCACCAAAACAAGTCCATCGAGGACAAGACCCTGCGAGGTGCACTCGGCACCGAACTACAAAACAAAAGCTACGAGACCTACGAGTGTCAGAAAGATCCCGATACACACCTCTTCACCCTCCGACAAACAGCTACCCGCAAGTACGACATCACACAGCGGCTGGAGTTCTCCGTTGATCAGGATGGGTTACCTGTTATAGAGGCGAGAGGCGATGAGGCGATAAGGCGAGAGGCGGGGAGCAACTACGCAGAGCGCATCAATGCCGCAGAAATGATCCCAAAGATCTTTGGCAATGAGCGGGTTATCTCAAGTATCGAGTTTAAGCAAAAAGTACGAAGACTAATCCCTAAATTAGCAGCAGAAAGTAGTTATTTGCAATTCTTAAGGGAGGCATATAACTTACATCTGATCCAAAAACACACAACCGAAAACAAGGAAAATTTTTATGAACTATGCCAACCTATTTCCAACTCTCAAGAAAGGGGCGTGCCATCCCTATTTTGAGTAGGAGCCGCAAGCCCTTAGTATAATTTCCCCCTAACGGGGAAATAGTACTATACTAAGAGGGCTCCAACGCGGCTCAGCTCAACCCGAAAAATGATTCTATTTAATCCTAACAACACTAAAAATATATACCATTATGAAAACTACCCAATTAACTCCAAACGAAATTCGTTTTATCCTAGCCGTTGACGCCACATGGACTGTATTGCGCCAACCCGTACTCACCAAGATCTACCACGACGAGTGGGCGAGTCTCTATCCACGACCTCTCTCCGCCGACGGCAAAGAGCTCACACTCTATGGCTTTGTGTTCAACATCATGTATCAGGAGGTGTGAGACGCCCTGCGGGCGAGGAGATGAGGAAGTTTTCGGGGACCCCATGACCCTTGCGCAAAGGTAGCGCAAGGGTAGCGGAAAGAAAGGAAATTAATAAACTGATAAACTCCTAAACTAATAAACAAGAGTACTATGAACCTACAAGAATCCTACCTCCGCGACATTAGTCGCTACCACCCCATCACACAAGAACAAGAACTCACCCTAGCCCAGCGTGCTCGCCAAGGCGACACCGAAGCACGCAACCAACTCATCCAGACTCACCTCCGAATGGTCGTCAACATAGCACGACAGTACCTGCGTCCAGACGTGGAGATGCTAGACCTCATCCAAGAAGGCAATATCGGGCTGATCAAAGCCGTGGATAAGTTTGACCCAACACAAGGCCATCGACTAACCACACTAGCCTTCTACTGGATCAACAAGCAAATACAGCGCTTTCTCGACCATGAGCCAGATGACCTCGTCAGTCTGGATATGGAGATCTACGACGGCTCAGAAACATTGCTGCTGAGCGACACCATTGAGGACAAAGGCACGATATTGGGCGGTCCAACCATCCCGCATATCGATGCGGTGATGGAGTACGAGGAGATGCAAAGTAAGGTTCGTGAGATGCTGAGCCGTCTGCCTGAACGTGAACAAGAGGTGCTCAGGTTACTATACGGTCTCGACAACTATCCCGTATTGAGCCGCCGCGAAATAGCCCAAGTCATCGGCGTGCGTGAGGAGCAGGTTAGCCGAATCAAGACGAGGGCGTTAGATGCTTTGCAAGGCAAGTGAGGAGATATTAGTGTTCTTGCAATACATAATTGGTGTTTCGTCCGTTTTCGCCAGCGTCGCGGAGTATGCCTTTTTGCACTAAGTCTTGAATATCACGCAAGGCAGTGGCAGACGATGTATGCGTCATCTTTGCCCACTTGCTGGTGTTGAGTTTGCCTTCCAATCCATCCCATAAGCGGTTGATGATTTTCACCTGTCGTTCGTTAAGCGGGGTAGCTACATGCTTTTGCCAAAAGAGTGTCTTTTGTAGAACACGCTGCACACGCGTTTGTGCCGTGGTGATCGCATCTTCCATCGTCTCAAGGAACCATATTAGCCAAGGAGTGATGTCCATACCATGCTTGCCGATATACTCCAGTATCTCGTAATATCCTTTCTTGTTGCGCAGTATAGCGGCAGACATGCTGTAGAAGCGTTGCGATGAGCCATCTGCACGAGCCAACAGCATATCTGTGATGGTGCGTGTCAAGCGACCATTGCCATCGTCAAAGGGGTGGATATTGACAAACCATAGGTGCGCGATGGCAGCTTTCAGCACAGGATCGATACTCTCCTCGCTGTTAATCCACCGCAGGAACTGCTCCATCTCTTGTGGTAGGCACTCGGATGGTGGGGCCTGGTAATGCACCTGCTCTTTGCCTATTGCGCCCGACACCACTTGCATGGGCTCTGCCCCTTGTCGCCATGCGGCTACGGTGATGGCGGTGATGCCACTACGACCTGTGGGGAACAGGGCTGCATGCCAATTGAAGAGGCGCTCTTCGGTGAGAGGCGCGTTGGCATGTTGCACCGCATCCATTAGCACTTGTACCACACCTTCTGTGTAATGATCCGCCTCGGGCATGCCGGCACAGTCCAAACCCAAATGGCGGGCTACAGAAGAGCGTACATGATCGGGATTGAGCAGCATACCCTCTATTTCGGCATTGCGCAGGATATCTTCGGTCATGACCTCCAATGCGTTATGGCTTTGTGTGTCAAAACCCATCGAGCTCATCAATCCGAGCAACTGCCCTTGCTGTTGTCGTACACGCGCTAAAAGGGAGATGATATTGCTATCATTCCAACAGAAATGTGGCCACTGTTCGTATTGCCATATCCATACAGGGTGTGTCATAATCCAATCATTTTATGATGTGAATAACTCCAATTTTCGCTGCAAAGGTAGTATTTTTTGTGAATACATGCAAGTTTTGATGCGAAAAAACGCATTATTCACGTCATTTTTTGATTGAATAGAGAGTCTTGAATCGGATTTGCTTGTAAATCGCTTCAAAAAAAATGAAAAAAAAATGAAAAACAAGCGCACGATTTTTCCCTTTTTCGGTATAATAGGGGTGTAGGACGCAAAGCTATAGGCTATGAGGCGATAAGGCGAGAGGCGAGAAATAGCGGCTTAGCCGCACTCCCGTGCCTTTAACCTTTAACCTCTAACCTTTCGCCTTTAACCTCTAACCTCTAACCTTTAACCTCTAACCTTTAACCTTAACCCTTAAACCCTTCACAAAACTATGAGTAAATTTAAACCCATGGAGCTTATCGACAAGATGTCGGGTAAGTTCCACAGCAAATCCAAGTTTTACGCCGCAGAGAAGTACGGCACCCAGTACACGGGCCTAATCGGTGAAATCACCGTTCCGCCCACCGAGAAACAAGTCGCTAACCGCGAGAAGTTCGCCACTGCACGCGCCAATGTAGCAGCGCTCAGCGAAGAGCAGATAGCTACTTACCGTGAGGACTTCCGCAAGTCCCCTGGAAAGTACAAGTCGCTCAACGGCTACATCTTCGCACAAGAGTACGCAAAACTCTAAAAAGATATTAATTATTAATTATTAACTATTAACTACCTTAACTATGGCTAAAATCACTTACATTGACCCTATCAAATCCGTCAGCGGCAAGCTGACTAAGAAACACTGTGTGGTGTACAACGTGCGCCAAGCCGTAACCAACAACGAGGACATGATCCGCAACCCTAACTACACCGCCTACCGCGACCCAAGCAAGAAAATCAAACTCACGGCCAACCAACGCCAATGGAACCAACGTTTCGGAGAGTTGTGTGCCGCTACTCGTGTCCGTATGGAAGACCCAACCTATATCAACACCGACCGTGCCGAGTTTGCTCAACAAACCAAGTACAAAACCCTCTGGGCGTTTGTCTTCAATAAACTCAAAAACGAAGAGTAATCATGAGGCAGCTAACTGACATTCAAAAAGAACGCCTTGTGAAGGCACTCAAGTACCTGGCGGTGGCGATAGCCACTGCCATCGCGATGGCAGTGGGCTTGACCTCGTGCAACGTCACCCGTACCATCACCACCGAAAGCCGCTCCCTCACCCGAGGCGACACGGCAGTTATCATCCAGTCCAAAACCATCGAATCGTATAATGCGAAGAAGAATTAGGACGGCGCAAAGCGCCTATAGGATGCCCTAAAGGGCTATAGGCGAGAAGCGAAAGGCGGAGAGAACCGACACCGTCGTCGTCACGGAGTGGCGGGAAAAGGTGATAAAATAACACAACGAAGGCTGCCCGTTGGGCAGCCTTCTTATGTATGATTGTCGGACTAGTCTGAGGTGTCAGACATGTCGAACTAATTCCTCTGATTACCAACCTGGGTTTTGACCAATCTCTGCATTCAATGAGATTTGACCAGATGGGATAGGAGCGAGGTAATGCTTATCATCGAACTCACGAACATACGTATCATTAAGATCAATATATCCCTCAGCATCGAGCTTCACTTGGTTAGCACCTGGCCATGAAGCATCAATCCAAGCACCCTTAGTTTGATCTGGATACTGCTTGGTATCTAGTTTATCCAACTGGTGCCAACGGATAAGTGACCAGTAGCGGTCGTTGTTGTCAAACATCAACTCTACGCGACGCTCACGACGAACCTCCCAAATCAAGTCACTAACGCCCATATTATTAGCTGGGTCGCCTTGCAACACAAGGTTAGGCATACCAGCACGAGCGCGAAGCTTATTGATAGAAGCGGTTGCCTCTGCATCCAAACCTAATTCAGCACATGCCTCTGCGTGGTTAAGGATTACTTCAGCCAACCAGAAGATTGGGCAGTCGGTTACGTTACCATTAGTAGATTGACGCAATGAAGCAGGAGTTTCTGGCTCATCGAACTTCAAGATACCGTAACCAGTAGTAACCGTATTCTCAGCAGCTCCTTCTTGTCCAGGAACACCCTCATAACGAGCGCGGTTGTTACCTACGTAGCAGAGATAGCCGTCGATTTGCTCAGCCAAACGTGGGTCACGAGCTTCAAGAAGAGCGTAGATAACTGGTTTACCTTTATCATAACCATCGGTACCAAGTACACCCTTGTCAGAACCTGGAGTTGGAAGAGTTCCATCCTTCATCAAATATGCATTGAACGCAGATTTGCTCATACCGTTGGTAGGAGTAGAACCGCAGCAGTAGTCTTGAGTAGCATGGCGAAGTTTAGCTTCTTCCAGATACTTCTTGTACATGATCATCTCGGTGTTGCCAGCAAGGTCAAGGGAGTTGTAGTTAGCACGATAACCCTCAGCACCTGGGGTGAGCGCAAACATCTCGTTACCCATGATAGCTTCAGCAGCTTTTTTAGCCTCTTTCAAGTACTTCTCAGCACGTGCTGCATCATTCTTGTGATATTTAGCATAAGTACCCTCGAACAAGCATACTTGTGCCTTAATAGCGTTGGCTACGTGTACGTTGTAAGCTGTACGAGAATCAGCATACATATCACCCATATTAGCTACAGCATAATTGATATCTGCGAGAACATTATCCATCACGAGATTGCGGTCATGACGTTTGCCATAGAGGATTGTAGCATCGTCCACGGTCAACTCTTTGTTTACCCAGTAGCAATCACCAAACTTGCGAACCACGCAGAAGTGTTGCCAACCACGATAGAGGCATCCAAGCGATGTGTAATATGCACGGCTTTCATCCGTCAAGTCAGCTTCATTAATATGCTCTAGCAAGATGTTAGCACGGCGTACCTCTTCATAAGATGCGTCCCATGTAGCATCCGTAGCAGATACATTCTTGAAATCCCATGGAGTAATACCCGTTACAGCTTGGTTATCGTTCAAAGTAGGGAAATAGAATACGCCGTAAGTACCATTATTACCATAACCTTTCCATTCGCTATAGAAATAGTTGCAATACATTTCTACATTGGTCTCATTGGCAAAGAAGTTTTCTTTGGTAAATGTGTCGTATGGGTCATTGTTCAACAAGTCGCAACTTGTGAAGAGCGCCATACCAGCCATCAAACTTAAAAATATCTTTTTCATAATTGTATTCAATTTAGTTAATAGTTAATAATTAATAATTAATATTTATTCATCGATAGTGTTAAACATTAATTATAGTGTTACTTGCAAACCGAATGAATACGAACGCATGAGAGGCGTGGTGCGAGCGTATGCTCCATAGCCATAGTTAGCAGCCTCTTTACCTCTTGAAACCTCAGGATCGAAGCCGTATTGAGCGGTATGATTTACGAGGTCAGCCAAGTTGTTGAATGAAGCGTAGATACGCACTTTCTCGATGGTTGCCTTGCGAGTCCACTTTTGTGGCAAGGTGTAACCTACGGTCAAGTTCTTCAGACGGAGATAAGCCATATTGATGAGGTATCTATCTTGTGGCACATAGTTGTTGCGACCTGCGTCCATGATAGCAGAAGAAGCTGTAGCACCCTCATTACCTGGGAAGATACGTGGATAGTCAGCATCTTGACGGATGTTACCCGCCTCGATTTCTTCCTTAGTAATATAATCCGTTTGATTAGCATAAATAGTAATATCGGCAGCACGCATCATTGGCATCACGAAGGCAGATGTGCTCCACATATCGCGTTTACCTACGCCTTGGAAGAAGATGTCGAAGTCAAAGCCCTTCCAATCAGCGCCAAGACGGAATGAGTATTGCCAACGAGGAGTGGTGTTACCAATCTTTATGAGGTCACCGTGATCCTCTACTGTACCCTCACCCCAATTGATCTCGCCGTCACCATCTTGGTCAACGAACTTGATATCACCAGGACCAAAAGCAAATTTAGGATCAACTGCAAGTAGAGTTTGATCTGCAATACCTTCAGCATATGTACCATCTGCATTGAAATCCTCTGGAGTGAAATAACGGTCATACTCAAAGCCCCAGATTTCACCATACTCTTTACCAGTGTAGTTGGTATTGATAAGGTTGTTAGAATCCCAGTTGGTAATCGTAGCTTTGTAGTCTGCCAAGTTGAAATTAGCATGTACAGCCAAGTCACCTGCCTCGTGGAATACGTGACGCCAGTCGATATTCAACTCCCAACCACGTGTACGGAGAGAACCTGCATTCTCAAATGCAGCAGAAGTACCAAGTACAGTAGGCAACTCTTTACCTGGAGCCAACATATCCTTTGTATCGCGTTGATACCAGTCGAAGTTGATATTCAAGTCGTTGTTGAAGAAACCGAGGTCAATACCCACGTTAGCCGTAGCAATTGTCTCCCAAGTAAGGTATGGAGATACCATCTTAGGTTGTTCAAAATAGTCATACAACACATTGCCACTACCAATCCAGTTTACTGAAGTGGTATATTTATCCATTGTCTCCAAGAACATATTGCTACCAATCTCTTGGTTACCAATAGTACCATAAGAAGCACGTACCTTTAAGTTGCTTACATAGTTCTTAGCTTCTTGGAAGTATGGCTCCTCGCTGATACGATAACCTACAGATCCTGAAGGGAAGAAGCCCCATTGTTGGTTGCTTGGGAACTTGCTAGATGCATCACCGCGAGCACTGAACTCTAACAAATAGATGCCTTTATAATCGTAATTGATACGACCGAAGATACCCACAGAACCATTGTGATAATGCGCTTGATCATAGCTCTTATATGCAGAGGTAAGAATCATCTCAGGCATATTCACATTCTGCATGTTGTTGCGGGTGAGAGTCAGATACTCGTACTCGTCTTTGTCGATATTCGCACCTACCATTACATTGAGGTTGTGACCACTCCAAGAACCATTGTAGTTGAAATACATATTGGCTACGTGGTTGTAGTAATGAGAGTTCTTTTGAGTAATATAACTATCTGTTGGATATGGAGCTATCGCACCATTCCACCAATCTTCCGTAAATAAGCTAAGAGACCATGTGTCCACTTGATATTTAGCAGGCATACCGATAGCCTTCTCTTTACCTGCTCGGTAGGTAAAGGTATAATCACCATTAAAGGTTAAGCCTTTAGCAAGGTTCAACTTGATAAAACCACCAGCACGCAAGTTCATACGTTTTTTGTAAGCGTCGCCAGCTTCTTTCAAACCACCTAGGAAAGTATAACCATCATACACTTGACCTTCAGGATCTTTAAAATAGCCCCAAGGACCAAAGAATGAGCCCCAACGCCAAAGGTTAGAATAGCCACCTACACGGTTCTCTGGATATTGATAGTTGCGGTGTTGCATGTTGAAGCGAGCACCTACTTCCAACCAGTTGTTAACTTTGGTAGAGAGGTTAACAGTTGCGTTGAACTTATCCATCTTGTCAGGATTGAAGTTCAATATACCTTGTTGGTGGTTATAGCCGAGTGACATATAGTAGTTGGTCTTACCTGAGTTACCCGATACAGAGAGGTTGTGGTTTTGTGAAGGAGTTGCATCGTTGAAGAAGATACCTGCCACATCCCAATCAGCATAGAATCCATACTCATCAAAGTCATCACCATACACCATTTCGCGATAACCAGCTTTGCCACCATGTCTTTCTAACCAAGCTGCCGCTTTGTCTTGGAAACTGTCCTCATAACCAATTACCTCACCTTTATCATTTGTAACAGGAACTGGCATATCATCCAAATACATACCAAAGAGTTCAGCACGCTCACCAAGATATCCCTTAGCTTCTGTTGCAGCCACAGCTTGAGCATATACGGTTGGGTAATCAGGAGTTGCAGTAGCACGACTCCAAGCGAAGTTGTTGTTATAAGTAACGCTCACTTTCTCTGCCGTCTTAGCAGTCTTGGTGGTTACCAATACCACACCAAAAGCAGCACGAGTACCATAGATAGCGGTAGAAGAAGCATCTTTCAATACGCTAATAGACTCAATGTCATTAGGGTTAAGATAACTGAGGTTCTCCATAGGTACACCATCCACTACGTAGAGAGGAGTAGAAGTACCGCTGTTTGACAAAGTACCGATACCACGGATAACGACGGTAGGATCAGCATCCAAATCACCCGTTGCATTGGTGATGGTCAAACCAGGCACAGCACCTTGCAATGCTTTTGCCACATCAGACTCGGTTTTTGATTCCAAAGTTTTAGAAACATCTACGGTTGTCACCGCACCTGTCAGGTTCGCCTTCTTTTGCGTACCATAACCGATGGCTACTACCTCGTCGAGCACTTGAGTGTCCTCGCGGAGCATAACAACCATGTCTTTGTGAGCGCGAACCTCTTGATCCTTGTAACCTACGTAGGATACGAGGAGAGTTACGTTCTTCTCTACGGTCAGCACGAATGCACCATCCAAATCAGTAATCGTACCGTTTGATGCTACCAAAATTGACCCAAAACAATCAACAACAATATAAACAACGTGGGTGAAATTCCCACACATTATTAACCAAAACACAAACGTTATGATGAACAAACACAAAGAGAATGGCTTTCGTAGCCTACTCATGACATTTGCAGTATTTGCAATGTCGTTGGTTAGCATCGCTGCTATGGCAGAACCTATTGCTATTGTAGGTAAAGTGGTGGATGCTAATGGTGAACCTCTCGTTGGCGCTAGCGTTGCAGAAGCTGGCACATCAAACGGTACAATTCTATAGTACGTGCCCCACTCTCTTCCTAAAAGCGCACAAAGTTACTTATTTTTTTTTACATAACAAGCACATTTTTCTAAAAAAAGCACGATATATGTTGTACAACATATCTATCCCCCCCGTTCGATAGACTCTATAACACAACGAAGGCTGCCGTTGGGCAGCCTTCGGGTATTAACGCTCTATAAACATGATATAATAAATTGGCATATATGTGATTTTGCCTTTTTTTTCAACTTCACGGCTGTTTGAGAAGACAATACCATGATTAATACCATATTCTTCGTTAGAAACAAAATGATTAAGTGCACTATGAACGTAGTAATCTTTGCCTGATTTTATTTCTAAAGGTACTATAGATAAGGTGGAATAATCATCTATCAAGAAATCAACCTCACCATGTTGCTTATTATCATAGTAATACAAATCAAAACCATGCGCATGCAACTCTTGTGCCACTACTGCTTCATATACAGTACCAAGATTTATACTTCGTTCATCATTCAGAACCGCATTGATGTTGTTTTGATACAACAAGGCGGTCAATATGCCTACATCATTCAAATAGAGTTTTAGCAGAGTTTTCTTGACCGATTGCAATAGTGGAAAACGAGGATTACTGATGGCATCTATCTGCAATGCAATACCAGATTCTACCAAATAATCAAATTCATATTCGTAGTCTGAAAATTGCTTACCCATTTTATTCTCAATTTTCTTCACTACGACCCGTTTCTTTTTATTTTCAAGATTAGATGGTATTAGATCATATACACGACGAATCTTCAGTCTGTTTTGCTGATCGTATTGCGAAGCATCAATACCATAGAGAGTATGTATATCGTATTGGATATCACGCATTCGCTGAATATTTTTATCCTTGACATATTGATTTACGGCATCTGGTAAACCTCCTGTCAATAAATAACTTTTGAATAAGTTTAGGTATCTATCATGTAACTTTTCTGGCAGTGATTGCTGGTTGTGAAAGTAAGATCGAGCCGTATCAATCGCCTCCTTACCAACCCCCATAGCCCAGAAGAACTCCTCCAAGTCCAATGGATACATTTGCTTAATCAATACACTACCCAATGGTACAGATGGCGTTTGCGACAATGCCACGCCAAGCTGCGAACCACTCGCGATATAGGTAAACCTGCCGTCCTGATTAAGAAACTTGAGTAAGGTAAGCAAACGAGGATAAACTTGTATCTCATCTAAGAAGATTAGCGTATCTTGTTTGTTCCCCAAACGATTACCTGCAAATGCACTCAACTGTAGATAAAAACTATCCACACTACTTACATCAGAAAATAATTGCTCATTTTCACTATCTGCACGCAAATCAATCTCTATAAAATTAGGAAATAATTTGCTTCCGATGTGTCGAATAATAAATGACTTACCAATTTGTCTTGCACCATTAACCAGCAAAATCTTATTCTGATTTTCACTTAGAAACGACTCTAAGAAGTTTGCAAACTTACGTTCTAGCATATCCATTATATTTAATTGGGCACAAAAGTACTGAAAATCTTTGACATATGCAAACTTTTGTCACTTTTTCCATAAAATTCACATATGTTTTTGTCATTTTTTCCATAAATTTCATATATGTTTTTGTCATTTTTTCCATAAAATAACACAAAGCAGGCTGCCATTAAGCAGCCTGCCGATAAATCTGAGATAGGCGCGCCAACGATTAACGCACTTGGATAGTCAATACCGTTTGTTCTCCTGATTGATCTTGAAGGATGAGTAGGAACAATCCACTTGTAGCAGGTGCCACCAACCCCGTACCATCAACCAGAGATTGAGTAGCAATAGTAGCACCACTAAACATCATCCAACGAGCCTCACCATTCATTGACTGATGATTAGGCGACACAATCTGCATCGGTTGCGACTTCTCAACCAAGGTAGGCACAATAGATACCTCTGAGTAATCCTCTGGGTAAATCTCACATGTGAGAATCTCTACGGTTTCACCCTTACGCACCAGTCCTACCGCATAAGCAGAAGTAGGATCCAATGGCTCGTACAGATACGACAGAGTATCGCCTTGAAGTGGGGCAAAATCGCTTTCACCAGTTGCCTTCTTATACCATTGGTATTTGTCAAATTCAAAACCTCCATTATAGTCGCTATTTCTGACTGCAAGCACATCGTTCCAACGTTGTGTCACCACATCTTGATTATACAAAATATGTAGTTGGAAAGGCACTACTACATTGCCACCTATCGTATCAATAAACGACACTTCTCCATCGTAGGTATTTGGAATAGCATCCGCGGGGATAGCAATATCTATCGCATTACTATACTCCAAGGTACCTGCCTCAACGGATGCAAATAGGTCATTTGCAAAAGTGAGCGAGTAGTCTTTGGTATAACCTTGAGTGATTGCATACCCAAAGAGGAAGGAAGACTCACCATGACAGATAGTATATTCTTGCAATGCTTCTATCACTAAATAGTCGTGTACTGTCAAATTCAGGACTACCACGCTATCACAACCTGCCTCAGATTGTAATGGAATTTTATATTCTCCCGTCTTCGTGAATAGTTGGTTACCCACTTGCAGGGTATCACCTTTAATAATGAGCGTGTCTATATAGGTCCACAGGGTATCCAATACAAGCAAATTGATAGTCACGATGCTATCACAGCCCGTCAGCTTAGATTTCAGTGTGAAATCATACATACCCGTTTCGGTAAGTGTGGTATCTACTTGCGAATTATCGCTAGCCGTATAGGAATATACATAAGGTACATCTACACACTGCTGAATGGACAACGTATCTCTTGTGGTACCAATAGCTGGCAATGTGTCGGTAATCACTAAGGTATCTACACAAGTAGCTAAGTGGGCAATCAATTTGACTTGGATAGGTCCACCTTGGCTATCAAACACACGCCTTGGATTCTCTTCATAGACGGGCTTGCCATCGCCAAAATCCCACTCTACCCAGTCCACTGTTTTCGTTGTATGGGTAACAGAATCAGTAATTTGGTTCGTTTCAATAACATGACTAAGATTGGTGAATTGCACCACATTCTGACAATCCACACTCATATAATCCATTTTCGCAGCTGCAAATGGTTGGTAAGGCTGAGCCGAAGCCACCAGTGAGAAATAGCAGGATGAGTCTTGAGCAAACATCATATCCACCACGTAGTGATTGGTGTCAGTAGGCAAGACTTCCAACACTTGCTCGTGTCCCACGATGGAATCTGGGTCATTCTGCAAATACCATTGATACACGAAGCCCGCAGGTGCCACAAACTGTGTATTCTCAACGCCGCAAGTCATACCCGATAGTTTACCGTCGGAGCATCCTAATGTGAAATACGCATATCCGTAGTGTCCACCACCACCACAATCGTAGGTAGTGAGTTGTATAGTCAAGGTTTGTCCGTCAAAATCTGCTAGGTTAACACCTACCGTAGTCCAATCCTTCCAGCGAATCTCGGTGATGTTACCCGTATCGGGGTTGCGGTCGCATAATTCCCAATCGGCCTCTGCAGCTTTTTGGAAATCAAAATCAGCAGATGCACAATCAGATACCAATCGCCCACGTTCATCCAATACGCGAAGCAAGAATCCGGGGTTAGGCAAACAAGTGGGATTAGGTTTCTCTAGTACTACCGCATATTTGAGCACGAGTACTGGGTTTACTTTAGCATCCACATGGAACTTAAACTCCACACGTTCTGCTTCAGAACCAGTATCCCAGTTACCCAGACGAACCGATGCTAACTCTCCTTCTGGTACTGTACGTAGCTCATTGCAAGTACGCGGATCATACTCATTGGCAGCATAATGGATAGTATGGCGACTTGCTTTCGAAGCATAGCCATCATTAACCAAAAAATTTGTCCAAGTCAGTTTATCTACGCCACGATCGCCGACCTTTTCATTGGCGATATAGCAGTTTGTACTATCTAACGTAAGGTAATCAATACAGTGGTTGACTGGGTAATATACAAAATACTCTGACCTCACTGTTGGGACACTCTTTACCTTTTCGTCACATATAGCGCTCACATAGAAATCACACAACCCTTCTGGCACATTGGTGAAAGCAATACTAGTAGTATCATATACGGTTTGTATTATCCATGAGTCACTCGTATAGGAGTAGCACTTCACCTCGTATGCATCGGCATTACCCACCCAATCCAATTCAATACGCGCTCCCTCTGTTCGTACATCAAGCGCAGTAGGAGAAGGACAACTCTTGGTATCCAAAATCATAATATTATCAATAGATGGACCGGGATCTACCACGTCCAATCCATATATCATCCATATAAATGCCAATCGATAGGGTACGCCATAAGTTTTAACCGTAGTTACACAGTTCTTCCAAGTGGCACTACCTCTCAATAGTGTATCACCAGGAGACACCTCTACGAGGTATTGCTGCAATTCTTTGGACAATTCATTGGAGTTATTGCTATTGAGTTTGATAGTATCTCCAAACGCATTCACCACAGGTCCCCAATACACATACAATCCGTCCAACGAATTCTCAGTAATATTACCCATTGCACGCCAATCAAAGGACAAGTCATAGGTACCTGCATGCAAGTGGACATCAGTATATGTAATAATATACGAAGTCAGATTGTAGTACGATACTGTTCGACCACTATCCACGGACATATACATTGATTTCTCACCTCCATTTGACACTGCAGAACCTATATTCCATTTATTCGCAGTCGTCACACCATAACTACCATTGACCAAAGACCATTTCGCATTCTGTGCCTCGTCCTCAAAGTCACACATAAAATACGAATCTTGCGCGGTCATTTGCAGTGCTACAAAGCACATGCAAAGCATGCATAATAGATATTTTTTCATCTTCTTCAAATGATTTGTCAATTATTATTGTGCAACTATTAAGAGTTGCGATTTATTTTCATTGTTTTCATATACCAATTCCACCACATAATTACCACAAATAGCGGGAGCTATGATATCTCCTGCGCCTTGCGAAATAGGTGTAGTACTATACAATTGACCCAGCATTGTATAGATATTCACTCTTACTACCGAGTCTTGCTCTGCTGCCCTACGAATATGTATATTTTGCATAGGTTGTGCCAAAGTAGGGAATGTATAGGTATCAGTATGCGTAGTAGGTCTGAAAGGACACGTATGCATCTTCACACCATCAGATCGGGTGAGTTCCACCGTATATAGTGCATCGGTATCCAATTCTTCATAGAGATAGGATTGGGTAGCTCCTGCGATAGGTGCACCATCCTTATACCATTGATAAGCAGTAAACGTATAGCCACCATTGTATTTACTATTCAACAAAGCCAATACATCGTTCCACTTCTGCTCAATAATGGACGAACGATACTGCACGTCAAATTCCAAATCAAAGACCATGTTACCACAAGCTGCATGCTGGTAAAACTCAAGCTGCACGCGATAGTGATTAGGCAAAATGGTTTCATCATAAGGATATATAATGGTATTTTGCGCCGTATCATAGATCATCTGGTCATAAAAAGCCGTCTGGGGCTCTGAACTGAAGAAACGCACAGCTAAACTATCGTATGTGCTATGGAGCACCGAATAGTCTATGATCAGTTGCTCATCATCGGCGCACAAGGTAGGCAATTGATCCACTGTCAACTCCAATTTCTCAACCACTTGTAGGGACAATGTCACTACGCTATCACAAGTCCACTGGTTTTTCAGATTTTGGGTGTAAACACCTGGATAGACAAAACTATATCCATTGAACCAATAAGGCAAATCTAAAGAGCACACTGTATCTGCCACAAAAGTAGGTTCACTATTCGGATGGACAGTTAAGTTGAGTATACACGTACTATCACAGCCAGCAACATTAGGGTGAGTATCATAATAAGTACCCGATTGCTTATAGCCTTGCTTCGCAAAAATAAAGGTTTCACCCTCGCATATTTGTGCATTGATAATACTATCCTGCGATAGGATGGATGGGATATATAGTGTATCTTGCATCACACTATCGCACATGCCACCACCTATCATTGCACGCAAAGTGACAATAATCGTATCTCCCTCAGGGGCGCAAGTGATCAACGGATTGTCCTCTGGAGTAGTCTGTGTATAACCATTGCGCGTGAACTCCCACGCTATTTGTTCGCAACTCTCCAAAGTATGCACCTCGGATGTATCACGCTTATTCATCACGTGGCTCTTATTGCGGAATTGAACCTTATTCTTACAATCAGCAGGCATCCACTCATAGGTATATGCAGGTACAGGATAACGAGGGTCAAGAGTGGTGGACAAGGTGAAGCAGCACCCATTGAGTTCCTTGAGACAGGCCTCACAAGTATATACCTCTCGCCCTGCTTCTGCATCTAATGTACGATCGTGTCCAAGAATGCTATCCTTAGAGTTGGTCCACGTATAGTCAAAACCTTCTGGAGCATTCACAGAGATCGTAGATGCGTTACCGCAGTTATCGGTTTCCAATTTTGCAGACACGCAATCCATCACAAAATACGCCCAAGATGCGTGACCTGATTGTCCACAGTCCGCGACAGTAACACGTACTTTCAGAGTCTTACCATGATAGTGCTTGAGGTTGAGACCAATAGAGGTCCAATCCTTCCAATATAACTTATCAATCTTACGACTTCCATTAAATGATACCTCTTCCGCCAAGTTCCACTCGCTGGCATCCTTAAACTCAAAATTCACCACACCACATGTAGGATCAATCACCCTGTCGTTTGGATCCAATACCTCTAAGTTGAATAGGTTCTGCTTGTCATCATGACCAGGATCTTCAAACAAGATAGCATACTTCATAATCAAGATGGCTTGATCCATCGAATCTACCACAAAGGAGTAGGTTATGCTTTCACGTTCAGAACCATTATCCCAGTTACCCAGACGAACCGAGGCTAAATATCCTTCTGGTATAGTACGTAGCGGAGCTATTGGCACACCATTAAAGTCCTTACTACCGATGGTAAATGGATCGTATCGATCCTCTATCCAGTTGACGGTATGACGACTCTCCATTGCCTCTTCACCAAAATCCAACACAGCCAACGAATCATTTGGAATATCAGGCCACTCACTAGTCGCACTTTGTTCACCATGACGACATTCGGTATTAGGACCTGTCAAATCAATGTAATTGATACAGTGGTTTTCTGGACACCAGAAGATAAAATTATTGATTGTAGCATACGCACTTGTGTCCATGCGAGACACATTATAGCCTCTCACGCGGAAGTCGTAGCTACCCTCTTGCTTCAAGCGGAAAGAGAAATTCTGTTGCAATCCCGCATTGGCTGGGATATCCGACATACAACGCCAATCATTGCTACCTGTCTTGCGGTATTCCACATCGTGAAAAGCCAAAGAGGTCTCCCAATTCAGCACCACCATGGAGTCTTCACATTGCATAGTAGCACTCATGTTGGTAGGGCGTTTCAACTCTGCCAAAGCAATCTGTATGTTATCCACACAAGCACCCAGCAATTCTGGGTCGGTACTATGAGAAGCATTGATCCAAATAAAAGCAATGATAAACTCATTTTTCGAAGTAGATTTGCTCAAGTTGAGACTCACATCAGGTTTCGAGCCATCACCCTTAATAAAAGCATTTTGCCATTTCTTACTATTCGAGAGGTATGAGTAGGTATTGGTACCATCTGAGAGCTTATTAAATTTCTCTTCCACCAGTGTTCTATTAGAGATAATGCTGGAGTTAGGGCTCACGACATCTAACAAACCATACGAATTACCCTTTTTGTCAATATAAAAACCAGACTGTAGCATCACCTTCGGACCTATCCAGACATAGAGTCTCGCACGATCGTCCGTTCCACCCATGTTTTTCCAATCGAAAGAGATATTATATTTGGCTGCTTTCTCGGGGAATTTCAGTGTACGATATGCCAATATTACATTATTCGCTACACCATGTTTAGCCGACTGGGCAGAGTCGTTGGAGATATACAGAGACTGGCGACCCCCTGAATGAGTTGCCGTACCTACACACCATTGATCTTTAGCATCAGAAGTTTTTGGATTAAGAGTCCACTGGCTAAGTTCAACAGAATCTTCAAATCCGCAGAAGAATGGGATAGAGATATCCTGCGCCACTGCCCAAGATGCACATAGCCAACCTATCAATACCAATATGTATTTATTATACTTCATTTCTTACCGATTGGACTTATTCGTATATCTGTTGAATATCACTACCTTGTGTATCAGTAATTTCAAATTCTACACGGCGGTTCTGAGCACGTCCTTCTTCTGTATCATTAGTAGCGATTGGAGCCGTCTCGCCCATACCAATCGCCTCAATGCGACTAGCATCTATTCCACGCATTACTAAGTCAGTGCGCACCGCTTTAGAACGTCCCATTGACAAACGCATATTGTCGGCATCAGAGCCCACATTATCCGTATGACCTATGATGCGGATAGACACGGTAGGATTCTCACGCAAGAACTTGGCTAAATCGTTGAGAGCCTCCTCCGACTCTGGCAAAATAACGGTCTTATTGGTAGCAAAATACAAGTGATTAATCTTCACCTTTATACCCTCTTTGATTGGTTCGAGTGGTAAATACAGGGTATCTTTGTCAAATTGCACCATAGTATCCAATGGCAAATAACCTATGCTATTAGCATATATCGTATAAGTTCCTGCCAATAGATTCGACACAAATAATCCCTCTTCATTGGTTGCACCATTGTAGAGTGGAGTTTGATCTTGCGCACCTACTACACGTAGTTCAGCCTCAAGCGGCTGAGCATTTGCTTTATCCAGCACATAGCCACACAAGGTATAAACTATTGGTTTAGGCTCTGGAACCAGTGCAAAACGAACGGTATCACTCAAGTCTGCCATATGCGACCATGTGATAGTATCGCATGGCAGATAACCCAACTTAGATGCCGATATACGATAATCTGCTTTAGAAAAACGCGCCATGACCACACCCTTGCTATTGGATGTGCTATTCACCACAGCACCCGTTTGGATATTTTCAATCGTCACTTGTGCACTACCCAAAGCGAGACCCGTCTCCGCATTCGTCACCTTAGTCACTAAACGAGGTTTTGGCTCCAATGGGATGGGCAACATCTTTTTATCTTGACGAGGCAACTCATACATAACAGCCAATTTCACCCCTACTAAGAATGGATTCAACGACGCTTTTGCAGCCGATGATGTCTGCAATGAAGACGTATATGCCAACGGAGTATCGACAGACTTCCCAAGCACACTGCTAAAATCTGCAGGAATAGCATTCGTGTGCCCTTCTGCTAAAGCAGAATTATATATATTCATCAGTCCATACTCGGCAAACAAAGCCAATTGATAGTGTAAACTCGTCGCAAACTTCTGCATTGGCGACATACGGCGACCTCTCTTCACGGTAGGCCTCAACCATTTATCCAGCGACATACCCACCTCCGCGGCAAGTGCCACATTAGGGTTAAGCTGCAGAGCAATAGGATCTTGCATCTCGTAAGTGGAGGTTGCCAATTGGTGATTCTGCATGTTCACCAAATCATCAATCAACTCTTGGTCAGTGATTGAAGTGGTCAATGAGGTTTGTATAGCCGATGTGGTATATACATTCATACCCACTTTTGCACCCACCTGCCAATACCACTGGGGCAATTCCATACCCACAAGCAGAGGAATCTGCACATAACCCGTGTTCCACTGGTCTTGCATATCGGTAAACAAATAGTGGTATTGCATCGTCGCATATTCTTGTACGCCAAATGACTGTATCGGAGCAGTCAAGCGAGTTAGCGAGTTATACGATTGAAACTCTACACCTGTTGTCAACAAGAACTTCTTGTAGCGTAATTGATACCCCAAACCTACGCCGCCTCCTACTCCACCAACGGCATTTGGAGCCAATGCATCACTCACAAAATTCGACGGAAAGATAGCCGAATAGCCTACTCCTCCCCACAAGCCAAGACGATGAGCAATATCGCGCGTTTGATAGGCGGCTACACGCTTGTTGTGTGCCTCCACTTCAGCCACACGTGCTTGATATGCAGCCGCTTCTTGAGCTGGAGTCAAAACGGGTTTTTGCGGAGTGGCAGCGCGCTTGGATGCGGACGACTTCTGAGCAATGGTAGTCTTCTTTGACGCTACATTCTTCTGTGCAGTTTTCTTTTGTGCAGCTTTCTTTTGTGCAGCTTTCTTTTGTGCAGCTTTCTTCTGAGCAGCCTTCTTCTGAGCAGCCTTCTTCTGAGCTGCTTTCTTCTGAGCTGCTTTCTTCTGAGCTGCTTTCTTCTGAGCTGCTTTCTTCTGAACTGGGGCTGCCGATACAGCAGAGGAAGCACCCTCTACTATCCAACTCTCCAAAGGTGCAAAAGCAAAAGATAAAAGCACCGATAATAGTATCAATATTCCACGTTTCATATACATATTATTTTTTCGTACCTAGTTTATATGATTTTTTACTTATAAGTTACATATCACACACGAGCTATGCTTTGGCAACTCTAGCAGCACCGCCACCTTAACACCCGCACTCAATTGATTGACTCTCACGCCACTCATTTCTCGACTCATAAGCGCTGGGGTGAGGTAAATCTCCAATGGCTGATCAGGCAACTGCCTATATCCCAACCGATATCCGCTTGCGCTATCTCTATTGAGATTCAACAAACCATAATCCACAAACAACGCTACATAAAATCGTTGTTTAGGTTTTGGGATATCTGCCCCCGTTTCAAAAGACACATCTCCAAACCGATATCCTATCTCGGCATGAGCAATGATATCCACAGTCCAATTAGCGTGCGCCTTCTCGCTCTCCAACACATAGTTACCTAATTCGTGATTGGGCATATTAGCAAAATCATCTATATACTTGTCGTAAGTTGCTGTGGTAACCATCTGCGCTTGCGCTTGCATCTGATTCCACATATTCAACGAGAACTTTGGACCAACGAGGAAATAAAACCGACGATACTCCATTCCCAACAATACCGGCACACTAAGATTGACAGCATGCACCCAATCATCTCCCTGAGTAGCATCTACATTGAGCTTGAAAGCATCTGCCTCAGTATCCAACATCTGCAGAACCATTTTGGCAGAATCCATTGAGTAGGCATTATAGAGATATTGCGCCTCTAGACCCATCGAAAACAAAAAATTATTGTATAGCAAACGATAACCCACTCCTAAATAGGCCGAGGCACCATTGCCTTGTTCTACAACATTCGAGTCATTAAGCAAAGACGAGTACCCTAAGCCAGCATCAAAAGAAACAAAGTGATGGACGTCTGGATTAAGACGCGTATATGCCACTGTATCAACGCAATACAACGAGAGTATTACCAACAATAATATGATTATTCTTTTCACAATCTTTAAACGTAAACAAACTCGCTGCAAAATTACGAAAAAATATTGACATACACAAATATTTCTATCAAATCTCACATATTTTTTCTCTACTACATCATCTCATCTAAAAGTGACAAAGAGGGTGTGCCATTTCGGCACACCCTCTCTTGGGATATTGCTATAAGTTTACTCTACTTATTTCACAATCACGCGACCCACGAATTGCTCACCGCTTGTGTTCGATACGCGTACCATATACACACCAGCATTATTGAATGCATTCACTTCAATGCTGTTGCCTGACATCGATTGTTGAGCCACACAATGACCCACCATATCATATACGTATACCATCACAGGCTCGCTACCGAGTCCACGGATTGTTACGCTCTCACCTAATTCAATAATAGATGGCTGGAGCACGATATCACTTGCAGAAATATTACCTACTGCAGTACTCATCGTAATGGTCAACTTATGTACGAGTACATAACCGCACTCATTGTCATCAGATGAAAGACTAAGCGTATCCACATACACACCAGGTTGAGTACCCTTAGGATAAGTCAAATCGGCATTTGGATAGATGTATGGCAATTCAGAATCATAAATCATTGTATCCACTACAATAGTATCGATGTCTCGCCATGCCAAGTTGAGAGTAACAATGCTATCGCAGCCCACTACAGATGTGTATTCAAATTCGTACTTGCCAGGTTTATCATACGCTTTTCCTTCAAAGAGATAGGAAGTACCCTCGCAAACAGTATCATAGATTTGGATATCAATCATCTCTGATACGGTGAGGTTTAATGTAACGATACTATCGCAGCCTTCTGCCGTTTGGAGCGTATCTACATACTTACCTGATGCTGTCAATGCAGGATATTTCTCGGTAAAGTAGTAGGTAGAACCAGTGCAGGTATATGCACTATACTCATGGGTCAATGGAGGATTTACGGTGAGCAGCAATGTCGTAATACTATCACAACCTGTCACTACAGATGTGAGGGTATCTACATATACACCCGTCTCGTTGTAGAATTTACCATTAAACTCATAGGAGGTACCCTTGCATATCTGTACCACTTCTTCTGTTCGTTGACGTGGGATAACGGTCAATTGGAATGTAGTGATACTATCACAACCTGTAACAGCAGAAACACCCTTACGACGGTAGATACCTGATTGTGAATGGTCTTGGAAGCCCCATTCTGCACCAGCAACTTCACCTTCGCAGATAGTCTTTTCAATTACAACATCAGGAGACTCCTCAAAATGTGCGGTAAAGACAAACATGGTGTCAACCAATCTGTCGTTTGGATTCTCACGTAAATCGTTCAACGTTGCCAATTCAATTTTCTTGAATTCGTGTGTTCCTGCTTCTATCTGATCACCATCGATATAGAATTCGCCATCAGGAGAAACGAGATCCTCAAATTGGCAAGATGTAGCTTCGCTAACAACATAATCTACGTAATTGATGTGTGCATCACCAATGTGCAATTCATTATAAGCATTCAGCACGCTAGATTCACAATAGAAGCCCACCTTGATGCCTTTGCCTTTGTATTTAGCTAAACTGATGCTATATGGCATCGACCTATCATTGAGGTATGGCAAATCATTCAATACATAATCACCCTTACCATATACATAGAGACTATCGGTAGGATCGTTGCTGGTCTCATTGTTCCAGATAGTAGCATTCTCACGTTTCCATGTCACACCACCATCTTCTGAAATAACCACCATAAATTGGTCATCCCAACCATTCTGGTCTGCTACAGTATTGGAAGTATAATTATAGTGCGCTAACGCAGCATAGAAAGTGAGCCAAGCCTCTTTCTCCGTATCCAAATAGATAGTAGGAGTAACCAGCCAAGACTTCTTTAGGTAAGTAGTGGTGGAGGTGGGTGAACCAGAGTTCATAGGCGCATACATGTGTGCACCAGAGAGACCCTCAGCAGCTGTAGTACGAGACCAAGCGTAAGATGTACCAACACCCTTTAATGGTGCGCCATTAAATAGGTAGCATGCACGAGTAGTATCGCGTGCCCAATCCACAGGAATTGTAGTAGTATTCAAGAACTCTTCATGGAACAATGGCACGTATGCTGTCTTGAAAACTGCAGTCTGACTAACCATAGACATGGATTTTGGTCCACAAATTTGTTGAACGTTCCAGTAATAAGTGGTCATTGTATCCAATCCCTCTACATGGATAGTCATCTCAGTTACTGTATCCTTGTCCAAGATAGCTTGTTTAGGATCTTGGAATAGTGGATCTGTAGAGAGGTTTACTATCCAAGAAGCACCTTCGTCACCAGTCCAACTGAGTGTTGCAGTGCTAACCATGATATCGGATGCTTCCAGATTATCAGGGATATAGCATTCGTTGAACTTTTGCATCGATACATCATCCAGATAGATTTGAGTGTACATGGAACTTGCAGGTCTGGTTGGTTGCGATTCAATCCAATCAATCAGATAGGTCTTGAATGCCAGATAATCACCTTTACCCTTGATACCCTTGAGAGGCACCACGAAGCGTTGGAACATAAACTCGTTCTCTGGTATAGCCACTGTAGAAGTGGTCAATTTAGCCAAATCGTAGGTACATGTATCTAGTGCCACGAAGGTAGAGATATCATTAGGGTCGCTCATTACGCCCACTACGATACTTGGCAGATAGGTATCACCCGTGTATGAGCTGCTTATAGTACCCTTCGTAGGATTATACGCACCAGCCAAAGCATAGAACTCTAATTGTATGGTATCTGTATCCATCGCTTCCATATCAAATCGAGGCATTACAGCCCATTGATCGTAGTAAGATGTCGATGATGATGTGGAAGAACTAGATGCATACGCATACATGCGCAAGGAACTAGTAGATTGCAAGTTAGATTCCACTGTATTGCGAGAGTAGAAAGTACTACTAGACGCCTGAACACGAGGCACATACATGTACCAAGAAGTTGTATTAGCAGTAGTTCCCGTGGTCCAACATTGCGCTATATCGTATGTGGAAGAGGTAGAAGAACCTTGATGTACATGGCCCTCTGAAATCTCAAAGCCACAGGTGAAATTACCGCTCGTCTCGTAGCACTCAGTAGTAAATGATGTCATTGCCCAAGTGGACTCATTATCTGCAGAGCACAATTCGCGAACACGCACATAGTAAGTAGTTACACTTTCGAGATTAGAGAGCTGCACCTTGGTGCCAGCAGGTACTGTGTCAACAAACAATATTGCCGCATCAGCAAAGCCTTCTGCCTTTGATAGTTGAACTACACAATCATTGTCATCTTGTGTATCCCATGTAAACACCGCCGAGTTCTTAGTAATATCATTTACTTTGAGGCCATTAGGAGGTAAGCAAGTCTTCTCTGAGAAGGAGATATTATCAATATACCATTGTCCTAACACCGGAGCAGAGAAGGCAATATATTTACCTACTGCATTGGCTAGGCGGAAGGAGTAGTATTGGAAACCAGCGCGGTATAGAGGAGCTACTTCCGATGAAGTTGTCAAGGAAATATCCTCATAGTACAACGAGTCAATAGCCACAAAGGTAGCAGGGTTGTTAGGATCGGTCATCGTACCTACAACCAATGGCTTGTTCTTGTATGTGGAACCAGCAATACCCACCTTACCTGCATCACCCTCGTAGAATGGACGTGCATAGAAGTTCACCTGCAACGTGTCATAGTCGCCATCCACCTCTGGCATTACGGCATACGCACCTAGTTGATTGTTTGTTGCCGCCGAATAGAGTTGCAACGCGCGTTCACCTTGATAAGCCACCTTAATGCCATCGTAAGAGGTGCCAGCACTAGAACTTGTAACTGAGTATCCATTTAGGCGTGCCCATGGTCGATGAGAGCGTGTGACACTTGACATGTTGCCTGTGTACCAGCCCATTGACATGGCATAGAGTGTATCACCTTTTGTAGTTGAGTATGGGAACAGAGCATACATGTCCACATCTGTAGTTGTGTTATGCACGCCCTCGAAGGTGATTATAGAATCGGTGGATATCTTCACATCCATAGGAGTCTTGAAGATACGACGTGGTGAAGAAGCCGCAATATCGTTTTGACCAGCAACTTGTACATACACGTAGTATTCTGTATTTGGATCCAATCCAACAAAAGTAGCTGTAGGAGTGGTCAATCCCTCTTGCTTAGCTACAATATCCTCTGCTGGGATATTTGCCAATGGGAAGTTTGCTACGCTTTGGGTTAGATAAACATTCCACTTATCACTACCAGCTGCATTCCAATCAATTGTCAATGATGTTGGAGTGACTGTAGAAGTGGTGATAGTAGGAGTTTGCCAACCCAGTTTCTTTTCTAATCGCAAGTTATCCACAAAGACGTAGGCACTATAAGCATTGGTAGGATTCATCAAAACGATGCGTTTTCCCGTCAAATCTTTTGGCAGAGGAACTACGATTTGATCGAACAGCAAGTTCTTTTCTTCAGTTACACGCTCTCTTAGTACCAGAGTAGAAGGTTTGTATTCTACCAATACCTCATAAGAATCCAAATCGTAGTCATCATCAATCACACCCACTTGGAAACGAGCTATAGGACTGTAGTTGTTTGTATCTAGGATTGTATCACCTCCGTTAACAGTAGCCGCACGCATATCAAAACGCATTTGCAAAGAGTCTTCTCCTAAAATCATAGGTAATGCCATCCAAGCTTGGTAGAACGAAGCACTGGTTGCATAAAATTGCATGGAGGCATCGCCTGTGCGCGCTTTCTTAGCCGTACCCGTCTGAACAACCTGATATGGCATATAACTAGCATTGGTTGTTCCATTGTTCTCACCAATATACAAACTTGGGTGAGCCACATAGGTATCCGAAGTACTGATAGGAGTACGTACAGCGCCATCTTCCTTCTCAAAGGAATAGAAGGTGCCATCACCTATCTTATATTTAGTAGAAAGATAGAGTGGGTCTGACCATTCAGACACATCGCCTTCACCACAATTGGTACGCACGTACATATTGTAGTTAGTACTATACATCAATCCGCCTACGGTAGCAGTGGTAGTATCTACGGTAGCCATGACGGTATCTGTATAATCCTCGCTAACCAGCATTACATCCCATGCCTTATCACCCTCCAAGAATGGAGTGATACCGAGTATTACCTCATCGTATGTAGTCTCTAATACCTCTGCAGATGGAGTGAAACAAGTAGGAGTCTTCTCCACTTTGAAGTCATCCATATACAGATAAGTTCCTGATGCACTTCCATATAGTTGAGATAGCACGATATACACGTTTGTACCTTGTGCATCCTTCATATCACGTGCATATTCCACCCATTCGGTAGAACTAATCCCTGGATATACGGTATCCACATATTGCACGGTAGCAATCAAGCTATCTATGCAAGAAATATCGGTTGCATATCCCAATGCCAACATACTTGGTTTGGCAGCACTAGCACTACATTTCAACTTGAATGAAATCATGACCTTGCTGATATCCTCTACAGGCAATGTAGCAATCGTAGGACGACGGCTCGCTATCGTATCAGCAGTAGCGATATACCAATACAAGCCATTACCTGCAGAACCATACTTCGCACTACTGTACACGGATGGATAAGATGCATCTGTATTCATCAGCAGTTTATTGAACGTGGTCCAACATGCTGGTGGATTCTTGGTAGAAGAAGATGTATAGTGATCGAAATCTTCTTCATATGGCAACGATAATAGGGTAGCGCAATCGGTAACGAAATTAGTTCCTTGCAAATTCCATTTACCTTCGCCTCCATCGCACAATGCCTTCACATATACAAAGTATTGTGTGTTGCTTCGCAAACCTCGAACTTGATAAGATGTAGTCGAAACTGTATCGTCCACAATATACTGCTTATAGTTCTCCCATTCTGCTTCTTCTAGAGGTTCTTCTGAAAGCACTACTCGATACGAGCTCGTAGTACCATTCCATGCGATCAAAGCATCTGATATGCCAATAGAATCTGCACCTATACTAAGTGGTTCGCCACATGGATCAATCTTTGCGAAAGAAAGGTTATCCACATAGAAGATGTTTGTACTATTGAACTCAGATAGGAATGCTACAAATTTTCCATATTCATCGTTGGCATCACCTTTGTAAGAGCTAAAGCGCACTTTGCATTTATGCACTGCATTATCATCTAAATCCACCGTATCTACTCCTACAAACGTAGAAAGGTCAGATGGGTCAGTTACCACACCTACAATGATAGCTCCTTTGTACGTAGAGCTTAACTCACCATAAGTAGGGGCAGAAGTAGTTGTTCCTCCTACTGCGCGTCCTAAGAACGACAGTTCATACTTGGTAATACTATCCACATCCATAGCAGGCATGATTGCATAGGCACCATTATTGGATGTAGTAGAATGGAACTTCAGTGACTTCTCACCCGCAGGAGCCACCGTACCCTTCAATACATATGGGATATTCGTTTGGGAAGCTGCTTTGGACTTGCTTCCCGTAATCCAGCATGGAATAGGGCGCATATTTGTACCTGGAGATTGAAGTGTGGTGTCATTATAACCGGCCTCAAAATCTATAAAGACAGAGTCATTCACTGGTGTAGGATCGCACATGGTAGTCCATGAGGTGGTTACCCATGAGGTGATATCATCCTCGCAGATGGTCAGCAGGGCTACAGAATAGTCGGTATTGCTCTCAAGAGCTGTAAATGGAATACCCATCTGGCCACTAACAATGCTATCCATCAGAATTACACCCTGTGTCTTCAACTTGTTGATCAGCACCGAGTCATATACATTCAGACTATCTGCATTGAGCTTATAGTCCTTTGCCATAACTATGCGCATATTCACGGGCTCTGGAGAGTAAGTCATACGCACGCTATTGTGGGTCAACTTGGACAAGAGTGGATTGGCAGGACGACATGTACTTTCGTTGATTTCAATATCATCAATATAGTATGTCCAAGCTTTGGGTTGATTTTGCATGAATGCAATATAGGTACCCATTTCTGGTTTATATCCATATTCTTCAAGCAAGAACGAATATTGTATCCATGCCGTAACACCAGGTTTGATATCTGCCAACTTGGTAAAGGTAGCAGGATCATCTGGATCTACCATCACACCAAACTGCATTTCATACGCAGCACTACTTGCTCTAGCCCAGAATTTCACAGTCACATTTGACATGTTCTTGGCAGCCAAATCAGGTGTGGTAAACCATGCTGGGTATTTCGAAGTACTTGTATAGATCTTAGCAGATGCTAAACCATCATGAACGTACGATGTTGGCGTTATATTGGAAGTTGTACTATATTGATAAATATATGGCGTATAGCTTATAGACGACGCGTTTTCATCCGCTCCATGTCGTACCCAACAATCAGGGAAGGTACTCTTGGCAAAAGAAGAAATTGTTGTTGTGCTCTTAGGTAGCAAATCCTCAAATGTCATCTTAAACTGGCGGCTTGGCTTCAGTTTCAAGCATTGTGTCAAGATATTGAGTTCTTCGCTCCACTCTGCATTGCCTTCCACGGGCTTCACATATGCGTAGTAGTTGGTTTGTGCAGACAGACCTGTAACTACAAAAGGCTTGGTGGTAGTAACTTCTGAGCACACTACTACCGAAGGATCCAATGTGCTTATACTATCAGGATTGACAGATTCCTTAGTAACAACTACAGTCCATCCTTTGGTAGCTTCGCCTTCCCATGTAAAGCGAGCCTCTACGTCGGTTACATCCAACACCTCCATATCGTATGGCGTAGCATTGAAGATACTTTCAAAGGTAATATCATCCAAATACAATGTATTACTTTTTGCATTTAATGTGCTGAACACCACTCTCCTACCCATCGATGGTTGCCATCCTGCGAGACGCGTACGATACTTAGTAAAGGCGGTTGTTGGGATAGAAATAGTATCCAACCATGTGATTACATCATTAGGATCATCCGGATTATTACCTACACCAATATACAGAGAGTCAACATAAGTAGCGGATGCTGCCGAAGATGCTCTACCCCACAATGAGATCAGCATGTTGGACATGTCATCGATTTCAAATAATGGAGCATATAGTTCAGTACTACTGGTAGAATAATACATGTACAAACTAGCTTCACCAGTATGCTTATATGTGCCATAGAGGTATGGATAAGTTTTTGTTTTATCAGCTCTAGTCCAGCCAGCTGCCATTGTACCTGAACCGTCACCGAATCCTTCGAATGTTTCGGTATAAGGTATAGGCAATATTTCTGGGAATAACAACGTGAAAGGCAATGGCGCGCTCCAATAGCTATATTCTGCAGAATCGCAGACAGAGCGAATATACGCATAATAGGTACGTCCTGGGCGCAATTTCTCTTTTGGTAGCGTAATCGCTGTAGTATCCTTGACGTTCATCATATAATATATACCATCAGCCCACTCTTCTTCCGATTGTAGTGTAATCTCATCTAACACCTTCTCGTCACGTGTAGCCAACGAGTCAATAATCACTTGGAACTGGGTCATATTGAGAGCGGTCCACGACAAGGTAGCAGTCTCCATGGTGACTTCTTCTACTTCCAGTTTAGGGGTGATACAATCACCCAATTTTTGGATGAGCACATCATCAATATATGGGTAGGAGTTGGCATATGTGCCCGTAGCGCCACCTGCTTCGTTGAATGCCCAACGCAGAGCGATGTATTTGCCTGCTCCCTTGTATTCTGTAAAGTTAGCATAGAAACGTTTCCAAGTAGTAGTTCCGTTTTGTGCCAATGCAACAGATTCGAATGTATTGATGTCATCGGGATCTTCCATCACACCAATCTCAATAGCTGTATTCTTGTAACTTGTACTAGAAGACTTCATGTAGAACTCAATCTCTACCCCTTGGATAAGGGTATCTACGTATGGGAATACAATCCATGCATCGCGTCTTACTGGCAGATTATGGTAGAAGCCATAGTCCCCCGAGTGTCTATATGACGAGCCTGAGATACAGCGTGGGAATTGTACATCGGTAGAATAGATTTGCACACACGCAGGATATTTATTGGTTGTATTGTTTCGCTCGTTATATTCGGAGTAGATTCCCTCATACTCTTCAAAACCGAACACCATAGGGATTGCTCGCTTGCAAGAAGTGGTAAAATCAACGGCATTGGACCACTCTTGGCTACCCTCTGCTTTCACATATACATAATACTTGGTTCCTTCGGTGAGGCCTTTTGCAGTATAGTTAGTGGCTGCATTCACCTTGGTATCTACTACTTTTTGAACAGCTGACAAGGTGTCCACTTGAGTAGTATAGTCAGTGGATATGAGCAATGAGTACGAAGGTGCTGCCACGTTATTCCATGATATGGTAGCTTCCGTGATAGCTGGAATAGCATTTACGCCACTCACTTTGGCAACAGCAGGAGCATACTCCACTGTCATATCATCAATGTAGAACTGGTTAGGTTGGTCGAAATAACTTGCAAAAGCAATCACCTTACCTTCGCCAGTATAGTTTGCAAAAGAGGTGATATGTTCCTCGTAGGTGGCAAACTTCCAAAGTTTCATAGTATCTACTGGCACGAATGATGTGATATCTTCAGCATCTTCCATCACACCTACTATAATCGCGCGCGCGTTGTCACTCATGCTACCGTACTTTCCGAGCGAACCCCAGAAGCGCACTTGCAGAGGTTGTATGCTTTCTACATTTAACTCTGGAGAAGCAGCATATACATACAAGCCAGCAGGAATGTCAAATCCACTTCCGACATTGTTACCGCCTGTAAAACATAGTGCAGTACCACTCATGACGTATGCCTTGGCATCTGCCTCTGACTGGTGGGTATTGATGAATGGATTGAAGTTACCAGTGTTATTTCCATATGTCCAACCAGAAATGCGGTGTAACGTTCCTGCGTTTTGAACCATATCAAAGTTCTCATAATATGGGATATTCTTCACGGCTTTCATAAAGAATGGGAAAACGCCCCAAGAACTATTCTCCATATCGCAGATAGAACGCACATACGCCACATAATTGGTTTTTGGCTCCAAATTGGTGAAACGACATTGGAAAGTGAAACCCGTAATGGTAGTGTCAACAACTACCAATGCCTCTTTAGATGTTTCGCTCAAGGTATCAATATCCAACACTTCATCGGATTTAATGAGTACTACATCGTACTTAGAAGCATCATAGCTGGCTTGCCAAAGCAAAGTAACACCATTGTCGCTCATATTGGCTAATGACATATCGTGTGGAATAGTACATTCTGGTTTTGAACGAACCATCACACTATCCAATACGATACCACGACCAAGATTGTCGGTACCTTCGAAGCAGAGTTGATACTCCGTAGAAGGTTGTGGCAAATCGAGTTCCTCTTTAGTCCATCTTTGTATAGGCTGCGTAAACTCTTGTAGCACTTGCCATTCACCTCCTTTAGAATTGCGATACAATACACGCAATGTATCGAAATCTGCGGTCCATTTCATCTGAGCATGGTAGTATCTCAGAATAGGTTGAAAGATAGTGTCGAGATTCATCCAAGGAGTTATAAGACGCGTCTTATAGCCTTGCGTCTCACCTGTCTCGTTGCGCAAAACAGCGCGTCCGACACCAGAAGCAGTACCTGCAGGATAAGTCAAATCCACTGCAGCAGTAGCTACTTCAGTAGTCCAAGATGTGGATCCAATCACATTTTCTTGGGTCCAGCTTGCTGGCATTCCGTTTTCAAAACTTTCAGACAAAACGATAGTCTGAGCATGCACCCATGCACATGCGCTCGAAACGACAGCCAGAATGAGAGTTAATAATGTTTTTCTCATAAGCTTGAATGTTTTTAGTTAATATTATTTAGTACCTTAAAAGATAATTGCCAATAGCAGGAAATACAAAACGGCGGGCAAAGTTACAATTTTTTTGCTAAATATACAAGAATTTTCGCTTTTTTTTTAAAAAAATATTATTTTCTCGTTGGTTTGTATATAAAAATTGCACTCATAATAGCCGACTACCTACCGAGAAAGTACAGAATGCTAGCAGAGTGGTACGGGAGTGGTATGGGGGGTAGAAGTTTAGAAGTTTAGGAGTTTAGGAGTTTAGGAGTTTAGGAGTTTAGGAGTTTAGGAGTTGATTTGTTTTGGTAAAAAAAATCGCACCCAAAAGGATGCGATTTTTTTATAGTAGTCAGACGTGTCGGACAAGTCGGACATGTCAGACAACTTGTATTTACTCAGCAGCAGCTTCGGTAGCAGGTGCCTCAACAGCAGCCTCTACAGGAGCTTCAGCCTTCACAGCAGCTTTCTTACCAGCACGACGTGTGGTCTTCTTAGCAGCTGCCTTAGGAGTCTTGAGCATGTTCTCGTTGTAGTCAACGAGCTCGATGATACACATCTCAGCAGCATCACCAAGACGGAAACCAGTGCGGAGGATACGGGTGTAGCCACCTGGACGGTTAGCAATCTTCTCTGCTACATTTTGGAAGAGCTCGGTAACAACCTCTTTTTGTTTGAGTTTAGCGAAGACGAGACGGCGGTTAGCTGTAGTGTCCTCTTTTGCATGGGTAAGGAGTGGCTCTACATACATGCGGAGCGCTTTTGCCTTAGCCAAAGTGGTCTTAATACGCTTGTGCTCAATGAGTGAGCAAGCCATATTGGAAAGCATTGCATGACGGTGCGCTGCTTTACGACCAAGATGATTGAATTTCTTATTATGTCTCATTTTTGTTTTACTTTTTTAATTAATCATTAAGTTTGTATCTGCTAATATCCATGCCAAATGCAAGTCCGTTCTTCTCGAGCAGTTCGTCCAACTCGGTGAGAGATTTCTTACCGAAGTTGCGGAACTTGAGGAGGTCAGAACGATGATACTTCACCAATTGACCCAATGTATCTACCTCTGCAGCCTTCAAGCAGTTGAGTGCACGCACAGAGAGATCCATATCCACGAGTCGTTGGTTGAGCAATTGACGCATCTTGAGGAACTCCTCGTTGAGTGCATTGTCCACAGGCTTGGTTTGATCCTCGATCACGATACGCTCATCAGAGAAGAGCATAAAGTGGTAGATGAGGAGTTTAGCTGCCTCTGTGAGTGCAGTTTGAGGAGTAATAGAGCCATCAGTAGTGATTTCGAGAGTCAGTTTCTCATAGTCAGTACGTTGCTCTACACGGTATGCATCGATGCTATACTTCACATTGCGGATTGGTGTGTAGATGCTATCAATAGCCAAAACGCCAATAGCATCGCTGGCTTGATGATTCTCGTCAGCAGATACGTAACCACGTCCCTTATTGATATTGATCTCAATCTCGAAGTCAGCAGACTCATCCATCTCGGCGAGCAACAACTCTGGGTTGAGCACGTCGAAAGATTGAAGGTAGCTATTGAGTTCACCTGCAAGAAGAACATTGTTGCCCTTCACGTGCATACGGATGGTTTCCTCAGAAGCATCGATTCCCTCTTTGCGGATGAAGCGTACTTGCTTGAGATTAAGAATAAGGTTGGTCACGTCGGTGATAACACCAGGGATAGTAGCAAATTCATGATCAATACCATTGATCTTAATAGAGCAGATAGCAAAGCCCTCGAGCGAACCGATAAGCACGCGACGAATAGCATTACCTACTGTGATACCATAACCCGGTTCAAGCGGACGGAACTCAAAAACTCCGTGATCTTTGCTTGAATCCAACATGATCACCTTTTCAGGTTTAATAAAATCTAATATTGCCATGAATTTAATTATTATTTAGAGTACAACTCGACGATTAATTGCTCCTTGATATTCTCAGGGATATCCTCACGTTGTGGGATGTTGAGGTATTTACCTGCCTTCTCAGCCTCGTTCCACTCGAGCCAGCTGTATTTGCTGTGGTTGAAACCGTCCAAAGAAGCAGCAATCACTTCGAGAGATTTAGCTTTCTCGCGAACAGCTACTACTTGACCTGGTTTTACCTCATAAGAAGGGATATTTACCACTTTACCGTCAACGGTGATGTGGCGGTGGCTAACGAGCTGACGCGCAGCAGCACGTGTAGGTGCCATACCGAGACGATATACGATATTGTCCAAGCGAGACTCCAAGAGTTGGAGAAGGATCTCACCAGTAATACCTTTGATACGTGAAGCCTTAGCAAAAAGGAGACGGAATTGACGCTCGAGTACACCATAGGTGTATTTAGCTTTTTGCTTTTCAGCGAGCTGAGTACCGTACTCAGACATTTTTTTACGACGGTTTACGCCGTGTTGACCTGGAGCGTAGTTACGTTTGTCAAGCACTTTGTCTGGGCCGAAGATAGCCTCTCCGAAACGACGTGCGATACGTGATTTTGGTCCAATATATCTTGCCATTTTATTACGTTTTTAATAGTTAAACAATTATACACGACGACGTTTAGGAGGACGGCAACCATTGTGAGGCATAGGAGTAACGTCAACGATCTCAGTTACTGCGATACCAGCGTTAGCGCACGCACGGATAGCGCTCTCACGACCTTGTCCAGGACCTTTAACATACGCTTTTACTTTGCGCAAGCCGAGGTCAAAAGCGACCTTTGCGCAATCCTCAGCAGCAGTTTGAGCTGCATATGGAGTATTCTTTTTAGAGCCACGGAAGCCCATTTTACCAGCTGATGACCAAGAGATAACTTGACCCTCGCCGTTAGCGATTGTAACAATCACATTGTTGAAAGAAGACATAACGTGAAGTTGACCAACACCGTCAATCTTTACAACGCGCTTCTTAGCTGCAACAGTTTTCTTTGCCATAATTGATAGATATTATAGGTTGTTGATACTTGATTACTTCGTTGCTTTCTTCTTGTTTGCAACAGTTTTCTTTTTACCTTTACGCGTACGAGCGTTGTTCTTGGTGGATTGACCACGCAATGGAAGACCAATACGGTGACGCACACCACGGTAGCAACCGATATCCATCAATCGCTTGATGTTGAGTTGTGTTTCAGAACGCAAGTCACCTTCTACTTTGTACTTAGCACCGATGATCTCACGAATTTTAGCTGCTTGGTCATCCGTCCAATCTTGTACCTTGATGCTTGGGTCAACGCCTGCCTCTGCCAAGATCTTCTTTGCGCTTGAACGACCTATTCCGTAGATGTAAGTCAAACCGACTTCGCCACACTTGTTTTGTGGTAAATCTACACCGACAATTCTTATAGCCATAATTAATTACTTAAGGATAATTGTTTTTAAATGTTTACCTCTATGAAATGCTTATCCTTGACGCATTTTCATTTTTGGTTCTTTTTTGTTAATTACATACAAGCGACCTTTGCGACGTACGATTTTGCAGTCCGCATTGCGCTTTTTTACAGATGCTCTAACTTTCATTTTAATAGAGTTTTAGAGTGTTTTATTTATAACGGAACGAAATACGTCCTTTAGTGAGGTCATATGGACTCATCTCCACTTTCACACGGTCACCAGGAAGAATCTTGATGTAATGCTGACGCATCTTACCTGAGATGTGAGCGATGATGACATGACCACTTTCCAATTGTACACGGAACATCGCGTTGGACAACGCCTCGGTTACGGTTCCATCTACTTCAATTGCATCTTGTTTAGCCATAATAGTTGGTTTAATTAAATGAAACGATCTCCTAATACTTGTTGAATATAGTCGAATGTGGACAGGATGTCTGCCTTTCCGTTGCGCACGCATACGCTGTGCTCGTAGTGGGCAGCAGGTTTGCGGTCGGCAGTGCGCGCAGTCCAACCATCGTTCTCGATGATCACATTGCGGCGACCGAGGCAGATCATTGGTTCGATGGCGAGTGTCATACCCGATTTGAGTACAATACCGTTGCCACGACGTCCGTAGTTGCATACCTCAGGCTCTTCGTGCATGTCGCGTCCGATGCCATGTCCTACAAACTCGCGAACTACAGAATAGCCTGCTTTTTCGCAATGTTGCTGTATGACTGCACCGATATCGCCTAGACGTCGGCCTGTGACTGCTTGCTCGATGCCGAGATAAAGTGCCTCTTTGGTCGTGCGCATGAGTTGCAATACCTCAGGAGCGACATCGCCCACAGGGAAGGTATATGCCGAATCCGCGCAGAAGCCACCCAGTTTCACCACAGTATCCACCGACACGATGTCGCCGTCCTTGAGTATCACCTTATCAGAAGGGATACCATGTACGACTTGCTCGTTGACCGATGTACACAAGGTGGCTGGATAACCCTCGTATCCGAGGCAAGAAGGAATACCTCCGTTGTCGCAGATAAACTCGTAAGCCACTTTGTCCAGCTCCGCAGTAGTAACCCCTGGTCGGATGACTTTGGCTACTTCAGCCAAAGTCCTTCCGAGCAGGTCATTACTGCGACGCATCAGCTCGACTTCTTCATCAGTCTTTAGGTATATCATTCGTCTTAATAAGCCATAGCAGAGCGACCCTTGATGCGCATACCTGACTCATAGAAGCCATCGTAGTGACGCTCGAGGAGCTTGCTCTCGATTTGTTGTAGCGTATCCAAGATTACACCTACCATGATGAGCAATGATGTACCACCGAAGAATTGTGCAAAGCCCATGCTCACACCAGCAAGGCGAGCAAAAGCAGGCAAAATAGCGATGATAGCCAAGAGGCAAGAGCCAGGCAATGTCAAGCGTGTCATGATAGAGTCGATATACTCAGCAGTCTTCTTACCTGGTTTAACGCCAGGGATGAAGCCGTTGTTGAGCTTAAGGTTTTCAGCCATTTGTACAGGATTGATGATAATCGCAGTGTAGAAATAGGTGAAAACGATGATCAAGATTGCAAATACAGCGTTGTACAAGATGCCATCGTTATCCATGAAAGCACGAGTGAAAGCGCTAGCGCTCTCTGAAGCAGAGAATCCAGCAAGTGCGATAGGGATAAACATGATAGCTTGTGCGAAGATGATAGGCATCACATTCGCAGCATTCACCTTGAGAGGGATATACTGACGTACGCCACCATATTGTTTGTTACCCACCATACGCTTAGCGTATTGTACAGGAATACGACGTGTACCTTGTACGAGGAGGATAGCAAATGCAAACACAGCCAAGAGGAAGACGATCTCGAGGATGAATACCATCAAACCACCACCTTCGTTCAAGCGTGAAGAGAACTCTTGGATGATAGCAGCTGGGAAACGAGCGATGATACCGATAAGGATGATAAAGGAGATACCATTACCAATACCGCGATCGGTGATACGCTCACCCAACCACATCACGAACATAGAGCCCGCGCAGAGGAGGATAGTAGAAGAGATGGTGAACCAGTTGAAACCTACCGCAACGGCTTGACCTGCTTGTGCCATTTGCACAGAGAGGTTAACCAAATAGCTAGGACCTTGGAAAAGGAGGATAGCTACGGTGAGGTAACGTGTGATTTGGTTCATCTTTTGGCGACCAGACTCACCCTCTTTTTGCATCTTTTGGAAGTAAGGCACTGCGATAGTGAGCAGTTGGATTACGATAGATGCAGAGATGTAAGGCATGATACCCAATGCAAAAATGGAAGCATTGGAGAAGGCACCACCCGAGAACATATCCAAAAGTGCCATCAAGCCACCCGCTGTCTGCGCATGCAGAGCAGAGAGGGCTGTTGGGTCAATACCAGGAAGCACTACGAAAGAACCGAAACGATAGATGAGCACAAACAAGATTGTGGTCAGCAATCGAGCACGGAGATCTTCGATCTTCCAGATATTTTGGATTGTTTGAATAAACTTACGCATACTAATTAGATTTTGTTGATAGTACCACCAGCAGCTGTGATAGCAGCCTCAGCAGATTTGCTGAAAGCATTCGCTTCAACAGTCAATTTAGCAGTAAGGGTACCGTTTCCAAGGATTTTCACCAATTGAGTTTTGTTGATGAAGCCAGCCTCGTGGAGTTCGATCAAGCCGATCTTCTCGAGGTTCTTAGCCTCAGCAAGCGCTTGGAGAGTAGAAAGGTTGATAGCTTTGTACTCAACGCGGTTGATGTTTTGGAAACCAAACTTAGGCAAACGGCGTTGCATAGGCATCTGACCACCCTCGAAACCAATTTTCTTAGAGTAACCAGAGCGAGACTTAGCACCCTTATGACCACGAGTAGAAGTACCTCCGAGTCCTGAACCAGGACCACGACCGATACGTTTTGCGGTCTTTACTGAACCAGCAGCTGGCGTTAAATTATTTAATTCCATAATGCTTGCTAAAATTTAAAGATTAATCAATTACTTTAACCAAGTGTTTAATTTTGTTTACCATGCCGAGGATAGCAGGAGTAGCCTCATGCTCAACTACAGCATTCATCTTGCGAAGACCAAGAGCCAACATAGTATCCTTTTGCACTTGTGGGCAGCCGATTGTGCTGCGTACTTTTTGAATTTTAATTGTTGCCATGATTTTCACAAATTATTAACCGTTAAACACTGTTGATAAGCTCACGCCACGGTTTTGAGCTACAGTGCGAGCATCGCGCATTTCGCCGAGCGCTGCGATAGTAGCCTTAACGAGGTTGTGAGGGTTAGAAGAACCTTTAGATTTAGCCAAGATGTCAGTTACACCAGCAGACTCCAATACGGCACGCATAGCACCACCGGCTTTTACTCCGGTACCGTGAGATGCAGGTTGGAGATAAACGCGAGCGCCACCGAACTTAGCGTATTGCTCGTGAGGTACAGTACCTTTGAGTACTGGTACTTGGATAAGATTCTTCTTAGCAGATTCAGTAGCCTTAGAGATAGCAGCGGTAACTTCACCAGCCTTACCAAGACCCCAACCTACGATACCAGCCTCATTTCCTACAACAACGATGGCTGCAAATGTGAAAGTACGTCCACCTTTCGTAACTTTAGTTACGCGGTTGACAGCAACGAGGCGCTCCTTGAGCTCCAAGTCTTGTGTTGATTTTACTCGATTCATAACAGTCTCTTTGTTTTAGAATTTGAGACCTGCCTCGCGGGCAGCGTCTGCCAATGATTTAACTCGACCATGATAGAGGTAGCCATTGCGATCAAATACTACAGCCTCTACGCCAGCAGCTTTAGCAGCTTCAGCGATGAGCTTGCCTACTTGAGCAGCCTTCTCAGTTTTGGTCATTTTATCTTTAATAGCGAGCGAAGATGCAGCTGCAAGTGTTTTACCTTGCAAATCGTCGATAACTTGCGCGTAGATTTGGCTGTTGCTACGGAATACTGTCAGACGAGGACGCTCAGCTGTACCCGAAACACGTGTACGGATAGATGCTTTAATTTTAAGTCTTCTTGCAATTTTCTGATTCATAACTTATTCCTTTCTAATTATTTACCAGCCGATTTACCAGCTTTACGACGAACAACTTCACCTTGGAACTTAATACCTTTACCCTTATATGGCTCTGGTTTGCGGAAAGAGCGAATCTTAGCGCATACTTGGCCGATAAGTTGCTTGTCAGCAGACTCAAGGATAACGAGAGGGTTTTGGTTACGCTCTGACTTGGTCTCTACTTTGATCTCTTTAGGGAGTTGGAGGTAGATTGGGTGTGTATAACCGAGTGCGAAGTTGAGAGTATTTTGCATAGCAGCAGCCATCTCAACACGGTAACCTACACCGACGAGTTCGAGCACTTTCTTATAACCCTCGCTTACACCTACAACCATATTGTTGATGAGCGCGCGATAAAGACCGTGCATAGCGCGGTTTTGCTTCTCATCGTTTGGACGAGTTACGGTGAGTACACCATCCTCTACGGTTACAGTGATGTTAGGGTTAACTTGTTGTTGAAGTTCACCTTTAGGACCCTTAACGGTCACGAGGTTCTCAGGGCTAACTGTTACAGTTACACCTGCAGGAATAGCGATAGGCAATTTACCAATTCTTGACATAGCAGTTCCTCCTTAATTAATAGATGTAACAAATAACCTCACCACCGAGCTTCATACCAAGAGCCTCTTTGTTGGTCATCACACCCTTAGATGTAGAAAGGATTGCGATACCGAGACCATTGAGCACGCGTGGCATCTCGCGATAGCCAACGTACTGACGAAGACCTGGGGTTGATACACGTTTCAAACTCTTGATGGCGTTAACTT
This sequence comes from Paludibacteraceae bacterium, assembly GCA_017461505.1. Taxonomy (GTDB): domain Bacteria; phylum Bacteroidota; class Bacteroidia; order Bacteroidales; family Paludibacteraceae; genus Colicola. The sequence goes on along the minus strand of JAFTXV010000007.1, from coordinate 580,300 downwards.
TGTTAACTGGATCATACTTCAAGGCAATCTTGATAGTGCCTTGAGGGCCATCCTCCACGAACTTGTAAGAAAGGATATAGCCCTTCTCGAACAAGATGCGTGTGATCTCTTTCTTCAGATTCGAAGCAGGCACCTCTACTACGCGGTGACCAGCTTTGATTGCATTTCTGAGTCGAGTCAGATAATCTGCGATTGGATCTGTCATAATGTTTTGTTAAATTAATCCCGCCTTTCGGGACAATATTTAATAAATTAATTTTATTTATTCCCCAGAGGCACTTATGTCCTCTGGGCGAATTTCAGTTTTTTACCAGCTTGCTTTCTTCACTCCTGGGATGAGTCCAGCAGAGGCCATCTCACGGAATTGAATACGACTCAAGCCGAATGCACGCATATAACCTTTTGGACGGCCAGTGATTTTGCAACGGTTGTGCAAACGAACTGGGCTAGCGTTCTTAGGCAATGCTTGGAGACCTTCGTAGTCACCATCCTTGAGGAGTTGAGCGCGTTTTGCTGCGTATTTAGCTACGAGTTTTGCGCGTTTTACCTCGCGGGCTTTCATTGATTCTTTTGCCATAGTCTAATTACTTTTTGAATGGTAATCCAAACTCACGCAACAATGCGAAACCTTCCTCATCGGTGTTTGCGGTGGTTACGAAAGTGATGTTCATACCGAGTAGTTTGGTAATGTTATCAATGTTGATTTCAGGGAAGATGATTTGCTCTTGGATACCAAGTGTATAGTTTCCATGGCCATCCATCTTGTTGTGGATACCCTTGAAGTCACGGATACGAGGCAAAGCCACGCGAACGAGGCGCTCCAAGAACTCGTACATACGCTCACCACGGAGAGTTACGCGCACGCCGATAGGCATTTTCTTACGAACCTTGAAACCTGCGATATCCTTTTTGGAGAGAGTAGCAACGGCTTTCTGACCAGTGATGAGTGTCATCTCTTGTTGAGCTACATCGATGAGCTTCTTGTCAGCCACAGCATCTCCAAGACCTTGGTTGAGAACGATCTTCTCGAGTTTAGGGCACTGCATTACTGTAGTGTAGTTAAACTCCTTCATCAGAGCAGGCACAATGCGCTCTAGATAATCTTGTTTTAAACTTGCTGTATTCATTGTTAGATCTCCTTACCAGATTTTTTACTTACGCGGACGAGCTTACCATCCTTCAATACGCGACCTACGCGTACTGGTACTCCATTCTCAACTGGGTTGAGGTTAGAGATATGGATAGGAGCCTCCTGTTTAACAATACCTCCTTGAGGATTCTTTGCATTAGGTTTGGTACTCTTAGATACCATATTAACACCTTCTACGATAGCACGTTGTTTCTCTACGAGCACCTCCAACACACGGCCGGTTTTGCCCTTAGAAGCACCTGCGTTCACGTATACGGTATCACCTTTCTTAATATGTAATTTTGCCATATTTGTAGAATTTAGATGATTAGAGCACTTCAGGTGCTAGAGAAATAATTTTCATGTTCGTTTGACGCAACTCGCGAGCCACAGGGCCGAAGATACGTGAACCACGGATCTCACCTGCGTTGTTTACGAGTACGCATGCGTTGTCATCAAAGCGGATGTAGCTACCATCTGGGCGGCGAACCTCTTTCTTAACGCGTACCACGATAGCACGTGTTACAGTACCGTCCTTGATATCAGAAGAAGGAATTACACCTTTTACTGCTACTACGATGGTGTCACCCAAACTGGCGTAACGCTTTTTGGTTCCGCCAAGAACGCGGATGCACAATGCCTCTTTAGCACCTGAGTTGTCCGCAACTACTAGTCTTGATTCTTGTTGTACCATATTACTTAGCCCTTTCTACAATTTGAGTTAAACGCCAACGAACAGTCTTGCTCAATGGACGAGTTTCCATGATGCGTACTGTATCACCGATACCGCACTCATTGTTCTCGTCGTGAGCATGGAACTTGCGAGTTTTATTGACAAACTTGCCATAAATAGGGTGTTTCTCTTTCCAGTGAACAGCAACTACGATAGTCTTGTCCATCTTGTTGGAAACGACAATACCCTGACGCTCTTTTCTTAGATTTCTTGTTTCCATGTCAATTCGTTTTTTACTTTGTTAATTCTCTTTGACGAAGTTCGGTTGCAAGGCGAGCAATTGTCTTACGAGCCACCTTAATCTGCAACGGATTGTCAAGCGGAGAAATGCTGTGATTCAATTTCATACGAACGAGTGCCTCTTTCTCAGCAGCCAAACGCTCTTGGATCTCAGCAGTTGTTAATTCTTTAATTTCAGCTGTTTTCATAATCCTGATTATACATTTTGGGTTGGGTCGTAATCACGTCTTACGACAAATTTGGTTGTAATAGGAAGTTTTTGAGCTGCCAGACGAAGTGCTTCTTTAGCTACCTCGTATGATACGCCGTCAATCTCAAAGATGATACGTCCTGGAGCCAATGGTACTACGAATCCCTCTGGAGCACCTTTACCTTTACCCATACGGACATCCAAAGGCTTCTTGGTGATTGGTTTATCTGGGAAAACGCGGATCCATACTTGTCCTTGACGTTGCATGTAACGAGTTACTGCGATACGAGCTGCCTCGATTTGACGACCTGTCAACCAGATGGTACCAAGACTCTTGATACCGAATGAGCCAAATGCGAGCTCAGTACCACGCTGTGCATTGCCTTTGATGCGGCCTTTTTGGCAGCGGCGGAATTTAGTTTTCTTTGGTTGTAACATAACTGTAATCTACAAATCGGTTAAACATTATTGTTTTTTGTTTCTGCGGAAACCACCACGACGGTCATCACGACGACGATCGCCACGACCAGCCTCTTGCTTTTGTGTGAAGTTTGGAGCAAGATCCTTCTTGCCATAAACCTCACCACGGCAGATCCAAACCTTTACGCCGATCATACCTACTTTGGTGAGAGCACCTGCGTGGCAATAATCGATGTCAGCACGGAGAGTGTGCAATGGGGTACGACCCTCTTTGTACATCTCGCTACGTGCCATTTCAGCACCGTTCAGACGACCACTCAATTGGATTTTGATACCCTCAGCGCCCATACGCATGGTAGAAGCGATAGCCATCTTCACAGCACGACGGTAAGCAATCTTACCTTCGAGTTGGCGAGCGATCTTGTTAGCCACGATAGTAGCATCAAGCTCAGGACGCTTAACCTCGAAGATGTTGATCTGCACATCTTGCTTGGTGATTTTCTTCAACTCCTCTTTCAATTTGTCAACCTCTTGTCCGCCCTTACCGATGATGAAACCGGGGCGAGCAGTGCAGACAGTTACAGTCACAAGTTTCAGAGTACGCTCGATAACAATACGAGAAATACTAGCCTCAGCCAAACGGGCATTCAGGTACTTGCGGATCTTGGTATCCTCAAGAATTGTATCTCCGTAGTTCTTACCGCCAAACCAGTTGGAATCCCAACCACGTACAATACCTAGGCGGTTACTAATTGGATTAATTTTCTGTCCCATTTTGTTAATTACTTAGCTTCGTTAGTATTCTTAGTATCTACAAAAATAGTAACATGGTTAGAGCGTTTGCGGATACGATAGCCGCGACCTTGAGGAGCGGTCAACAGACGTTTGAGCATCATACCGCCATCTACCATGATATTACTTACATACAGAGTCTCTTGGTCTGCTTTCTTACCGGTCTTAACTTCCCAGTTAGCAATAGCAGATTTCAAAAGTTTCTCGAGGGCACGCGATGCCTCTTTAGTAGAGAAATGCAACGCACCCAGTGCACGGTTCACTTCCATTCCACGAATCATATCGGCAACAAGGCGCATTTTGCGTGGAGATGTAGGAACGTTATTAAGCTTAGCAAAGTATTGGCTCTTACGAGCTTCTTTCATTGCTTCAGCTGCATTATGTTTTCTAGCACCCATTTTGAATTCTAAAATTTAATTGTTGTTTGATTTGATTCTTGGATTAACGGTTACCCGAGTGACCACGGAATGTGCGGGTTGGAGCGAACTCGCCCAACTTGTGACCCACCATATTCTCGGTTACATACACAGGGATGAACTTGTTTCCATTATGAACTGCGATAGTATGACCTACGAAATCAGGAGAAATCATAGATGCACGGCTCCAAGTCTTAACAACATCTTTCTTGCCAGACTCATTCATAGCCAACACCTTCTTCTCCAACTTAACGTTGATAAATGGTCCTTTTTTCAATGAACGACTCATAATTTCTCTTAATTTAATAGGTTATTTCTTTCTTCTTTCAATAATGTATTGGTTGCTCAAGTTCTTTGGAGCGCGTGTCTTGTAGCCCTTAGCTAACAAGCCCTTGCGTGAACGTGGGTGTCCACCTGATGCGCGGCCTTCACCACCACCCATTGGGTGATCTACTGGGTTCATTGCCACACCACGGTTGCGTGGACGACGGCCTAACCAACGGCTACGACCAGCCTTACCACTCTTCTCCAATGCGTGGTCGCTATTGCCAACCACACCAACAGTTGCTTTACATGCTGCAAGCACCTTGCGTAATTCGCCTGAAGGCAATTTGATGATCGCATATTTATCCTCGCGAGAAGACAATTGTGCGAATACACCAGCCGAACGAACCATGCATGCACCTTGACCTGGACGGAGCTCAATGTTGTGAATGAGCGTACCAAGAGGCATGTTAGCCATTGGGAGAGCATTTCCTACTTCAGGAGCCACATCTGGACCTGAGATTACTGTTTGACCTACTTGCAAACCATTAGGTGCAAGAATGTAACGTTTCTCGCCATCAGCATAGAACAAGAGTGCGATACGAGCACTACGGTTTGGATCGTACTCAATAGTTTTTACTGTAGCTGGTACACCATCTTTGTTACGTTTGAAGTCAATTACGCGATATTTCTGCTTGTGTCCACCACCGATGTAACGCATGGTCATCTTACCTTGATGGTTGCGACCACCAGTTTTGGTTTTACCGAACACAAGAGATTTCTCTGGTGCACTTGCGGTAATTGTGTCAAATGCGCCAATAATTTTGTGTCTTTGCCCCGGTGTAGAGGGTTTTAATTTACGTACAGCCATTTTTAGATATTGCTATAAAAATCAATTGTTTCACCTTCTTTCAATGTAACGATTGCTTTCTTGTAAGCTTGCTTAGCACCACGGATCAAACCGCTCTTTGTGTAGCGTTGTTTGGTCTTTGGAGCTTGGATCAATGTGTTTACATCAAGCACTTGTACATTGTACAATTCTTCTACTGCCTTCTTGATTTCTACCTTGTTGGCAGTACGAACTACCTGAAAACCATAACGGTTAAACTTTTCGCCTGCGGCGGTCATCTTCTCAGTGACGATTGGTTTTAAAATAATTGCCATAGTTGTAACCTCCTTATGCTAAAGTTGCCTCAATTGCTGCCAATGCGCCCTCTACGAGAACCACTGCGCTTGAGTTCATGATTGCGTATGTATTCAGTTCATTTACAGTCACCACGTTGGTGCGCTCGATATTGCTTGCTGACTTGAGAACATTGTAGTTATTCTCTGGCAACACGAACAATACCTTCTTACCAGCTACTTGCAAGTTGTTCATTACCTCTACCATAGCCTTGGTCTTTGGAGCATCAAATTGCAAAGCGTCAACTACGACGATTTGACCGTTTTGAGCACGCAAACTCAATGCGCTACGACGAGCCAATTGTTTAACTTTCTTGTTCAATTTGAAACCATAATCACGTGGAACTGGACCAAAGATTGTACCACCACCTACGCGAACTGGAGACTTCAAATCACCTGGACGAGCACCGCCACCACCTTTTTGGCGACCGAGCTTACGGGTTGAGTGAGCATTCTCGCTACGCTCTTTTGATTTCGCTGTACCTTGACGATTGTTTGCCAAATATTGCTTTACATCCAAATAAATGGCGTGGTCGTTAGGCTCGATACCGAAGATAGCATCATTCAGAACTACCTTCTTGCCGGTCTCTTTGCCGGCCATGTTCAAAATACTAAGTTCCATACCTCTTATTTGTTAATTGTAACGATTGAATTTTTAGCACCTGGAATACTACCCTTGACCATGATCAAGTTGTACTCAGGAATCACCTTTAATACTACAAGGTTTTGTACAGTTACGCGGTCTGTACCCATGTGACCTGCCATGCGAGTACCTGGGAATACGCGAGCTGGGTAAGCACATGCACCAATTGAACCTGGAGCACGCAAACGGTCATCTTGACCGTGGGTAGATTGACCTACACCACCAAAGCCGTGACGCTTAACTACACCTTGGAAACCTTTACCTTTAGAAGTACCTACTACGTCAACATAAGTGTTCTCTTCAAACATGTCAACGGTCAAGGTATCTCCCAGTTTGACTTCTTGTTCGAATCCATCGAACTCGGCTAAGTGACGCATTGGTTGTACACCTGCAGCCTTGAAGTGACCTGCCTCTGCCTTGTTGGTGTGCTTCTCGCTCTTTGGCATGAAACCAACTTGTACAGCAGCATAGCCATCCTTCTCAACTGTCTTGAGTTGGGTAACAACGCAAGGACCAGCCTCAATCACGGTGCATGGGATATTCTTGCCATCAGCACCGAAAACGGATGTCATTCCGATTTTTTTACCTAATAATCCTGGCATTTTTTTGCTGTGATTAAAATTGTTAATTAATTATTACTTTTTCCACTCTCGCCCTCGGGATTACGTGTCTTTCGACCTTGTCTATCCGCGGGAAGTGGTCTTTTTGTTTATCAAACCTTGATTTCTACTTCCACACCACTTGCGAGCTCGAGTTTCATCAATGCCTCTACAGTCTTTTGGTTAGATTGATAAATGTCAATCAAACGCTTGTAGCTTGACAACTCAAATTGCTCACGGCTCTTCTTGTTAACGAAAGTTGAGCGGTTTACTGTGAAGATGCGCTTGTGAGTTGGCAATGGAATTGGACCACTTACTACTGCACCTGTTGCTTTTACGGTCTTCACAATTTTCTCAGCTGACTTGTCAACCAAATTGTGGTCGTACGATTTCAGTTTAATACGAATTTTTTGACTCATTGTCTTTAGTTTTTTAATGTTGTTTTACGTTATCCTTGGCGCTCGCACATCCAAAGAGTCATTTGCTCAGATGACTCGCGCTTCGGGTTTACTTATCTTATCCGCCTACCCCACACATGCCGCGTTCGGAACCTTGAAACCTTGGAACCTTTTACAGCGCAGCGTATATATTATATTAAGTACGCGGGTGCGTGCGCACTTGCACGCGTGAGTGAAGAGGTTTGAAGTATTGAGCGGCCCTTTGCTCAACCTTTTCGAACTTTCGAACTCGGTTTTTATTGTTTCATTCAAGCCAAGGACCAACACATTGGAAGATTGGTCCTTGACCCAAATTCTTTCTTATACAAGATCTACACGACCACCGCACTCAGTCAAAACTGTCTTAGCGATAGTGCTAGATACTGCATCATAGTGAGAGAACTCCATGCTGCTGGTTGCACGACCAGAAGTGATGGTACGCAATGCGGTTACATAACCGAACATCTCGCTCAATGGCACCTTAGCCTTGATCACGCGTGCGCCAGTACGAGCGGTATCCATACCCTCTACTTGACCACGACGTTTGTTCAAGTCGCCGATAACATCACCCATGCTCTCCTCTGGAGTTACAACCTCCACCTTCATGATTGGCTCCATCAATACTGGTTTCGCCTTAGCGCAAGCGCTCTTGAACGCCATTTGTGCGCAGATATCAAATGAAAGTTGGTCAGAGTCAACTGGGTGGAAGCTACCGTCCACCAAAGTAACCTTCAAGGTATCCAATGGATAACCAGCCAAGATACCAGTCTTCATAGCGGTTGTGAAACCTTTCTCTACTGCTGGGATATACTCTTTAGGCACGTTACCACCCTTAACCACGTCAACAAATTGCAAGCCACCTTCGAAGCCCTCGTCTGCTGGCTCAACGCGAACAATAATGTCAGCGTATTTACCACGACCACCTGATTGCTTCTTGTAGGTCTCGCGCAACTCTACTGGAGCAGAGATTGCCTCGCGGTATGCTACTTGAGGACGACCTTGGTTACACTCTACCTTAAACTCACGTTTCAAGCGGTCGATAATAATCTCAAGGTGAAGCTCACCCATACCAGAGATCACAGTTTGACCTGTTTGCTCGTCAGTCTTAACAGTAAAGGTTGGATCCTCCTCAGCCAACTTAGCCAAACCTACACCAAGTTTATCAAGGTCTGCTTGACTCTTAGGCTCTACAGAGATACCAATCACTGGTGCTGGGAACTCGATAGACTCGAGTACGATTGGCTTGTCCTCAGCGCACAATGTATCACCTGTACGAATATCTTTGAAACCTACACCTGCACCGATATCACCAGCTGCGATTGTCTCTACTGGATTTTGGTGGTTAGAGTGCATTTGGAAGATACGAGAGATACGCTCGCGCTTTCCAGAACGTGGGTTGAATACATAAGAACCTGCATCCAACTTACCGCTATACACACGGAAGAAGCACAAACGACCTACATATGGGTCAGTAGCAATCTTGAACGCCAAAGCACAGAGGTCATCATCCTCTTTTGGCTCGCGCGTGATCGCGTCACCCGTGCGTGGGTCCGTACCGTCTATAATAGGGGTATCCATTGGACTTGGCAAGTATGCACAAACTGCGTCCAACATAGTTTGCACACCTTTGTTTTTGAATGAAGAACCACAAACCATTGGGAACATTTGCATGCTCAAGCAACCTTTGCGGATTGCAGCACGAATCTCATCCTCGGTGATGGTAGATGGATCATCGAAATACTTCTCCATCAATGCATCGTCAAACTCAGAGATAGTCTCGAGCATTTTGTCGCGCCACTCCTCTGCCTCAGCCACGAGGTCAGCAGGAATCTCCTCTACAGAGTATGCAGAGCCCATAGTCTCATCATTCCAGATGCATGCCTTCATAGTTACGAGGTCAACAACACCCTTGAAGGTCTCCTCTGCACCGATAGGAATTTGAATTGGACATGGGTTAGCACCAAGCACTTCCTTGATTTGAGTAACTACGTCGAAGAAGTTAGCACCAGAACGGTCCATCTTGTTTACGTAGCAAATACGTGGTACGTTGTACTTGTCAGCTTGACGCCATACGGTCTCTGATTGTGGTTGCACACCACCTACCGCACAGAACGCAGCCACAGCACCATCCAAGATACGGAGCGAACGCTCTACCTCAACGGTAAAGTCAACGTGTCCCGGAGTGTCAATCAAGTTGATTTTGTATTTATCACCCTTGTAGTTCCAGAAGGTAGTGGTAGCAGCAGAGGTAATTGTAATACCACGCTCTTGCTCTTGCTCCATCCAGTCCATAGTTGCTGCACCATCGTGCACCTCACCAATCTTGTGAGTCAAACCAGTGTAGAACAAAATACGCTCAGAGGTAGTAGTCTTACCAGCATCAATGTGAGCCATGATACCGATATTTCTGTTTAATTTCAAATCGTGTTTAGCCATCTTCTTGTCTAATTAGCGATTAAAAACGGAAGTGTGCAAATGCACGGTTTGCCTCTGCCATGCGGTGCATATCTTCTTTACGTTTGAACGCACCACCTTGGTTGTTAAATGCATCCATGATCTCTGCTGCAAGTTTCTCAGCCATTGAGTGACCACCACGCTTGCGAGCGAAGAGAATCATATTCTTCATTGAAATAGACTCCTTGCGGTCAGCACGAATCTCTGTTGGCACTTGGAATGTTGCACCACCGATACGTTTTGACTTAACCTCTACCAAAGGAGTGATGTTGCTAAGAGCTTGTTTCCAGATCTCGAGTGGAGTTTGCTCACCCTTCATCTTGTTACCAACAGTCTCTAAAGCGGTGTAGAATACGCTGTATGCGGTATTCTTCTTACCATCGAGCATAAGGTGGTTTACAAATTTAGCCACCATTACCTCACCGAACACTGGATCTGGGAGGATAACTCGTTTTTTTGGTTTTGCTTTTCTCATTGTTTTGTTTTTGTTTTTTTTGTTGATTGTCTTAACTTCAGCAGACTTCTTCAGTTTTCAGGCTTCAGTTTTCACCCTTCAGTTTCAAGTTTTTACTTTTCAGTTTTCACCTTTCAGTTTTCAGATTTCAGTTTTCACCCTTACTCCATCTGCTTACTCAACCGATCAACCCATTAATAATCTGTCCCATCGTATGGAACTTTTAGTTAGTTTTTTGTTTCGTCAGAACTTTTCAGCTTTCACCTTTCAGTTTTCAGCTTACTTTTTAGCTTTAGGACGCTTTGCGCCATATTTGCTTCGACGTTGCAAGCGGTTTGCTACACCAGCGGTATCCAATGTACCACGAACAATGTGGTAACGTACACCTGGAAGGTCTTTCACACGACCACCGCGCACCATAACGATGCTGTGCTCTTGCAAGTTGTGACCCTCACCTGGGATGTAAGCGTTCACCTCCTTTTGGTTTGTCAAGCGAACACGTGCTACTTTACGCATAGCAGAGTTTGGCTTCTTAGGAGTTGTTGTGTAAACGCGTACACATACGCCACGACGTTGTGGGCAGCTGTCCAATGCTGGAGACTTGCTCTTGTCGATAAGTTCTGCTCTTCCTTTTCTAACTAATTGTTGAATTGTAGGCATTTTAACTTTTTAATTTTGGTTAATAATTATTGTTAATTTAAACTTGTTAGTTTCTTTCTCGTTTTCACTTTTCACCTTCTCACGCTTCGCACATCATGTGCGTGCGCATTCACGCGCCGCGAAAAAGCATGCAAAGGTACTACTTTTTTCTGACTTGACCAAATATTTGACGGAAAAAGTGCCATTTTTCTGCAAAAATCGTTCATTTTTCTTTACTTTTTTCATTTTGCCACTTCGACTTTGCAAAATTCACCCCTATTTTGCCATTTTTTTCACCCCTACCCTTCTGCCATAAATCAGCCAAAAACAACCACTTATATACCTTTTCAACAACCCATTTTTCTCCACTGAAAAACCCTTTTTCTTTTCTACTTTCCCCCCGTCATAATGCCACTATCTTTACATCTCCTTCCCCCTTGTTAATTACGTACCATTTACGTAGGATATACGTAGGATATACGTAACATATACGTAGGATAAACGTAACATACAGCCAACTTCGCCGAAGGATTACCATCACGATACAACCGCTACCCAACTGCTGCACAACACCACACAACTGCTACACAATACCACCCATTAAAACATTTTTTTTGCAAAAAATTTGCGTATATCCAAAATTTGTTGTACCTTTGCAGCCGATTTTGAAAAACGCATGTTTTGAATGCGTTGGAGAGATGGCAGAGTGGTCGATTGCGGCGGTCTTGAAAACCGTTGAGCTGAGAGGCTCCGGGGGTTCGAATCCCTCTCTCTCCGCAAAACAAAATGAAAAACGAGTCCGACAGGGCTCGTTTTTTTTTGTGCCCAATAGTGGACCAAACTTGTTTTAGGACACAATAGGGGACAAAAAAAAGAAGTGTTGCTCTGCAACTTCTTCATTTTGGGTTGTTCTGGATGCCATGGCAGGAACTGAGATAGCAAAGGAATCAACTACGAATAGAAAAGAATCCATTAGGCATTGGTTTCTATGCATTTTTGAAAAAAAATGCGCGTTTACTTGTGTATTTGCATTTTTTGCAGTACCTTTGCAGGCGATTTTATAAAAATCGTTTTTAAACAATGCTTTTGAATATCTTAAAATCGAAAATTCATCGCGTACTTGTCACCGAGGCTAACTTGGAGTATATAGGCAGTATCACGATTGATGAGGACTTGATGGAGGCAGCCAACATTTATGCTGGTGAACGCGTGCAAGTGGTGGACAATACCAATGGTGCTCGTATTGAGACCTATGTCATTCCTGGTAAACGCGGTAGTGGTTGCATCTGCATCAACGGCGCCGCAGCGCACTTGGTACACGTAGGTGACACCGTGATCATCATGGCATATGCCCTAATGACCCCCGAAGAGACAAAAGAATTTAAGCCAGCTATTGTTTTCCCAACTAACAATCATCTCGTTTAATGGCATTTTTTGACCTATTACATACGGACGCTCTTACGTGCGCACGCGCGGGCGTTGTCCACACTGATCACGGGGATATACAAACCCCTATCTTTATGCCCGTAGGCACTGTGGGTACCGTGAAAGGTGTGCAACGTACTTTTTTGGAGGAAGATATCAAAGCGCAAATCATCTTGGGCAACACGTATCACCTGTATCTTCGTCCTGGTACAGAGATTCTGCATAAGGCAGGCGGTCTGCATAAGTTTGAAGGCTGGACACGTCCAATCTTGACAGATTCGGGTGGTTTTCAGGTATTTTCGCTTACAGATATTCGCAAGATGACCGAAGAGGGTGTACAATTCTCATCGCATATTGATGGCAGGAAGTTGATGTTTACCCCCGAGAGTGTGATGGATATTGAGCGCGAAATCGGTGCAGACATTATGATGGCGTTCGACGAGTGTTGTCCTGGTACTGCCGACCGAACATATGCCCAGAAATCTATGGAGCGAACCCACCGTTGGCTCGACCGTTGTATCCAACGCTTTGACTCTACCCCCGATCTCTATGGCTATAAGCAACACCTTTTCCCTATCGTGCAGGGTTGCGTATATCCAGACCTTCGCCAAGATGCGGCCAAGCGCTTGCGCGATCTTGACCGCGATGGTTATGCCATTGGTGGTCTAGCAGTGGGCGAACCAACTGAGGAGATGTACGCTATGATCGAAGTAGTGAATGATATCTTACCCGAGAACAAACCTCGCTATCTGATGGGAGTGGGTACACCTTGGAATATCTTGGAGGCGATTGAACGTGGAGTGGATATGTTTGACTGCGTGATGCCCACCCGCAACGGACGCAACGGCATGATTTTCACTCAGAATGGTGTGATGAACCTCCGCAACAAGAAGTGGGAAGACGACTTCACAGAGTTGGATCCTTGTGGTACCAGTTTTGTGGATCATCACTATACACGTGCTTATGTTCGCCACTTGATTCATGCACAAGAAATGCTTGGTTTAGAGATACTTAGCATACACAACTTGGCATTCTATTTGTGGCTTGTAGGTGAAGCACGCAAGCATATTTTGGCAGGTGACTTCAAGGCGTGGAAAGATGAGATTACACCACGATTGATGCAGAGAATGTAGATTAGAGATTATAGGCTGGGTGAAGCGAATTGACAAATATATCATCGGTAAGTTTTTAGGCACGTTCTTCTTTTCGATTGTGCTGATTATGAGTATTGCCGTAATCTTCGATTTGACAGAAAAACTAGATAATTTCTTTGAGAATCAAGCACCCATACGCGAGATTATCCTTGATTATTATCTGAATTTTGTACCCTATTTCATGAATATGTTTAGCCCACTTTTCATATTCATTTCTGTGATTTTCTTTACATCCAAGATAGCAGGAAATAGCGAGATCATTGCTATATTGGCAAGTGGTGTGAGTTATCATCGACTGATGGTGCCGTACGCCATCAGTGCTACGATATTATTCATAATGTCTTTTGTACTAACAGGTTATATCATCCCCCCTGCTTCAGAGAAGATGCTCACCTTCCAGGATAAGTATATCCAACGCTTCTCTCGCGAGAATGCCCGTAATATCCAAATGGAAGTGGAGCCCGGGACAATATTGTATATCGAAAGTTTCCAAAAGCGTACCAATATGGGATATCGTGCCTCGTTGGAGCATTTCGAAGGGAAGCAATTGACCATGCGTATCACAGCAGACCGTATTCATTATGATTCTGCGTACAATTGGCATTTGGATAAATATGTCCGTCGCGATTTTGATGGCATGCATGAGACCCTTAGTCGAGGCAATCGCTTAGATACGATTATCCCAATCTACCCAAAAGAGCTATTCTATACTGCCGAAAACGCACAAATGATGACCAATCCCGAGTTGAAAGAGTATATTGATCGCCAGCGTCAACGTGGTTCGGGCAATGTACAAGCGTTTGAAACCGAATGGTGGAAGCGCTGGGCAAGTCCAATTGGGGCGTTTATTATGACATTATTGGGCGTGACTTTGAGTTCAAAGAAAGTGCGCGGTGGAATGGGAAAGAATTTGGGTGTCGGCATCACCTTAAGTGCATTGTACATTCTTTTCTCGACCGTTTCTACGACATTCTCCGTCAATGGAGTGATGTCACCATTTATGAGTGTTTGGTTGCCTAATTTTATTTTCTTGGCAATAGGTATTTTCTTGTATATTCGAGTAAGTCGTTAATTATGAAGAAAGAATTTCAGATGTTGGCAAAAACGTTCAAGGGCTTGGAGCAAGTGCTTGCAGGCGAGTTGATTGAACTAGGAGCCAACAACGTACAGATAGAACGTCGAGCTGTGTCGTTCACAGGCGACAAGCGCATGCTCTATACCGCAAACTTCTGTTTGCGTACAGCATCTCGTGTACTTGTCCCCATCGCAACGTTCAAAGCGAAGAATACAGATGATATCTATGAACAGGTGAAGCAGGTGGATTGGGCTCAATATATGACAGCCAAAACCACCTTTCAGATTGATGCGACTGTATATTCTGATCTATTTCGCCATTCGCAGTTTGTAACATATAGGGTGAAAGATGCGATAGTAGACTGGTGGATGGAGCATAGCGGTGTGCGTCCAAGCGTACAACTGACCCACCCAGATTTGTATTTGAACGTACATATTGCTGGAGATACCGTGACGGTTTCACTAGATAGTTCGGGTGAGAGTTTGCACAAGCGAGGCTACCGCGTAGCAAACACACAAGCACCTATCAACGAAGCACTTGCAGCAGGTATGTTGTTATTAGCTGGTTGGAAAGGGCAGAGCGATTTTTATGATCCAATGTGCGGTTCGGGCACCTTGCTCATTGAGGCGGCATTGATTGCGCGCAATATTGCACCAGGTATTTATCGTAAGGGATTTGCATTCGAGAAATGGGCGAACTTTGACGCTGATCTGTTTGAGGACATCTATAGCGATGATAGCCGAGAACGTGATTTTGAACATAAGATCTACGGTTCTGACGCTGGATTCTATGCGGTTCAAGCAGCCACCAAGAATATACAATCAGCTAATCTACAGCGAGATATCGAGGTAAAGCAAATTCGCGTGGAGGAGCTTCGTTTGGCAGATAGAGATACAGAAGGAGCGTTGGTGATGATCAATCCACCATACGGAGAACGCCTGTCGCAGGACAAGAACGTGTTGCGATTATATCAAGATATGGGTACTGCCTTGAAGCATCAGTTTAGCGGAGCAACGGCATGGATTATTTCTAGCAACGAAGAAGCGCTAAAGTGCGTAGGCTTGCGTCCTGCAAAGAAAATCCACCTAGTGAATGGAGATTTGGAGTGCTTATTTAATAAGTACGAATTATTCAGAGGCGACAGAAAGACATGGAAGAAATCCTTATAGAAGAATATAATTACCCTTTGCCCGATGAGCGCATTGCCAAATATCCTCTGGCAGAGCGTGACCAGAGCAAGCTATTGGTGTATCGCGAAGGAGAGGTGAGCGAAGATAAGTTCTATCGCGTGGGCGAGTATCTGCCTGCAGATTCACTCCTTATATATAATAATACGCGCGTAATACAAGCCCGATTGGAATTCCACAAGGAGGCAGGTGATGAGGCGATAAGGCTAATAGGCGATAAGGCGAGAGGTGCACGTATTGAAATCTTCTGTCTCGAGCCATTGGAGCCACATGATTATGAGCTGTCATTGGGAAGTACGGAAGGCTGTACGTGGAAATGTATGATTGGCAATGCCAAGAAATGGAAATCAGGCGCGCTGTCGCAGCCAGTGATATTGCCATCTGGAAAAGAAGTGAGACTATGGGCAGAGAAAGGCGAACAGACGGGCAATACTTTCTCCGTTAGATTTTCTTGGGAAGGTGCTTCGGTGAGTTTTGCGGAGATATTGGATGCTGTGGGCGAGTTGCCTATTCCACCCTATCTGAATCGCAAGACGGAAGAGAGCGACAAAACCACCTATCAAACAGTTTATTCGAGAATAAAAGGTTCTGTAGCAGCTCCGACGGCAGGTCTGCACTTCACGGACAACGTGCTGAATGGGTTGCGTGAGCGAGGAGTGAAGACGGCAGAAGTAACATTGCATGTAGGTGCAGGCACTTTCCAACCTGTGAAGGTAGCAGATGCCAATCAACATACGATGCACACGGAGATTATCGCTGTGCCAAAAGCGACAATTCAAACTATTATTGAGAACCTTGGACATATCGTGGCAGTAGGAACAACTAGTATGCGAACCTTGGAGAGTTTGTATTTCCTTGGGGAAAAGTGGTGTACCAGAAACCGGATTCCGGACGCCGTAGATTCCACACTATCCGTCGCACAATTTGAGCCATACGAGAAGGATCATGCGTTATCCACGCAAGAGGCATTGCAAGCGATTGTAGATCATCTGGAGCAAATAGGTGAAGAGGTATTGCACGCTGAAACGCAGATTATGATCAAACCAGGATATACCTTCCATGTGGTAGATCAATTGATCACCAATTTCCACCAACCCAAATCTACATTACTCTTGCTAGTGAGTGCGTTCGTAGGTGGTGATTGGCATAGGATTTATGATTACGCTTTGGCAAATGACTTTCGCTTTTTAAGCTATGGCGATAGCAGTATATTGTTCCGTAGGAGCCCTGCCTTTGAACTATAAACTTGATATTTTAAACCCTCAAATGATCGATACTCATTGTCATATAGATGATCCACAGTACGCAGAAGGACTAGAAGCGTTCTTGATAGAGCAACGAGAAGACGGTGTAGAAGCCATCTTGGTGCCTGGAGTGGATGCCACATCAGTAAAGGATGTGCTAGAGGTTTGTGACCGTTTTCCAAAATATTTATTTCCTGCATTGGGTTTGCACCCAGAGAATGTGAAGGAGGATTGGAAGGAACAGTTACGTGTGCTGAAAGAAGCAGTAGATCAGCGAATGAGTTCTTCTAATCCCCTGATAGCCACAGGAGAAATAGGCTTGGACTATCATTGGGACGTGAGTTTCAAGGAGCAGCAACATGAGGCATTACGTGAACAAATGCGATGGGCAGAGCAATGGCATTTGCCAGTGATGATTCATAGTCGCGATGCGACTGAAGATACGCTGAACATCTTGCGAGAGTTTCCGACTGTGAAGGGAGTAATGCATTGTTTTAGTGGTAGTCACGAAGTGGCAAAGCAGGTCGTTGACATGGGGTATTATTTGGGTATTGGTGGCGTGCTGACTTTCAAAAACTGCAAGTTGGCTGAGCACTTGGTAGGTATTCCTCTAGAGCGGTTGATACTGGAGACGGATGCTCCTTACATGGCACCAGTTCCACACCGTGGTAAACGCAATGAGAGCAAGTGGATGTGGCATGTTGTGGAGCGTTTAGCCGAGGTATATCAATGCTCCGTAGAGCATGTAAATGAGGTAACAACAGCCAATGCAAAAGCACTTTTTGTTATAAAATTGTGAAAAAAAACAAAAAAAGTGCAAATTATTGTGCATATATCAAATATTTTTTGTACCTTTGCGGGTCATTAGGTGTATTGTGTCCTCTCGCGAACGAAAACGCTTCCGCGCCTATGCCAAAAATGTTCATTGAAAACTTGTGTCGGTCATGGACCGAATAGAAAATAAATCGAACCTCGTGGGTTCGATTTAAGAGGAGCAACGGCGGCAAGCCAAACTCGCAGAGCGAGTTTCTTCTTGCAAGCCAGTTGCGACGAAGGAGAGATGCTCGAGTGGTTGAAGAGGCACGCCTGGAAAGCGTGTAAACTCCAAAAGGGTTTCGGGGGTTCGAATCCCCCTCTCTCCGCAAGACTTTTCCGAGAGAACTCGTCCAAGCTTGCTTGAGAGAGGGCGAATGGAAAAGGATTGCACAGGATGCCCGTGGCAGACTGTAGGGATTACGCAGAAATCCCCCTCTCTCAAGGATGCCCGTGGCAGACTGTGGGTATTCGAGGTGGGCGAGCGTAGCGAGGTCGGTGCCCTCGAATCCTCACGTAACGTGAACGAAGTGAACCACTTTCGTGAAGCGTGAGCGTAACCACATTTCGCAGCTCTGCTGCCATTTTCGCTCGCACAGCGAGCCACCAACGCGAAGCCAAAAACATGAGCGAAAGCGAATAAATAAATTATAAACAATTTAATACACAAAAAACAAATCGTATGAAAAAAATTTTTGCAACCCTAACGGTGTTGGCAATGTTTTCTTTCGGAAGCGTTGCAGTAATGGCTCAAGAGGCAGCTGAGGCTGCTCCTGTAGCTGAGGAAGTAACTGTAGATTCTGCTGCTGTAGAGGCTCCTGTAGTTGAGGCAGAAGAAGTAGTAGAAGAGGCTGAAGGCGGTATCGTAGCTCTTCACAAGACTCTTAAGACTAAATTTATCGAAGGTGGTGCTGGTTTCATGGCTGCAACCTTGATCTGTTTGGTATTCGGTTTGGCTCTCTGTATCGAGCGTATCATCTATTTGAGCTTGAGCAAAACTAACACCAAGGCTCTTTTGGCTGAGGTTGAGGCTGCTTTGAAGAACGGTGGTATCGAGGCTGCTTTGGAGGTTTGCCGCAACACTCGCGGTCCTGTAGCAAGTATCTTCTATCAAGGTTTGAGCCGCTATAGCGAGGGCGTTGACGTAGTTGAGAAGACTGTAGCTTCTTACGGTGGTGTTCAACTCGGTCTTTTGGAGAAGAACCTCTCTTGGATTTCTCTCTTCATCTCTATCGCTCCATCTTTGGGATTCTTGGGTACCATTATCGGTATGATCCAAGCGTTTGATAAGATCCAACAAGTAGGTGATATCTCTGCTACCGTTGTGGCTGGTGGTATCAAGGTGGCTCTTTTGACAACCCTCCTCGGTTTGATCATCGCTATTATTCTTCAAGTATTCTACAACTACATCCTTAGCTTGATCGAGGGTCTCGTTAATGAGATGGAGGATAGCTCTATCAGCCTCCTTGACCTCGTTGTTGAGTACGACGCAGCACAAAAGAAATAATCTATTTTGCATTGTGCAGAACGTGAATTGTTAAACTTGCAAAATTTTAGATTATTATGAAGAATTATAAATTATTCCCAAAAGTAACCCTCTGGGTTCTCATGGTGGTAGGTATCATCGCAACTGCGATGTTCTTCCTCGGAGGCTCTGAAGGTTCGTTGGAGGTAGCAGGTGATTTCTTGGATATTCCAAAGTTCTCTGACGTATTCCTCTATTGGATTTATGCGCTCGTAGTGCTAGTTATCCTAACTACATTCGGCTTCGTATTGGCTAAGCTCGTTGAGACTTTCAAGGTAGATCCTAAGGCAGGTATCCGCTCTATTCTCGTAGTGTTGGCCGCTGTAGGTCTCTGCGCTCTCTGCTGGTTCTTGGGTAGCCCTGAGAAAGTTGAGATTCTCGGTTATGAAGGTACCGACAATGTAGGTAACATGGCTCGTTTGAGCGATGCTATGATGTATTTGGTTTACATCCTTACCGCTTCTACTGTAGCAGCATTGGTATGGGGTGTTATTTATACAAAAGTTAAAAAGTAAATTGTAGTTATGGCAAAGAAAATTCCGCAGATTAACGCCAGTTCCATGGCTGATATCTCGTTCTTGCTGCTCATCTTCTTCTTGGTGACCACCTCAATGGATGTGAATCAAGGTTTGGCACGTCGTTTGCCACCTCCTATTCCACCCGATCAAAAGGTAGAGGACACCGATATCAACAAACGTAACTTGTTTGTTGTGAAGATCAACTGGGAGAACAAACTCCTCGTGCAAGGTCAAGAACTTGATATTAAGCAACTGCGCGCGAAGGCGAAGGAGTTTATTGCAAACCCAAATGATGATGCCAACATGCCTCGTCTGTTCGAGGAGGACTTTGGTGCGCCATTTGGTACACTCAAATATACAAAGGATCACGTGATTTCTGTGCAAAACGACATGGAAACACAATACCAAGCATATTTGGATGTGCAAAACGAACTCGTTGCCGCCTACAATGAATTGCGCGAAGAATGTGCGCAAAAGTATTTCTACAAGTCTTATACCGAGTTGGATGAGGAGTGGCAAAAGAAGATTTCTAAGATCTATCCTCAAAAGATCTCTGAGGCTGAACCTAAAAATTATGGAGGAAAATAAGTATGGCAAAAATTCGTAGAAGCGATAAACGCGAGATGCCAGCTTTGAACACCAGTTCATTGCCTGATATCATCTTCATGCTCTTGTTCTTCTTCATGTCTGTAACATCTATGAAAGAGGTTACTTACAAGGTTTCAATCCAGAATCCACAAGCAACAGAGTTGACAAAACTTGAGAAGAAATCATTGGTTCGTTACATCTATGTAGGTACTCCTACTATGGAGTTCCGTAAGCAATACGGTGCTGAGACACGTATCCAATTGGACGATGCTTTCGCTGACGCTAAGGAGATTGGTGATTATATCATCAACGAGCGTTCTTCTATGAAAGAGTCTGACCAAGGTTTGATGACCGTGTCTATCAAAGCAGATAAGGAGACTAAGATGGGTATCATTGCAGATATCAAGCAAGAACTTCGCCGTGCATACGCACTGAAGATCAGCTACGCTGCTACCCAACGTACATCTTACTAATTCATAGATAAATAAAAAAATCATCCCTCACTAAATTAGGTGAGGGATGTTTTTTTATTGGAATCATGTGTGAAATAGTTCTATTCAATAAAAAAATAAGAAAAATAAGGAAAATATCGTAAAAAATTTGGTCAATCCAAAAAAAAGCAGTACCTTTGCAGCCGCTTTCGAGAAGAATCGAATGCATGGCGGGATAGCTCAGCTGGTTAGAGCGCATGATTCATAATCATGAGGTCCCCAGTTCAATCCTGGGTCCCGCTACAAAAAAGCAACCTCAATAGGTTGCTTTTTTTGTTTAGAGAAACATCAGAGTGGTAGCGGAGTGCTACGGGAATGGTACGGGGATTTCAAAGGGAAGACAAATAGTCTTGCAAACTAAAATGCGTGTTCAACAATTTGAAATTCTCCTCCGTTATCGCAACCACTTGTACGTTATTGGCTTGCAAGAATTGAAGGATAGTTGCATTCTTCTGCAAGAGGTTGATATACCACTCTGCCTCATCCATCTTCTCAAAACCAGCAATCTGCAATGCGCTTGTATTTGCCTCAAAGGTAGGCAACAACTTTAGATCGAAGTCCTTGATCATGAACTGCGAGAAGTTGAACAACGCCACCTCATAGAGCAATTGGTTGGCCTTTTGCTCATCATTCTCCATTACCAACAATACCATAGCTGGCAAATTACGTTCTGTACTAAACTGCACAGCCACCGAATCAGCAGCAACACTGTCGGTGCTTTGTTGTGCACGGCGCTCCTTCAACGATGCCACCTCACCCTGCTGACTTTCGGCACCTTGTCCCATTAATGCCAACATATCCTTTGCCATAGCCGCCAACTCGCTCTCAGGATAACGCGCCACCATCTCTTGCAGTTGAACAATAAAGGCAGGCTGTCCGTCCGTCTTAGCAACAGCTATCGCATTGAGGAAGAGGAAACGCGGCATCAATGGAGAGAGAGGATAATTCTCCTCAGCATATAGTTTATTGGTTTTCACCGCCGCAAAATTATTTTGTGTATATGCCTGATAGGTGTGCTCATAGAGCGAATCTTGCTCCTGTGCCATACGTTGAAGGCGTTGGAAATAGTCGGGCTGAGACACAATATACGCCTCGTTCGACTCTGGGAAAGTGGCGATAATCTGCTGTCTATATTGCTCGGCTTGCAGCATATCGTTGTTCTTCAAGGCTGTCAGATATTGCATATAATACAGATCAACAAGCAGTTCGTGATTAGGGAATCGCTTGCAGAAATCCTCAAATGCCTCATCACTCAGCTGCTGGTCACCCACCTTGTCGCGGTAGATATACACCATATTATATAACGCGCGCGCGAGGAGCTCGTTGGATTGAACAATATCCTCCTCGGTCTTAGGTATTTGTTGGAGATAATATTCAGGTTTGTGCATATCCGTTTCTAGAGGCGTAGTTTCGGTCGTATTGAGCGAATCGATTGAAGTAGAATCGGTAAGTAGCATATCCTCATCCTCCATACCCATATCATCGTCGAAAATAGAGGCGGTAGTGGCTTTGCTGAGTCGTCGCCAGTTATCTTCCAACGCACGATTACCCCATTGTGTGCGGAAGGTTTGCTTACCCGAACGCAACAATTGTGGATTGTAGAAATACCAGTTAGCACTACCTGCACCACCGCCCAACATATTGGCTGTGTTCACACTACGTGGCCCCATGTCATTCTCTGCTTCTCTTGCCGCCTGAGCTGCACGCTCTTTCTCCTCCTCTTCCGCGCGAATCAGACGTGCGATGATACTATCTACCACCACGCGCTGTTCTTCCTCCGAAAGAGTAGCCAAGTGTTGCAACGAGTCCTGCAATTGCACCATCGAATACTCCACCACCAATTCATCCAAGGTTTCCGAACGACGTTGAATACGGGCATATTGCTCACTCTCAGCCGAAAGAATCTGCGTGGCCTCCTTGTAGCAAGGACTAGCTTTGATATAGTTGCGTTGTTGGTAGTAGATGTCGCCTGCCGTGACTAGTACCTTCGCCTTTGCCATACCATGTTGCACACTGCTCTCGATCGCTTTCTCGTAGTATTCCAATGCCTTTACGGTATCTTTTTGCGCGAGATACACATCTCCTATCGTACCATAGATTTGATCCAGTTGGTCTTTGTTCTTATCCAACTTCGCCATCTTGTTTAGCAATTTGATTCCATCTTGTGGCGATTTCTCGAGTTGTGCCAAACGGAGTCGGGCATTGAAATCCATCTCATTGGATGGTTGCATCTTGATGACCTTTTGATAGGCATTACGCGCAGCTTCACGTTCGCCATCCATTTGGTACAACTGCGCCAATACATACTGAAAACGAGGCTTGTTTTCACGCTTCTTCTCATTAGGCAAAGCAATCTTGACAAACGGTATAGCATCTTTATAGTGCTTGGTCTTCAATAGCACATCCGCACTGACTGCTGCATACAAGGGCGCATGTTTGCGGCTCAGATGATCCACCTGCACCTTACTGAGCATATCCTCTGCCTCATATAGCCACCCCATCTCGGCATATGCTCGCGCTACCCACAACTGACAACGCGCCACCATATCCACATCATTGGAATAATGACGAATGATATAATTGAACGTGCTGATACTGCCCAAGAAATCACCTTTGTGAAACTCTGCCATAGCGAGTAATATCCAGGCATTGCCCATCTGATTGTTGAACTCCTCTTGCTCCAACCATGCAGCATATTCAGGATCGCGGCGTTTCTTATCGTAATCCACCTTAGGACGAGCTTTGATACTATGCAACTTGATACATTTGCGGCATTTCTCAATCGTTCGATCCATTTGCGATTTGGATGCCTCAGCCGCAGCATGATTCGAAACGGGGTACAAATTCAAGATGGTCGAAAAATCATCTTCGTTGGCTTGACGAATAGCCTCTTCACCTTCTCTAAACGAGATAGCACCATTGTAATAGATATTGTATTTGGTCTTTGTCTGGTGAAAACTACGTGATGCCCACGTATTTTTTTGCGTAGAGCATGACTGCACAGCCAATGCCATACCCAACACGAACAATATATATATACGCTTCTTCATACTGCTTAATTAAGTCCTTTGATATGACTAGGTGCGGGCACAAATGCTTTCAGATAGAATGGTTCGTAGTATGCTACTTGCTTACAATCCAACACCTTATCTTGTTTCTCTGCTAACACACCCATATATTTCGCTTGTGGAACAATACCGTCCACAAAATGAGCATTGCTATGCGTCAACACCGCTTTGCACTTCTCTGCGCCATTGCCAAAGAAGAATACGGGTTGCTCCATCAACTCTGCTTCAAAGCTATGCTCATCTAGCACCAATGCCTCTACCTCTTTGATACGTTTGCACTCGCGTGGCATATAACTTGCCGTATATACCTCCATACGCCTTGCATCCAGCATCGGGCAGAGCAACGCATCGGCAGGAATGTCGGCAGAAGCTTCCGCAGCCACACACAGCAGTTGCAAGGTGTCAATAGGCAACAATGGTATCTGCAAGGCATAACATATCCCCTTGGCAGTGCTGGCTCCGATACGCAAACCTGTATAGCTACCAGGTCCCTCCGAGAGCGCCACAGCATCTATAGTCCAAGCATTTTCACGAGCTTGCGACAATAATTCCTCAATAAAGACAGGCAATTCACTGGCGTGATTAGCTCCCGTCAAATTCTCTTTGCTCACTACCGCTACACCATCTTTGCAGATAGCTGCTGAACAGCAGTTGGTAGATGTCTCAATACACAATATATTCATCGTCTCTAAACTCTAAACACTAAACTCTAAACTTCCTCATATCCCTATTTAGAATAATGGCTGCCAATATAGCTGCCAATGCATCGCATAGGGGCAAACTCCACCAAACACCCCATATAGGTGTGAAGTTGAGCGTTTGAAATAGCAATGGCAGAAGTAATATACATGGTATAAGGAATATCACTTGACGCGTCAAGCTCAAAAATATCGCCTTACCAGACAAGCCAATGGAGGTATAGAAGTTACCTACCACCATCGGAAAGCCAACCAGCACCATCGTGCACAACATCACTCGGGCAGGCGCTACGGATTGCGTAATCAACAGTTCGTCGTGCGTAAACAAACGAATAAATCCTTCTGGCCAAACCAAACCAAACAACCACAATACGCCCATCACACACGTAGCACACATCGCTGTCAACTTCAGTGCACGCACCATGCGGTCGAAGAGTTTCGCACCATAATTATAGCCCACGATAGGTTGCATACCTTGGTTCAATCCCATCACAACCATCGCAAAGAAGAACATAAAGCGATTGGTCATACCATAGGTAGCTATCGCCATATCACCACCATAACGCTTGAGTTGGTTGTTGAGCACAATCACCACAAAACATGCTGCCATATGCATCAAGAAAGGCGCAGTGCCAATACCCAGCGCACGCATGGTAATATCTCGTTTCAGGCGCCATATACCACGGTGGAAATAGATAACTTCCTTCGGATTAAGGAATATCACTAACTCTATTATCACGGACACCAACTGCGAAATCATGGTAGCCAACGCTGCACCTCGAACACCCATGTCCAATACAAAGATGAAAATAGGGTCAAGAATGATATTCGTCACCACTGCCACAATGGTAGCATACATCGCAATTTTAGGGTGCCCGATGGAGCGCAACATGCTGTTTAGTCCGTAGTAGATATGCGTCAATATGTTGCCCCATAGGATAATTTCCATATATTCACGGGCATAAGTAATGGTCACATCGCTCGCACCAAAAGCATACAAAATAGGATCTAACCAATATAGTCCAACAGCCATCACCAACGCACCCAATAGCACATTCAGCAATATCACATTCGCCAGCACATCATTGGCGGAACGATAGTCCTTTTCGCCCAATTTGATAGCCACTAGTGAACTCGCTCCTACGCCTACCAATGTGCCAAATGCTGCACAGATATCCATAAAGGGCTTCGCTACTGTCAAACCCGAAAGCGCCATTGCTCCCACACCATGCCCGATGAAGATAGAGTCCACCATATTGTATAGCGAACTCGCAGTCATCGCTATGATGCCTGGCAACGCATATTTCATCAGCAAACTGCGTATGGACTGCGTGCCTAACTCGGTTATCTTAGGTGCTGACATATATCTTCAAACATTTGTGCTGCTGGGTGTCCATCCTGCAAGGCGATAGGTGTACCCTCATCACCGCCTTCACGGATTGACTGTACTAGCGGAATCTGTCCTAGCAGCGGGATATTCAGTTCCTCTGCCAATTGTTTACCGCCATCCTTGCCAAATATATAATAACGATTATTGGGCAACTCCGCAGGAGTAAACCATGCCATATTCTCAATCAGTCCCAAAACGGGCACATTAATTTTCTCGTTCACAAACATATCCACACCCTTGCGTGCATCTACAAGGGCAACAGGTTGAGGGGTGGTCACTACGATAGCACCCGTGAGATGAAGGTGCTGCACCAACGTGAGGTGAATATCGCTGGTTCCAGGAGGCAAGTCAATCAAGAAGTAATCCAATTCGCCCCAGTTGGCATCTTGAATCAGTTGCTTGATGGCATTGCTCGCCATACCTCCACGCCAAACCACTGCCTGCTGTGGATCCACGAAGAAACCTATCGACAGCATCTTTACCCCATACTGCTCAATCGGCTCAATGAGATTGCGACCGTTGACTGGTGTAGAAACAGGACGGCACCCCTCGGTTTGGAACATCTTAGGCACCGATGGACCATGGATGTCGGCATCCAGCAATCCCACTCTATAGCCCATCTTCGCCAAGGCAATTGCCAAGTTGGCGGCTACTGTAGATTTGCCTACTCCACCTTTACCTGAATGGATGGCAATCACTTGTGCAGCACGCAAATTCTCCACCGAGTCCGACTTAGGAGCCATATTCTGCTTCACAAACTTCGTATGGATATGCACCGCAGCGTTCTCATCTACATAGGTATGAATAGCAGCTTCAGCCGCTTTTACCACCGACTTGCGAAATGGATCGTTGTCCTTCTCAAAGATCAACGAGAACGATACCTCCATGCCCGAGATGCGAATATCATCTTCGAGCATACCTCCCTCAATGAGATTTTTGCCTGTGCCCGGGTAGCGCACATGCTGCAATGCATCAATTATTTGTTGTGGATACATAATTTCTTCCGTATGAACGATAACTGTCTTTTTCTATGTCTATCTCTGGCTCAATAAGCGATGGATTAGCAGGCAACTGCCAACGCAAATACTTGATAGTCAATCCACGGTCTAGCCACTGATGCTCATAATGCGTCTGCAATGCTTTCGCCTCCTCAACACCCGATTCCCGATTCCCGACTTCCGATTCCCGACTCTCGTCATATAAATCCGCCGTGTCCACCAGTAGCGGATATTTATTCTCCTTCACCATTGCTTGCGTGTAGGTGTAGAGGAACGGGCTGTCTGTCTTCAAGTGAATCAAACCATTCTCTTGCAGCAACTCCGCATAGCGTTGCATAAAATAGGTGGAAGTCAGGCGCTTGGTCGCTTTCTTCATTTGTGGATCAGGGAAAGTAATCCAAATCTCCGCCACCTCGTTGGGCGCAAAGAAATGGGTTAGCATCTCTATATTCGTGCGCAGAAATGCTACATTCTTCATTCCTGCCAACTCTGCTTGCTTGGCGCCTGCCCACATACGTGCACCTTTGATATCGATACCGATGTAATTCTTATCTGGATAGCGAGCAGCCAAACCCACGGTATATTCTCCACGTCCACAACCGAGTTCCAATACAATCGGATTATCATTATGGAAATACTCCTCGTGCCACTTGCCTCGCATAGCCACTATCGGACTATCTTCCACCATCTCACGTGCTCCACACTGAAACACATTGTGGAAGGTTTCCATCTCGGCAAATTTCTTCAGTTTATTCTTTCCCATTCTTAATTATTAATTACCTTCAATCCTACATCCGTTATCCCGCGCAATTGCTCCTCACGCATACCTTGTTGCACCGTTATCTTGTATTCACCAGCGGGCAAGGCGATATTCTCCATATACAATAGCGGCAAGGTCATCTTGCTCATCCCACTACCATACCATTCTCCCCGTTCGTTAGCCAGATAACTCTCTATCGTATCGCGACGAAGCAATATAGAATCTTTCTGCACATCCACAAACAGCCACAAGTTCTGATACGCATACCTATCTGTGTGACGCAGAATGATTTGCATCTGATAGCTACCCAAGGTGTCCGTTAGATTGGGCACAAACTGCAACGCAGAATCGGCCTCCCAACCTTGCGCAGGAAGTTGCTCAAACGCATGATACACCACACCCCGCTGACAACCTAGCCACAGCAGACTAATCAGCGCGAGAAGAACCACCTTTTTCATGTGAGCGACGTTGATTATTGCGGCGATCATTGTGGCGATTACCACGATTGCCATTGTTGTTGTTTTTGTTCTTTTTCTTGTCGAAACGAGTCAAGTCATCCTGACCTACCACATTCTGATAATCCACCTCCACGATAGCCACTGCCGACTGTTTGCCACCTAAGTTCAGCGGTTTCTCGCCTCTGCGGTTCATCTCAATGATGTCACGTGCTCTTGCAGTACTGATGGTCTCTAGGTTAGCTGGACGACGTTGATCAGTTGAGTAAGTCACTTGGTCTGCCAGCGGATCCGACGAGAAGAAATAATACGTTGCATCTTTCGTCTCCAATGGCACATTGCGCGATGGCAACTTCTTTACCGCTTCTTCATATATAGGCACTTCGTAGTTCAAACAGCACTTCAACTTCGCGCATTGACCCGCGAGTTTCTGCGGATTCAACGAGATGTTTTGTATGCGAGCGGCGTTCGTGCCTACCGAAGTAAACTGTGTCATCCATGTCGAACAACAGAGTTCTCGTCCGCAAGGCCCCGTTCCACCAATACGTCCCGCCTCTTGACGCGCACCAATCTGCTTCATCTCAATGCGAATACGGAATGTCTCGGCATACACCTTGATCAACTGACGGAAATCCACACGACCATCAGCAATATAATAAAATATCGCTTTCGAACCATCACCTTGGTATTCCACATCACCTATTTTCATTTCCAACCCAAGCGACTTGGCCAACTGACGCGACTTGATCATCGTCTCTTGCTCCTTCTGGTGCGCCTCTGCAGCACGAGCCAGGTCTTCGTCCGTGGCCACACGCAACACATTGCGAATCTCATAGCGCTCGGTATTGATGTGGTTTTTCTTTATCTGTACAGGCACCAGTCTGCCTGTCAAGACCACCTCACCCAAGTCCACACCCGGATTGGCTTCCACCACCACTTTCACACCTTTTTCCAAAGGCAAACCCAAGTTGTTGTGATAGTACCCCTTGCGGGTGTTCTTAAACTGCACCTCCACCAAATCACCTTCATCACCTGTCTGTGGAACATCACTCAACCAGTCCACCACAGGCAACATATGCTTGGGGTTATGATTCACGGCCTTCTTCGTGATACGACACGGACCATTCTCTATCATAAAATCTTCTTTCATATTCTCTAAACTATAAACTGTAGCCCCTACGGGGGCGTCCTCTAAACTACTTTACTAACACTATCATCTGCAAACACAAATCGAAGAAAATAATCTTCGCATTACCATTTTGCGCAATCTGCGCTTCGGCTTTTCCCAACTCCTCCATCATCTTCTCCACATTGCCATCATGAATAAACGGAGCAAACTTCGTCGAGAAACCCTGCTCCTTATCCGTCTGATAGTTCATCTCCGCGCAACCGAAATTATAGATATAATTCTCGCGCACCTGACGCTGAGCATATTGCAAAAATGCCTTTTGTTTCTCTCGGCCCACCTTTGAGTCAGCCATATCATTGCTCCATTGACGCAACTTCAACAGCGCACTATAATCCTTCTTCTGCCCCACCAACCACGCATTACGCATCAACGCCACAAAATCGTCAAAATATCCCTGATTCTCTTCGCTATCATTCATCACACGCAATGCCGTCAGATAACTACCATTCGCCATATGCGCCACACTAGTTGCAGCTTGCGACTCTAGCCATGGATACTGCTTCTGCAAAGCATCTGCAATCTCATCTTCGCTCAAACGAGGAACTCGCACCTCTTGCACACGCGACAACACGGTGCTCAATAATAGTTCGGGATGTTCACTCACCAACAAAAACAATGTCTTCTCAGGCGGCTCTTCCAGTAACTTCAAGAGTTTATTCGCACACGTCCCATTCATCTTCTCGGGTTGCCAAATCAACATCACTTTATATCCATCGCCAAAACTCTTGAGCGACAACTTACGCAGTATCTCGCTACTCTCCTTCTCATAGATCATACCCTGCTTGGTCTCCACACCCATTCTGCGATACCAATCATCCAAGTCAAAATAAACTCCCTCAAGCACCATTTCCCTAAATTTATCCACAAACTCATCACACACATCTCCATTGTCACCCTTCACAATCGGAAAGGCAAAATGCAGGTCGGGGTGCTGCAATTTTTGATATTGCAAGCAACTTGGGCATACACCACAAGAGTCACTCTCTGTCCTATTAGGACAAGCTAAGTATTGCGCATATGCCAACGCCAAGCCCATTTTGCCTACACCCGACTGACCAGTAAACAACTGCGCATGAGCAATACGACCTTCTTGTACCGCTTGACACAGCTGTTTCTTCACGCCCTCTTGACCTATTATTTCACAAAATCGCATAGTTACACAAATTAGTATGCAAAGGTACTACAAAAAATGCAAATACGCAAGAAAACAAGCAATATTTATAAGAAAATAATAGATTTTAATCTATTTGTACGAATTTATTCCCACTATGTGAGCTCGCTCACGATAGTGTGGATTAAAGTAGTACAATAAGGTGTAGCCTATTTTCTTATAAAACTTGCGAGCGTCTGGAGTATGGACTGCATTTTGCGAACGTACAATAGGGCTCCCGCAAATTTTTAATTTATGGGAAGAGGAAGGATGGCGGCGAGTTTTAATCGCAGAGCGATTTCAGTTCGCAAGCCAATCCTGACGACGAGGTGGGTGAGCCCGCTATTCCCCTTTTGTATGCCACTTACTCGCCCCTTATCTCCATAGGAACTTCATAGGGACTTCATTGGAACTTCATTGGAATCTCACCGAGTGATGAGCGTATCATCAAGCAGCTATCACCGAGACTTGAACAACTCTTTTTTTTTGACTAAACCTTGACTAAACCTGAAAAAGGTTGACTCGATTACTGAGTTATGATCTTAAAAAACGTAAACTTTTGACTCGATTCCTAAAAAGGTTGACTGGAGTACGAAAAATGTTTACTAATCAAAAGGCTTTGAATGGTGTTCGAACAACTATTGCAAAGCGGCGTATGTTACGCGTATCTTATGCGTATGTTAGGAGCTGTACTCCCTACTCACTACTCACTACTCTGTACTAAAGAAGGGAGCACCTTGGTGCTCCTTTCGTTGTACTTTATACGAGCATATGCGGCCTATCACCGCCCTCAGAAAAAAAACACCCATACACTTGCGTATGTGCAGTTTTTGTTGTATCTTTGTGCCCGAATTTTAAAATTAACAATCCGGCAAACGGGTCGCAAGATGAACGGTCACCCGGGAAAGAAAAAGCGCGAAAATGAGAAAAGAGCTGAAATTTGTCAAGATGCACGGCTTAGGGAATGACTATGTGTATATAGACTGTTTCCCTGCAACCGCAGCCGCCATAATAGCAAGTACGGATTTATCCGCCTTGGCGCGTACTGTCAGCGACCGCCATTTCGGAATAGGTTCAGACGGGTTAGTGCTGATTCTTCCGTGCAAAGAAGCCGAAGCGTCGATGCGTATCTTCAATGCCGATGGTTCGGAGGCGGAGATGTGTGGCAATGCCATCCGTTGCGTAGGCAAATATCTGTACGAAAGCGGTTTATGTACACAGCCAAAGATGAGAATCAAGACGATTGCGGGTATCCGGAAGTTATGTCTTCACATCCAAAACGGTTTGGTACACGAAGTGACAGCAGATATGGGCACCCCGAAGACAGCCACTGATTCGCTTGCCTTGAAAGGTCGTGACCTCTTGGGTTTCACCTCCGTCAATATGGGTAATCCGCACGCCGTATTTTTCCACAGCGAGGTAATCTCCGATGCGGAAATGGCAGATTTGGGCGAACGAATAGGTACGCACCCGCATTTCCCGAAAGGCACCAATGTGGAGTTCGCTCATGTGCGCAATGCGCGCGAATTAGATGTACGCGTGTGGGAACGCGGCAGCGGCGAGACTATGGCATGCGGCACAGGAGCCTGCGCAGCAGCCGTAGCGGCGTACCGGATGGGTGAGACAGGAGAGGAGATTATCGTGCACCTCAAGGGAGGTGAGTTATTGATTCATTATGACCCGTTGGAAAACAGAATTACCATGACAGGTCCGGCAACAGAAGTGTTCCAGGGTACCTATAGCTGGGAGGAATAATCATGCAAATCAATCCCTATTATGCCGAATTACCGGCTAATTATCTGTTTCGTGACATCGAACTGCGGGTGAACGCTTATCTGGCACATCATCCGAATGAGAGGCTGCTGCGTATGGGCGTGGGCGATGTGACGCGTCCGCTGCCCCGTGTCATCGTAGATGCCATGCACACCGCTGCAGAAGAGTTGGCTCACGCCGATACATTCCGTGGTTATTGTCCCGAAAACGGTTACCAATGGTTGCAGCAGCGTATCATCGACTCTTTTTACTGCCCTCGCGGGATTTGTTTTGAACCCGACGAGGTGTTTATCAGCGATGGCGCAGGAAGCGATTTAGGCAATCTCAGCGAACTATTTGACCAAAAGAACACAGTGGCGATTCTTGACCCTACCTATCCTGCCTATGTGGATGCGAATATCATGGCAGGCAGGGAGATAGTTTTTATACCGTGTATGAAAGAAAATGCTTTTGTTCCGGAACTGCCCAAGCAGCCGGTGGACATCATTTACCTCTGCTTTCCCAACAACCCAACAGGTGTCGTGCTCACGCATGACCAGCTGCGCTTGTGGGTGGAGTATGCCCGTGAACACAAGAGTATTATTATTTTCGATGCCGCCTACGAAGCCTTTGTCTCGGAACCGGGCATTCCGCATAGTATCTATGAGATAGAAGGCGCCAAGGAGGTGGCAATAGAAGTGCACAGTTTCAGCAAGAGTGCCGGTTTCACGGCAGTGCGATGCGGCTATACCGTAGTACCGTACGAGACAGGATTGCAGGCGATGTGGATGCGGCGGCAATGCACCAAGTATAACGGCACAGCATACATAGCCCAGCGTGCAGCAGAAGCCACTTTAACACCGGAAGGGCAAAAAGGTATAGCGGACAATCTGAACTATTACAGAGAGACAGCAGCTGTTATCATGGATGGTCTGAAACATATGGGGTACGAAGTGTACGGAGGAACGAACGCACCGTATATATTCTGCGTAGCTCCGCATGGATGGGACTCCTGGACATTCTTCGACCACCTGTTGCAGCAATGTCAAGTGGTCTGCACTCCCGGTGTCGGTTTCGGCAGATGCGGCGAGGGATTTGTGCGGTTCTCTGCTTTCTCGAAACGGGAAGACTGTATCGCTGCTCTTGTCAGAATGAAGGAAATGATTAAATAGTAAATGACTAAATAGTAAATGACATTATGTGTGGAATAGTAGGATATATCGGCAAGCGCAAGGAGTATCCGATTTTGATTAAGGGACTGCATCGCCTTCTGCGAAGAGGGATACTTCGGCATCATGAACGCACAAGGCCAAGTAATCGCAGAACCCGAGTACTCCCATGTGATGCACAGCAACCTGAGCGATGTGATCATCGTGCGCGAAACCACACTTGAAAGCGAAGAAGACCGCGAAGGAGCAATCCGAACCACGGGAGAGGTGGTATTGCCAATGGAGTACCAGAGTATCATACCAAGAAAGAAACACAACATACTGATAATCAAGAAGAACAATAAATGCGGACTCGTGGATAATCAAGGCAATACCATCCTGCCGATGGAATACGATTCGATGAGTATTAACAACGAGCAAGGGCTCGCAGCCATCGCAGTAAGCAAGGACGGAGAAAGCTATCTTATCAACGAGAAGGGCGAACGGGTTAGTGAAAACTAACCCATTCCTCTGCTTTCATCTCGCTATTGGTATCGTATTATAATCGCAAGATAATCGGAGGATAATCGCAGGATAATCATAGTATTACCCTATGAACTCCCTATGAACACCCCTATCAATGACTAACAAAAATATAGTATTTTCGCACTAAAATGCCACATTTTGACAATCATATTTGGATATGTGTAAAAAAATCGCTATTTTCTTGCATATATCATTTTTTTTCGTACCTTTGTAGTCACTTAATCGGTGGCTTTTTTATTTCCTACATTCCTACATTCCTACATAAAAAAAAGAGTCGATAAGGAGATCGGTGACTATTCGAAGTGGTATCGAAGTGGTATAGGATAAGCAAGGGAAATGAATCACATAGTTATCACATACTAATCTCATAGTAACCACATAGTCTATATAGTAAAGTGGCTTATGAACCCGTAAAATGCAAGGGATTTTCAGGAAAAATCTGCGCATTTGGTAGAAAAATCGCCTATTATTTGCATAAATGCAAAAAAAACCGTACCTTTGCAGGTTGATTATTAATTTGCCGAAATTTGCGGCGAAAACAGTGAATAAACTAATAAATAACATACAACTATGTCAAAAGCATTACTTATGATTCTCGACGGCTGGGGAATCGGAAACAAATCTAAAGCCGATGCAATCTCTTGCACCCCTACTCCACATTGGGATGCGCTCTTAGAGAAGTACCCACACAGCCAACTCCAAGCTAGTGGCGAAAATGTGGGTTTGCCTGATGGACAAATGGGTAACTCTGAAGTAGGTCACTTGAACATCGGCGCAGGTCGCGTCGTTTATCAAGACCTCGTGAAGATCAACCGTGCTTGCAAAGACGGTAGCATCCTCGAAAACCCAGAAATCAAATCTGCTTTCGGTTATGCCAAGGAGACAGGCAAGAAACTTCACCTCATGGGATTGACCTCTAATGGTGGTGTACACTCTTCTTTCGACCACCTGTTCTACCTCTGCGATATTGCTAAAACCTACGGATTAGACGGCAAAACCTTCATCCACTGCTTCATGGACGGCCGCGATACCGACCCTAAGTCAGGTCTTGGTTTCATCGACCAACTCCAACAACACTTGACTACCAGCTGCGGCGAGATCGCTTCTATCCAAGGTCGCTTCTACGCCATGGATCGCGACAAACGTTGGGAGCGCGTGAAGGTGGCATACGACTGCCTCGTACATGGCGAGGGCAAAGCATCTGAGGACATGCTCCAAGCCATGCAAGAGAGCTACAACGAGGGTGTGACCGACGAGTTCATCAAACCTATCGTTCATGTGCGTGATGGCAAGCCAGTGGCTACCATTGAGGAGGGCGATGTAGTGATTTTCTTCAACTACCGCAACGACCGCGCGAAGGAGCTCACCATCGTGCTTACCCAACAAGACATGCCAGAGCAAGGTATGACCACCATTCCTAATCTGCAATACTACTGCATGACCCCATACGATTCTTCTTTCCAAGGCTTGCACATCCTCTTCCCAAAAGAGAACGTACAAAACACCATGGGTGAGATCGTTAGCAACGCAGGATTGAAGCAACTCCGTATCGCTGAGACCGAGAAGTTCGCACACGTGACCTTCTTCTTCAACGGCGGCCGCGAGGCTGAGTACGCAGGCGAAGAGCGTATCCTTATTCCTTCTCCAAAGGTAGCTACCTATGACCTCCAACCAGAGATGTCTGCTCCAGAGGTGACTGAGGCACTCTGCGAGGCACTCGATACACAGAAATACGACTATATTACCCTCAACTTCGCTAACGGCGATATGGTGGGTCACACAGGCGTATATGCTGCTATCGAGAAGGCAGTCAAAACGATCGATGAATGCGTGGATAAAGTGGTAAATACTGCGCTCAAGAACGACTACGAGATCATCATTATCGCTGACCACGGTAACTGCGACAATGCTATCAATGCCGACGGTTCACCTAACACAGCGCACTCACTCAACCCAGTGCCATTCGTATATGTAAGCAAAGAGCACACCGATGCGCAATTGGAAGATGGTATCCTCGCTGACGTAGCTCCATCCCTCTGCCACATCCTCGGCGTAGAGCAACCAGCAGAAATGACAGGACATAACTTAATTAAGAATTAATAAAACAGATCGCCCTGCGGGCTGTAGATCGGCGCAAGCGCCTGTAGAACTTAGATCGGCTTCGCCTGTAGACTACCACAATAATCTACAGCGAGTGTAACGAGTAATCTACAACGAGCGAAGCGAAGTGATCTACAGTGAAACGATCTACAGCGAGCAACGCGAGCGATCTAAAAACTAGAATATATGGCTTTACAATGTGGAATAGTGGGTCTGCCTAATGTCGGCAAATCGACCCTCTTCAACTGCCTTAGCAACGCCAAGGCACAATCGGCGAACTTCCCTTTCTGTACGATTGAACCAAACGTAGGCGTGATCACCGTCCCCGACGAGCGTCTTATCAAACTCGGCGAACTCTGCAAACCAGAGCGCGGTGTCATCCCAACTACCGTTGAAATCGTGGATATTGCGGGATTGGTGAAAGGTGCAAGCAAAGGCGAAGGACTCGGAAATAAGTTCCTCGCGAATATCCGCGAGACAGACGCCATTATCCATGTACTCCGTTGCTTTGACGACGACAATGTGGTACACGTGGACGGCTCTGTGGACCCTATCCGTGATAAAGATATTATCGATGCTGAGCTCCAACTCAAGGACCTTGAGACGGTGGAGTCACGCATCCAAAAGATAGAGAAACAAGTGCGCGTAGGTGGCGACAAACAAGCTAAAGTTGCCCTTGATGTACTCCTCAAATACCGTGAGGCACTTTCTCAAGGTAAGTCTGCGCGTACCGTAGAGCTCATCAACAAGGACGAAGAACTCGTGGCTAAAGAGACCATGCTCCTCACTAGCAAACCAGTTCTTTATGTCTGCAATGTGGACGAGAACTCTGCGGTCAACGGCAACAAATATGTCGAACAAGTGCGCGAGGCTGTCAAGGACGAGAACGCACAAGTGCTTATCGTGGCAGCCAAGATCGAAAGCGAGATTGCCGAACTCGAGACTTACGAAGAGCGTCAGATGTTCCTCGATGAAATCGGGCTTTCTGAGTCAGGCGTGAGCCGTTTGATTAAGGCGGCATACGCACTGCTCGACCTTCGCACCTTCCTCACTGCGGGTAGCGACGAGGTACGCGCGTGGACTTTCAAGGCAGGTAGCAAAGCGCCTCAATGTGCTGGAGTCATCCACTCTGACTTCGAGCGTGGTTTCATTCGCGCAGAGGTAATCAAGTACGAAGATTATATCGCACTTGGTGGCGAGTCTGCTTGCCGTGCAGCAGGTAAATTGGGCATCGAAGGCAAAGAATACATCGTGCAAGATGGCGACATCATGCACTTCCTTTTCAATGTGTAATCAGATCGCCCTGCGGGCTGTAGATCGGCTTCGCCTGTAGACTACTACAATAATCTACAGCGAGTATAACGAGCGATCTACAACGAGCGAAGCGAAGTGATCTACAGTGAAACGATCTACAGCGAGCAACGCGAACGATCTAAACAATAAAAACAATGTTCGAATTCTTAAATAACTGGCTTGCCAACGGCGGCTTTTGGGTAGCAATCCCGTTGATTATCATCGGTTGTGCAGCACTCATCAAGGGTGCTGACTTTCTCGTGGATGGCGCTTCTGCTTTGGCAAAGAAATACGGCGTGAGCGACATCGTGATCGGTCTCACCGTTGTGGCGTTCGGTACTAGTATGCCTGAATTTGTAGTGAACATGGTGGCAGTAGGCCAGGGAAGTACGGAGATTGCTATCACGAATGTTCTTGGTAGCAATATCATCAATATCTTCGTTATCTTAGGCTGTACAGCACTGATATTTCCGATTTCATCACAAAAATCCACTCGCCGTTTTGACATACCATTCAGTCTTCTAGCAGCTCTTCTTGTATTGCTCTTTGCGGTATATAACAGCCCATCGTGGTTGCAAATCGAGCATATATTCAATATGAATATTGCCGACCCAACCCTCAGCGACTTAGGCTCTATCCAAATGGGACAAGGCAATGGTGGATTTATTTCTGGTGTAGGTGGTAGTATTCTGCTTATCTTCTTCTTGATTTTCCTTTGGCATAACTTCAAAGGTATTGGTAGTGCCCCACAAACGGAGAGCAACGAAGAATACAAGCCTATGTCTGCAAAACGCGCGCTTGCACTTATTGTCGGCGGTCTCGTGGGCTTGGTTGTCGGTGGCGAGTTGATAGTCAAGAGTGCCACTTCTATCGCCCAATCGCTTGGCGTAAGCGATGCAATTATCGGTCTCACCGTAGTGGCTTTGGGTACATCGCTCCCAGAACTTGCCACCTCTTGCATGGCGGCATTTAAGAAGAACTGCGATATTGCACTCGGCAATGTCATCGGTAGCAATCTCTTCAATATCTTCTTTATCCTCGGTACGAGCGCATGCGTCAAAGCATTGCCTGGCTACCACGGACTGGAGATTGATGCGTTGATGGCTGCATTGGGTAGTGTCTTGGTGATGCTCTTTGTCTATCTCACCAAGAAACACGAGATTAAGCGTTGGCACGGAGCCATCCTTCTTCTCACCTATGCCGCTTACCTCACATACCGAATAATAACTGTATAACTCATCACACATAGTTCATCAAACAATGACTCCAATCCTCCTACTCCCGTTCTTAGGCACAGCTCTGGGCGCAGCCATGGTCTTTTTGCTACGAGGCAAGATGAGCGACTTGCTGCGTAAGTTGCTCTTAGGCTTTGCATCGGGAGTGATGGTGGCGGCATCGGTATGGTCGCTGCTTATCCCTAGTTTGGAGATGAGTGCCGAAGCAGGGGGGATAACTTGGCTACCCGCAGCTGTAGGATTCGTGTTAGGCATACTCTTTCTATTATTGCTTGATACACTTATTCCTCACTTGCATATTGGTTCGGAAGAGCCAGAAGGTTTGACCCGCAACTGCCAATGGAAGCGCACTACCATGCTCTCTGTGGCGGTCACCCTGCACAATATCCCCGAAGGTATGGCTGTAGGAGTAATACTCGCCAGTGCCATGGCAGAAGGTAGTATGATACCTATGTCCGCCGCATGGGCGTTAGCAATAGGTATTGCGATACAGAACTTCCCCGAAGGGGCTATTCTGTCTATGCCTCTTCACTCAGAAGGGATGGGTAAGGGCAAAGCATTTGCAATAGGTGCATTGTCTGGAATAGTAGAACCGATAGCAAGCATATTGACTATGCTGCTTATTGGATTCATATCCCCGGCTCTACCTTACCTATTGGCTTTCGCTGCGGGAGCAATGATGTATGTTGTAATCGAAGAACTTATCCCCGAAGCGCAAGCCGAACCCCATAGCAATATCCCGACGCTCGGCTTTACCGCTGGTTTTGTACTTATGATGATACTTGACTATGCGTTATAAACTAATCAACTGATAAACTAATAAACCAAAAACATACATGGCAGAAGAATTAATCACAACCAGTAGTTACAACGACGACAATATCGTCCATCTCGACGACCGCGAGCATATCCGCCGCCGTCCCGGTATGTATATCGGTAAACTAGGCGATGGTAAGCACGACGACGATGGTATCTACGTGCTCATCAAAGAGACTATCGACAACTCCATCGACGAGTTCCGCATGAACGAAGGCAAAACCATCGAGGTCACCGTGCGTCCTTATACCGATGAGTCGGGCTATACAGGAGAGATTGTGCGCGTTCGCGACTATGGTCGTGGTATTCCATTGGGCAAGATGGTAGAGGCAGTATCGCTGCTCAATACGGGCGGTAAGTACGACACCAAAGCATTCAAAAAGTCGGTCGGACTCAATGGTGTAGGTACCAAGGCAGTTAACGCCTTGAGTTGGAAGTTCGTGGTGCAGAGTTTCCGCGACGGCAAAACACGCCGTGCGGAATTCAAACAGGGACACTTAATCTCCGACACCGACGTCATTGATTATACAGGAAACGAGAAGCGCGGTACATGCATTGAGTTCGTGCCAGACAACAGCAAGGGGCTATTCGAGAACTACCACTTCCGCGATGAGTTCATTGAGACCATGATGCGCAACTATGCCTACCTCAACACCGGACTCACACTCAATTACAACGGCAACAAATATACCTCTAAAAATGGTCTTTTTGACCTCTTGACCGACAATATGACGGTAGATCCGCTCTACCCTATCATTCACCTCAAAGGCGAAGATATTGAGATTGCGCTTACCCATACCAACCAATCGGGTGAGGAGTACCACTCCTTCGTCAATGGTCAGCACACTATCCAAGGTGGTACCCACCAAGTAGCATTCCGCGAAGCCATTGCCCGCACTATCAAAGAGTTCTTTAGCAAGAATCAAGAATATAGCGACATCCGCAACGGTGTTGTAGGTGCCATTGCCATCAACGTGTCAGAACCTGTATTCGAGAGCCAAACCAAAGTGAAGTTAGGTTCCAAAGACATGTCGCCTGAGGGCGGTTTGTCAGTCAATAAGTTCGTGGGTGACTTCATCAAGCAACAACTCGACAACTACCTCCACAAGAATCAAAACACGGTAGAGGTCATGCTCCAAAAGATTCAGGAGTCGGAGAAGGAGCGTAAAGCCATTGCAGGCGTAACCAAAGCTGCCCGCGAACGAGCAAAGAAAAATCTCCTCAACAACCCTAAACTTCGTGACTGCCAAGTGCACTACAACGACGCCAAACCAACCAAGTCAGCTAAGGATGCCGATGACGATTTGCGTCAAGAGAGTAGTATCTTTATCACGGAGGGTCTTTCCGCTTCGGGCTCTATTAC
The DNA here is from genome assembly GCA_017461505.1 of Paludibacteraceae bacterium. Lineage (GTDB taxonomy): Bacteria > Bacteroidota > Bacteroidia > Bacteroidales > Paludibacteraceae > Colicola. Next base: position 539,727 of record JAFTXV010000007.1, on the reverse strand, counting down.
CAAGAGTCGCGACGTGCGCACACAAGCCGTTTTCTCGCTCCGCGGTAAACCGCTCAACAGCTTCGGCTTGAGCAAATCGGTGGTGTACGAAAACGAGGAGTTCAACTGCCTGCAATCGGCTCTCAATATCGAAGACGGACTTGACGAGCTGCGCTACAACAAGGTCATCATCGCTACCGATGCCGATGTGGATGGTATGCACATTCGCCTATTGATGCTCACCTTCTTCTTGCAGTTCTTCCCCGATCTTGTCAAGAAAGGACATGTCTATATCCTCCAAACGCCACTCTTCCGTGTCAAGAACAAAAAGGAGACCCGCTATTGCTACTCCGAGGAAGAACGTCTGCAAGCTATCGAAGACCTCAAACCCAATCCAGAGATCACCCGATTCAAAGGTTTGGGTGAGATTAGTCCAGACGAGTTTAAAGGTTTTATTGGCAAGGAGATACGCCTCGACCAAGTGACCCTGCGCAAAGAAGATGCGGTGAAAGATCTGCTTAACTTCTACATGGGCAAGAACACCACCGAGCGCCAGAACTTCATTATTAATAACCTTGTAGTAGAAGAAGATGTAGAATAATCCAGATCGCCCTGCGGGCTGTAGATCGGCGCAAGCGCCTGTAGAACTTAGATCGGCTTCGCCTGTAGACTACTACAATAATCTACAGCGAGTATAACGAGCGATCTACAACGAGCGAAGCGAAGTGATCTACAGTGAAACGATCTACAGCGAGCAACGCGAGCGATCTAAAAAGCAATAACACTATGATTCCATTGATACTTTTCGTTGCTCTGGGCATCGTAATCCTTATTATATTTGAAGCACGCGCGCGTAAGGAGCGAAAAAACAACAGCGAGCAACCTACAGGCGTAGCCGATCTAAGTTCTACAGAGAGCTCTGCGAACGATCTACAGCAAAGCGATCTCTCGTCGTCTAGCGACGATGGCTGTTGCGGCGAGCACCTTGTCTGCGAACGCGAGACACTCTTGCAAACCAATGCCAAAGTAGAGTATTACGATGACGAAGAGCTGGATACTCTAGCAGGCATCCCAGCAGAAAACTACACCTCAGAGCAGTATCAGATGATACGCGAGGTATTTGATACATTACAAGGAAGAGACGTACCGGGTTGGGTACGCAGCATTCAGTTGCGCAACATTCAGCTGCCGCTAGATATCCGCGAAGAGGCATTGCTCATCGTGGTCGAACGACGAAAAGCATAAATCCCTACTATCGTAATTACCATACTGACGACACCCAACCACAGGGTGTCGTTTGTGCCTATAGCATCCATCATCTCCATATCCCAACCAGCACGTAAGGACACAAAGTAGAGCAATACCGCCATGGCATTATTGGTAAAGTGCATCAGTATAGGTATCCATAGACTGCCCGTCCAAACTAACATATAGCCAAACAATGCTCCCATTAACATACGAGGCACAAAGCCATAAAACTGCAAGTGTATCGCTGAAAACAATATCGCACTGCACCATATGGCTATATGAGGTGTTTGGCGATAAGGCGAAGAGGCGATGAGGCGAGGGGTTAGAAGACGTTGAAGAACGCCTCGGAAGGTCAATTCTTCCCCTAGTGCGGGCAATAGTGCCATCAGCAAGATATTGATTATCAGCCCACCAAAGGTAGTTGCTTGCATAAACTGCTCTGTCAGCACTTTCGCACTCTCTTCTGAAGTCTTCATCCATTGCTCTAATGGTTCTAAGAACGCAGGCAAACTCATTTGTTGATTCCAATAGCTCAACAAGTTGATTGCAGGCAAGGCCACCAGCATCAGCAATACTGCACCTATTCCGAGTCTAATTCCCTTCCCTTTAGGGAGAGTCAGGGGGTAGGCACTCAACCACTTTAATGGTTGCTCACTCCATAAGTAGGCCACACATAGTGGAGGCAATAAAAACATCGCCGTCGATTGGAAGAATTGCACCCACTTAAGCGCAGTAACCGACAAAGGTTGCTCAAAAAAGAACATACTTCCCGCAGCAATCATACTACACACCAATATACATCCAATCCATTGGATAACTTTCACCGCTACATGCGATTGCTCATATTTTCCTTTTAATGCCATAATCTTTATCTACTTATAACGAAGAATGGAAGCATTACATACCCCCATTCTTCCGTTAATATTGTCGGGATGACAAGATTTGAACTTGCGACCTCCGGTCCCCCAGACCGTTGCGCTACCGGGCTGCGCCACATCCCGCATCGTCAGAATCCGCTTGTCGCAATGACTGCCGCCCTGCGGCATTAGGCGACCGCGATTCCTCCTCTTAAATCGAAAGTAACTTTCGATTTAGTTTCTTTGCCATGCGGCTTGATCATTAAGATTCTGCCGAAAGCGAGTGCAAAAGTACTGCTTTTTTTTGATTCCTGCAAATAATTCCGCCTATATTTTGAAAAAGCCGCTTAAAAACGCCTATACTAATCGAAATAAATAGCGTTTTTGTGGCTTAAACGTCAAACTCTCCATGCTCAGCATATCCGATGCATCGGCGATATCCTTCACCATGCCGTCCTTATACAAGATACCTATTGCTTCACCTTTCTCCGAATAGGTATTGGAGGTGGATACATGCTCCACAAAGAAGTAATGCGCATCCGCTTTGTTAATACCAAAGCGCTCCGCATATTGCTCACTCAGCACCTCGACCTGCTCCTGGGACAATGGCTGATCAAGCAGTTTGCCCTTGAATAGTCTTCTATTGGTGAAGCATTGACACAACTCCCTAAGTACTTTATCCTCACAGCCTATCCACACCTTGATAGCTGACAATAAATCGGCATCGTCAAGCATAGCATATTGGTTAAGCGCATTGGGGTTTTGAACAAAAACCTCTGATGTAATACGATTGTATAGGAAATAATGCAACGCTGGTGAGCAAAACAGTTCAACTCCTTGCTTGGCCAAGGCCTTAGCACGCTCCAAAATCTTTATCAGCAGTTGCTCTGCGGCTACACTAGTATGGTGGAGATATACCTGCCAATACATTAGTCGGCGTGCAACTAGAAATTTTTCTACAGAATAGATACCTTTGGCTTCGACTACCAAGTGTCCATCTGCGGTCACATTCATCATCTTCAATATGCGTGCACTCGCCACACTACCCTCGGTAACGCCGCAGAAGAAGGAGTCACGACAGAGGTAATCCAATCGATCTACATCCAACTGCGAAGATATTAATTGGTGCAAGAAATGCTTGGGGTATTCATCTTTGAAGATCGCGATGGCTAGATTCAACAATTCTCTGTCCTGCTCAGCCAGTTCGTCTCGCATCTTCTCCATCATCATCAAGCTGATCTCCTCGTGGGTGATACCCTCGACCAGAGTATGCTCCATCACGTGGGAGAAAGGACCGTGCCCGACATCGTGCAAGAGGATGGCTGCCATGGAAGCAGTAGCCTCATTATCAGTTATTTCCACCCCTTTCTCACGTAGCGAGCCGATTGCCTCGCGCATCAGGTGCATGGCACCCAACGAGTGCAAAAAACGGCTATGCATCGCTCCTGGATAGACAAAGAAACTCAAGCCCAACTGACGAATACGATTCAAACGCTGCAAATAGGGATGTTGCAAAATCTGGAACAACACACCATCTGGAATACTCAAGAAACCAAACACAGGGTCATTGATAATCTTACGTGTCTTAGCCATATCGTATGTTTAAAAGTAAAAAGTATGCAAAAGTAGTAAAAAATTTGCACATATGCAAAAAAAGTAGTACTTTTGCAGCGAATTTGAAAATTATGCACATATGTTGAAGAATATTTTATCCATCACAGGTAAACCTGGTTTGTACAAATTGGTTAGTCAAGGCAACAACATGCTTATCGTAGAGTCTCTCATTGACGGCAAGCGTATGCCTACCTATGCACGTGACAAGATCGTATCTCTCGGCGAGATTTCTATGTACACTATGGGCGAGGATATTGCGTTGAGCGAAGTATTGACCAACTTGGGCAAGAAAGAGGAACTCAAGGCAGTTTCTTTTGATCCAAAGAAGGCTGACAACAACCAATTGCACGCGTTCTTTGCAGAGGTATTGCCTGATTATGATCGCGACCGTGTATATCCAAGCGATATCCGCAAGTTGATTCAATGGTACAATATTCTCATTGGTGCCGGAATTACCGATTTCACAGCAGAGGAGGAGGGCGAGACCATCGTTGAGGAGAAGAAGCAAGAGGTGAAGAAAGCCGCTCCAAAGCAACAAGTTAAAACACAAAAAGCTGCCGCTTCGTCAGCACGCACAGGCGTCGGCTCTAAAAAAGGTTGATCCTTCAGGATATTATCAATATCATAGAATCTGTAGCTCCCTTGAGTTACCAAGAATATTGGGATAATTCGGGACTGCAGGTGGGTGATCGCAATGCAGAGATACATGCGGCATTGTTGACGGTAGATGTTACAGAGTCTGTCGTCGATGAAGCTATTGAGAAGCATTGCGATCTAATTATTTCCCACCATCCCCTACTCTTCCGCGGCTTAAAACAACTCACAGGTAGCACACCACAAGAGCGCTGTGTAGAGAAGGCTATACGTCACAATATAGCCATCTACTCGTCGCACACCTCGATGGACGCATACCTACACGGAGTGAGCGGAAGGATAGCGGAGAAACTGGGTATCACTAATTACCACATCTTATCTCCTAGCGCCACGGAGCAAAACGTAGGATTGGGCGTGATTGGAAGTCTAGAAACGCCTATGCAATCGAATGCTTTCATTCGTCTAGTACAACAGACATTCGATTGTTCACTCCGCTATATCGCTCCCAGCAGAGCGGAGGTAAAGACCATCGCTATTTGTGGAGGAGCAGGGGCAGAGTTCATACCTGTAGCCATTGCTCAGGGCGCAGATGTCTATATCACAGCCGATGTGAAGTACCACGAGATGCAGGGTGCATGCGGACAGATTGGTATCATCGACTTGGATCATTGGACCAGCGAACACTTCACACGCGAGATATTTCAGGAGTTGCTGCACAAGCAGGTGACAACCTATATCGCGACTAGCGACGTAACACCTGTGAAGTGGTTAATCAAACAGAACGAAACTATATAAACATATATCATTATGGCAAAGAAAGAAGAAGAAAAATTGATGACCGTAGAGGATAAACTACGTGCATTGTATGAGTTGCAAACCGTTGATACTAAGATCGACGAGTTGCGTATCCTAGCCGGCGAGTTGCCACAAGAAGTGAAGGATATGAGCGATGAGGTGGAAGGTTTGAAAACCCGCCTCACCAATATCGAAAATAGCATCAAGGAGTGCGAGACTGGTATCTCTGACTTCCGTGTACGCATCGAAAATGCTAATGCTTCTATCTCTCGCTACAAAGAGCAACAAAACAACGTGCGCAATAACCGCGAGTATGACAACCTCACCAAGGAGATCGAATACCAAGAACTCGACATTGAGGCTTCACAACGCAAAATCAGCAAGTTTACTGCCGAATTAGAGGAGCGTCAAGCTGAAAAAGCAAAAACTATCTCTGATATCGAAGATCGTACTGTGGATTTGAATCAAAAGCGCAACGAGTTGGATTCTATCCTCTCTGAGACCAAGGAGCAAACCGAGAAACTCATGCTCCGTGCTGCTGAATTGGAGAAGCATATTGAGGATCGATTGGTATCTGCATTCCATCGTATTCGCAAGAATGCACACAACGGTTTAGCAGTTGTTAAGGTGGAGCGTGACAGTTGCGGCGGTTGCCACAGCAAGATTCCTGCACAACGTCAGTTGGATATCCGCTTGCGCAAGAAGATTATCGTTTGTGAGCTTTGCGGACGTATCTTGGTAGATCCAGAGATTGATGCTAAGAAGAAATAAGCATTTGGCTATACAGCAACCATGAAATAGGCAGTTTGTTCACTGCCTATTTTTTTATACGCTGAATAAGTATTCTAGCGCTTCATCTATATCTGCTTCTGCTATATGCTGATTAATAAGTGGCTGACCTATATCCTCTAGCAATGTGAAGTTCGGCGAGCAGTTGGCATTATTCTTCTTATCCTGATACATGCGTGCTATCAACTGTTCGCGTTGGCGGCAGTCGCATTGTGGTCGACCGTACCATTGCAGCATGATTTGTGTGAGTTGTTGCAATACCTCACGTGGGCAACCAGCCTTTACTACACTCAAATACACTTCTGCCACCATACCCCATAATACGCAATAGCCATGCGGTTGAGGATTATTCTCCAAGGTAGCCGACTCTATGGCATGACCAACTGTATGACCGAAATTCAAAATCTTACGCCAACCTGTTTCGCGAGGATCTTGCGCCACTACTTTTTCCTTAATTGCCATGCTAGCCTGCAATGCGCCTGTACTGCTCAATGCCTCTACCCACTGATCTTGCTGCAACTCCTCTTGCGCCAATTGCAATAGTTTTACCCACTCCTCTTTGCTGGCAATCAATGCATGCTTGAGCATCTCAGCAAAGCCGCTCAGTAGTTCTGTGGCAGGTAATGTATGCAGGTATTCGGGATGAATCAGCGTTGCTAAAGGCGGTGTGAAAGTGCCGATCGCATTCTTCACCCCTTGATAATCAAATCCTGTCTTTCCTCCAGAAGATGCATCCACCATAGCTAGCAACGTAGTAGGAATATTCACAAAACGAATACCGCGCATATAGGTCGCTGCAGCAAAACCGCCTAAGTCTGTAATCATGCCACCACCCAGATTGATGAGTACCGCTTCACGTGTGGCATGGTGTTTGAAGAGAAAATCCCAAACGACTTGCACCGACATTAAGTTCTTATGCTCCTCGCCAGCTTCTAGTGTGAGCAAAAGGTAGGGGTTCTCTCCGATGAATTCGGCGAAAAGTGGCAAACAATGTACTTTGGTATGACTATCCGTCAGCACAAACAACTGTCCTTTTGGGAGGTCAGAGAGCAGAGAGGAAAGTTGTGTTAGACTGTGTAGCATTGTCGTTTTTTGATTAAAAGTTTGCAAAGTTACGAAAAAATTTGTAACTTTGCACCCTAAATTAGGAAAATTATGCAAAAAAGACTCTTTTTTACCATTTTGGTAGCGTTTTTTGCCCTTGCAAGTATGGCAGAGGGCTTGACTTATCTTTCAACTGAAGATTTTAAGAAGAAAGTTTGCTTCTATGATTTGACGTCAGGTCAACAACCTCAATGGAAATACATTGGCGACAAACCTTGCTTGATAGATTTCTCTACTACATGGTGCGGTTGGTGCAAGAAGTTGCATCCTATTTTGGAGCAAGTGGCTAAGCAATACGAGGGTAAGGTATATGTATATACTTTGGATGCAGAAAAGGAGCCTGAAGTGGCAGCCTTGTTTGGCGTGCGCAGCTATCCTACTGTGGTCTTCTGCCCCATGGAAGGTGGTCCACGTATTGCTCAGGGCTACCACGAACTCGACTATTGGCAAGAAGCTATCAAGCAGATTCTTGGTGTGGAATAATCCTTGCCTTTAAACTCTAAACTGTAGCGCCTAAGGCGCGTTCTCTAAACTAAAAAACAATGCAAGTAGAACTCATTCTCCTCGTCCTTTCGCTCCTCTTTTTTGCGAGCATTTTTACCGATAAAATCGGTTATAAGTTTGGAGTACCAGCCCTATTGCTCTTTCTAGCAGTAGGTATGTTGTTCGGTCCTGACGGTATCGGACGCCTCATCAACGATGACGGAGTGGGCTATATGCTGAATGTGGGCTCTGCCCAAGCCATTGGCACAATCGCGCTGTGTATCATTCTTTTCTCGGGTGGTTTGGATACCAAACTTTCGGATATTCGCCCTGTGATGGTACCAGGTCTGACTTTAGCGACTATCGGTGTGCTAATCACCATGCTCGTGACAGGTGTGATTACCTACTATGTATTCGGTTGGCTACATTCAGTGGCAAGTGTGAGTATTGCTGTGGCAATGCTAATGGCGTCCACGATGTCATCTACTGACTCTGCTTCGGTATTCTCTATTCTTCGTACCAACAAAATAGGACTAAAGCACAACCTTCGTCCGTTGCTGGAGTTGGAGTCGGGTGCCAACGACCCTATGGCGTACGTGCTTACCACTACTATGATTGGTATTGTGACTGCAACCAGCCATCAAGTAACAGCGCTTTCTGTGATACAGGATATTGTTATTCAGCTGATTATGGGTGCGGTGCTTGGCTTTATTTTTGGTAAAGGTATTGTTAGTATCATGCGTAAGGCGGACCTTGGCAACGAGTCGCTGTATCCTCTTATGGTGCTTACAGCATGTATCTTTATCTTTAGTATCACCTATTTCCTCAAGGGTAATACCTATTTGGCAGTGTATATCGGTGGTCTGGTGATTGGTAATAGCAAGTTCACTCGCAAGCGCCAAACGCGCAGTTTCTTCGATGGACTGACATGGCTGAGTCAGTTGGTTATTTTCCTTGTCTTAGGTTTGATGGTGCGTCCGCATGAGTTATTCCAATTAGAGGTCTTGCTGCCATGTTTGATTATCAGTATTGTGATGATTTTCATCTCACGCCCTATAGCGGTATTCCTTTGTATGTGGCCCTTCAAGCAGTACAAGCGCAACGATAAGATGCTGCTCAGTTGGGTAGGATTGAAGGGTGCTGTGCCTATCATCTTCGCTATTATGTGCGAGGCGAATAATGTGCCTCATGCTGATTTGATATTCAATATAGTCTTCCTCTGCACCATTGTTTCGCTCATCGCGCAAGGTACAACCTTGTCGGTGGTGGCAAAGAAACTCAAACTGGCTACTCCGCCTGTAGAACTCAAGAAACTCATCCACTTTGATATTGATCTGCCAGAGGAGGTAGAGTCTTCTGCCACAGAGATTGAGGTGAAAGAGGAAATGCTCGTTCATGGCAATTTGCTCAAAAATCTCATTTTCCCAGATAAGACCTTGGTTATCATGGTGCGCCGTGGCGAAGACTTCTTTGTGCCAACGGGCAATTCCGAATTAGAAGTGGGCGACCAGTTGTTGGTTATTACCGACAACGATGCTATGCTTGCAGCTCAATATCTTGAGGAAACAAATGAGGAGGAGAGCAAACACTGGGGTGTACAACTCATCAACAACACGTGGGACTTCGCCAAGCAGAAATGGCAACAACTCGTGGCTGGCAAGCGCAAGCAATAGAAAAAGAGCTTTTATTAGAAAAGTTTTCTTGTGCTGAAGAATCGTTTGCGATTAATCGTTTGAGCCCATTGGGCGAGATAAGACAATTGTGCCTAGTTCAAAACTAGTAATCAACAAGTTCCCTGCAGGTTTCGGGACCACGATAGGAGATCTGTGGGATATCTATGGGCTTTCGGTGGCTTTCAGTTTTCCGTTTTCACTTTTCACCTTTCCGTTTTCGGTGTGCCTCTATATAATATAGTGTTGCCGTATCTTCGGCATTTAGGTGAGTTTGTGCCGAAGATACATTATGCATACGAGTGCATGCCTCCGAGAAGGAAGTTGACACCGAAATAGGTGAAGGCGACCGCAGCGAAAGCGATGATGCTATAGATGAGGAATACGCGGGGGCGTTGGAAAAGGGGCAGCGAATGACTGTGCAAGGGCAAAGCATAAACCAGCAATGTAATCAAAGCCCAGACCTCTTTTGGGTCCCAACCCCAGTATCTTCCCCATGAGATATTTGCCCATACGGCACCAATGAAAATCCCTATCGCCAGACACGCAATAGCAGGGCGCAAGATACGCCTATTCAATGCTACCATACGCTGCTGATGTGCTTCCGACATAAAGAGCCCGACCACGCCATTCATCATCATAAAAGCAAATAGCGTATAACTGAGCATAATCACACTGACATGCATGCTCAACAATGGCGACTGCAAGACGGGCATCAGAAGGGTGATTTGCGGATTGGAAGCCGTCATCATGGACACCATCAATGCCATGGCAGAGATGAGTATGGTACTCGCGTAGCGAGTTGCAGGACGCTCCGAAGGAACTATAGGACGGCTTCGCCTATAGGACGCGGCAGAGCCGCTATAGGTTATGGAAGAGAGGATACCCACCAACAATGCCAGCCACGCCATGAGTTGCATAGTTTCGTGTCCATTGCTCATAGGGATATGCCCACTGATATACCATCGCCAAAGCAGCATCACTGTTAGGAAAAGCCACAGCAAGAGCATGACGAAAAACATTGTCGCACGCAGCCATCGTGGCAGTTCTTTGCCACGAGCTTGGTAGAGACACGAGAGCAAGAAGAACAGCAGCCCAAGTGTCATCGATGCCATAGCCAGTGGCTTGGTATAAGGGATACGGTAGAACCATTGCTCGGCACGGAAATGGTGTTCCGAAGGTAAGTCGGTAGCCACGCGCTGCTGATAGGTGCGCAGTTTTTGCAGTGTCGTATTGGCGGAGATATTTTTGCCTTGCGCCAAATCGTATGCCACATATTGCATGGCGTACATGCGAAAAGTCCACTCTTCCTGTGTTAGACTATCGGCTTGCCCTGCGTTGTTGATGTCGTTCCACCCCGTTGGATTGGGCCAAATCTTAATGAGTGAACCATTACCCACCATCTGGAAGATATTGCGTCGTTCCTCGTTTTGTATGGCTTTGCGCGATTCTTTTAGCGGCACTTGTAGCCAATCGTCGTAATAAAACAGTATGCCTGTCAGCACCTGATTGGCAGTATAGCAGGTGCCGTCATCGGATAGATAATAGTTGCTTCCGTAAAGTTTATTGCACACATCATTTGCCAACGTGGACATAGGGCATATACGACCATTATACTCCACATACAAGTCGCCAAAACTTTCCGCCACGGGGCGTTGGAGCGTTTTAGGCGATTGGCTATAGGCGATGGATGATAGGGCGAGGAGGAGAATTATGGATATAGGACGGCTTCGCCTATTGGACGCGGCAAAGCCGCTATTGGTTATAGGTAAGAGCCAGCCCAAGAAACTGATAAGCAGCAACAAATATCCCGTATAAGTGACACCGATGCCCACTGGGTCGTGGCTGAGCAGCAATGTGGCGCCTGCACGATCATCGTCGTAGGACGACTGATAGAATCGCCATCCCCTATGACGCACAATCTTATTCATTTGCACAATGCCAGTTGTCTGCTCTTGCCCATCATCAATTGTGATGGTGCTGCTGTAGTCGGCTGCCGTTTGCGTGCCAGGATAATTGTGGACCACAAATTCGGATAGTGTGACGGTAAATGGCAGTAGTTCGCGCTTGTCATCCTCATGCAGATAGGTGGTCGTGGGTTGGTGCAAACGCAGGTGTAAACTACCCGCATCGCCCCATAGGTGCGTGACCAATGAACCTGCCAGAATAACCACAAAACTAAAGTGAATGCCAATCACCGACCAGCGCATGGTATGGCATCGCAAACTGCGCAGGATATACCAACCGCCTGCTACTACTGCTACCGCCCACAAAGCAATTGTCCATGGGGCAGTATAGATATAGCGCACCACGAAATCGGTACCGAAGAACTGCTCCAGAATTGTAGCACCGATGAGCACCAGCATAATGGTGCCCATCAGTGAAAATGCGATATTTCGTAATCGATTAGATGGCATTGATAAACGCTACAATTGCATCTCTATCTGCCTTAGGTAGGTTGTAGAAATTAGTGGTTGATTCGATAGCATCGGATTCGCTACTATAGCCGTGCCACATGATAGCTTCTACCACATTGCGTGCGCGAGTATCGTGCAAACGTGCCTCGTAGGCATCACCCGTACATTTCTGGTGCAGACCGCGTCCCCAAAGTGGTGTGGTACGGCACCAACCTGTTCGGATATCGTTCTCCATGCAGAGTTTGTGTTGCACCATATCGGTGTAGGGCCAAATCTTTTGGTATGGGAAACGAGGCATATCGTTGTTGCGGGTGAAGAACTTATTAGGATCTTGGATATAGTCAGGACCAGTAGTCCATGATGGACGGTGGCAGGTAGCACAACCAATCTGCGTAAAGAGGTCTTTACCTTTTTGCACTTTCTCATCGTGGATATTACGCACAGCAGGTACAGCCAATCCGCGGTGCCAAACCATCAGGTCTGCATACTCGTCGTCGGTCATCTCCACAGGCAGAGAGGTAGATGTGAGATAGTTGTAGATGTTTTGCTCTACATTATCCGTCCACCATTCTGGATGCTCTTTGTTTGGGTCCACTTTGGCAATATACGCAGGGAAACCAGCTTGTACCTCTGGGTCTTTGGATGAGATAGTAGCATAGTTGGTACCAGCCAAATCCAAATAGTGGTAGCGGCGATCCGAACGAGTCACGTTGGTGATATTCCAAATAGCATTTGCTCCCGCAGCATCCAACAAGGGTCCGCGTGACATGGCGTAGGTATATCGGCGTACATACTTCGTACCGTCGCCTTGACGCGAATTGCTGTAGTAGTTCTTATATACTCCGCCCTCGAACATGGCTGAGTTCCAGTGCTTGAGATGTCCTGCTTGGTATGCTTCTTCTTCCAATGCCCATTGCGCTATCAGCGAATCCTCTGGAATAGCATCCAATAGGCCTGTACCATAGATACCGATTGTATTCTCCAACTTCACCTTATAATCGCCCAAGTTCAGTTGTTCATATCCATAGATGGCTTCTTTAGGGAGATGCACCTCTGGATAGCGTAACTCAAAAGTCTCGCCGTCTGCAAATGCCATCTTGTCGCCACTGGCTGCGCAAGCAGTAGCCACTTTCCATTCGATGGTGATTTGCGAAGGGTCGATAGGTGCTTTGAATGGCTCTACGGCATGCAGCTGTGGCATACCTGCTGCCCAAGTCTTGTACGCCTCGGTGGCAGGATCGTAGATCACCAACAGTGTACCATTGCCCACTGCCTCGGTGTTGTATTTGCCTGCTTCTACCGACTCGCCATGACTATAGCCAGGGTGGCAATGCAAACAACTTGCGCGTACATATACTGGCCCCAAGCCACCACGCGTACCTGATATATTACTCATAAACTGCTTCTCAAAGATGGCTTCACCGTTCTTAAACGACTCCATCCAATGACCATTCTCTACCGATGGGGCAGGTTGCTCCAGAGCGTTGGAGGTTGCCAAGAAAGCAGTACCCAACTCGCCACCAGCATAATACCATTCGGGCAAACCTTGTGGGTCGTCGGTGGGTTGCTCACCATTTTCGATGTCGCATGCCACCAACGCAACGCTTAATGCACAAAGCAAAAAATAATACTTTTTCATGATTCGGAACGATTATTCACCTAATTTATTATATACTTTTTGCAGCACTTCTACCAAGTCTGTACCTACCACTTTCACGGCATTGGCTGCCTCTGAAGTCTTGGCAGATACCGCAAATGGCTCTGGGATCACCTTGATAGCATCGTATGCGGCATCAATAGCAGCACGGCATTCAGCATCCAAGTCAGCATCTACCGTTTTGATATAATCCGATACGCTGGCATCGCCACTCTTGCTGCCTGTATATGCGTTCTTAATCGAAACGATATTCTCCATAAAGTCCACAATAGAGTTAAGACTATATGGGCTCTCGATATAGTTGCGATCCTCTTCGGTGGTTGCTGTAGCAGGGCGACCAATCTTCACATTACCCACCTCGTCGGCAATGTCAATACAACCTTGGATAAGTTCTTCGGCTGCCTCTTGGTAGTTGGCATAGGTACCACCTGTAGCCACTTTCATGTATGAACCATAGCCCTTCACGAACTCTACGCCATAGTCAATCTCAGCTTCTTCCAAGATAGCTTGTTTAGTAGCAGAAACATTATCGATTCCTGCCCATGCTGTTTCCAAAGCGACTGCTTGGTTACGCAAGTCTTCGGCGATAGCCACGAGATACACCACCTCTGCACGCTTGTAATCAGTCGTGTGGTAACGCAGGTTCTGGCGATCGGTGTTGTCATTCGCATAGAGCATATATTCCACTGCGTGGAAGCCCAGCAGACCGTAGCCCAACTTATCGCCCACATAGTCAGCACCTTGCTCCTCTATCTGTGCCATCTGCTCGGCATTGCCTAACATAGCATCCATACCGTCCTTGTCCAGTGGCCATGAGTCGATGTGTGGGTCAATGTTGTGATTGGCAGCAGGCCCATAGAGGAACGCCTCTGATAGTTCCCAGTAACTGCGTGCTTGCTCCCAATAGCCAGCAGCCGTCTTGATGTCCGTTTCAGCCAATGTACCAGCTTCGTACTTCTGCATGATAACCTCGCATTGGTCATACAAACTGATGGCTGCATCTGCCATACCGCAATAGGTAGCCACTACTGTGTTGTCCACATAAGGGGTCATGGCTTTCTTCAGCATTTCTTCTTTTGGTGAATCTACCTCACCACCATTTCCGCTTCCGTTGCAAGCGGAGAGACCTACCATCGCTGCCACCAGCGAAAGAGAATAAATGATTTTTTTCATGTTGATAAATGATTTATTGTTTGAATATTACATTTTAAATAATCCGTAGTAATTGATACCAAAGGCAATATAGGGTTCGTTGTTGTACTTGGTATCCGAATATGGGTTTTGGTTGAGGATTCCATATCCAAACTCGCCTTTCACTACCACTTGCGGAATAGGGAAATAGTTGAATCCGCAAGAGATTTTTTGGCGACCTGCCCAATAGTTGCGACTGGCATCTATACGTGCCTGCGCATCGTATATATCGTATCGCGCGAAGACGTAGAACTGCTGATGTTTCTCTCGCAGTTTATGATTGAGAGAAAAGAAGTCGTAGCCAATCTCAGCACCTGCTGTATAGGCATCGCTGGCTACATTCTGCTTTTTTGATACGGAGTTTTTAGACATAGACTTATTAAACGAAGTAATCATGTCTGCCTCATCAATATGTCCGTAGGTCGCCGAGCCACGGAAGATCCAACCGTGATCTTTGTATTGCCAATCCAATGCTGCCAAACTAACCAATCCCTTTACGCCTTCGTATTTCTTGTTGGTAGTAGGGGTAAGGTTGTTCTTAAAGGATGTACCCATATATCCACTTAGCGATATACGCAGAGCATCTACTTTTTTAGGCGATGAGACGATAGGGCGATGAGGCGATTGGCGAGGTGTACCTGCCAATGGATAGAAATCCAATCTCACCAGTCCTGCGTATGTATTTGCGAGTTTGAACTCGTAGGAAGAGGCAGAACCGCCTGCTATCCATGTCTGACTGCCAAAGCGTGCACTCTCCAATCCAGGCAAGAATTGTGCGGTGTATCCTAACCAATTGTAGCGACCATGGAATTGCACACCTACTTCGTGCCATGTACAGGGCAGTATGGTATTGTCGCCTTCGGGGCGATACACGCCAAAGAACTTGTCGGGCTCGTGATGGGCGTTGGTGCCACCTAATGGAACGATGATCATACCTGCACGGATGTTAGCATGCTGATTGAATGATTTTTGTAGCCAAAATTGCTCAAGAGCCACTTCGCCACCACGTTCCACTTCGGTCTCGTATTCGCCACCTTCTTCGGCTTCAATCTCTACTGCTACTTCGGGACCGCCGTGCTCGAACTCTATCTCTGTGCCAACGGACCAACCCTTGCCGAAATCATAGCCCATCCAAATCACCACATGTGGGAGGTCGAACTCGCCATATTGGTCGTTCTTGTAGAGGTCAGGCGAAGTATATCGCAGGTAGTTGTTGGAGTAGTAGCAGCGTTTCATGGTTGCTTCACCATATCCACCCACAGTAAAACGGCCTTTCTGTTCCTTGCTTTTCGCCTCTAACCTCTCACCTTTTTCCTCATTCATCCCCACTTTTGGGGATTCTTTTTGCGTAGAATCAAGGGTCTGTTCCAACTTCTCTATGCGTGCTACGAGCGCAGTAAGGTCTGTTGTGCTTACTTTTACAGAATCGCTTGCATAAAATGGTATCGTGCTAAAAATCAGCAAGATAGTTAGTAGTAGATGTTTTTTCATTATCTTTGTATATTATATAGTATTTCTCCTATGTATTTCTAATACAAAGGTACTGCTTTTTCCTCATCTACACACTCCCCAAATTTGGGTATTATGTTTATATACACTATGTTATGGGGAAAAGTCTTACATTTTAGGCTCTATAATAATGCTGCAAAAATCTTCGTCGTGGAAGGGGTTTTGCGCCGAAGATTGGAGAATGCGGAGAGTGAAATGGTACATACAATACGCGGAAATATCTGTATTACAAGAGTTTCCGCTTGGGTGTATTTTTTTTGAAAAAAGTTTCTTCGCGCGAAGATTGTGCCGAAAGTTGTGCCGAAGATTATTGATGCACTTGCATTAAAAATCATTATCCTCATAAGAATCAAAACCTAACATGCCAATTAAGATCCAAAAACCGAGTTATTATATTCAACTATTGCATTTTTTGCACAAGTTCAGAGGTGGGCATCTCCATACGGTTGAAGGCGAACCATTTTTTGCCGAGGTCTTTGATGCTGGCACCGAGGTGATAGACCGTTTCATCAATGCAAAGGAAGCGGTCGTGTGAGCGGTCGAAAGTGATAATACCTATCGGAGGATATTGCGCATTGTGCTTCTGGATGTCCAATTGCAGTTGTGCGGATGGTTTCTTGGTATAGATTGTAGCAGCTACTTTGTCTGCTTGTTTGGATAGTATGGTGAGCACGCTATTTCTAGAGCGACTAGTATGGCTAGTGCTACTCTCCCATCCGCGAGCACATGACAGCCAATAGGGACGGCAGTACCAGATATACCGGAGTGACCGGATGGGAACGGAGGACCAGAAGGGAACGGAGGGGAAAACGAAGAAGACCCGAATATATTCGGGACAATAAACAAACACGAAGCAGTTGCAAGAATTCTCGCGGGCGGAACCGCGAAATGCACGATTACTCGGCGGAGTAGCACCGAGAACTGGACAGGTGGCGGGAAGAAAAGGATACCCGAATAACATTCGGGGTAATGGACATAGGAGCGATGGCGTGGGCAATCTTAACAAAAGTCACTTTTTAGTCACGGGGAGTTGAGTCGGAGTTCCGTCGGTCGTCTGTCGGTGTTCGGTCGGTGAAATAGGGGAAGGTATAAGAGAGGGAAAAGAGACGGCAATCTTAATAAATCTTAATAAAACGAACATTTTGTGATTTATAGTTCTTAGGTCGTTCCTTGGTTTGTCCTTGGTTCTTATCTCGCCCAAAGGGCTCGAACGATTATTCCTTCCTTGGTCTTTAACACGAGGGAGAAAGGGAGGGTACAAAGGAAAGAAATCTTAAGAAAAATACACTTTGTTTTGCGTATCTCATAAAAAAACACTATCTTTGCAGCTTCAAAGGTGTGTGAAGACACCACAAACCCGAAAAGAACAATGAAAAAAACAATCTTCCTTACTGGTGCTACAGGCACTATGGGATACGCAGGTATGACAGAGATTCTGCGCTATCCCGAGAAATATCACTTGCGTATATTGGCTCGTCCAAGTGCTAAAAACAAAGAACTGCTTGCGCCACTGATGGATAAAGTGGAAGTTATCTGGGGCGATCTGACCAAATACGAAGATATCCTCCGCGGTGTGACAGGTAGCGATATTGTGTTGCACGTGGGTGGTATGGTGTCGCCACAGGCAGACTACCGTCCTAAAGCCACCTTGCGCACCAATATATCTGCAGCGACCTATATCCGCGATGCAGTGTTAGCGCAGCCCGAAGATAAACAACCCAAAGTGGTCTATATCGGTAGTGTTGCTCAAATGGGTGACCGCCGTGAGCCATTGCATTGGGGACGCGCAGGCGACCCAATATGCGTATCAGCATACGACCACTACGGTCTGACCAAAGCGCAGGCAGAGCGCATCATTACCAATTCGCCTATCAAGCAATGGGTGGCACTCCGTCAGTCGGGTATCCTCTACCCTGCTATCTTGAAGAACTACGACCCTATCATGTTCCACGTGCCTATCCGTGGTGTGTTGGAATGGGCGACAGTAGAAGACAGCGGACGACTATTGGAGCGCGTGTGCCGCGATGAGGTGCCAGAGGAGTTCTGGAAGAACTACTACAATATCGGTTCGGGCAAGGATTACCGTATCAGCAACTATGAGTTTGAGTGCTTGTTGCTGGATGCTATTGGTTGCCCTCGCCCAGAGAAAATCTTTGAGGCGAAATGGTTTACTACGCGCAATTTCCACGGTATGTGGTAT
This sequence comes from Paludibacteraceae bacterium, assembly GCA_017461505.1. Lineage (GTDB taxonomy): Bacteria > Bacteroidota > Bacteroidia > Bacteroidales > Paludibacteraceae > Colicola. The sequence continues at coordinate 521,620 of JAFTXV010000007.1, read as the reverse complement.
ATCGATGGCGACCGCTTGGAGAACTACTTGCACTTCCGTGCCAATGTGCCAGTGAAAGAGTATTTTAAGCAGATGGCTAAGGCAGACAGTGTGCCATGGGGCATCAAGTTCGCGGCTAAGACCAAGATTGCCAAGCTCTTTCCACGCTGCGTGAAACTGGCGATGTACGCCATGGCGATGTCTAAGGAGCATGGTACGCAATGGTGGATTAAGCACAACAAGACCCAACGCATCAGTGCATATTATGGCACGTTGGAGGCATACAAAGCTATTCCTGATTGGAAGCATACCGATGTGTCGCACAACAGCGAGGAGTATGTGTTGCTTGACCACGGCTACGATGAGCAAAAGCCCAAAGCATTGTTTACCATTGAGGATATGCAGAAGGCAGCAGCCTTCCGTGGTGGTAAATGTCTATCGACAGAGATGGTGCAAGGCGATTGGGACACTCCATTAGAGTGGGAGTGCGCTGAAGGTCATCAGTTTACCGCTACTCCACGCCTCGTATTGCTAGGAGGTCATTGGTGTGAGGAATGTATGCCTTATCCTTATGTGGGAGAGAAGAATGCTCGTCCATGGCAATGGGATAAAGTGGCTCGCAAGAACCCATTCTTTGCTCAGTTGTGGGCTCCTTTGCACGATGAGAATGAGGACAATGTCTATGGTCCAGAAGTCTTTGATGGATGGGAAAAATAACCCCACCTATCAAGCATCATATTAGCAGCTACCCAATCGGTGGCTGCTTTTTTTACAGCTTTTGCTATCTATATATTGCAATTCGTGGAGTTTGGGCGAAAATATTTTGCAATGTCAAAAAAAAATAGTACCTTTGTCGCCGTTTCGGCGACGATGCCAACCGATAACGAAACATTTAAGCAAAAAATATTAATTATTAACTATTAAATATCAACTACAACTATGGTAAGTTACAAAGAACTCGGCTTGGTGAACACCAAAGGGATGTTTGCTAAAGCAATCAAAGGCGGATATGCTATCCCTGCCTTCAACTTCAACAACATGGAGCAACTTCAAGCTATCATCAAAGCTGCTGCTGAGACCAAGAGCCCAGTGATTCTCCAAGTATCTAAAGGTGCGCGTAACTACGCTAACCAAACCCTTCTCCAATACATGGCACAAGGTGCTGTAGAGTATGCTAAAGAGTTGGGTTGGGAGAAGCCACAAATCTGCTTGCACCTTGATCACGGAGATAGCTTCGAGACTTGCAAGAGCTGCGTTGACTTCGGTTTCTCTAGCGTTATGATCGATGGTAGCCACCTCCCATACGAGGAGAATATCGCATTGACCAAGAAGGTTGTTGAGTACGCTCACGCACACGATGTAACCGTTGAGGCAGAGCTCGGCGTGTTGGCAGGTGTTGAGGATGAGGTATCTGCTGCTGAGAGCCACTATACCAAACCAGAAGAGGTAGTAGATTTCGCTACTCGCACAGGTTGCGACTCACTCGCTATCTCTATCGGTACTAGCCACGGTGCTTACAAGTTCACCCGCGAGCAATGTACTGTTGACCCACAAACTGGTAAGCTCGTTCCTCCTCCATTGGCATTCGATATCCTCGACGCTATCATGGAGCAACTCCCTGGCTTCCCAATCGTACTCCACGGTTCTTCTTCAGTTCCACAAGAGTATGTGGACATCATCAACCAATACGGTGGTAAATTGCCAGATGCAGTAGGTATTCCAGAGGAGCAACTCCGCAAGGCATCTGAGAGCGCAGTTTGCAAGATCAACATCGACTCTGACAGCCGTTTGGCTTTCACCGCTGCTGTTCGCAAAGTGTTCGCTACCAACCCAGGTGAGTTCGACCCACGTAAATACTGCGGTCCAGCTCGTGACCTCATGACCGAGCTCTACAAGCACAAAATTATCAACGTGTTGGGTTCTAACGGAAAGGCAGAGTAATTCATAAATTGTAAATTGCTAAATCGTAAATCGAAATGGCTCTTCCATTTATGACCGCTGCTGAAGCAGCACAACTTGTACCTCACGGAGCAATATGCGGCATGGGTGGTTTTACCCCTGCCGGCGCTCCAAAGGACGTTCCTTCTGCTATCGCAGCGATGGCTGAGGCACTCCACGCTGAGGGCAAACCCTATAAGATCGGTATGTACACTGGCGCCTCTACAGGCGACAGCTGCGACGGTGCACTCGCTCGCGCTCACGCTATCGAGTTCCGTACCCCATACCAAGGTAACAAAGACCTCCGCACCGAGCTTAACGCGCAAGGTGCACACTACTACGATATGCACCTCTCTGAGCTCGCACAAGACCTCCGCTACGGCTTCATGCCAAAGCCAAACTTCGCTATCGTTGAGGCATGCCAAGTAGTAGAGAAAGGTGACCAAGTAGAGATCGTTCTCACCGCAGGTGTAGGTAACGTACCTACTTTCTGCCGCTTGGCAGACAAGGTGATCGTAGAACTCAACGAGGCTATGCCTGCTGCTATGCGTGGCATGCACGATATCTACGAGCCTGCTGACCCACCTGTACGCCGCGAGATCCCTGTATATAGCGTTTCTGACCGTATCGGTACAGACTGCGTGACCATCCCTGCTGAGAAACTTGTTGCTGTGGTGAAGACCAACCGTCCTAACGAGGTAGGTGGTTTCACTCCGCTGGATGAGACTACGGCTAAGATTGGTGCGAACGTGGCTTCTTTCCTTGAGAACGAGATGAAAGAGGGCCGTATCCCTGCATCTTTCTTGCCAATCCAATCGGGTGTAGGTAATATCGCTAACGCAGTGTTGGGCGCTCTTGGTGAGAATAAGAACATCCCTGCTTTTGAGATGTACACCGAGGTAATCCAAGACTCTGTAGTAGGTTTGATGAAAGAGGGCCGTGTGAAGTTCGCTTCTGGTTGCTCATTGACTATTGGTGCAGACAAGCTCCAAGAGATCCTCGACAACCTCGATTTCTTCCGCGATAAACTCGTTCTCCGTCCACAAGAGATATCTAACAACCCTGAGGTGGCTCGTCGTTTGGGTCTTATCACCATCAACACAGCTCTCGAGGCAGATATCTTCGGTAACATCAACTCTACCCACGTTTGCGGTACCAAGATGATGAACGGTATCGGTGGTTCAGGCGACTTTACTCGCAACGCATATATCAGCATCTATACTACTCCTTCTACCGCTAAGGGTGGTGCTATCTCGGCTTTCGTGCCAATGGTTAGCCACCACGACCATAGCGAGCACTCTGTGAAGATCATCATCACCGAGCACGGTATTGCTGACTTGCGTGGTAAGAGCCCTATCCAACGCGCTCACGAGATCATCAACAATTGTGTGGATCCACAATACCGCCCAATGTTGAATGAGTACTTGGAGATGTCTAAGACCGCTCATACCCCTCACACACTCAGCTGCGCACTCGCTATGCACGAGGAGTTCCTCAAGTCAGGCGACATGCGTAACACCAAGTGGGAGAATTATAAGCGATAACTTTCTATCACAATACTATGGGATAGTCGCCGTGCTATCCCATAGTTTGTATCTAAAATCATGCGTCTGAAAAGTGATGTCAATATCAAAAATCGCCGTGCCTCGTTCGACTACGAGATACTCGACCGCTATGTAGCTGGTATTCAGCTATTTGGTACGGAGATCAAGTCCATTCGCGAAAGTAAAGCATCGCTGGTGGATACATATTGTCAATTCATTGGGAAGGAACTATGGGTGAAGCAGATGCATATTGCGGAATACCGCTTTGGCAGCTATGCCAATCACGAGGCGAAGCGGGATCGTAAACTGCTGATGACCAAGAAGGAGCTTCGCAAACTCGAAAAACAAGTGAAAGACACTGGCAAAACCATTATACCCCTCCGACTCTTCATCAACGAACGTGGGTTCGCTAAGATGGAGATTGCTCTTTGTCAGGGTAAACATACCTACGACAAACGCCAAGCCCTGCGCGCCGCAGACGACAAACGCGAAATGCAAAGAGTTTTAAAACACTAATCCGTACAACTTTTAGAACTCTTACAACTTTTTCAACCATCCATTTGATGCTACCATTAGACTTCATAGAAAACCTACACGAACAGATGACGCCTGAGGAGGTGCACAAGCTCTGCCAAGCACTAGAATCGGAGCAGGTCACATCTATTCGTCTGAACGACAAGCTAGACTGTCTCACCTTCGATTGCGATACCGAAGAGGTGCCTTGGCACGAAGATGGATACTATCTGAGCCGTCGTCCACAATTCACTCTTGACCCGCTCTTCCATGCGGGTTGCTACTACGTGCAAGAGGCCAGCAGTATGTTTGTTGGTCAGGTACTGAACCGATACCTCAAGCCAGATAGCATCGTGCTTGACCTCTGTGCAGCGCCTGGTGGCAAGTCCACGCTCATCAGCCAGTTTCTTGGCAACGAGGGATTGCTCGTCAGCAACGAGGTAGTGCGCCAACGCGTGTTTGTTCTTTCGGAGAATATCCAGAAATGGGGCAACGGCAATACCGTGGTTACCCACAACCCTGCGGCTGATTTCGGCAACAAACTGCCCGAACTCTTCGATTGTATCCTAGTGGATGCTCCTTGCTCGGGCGAAGGTATGTTCCGCAAAGATGAAGGTGCGATTGCAGAGTGGAGCATGAAGAACGTGCAAGAATGTGCGGAGCGTCAATGCGACATCCTGGATGATGTATGGGATGCGCTCAAGCCTGGAGGTATATTGATCTACTCCACTTGTACTTTCAACCGCGAGGAGAATGAGAAGAATGCCCTATGGATTGCTGAAGAATTAGGAGCAGAGATACTGCCTATACCGCACGACCCAGCTTGGGGAATTACCGAAGGTAAGCCTGGCTATCACTTCTACCCACACAAGACCAAAGGAGAAGGCTTCTATCTCTGTGCCTTCCGCAAAGCCGGCATAGCCACGGGTGCGTTCCGCATCCCAAAACAAAAGAACCCCGTCTCTGAAACCGTAGAGTTTAAGGACATCATGCGCAGTTGGCTCCAACATCCTGACCAATGGATTATTCGCCAACAAGACCGTTTTGTGGTAGCATATCCTGCCAAATACAAACAGCTCATCGAGTTCCTCAATTCGCAGTTTATCTGCATCAGCACGGGCTTCGGCATTGGTGAACTACGCGGAAAGACCGTTGTTCCGCAACATGCTTTGGCCATGCTCAAGGATCTCAATACCAAGGCTTTTAATCGCGTTGAACTCTCCCTTGAGCAAGCACTCTCCTATCTGCGCTGCGAAGCACTGTCGCTGCCTAATGCGGCTGCAGGTGTGCTCTTGCTTACCTATGAGAATGTGCCCCTTGGCTTCGTAAAGAATGTAGGCAACCATTGCAACAACCTCTATCCAAAAGAGTGGCGTATACGCAAACTCTAAAATACATTTGAACCATGAATATCCGTCTTTGCTCTTTGCTCTTGGTTCTTTGTTCTCTCCCTATAAACGCTCAACAGCAGTGGTACTTCTCCGTGGACGAACGTTTTCCTGCTGAGCGTACGCAGTTGCAGAATGCCCAACGCATTCTCGTAGTGAATAATGCGCTGACCCAGCCCAACGATTTTGGTCATACCACCATGATTGACGGCGAGAACCACAACCATGCTGAGATCAACCTCTCACGCAGCCTACTCTACTGCCTCTTTTCTGTCACACAAACTATGGAATCTACAAGTGAGTTTGATGCTGTCGAACTCATGGATATCTCGCAAAACCACTCCACCAACTACTACACTCGCACGCCGCTCACTTTCGCACAAGCAGAACGCTTGTGTGAGGATTATCAGGCGGATGCCCTGTTGACACTCAACCAGTTGGTGCTATACGATGTCCTCGAGAGTTTCCCGACTGAAGAGGGTGCTTACTACGCTTATCTGCAAGCTTATGCCCAATCTCATTGGACGATTCACTATGCAGGACAAACGCGAGAAATCAACTTCACGCATGCCGATACGCTCCTCTGGGAAAGCGACCTACACTACAACCGCACACAGACGCTCAGCGACCTCCCCCCTCGCCAAGAGGCATTGCTATATCTCGCCCGCGAATTGGGCAACGGTATCGGCAGCAGTTTCGCCCCTTCATGGCAAACTACTCGCCGCTATATCTACGACATGCCCACCCTGCAAGGGGGACTAGATGCCTTCCGTCTGCAACGATGGAATGGTGCTATCCAGCAGTGGATGCCCTTGGTGGATAGCAAGGACAAAAAAGCCGCAGCATGTGCTGCGGCCAATATCGCTATTGCTTATGAGATGCTTGGCGATTATGCTTCGGCTTGCGATTATGCCCTCCGCGCCAGCCGCCTTTTCGGCGCTTGGAAGACGGCTTACGGTCGTCAGCAGCAAGTGAACACACGCTACTATCTGGCGCAGCTCCAAGCTCGGCAGGCAAGGGAACGCGATCTATAACCTTCTGCAAGAATCGCTCAATCTTATTGAAGAATCGCTTATCTTCGGGGCTCACCAAGGTGATGGCCTCACCTTTGTTTGCAGCACGTGCCGTACGACCTATACGGTGTACATAGTCTTCCGCATCGCGAGGTACATCGTAGTTGATTACCAATGGCACATCATCCACATCAATGCCGCGTGACACGATATCTGTTGCCACCAGTACGTCCACTTTACCATTTCTGAAGTCCAGCATCACTTCATCGCGCTCTTTCTGTTCGAGATCAGAATGCATTGCGCGCGCATCAATATGGTTTGCGCGTAGCGCACGCGTAAGCTCCTTCACCCTCTGCTTCTTTCCCACGAAGATGATCACTTTTTTCAATCTCTCGCTTTCTCGCCTTTCGCCTTTCGCCAGCGGGGTCCCCGAAAAATCTGCCGATTTTTGGGGTGCTCTATCGCCTAATAACCTTATAAGAAACGCAGTCTTCTGCGTTTCGAACACATCCACCGCCATTTGTCGAATGCTCTCTGGCGGACGCGAGATAGCAATCTGCACTTCTACTGGATGATGCATGATGGCTTTTGCCATCTTGCGGATATTCGTTGGCATAGTGGCAGAGAACATGATCGTTTGGCGCTCTTTTGGCAGCTTGTTGACGATGGTCATAATGTCGTCATAGAAGCCCATATCCAACATGCGGTCGGCCTCGTCGAGGATAAAATACTTCACGCCCGAGAAGTCAATATCGTAGATATTCATCTGACTAAGCAGTCGCCCTGGGGTGGCTATGACAATATCCGCACCCTTCTGCAAACCAGTCACTTGCGTACCCCACGCACCACTATCATTACCTCCGTAGATGGCTACCGACGAGAACGGTACATAAAAGCCAAATCCCTCCATCTGCTGGTCGATTTGCTGCGCCAATTCACGCGTAGGTGCCATGATGATGGCGTTGAGTTTGCTGGGGTCATGGTTGTCGTACTCCAAGTTGGTGAGCAAAGGCAGGATATATGCGGCGGTCTTGCCAGTACCCGTCTGGGCACAGGAGATCACATCGTGTCCATCCAATATCACAGGTATCGTCTGCTCTTGCACGGGTGTGCACGTGTCGAAGTGCATATCCCACAATGCATCCAATACCCTATCTGATAATGCTAATTCGTCAAAATACATATATTATTCTCTTTCTTTCTGCAAATGTACAACAAAAAATGCACATACGCAAGCAAGCACGACGAATTTCTTCAAAAAAAGAATTCTTTTTTTATCATAAGGCGAAATATGCCTATTATGCTCGCATGAAATAGGCGTATTGAGACGGATGATAAATGCGCAAGCATTGAAGAAATAAATAGTCGTGATTACTTAGCCAAAATCCTTATCCTTTTTTCGGAGGGAACCCACCCCGCAGGGGAAGGGGCGTGCCGAAAAAAGCACATACGCGTACTGAAGTATGGGCTGCATCGTGCGAATGTACTTTCGGGGGAATGCGCTCTAGCGCAGGCGGCGTCCGAAGGTACAACAAAAAATGTATATGTGCAAACAAAAGTTTACTTTTCTTGAGAAATAGTGTAGCTTGGAGGATGAAGGTAAACCCAAGTGGTTGTTCGGAAATCCCGACCAACCACTTGGAGTGAATAACTAATTCTTCATTGCGTTGTAGGACTCGATGGTTTTTGACTGAATGATGATAGCCGTATCCCCATGTGAAAGGGACTTGCTTTCGGTAGTGATGGTGCGCGTGACATTGCACGAGGTCAGTCCCAGAGCCATCGCAACGGCTGTGGCTATCGCCACTGCCAGGTACTTGAGTGCCTTCACAAGGCGTTCTTTTTGAATATCAGTTAGCTGCTTCATGATTACTCTTCGTTTTTGATTTTGTTGAAGACGAATGCCCAGAGAGTTTTGTACTTGGTTTGCTTAGCAAACTCGGCACGGTCGGTGTTGATGTATTCAGGACTCATCAGACGAATGCGAGTAGCACTGCAAATCTCGCCAAAACGTTGGTTCCATTGGCGTTGGTTAGCCGTGAGTTTGATTTTCTTGTTTGGGTCGCGGTAAGAAGTGTAGTTCGGGTTGCGGATCATGTCCTCGTTGTTGGTTACAGCTTGGCGCACGTTGTACACCACGCAATGCTTCTTAGCCAGCTTGCCCGATACACTCTTGATAGGGTCGATGTAGATAACTTTTGCCATCGTTTTTGTAAGGTTTGAGGTTTAACGAATTAAGGTTAAAGGTTAGAGGTTAAAGGTTAAAGGCACGGGGCACTTGCGCGCCCCTGAGGGTTAGGCGGTGTAAGCAGCCCACTCAAGTGCCCAGATGTACGAGCGGAAAGACTTGTACTTCTTTTGCGCCTTGAAAGCATCTATGTCTTCTGGTGCTGCGCTTTTGACGCGTGCAGCGGTAGAAGCAGCCACGGCTTTGAACTTCGCTTGGTGTGCCAACTCTTGCTCAGAGTAAGGATTTTTCTCTAGGTCACGCTCGTTGCAGCGTTTGACGGTGTACTGGGTGTCACCACGTTTTGCGAAGGAAATGTCGGAGTGTTCGCAGATTTTGCCCGACATAGACTTTACCAAGTCCATAGGAGTGATTTTTGCCATATCGTCGGAATTGGCTCGTCGCAAAGAAATCGCTGAGCGATTTAAGGCGACCGCCATTCCTCCTCTTAACTCGAGCCCACAAAGCACCCCAAAAATCAATGATTTTTCAGGGACCCCGCTTGAGGCTCTCGTTAGTTAGCGGCTTTCGCCGCCACAGGACGGTTTCCCGTCTGTCAGGAGACTTCGTGGATTTTAGAGCGAGGAGGCCCTCCATTCCGGGAGGGGGTTAAAGGGTTAATTAAGAATTTTGAATTAAGAATTAATAGTATGGAGAGTGCAGGTCCAGCAGTGGTTGAAGGTGAGGGACTGGGCGAGGGTTTGGCGGATGATGTCGCATGCCTCGTCGGGAAGGAAAAGTTGTGGGTCAAGAGGAATGACTTTGACTGTAAGGGTGGTGCCCTCGGCAGAGAACTCGGGATTGAGAGTTTCCAAATGAAAGAGGACTGCCTCTTTGGCTTTCTGTAGTTCCTCTGTGCTTTGGCAGGGAATGGAGATGAGAACGATGTGCTTTGGTTTCATATTGATAGGATTTTTATTTAAAGACAATTGGCGTCAATTTTGTTGTCAATTATGGTCAATTTGAGGATGTTTTTTTGTAACAAAAATACGCAGCGCTACGCTTGCTACAAAAATGAATAAAAATCAGGATTATTTTTTTTTGTCCAAAAGAATGCAACGAGTTGCATTGGTGGACAAAAAAAAATTATAACAATGTTTGTCATTCTTTCAAGGAATTTAAGTAATTTAACTTTGTCATGTGGGGTGGTGTCCTCTGTGGGACGCGTTTCTATAACAATGCTGCAAAAAGTTTCGGCGCGGAAAGGATTTTGCGCCGAAGATTGGGAAGGATGGTGTTATACGTTGGGTATAAAGAAAGTGGAAGACCTTGTGAATCAAAGTCTTCCACTAATGTGATTTTTTTGAAAATATTTTTCTTCGCGCGAAGATTACGCCGAAGGTTGCAGTATTTTAAGCATTGTCTCTATGGTTGGAATCGCTGTTTTCGACTCTTTCTGCTTATGGAAATTGTGAAATGAACGGCTATTACTATCTACAAAATGGCTTTCTACGATTTGCCATAACTTTGCGTTGGCAGGTATGGAGATTAATTCCTGCTCCACTGCACGACGGATGAGACCATATAAATAGGATGGTTTGCCTACCCATTTTACTCGTGTTGTGGAATCTGCTCCAGAGAAAATAGCAAGGAAATCATCGGGATTGGTGTCCGCAGCAATCCATTTAGCCTGAAGTAAACATTGATAAAGTTGAGTGATTGGCATTGTTGATTTTTGCCAATAGCGATAGGTGAAGGTGGCGGTTTGTAATTTAGGTGTTCTTAATCGGACAGTTGCCGTAGTAGTTGTAGTTTTGGGATTACTGACAAATTGAATGCCGATGCCACCTGCTTCGACATTGTTGATTTCGTAGTCCACATGTTTGGACTGTACGTAGTCACCTGCAACGTTGATGATACGGTTGGGTTGTTCCATAGTTGTAATTGATTAATGTTTGTATTATTGAGTTGTTTGGGAATAATTATGTTGCTGGTTGATGTATTCGTTTTCGATATAGGTATTGGTATGTATTGGACGGTTGCGAAGCTGTTCTACCTCGGTTTGGAGTTGGATGTTTTTGGCTTTCTCGTCTGCTAATTGGCTCTTTAATGTGTCGTTTTCTTTTAATAATTGTTCAACAAGAGTTTGCAAGTCCTCATTTTCATTGAGTACTTGCTGCATTTCCTGTTGGTGTCCTTTGATGAGCGCACCTAATCGTTTGGAAAATTTGAGTTTGGATTCTATGTTAAGGTTGTCGATAGGCATTGGTATCGTGATTTACGAAGGTGGAGTTTTATATGTAGTTTGTATTTTTTGCAATAATTCGGTTGTGGGCATCTCCATGCGGTTGAAGGCGAACCACTTCTTGCCGAGGTCTTTGATGCTGGCACCGAGGTGATAGACAGTATCGTCGATGCAGAGGAAGCGGTCGTGAGAGCGGTCGAAGGTGATAATACCTATCGGAGGATATTGTGCGTTGTGCTTTTGGATATCCAATTGCAGTTGTGCGGATGGTTTCTTGGTATAGATGGTAGCAGCCACCTTGTCTGCTCGTTTGGCGAGCATAGTGAGCACACTATCGTCAATATAGTTGTCAATGAGGATGATGCGTGTGGTAGCTTCGCGTATGCGGTCGTTGATGAAGGTGTAGGCATCGAAGATTTGCCCATCGTAGAAGATACCTTGGTGAGGTTGCACATTACCGCTATCCAAAAGACGGAATACCTCTTCGAGTTTGTGGTCTGTCTCTGTTTGGTGCGCCACGATTGCTAATTGATTTTGCTCCATCACATCTAAACGTTGGAATATTTGTGCATTGGCAGCAATGAACTGGCGCATGGCTGTAAAGGCGCGCATAATACGGATGTTGACTTGAATAGCTATTGGCGAACGCAGGACACTACTGAGCATAGCAATTCCGTTTTCTGTGAAGGCATAAGGAAGATAGCGCACGCCACCATGACTTGATGTCACAATTTGTGATCTTGGAGAATTCTCTATTGCACTTGAGGTCGCAATTTGCGACTTCAAGTTAATGAGTTCCACTTTAGTTAGTTGAAACATAAAGTCATCTGGGAAACGCTCAATATTGCGTTTAACTTGCTCGTTCAAACGCTTAGTTTCACTTGTCAGTATATCAAAGAAAATTACAAAAAAGTGCACTTTTTTAATTTTGGAATAGGAAGTTAGTTCTAAAATGGAACGAACTGAGGAAGTGGTCGCAATTGCGACTAGTCATAGAGTATTAGAAACTATGTCATCGCTATTGTGATAAGATTTCCAGAGGAACCAGTCACAAACTGTGACCAGTTTATCAGTGCCAAAAAGAAAATCAAATAGTCCCATAGTAGTAATTTTGAAAATTCGCTTGCGAATAATCGTTCGAGCGAATGCGAGATAAGAATTAAGAATTATGAATTTTGAGTTGGTAATTCTGTCGAATTCGATAGAATTAGTTAATTGCGTTGATTAATTAAATTGACAACTACCTTTACCATCACATCTTTCTCTTCTGTTTTACTTTCAGCAATCATTAGCGTTAAGGCAACCAGAGTGCTATCTGCAATGCGTTTGCTACCATCGGAGTTGTAAAGTATTTTGTTGTTATTTAAAAACCACAAGAACAATGTTGCAGCAATGCGTTTATTTCCATCGCTAAACGAATGGTTTTTCGTTACCAGATAAAGCAACAGTGCAGCTTTCTCCTCTACACTTGGATACAATTCCTCGCCACCGAAAGTTTGGTATATTTGACCAATACTGCTTCGGAAAGAATCATCTTTCTCATTGCCAAACAAAATAGATGCGCCAAACTTATCGCGCAAGCGCTGAATCTGCTCCATTGCGTTTTCATAGGTTGCATGAAATGAGGCTACTTTAGTAGTTTGGTCAATGGTCAAGCGTTCGTAATCGTAGTTATCGAGCGTATCAAGTGCATAGGTATAATCGACTACGACGTCAAGAAGATCTTGTGTCTCGATAGTGTTTTCCTGTTCTCGGTGTTGTAGCGTGCGCCCAACTACTTGTACTAATTGGCGCAATTCGCTGATTTGCTCATGGCGCAAGCGTTCGTTGATAGCATAGCCTTTGATGAGATACTGCTTCAATACACGATTTGCCCATTGGCGGAATTGCACACCGCGTTGGCTTTTTACACGATAGCCTACAGAGATGATGACATCAAGATTGTAGAAAGGGACAGGCTTCTTAACGCCATTAACGTGTAAAAAATGCACGTTATTTTCTCGATCTAATTCCCTCTCTTTGAATACATTAATTACATGGCGACGAATATTTGATTCTTCACGACCAAATAACATCGCCATTTGATTAGTCGTTAGCCACACGGTTTCATTCTCTAAACGCACATCTATCTGCGTTTGATTGTCGGCAGTTTGATAGATAATAATTTGATTGTCTTCATTCATATTCTTGTTATTTTTTGAATTACGCTGCAAAATTACTACATCAAACTGCTAAAACTTGTCAGTATGTATATAAAAAATGCAGAAAATGTAATTTTTTCTGCATTTTTATATGATTTATGGGGGATGGATTCGGTTTTTACGATGATTTTATTGGGACTTGCTCCTTTTGCTGTTGAGTTTGCTGCTTTTTAGTGAGGAAAAAGGAGTAAGCTGTATGTGAGATATTGGTGAGGATTGGAGTGTGAAATAGAAGAGGGTGGTAGAGAAGAGGACGGATGCAATGTGCATGTGGTTATTGCATGTTAGTAGTAGTTAACTGAGCCCAGCGTGCTAGACCGTTGGCGGAAAGGCGGTATGCTTGTTCGGGTCTGTTTGGAGAGTCTGGATAAGCCAAAACAACATAACCTCGGGCAATAGCAGGACGAAGATAGTTATCCATGAAGTTACGGCGACTTCTTTGTTTCAGACCCAAATATGCGATGATCTGTCGTCGTGGCATGGTTTGATCGCCAATAGCCAGTATTAGTTTTTGTATACGTCCTTCAGCTTTGTCGGTGGACGGGGTAGTAAGTATTGGTTGTGATAGTTGTTCTAACGTTTGAGTTGATTCTTCTATCGCTTCAATATAGAAACTGAATGGTCTGAATCCATCGTTGCAGCTAATCATGGCGCTCATAGGGTTTTGCATCCATCCGTCGTAGAAATTGCCTTTTCCTTGAGATAGTTGCTCCACAAACTGATGCATAGATTCCCATGCAGCTAAGCATAACCCTTCAGGGCATTTGCCATCTATGGATATCCATTGTTGTCCTTCTTGCACGCTACATGCGTGTTCAATGGGATTTTCATACTTCGCCATTAAATCAGTATATACCGTTTGGCGAATAGCGGTGATGCGAACTTTTGCCATAATCTGTGTGATATTTGCTGCAAAGGTACACAAAATTATTGAAACACACAACATGCTTGCTCCTTTTTTGTCGCAGAGGCTTCATTCTTTTAAGAAAAAAGGAGCAAGCTATATATGAACTTTATGGGGAGGGGAGAGGGAAGTGGGTGTGGAACCACTAAGTCTTACATGCTTGTTTGGAATTTCCGAACAACTGCTTTTTGACTTGCTCCTTTTTTGTATTTGGTTTGCTGCTTTTTGTGAGAAAAAAGGAGCAAGCTATATGTGAGTATATTAAGTATGTGTGAGAATGTGTGGGTGTGAATAAATATGTATGAGTGTGTATAAATGTGTATGGGTATGTATGATTTGTTTCTTTGTGTAGAGATGGAGGGATTATTCTTTGTTGTTGACTTGCTCCTTTTTTTTGTTTGGTTTACTGCTTTTTGTGAGAAAAAAGGAGCAAGCTATGTGTGAGTGTGTATAAATATGTATAAGTATGTGTGGGGGGATAGATATGTATGGGTATGTGTGGGTATGTATAGGTGTGTGAGGATATGTGTGAGTGTGTATGAATTTTGTGTGAGAATGGTGGAATTGTTTCTTTGTGTGGAGATGGAGGGATTATATCATATCTATCAGCAGTTGTCGGAGTTGTTGGCTTGTATCTTGCTGGATGATGAGGTGATGTTTCTTGTCATATTGGAGAGAAAAGTGCAAATTAGTTGTATTTTCTGTGGCTTTATATGTGGTGGATGCGGTTTTTATGATTTCATCTTTGGCTTGCTCCTTTTTTTTGTTGAGTTTGCTGCTTTCTCGTAAAAAAAAGGAGCAAGCTGTATGTGAGTGTGTGTGGATATGTGTGGGTGTGAGAGTATGTGAGGAGGGGGCTTTTATTATTCTTCGTTTCTTATTTCATTGATGATATCTTGTTTGATTTTCTCTTTGGTTTCTCCTAGGATTGCCAACAGAATATATACCCAGAATGGCGAGATGCAGAATCCTAACAGCACCCATCCAACTTCGCTTCGTCCGCGTTTGCGAGCCATACGAGCAGGGATAATAAACCAGAAGTAGGCGAATATCACCAGTCCTACTATTAAACCTGCAATTGTCGCTATTGTATATGCCATAATCTTTGTATTTTAAGGTTAATAATTTCTATTTTCCTGCCTTAGCAAACAGTTTGAATTGGTAACAAATTGTTACCGGTTGACCTGCTTCTATCCCCTACGATCTACACCTCTTTTTCCATCTGGTGCGTGGAGGTTGAGACAGGATTACTATTTTGCAGACTATAGTGCTTCACCTCGCGTGACACTTGACGGCTACCCTCGGTTTGAACTATTCGGAAATTCCTAATAGTTGCCCCCTCTTCTAATTCATATTTAAACTACTGCAGCACGCAATTTGAACTGGTAACAATTTGTTACCGGTTGACCTGCCTTTACACCTTACACCCTCCACTTTACACCGCAGCTCCGCTTCCTCCACCACATCACTTACCACATGCAATTATGTGTCGAATGGAGGGATTATATCATATCTATCAGCAGTTGTCGGAGTTGTTGTCTTGTATCTTGCTGGATGATGAGCTGCATGAGTTCGCTATTGAGTTGGATGCCCTGGAATGCACTTTCCACTGCAAGCATAGAGTGTGTCCCATCATATACACGGTCGGCGTATGGAATTAGGTGATAGAATGGCTCGTTTTGCATGTGAATGATGGGATTTACGAACGACGGTTTGAATACCTCTGAATGTACATGCTTTGTCCATCTATGATTAAACTTACTTTGCAGTTCTGGTCGGAATGGGATGGGCTGTTTAAGTTGTTCGCGACCTTCTGCTGTTAGCAATTTCTCCTCTACGTAGTCAATTATTGCCAATAGCAGTACTGGCTTATGTGGAGCCACTTCGCCTCTCAACTTGTTGCGATTGAGATGAGAGAATGCATATGTGTAGTGTAGGAGCATAGGCATGAATTATCTCAAATGATCTGTTAGTTTCAATTTCTCCACTACCCCATTTGGGAACTTAAAGGATAATGTGGCGTTATCAAACGCTGGTTTCGCTTTGTGTATGATACGATGAAAGGTCGGATTGACAATAACGATGTTGCTTGCATCATTATTCAAACTCTCGGTAAAAGGTACAATATGATGCGCCTCCACGACATGTGCGCTATATGGTTCCCCTATCCTCTCTCCTGTAAGTTGACAACGATAGTCATAGAACTTCTTCAAAGTGTCGCCTATTGATTTGTCCAATTTTCGAACCTTACGAATTGCTTGAGAGAAGCCCGTATTTTCATCCTTTAGTGAGTCTATTGATAGCGTTTCAAAAACATCTTCAGATATTGATTTGATATCATGTCTGAGTGCTTGTTCCTCATTACATGTCACATAATCAAGTGCAAAAACATTGCTTTGGGCAGTTGCATTTATGTAAATAAACTCCTGCAATTCCTCTGGCACAATGATGCGCCTTCTATCCCCAGGCTGACGATTAGCTCGTTCTTGTTGGATGTATTGGTTTGAGATGGAGAATATCTCCCGTAGTTTCCTTGACAAAGGAGATTGAGGTGAATATCTAAATTGAATAATATCCACATGATTGTCCCATGTATCTTGGTCAAATGCTATGTTCTTCAACTGCGCATCATAGAACTCTCCATCGATCAATATCTTGACATTCGCATTTTCGCCATGTTCGCTGATTGCAGGAACAAGCATGTGGAATATCTTGTGGTATTGCAACGGAATGGAAAAACCATCCCAAAGAACAGATTTATCTACTATTTTGCTGTATATGAACATAAATTACTTTATAATCTCAAACTTTATATCCAAAGTATTTATTCTTTCTTCAATAGTTGGTGTATCTTTTTTAAACACACTAGCAATAACCTCTATTGGACACTTTCGTTCACAAAGCATACGCAATAGTGCATCATCTTCCTCCTTCCAGTTTACTTCAGGTTCGGGAATTAAATTATTTTCTACACCTTCGATCAATAACATCTCGTCATCACCCTCAGCAAACTCACCGTCTAATTCCTCTACTGGTAGCAGGACAGACGAACTACTCTTGTGACGAACATTTGTCAAATCACCTTCAAAGGATTCTACCCAATTTCTTTCTGCATTAGGTAAACCAAAAGTAAAATGTAAGCCCACATTATCTAGTATGATACAACGACTTTTATCCTTCGTAGGACGAAGACCACGCCCTACTTGTTGGAGGTATTTTACCAAAGACTTCGTGGGACGGGCTAATTGAATAAATTCAATATCAGGACAATCGAATCCCTCCGAAAAAATATCAACATTTACAATAATATCAATAAGCCCTTGTTTAAATCTATCAACATAGATTTTTCTTTCATCCTTAGGCGTAAGGCTATCAATACGTACAATATTAACCCCCGCCTTTCTAAATTCCTCACATATATGATCACTATGCTTTCGGCTTATCGAATAAATTATTCCTTTCTTTCCCTTAGCAAATTTAAGATAACTATTAAGTAATTGTGCACGCACACTAAAAGTATCCATGCAATTTTCAAGAGCAGAGATCTTATAGTCACCTTCTATATCAAACTCGGTTATTGAGTTAATATCTCGTTGTATGGAACTGTTATTGTTTATAGAATAATAATTATATGGGGCAAGCCATCCTTGCTCTATAAACTTGATAATGGGTTCTGATAAAATAAGGGTATCAAAGATATCTTGAAAACCTCTATTATTCATACGCCATGGGGTAGCCGTAACTCCTAACTTCTTTGCATTAGGGTAGAACTGCCATAACTTCTTGTAGGAGTTTGCTACACTATGGTGCGCTTCATCAATAATGATAAAATCGACATTTAGTCCCTCTGCTAGGTCTTGATTGCTTTTGTGCGTTATAGTTTGCACAGAAGCAACTTGAACAGAGTGCCTAAGATCTCTTTGCTTACCTCCTGCGATGATACCATGGGATACTTTATATCGTTCGAGATTTTCGCTAATTTGGTCGATCAACTCAATACGGTGTGCAATAATCAAAATGCGTACCTCTGTAGAATTGAACACTCCCCAATTCTTAATATCCCGGATAATAGATGAAAATAGACGCGTTTTTCCAGTTCCAGTTGGCATCTGGAACATTACATTATTACACTCATCCCATGCGCTGAAGATTTGCTCCTTCGCTTTTTGTTGATAAGGACGAAGAGAATGGTCTATTTTACAATATTCTTTATACATTATTCTTCCTCAAATTGAGATAGATGGCTACTTATCAACTCTAACCTATTCAAGTCAGATTGAGTAAGAGGAATCGCTTTTTTACCAGATTGCACAACAATGTAGGTCATCCAATTAAGCTTTTCTTTTTTCGTTTTAAAGGCATTATCTTCAGTTTGTATAGCGAACCGTTGTTGGAATATCTCATTTGAGAAATTATCCGATATAATCCCTCTACATTCTGCTACATCTAAATAGTCAGTCCATTCTCCGTTATCTAAAATATCCCAGCCCTTTTCATCTCCATAAGTTTCAATGATTCTGGTTTCTACTTGATTTTTTATCGTTCTCACATTTCGTTCCCAGATATCTCCATAAACTTTTCGAAGACTGCTAACCAATAATTTACTTACAAGACTTAATATCTCTTCCTTCATTTTTTTACCCGCATCTTGTATAGACTGGTCTTGGGTTTCTCTCCATTCAATCAGTTCTTCTGGTTGATAATCAGAATGGACTTTACTTACAAGATTCTGATACGAACGCAACCAAAATGTATCAGCTCCCTGTCCTAAGACGCCTGTAATCTTTCTATTATCTTCATCAGACAGATTATTTAATTTCTCTGACAGTGTAATAATATACTTGCTTATTACATCTATTTTTTCGCTATTAGGAGCATGCTGTTGGATTTGATTTGTCAGTACTAAATGCTTGTGCAAAGAACCTATAAAAGTGATAAAAGCATATGTTGCACGGTTTGAAAACAAGAAGGTATCAGCGACATCCTCTTTCATATATTTTTTTGCTACAGTATAGCACTTATCTATAAAAGCTACAATCTCCTTACGAGCATTAACCATCGCACGACTTATGTCCATGTTATGCGTATCATAAATACATGTGTCCATATCTGCAGTCCATTGTGAATTTGTTGCTTTGGGCAGTAATCCGGAATGGATTAAAGCTGTACTAAAAGGCTTAAATGCGAGCTTAGCATTATCCTCACCAACAGAAATCATATTATAAAGAATATAGTTGGAATCACCTGATAAATGCTTGATAATTGATGAGCGCAAAGCTTTCATACGGGAGTCTAAACGAGGAGATGACCAATATAAATCCTCCTCTAAATCAAGACGTAGGCTTGGACTAACTGATTTTTGATTTTCGTTAATCTCCATAAAAATCTTCAACTGCTCCTCTGATGCCATATTTTCAAATGCCACAACAGGAATTTGATTTAAATCCTTGTAATTTGATTGAGCATATCCATACACACGGTGTTGTCCATCAATTATATATGCAATGCCATATGCATTAGGTATATAAAGGAAACCAAATTCAGAGTTAGAGTCTAGTTGACTAGCTTTGATTGGTGAGAACTCAATATTGAGATTTTTATCTTTGTTAGAAGCAAAATTTATAATTATCGAGTTTGGAAAATAGCCTCCTCCATCTATAAATTTAGTAATACCTTTTAAGCGGGAAGGAACTAAAAGTCGTTGATATGTAGGAGCCATGGAATCATTTACTCTTGTTCTATGGAGCACAAACCCGATCTTCAATAAAGTACTAGGCTCTATGGAGAATATATAATAAGAATGTACTCCCATCTGACCTCTTAAAACTGGTATTTTTAGCCTATCATCACTTATTAACTCATCTTTAAACATTAGTGCATAGAACTGATAAATAACAGATTCTTTATAAGATTTGATAAGATTGTTGATATAGTTGTATGAGTTATCATTCAAATGAAAAATTTCCATATTTTCCATTCGCTTCTTATCTTCTGAATCATCTGCAAAGCGATAGTTTCGTGTTGCAAAGATAAACTTCACCTTCTTATCATGACCATAGATTTGCTGCAACGCATCTGTAACTCCAGCTTTATATTGCTCGATCTTATTTAATTGGTCCTTAAAATTTGCTGTTTTCGGTTGATTTGCAGCCTTACATTCTACGACGAATATTGCTTCTTTTCCTACAGCTACCACATCTAATTGTTGAGTATCCGTAGAATTAGGTCCCCATTGAACTACAAGATGTTCGTCAGCATTTAACTTACGAAATCCTAACTTGTAAAACATACACCATATATCATCCTCTAACTGTAATCCATGAGGTTTGAGTTTGTTCATCTTGGTTCTTCTTGCCGTAGAAGTACCAATTATATAACCTCTTTTTTCATAATCCTCTACTTCATTGTGTGGGACAGAAATAGTTTCCAAGGTAGTATTTTTGCCTTTAAACTTTATCCTCAACGCATCTTCTTCGTGAAGCATGTGGGACTTAATCTCTTGAACCTGTTTTTCTGTAAGAGTAATCATATGGCTTATCCTTTAAGTTTAATATACGAAATTATTTTTTTACACCATTTTACAATATTGTCAGCTCGACGCTCATATACCGCATCGCTATAACCAGGGAAATATTCTTTAACGACATCTACAGCATATGCATTATGCGAGCCATCTGGAAGAAGTATCATTCTTGCAAATATTTGTCCCATGACCTCATCGGAAATAATTCGCGCATACACTCTATCCTTCACCTCTGCAGGATGATTCGTAAATATGTCAATAGCAAGAGCAGTCTTGCTCCAATCTTCATTTACCAAGTCAAGATACTTACAAGCATTTGCATAATACTGAACTTGTCGGAGTGTAAATCCGCAATAATCAGCAACATCTTGATGTGTACATTCTGGATGCATATAGATGTACATGAAAACATCTACTACTGTGTCTAGATTGTTCGCTTGGATAAGTATCTTTTTCATGGTTCTAATAATTTCGTATTAATACTTCTGTCCGTTTCTTGCGTTTTACAGGATCCGCATTAATGAAACGAGGCGCTAATATTCTATGGAAATCATACCCCTCGTACAATTGTTCAAAGTATGATGTTCCATCCAAATTTAGGCTATCCGAATTGCTGACCATTATCATACAATGCCTTTCTTTTAAATGGTCACAAAACTCTTTTAATTCCTCTTGTTGTGCATCATTAAAAGGCACATTCGAGTACTCTTTAAAGTTAGTTTCATTTAGCAATGGTCTATATGGAGGATCAAAATATACAAAATTAGGATGATTTACTGACAATCTGCGTACTACTTTTTTGTAATCACCAGGAGGACAAATGATCAATTCAACAGCATTGAGCAATTCATGATTTTTCATTATCAGCTCCTCATTGCAAATTAATGGATGCTTATATCGGCCGTGAGGAACGTTGAACTTACCATTTGCATTAACGCGATACAATCCATTGTAACAAGTATGATTCAGAAATATAAACAAAGCAGCTCTTTCGTCTGGATGAATATCCTCACGATTAAACTGATCTCTATAGGCATAGTACAAATCACGCCTATCATGTAGATGATAGTAATTATTTTCAAGTTCTCTTAGTCTTGAAATGAGTCTATCGGGATGATGTGCTATTAACTCGTAGCAATGAATCAGATCGGGATTAATATCATTAATAACTGCTCTAGTAATATTAGGATGATTACGGAGCATATGAAATAACATAGCACCACCACCCACGAATGGTTCGACATAAGTTACATTTTGCAACTTGTCAAAGTTTGGTGGAAGAAGCCCCTCTAACTGAGGTAACAATAATCCCTTACCACCGGCCCATTTTACAAACGGTTTTGCTTTGCACATAATTACATGCTGGTTTGTTATTTCAAGTTTATCATCTAAAACAATACTATTTAGATTGCAGATTTGTTTTAATATGTTCCTAATGTTTGATAATCTAGCGATTCTTTCTTTAAAACCTGATACAAAATTGGTCTCTTCAAACGGAATTAGTAATGTTTGTGCCGTATTCATAACCGTAATTTTTAAAGTTAAATATACTCGATTTTTGAAATCGGCGGCAAAATTATTACACCAAACTGCTAAAAGTTGTCAGTATCTCAAGAAAAGTTTAATTTTTTTATACGTTATATATCCTTTATTCCTAATTGTTTCAAATACTCATATGTTCCATTATAGAACGCATGATTGCGGGTTGGGTCTTCGTTTGATCCCTCCGGTACGCAAATCACCATTCCCTGACGTGCACGAGTGAGCAGTACACGATAGGCGTTGAGTAAGTATGCTTTGCGGTCGTCCTTGTTGATTCTATTCCATTTGGTTCCGCCACTAAATTCATAGAAAGCCCAATCGTTATCCTGACGACGTAAATCACCATCCCATACAAGGCAAGTCCAATCCAACTCAAGGCCTTGTACGTCAAATTCAGAAGCTGCATCCTCCAAGAACAATGAAGAACGTACATCATTGATATCATCCAAGAACCAATGGACAGTGTCCGGTTTGCAACGAACATCAATAGCCAATGGTTTGAGGCGATAAGCCTTAGATGAAACGAGTAATCCGTAGCGTTCGTTTCCGCGTGCACGCTCACGAAGCCAAGCTTTGGCCTTGTCTAAATCTCTTGTTAAAACGATGGGATAACGATCTGCTATCTGAGTGTAAGTGTCTCGAGCTTTATCAATATCTCCATCAAGAATATAATGTACAATATGCGACAAACTCTCAGCACGGAAACTGCGCATAGATACCCCCAAATGTAAGTGATCAGAATAAGTGACTTTTGGATTATTAGCCAGTAGATCTTTGACATGTCCTTCTGCGTATTCTTTGGCAGTTAATTGGCTTGATATGTATATATTCCATTGAGGGAAAGCTTCATTTAATGCGCGAATCCACTCGCCAATGCCTGCTTCTCCTGTATTGATTTCTTGCCCACCACCGACTAAACAGACAATAACAGCCCAGTCTGGTCGTTGGTCAAGTGACCATATAAGAAATTCGCTCTCAGACATTGGGAAATCTGCAAATCCTTTTTTGCGCTTGAGCCAGTTGGCAATATGCTCTTTATCCCATGAGCGTTGGGCTTCGTCAAAAATAGCGATATTTTCCACTTCGCCATAGCCAGCCGTCACATCCTTTAGTTCCTTTGTTGGATCAATCTCTAAAGCGCCATCAACGACCTTAACTTTATTGAGCATATTATCTCGATAACGGTGGATAATCTGGATGAATCGTTTAACCTCGCGTTCAGCTTCTTTCTTTGTTATCTTGTTACCTTTAGCTTTCTCTTGTGCCTGTTTATCACGCGTTAATGCTTCTGTCAGTACTTGAACTAACGGACCATTTCCTGAAAGATATACCGCAAGGTCTTGATCTGCTTCTTGTTGTACAGCAACGTTGAGTCCAACCAAGGTTTTGCCCGCCCCAGGCACACCTGTTACAAAGCAAATACTTTTTGTTCCGTTCGCCTTCGTTTGGGCTATAACCTCTTGCACATATTTGGTAGTGCTATTCAGTTGAGCGCCTTCTGCTTCGCTTTTGGTTATATCAGCCACGCTATGATTGAGATAGAGTGAGCGAGCAGCTTCAATAATAGTGGGTGTGGGAGCATAACGACTGCGTGCCCAATCACAAAGAGCAATGTTGTAACTTTTGGAAGGGATATTTTCAGCGAGGACGAGTTGAAAGATATCGGACAAGTGCTCTGCATCCGTCAGTAAAGGCTCGTAGATATCGTCATCGTAATGCGATAATTGACATAACGTCGAGTGTTGTTTGCTTTCAGTAGCAACTAAGATAGGGATGATAGCACGGTCTGCACTACCTTGATGAAAGTTCTTTAAGTCGAGAGCGTAGTCTAACACTTGATCCACATCTTGGTGCAAAAAGTTTTCTTCTCCTGCTTTGAATTCTATAGCCAATATGCGCTCTCGGAGTAGTACTACGACATCTATTCGTTTTCCTAAACGTGGTATTGTGTATTCAAAAAGGATCCATCCTTGCTCGGTAGAATAGGAGGCGAGTGCCTGTTTCATCAGCGTTATTTCTTGCTCCCATGCGAATTTTTGCGTGGAAGCTGTATCCATCTCATCTGCACGCGACATTTGTCCGAAGATGGTATTCGTATCTTCAGCAAGGAATGTAGCAATGTCAGATTGATAAAAATAACGATTAGTCATGGTATTTCTTTAATTAAAGTGCAAAGATACAACTTTTTTTGCATTTAATGCAAATATTTTGGTATTTCGTTGATTGAGACTCTGTTAATAATAGATAAATCAATTGTAATATACTTTATCATTATAAAATAAACTTTCATTGTAGTAAAATGTATTTTACTGTGGTAAAATTTACTTTATTGTAGTAAAACTTGATTTATTATAGTAAATGTTATTTACTATAGTAAAAAACAATTTTATTATAGTAAAATATAATTTTATTGTGATAAATATTATTCAATTATTATCCATTGACCATTCCTCGGTTGTCCTTTACGATTAAGGATTTTCTCTTTCTTGAGATAATTAATATACCAATCTAAGCCACTCAATGATATATTGATAGCTATCGCTATTTCCTTACGAGTAATTTGTGGATTATTGGATATAAGTTGTAATATTTTCTTTATAGTGAGTTGTTTTTGTTCTTTTCTACTTGTCTTATGAACCTTTGTATCTGTTTCTTCTATATCTGTATATTCCACCAATGAGGCATCTTTAATATGTACCTCAAAAGTAGTAATACGATCAACTACAAATGTTGCTCTGCCATTACCATTTTCCTCTAACAACTTCTGTACACGTGAAATACCTCTATTGAACATATTAACATAACCTAATGTTTTCATACCTTCTGCTACAATAGGATTTCGATAGTCATTGACATTAGGAAAATTTTCTGGACGTGCATTTCCATATAAGCCACCAGCATTAATAATCTCTATGCGATTGCTATATTGATATAATTTAGTTGGTGTATGAGTCTTATAATCACGGTGCATTACTGCATTCATTAGTAATTCACGCACTGCCCATTGAGGATAATTGTAAAAATTCTTCTCCTTTAACACAGAAACAGGAATGGGGCGACTTTGTATTAGAGCAGTATCTACAAAGGTATCTAATTTAGGTAATAATGTTGCTAACGCTCCTTTAAATTCATACTGATTTAATATATCCGATGCGTTAGTTTCTCCTTTAAAACGAACATATTGTATATAGTTACCAAATAGAAAATAGTTCGGATTTTTACCAAACAAAATAATTGCAGCAAAAGTAGGGTGATCAGAATGAAGATCATACAAACGCAAAGCTGCCATCTGTTTTTTTATCGTTCGCTGATCAGCAGCTAATACTTCTGTATCAACGGCCTTAGAAAGATATAAATGTACTTGTTCAATATCGATATCTTCTAATGTTGCTTCTAAGCAAGGAGTAGCATCAAAAGTAGGGAAATTGGCAGTACGGCGCTCTACTAACAAATCTTCTTCCTCGCGTGTAGCCAAATCTTTGCGTGCGCTGATACGAATAAAAGTACGACCTCGATAACGTACAGGTGGTAATAAAGAAGGTGTAACTTCTACGACCAATACTTCACCATCTTCAAAGGCGATAGTGTCTACAGTCATTACGGGCAAAGGAAGAATATTACCATCTGTGCGAATAGCCGAAATCTTTTGCAAAAGTTCATCTGTCACTTTTAATCCAGAACGACTACCATCATCGTTTACACCTATCAAAAGATAACCATTCTTCTTGCTATTTGGCATATCATTTGCAAATGCACAAATGGCTTCACAAAACTTATCCATATTAGTGGTAGAAATCGTCTTTTCTACGCGGTATGTTTCTGTGCTATCAAGCAACAATAATAATTCTTCTCTTGTTATCATCTTGTAATTGTAATTTTCATATTCTATATGTTTCCCTATTTAGCCTGCAAAGATACAAAAATTTTTGCATTTATGCAAATAAATGGCAATTTTTCGGCATTTTCTAGTGTAAGGTGTATGGTGTAGGCGCTTGCAGCGC
The DNA here is from genome assembly GCA_017461505.1 of Paludibacteraceae bacterium. GTDB lineage: Bacteria > Bacteroidota > Bacteroidia > Bacteroidales > Paludibacteraceae > Colicola. Next base: position 495,662 of record JAFTXV010000007.1, on the reverse strand, counting down.
AGTTTAGTGGACGCTCGCAAGCGAGCTATAGGTTAGAGGTTAAAGGTTAGAGGTTAGAGGCGGAGGGAGTACTCGCGGGGATAGCCGCAAGAACTGAACCAAATGCGAGAAATTGGCTCGGCGAACTACTGCCGAGGACTGAACTGGTGGCGGGAGAGATAGTAGTACTAGGAGTTCTAGCCACACTAGAGGCTCGAATGGGATTCGAAAGGAAGGGAGAAAGATCATATCTATAACACGCGGGGAGTGTAGTGTTTACTATGCTTCCCGCGTGAGTGTGTTTTTTTGAAAAAAGTTTTCGAGAGCCGAAGATTGTGTCGAATTCTCTGGTGAGATTTCAAGTTAACAATTCTAAGTTTACCTTGATAATATTATTCGGATTTTTATTTGCCCTTTTTAATGAACTGATAATCAGTATTATATACAATTTTCTTGTGCAAATTCACACTTTTATTCGCCCTTTTATTCGCCCTTTTGGATAACTTATATTTCTCCTTTTTCCATAAGGGTTTTCAGTCCTATCTTTAGAGCTTTCGTTATGATATCACTATTTTCCAAGAATCCTTTACCAAGCATATAAACCATCTGTCCTCTCTCGCCTTCGGTTTTGATAAAATCAATAGCTCTTAATTGATCTAAATAATTACGGAGTTGTTTTTCACTAATATGATCTCCTACGATTTTTACGATGTCAGACTTCTTCGCTTTTCCATATTTTTGCAAATAAGGTCCTAAGACAGCCATAACTTGTTCTGCGTTCCAATCTGTGATCTTAGAATAGTCTGCTGTTTTTCCAGCTAATTCATAATAGCGTCGATGTAATGTATAGTATTGTGCATTTGTTTTTCCATGTTTTTCAATACAATTTTTTGCTTCCAATCTTTTAGCAATGTCTTTATCTATCTGTTTTCGTTCTCCATCCCTTATTTTACACAGAGTTAATATGTCAAATACTGATAATTTTTCATTTTCTGGTAATTCTTTTTGTATGGATTGAATAAATAAAGCAAACCCTGTCTCTTTAACATATGAATGTAATATAGCGGTAACTGTAAAATCATCTGTATGTGAGTAATCAGGTTCTGGTTTTCCCTCTGCAAGAGTATAAAAAAAGATTTTATCCATGCCTTGTCCAGAACGCTCTACGATACCTGTTTTAGATAGTACATCCGCTAAAAGCCTATTTCTTGGAGTACTTGGAACCGTAAGCAAATTCTCTAATGTAACCCCTTGTGGGAAACCACCTGCATTGATAATATCTATGCGGTGAGGATACATTTTTATTACTATTTCACTCGTTTTTCTATAATCCCTATGAGCAAATGCATTATTGATAACTTCTCGAATAACTTCTTCATTAAAGAACGGAATGCCAGTTAGTCCAATGTAAGCTCCTTCTTGAATTGGAACTATACCATTTCTTTGGTTAATAGTTTCCCATAATTCATCAATTAATTTATAAAAAGGTTTCCCAAAAACTTTTCTACTATCAAAGGGAATTTGAGTTTCGATATTTCTAAATTCCAATAATACTTTAGCTTGTGGGAAAATTCTATCAATAACATCTTCTTTGGCTAGAAGAAGAACTGCTGCATTAGTTAATTTGTTTCCTTAAATTAATTTTAGATCGCTTAATGCCTGTTGAGTGCTTAATGTCCTAAATGATGGATTCTTATGTTTGAGAGCATATTTCTCTTTCAATATATTTATTGCTTCTTCATCAAGGTCTTTTAAAGAAACTCCTTCGCAAATTTGCTCTGAGAAATCTGGCTCTTGTTCTTGAATGATAGAGATATAGGTTTTATCGTCCATTGGTTTTAATTCTTCACCAACACGCATTAATGGGACATCTTCAAATTTAAAAACTTTACCAGTTGGACGTGGAGGTATTTCAATAACTAAAATGCGGCCTGTCTTTGCACTTTCATCTTCATAGAGTTCATAAATATTTGGTCGAATTCCAAGGTCAGTATAAATTCTGCTTTCTAATTGCCCAATAGCATTCTCCGATTGTTTTGTTCCGACAACTTTATGTGGAAAGTTATCGTGCATACCTATTACTAAATGCCCTCCACCTTCATTACATAATGCAACGACATATCCTAATATACATTTCCGACGCTCTTTAGGATTATCTTTGTTAGCACCATTGTAGGGGATATTACCACCTTCTCCTTTTTTGAATTCTACATGGTCTTCAGATTCACGCATATTTTTTAGTTGCGCTATATTCAATTTACTCATATTTTAAGAGTTTTGATTTTTTTACTAATTTATTTTGTAACCAAATAGGTATGCTTGTTTTTTTTATATAAATTCTTGTATTCGACTGCAAAGATACAACTTTTTTTGCATTTATGCAAATAAATGGCAATTTTTCGGCATTTTCTGGTGTAAGGTGTAGGGTGTAGGCGCTTGCAGCGCAGTTTAGTGGACGGCTCGCCTACAGTTTAGTGTTTAGAGGACGGCGTACCGCCTAATGGGCGATGAGGCGAAAGGCGAGGGGTGAAAGGTGAGAAAAAGAAATCGCCCCACGTTGGAGGCGATCGGTTATATTCATGGTGATATGTGTAACAATTAAATATCTATATGACGTGCTGGATCAAAGCCGTTATGCTGGTGCTCGCTATGAGATATATAACCGAGTTGGTTGGAGAGAATTCGAGTACCACTTATCTGCGCATCTATATTACGATGCGAGTGGCCATAAATCCAATAGTCGATTCCTGAATCAACTATATACTCGCCCAACTCCACCGTAAAGGCTCCGCTGATCGTACTACCGCAGAACTCCTGTGCAGTACACAGATGTGTTGGCACATGGTGAGTAAGAACAATCTTGGTCCTAGCTTTACTCTCTACTACTGCCTGCTGGATAAATTGCAAACAACGTGCATGTTCTCGATTAAAGTCTTCGGCAGTCAAGCGATGACCATTGTACTTAATTCGGTAGAAATCACTCACATTACGCTCCGTAAGAAAAGCATCACAAGGTTCGATCTTTGACCAAAGAGTGGAAATAATGATATCTATATCGCCAATCGAAATCACACTATTGTAGTAAGCATGGACATTATGGCGAATCTGACGGCAATAACCATCAGGCATCGTAGAGAGATCATAATGCGCATAGAAATCGTGATTACCAAGGCAAACGATGACTTGCTGATAATGTCTCGATGCCCAATCCCAAAAACTATAACTACCATAAGTATCGAGGTCCGAATCTGGCAAATCAAGATATGCGCTATCACCAGCGATAAGTAGAATATCACCCGTTACTTGCAGCGGATGATCTTGCAGGTATTGTCGGTTTTGCGGGAACTCCAAATGCAGGTCGCTTACAAACTGAATCTTGAGCATTGGTGCTTGGCAGGATGCGACAGACTGAAGAATATCCAAAATCAAATCGGTACGCTCTATCTCTTCAGGAGTAATAGCACATTCTATCTCCTCTGTTAGATTAGGACGTTTGAGCATAGTCGCAAACTGCTGAGCCAAATAGGATTTGACCTGTCCTGTTTCTGCATTGAACTTATCGACGAACTCCGTACAATAGTTCAGCACATAGACAATATCCTCAAAATCGTTAGCTCCGCGCCAATCCGAACCTCCACGAGAGAGAAGTGCATCAATCTTAGTTGCTACGTAATAAGTCACAGGAAGGCGATATATCTCTTGACCAGAAGGCAGAGCATACAACTCGCGATGAGCAAAACCAAGTTCATACCAACGGTTGCCAAAGGAAAGACTTTGTTCGTTCATAGACATAACATCCACCATCTCGCCATTATACACCCAACGGCAAATCACAGGCGGTTCAGAATCGTGATCGTTTTGAAAATGCTTTTCACGAAGCAATTGCTCAAAAGCTGCATGCTCGGCATAGGAGTTGGAATCCACCACACAATCCACATCAACAGTAGTACGTGGTTCGGTAGCCGCAGGATCGGTAGCATATGCTCCTGCCACAGCTCCACCCACATAGACCAATCGTTCATTGAGTTCTTGCATGGCTGAAGCTATATGCTGCAAGCGTTCGTTATTGGTTCTCTGCATAGTTTTGGATTCGTTTATTGAGTTCTGCAATTGCAATGGCTTTTTCGCGGGCGCGACCCATACGGAGCGTATCCACAATAACAAGCCATTGGTATAGTTCTTCGTCTCTTAAAGCAGCCTGCAAAGCGGTAGGATACAGCGGTTCGATCTGTTGACCACGCGCTGTGCCTTTAACATCGTGCCATACATAACTATCAGAAGTAGAAGTGAGTTGCTCTTTGATAGGCGATGCACTCACATAGGCAGGTACACCACGACCTACTCTGCCAGCCTGCACAGGAAAAACATACTGCACACCATGAATAAGAAACTCCTGAAGCGCCAAAGTGTTGACACGTCTCTTATTGCGGTCAACCAATTGTGCATTTTTACTTCGCTCAAGGCTCTCACTAACACTGGAGGGGTTCATACCTAAGGACGCAGCTAATCCACGACAAGAAAGATCTTTGCCATCTTGCGTCATCTTCTTCAAAAGAACCAATAAATCTTGTGGTTTCATCGTTTTAAGTATCAATGGTTTATAGAAAAGTGTTATCCGTTCGTGAACAGATTACACGAATCCGCTGCAAAGGTACTGCTTTTTATTGATATACGCAAGAAAATAATGAAATTATTTGTATTTTAAAAGTGTTTTTCATGAAATTATGCAGAAAAAACTGCGCAAATTTAAAGTTGTACTTTAAGATTGCGAAGATTTGAGAGCATCAGTGCGGTTTAGTGGACGCACCGAAGGCGCTACAGTTTAAGAGCACCCCATAACGCCACGAGCGTTATCGGGGACCCCGCTGAGGTTAGAGGCGGGCGCTAACAGCGCAGTTTAGAGGACGCTCGCAAGCGAGCTATAGGTTAGAGGTTAGAGGCGGGAATTACTCGCGGGGATAGCCGCGAGAACTGAACCAAATGATGGGAATATGAGGGTACCCGAATACCATTCGGGATAATGGACAGAGAAAGATTTAGATCGGCTGCGCCTGTAGATGGTAGACCGAGGTGAGAGGTGAGAGGTGAGAGGTGAGAGGTGAAAACGGAAAGGTGAGAGGTGAAAACGGAAAGGTGAGAGGAACCCCTCAGTCGCTATGCGACAGCTCCCCTATAAACAAGGGAGCAAAAAGAGGGGATGAGATCGCCGCTAAGGCGGCTGTAGATGGTAGATCGGCTACGCCTGTAGATGGTAGACCGAGGCGAGAGGCTATGGGCTATAGGCGGGAGATACCCGAATATTATTCGGGACAACAAACAAAGAAAGGTTGATGAAACAGCAACGCAGTAGCGGTGAAACTTTTCAACAATGAAACAGCCGCAGGGAGGCCTGCGGCTGTTCAAGGGAGATTATTTGGTTTTCTTGCTGGCGAGAATGAAGTAAACGATTAGCGCGATATATGCGGCTATGCCGACGAGGGCGGCGCCGTTGCTTGCAGCCCAAGTGCCTAAGTAGCACTCTACGCCACAGAACTTGATCAATGCACTTACTACACCCATCAATGCTCCACCTGCGATGAAGCCAGAAGCAATCAATGTACCCTTCTCGTTGCGAGCTTGCGCCAGCTCTTCAGCCTTCTCGCCATCTTTCTCACGCTTGCGGCTAACCAACCATGAGATAGCACCACCTACGAGCAATGGGGTGTTCAAACTCAATGGGATGAACATACCCAAAGCAAATGCCAATACAGGTACACCCATGAAGTTGAGAATCAATGCCAAAGCAGCACCTGCGAAATAGAGCATCCATGGTGCACCTTGACCACTCATCAATGGTTCGATGACCGCAGCCATCGCATTCGCTTGAGGAGCTACGAGGGCGTTCTCGCCTACGAAACCGTAGGTCTTATTCAGGATAATCATCACACCACCTACGGTAGCGGCACTCACGAGGGTGCCAAGGAACTTCCAAGTCTCTTGTTTGTATGGGCTGGTACCAATCCAGTAACCGATCTTGAGGTCGGTGATGAAGCCGCCCGCCATAGACAAAGCGGTACAAACAACACCACCAATCACCATGGCGCCGACCATGCCGCTTGAGCCCTTCATACCAACTGCCACGAAGATTACAGAAGCGATGATAAGGGTCATGAGGGTCATACCACTAACAGGGTTGCTACCTACGATAGCGATGGCGTTAGCGGCTACGGTAGTGAAGAGGAAAGCGATGACTGCCACCACGAGGAAAGCCACGAGGGCTTGCCAGATATTACCCAATACACCAAGCCAGAAGAAGACAAGGGTCACGAGCAATGCCACGGCAATCGCCAACACGATGAACTTCATGCTGAGGTCTTTCTCGGTGCGGAGCGATGCCTCAATGACTTGTTTGCCCTTGCCACCGAGTTCTTTGCCTGCCAAACCGACAGCCGACTTGATCACGCCCCAACTCTTGACGATACCGATGAGACCCGCCATAGCGATGGCTCCGATACCGATATTACGGCCATAATCAAGGAAGAGGTTTTGTGGGTCCATAGCTTCCATGCCAGGCACGCTGCCGAGGAGTGGAAGGAGTACCCACCATACGAAGAACGAGCCCGCGCAGATAACGGCTGCGTACTTGAGGCCGATGATATAACCCAAACCGAGTACCGCAGCAGAAGTGTTGATGGAGAAAACGAGTTTAAACTTAGCCGCCAAGGCCTCGCCCCAACCCATCATGCGGGTGGTGAGTTGCTCGGTCCAGAGGCCGAACGTGGAGACAGCAAAATCGTACAAACCTCCGATTCCAGCGGCCCAGATGAGGGGTTTGGCTTGGTTGCCACCGCCTTCTCCAGAGACGAGGACTTGAGTTGTAGCTGTAGCCTCAGGGAAGGGATATTCGCCGTGTTTCTCCTGAACGAAATACTTGCGGAAAGGAATGAGGAAGAGGATACCCAAGCAACCGCCGAGCAAGGATGATAGGAAGACTTGCATAAAGTTGACGGTAATGTCAGGGTACTTGGCCTGCAGGATGTAAAGGGCAGGCAATGTGAAGATTGCACCTGCCACAATCACACCCGACGATGCGCCGATTGACTGGATGATGACATTCTCGCCAATGGCGTTCTTGCGCTTCATAGCAGAGGAGAGACCTACTGCGATGATGGCGATAGGAATGGCCGCTTCGAATACTTGACCTACTTTGAGGCCGAGGTAAGCTGCGGCAGCAGAAAAGATGACTGCCATGATGACACCCATGATCACGCTATATGGGGTGATTTCGGGGTAAGAGTTTTGTGGTTTGAGAATGGGTTCGTACTTCTCTCCTGGCTTGAGAGGACGAGAAGCATTCTCAGGGAGTTGGATTTTGCTCATTATTGTAAAAGTTTAATGTTGATAGTTCTCACTGATAGTACTGATTATCACGGAGTTATTTTATTTAAACAAAAATACGCTGCGCTTACGCTTGCTACAAAAATATTTATAAATCAATGGTTATATTGTTGGCTATGCTGAACTTTCGTTCATCCGAGTTCTGGTCTATTATACCTTCACTCATGCAAGCATGGATTCGGTATTATATCCCATCCCTCCTAGTCTGCTTTGCAGCCTTTTGCCAACAATAGTTTTAAATATTCTCCAAAGTGTTCTTAAATATTCTTCGAACCATTGAGTTTAAAAGTTTCATACGACAGGGTCGCTTGTTTCAATGAACATTGCCCATAGCGGGGTGCAAAGGTACAAAAAAAAACGCACTCCTGCAAGAGAAATGCGTTTTTTTGTTTAGAGGACGCGCCGAAGGCGCTACAGTTTAGAGTTTAGAGGCGACGAAAACTACCTTCACTCATGCAAGCATGGATTCGGTATTATATCCCATGGCGGGGAATAGCGGGGAGTTAAAAGTAAAGTTTTTTGAAAAAAGTTTGTGTATATGCGGAAAAATCACTACTTTTGCAGCGAAATTGGTAAATTTTGGCAAAAACGAACTTTTATGTATTACACTTATAGTGTACCATAGCGACAAAAGAAATGCAGAAATCGGATTTTATCATTGAGGTGAATCACGTGTCCAAGCAGTTTGAGGACGGTAAATTTGCCTTGGACGATGTGAGCCTTCAAATCAAGAAAGGCGAGTTCGTAACTATCTTGGGTCCATCGGGTTGCGGAAAGACTACCTTGCTTCGTTGTATAGCAGGTTTTCAAGTGGCAACAGAGGGTGATATCTTGCTGAACGGCGAAGATGTGACCACGATGCCTCCACATATGCGCGATGTGAATACGGTATTCCAGAAATACGCGTTGTTCCCCCACTTGAATGTATTTGACAATGTGGCTTTCGGTCTGAAACTGAAGAAGATGGACAAGAAAGTCATTGAAAAGAAGGTAAAGCAGGCACTAAAAACTGTCGGCATGACGGACTATGAGTACCGCGACGTGGACAGTTTGTCAGGCGGTCAGCAACAACGTGTGGCTATTGCTCGTGCGATTATCAACGAGCCAGAGGTGCTGCTGCTGGATGAGCCCTTGGCAGCGTTGGACCTCAAGATGCGTAAGGACATGCAGATGGAACTGCGCGAGATGCATAAGAAACTCGGCATTACTTTCATATACGTAACGCACGACCAAGAAGAGGCACTGACACTCAGCGACCGCGTGGTGGTCATGCGCGAAGGAAAGATTCAGCAGATTGGTACACCTACGGACGTGTATAATGAACCACAAAACTGCTTCGTAGCCGACTTCATTGGTGAGAGCAATATCTTAGACGCTACTATGGTGAAGGACGGCGTGGTGAACTTCTGCGAGAAGGACTTCGAGTGCGTGGACAAAGGGTTTGGCGAAGATACTGAAGTGGATGTAGTGGTGAGACCAGAGGACATTTATATCGGAAAGGTTAGAGGTGAGAGGTTAGAGGTTAAAGGCGAGGAGAGTCCATGGCAGTTGCATGGTGAGGTGCAGAGTTGTATCTTCAAGGGTGTGCATTACGAGATGACTGTGCTGACGGATGAGGGCTATGAACTGATGATCCAAGATTATCACGCCTTTGAGCCAGGCACGAAAGTGGGACTATTGGTAAAGCCCGAAGATATTCAGGTAATGAAGAAAGAGCGTTTGTGCAACACCTTCGATGGTGAAGTGCTGGAAGATAACCGCGTGCGTTTCTTGGACGAGGAATGGGATATCCCAGAGCGTGTGGCAGAGCGATTTGAGGTAGGCGAAGAGGTGGAAGTGGAAGTGGACTTCAATCGCGTTAATCTACAAGACGACGAAGAGGATGGTGTGTTGTGCGGTGAAGTATATTTCATCTTGTACAAGGGCGATCACTATCACTTGACCGTTCGCACCGATGATGGCGACGATATCTTTGTAGATACCAACGATGTGTGGGACGATGGTGACCGTGTGGGAATTCGCGTGGCTCCAAGTTATATAAGATTGTATAAAAAAGATCGGGCTGGCGCCCTGTAGAACTTAGATCGCCCTGCGGGCTGTAGATCGGCGCATAGCGCCTGGAGACTACAACTACAGCGAGCGTAACGAGCGATCTACAACGAGCGAAGCGAAGTGATCTACAGTAAAACGATCTAACAACGAAGTGATCTAAGATGAAAAGTAATAAATTAAAAATGGTGTTTCAGTCGCGGAGTACGTGGGCATGGCCTTATGCGCTGTTTATGCTGTGCTTGGTGATCTTGCCATTGGTACTGATTGGCGTGTATGCCTTTACGGATGCTGATGGTAGCTTTACGATACAGAACTTTGTGAGTTTCTTCACCAAGTCGGAGGCGATAAACACCTTTATCTATTCGTTGGCTATTGCGCTGATTACTACCATCATTTGTCTGCTGTTGGGTTATCCCGCAGCATATATCATGGCGATGGCAGACTTTAAGACACCGCAGGTGATGGCGATGTTGTTTATTCTTCCGATGTGGATTAACTTCCTATTGCGCACGATTGCGACAGTGGAGTTGTTCCGAATGTTCGGTTTGCCATTGGGCGAAGGGGCGTTGCTGTTTGGTATGGTGTATGACTTCTTGCCATTCATGATCTACCCAATCTACAACACCTTGCAAAAGATGGATAATAGTCTGATAGAAGCAGCTCACGACTTGGGGGCAAAGCGTCATCAAGTATTCTTGAAAGTGACTTTGCCACTCTCCATGCCGGGTATCTATTCGGGCATCGTGATGGTGTTTATGCCAACTGTTTCGACTTTCGCTATTGCGGAGTTGCTGACTCATAACAAGGTGACTTTGTTCGGTTCGCTGATCCAACGCTGCTTCGGAGAGGGCGGTATAGCGATGTGGAACTACGGTGCAGCATTGTCGCTGATTATGCTGATTATTATAGGATTGACCAGCTTCTTTGGTGGGGATAAGGAGGATATAAATCGTTGAGAGGTGAGAGGTGAAAACTGAAAACTGAAAACTGAAAACTGAAAGGTTAAAGGTGAGAGGTTAGAGGTGAAAACTGAAAACTGAAAGGTGAAAGGTGAAAGGTGAGAGGTGAAAGGTTAAAGGCAAGGATATATGTTTGAAAATTATAAGAAATCGAAGATTGAGCAGCGGGGATTGGGATCGCGCATAGCAGCACAAGCATATTTGTGGTTGCTGTTGGTGGTATTGTATGCCCCTATCCTGCTCATTATCATATTCTCGTTCACACAGAGCAAAGTGTTTGGTAACTGGACGGGATTTACGTTAGGGTTGTACGAGAACCTATTCACGGGTTACGATGCGGTGGCGCAAGTGAAAGTGGATCCGAACCTATATCGCGCGATCTTCTTCACAGTGGTGATTGCGTTGTCGTCGGCATTGATCTCTACCGTATTAGGCACATTGGCTGCGATAGGTATTTATCATATGCGCAATCGCGATAGGAAGATACTCACCTTTATGAATAGCATCCCGATGATTAACCCAGATATTCTGACGGGTATCAGTTTGTTCTTGCTATTCGTGTTCTTAGGCATTAGTCGCGGACTGGGTACTGTGATTGCGGCGCATGTGGTGTTCTGTACGCCATATGTAGTGCTGAGCGTGATGCCACGATTGACGAAGATGAATCCAAATATCTATGAGGCGGCGTTGGACTTAGGCGCTACTCCTTTCCAAGCATTGCGCAAAGTGATGATGCCTGAATTGTGGCCAGGAATGATTAGTGGCTTCATCTTGAGTCTAACGCTCAGTATTGACGACTTCGGTGTGACCTACTTCACAAAGGGTAGTAGCGGACTAGAGACATTGTCCACTTTTATCTACGCCGATGCGCGTAAGGGTGGTTTGACACCTGAGTTGAGACCATTGTTCTCCTTGATTTTCTTGACCATCTTGGTCTTGCTGATAATAATGAATATACGAACCCATAAACAACAAAACAAAACGAAATGAAAAAGTTCTTTTTTGCTGTAGCCGCTTTGGTGCTACCTTGTGTATTGGTATCTAACGCTTTTGCTGCTGACCGCGAGCATACGCTGAAGGTGTATAACTGGGCAGACTATATTGACATGAATGTGCTCAATGGTTTCCCTGCATGGTACTATGAGCAAACAGGCGAACAAGTGGAGGTATTGTATCAGACTTTTGACATTAATGAGTCGATGCTTACCGAGATTGAGGTGGGTCACGAGGACTATGATGTGATTTGTCCTTCGGAGTACATCATCGAGCGTATGTTGCGCAATAAGTTGCTGCAACCTATCAACAAGGATTTTGGCAACACACCTGACTATACGAAACTGGTATCACCTTTCGCGGTGGATAAGTTCCAACAAATGGCACCAGACAGCAGCGTGTGCGTGGCAGACTATACGGTAGGCTATATGTGGGGTACGACGGGTATCTTGTATAACACCGCATTGGTGAATAAGGAGGAGATTCTCTCTTTGGGCGGCTTGCAAAATGAGAAGTTTGCGGGCAAAGTGTTTATGAAGGATGCTTTCCGCGATATTTACTCGGTAGTGGTGTTGTATGCTTACCGCGAGGAGATTGCTCGTGGTGAAGTGAGTCGCGATGAATTGGTGGCAAATGTGACGGATGAGCGTATCCAACGCGTAGAGGAGTTTTTGACCAGCATGAAGAATAATATCGCAGGTTGGGAAGTGGACTTCGGTAAAGAAGAGATGACGAAGGGCAAGGCATGGTTGAACCTGAGTTGGTCGGGCGACGCACAATGGGCGATTGATGAGGCAGCCGAAGTGGGTGTTGACCTTGAGTACTTTGTGCCTGAAGAGGGTAGTAATGTGTGGTTCGACGGATGGTGTATCCCAGTCTATGCGAAGAACACCAAGGCAGCCAGCTACTTCATCAACTATATGTGTATGCCAGAGAACGCCATCTTGAATATGGAGGAGATTGGCTATGTGAGCGTAGTGGCAGATTCTACTATTCTTGCGTGGGCGAACGACGAGGAGATCGAGGCGACATCTAATCTCACCTATTTCTTTGGCGAAGGCGCAGAAGCTGTGCATGCTAATCATGTGTTCTATCCCGATCAAAGTGTGATTGATCGTTGTGCTTTGATGCACGACTGCGGCGATAAGACCGAAGAAATGTTGGCTATGTGGTCGCGTGTGAAGGGCGATAACCTGAGCATGGGATTGGTGATATTTATCTTGGTCGTATTGGCGCTGATAGTGATGGTATTTGTGATTCAAGCCATTAACCGCAAGAAACAACGTGATAAACAACGCAAAAAACGTAATCGTAGAAAATAAACATATGAACAGAAGAATTGTTGTAGGTTTGATCTTGGCATGGATGGGTGTTGCCGCTCTTCATGCACAAGATTTTGAGCACGCATTCCAACAGGCACAAGAGGCCTTTGAGCTGCGTTCTGCCAATGCGCAACAGAGTTTGAAGGCCTATTTGGCCGACTATCCTTATACACCTTATGTCGATGAGGTGTACACGATGCAAGGTATTCTTTTGACGGAACAAAAGCAATACAAGCCAGCCGTTCAAACGATGGCGAAAGTGAATGTCAAGCAATTGTCGCGCAAGATGATCCCTCTGTATAACTTCCATATGGGCTATGCCTATTTCCTGTTGGGAGAGGAGAGTAAAGCATTGACATACCTACAACGTCTTAAGAAAAAAGATAATCCCTATGCGCTACAGGCAACGTATTATGTGGGTTGCTGCTACTATAATCAAAGAGAGTATGGCAAGGCGCTGGTGGAATTTTTGACTTTGGAGCAAAACGGAGGTTATCAGCAGATTGCTCCGTATTATGTTGTGCAGATATACTATGCTCAGGGAGCATACGACAAGGTGTTGGAAAGGGCAGAAGTGCTATTGGCCGACTATCCAGAGAATGAATACAACGATGAGTTGCACCGCATAGCGGGAGAGATCTACTATCGAGATAGTGTGTATGAGAAAGCTGTGAGTCATCTGAAGGATTATCATCAGCTACGCGTAGAGAAGAAGCAAGAAGTGCTGCGCAATGACCTCTATTTGCTAGGAATATCCAATTATCGCATCCAGCAATATGCTGATGCCATCACCTACCTCAAGCAAGTGAAGCAAGAGGCAGATTCGATCTCGGAGAGCAGTTGTCTGCATCTGGGACATTGCTATCTGCGCATGAATGATATTGAGAAGGCGAAACTGGCCTATGCAGCTGCGGTACAATTTGATATCACTCCTGCGCTGCGCGAGGAGGCGATGTACAACTACGTGCAAGTCACCTATCTGCAGAACTCGGCTTTGGGCGAGAGTATCACCGCTTTTCAACAATTCATCAAGGAGTATCCACAGTCGAAGTATATTGACAAGGTATATGCTCTGATGGCAGATATGTATGTGACCAGCAAGAATTATCAAGCGGCATTGGATGCGCTGATGGAAGTGCAACAACCCAATGCTAAAGTGCTAGAGACCCGTCAGTATTTGCGTTATCAGTTGGCCGTGGATGCCTTTGTGCAAGATAAGATGGGTGATGTGAAGAAATGGTCGGGCGAGGTGATTGCGCACGAGCTGGGCACATCGGCCTACAAGACAGAAGCGTACTACCTGAGTGCACAAGCGGAGTATCGTATGCGCCAGTATGACGCATGTATGGCGCAATTGAACCTATATGAACAGCAAGGGAATATTGCGCAATCCAACAACCAAGTGGCTGCCTTGTACTTGAAAGCATATGCTGCGTTTAACTTGAAAGATTTTGCGACAGCTGAGTCGCTATATCGCCGATATGCCCAACAGGTAACGCCGTGCGAGAGCACCTATGCGGATGCACACAATAGGATAGGCGATTGTTTGTTCCAAGCCAGACGATTCCAAGAGGCGATTGACACGTACCAGCAAGTGGTGAAGTGCCAGAAGATAGGCGTAGATTATGCCCTTTTGCAACAAGGATTTGCGCTCGGTTTGCTACATCGCTATCCAGAAAAGACAGAAGTGCTACGTAGTTTGACGAAAGAATATCCTCAATCGGACTATGTGGATGATGCGTTGTATGAGATTGCTCGTGCGGAATTGCAGCAGAATCGTCCTCAAGAGGCAATATCTGTATATCAAGCCCTATTGCAAGATCATCCTACTAGCAACTATGCTGCCAAGACTTCGTTGGAATTGGGTATGGCCTATCGTACTCTGAAGCAATATGACAATGCCATAGAAACATTCAAAAAGACCATTGAGCAATATCCGGGCAGTGAAGAGGCCTATAGTGCATTGGATGGTATGGAGCAGATCTATGTGGAGACCAATCATGTGGAGGAATACATTGCTTATACCAAGACTATTGCCCGCATGAATATGCAGCTGGCAAGTAGCGAGGACTCGCTGATGTATGTGACCGCCGAATTGCAATACCTGATGGGTAACTATCCACAGGCAGCAGCCGGCTTGAGCACGTATTTGGCTCGTTTCTGTCCGAATGGTAGGTATTGCACGATTGCCACGTACTATGCAGCCAATAGTTACTACCAACTCAAGCAATATGATAATGCCATCGAGCAGTACAGCTTATTGGCGGATATGAGTGGTAATCCGTATATGGAAGAGGCATGTATGCGCGTGGCGGAATTGAGCTATGACAAAGCGGAATACCGCACTGCATACTATTACTTCCAACAGATGAGCCAAGTGGCCTCATCGTCCGCTAAGCGAATCACCGCTCAAGTGGGTATGTTGCGTTGTAGTCAGAACATGGCAGATACCACGTCTGTGATTGCGGTGGCAAGCAAGCTATTGGAGGAGCAACAGATAGATTCAGTTACCCGCAATGAGGCACTCTATTGCCGCGCCAAAGCCTACTGGCAAGGTGAGCAATATGGGTTGGCATTGGTGGACTTGACCCCAATTGCCAAAGAGGTGCGTACCCAACAAGGTGCGGAAGCCAAGTATCTGCTCGCAGCATGTTATTATCATCTCGGCGCGATCGATATGGCAGAGCAAGAAATCATGTCCTTCACCCAAATGCGCACATCGCATCAGTATTGGTTGGCTAAGAGCTTGATACTGCTGTCGGATATCAATGTGGATCGTCAGGAGTTGTTCCAAGCTAAGCAATACCTATTGGCATTGCAAAACAACTACCACGCTCAAGATGATATTCAAACAGCGATAGAAAGCAAGTTGCAAGCTATTGCTCAAAAAGAAGCACAACAAAGCACTGACACGACATATATTCAGCAACTATGAGAACGATACACTATATTTTAGGCATCTGCAGCACCCTCCTTTTGGGCTACCCTTGCGCTAGTTTTGCGCAAGACACCACTTTTAATAGAGTGGTCACTGTGGAGCGCGAGTATCAGCCAGATATTCATCAGGCAGAGATGATTCCGGTGCAACCGAGCATCTTGCAAGTGGATGTAAATCCTAATCCTGTGGTCTATTCTACCTACTCTAACCCATTGTCTATCGGCTTTAATCTACATCCCTTGAAAGCCGCTGAGACACGCTTTACCCCACCTACTCAGTTGGGCGGAATCATAGACGGAGCCGCAGGCTATCGCAATACGCATTTGCATTTCGCTTACCGATTGAGGGAGAAAAAGAATTGGTCGGTAGATGTATTTGCCAAGCACGATGCTTACTGGGGAAAAGATGCGTTGTCGGTATCGGGATTAGGTACGACTGTGACTCGTCATTTCAAAGGATTGGACTTGTATGTGGGTGTGGACGGAAAGAACGAAGCGTATGCCTATCAACCCGTATTTGGTTGGCAGACATTATGGAACGCCAATACCAAGATTGGCATCCGATCGACCCGTGATGCCGCTATCCAATATCGTGTACAAACCGGATACGAAGCCTTTATTACCACGAACTACGCTGTGGAACATCAGGTATGCTCCTATCTAGATTTTGCATGGAAAGGCGATAAGCACCAAGCGGGTTTGCATGCTTATGTGCAAAACAGCATTTATTCGGTAGCTGATACCGCAGTTGCCCCCCGTCACGCCATACGCATGGAGCCCTTCTATGAGTTTGAGACGGACTATCTACGCGTGCACGCGGGCGTGCATATTGATATGAATATAGGCAATGGTACGTATTTGAGTTCGACTCCTAATCTTGCGTTCGCTCCATCTCCTCATATTGAGGTAGAGGGCCATGTGCTGAACAATCTGCTCCACCCTTATCTCCATGCGCAAGGCGGAGTGGATATGGGTACGATGGAGGAATACATGGGATATAATCGCTTCTTGAGCATCCCAGGTGGACTACAGCGCGAGTTACGCAACTATACTCCAGCGGATGTACAATTGGGTATTAAGATTCGTCCACTGAACACGATGTTGCTGGATATCTATGGTGGTTATGCGTATATGATAGGTGCAGTACATAGTTATGCTACTCTGAATGGTGAGAATCAATTGGCGGACTACTACAGCTTGCTCCAAGCCAACTACCAACGATGGAAAGTAGGTGCTAGTTTGCACTACCATTACCGCGATATTGTGGAACTGAATGCATCAGGCAACTACTATTTCTGGCAGGCGGACAAGGTGTATGATCGTCCAAACTGGGATGTGAAAGCACGCGTAGATGTGCATATCAACTCCAAATGGAGTATCTATTCCGATAACTATTTTGCAGGAAGCCGTTGGGCGGATACTTCTGAGGGAGCCAAACAAATCAAACCGATGATCTCTCTCAACTTGGGAGGTCAGTATGCTATCAATCGGTGGTTGGTGGTATATGCCCAACTCAATGACTACCTCAACCGCAAAGATTCGTTCTTCTATGGCTACGAATCACAAGGTATTCACTTCTTATTAGGTGTAAAATACACATTCTGAAAAAGTTGACAGCTTAGATACAAAAATCCCCTCCTATTGAAGTGAGGGGATTTTTTGTATCTAATGGATTTATTTGGTCAGATACTCGTGCATCTCTTTGGCAGCTTTTCGTCCGTCAGCCATAGCGAGAATCACGGTAGCACCACCGCGCACAATATCACCACCGGCAAACAAGGTTGGGATAGAAGACTGCATCTGTTCGTTCACCACGATGGTACCTCGCCTGGAGACTTCCAATCCCTCTACAGAGGATGGAATCAATGGGTTAGGACTTACTCCTACGCTCACGATCACTTCGTCCACAGGAATAGTCACGGTCTTGCCTTCGATGGCTACAGGACTACGGCGGCCTGACTCATCTGGTTCGCCCAATTCCATAACTTGCAGCACAGCCTCTTTCACTCGACCATTCTCATCGGCATGGTATTCAATCGGGTTGTGCAGGGTCATAAACTCCACGCCTTCTTCCTTGGCATGGCGCACTTCCTCTATACGTGCAGGCATCTCGTCTTCGCTGCGGCGATATACTACGATAGCATGTTCCGCTCCTAAACGTTTGGCGGTACGTACAGCATCCATGGCGGTATTACCACCACCTATCACAGCTATATTCTTGGCCTTCATGATAGGGGTATCTGAGTCCTCCGAAGCGGCATTCATCAGATTGACACGTGTGAGATACTCGTTGCAGGACATCACGCCATTGAGGTTCTCACCAGGAATACCCATGAATCGAGGTAAACCGGCGCCACTACCTACAAATATGCCCAAGAATCCTTCGTCTTGGAGGTCTTGGATGCTGAGGGTCTTACCGATGATGGTATCTGTTTGGAAGGTGACCCCTAAGGCGCGCAAGCCATCGATCTCTTTATCCACAATACGGTTGGGCAAACGGAACTCAGGAATACCATATTTGAGCACGCCGCCAATCTCGTGCAAAGCCTCAAAGACTGTCACCTCGTAGCCATATTTAGCCATATCGCCAGCAAAAGCCAAGCCCGCAGGTCCAGAGCCAACCACTGCAATTTTCTTGCCGTTTTTGGACTCACGATTCCTAGTATCCGATTCCGCCTTTGGCGCATTGTCAGCCACAAATCGCTCTAGGTAGCCAATTGCCACCGGTTGGTGTCCCATCTTCAGGTGAATACACTTCGACTCGCATTGTTTCTCTTGGGGGCATACGCGTCCACAAACAGCGGGCAATGTGCTACTCTCTGCGATAATCTCCGCAGCAGCTGCAAGGTTGCCTATCTCTAATTGCTTGATAAAACCAGGGATATTGATATTCACGGGGCATCCTTCGACGCAGGTTGGGTTCTTGCAGTTGAGACAGCGATGTGCCTCGGTGACTGCTTGATCGAAGGTTAATCCTTGGTTGACCTCTTTGTAGAGTGACTGGATGCGCACAGCTGGCGCGAGTTCGTTCATCTTCACGCGAGGAATCGCTACTCTATCCTTTGCTTTTCCTTCAAAAGGAGCTACCTCATGCTGTTCGATTGATGCGAAAGGTGAAGCAGCAGGGGTGGCAGTGTGGTGCGGTGTATCTCCATGAAGCGTTTCCTCGTATGCCATCACTTCTTCTGTCTTATACTGGCGCAAACGCGACAACATCTCGTCGAAATCTACCTTATGTGCATCAAATTCGGGTCCATCGACACAGACGAACTTGGTCTTGCCATCCACTGTTACGCGGCAAGCTCCGCACATACCTGTACCATCCACCATGATGGTGTTTAAGCTGGCTTCGGTAGGGATATTGTATTTCTTGGTCGTCAATGCGACAAACTTCATCATGATAGCAGGACCGATGGTCACACACTTGTCCACTTGCTCGCGATTAATCACCTGCTCCACTCCCTCTGTGACCAGACCTTTCTGCCCCATGGAACCATCGTCGGTCATCACTATCACTTCGTCGGACACGGCAGCTAGTTGGTCGTGGAGGATGATCAACTCTCGGTTGCGCGCAGCCAATACGGTGATCACTCGGTTGCCGGCAGCCTTAAGGGCTTGTGCGATAGGCAACATAGGCGCAGCACCCACACCGCCGCATGCACAGACTACGGTACCAAAATTACGAATATCGGTGGCTTTGCCCAGAGGGCCTACTAAGTCGGCTACATAATCTCCCGCCTCCAGCGCACATAGTTTGCTAGAAGACACACCAATGCGCTGAACAACCAATGTGATGGTACCCTGCTCTAGGTCAGCATCCGAGATGGTGAGTGGCATACGTTCGCCATTCTTATCCACTCGCACGATCACAAAGTGTCCCGCCTTTCTGCTGCGGGCAATCAGCGGAGCTTCTACTACTATCTCCGCTACATTCTCCGAAAAGAATCGTTTGCTAATAATCTTATTCATATTACTCGCGTGTTAGTTTTGCGTAGGTCAAAAGCAAGGTCTTCTTGCCTACGGTATCAAATTGAATATCTATCTTGTCGTTATCATTCTCGTGATAAACGTCTAATACTAATCCAGCTCCAAACACTTTGTGTACTACCCTGTCTTGCTTCTTCCATTCGGAACGAACTTCTCTGCGTGTTTTGGATGTGTTGCCTCCCACTTGCTTGGATACGCTTTTCAATTTGGCATTGGACGAAAGACTGGATGAAAAGCTTGGTGCGGAAGGTTGCACTTTGATTGTTGGCTGCGGGAAGGTGGACATCGTTTGTGTTTGCTGTAGATAGCATGTATCAATGTCTTTTAGGAAGCGCGAAGGCGAAGAGAACTGTGTTTGTCCGTTGCGGAAGCGTTGGCGCGCATTGGTGAGGTAGCAACGCTCCATGGCACGCGTGATAGCCACATAGAGCAAACGGCGCTCTTCTTCGATCTCCTTAGGCGCTTGGCAGAACTGGGATGGGAAGAGATTCTCTTCTAAACCGACGATAAACGTCACCTTGAACTCAAGTCCTTTGGCCGCGTGTACGGTGAGGAGCGTGATACGTGGTTGGTTATCCTCTTGCTTCTCATCTTGGTCGGTGAGGAGGCTTACTTCGGAAAGAAACTCAGTCATCGGCACGAATGTGACTCCCTCTCTGAGTTGCTGATCCACGAACTCATGGATACCAGCCAGCATCTCCTCGAGGTTCTCTAGACGTGCTATACCCTCTTGCGACGTATCTGCTTTGGCTTCGCGCATGACTCCCGTATCGCGCATCATCATGGTGGCAAACTCGTATGCGTCGGTGGTGGCTACACGTTGGCTGAAGCCGTTGATCATCTCGGCAAAAGCTGTCAGTTTCTTTTGTGTAGCCGCAGAGACATCGAGTTGGGTCGCTTCGGGATTGCAGATCACCTGCATCATGGAACATTCCGCTTGCCGCCCTGCCTCCCGCACTTTCATTAGGGTGGTGTCGCCTATCCCCCGCAAAGGGTAGTTGATGACACGTGCAAATGCCTCGTTGTCATCCGGATTAACAGCTAATCGGAAATAGGCGATCGCGTCTTTGATTTCCTTGCGTTGGTAGAAACTCATACCACCATAGATGCGGTATGGAATACCTAGATGACGGAGTTCGTCCTCGATGACACGCGACTGTGCATTGGTGCGGTACATCACCGCAATCGACTCATAATCATAGCCTTGACGGTAAAGGATTTTGACCTGTTGTGCCACCGCTTTTCCCTCATCACGATCGGACATATAGGTGGTGAGTTGCAGGCGATCGCCTAAGGCAAGTTCGGAATATACAGCTTTGGGTATTTGTCCGCGGTTATGTCGAATGAGCGAGTTGGCAGCATTGACGATGGTTTGGGTGGAACGGTAGTTACGTTCGAGTTTAAAGAGTTTGGCATCGGCATATCCTTTTTGGAAAGTAAGGATATTCTCGATGTTGGCTCCACGGAAGGAGTAGATGGATTGTGCATCATCTCCTACCACGCATATATGGTTGTCTGGCTCCGCCAATCGCTTGACAATGAGGTATTGTGAATAGTTGGTATCTTGGTACTCATCTACCAGGATATATCGGAAGTAGTCTTGGTATTTGCGCAACACGTCCTCGTTCTTCTTAAAGAGGGTGTTGGTCATGAAGAGCAGATCGTCGAAATCCATTGCGTTGCAGGCTTTCAACCTGCGGTTGTATTCCATATAGATACGTGACACCTCTGGGATACGCGCAAAGCGATCTTGCATGGTGTACTCGCGGTTGGAGCTATAGGACGTTGGGGATAGTAATTGGTTTTTAGCCAAGGAGATACGCGACAGGATGACGTTGGGTTTGTAGGTCTTCTCATCCAACTGCATATCTTTGACGATATGTTTGATGACAGACTTGGAGTCCGTGGTATCGTAGATGGTGAAGTCGCGGGTGTAGCCCAAGAGCTCCGCCTCTTGGCGCAGGATACGCGTACAAATAGAGTGGAAGGTGCCCATCCAAAGGTATCTAGCCACTTGTTCGCCCACTAGGTTGGCAATACGACTTTTCATCTCTCGCGCTGCCTTATTGGTGAAAGTGAGTGCGAGGATATG
Organism: Paludibacteraceae bacterium; assembly: GCA_017461505.1. Lineage (GTDB taxonomy): Bacteria > Bacteroidota > Bacteroidia > Bacteroidales > Paludibacteraceae > Colicola. The sequence goes on along the minus strand of JAFTXV010000007.1, from coordinate 473,964 downwards.
ACCCGCATGGATACCCTGTTCGAGCAGGTAAGCAATCTTATAGGTCAGTACGCGTGTTTTGCCTGACCCTGCGCCAGCAATGACCAGATGTGGGCCGGCGTTGTATTCTACCGCTGCACGTTGGGCAGCATTCAATTGATCTAAGTAATTCATTGTATTATAAAGGTTTAAGTTGGTTTATTCTACTTGCAACACCAATCCCTTGAGGTATTCGCCCTCTGGGTGGTAGATATTAATAGGATGATCAGCAGGTTGGTGCAATTGGTGCAAAATACGCACTTTGCGTCCCACTTGTGCCGCTGCGGAGAAGACAGCTAGGCGGAACATATCCTTGTCGATAGCTTGTGAGCAGGAGAAGGTGAAGAGTATTCCACCCGGTCGAATGCTCTGTATGCCTTTGGCATTGAGGCGTTGATAGCCGCGCAAGGCGTTTTTGACTGCATCGCGGTGTTTGGCAAATGCAGGGGGGTCGAGGATGATGAGGTCGTATTTGTTTTGGTTGTTAGCCATGAACTCAAAAGCCTCTTCTGCAAAGGCTTCGTGAGGTGCGTTCTCTCCGAAGTTATGGGCTACATTGCTGCGCACGAGGTCGATGGCTTTTTGGCTCACATCCACAGAGTGAACCAGTTTGGCTCCACCACGCAAAGCATACACCGAGAATCCACCAGTATAGCAGAACATATTGAGCACCTCTTTATCCTTGGCGTAGTGCTCTAGAAGAGAGCGATTGTCGCGTTGGTCGATGAAAAATCCCGTTTTTTGTCCACGTAGCCAGTCGATGCGGAAGTCTAGTCCGTTTTCTTTTGCCCAGAAATCTCCTTCTGTATCTGCTTTCTCTGCGCCGATCAGGTAGCCCACACGAGCACCTTCGATCACCGCTTTGTGTGGCAGGGTGTCATCCGATTTGTAGTACACCTTATCCACTTGAGGTACCACCTGGATGATTGCCTCAGCAATCTCCTGGCGGTGGTAGTGCATACCAATCGAATGGGCTTGAATCACAGCAGTGTCGGCATAGATATCGACTATCAATCCCGGCAAGAAGTCACCCTCGCCGTGTATGAGGCGGAAGGAGTTGTTGTTGGCAGAGATTAATCCCAAACTATTGCGCACCTCGTATGCGGCCGCGATACGCTCCCGCCAGAAGTCTTGGGGCAAGTCGTTTACGCCGAACGCCAAAATACGGACAGCAATTGAGCCTATCTGGTAATGTCCAACTCCTAATATATTCCCTTTCGCATCCACCACTTGCACCACTTCTCCTTCGCGTGGCTCGGCATATGGATAATCCTTATCCAAGGCAATACTTCGAATGGCCCCTGAGAAAACCCAAGGGTGGAAACGAAGGAGTGATTCTTCTTTATGTGGTTTGAGATGAACAGTTATCATAGTTCTTTTTCCTGATTTTTAGTTGCTTGCTCTTGTAATTTTCGCTCCATCGCCTCTTGTTGGCGTTGGATTTGCGCCTCTTTCTCAGCACGTTTGAGCGCTTCTATCGCCTTTTTGGAGAGAGGTTTGACTTGTTGCAGTGCCAGATAGATGCTGAGAGTAGCCCATGCGTCGGTGGAAGCATAGCGGGCTTGTTCGGGCGTGAGGTGAGAGTTCTCCCAATTGGTGAGCTGTTGCGCCTTGCTGATTTTCTTGCCAAAAATGATAGCAAAAATCTTTTGCAAGCCGAGATCCATAATACCATACTTGCATACAATCGCCTGTAGATCAATACAGTTAGCCGGTTTGAAGTCGCGACGTCTTCTGAGTCCGTTGATATCATCTTTGAAAGCCAAACCGACCTTGCATATATTAGGATCGGCAAAAATCTGCGCTATCTCCACAGGCATACCCACGTGGGTTAGGCGGAAGAGGTAGCAACGCTGGAGGGTGGAGATTTGTACCAATGCAGTAGGATAATGTACGCCACGTTTGAAAGATGGACGTGCTTCTGTATCCACACCTAATACGTTATGCTGACGCAGATACGCGGCGGCTTCTGCGACCATCTCAGGGCGATCTACCACAATGACCTCTCCCTCAAAAAAGGCGACAGGCAAGGTGGAAATCACCGCCTTGTCGATATGTGCAGCAAATGTATTTGGCAAAAAACTACTCATCTCTTATTCCTGCTCTCCTTCGCAAGCTACCGCGTGGAGTGGGCGAAGTACGTTCAACAATTTTTGTCCCCAATGCTGCTCAAAAGCCTCGATGCAATTGACCAGTGCGTCATTCATCACTGCCTCGTCACGCGTTTGGTAGTTGCAAGCTAAGTCCTTGATTTCTTGGTAGATATCGGCAATATTCTCCGAGACAAAAGCCGTGATGGGTTCGTCGGAATACCGCATATCCTCCACAAATACCTCCAGATAGGTATCGTCTGCGCCCATGCATTGCGCCACCTTTTGGCGTATGTCTTCATACTCTTGTTCGGAGACAAATCGCTCAGGGAAGCCGTCGAGCTCTTCGGTAGCTTTGGGCAGGAGTCGCGCTTTGAGATAGAGCAAGGGCAGAAGGCAAAGCATCTTCTCGACGAACTCGGACTTGTCAAGTCCTTCGAGTTGCTCGAGGTATAGGCATAGTTGTACCGCCACCGTTACAAACTCGATGGCCGGTTGTTGGTATACATAATGGGTATTGCTTTGGGTCATAATTCAAATTTTCTGCAAAGTTAGTAATTTTTTTGCAAATATACAAATACTTTGTATAAATAGTTCAAAAGTAGGAGTAGATAGGGTGAAGATAGTGGAATCACTAACTAATCACTAACTAATCACTAAGTAATCACTAAGTAAAGGTAGGAGAAAGATAGGGTTCTATTAGGAGGGGGAGATAGGCAAAATAACCCCCTCCGTCCTTCGGACTCGTCCCCCTATGAACAGGGGGACAAAGGAGAAATATGGAGTAAAGGTGAAGTTTTTGCCAAATAGTTTGTGTATTTGTATTTTTTGTCGTACCTTTGTGGCGTGAAAAAGTTTTATATTGAGACATATGGCTGCCAGATGAATGTGGCAGACAGTGAAGTGGTGGCCGCAATCATGCAGACCACAGATTGCCAACTGACTGAAACTCTGGAAGATGCAGATATTGTACTGCTGAACACTTGTTCTATCCGCGACAATGCAGAACAGAAAGTACAGAACCGACTGAAGGAACTTCGTTCTTGCGGAAAACGGAAGTCAGAGAACGCGAAAAGAAAAACAATCGGTGTGATCGGTTGTATGGCGGAGCGTATGGGTGAAGGGCTGATAAAGGATTGGGGCGTGGATTTTGTGGCAGGTCCAGATGCGTATTTGGACATACCTAATCTATTGGCACAGTGTGAGTTAGGCCTGCCTGCTATCAACATCGAATTGAGCACCACGGAGACGTATCGCGAGGTGATGCCCGCCCGCATAGGCAAGCAGATTTCGGGCTTTGTGAGCATTATGCGCGGATGTAATAATTTCTGTTCGTACTGCATCGTACCATACACTCGCGGCAGGGAGCGCAGCAGGGATGTGGAGAGCATCTTGAACGAGGTGCGTGACTTGCAGGGCAAAGGGTACAAGGAGGTGACGTTGCTGGGGCAAAACGTGAATAGTTATAAGTACACGCGTGTGCGCGAAGGTGAGGAAGAGGAAGTGATTCGTTTTGCTCAGTTGCTCGAATTGGTGGCACAAGCTGCTCCAGATATGCGTATTCGATTCACGACGTCGCACCCCAAAGACATGTCGGATGAGACCTTGGAAGTGATAGCTAAGTATCAAAATATCTGTAAGTTTATTCATTTGCCCGTGCAGAGCGGTTCGAACAAGATACTGAAACTGATGAACCGCAAATACACTCGCGAGTGGTATTTGGACAGGATTGCAGCCATACGTCGAATCGTGCCGAATGCAGCCATCGGTACGGATGTGTTTTGCGGTTTCCACGACGAGACGATAGAAGATCATGAAGAGACCTTGTCGTTGATGCGCGAAGTGGGTTTTGATACGGCGTTTATGTTCAAATACAGCGAGCGTCCTGGCACTCACGCGCAGAAGCATTTGCCAGACAACATATCTGAAACAGAGAAAGTTAGGCGTCTGAATGAAATCATTGCCTTGCAAAATCAGTTATCGTTGGAGAGTAATCAAAAGGAGATTGGCAAGGTGGTAGAAGTGCTGGTGGAAGGTTATTCGAAGAGGAGTCGCGAGGATATGTACGGACGTACTTCGCAGTACAAGACAGTGGTTTTTCCTCGCGAAGGAAGGCAGATTGGCGAGTTGGTGAATGTGGTGGTAGAAGAGGCAAGTGCTGCTACTTTGAAGGGAAAAATAGTGTAAATGACTGACTTTTAGGAAAAAAAATTGCATTTTTTAAGCAAAAAAAGCATTTTTTTTATAAAAAATTTGCACGAATAAAAAAAAAGCAGTACTTTTGCACTCGAAAACAATAAATTTTCATAGTTAAGGTTTAGGTTTAATGGCAACGAGAGGCTGGGAAGTTTCTCGTTGTTTTTAAGTCAGCCGAGAATAAAACGGATTCCATCCTTGTGAGAGGGTGGTATAATTATATAAAGAGGATATGAAAGATAATACGAAAATTACACCTATTACCGAGGTAGAGGAGCAAGAAAATTTGCTTCCAGACTTCTCTGATATTCAAGAGGTTAAGAAAGCGTTTATCGCCAACGAGATCCTAAATAGAAAATACTAATAAAAGATATGGCAACAACCTACATGACCGCAGAAGGTCTTCAAAAACTGAAAGATGAGCTCCAATTCTTAGAGTCGGTAGAGCGTCCACGCGTGATCGCCGCGATTGCCGAGGCGCGTGAGAAAGGCGACTTGAGTGAGAATGCCGAGTATGATGCAGCAAAAGAAGAACAAGGAGTGCTCGAAAGCAAAATTGCGTTGATCAAATCCAAGATTATCGACGCTCGTATCATTGATGAGAATGACATCAACACCGATGAGGTACAGATTTTGACCAAAGTCCGTGTACTCAACCTCAAGACCAACCAAGAGAAAATATATCAATTGGTGACAGAGGGCGAGGCAAACGTGGCAGAAGGCAAATTGGCCACCACAACCCCTATCGCAAAAGGCTTGCTCGGCAAGAAAGTGGGGGACATAGCAGAGGTGGTAGTACCTGCAGGCAAATTGCAATTTAAGGTATTGGAAATCAGTCTTTAATACACATCGTTATGACCATCTTCACACGAATCATCAATGGCGAAATTCCAAGCTACAAAGTGGCGGAGAATGACAAGTTTTATGCATTTTTGGACATCAATCCCCTGCAAAAAGGACATACGCTGATTGTACCCAAATTGGCAGAACCAGAGGCAGATTATATCTTTGATTTGGATGATGATATCCTGAGCGAGATGTTGGTATTTTCCAAGCAAGTAGCTAAAGGGATCAAAGGAGCTGTGGAGTGCAAGCGCGTGGGTGTGGCAGTAATAGGATTGGAAGTTCCACACGTGCATATGCACCTGATTCCAATCAGCAAAGAGGGGGATATGTCGTTCGCGAATCCCAAGATGACATTGCCTGCAGAAGAGATGGCAGAGATAGCCAATGCTATCGCAGAGGCAATGAAGAAATAGTCATCCGAGGAATGCAATAAGACAAAAAAGACTGCCCGAGGGCAGTCTTTTTGCTTCTATAAATCAATAGGTTAGTTTTTAGGCAACCAAGTTTGGCTTCTGCCTAACACACCCGCTTTGTCCAATGAACCACGAAGAATAAGGTTGCCGTTCTTGAGGTAGATCTTAGCGTAGTAGAACTTACCATTGTCAGGATCAAGCACCTTGCCACCACGCAATTCGCCATCCTTGAGTTGCATGTCACGAATGATGGTCAAGCCTACGATTGGCTTGTTGTGCTCTTCTCCCACACACTCTTCGCAGACAGCAGTAGCAGCGTTTTCACCAAACAATTGGATAATGTCTCCATAGTACTTGCCATCTGCAGCTTGATAGATTTTTACAACAGATTTTTGTTCGCCAGTAGCATCATCCACACTGATCCACTCGCCCAAGATAGGAGTTTGGGCACACAATGTAGCCGTCAAAATGAGGGCTAACGATAGGAAAAAATTACGTTTATTCATAACTGTTATCAATTAAAGTTATTTAAATTGTTTCAAATTTTCGTGGCAAAAGTACAAAAAAATGGTCGAATATACCAAATCTGAAGCAAAATATTTTGATATTTGTGCAAAAAAGCGTAACTTTGCACGATTTTAGTTGGATTTTTAGATATGAAATTAGTCTTTGCATCGAACAATAAGCATAAATTAGAAGAAGTGTGTCAGATTCTTCCAACTTCAGTAGAAGTTGTCAGTTTGCGCGAGATAGGATTTGTTCAAGAGATTGAAGAAACAGGCGAGACATTGGAAGCCAACTCCGCGTTGAAGGCTCGCGAGGTGTGGAATTGGCTCACGGAGCAAGACCTGCAGAAGGACATTGATGGTGTGTTTGCCGATGACACAGGGCTAGAGATCGCCGCTCTGAATGGTGTACCTGGTGTGCGTACAGCTCGCTGGGCAGGTGATGAAGCGAAGGATGTGAACAACCGACAAAAAGCGTTGCGGGAGTTGGATGGCGTGACTCATCGAGGTGCACGTTTTAGAACAGTAGTGACGCTAATCATGGGCGATAAGGAACAGCAAGTGGAGGGCATCGTGAATGGTAAGATAGCGACGCAAGAAGAGGGCGAAGGGGGATTTGGATATGACCCAGTATTTATTCCCGAAGGATACGAAAAGACGTTTGCCAGCCTGAGTGCAGAGGTAAAAAACACCATCAGTCATCGTGCTAGAGCGATGGAAGAGTTGAGAAAGTTAGTTGATAATCAATGATTTATATTATTATGAGGCGATATCTATTATTTACATTATTTATATTATCCACCTGCATGGCATCTACTCCTGCTATGGCTGAAGACGAAACATTTGGAAATGTGTATCAATGGCATGCTCATACTGCATTTACAGGTGTAGATGAAGTTGTCATATTGGGAGATTATGTCTATGCGTTATCTGCAAATTCGTTGTTTTCTGTAAACAAAAAAACAGACGAAATAGAACAATATACACGCCTAAATGGGTTAAGTAGTGCACACATTGACCATATTGCCTATAATAAGGTGCTGAATAAAATGCTAATCACCTACCAAGATGGACAATTGGATATCATAGATCAAAAAGGCAATATCTATAATATCTCTGACTTATTTGTAAAACAAATGAGCGTGTCGAAACAAGCAAACGACATCTATATGCACGAAGAACTTGCATATCTAGCAATGAGTTTTGGGGTGTTGGTGGTGGATATGCACAAGATGGAAATAAAAGATACATATTATATCGGCAAAAATTCGAGCGAAGTCCATGTGGATGCTATTACCATCAATGATGATGTACTTTACGCAATCACAGAAAAAGAATTATATATAGCCCATTTGTCGGCAAATCTATCGGATTATAATTTCTGGCAGGCACAACCATTAACTAATGCAGGAAAAATTCAAGGTATGAAAGCCCACAAAGGGAATATATATGTGGTGCAAAATAATCAACTATCGGTGCTGATTAATAAACAATGGAAATCGATAAAATCCGATTATGTTCTTCGAGGTATCTGCAAAACAGAGAATCATATATATGTCCTACCTGAAAATGCCCATGGGGCATTAGAAGTGTACAATGATTTTCATATGGAAAGGGCACTATTGTATGGCTATGTAAACGATGTAAAGGAAGAAAACAATCTATTTTGGTTGGGCACTGGAGATGAAGGATTAGTACGTTATAAAGATAATACTGCACAAGCTACCTACCGTCCAGAAGGCCCCAATAGCAACACTTCATATCGCTTACGCATATTTGGAAATAAATTATATATGCTCCCTGGAGGACGTTGGGCTACGCAAAACATGCGCATGGGAGAAATAATGATATATGAAAATGGTAGTTGGACCAATATCAAGAATGGTACATTGGTGGAACAGCTCGGCAATATACCTGTTTATGATATCATGAATGTTGCCCAAGATCCTAATGACTCTAAACACTACTTTGTCACCACTTTTGGAACAGGTATGTTGGAGATGCAAGGAGAAAAAGTGGTTAAACACTATACGCCCAATAATAGTAATCTCATAGCGGCTGCACCTGATAATCCAGCCTTGTATACCCGAACAGACGGAATAATGTATGATGACAAAGGTAATCTATGGATTCTAAATACAGGAAATAGTTCTACCATATACGGAACAATACATGTAGTTTCTCCTGCTGGGAAATGGACATCTTTTCAACTATACGACAAACAAAATAAACTTATTCGATTAGAAACACCAGAAGAGATCTTAATGGATCGTCGCAATCCATCGAACAAGTGGATTGCTATTGCTCGCAACATAACAGGAGTAGTCTTGTTACAAGATAATGGTACACCCGATAATCCAAAAGATGATAAGACAACCTTCCGAACCTCCTGGATAGATCAAAATGGAAATCAAATAACACCCGAATTTATTTATTCCATAGCACAAGACAAAAATAATACAATTTGGATAGGAACATCCACAGGACTCTTCATTATTCCACCTAGTGTTGATTTCACTACGTCCAACAAATGCGAGCGAATTATTATGCCTCGCAATGATGGAACACAGCTAGGTGACTATCTACTTGATAATGAGCGAATAAATGCTATCGCTATCGACGGAGCAAACCGCATATGGATTGGAACAGCCTCCTCTGGACTATATCTAATGGATTATACTGAAAATAAGGAAGATGCGGAATATACCCTAGAAACAGTTGCACATTTTACCACAGAAAACTCACTTTTGCCAAGCAATACTATTCTCTCGCTTGCTATCAGCCCATCAACTGGCGAAGTGTTTGTCGGTACTGGTGGTGGTTTAGTTTCTTATATGAGTGATGCTACCGAACCGAAAGAAGACTTTTCCACATTATACGCCTACCCCAACCCTGTTGCTGCAAACTATTACGGATATATAACCATTGTAGGTGCAATGGAAAATACTGAAGTTCGCATAGTTGATACAGGTGGAAATCTAGTACAAACAATCAAATGTACTGGCGGTTCAGCTGCATGGGACGGAACCAATACACAAGGCAAACGAGTTGCATCCGGGGTTTATACCGCACTTTGTAATACCACAGACGGCAATGGACATGGAGTGGTAAAAATTCTAGTTATGAACTAACTACGTATCAAATTCATAAACTCCTCACGAGTTTCTGCACGATTAAAAGCGCCAGTAAAATCACTTGTTGTGGTCACCGCATGGGGTTTTTGTACCCCACGCATTTGCATGCATAAGTGCTCTGCCTCTATCACTACCATCACACCTAGCGGATTGAGTGTCTGCTGGATACAATCCTTAATTTGTGTAGTCATACGCTCTTGCACTTGCAAACGATGTGCAAACACATCCACCACGCGAGCTATCTTGCTCAAACCCGTAATTTTGCCATTGGGGATATACGCGACATGAGCCTTCCCGAAAAAGGGCAACATATGATGTTCGCATAGCGAGTAAAAGGGAATATCTTTCACCACAACCATCTGACGATAGTCCTCTTCAAACAACGCACCGCGCAAAATATCTTCTGCATTTTGCATATATCCTTGCGTAAGAAATTGCATCGCCTCTCCTACACGAGTAGGGGTTTTCACTAAACCCTCACGATGAGCATCTTCGCCCAAAAGACGAATAATTTCTTGTATATGTTGAGCAATCAGCTGAGTAGTCTCTTCAGACGGTACAAAAGTATTAACCATATCCATCCTTATTTATTAATTACTATTACTTTATCAGGAACCACATACGTACTTCCTTGTAATTCAGGATATTGAGCGACAAATGTCATACGATAATCATTGGCTTCCTCACGCGTCAAGAAGTTACCAATACGCACCTTCCAAAATGGAGGTTCAGAAATAGCATATACAGGCTCTTCCAGCTGACTCGACAAATCTTGTTGCAACAACAACGCCCTATTTTTTGCACTTTGTTGCTGATTCGACGAAAATACTTGTACGCGATAACCATTCACCTCTTGTACACCACGTTGAATACCAAGGCGCTTGTTAATCATTAATTCGCGCACCAACGAATCTTGGTACACCACCGCATTTTCCATTACATCGGTCAGCAGTACTACATGCACTGTATCTTCTACCTCAATACTATCCGCTGCAACACTATCTACCATCAAAATAGTATCTTGCTCTACACTTTGGCAACGTGCCGACAACGCGACACACAATATACCACATAGAAACAATATCCGCTTCATATTTTTTCAATTTAATACCTAAACGAACTACCACCCACAAACTCGCGCAAGAATGATGTAGGAGGAATCTCACGCTCAGGGATTGATTCAAAATAACTCAAATATTTTTTCAGCCTATGGGCTGTTGTATATTCATCGCAATACTTTGGCACTTCATCCAATATCGGCTCGGCATGACGTTTCAACACCGCCAATTCAAACAATAATGCCGAATTAAACATCACATCCGCCTCTTCCTGGAAAGGAGCAATCCAACGATCTTCACCACGCTGCACACTAGCAAGACGTGCAATAGTTTCTATCGCTGAATATCCACGATAACGATAATCACGTACTATGCGACGAATCAAACGCACATCACTCGTTGGAATCCAATTATGATTATCCAAGTTTACTGTTGTCAACGCACTAACATAGATTTTAAACGTCATCTCACGAGGAATATTTGGAATCAATTCTGGATTTAAAGCATGCAATCCCTCCAATATTACCACAGTATCCTTTTCCAAATGAAGAGTCTCCCCACGATATTCACGCTTACCTGTCTCAAAATTATAAAATGGCAATTTGATGGTTTTACCATCTAGCAACTCAGCTAAATGCTGACGGAACAACGGCAAGTCCAATGTCTCCAAATGCTCAAAATCCCATTCGCCATTCTCGTCACGCGGAGTATCCTCACGATTGACAAAATAATTATCCATCGATATTACAACCGGACGTATTCCATTGACCATCAACTGAATAGTCAAACGCTTCGAGAATGTTGTCTTGCCCGAAGAGCTAGGGCCTGATATCAACACAAACCTTGGAATGCCTGTCTCGCGATGCGCTATTTGGTCGGCTATCTGAGCCACTTTCTTCTCATGCAAAGCCTCGGACAACTTGATCATCTCAAAACTTTTCTGATTCTTGCATGCTCTGTTAAACTCACCTACATTACTGATATGCAGCAACTTGTTCCACCCCACATACTCCTTGAATATACCAAATCGCTTATCTTGCATACAACGCTCTCCCAACTGATTTGGATCACGACGAGATGGTACGCGAAGCAAAATATTACCATTATATTCCTCAATATCGAACAAGTGGATATACCCAGTCGAAGGCATCAAAGCACCCGTGTAGTAATCAATGTAATCCCCCATTCGGTAGTAGCGGCAATATGGATTACCCAATGTCTCAAACAAGGTTGTTTCACCATCCTTGCGGTCTGCGAACAGCTTAATCACCTCTTTCGTTTGACGCTCTTCTGTGATAATTGGACGATTCTCAGCTATGATCTGTTCCATACGAGCCTTCAACTGAGATATCACTTCTGGAGTTATCTCCTTTACCACTTCACGCGACTCGCGAATAGTACAATAAAAACCACGACTTATCGGGTGCTCAAGACGCAAGTCGCAACTTGGCCATAATTCCCTCACAGCACAAGCCATCACCATATTCAACGTGCGAAGATAGCAACGCTTTCCACTCTCGCTGGTTATATCTAAAAACTCAATATCTTTGGGCTTATAAATCAAAAAGTTAAGGTTTTGAACCTTGTAATTCACGCGAGCAGCTACTACTGGATAACGCATATCCAAAGACAATTGCTCCGCCAACTCTTTGAGCGATGTACCACAAGGAATTTGAACATACTCCTTCGTGTTCTTACAGTAGATGGTGATTAAATTTTGCATTTTTCCTCCTTTTGCTTTTTACCTTCAAATATCTAGGGTTGGAAATTTGTCTGCAAAATTACAAAAATATTTGCAACTATGCAAACTTTTTAGCATTTAAACACTACAAGGCAAAAAAAAGACTGCCGAAGCAGTCTCTTTTTCTATTGATTTCATAGGAATTAAATCCAACGAACGTAACAGAAGTCCATACGGTGAGGCAGCAAGTCATTCTTTGGATACATACGCAAACCGAACTTCATACCGCCAGCGTAAGCCAATTGATACTCAGTCTCGAAGAAGAGACGTGAACCCTTAGCTTGTACCAACTCTAATGGCTTAACCTCGAACAACTTGTCGTTGTTGTGAGTTGAGGTACGTACTGCTACCAACTCTATTCCGATACCCTTGTCGTTCAAGCCCTTAGTATCCAACTCAACAGCGATAGTGCACTTGTTACCCACGTTGAGCTCAGCGCTGTTGGCATTCAATGTAGAGTTTACTACCTCGATGCTATCCCAGTTAGCAACGATATTGTTCTTCCAGTTTACAATCTCTTTTGCCACTTTGTAGTTGTCTGCACCAAGTAATGCGTGACGCTTAGCGAGTTTGTTGTAGAACTTCTCGAAATAGTCATCCATCATACGCTTTGTAGTGAAGCGAGGAGTGATCTTGGTCACACTATTCTTGATAGTTTGAATCCACTCTGGAGAGTAACCCTTGCTGTTCTTAGCATAGTACAATGGAATAATCTCTTTCTCCAACATTTGGTAGATAGTTGCAGCATCCAATTGGTCTTGGTGAGCTTGGTTCTCGTAAGTACGCTTGTCGGTCAATGCCCAACCTGCACCTTCTACGTAACCTTCTTTCCACCAACCATCAAGCACAGAGAAGTTCAATACACCGTTCATTTGTGCCTTCTCACCAGAAGTACCAGATGCCTCCAATGGACGAGTAGGAGTGTTCAACCAAATATCCACACCAGAAATCAAACGCTTAGCAAGGCGCATATCGTAGTTCTCCAAGAAGATAATCTTACCCAAGAACTGTGGCATACGGCTGATCTCGATGATACGCTTGATCAAACCTTGACCACCACCATCAGCTGGGTGAGCCTTACCGGTAAAGAGGAATTGTACTGGACGATCTGGGTTATTTACCAACTTATCCAAACGCTCCAAATCAGTAAAGAGCAAGTGAGCACGTTTGTAGGTTGCAAAACGACGACCGAAACCAATGATGAGGTTGTCTGCGTTCATCTCATTCAATGCACGAACGATACGAGCAGGATCACCTTGGCTCTTCATCCAGTTGTCGCGGAATTGCTCCCTCAAATAATCGATGAGTTTCTTCTTCAAGCTCATACGAGTAGCCCAAATCTTCTCCTCTGGCATATCGTTGTATGGAGCCCACATTGCGAGGTTAGATTGGTCTTTGATCCACTCTTTTGGGAAGATCTCTTTGTAGATAGCTTTCCACTCGCTAGCTGCCCATGTTGGCATGTGCACACCGTTGGTCACGTAATCTACGTGCAACTCCTCCTCGAAGTAACCTGGCCATACTGGAGCAAACATCTTCTTGCTTACCTCACCGTGCAACCAGCTCACACCGTTAGCCTCTTGGCAAGTGTTCAATGCAAATACTGACATTGAGAACTTCTCGGTATTGTCAGATGGGTTTTGACGACCCATACCAATCAAATCATGCCACTCGATACCCAAACGTGCTGGGAAGGAGTTCATATACTTGTAGAACAAGCCCTCCTCGAAGTAGTCGTGACCTGCTGGCACTGGAGTGTGGCAGGTGTACAAACCGCTCGCACGAACTACCTCCAATGCTTGTTGGAAGTTCAAGCCCTCTTTCTCCACGAGGTCAAGCATACGTTGCAAGCCCATGAAAGCTGCGTGACCCTCGTTACAGTGGTAAACATCCTTCTTGATGCCCAACTTGGTGAGAGCCAATGTACCACCCATACCCAACATGATCTCTTGCTTGATACGGTTCTCCCAGTCACCACCATAGAGTTGGTGAGTGATCTGACGATCCCACTCAGAGTTCATCTCGTTGTCGGTATCCAACAAATACAAGTTGATACGACCTACAGCCACTTTCCACAAGTATGCTTTCACTGTGCGCTCTGGATAAGGTACTTCAATTACCATTGGAGTGCCGTCAGCCTCTTTCACTTGAGTGATAGGCAAGTTAGAGAAGTTTTGTGCCTCGTATTTTGCAATTTGTTGACCCTCTGGAGAGAGTGTTTGGGTGAAATAGCCATAACGATAGAGGAAACCGATAGCGGTCATGTCCACGTTGCAGTCTGAAGCCTCTTTCAAGTAGTCACCTGCCAATACACCAAGACCACCAGAGTAAATCTTCAACACTTGGGTCAAACCATACTCCATGGAGTAGTATGCTACACTTGGTTTCTTTGGATCTTTTGGCTCGTCCATATATGCACGGAAGTCAGCATAGATAGCGTCCAATTCTTTCATGAACTTCTTGTCCTTGCTGAGTTCCACCATGCGCTCATAACTGATGATATTCAGTAGCACGATAGGGTTGGATTGTGCTTTGTGCCATGCATCGTTGTCGATGTAACGGAAGATATTCTTTGCTTCCGAGTTCCATACCCACCAAAGATTGTAGGCAATTTCTTGAAGTTTGTGCAAATTCTCTGGCAAATTTGCATTTACTTTCACCTCAGTCCAGTTTGGCTGGTTGGTGTTACTTACTTTAATAACCATAATTTAATTATTTATTTATTATATTTTATTCTAATTAATATATACTATTTTCGCTAAAAACTAAAGACCAAGACCCGTTATCTCAACGCTTGAATAGCGTCATTGATGTGTCTTGGCTCTTTGATTTTCGTAGGTTTTTCTCGTAAAAACGCTGCAAAAGTACTACTTTTTTTTCACATACACAACACTTTACCCATTTTTTTCCAATATCCCCCTCTTATTTCTCCGCAAACGGTTGCATAAACCATTTTCTCACACTATACAAACAGATAAAAACTCCGCACAATCAGCCAAATAGCCAATCATGCGGAGTTGTATTTTCAAGTTACTTTCGCGAAAAAGTTAATCTTCGTACCAATCGTTAGATGAGGTGCTCTCACGTTTCCATGTCTTGCCTCCTTTTTCATAGAATGTCAACCCATCGGAAGAGAGTTCACCTTCTTTTTTATCATTGCCTGTCATGAAATCAATAATATCGTTAGAGCGCAATTCTGCTTTCTGACGAGGTTCACCTGTTAATGCCCCAAGTGCTAATTTTACCATGACAATCAGAGCTATTATTGCTACTGCAATGGCAATGATAATGGCAAGAACGACAGATGTCAAAACACCTACAAAAAACGCAACTACAATCATACCGAATACTAACAAAGAACGCAAAATGGCAATCTTAGCATTCTCTGCCGCAATAATTGACTCATAAATATTGAGCACAGCAATAACCAATACAGTAGTTATAGCCGAATATAACGATACTTCTATATCCAAATCAGGATTTGAATTCAATATCTTACCACCAGTAACCAAGGCACCTATAAGTGCAACCAAGATGATGGACAGCGATGCAAAGTATTTGTTGGAAACGATTTGCTCACCCCAAATACTATTTTCTATACGTTGAAAAAACGACAATACGTTTTGTACCATGGATGTCTTTTTCATAATTATTAATATTTATTAGATTAAAAGATAGAATACTCCAGCCATTAATGCCAGTGCTATAAACAATCCTACCACATATTTGTTGAATGGTGAGTAAGAATATTCCGCAGGACCTTCTGCTTCTTTCGCTTTATCAAACGCCGCACAATGTGCAAATCGCCAATACGCAATGATATATAAAATATTTATTACCCATCCTAGACTCTTATTCTCAAAACAAAACCAATAGTCAACAGCTGGCGAACCTATTACTAAATCTGCAATAACACTTGATAAAGCAAAAGATGCATTGACTATCATGCAAATCATAAATATATGAATCCAGGATCGATCTTCTTTCTCTAAAGAGTTATTGCGAATAATCAAACTATACGAGTAAATTAAAATCAAACTAATGCAATAGTCTATAGTATATGACGAACCCAAAGTTTCAAGTGTAATCAATTCGAAGTTGGAAGAATATCCGATATATTCCAGTATTAGAGGTACCACTCCGCTTATCCAAAAGAAAATTATAGACAATAATGCAACTTTTGTTGGCTTATTGACAGCAAGTTGATATAAAACTATCCATGCTGCGAGTCGCAGCAACGCTGCAAACCAAGGGATATAACTCATCCATAGAAAAACTATCTGCAACGAATTAAATGGTTTAAATTGTTCTAAGACAAAAGATGATACAAGGCGTAACACAAGAGAGCTTACAAGCAGTACTCCCGCAGCATTCTGCCATTTCCTAGAATTGGAAACAAATGTTGATAATTGGTTTTCCATAATTTAAATAAGTATAATAAATAAGTATAAATAATCGTCTTTCTCAAAGGGGTTGCAAAATTACTAAATATTTCTAATATCTGCAAACAATTCCACAAAAACTTCACCTTTACTCCATATTTATTTCTCCTCTCTTATTCGTGACGCGTCAATTCCTCACCCTCAAGGGGGAGGCTAGGAGGGGGCTTTTTCTTATCTTTCACTTACCTTTACTTAGTGATTAGTTAGTGATTACTTAGTGATTAGTTAGTTATTAGTTAGTTATTCAGCAACCTTCACCATATCTTCACCGACACATCCTACAAGATTTCTCTCTCTTCTTTGACAGAATAAAATCCACAAAAAAACTGCCCCGAAAGGCAGTTTTCTTTCTATTTCCATCCCCCTTTAAAGGGAATATCTAGCTAAGAACATCCCTCCCCTAGGGGAGTTAGAGGGGGCTTCTATCCCACCTGACTACCGTTCTTCACAGGAGCAGTCACTGTCGTTACCACCAACTTACCATCAGCATCCACTGCCGACAATATCATACCCTGCGACTCGATACCCATCATCTTGCGAGGTGGGAAATTGGCGATAAACAACACTTGTTTGCCCACCAATACCGAAGGGTCAGGATAACTTTGTGCAATACCCGACAAGATGGTACGACCACCCATTCCATCATCCAAACGGAATTGAAGCAAACGGTCTGACTTCTTAACTGGCTGACAATCAAGCACTGTAGCCACACGAATATCCATCTTACAGAAGTCATCGAAAGTAGTTGCCTCTTTGATAGCCTCTGGCTTCCAATTCTTCAACGCCTCTTGCTTCTCTGCCTCTTCATTAGCTGCTTTGATATTTGCCAAACGATCCAGTTGAGCTTGAATAGTGGCATCCTCAATCTTCTCAAAGAGCAGGCTCACTTCGCCCAGCTCTTGACCTTCTTGCAACAAATCGATATTACCCAGAGCCTCCCAATCAACCTCTGGCATGGACAACATTCCACGCAACTTAGCAGAAGAGAATGGCAAGAATGGTTCAAACGCAATACTCAGATTTGCAGCGATTTGCAATGCCAAGTGCAAGATAGTTGCAGTACGCTCCATATCGGTTTTTGCCACCTTCCATGGCTCAGTATCTGCCAAATATTTGTTACCAATACGAGCCAAGTTCATTGCCTCTTTTTGGGCATCGCGGAAACGGAAGTCACCTAGCAACTTCTCTACCTCCGCCTTCACATTTTGGAACTCTGCAATAGTCGCTTGGTCATACTCGTTGAACACACCTGCAGCTGGCACTTTGCCATCAAAATACTTCTTCGTAAGCACCAATGCACGGTTCACAAAGTTACCATAAATAGCCACAAGTTCATTGTTATTACGTGCTTGGAAGTCTGCCCAAGTAAAGTCATTATCCTTTGTCTCTGGTGCATTAGCTGTCAGAACATAACGCAAAACATCCTGTTTACCAGGGAAATCTACTAGATATTCATTCAACCATACTGCCCAGTTGCGAGAAGTAGATATCTTATCACCTTCTAGATTCAAGAACTCATTAGATGGCACATTATCTGGCACAATATAGCTGCCTTCTGCCTTCAACATCGTTGGGAAGACGATACAGTGGAATACAATATTATCTTTACCAATAAAGTGAATCAAACGAGTAGATGGATCTTTCCACCATGTCTCCCAATTGCCAAACTGCTCAGGCTTTGCATCGCAAAGTTCCTTAGTATTAGATATATAGCCGATGGGTGCATCAAACCATACGTAGAGCACTTTTCCCTCTGCACCCTCTACTGGCACAGGGATACCCCAATCCAAGTCACGGGTCACGGCGCGAGGACGCAAACCGCCATCCAACCATGATTTGCACTGACCATATACGTTTGGACGCCACTCTTTATGATCTTGCAATATCCACTCCTCCAACCATTGTTGATATTGGTCAAGAGGAAGATACCAGTGCTTCGTCTCTTTCTTGGTCAACGCATTGCCATTGATAGCGTTATATGGATTGATCAATTCATCTGGAGAAAGAGTGGCACCACACTTCTCACATTGGTCACCATATGCTCCCGCAGCGTGGCAACGTGGACACTCACCACGGATATTACGATCAGTCAGAAACTCCTGAGTCTCAGGGTCATAAAACTGCTCCGAAGTCTGCTCTACAAACTTGCCATCGTCATACAATTTGCGGAAAAAGTCAGATGCCAATTGGTGATGAATCTTACTTGTGGTACGTGAATACACATCAAACGAGATGCCAAAACCTTCAAAAGAATCCTTGATAATTTTGTGGTAGCGATCTACCACCTCTTGAGTAGTGATACCCTCTTTGCGTGCACGAATAGTAACAGGTACACCATGCTCGTCGCTACCGCCTACAAAAAGCACATTTTCGCCTTTCAAACGCAGATAACGAACATAAATGTCTGCTGGCACATACACACCCGCCAAGTGTCCGATATGCACTGGACCATTGGCATAAGGAAGGGCTGTTGTTACTAGTGTTCGTTGAAATGTCATATGTATATTATTTATTTTTATCCTATTTATTATCTCGCTTCTCTTCAGCATTTAATTCAGCACCAAACACTTGCAAAAGATAACTCTTTAATTCCTCTTGTGTCACAGTGTGAATATCTTCACCCTTCGCCACAGAAATCTTACCCGTCTCTTCCGACACCACAATAGCCATCGCATCCGTCTTTTCGGTCAATCCTATCGCAGCACGATGACGCAAACCATAGCGCTTAGGCAAATCCGTACGTTTAGACACAGGTAGAATACAAGCCGCAGACCAAATACGCCCATTATGAATAATCAATGCACCATCATGCAGAGGAGTATTCTTAAAGAAGATATTTTCAATCAATCGAGTCGAGAGAGCCGCATCCACCATCTCACCTGTGTCAGCAAACGCATTCAACTCTTGTTCCTTAGTAATCACTATCAATGCACCCGTCTTGCTCGCAGACATGTGTACACAAGCATTCAACACCGCATCTACCTGCTGCTGAACGTTTTGCTTTTGCCCTAAACGCGACCAACGATCCTTGATCTGTTCCACATTAAAGCGAGAACCTACACGGTAAAAGAAACTGCGAATCTCTTCTTGGAATATCACAATCAAGGCAATCGCACCCACACTTACAAAACGGTCAAAAATACCACTTGTCAATTCCAAATGAAATACATAACTAACTAATAACCATGCTATCACAAACGCCAATATACCCCATATCAAGTTACTCGCACCCGAACGTCTCAGTATGCGATAAATGGCAAATAGAATAAACGCCACCAACAGAATGTCAATAATATCTTTTATTCCTAGCAACATCTTAGTTTATGAGTTTATTAGTTTTTATGGGTTAGTTGTACTATTTGAATCGCTTGCTTAGCAGCTGCTACATCATGAACACGCAAGATATTTGCTCCACGCTCCAAAGCCATCACTTGAGCCGCTATAGTAGCTGGCAATACATCCTTCGACTCAAGTCCTAATGGTTTATATAACATTGACTTACGCGACACGCCAACCAACACAGGTGCATGCAACACCTTTAGCACTTCCATCTCTCTTAGTATCGTGTAATTATCCTCCAGTGTCTTGCCAAAACCAAAACCAGGATCCAGCACCACATCTTTCACCCCCATACGATGCAATCGATCCAATCGCTCCTCAAAGAAACGCAACACCTCACTCATCGTATAGTCATACCCTTCTTTTTCGCCACCTTTGCGCAACTCTTGAGCAAGAGTTAGGATATATGGAACATCGTGTTTCGCAACCACATCCCACATCCTCGCATCCACATCTCCACCTGATACATCGTTAATAATATTCACACCTAAGCCAATGGCCTTCTCTGCCACATCTGCTCGAAAAGTATCCACCGATACCACTGCATCTGGAAAATGCGAACGAACCAACTTCAATGCCCACTCCAATCGCTCCCACTCTACTGCTGCATCCACAGGCGTGGAACCAGGTCGAGTACTACAAGCACCTATATCCAATATGTCCGCCCCTTCATCCAAAGCACGCTGCACCGCATCCAACAACACTACCTCATCGCCTAATCGCCTTGTCGCCTCTACATTCTCATATACCGACGTATAAAAACTATCTGGCGACACATTGATAATTGCCATCACGCGAGGTAACGACAAATCCATCAACCGACTATCTTGCACTTTCAACAGCATTTGACCTGCAAAGGTACAAAAAATCTGTTGATTATACGAATTTTTAGGCCAAAAAGTATGAAAAAGAGGGCGTTTTTTGTCTTTAATACATTTTTTAGACACTTTTTCTTTGAAAAATTAGTGTATTTCACTTTTTTTTTGTAATTTTGCGGGCTGAAACTATTTTTCTTCGCAGAAATATAATTTATTTTAAAAATATGAAGACAATCTCGAAAATTGTAATCCTTGTGATGGCCGTTGTTTTTAGCGCATGCCAATCACGCGATTTGAACACCAAGACATCTTTCCAAACTGGTTGGAAAACTTTTGACAACAACACTACTCGTTTCGAAGCTTACGAGGCTGCCGTGTCATCTACACCTACTGGTATGTTGCCAATTGCTGGAGGTACATTCACCATCGGTCAAATGGATGAGTTTATCACCGCTCCTCGCAACAACCAACGTCGTAGCCTCACCGTAAGTTCATTCTATATGGATAAGTACGAGGTTACCAACATCGCTTGGAGAGAGTATGTGCAATGGATGGAATTTGTCTTTGGCAAAGTAAATCCAGAGTTAGCAAAAGCTACATTGCCTGATACTACCGTATGGAGAGACGAAATGGCATACAATGATCCTATGATTGAGAATTATTTCCGCCATCCTGCCTACAGTTTCTATCCTGTAGTTGGTGTATCTTGGGATCAAGCTATGGCATATTGCCAATGGCGTACCGACCGTGTCAACGAGTTGGCACTCGTGTCTGGTAAGTATATTGAGCAACTTCCTTATACCTACCTCAACCCTAACTTCTGCTTCACAGAGGAGGATATTGATGCTTTCTTGTTAGAGAACTTTGAGCACCCAGAGTATGCTAAATATCAAAAACAAGAGGTGCAAGTGCCACTCGAAGTAGCTGAAGCCAACGGATATATCTCCGAAGGTGAAGAGGCAGGCGAATTGGTAACCATGTTCCAATTACCATACGAGTGGGTACGTGATCAGTTTGTATTCAATACCGAGAAATATCTCTACGATGCACAATACCAACCTACCATGGGAACAGCTAATCGTATAGATGCTTATGGCGAACCACGCAAAGTCAATACCGCGGACGGTATCTTGGTTATTGGCTACCGTCTTCCTACTGAGGCTGAGTGGGAATATGCTGCTTTTGCTCCTATCGCACAAAGCGAAGAGGGAGTGCCTGCAGAGGGGAAAATATATCCATGGTCTGGCTTCCATCCACGCGACTTAGGTAAAGTACAAAAAGGTCAAATGGCAGCTAACTTCATCCGTGGTCGAGGTGATTTGATGGGAGTGGCTGGAGCTGCTAATGATGGATATGTATTTACCGCACCAGTGGATGCTTATGCACCTAACGACTTCGGTCTTTACAACATGGCTGGTAACGTCAACGAGTGGGTATTGGATGTTTACCGAGAGACTACATTCGAAGAAGCTAATGAGTATAACCCTTATCGCGGTAATATCTACACCAAGTTGCAACGCAATGCAGACGGCACACCAGTTAAGACTGCTGTAGGTGCTTTGGCTGTTGAGTTCAAGGGCGAAGACGATAAACGTAATTTCCGCGACGGAGATGCAGGTTCTACTTTTGCTACCGATTATCCTTTAGATACCACTGGTTTGACCATCGAACAAATGGAAAATGTTAAGTTTGACCCATCTGATGTCCTCGTGCCACGTATCAACAACAACTCACGTGTGTACAAAGGTGGTTCTTGGAACGATCGTATCTATTGGCTCAACCCTACTACTCGTCGCTACATGGATCAAAGCGAGTCTTCTAAGACCGTCGGATTCCGCTGCGCAATGAGTATGTTAGGTCAACAATAAAATCCTATTCAATGAGGCTCCGCAAGAGCCTCATTGCCTATATTGACATTTTAACTCTATTTAATACTATATTATTATGAATACTCCATCTAATCTTCGCTACACAAAGGAGCACGAATGGATCCGTGTAGAAGGAAACGAAGCGTATGTTGGTATCACAGACTACGCACAATCTGAACTTGGTGAAATCGTCTTCGTAGACATCAATACCGAGGGTGAAACACTTGAGCAAAACGAAGTTTTCGGTTCTGTAGAAGCTGTTAAGACTGTTAGCGACTTGAATATGCCTGTTGCAGGAGAGGTACTCGCTATCAACGAGGCTATCAACGACCAACCAGAACTCGTTAACAACGACCCATACGGAGAAGGCTGGATGATCAAAATCAGCGTAGCTAATCCTGATGAATTAGACACATTGCTCGATGCTGAAGGCTACCAAGCATTTATTGGATAATTCTTTACCCTAAATAAATAAAAACGACTACCAACTTTGGTAGTCGTTTTTATTTGTATCCTTTCGATGGCAATCAACGAGTAAGATGAAAACCAGAATATACCATCTCAATGTCCATCGGATTCACTCCGTTATTTGCCGAACGAATACGTGTGGCAGAGATTGTCTGCAATTGTTTCACAGCACTCACACTACCAGTTGATGTATTCGAGTTCACAGATACAGGTACCAACACAAACTCCAAGCTCTCTACTCTATCTGCACTACGCAATTGCTGCGTCAGCATACCCGACAAATCGTATGTATAACTATAAGATACTTTTGCCACACTATCCGTCTTTGCACTTAAAGCCGACAAAATAGCCACTGTATCCGATGGCAATTCATTCTTGGAGAAGAAAGTATCTTGCTTATCTGCACGCAACAACAACATATTAGCCGCTGGCACATCCCACGTATCACGAGGACGACCTGTCTCCGATTCATCATACAGCACGTCTATCACCAATTCTGCCTTGTTCACATATACGCGGTACTTATCTACCTCCACCAATTGCTCATCTATTCGATTGTATATCGAATCCATGCGTACCGACAAATGGGTATAAATATTGGCAGGCGACACAACATAATTAGTATCTACCACTTGTGAATAATGGTGCAATATCTCCTCTCTGTTAGGGTAGATGAATCTGTTCACCTGACGAACCTCTTCGTTGGCATAGAACGATTTCACATCATTAATCACTGTATCATTTACCCCAGGACGCTGCATCGTAAAGTGATAATACACACTCATACTCATATCCATCACATACAATACCGTACTTCCACCAAAGTCCGTACATACATACAAACCCTTAAACTGCTCATTAAACGCATCTTGTGATGGAAAAGTATTGATTTGGAAAAAACGCTTAGCAAAAGAATCCGACAACTTTATAGCTACACGTGATACATATCCATCGTTCTCCGATAAATATGCTGAATCCACTTTGTTTGATGGAATGATAATCGTTGATTGTGTGGCAATAGCAGTTGTATCTGCCAAACTACAATAATCCGTCAATGCTATATTATTCGGATATGCTGTATTCGCAGCCAATGTCTGACGGTCCAATTCATACACAGCAATACCCAACGGAGCATTGCCATCACCATACCAGTTTCTATAGTACAAATATAGACATACCGAATCCACCTGTGCAGACGCACCACCAGGATACTCAAAACCCTCTGGACAAGCTAGTTGTGTTAAAATATCTGCTTTCAGCGTACCAAAATGTGTATCACATTCACCCAACAAAAATGAGTCAGGAGTCAAACTGATAGCAGCACACGAATCCAATGCGGATATCACAGAAAAAGTATCTGATTTCACACAAATCTCATCGCGATCCGACAATGTGGATGAACCTGCGTTTACCACATCACCATCACAGCTAACAAGACCTATACTAAGAAAAAACAAACAAACTAATATACTACTAATCTTCCTCATTCTTATCTAACAAACCATTGCAAAATTCCAAATATGCCTCTTTTGACTCGCCAGCATAAGGCATAATTGGCTTACCGCTATTTTGAGCGTAGTTCAATAATCGTTGATTCACCTTCTCCGAAGTCAATACGATAGCATCTGAATAGTCAATAGCCAAACGCATCAAATCCTCATAACCAACAGGCAACCCCGCAATACCACGTACATCACTATTGATAATGCCACCACCTACAATCTTCTCGGTAAATTTACCACTAAATGGAGTAGCATACTCGTCATCATCCAGTGCCAGTACCACCTTGCTCTTCTCGAAGAACGGAGTATCTGAATACATCTTCTTCAAGAAAATAGGAGTCAAAGCCGACATCCAACCAGAACAATAAACAATACTTGGAGTCCAACGCAACTTCTTCACCGTTTCTAGCACACCACGAGCAAAGAATACACAACGCTCATCATTATCCTTATACTCCACACCATCAGCATCTACTAAACCCTTACGACGATGAAAATATACATCATTATCTATGAAATAAATTTGGATACGAGCCGTTTGAATACTTGCTACTTTAATCAATAGTGGATGGTCAGAACCTGAAATGATAATATTCAATCCCGACAAACGAATCACCTCATGCAATTGATTTCTGCGCTCATTAATATCACCAAACTTTGGCATAAAAGTGCGTGTCTCATAGCCACTCGATTGAAACCACTCAGGGAGCTTCCTATTCAAACTACGAATAGGAGTCTCTTGATCTAAATATGGATAGATCTGCTGTGAGACAAATAAGATACGATTGGGCTCATTCATAATTGTTTCTTTTTATAAGGTATTACTTTCCCGCTACAAAGGTACGAAAAAATTTTGATATTACATAATTTTTTGCCAAAAAATTTTCTTTTTTCCCATATTTGTTGTACCTTTGCAGACTTTTTTGGAAATTTATATGCAAGTTATTACTACAAAACAAGAACTTACACGCCAAGTAGAAGCGTGTATCAGACAACAAAAAACCATCGGTTTTGTACCCACTATGGGTGCCCTCCATCAAGGACACGCATCACTCGTACAACGAGCTGTAGCTGAAAACGATGTGGCCATCGTTAGTGTCTTTGTCAATCCTACTCAATTCAATAATCCCGAAGACCTACAAAAATATCCACGCACACTCAATCAAGATGTGGAACTACTAACCCAACTCGGAGCACACTTCGTATTCGCACCTACTGCGGAAGAAATGTATTCTTCCGAAGAACTCAACACCTCTTTTTCGTTCGATTTCAACGGACTAGACCAGGTTATGGAAGGAAAAATGCGACCAGGACATTTCAACGGAGTCGTACAAGTGGTTAGCCGACTTTTCGACCTCGTGAAACCTACGCGAGCTTACTTTGGAGAAAAAGACTTCCAGCAACTCGCTATCATTCGACATATGGTGACAACATCTTCACTGGCACAACAATATACCAACCTGCAAATCATCGGTTGCCCTATTGTACGTGAAGATAGTGGCTTAGCACTCAGCAGCCGCAACCAACGTTTATCTGAAACGGAGAAGCAAACAGCTGTAGCTATCTCACAAACACTCTTTACTTCGTTGAAATGGGCAGAAACAGATACTGTAGCCAATGTACAACAACGAGTTATTGATACCATCAATGCCATCAAAGGATTAGAAGTCGAGTATTACGAGATCGTGGATCGCACCACGCTCCAACCTACCGATACCTTCCAAAACGCCATTGGTTGTATCACCGTATATTGCGGCCCCGTCAGACTAATTGACAATATCCAATATTAATACAACAACACTACACACACCTACCTATCACTTACCTTTAGTTAGTGATTAGTTAGTGATTAGTTAGTGATTAGTTAGTTATTGGTATAACTATACCATACGAATATGCAGATTATTATAGACAAAGGCATACCGTTTTTGCAAGGAGTATTCCCTTCAGAGATAGAGGTGAAGTTTCTTCCTCCTGAAGAGATTACTGCCGACTCTGTCCGTAAGGCAGACGCACTCTTTGTGCGTACGCGCACGCAGATAAATAAGGAATTGCTCCACGGCAGCCAAGTGCGCTTTGTCGCTACTGCTACCATTGGATTCGACCATATCGACCAAGACTACTGCCGCGAAGCGGGCATACATTGGGTCTCTTGCCCGGGCTGTAATGCCCAAGCTGTCTGTGACTATATAGAAGAGGCTATTGCCTCTTTTAACTCCTCCCCTTCTAGGGGGAGGTCGGGAGAGGGCTTCACCATAGGTATTGTCGGCTATGGTCATGTCGGCAAACTAGTCGCACAAATGGCAGAAAGAAAAGGGTATAAAGTTCTCCTTTCCGACCCACCACTAGGTATTGGTATGTCACTCAATGAGTTAGCACCTTTATGTGATGTCCTCACTTTTCACACCCCACTTACCCACGAAGGCGAACACCCTACCTACCACCTCTGTAATGCCGATATACTCCGCCTTTGCAAACCCAACGCACTGATTATCAACGCCGCTCGAGGAGGCATCATCGACGAACAAGCCCTCCTCCCTTGCCTCATCACCTCATCGCCTCATCGCCTCATCGCCTCCATCGACTGCTGGGAGAACGAACCACTGCTCAATCAAGCTTTGCTTGAAAAGGTGGATTTAGCATCTTTTCATATCGCAGGATACTCTATTGAGGGCAAAATGAGAGCTAGCGAGATGTGTTTACAAGCTTTTTGCGAATTTTTCTCGCTTCCTATTTTGTCAATCAACAAAAAATTAGTACCTTTGCAGGGTGATTCGGCTCCAGGATGGTTACAACGTATTTCCAACCAACTCAAAGCGGCGCCCGAACACTTTGAACAACTACGTAAACAATACAAATTAAGATAATGGCAAGTTTTCAAAAACTCACCCCTCGAGCTACAGATTACTCGAAGTGGTACAACGAACTAGTAGTAAAAGCAGACCTCGCTGAGCAATCAGCTGTACGCGGATGTATGGTAATCAAACCTTATGGCTATGCCATTTGGGAGACTATCCAAGCAGAATTGGATCGCCGCTTCAAGGAGAATGGCGTAAAGAACGCATATTTCCCACTCCTCATTCCAAAATCATTCCTCAGCCGTGAGGCAGAGCACGTAGAAGGTTTTGCCAAGGAGTGTGCCGTGGTTACTCACCACCGCCTCATGAATGACCCAGAGGGCAAGGGTGTGGTGGTTGATCCTAAGGCTCGCCTTGAGGAGGAACTCATCATCCGTCCTACTTCTGAGACCATTATCTGGTCAACCTATAAGAACTGGATCTCATCTTACCGCGACCTGCCTATCCTCTGCAACCAATGGTGCAACGTAATGCGTTGGGAGATGCGTACTCGCCTCTTCTTGCGCACTGCTGAGTTCCTCTGGCAAGAGGGTCACACAGCCCATGCTACCAAAGAGGAAGCAGAGAACTACGCTGCTACCATGCTCGATGTATATGCTGACTTCGCAGAGAAAGTGATGGCTATCCCTGTTGTGAAGGGCGTGAAATCACCTAACGAACGTTTCGCAGGTGCACTCAATACCTATTCTATCGAAGCAATGATGCAAGATGGTAAGGCACTCCAAGCAGGTACTAGCCACTTCTTGGGTCAAAACTTCGCCAAGTCATTCGACGTACAATTCCTCACCAACGAGAATAAATACGAGTATGTTTGGGCTACTTCTTGGGGCGTTTCTACTCGCCTCATGGGTGCGCTCATCATGACTCACTCTGACGATAACGGTCTCGTTCTTCCTCCAAACCTCGCTCCTACTCAAGTGGTGATCGTGCCTATCTTCAAGAAACAAGAGCAATTGGATGAATTGATGGCGAAACTCAATCCATTGGCAGACGAACTCAAGAAACTCGGCATCCGCGTACAAGTGGACGCTAGCGACAAGGCTACTCCTGGCTTCAAGTTTGCTGAGTACGAACTCAAAGGTGTACCTTTGCGCCTCGCTATGGGTGGTCGTGACCTCGAGAACGGTACTATCGAACTCGCTCGTCGTGACACCATGACCAAGGAGACTGTTTCTTTTGATAACATCGTGGAAACAATCCAATCACTCCTCAAAGAAATCCAAGATAATATCTACCAAAAAGCTCTCAACTTCCGTTTGGAGAACACCCGCGAGGTAAATACATGGGAAGAGTTTAAAGAGGAAATCAAGAAACCAGGCTTCTTGCTTTGCCACTGGGATGGTACAGCAGAGACTGAGGAGAAGATCAAAGCTGAGACAAAGGCAACTATCCGTTGTATTCCTTTGGAGGGCGACAAGACTCCTGGTACTTGCATCTATACAGGCAAACCTAGTGCACAACGCGTAATTTTTGCTATAGCATACTAAACTATTATATCATTTGTTCATGGAATTTTCTGCACAACAAATAGCCATGCTACTTGGCGGTAAGGTCACAGGTGATGCTAATCGCAAAGTTTGGGATGTTGGCTCTATCGAGAATGCCAAAGAGGGACAACTCACTTTCCTCTGCGACGCCAAGTACCTTCATCATTTGCCTCAAACAGGTGCTAGTGTGGTACTTATGACCGATTCCATCGCTTTTGATGGCGAGACCAATGCCACCCTCATCCGTGTAGAGAATGCTCGTGCAGCGATGGGACAACTGCTCTCCCTTGTAGCGAAAGCTATGAATCCTGCCAAACAAGGTATTGAGCAACCTTCCTATATCAGCGAAGGTGTTACTGTACCCGAAGATGCGTATATTGGCGCCTTTGCTTATATAGGCAAGAATGTCCAACTAGGCAAAGGCGTACAAATTTACCCGCATACCTATATCGGTGATAATGTGCGTATTGGCGACAATACGATTCTCTATTCAGGCGTAAAAGTCTATTACAACTGTGTGGTAGGTAAGGATTGTATTCTCCACGCTGGAGTAGTAGTGGGTAGCGATGGTTTTGGCTTTGAACCAGATGCGAAAGGCGTGAACCAAAAACTCCCACAAATAGGCAATGTCATTATTGAGGACGATGTGGAGATTGGTGCTAATACGACTGTGGATCGTGCTATGATGGGTTCTACTGTCATTCGCCGCAATGCTAAGATCGACAACCTCGTACAAGTAGCTCATAATGTGGAAGTTGGCGAAAGTACATTCCTTTGTGCACAAGTAGGTATTGCAGGCTCAACGAAGGTGGGCGGACATTGTATTTTGGCAGGTCAAGTAGGCGTAGCTGGACATATTGAGATTGCCGATAATTGCGTGTTTGGTGCACAAACAGGTATCGCGGGTAGTGTCCGCAAGGCAGGTATGTACCAGGGTTCACCTGCTATTGATGCCATGAACTGGCGCCGCAGCAGTGTCGGCTTCAAGCAACTGCCTGACATCATGAAACGCCTACAAGAACTAGAGAAGAAGTAAACACTTACCCTATCTTTTACGGGTTCTTGACGGGTTCACACTATGTGATTACTATGAGATTACTATGTGATCACTATGTTATTCTGCCCACTCCTCTAGACCTTTTTAAGAGGACTGTGAACTTTTTTGCTCCCTTGTTTATAGGGGAGCTGTCGCGCAGCGACTGAGGGGTTCCTCTCACCTTTCCGTTTTCACTTTTCAGTTTTCACCTTTCCGTTTTCAGTTCCCACGGACTTTCTGCGGACACATTCTCAGACATTCTCAAAAGTCCGCAGAAATCCATTTCCAGCACCTTTCTCGCTGAAAAGCAATGCTCCATTCTTAATTACGCATAGTGACATTTTTTACACTTTGTACATTTTGGGCATTTTCGAAAGTCCCTAAAGTGTACAAAATGTACAAAGTGCCACATGTTTTTTATCTCGCGTGTGTTTCTACGAGCAAGAAGAATGACAATATAAAAAACTCACCCCGCCATCTTAGAATGAGTAGCGGGGTGAGAAATCTATGCCTATATATTTACCTTTGATTGTATCAGTTTTTTAGTTAATTGAAAATCAGTTTGACTTAAATCAATCTCATAAACATCAACATTAAATTTTTTAGCCAATGTAAGAATAATACTTCTATATGCAGGATTAATTTTGTTTCCAATCGTTATGTGCTTCAATGCATTATCTTTCCATACGCACATCTTACCAACATATTCCCTTGCCATTCTTTTTATCATCCGTTCCTCCTCTTCATGAATCCAAGTTTTGTGTTTCATGGAAAGAACTTTGTGAATGCTTATTTCTAAACGGCTATCTCCATATTTGGCTTCTGCTATTGGTGCAATAGCCTTTGATGAATCATCTATGTATATAACAGGAAATAATGAAGATATATCTGAAGTTCTTAATTTATAGCGCCTAAATGCCAAGCACCATCCTGAATAATCTTTTGCGTAGTATGCCCACATCTGTTTATTGAGTTCATTACGAGTAAAAGAACAAATCGCATATTCGTGCATTAGTTGTTTCGCTTTTTGTCTGCTTACGCCCATTGCTAAAAAAGTGTTTTGAAGTATTTCCGCATCGAATGATAGTATCTTTTGTCCTCTTTTAAAGTTTGCAATATCAAATGGATCGTTTAGGCATTCTCTCTTAGAAAACCAAAAGTAACGATTCAACAGTGCATCCAAATTGTATTCATTTGGAGCATAGTATTTATAAATCAAATTCTCATATTCAATAGGCATAACTAATTCGCACAATAATAAAAATGTAATATGATATTCGATTATGGACAAACGGGACGGATTGTTCTTCCATAGCAACGAAGTGCTATATCAAAAGCGATATTATCCGATTTGAAGTCTAATACATTTGCACTTACAGGAGCTATTGAAGATAAACGATTTGTCCAATAATAACCACTATATCCTACATCATCTATGCTATAAAAACTTTGATAACCAGCAGCTGGTAAAAAGATACTTTTTTTTGTATATCCAGTTTTGTTTGATGTGATTTTATATCCCCACACACCTTTTTGAACTGTCCATTCCCATGTGCAATCATTTCGTAATTCATTCACTTCCGAATCCGTTGGTAACCGCCAGCCATCCCCTAAATTTACATGAGCTGCATCGTCCTCATAGAATAAGGTTATTCTATTATCAATGTTCCCGTAGTTGCTGTTATAATTATATTTTGTCAAGTGAACACTACTATTATTACTGTATTCATCACAATGTTTGTAAGTACCCCAATGATATGTTGACTTAGGCTTTGTTTCTCCCCACGCATAGTAGTTTCCATATTTTTCTGGGGATGTTGCTCCAATATTGCATGTCGCCCATTTTACACTCAATCCTAGATCTATATAATCATATCCATTAAGTTTGCCATCACTAATCTCTTTGATAGGAGCATTTGCTTCACACCCTACTAATAATATCACAATAAGGCAATGATATAGTAAGTTGATGAACTGTTTCATAAGTCTTAAATAATAGATTATTGGTTACAGGAAATTATAAAGATATACTCTTTGTTGTTAGCAATTTGTTCTGTAAGATTACAAGTAGAATTCTTTTGACCATTAGGTATAACTTGAATATCCATTAAATTAACGATAAGTGTCATCAAATATGAAACTTTAATGGCATAGTTAACATTTTCCGAATTAAACATTTCTCTATTTAACCCTGATGATGTAATTCCTACTATATTACCTTGCTCGTTAAACAAAGGACCTCCACTATTTCCTGGCTGAATAGGTGCTGAGATTTGATATACAGTAACATCTCCTTGTATACCTGTTTTGGAACTAACAACACCTTGAGTGTATTTAATCTCTTCTCCCATTATGGAACTCATAGGATATCCTAAAGTATAAATTTCTTCTCCAACTTCCATAATTTTTTGTTCTAAACTATATGGTAAATTTGAGAAGCCAATAAAAGATGAGTCCGATATTTGAAGAATTGCTAAATCATTGTTTGCATCTACATGTACAATATTAGCTTCATATTGTTTGTTAAAATCACCACCAATACCTTTAAGCAAAATATGAGTAGCACCATCAACTACATGGAAATTTGTAACAACATATTTTCCGTTTAGTGCAAATCCTGTTCCTGTCCATTCTTTTTTACTTTCTGTCTCTTGCTGTTTTTGCATCGCTACTCGATTATTGTATGCTACGACAGCATTATCAACATTTCTGCTTATTTCCATTATTTCTTGATATTGATATGGATATAAATATGTAGTACTATAAGTGTTTAATTTTTGATAATACGCATTCAGTATATCCCTTAATTCTTGATCAATATCTTCAGCTAGTAAATTGATAACTTTTAATCTTACGTTTGCTAACTGATTTAATTGTGACCTACTCCGAGCGTTATCAGCTTCAATAGCATCTCTTCTTGATTCAATTAATCTACTATTATCTACATCGTAGAATGTAGGTTGGAAGTGTTGTACACCAAATTGTGCAAAGCCTAACAAAGTGTTTAAGACGCACATTACAAATAAACTAAATCGTTTCATTGAGATTGAATATGTTTTGTGGGACATCGGCTCCAAACGCCCCGTTGGTATAAATATAGAAAAAGCGTGGAACCTTACCTTTGCTTATTCTCTATCACGAGGTTCTGGTAAACCCTTTCGCAAGAATAAGCACGCAACGCCCACGCCGAATATGAAATGCCACCAAACAGAGCAGTCCGTGAAGGACGCTCTACGGCGGGATAGTCATATCCCAAAGGGCGTTTACTGCCTTCTTGTTTTGGGCGATTATGAAATTTACCAGATTTCGTGATACCAAAACAAGCGCCAATAAACGCTTTTTATTATGTCTGCAAAATCAGTTAATAGTTAATATTTCCATTAATCTGAAATTACACCGCAAAGGTACTGCAAAATTTGTAAATTTGCAAATTTTGAGTAAAAAAAGTTGTAAGACTTCTAAAAGTTTGCATTCCATACTGCGAAGACACCTTAACCTTCGAAACTACTGCAAAAAATGTTGCCTACGGCAATAAAAGCAAACTTTTCTTGCACATATACATTTTTTTTCGTACCTTTGCAGCGGATTTCATACTATATTGGTATAGTATGCGCAAAATTAAACAAAGAATATGAAACAACATACATTGAAAGCACCTTTTTCCTTTGAAGGAAAAGGACTACATACTGGACTACATATCCACGCCACTTTCCTCCCTGCAGAGGAGAATACAGGTATACGCATTTGTCGAACTGACCTCGAAGGACGTCCTACCTACGAAGCCATTGCCGACTATGTAACTGCTACAGAGCGTGGCACTGTGCTAGAGCGTGGTGCGTGGAAAGTATCCACCGTAGAGCATGCACTCTCTGCATTATACGCTCTTGGTGTGGATAACTGCCTCATTGAGGTGGATGGACCAGAGATGCCTATCCTTGATGGTAGTGCGAAATTCTATATCAAAACAATACAACAGGTTGGTCGGCAAGAGCAAAAGGCAGAACAAAAAGTGTTTGTGGTAACCGAACCTATTGAGTATCTTTCAGAACATGGTAACAAGATGCTTATCTTGCCTTCCGATAAATACGAAGTAGAGATTACTATCTCCTATCCTTCTTCTAGTTTCTTGCGCGAACAGAAAGCAGAACTCAATGACCTTTCTGAATATACACGCGAAATCTCTTCCGCACGTACCTTCTGTTTTGTACGCGAGATAGAGCCATTGCTTCGCATGGGACTTATCAAAGGCGGCGACTTGCAGAATGCCCTTGTCATTTATGAAACACCTATGTCGCAAGAGGGTTTGGATTATATGACCGACAAACTAGGACAACCACGTCTAGATGCAACCAAACTTGGTTACCTCAGCCCACTCAACTACCAAAACGAACCTGCACGTCACAAATTATTGGATATTATTGGTGATATGTCGTTGGTAGGTTGCCGTATTCAAGGTAAGATTATTGCCCTCCGACCAGGACATACCTTCAATACACAATGTGCAAAACAATTAAGAAACAAAATATTAGCAAATTCATAATATGAACTACATCCATCCTGAAGCAAAGCTTCATCCAACCGTAACTGTCGGACATTTCTCTTGCATCCACGAAGATGTAGAGATCGGAGAAGGTACTATCATTGATAACAACGTTACAATCTACAGCGGAACACGTATCGGTAAAAACTGCCATATCTACTCTGGCGCTGTGATTGGTGGCGATCCACAAGATCTCAAGTTCAAAGGTGAAAAGACCTATGCCATCATTGGTGATAACACCACTATCCGTGAGTTTGTAACTATTCACCGCGGTACTGCAAGCAAAGGCAAGACTATCGTAGGCAATAACTGCCTCATCATGGCATATTGCCACGTAGCACACGACTGCCTCTTGCACGACCATATCATTATGTCCAATGCTACCCAACTCGCTGGCGAAGTAGTAGTAGATGATTGGGCTATTATTGGTGGTGGTAGTTTGGTACACCAATTCAGTCGTATAGGAGCGCACGTGATGATTCAAGGCGGCTCTAAAATCAATAAGGATGTACCTCCATACATCATTGCAGCTCGCGAGCCTATATCCTACTGCGGTATCAACTCCGTAGGACTCAATCGCCGCAACTTTACACAAGAGCAGATTACTGCTATCCAAAATACCTATCGCTTAATCTACCTCTCCGGTTTGAATGTAAGCCAAGCGGTAGAGCAAGTGGAGAATACCTTACCTCAAAGCCCAGAGCGTGACCTTATCCTTGAATTTGTAAAAGGTTCTCCACGTGGCATCGTGAGAGGATATAACTGAAAACTGAAAACTGAAAGGTGAAAAGTCGTATGGAAAATATAGTAGATTTCAAGACGAAAGCCTTTGCTGTCCGTATCGTTAAGTTTTCACAGTTTTTACAAGAGGAAAAAAGAGAGTTTATCCTTTCAAAACAAATTCTCCGTTCAGGTACAAGTATAGGTGCAAATACACGAGAGAGAAAAAATGCACAAAGTAAAGCAGATTTTATAAACAAATTATTAATTGCTCTTAAAGAAGCTGATGAAACACAATATTGGTTAGAACTTCTATATGAGAGCGAAATAATTGATGTTGAGATATTTAATTCTCTAAACAATGATCTTAAGGAAATAATAGCAGTTATTACCTCAAGTGTTAAAACGACTAAATTAAATAATAACTAATAATAAATTAAAAAACTGAAGTTGAAAAATAGTTTTCAGTTTTCACCTTTCAGTTTTCAGTTTAATGTAATGGAATTAGTAGAAGAAAGAAGTCTCAATTTTATTGAGCAAATCGTAGAAAAAGATTTACAAGAAGGTAAGAACGACGGACGTATTCAAACGCGTTTCCCGCCAGAGCCAAATGGCTACCTACATATCGGTCACGTGAAGGCTATCTGCATGGACTTTGGTATCGCAGAGAAATACAATGGCGTATGTAACCTTCGTTTTGATGACACCAACCCCGTCAAAGAGGACGTGGAGTATGTGGACTCTATCCAGCAAGACATCGCTTGGTTGGGTTTCAAGTGGGGCAATATCTACTACGCTTCCGACTATTTCCAACAACTCTATGACCTCGCTATTGAGTTTATCAAGCAAGGTAAAGCATATATCGACGAACAAACAGCCGAGCAGATTGCTGAGCAGAAAGGCACACCTACCGAACCTGGTGTAGCTTCTCCATATCGTGATCGTCCAATAGAGGAGAATCTTCGACTCTTCCAAGCTATGCAAAATGGCGAGATAGAGGACGGAAAGATGGTACTCCGCGCAAAGATTGACATGGCTAATCCAAACATGCACTTCCGCGATCCTATCATGTATCGCATCATCACCACCCACCCTCACCACCGCACCGGTCGCACATGGA
This sequence comes from Paludibacteraceae bacterium, assembly GCA_017461505.1. Classification (GTDB taxonomy): domain Bacteria; phylum Bacteroidota; class Bacteroidia; order Bacteroidales; family Paludibacteraceae; genus Colicola. The sequence continues at coordinate 437,764 of JAFTXV010000007.1, read as the reverse complement.
ATGTCTATCCAATGTATGACTTTGCACATGGTCAATCTGACTACTTTGAGGGCGTGACACACTCCATCTGTACACTGGAGTTTGTGGTACACCGTCCACTCTACGACTACTATATCGACCAATTCATCACGGGTGACTACCGCCCACGTCAATACGAGTTCAACCGCCTCAACATCACCTATACCGTGATGTCAAAGCGTAAGATGCTTCAACTCGTGAAAGAGGGTCTCGTAAGCGGTTGGGACGACCCACGTATGCCTACCGTATGTGGTCTCCGTCGCCGTGGTTACACCCCAGAGGCTATTCGTGCTTTCATCGATAAGATTGGTTATACCAAAGTAGAAGGTATGATTGACCTGGGCTTGCTCGAGCATACCGTTCGCGAGACACTCAAAGAAACCGCTCCACGTGTATGCGCCATCTTCGACCCAGTGAAACTCGTAATCACCAACTATGAGGGCGAAGGCGAAACCATCGTAGCAGAGAACATTGATGGACACCCAGAGTTGGGTACCCGCGAAATGAAGTTTGCTAAGGAACTCTATATCGAGCGCGGTGACTTCCAAGAGGAGGGCGATAAGAAGTTCTTCCGCCTCAGCCCTGGTGGCCGTGAGGTGCGCTTGAAAGCAGCTTATATCATCCAAGCTACTGGTTGCGAGAAAGATGCAGAAGGTAATATCACTACCGTATATGCAACCTATGATCCAGATTCTAAGTCAGGTACCGAAGGTGGCAACCGCAAGACTAAATCTACTATCAACTGGGTAGAGTGCAATTCTTGTGTGGACGCAGAAGTTCGTTTGTACGATCGTCTCTTTGCTTGTGAGAACCCATCTGCTGAGGAAGGCGATTTCCGTGACTTACTCAACCCAGATAGCTTGAAAGTAGTTAATTGCAAGATTGAAGGTGCTTTGAAAGCAGAGATGAAGACACCTGAGGTTGTGGATGGTATTGCTAAGTGCAACAACTATCAATTCCTCAAGCATGGTTATTTCGTTGTTGATCCTGACACCAATAACGAGAAGCTCGTCTTCAACCGTACCGCTTCGCTCAAAGATAACTGGCAGAAATAGTTCGGCGCTGAGCGCCTATGGATTGAGATCGGGCTTGCGCCCTGTAGATAACTACAGCGAAGCGAACTACCAACTCCAGCAAGCAAGGCGAGCGATCTACAGCGAAGCGATCTAATAAATATGAATATACGAACACAAAACGGCAAACAATATGTTCTCTGTGCGTGGAGGCGGAAGTATGTCCGCCTCACGCCAGAGGAACTAGTGCGACAGACCACCTTACAACTATTGGAAGATCAATACGGCTTTCCACACGGATTAATCGGAGTGGAGATACCTATTGAGGTGGTAGGATTAAAAAAACGTTGTGATGCCATTGTGTATAACCAACAGATGCAACCGCTGATGCTCCTCGAATTTAAAGCCCCTAGTGTACCACTCACGCAAGAGGTCTTTGATCAAGCTGCTATCTACAACCGGCATTTAAATGTACCTTATTTAATGCTGTCCAACGGTCAGAGATCTATCGTTGCACAAGTACAGGAAAATCAATATCAGTTTTTACCTGTCATTCCAAAATACAACGAATTATAGAAATATACACTTAAACCTGAAACTATATAATCTCCCTACGCATGGAAACTATCTTATCTCTTAACGATGCACTTGATACCGCTACTTTTTATGGCGTGAATAATATCAATATCCTTTGCCTAAAAAACCAACATCCTGATGTTCGGGTGGTGGCGCGTGGCTATCAAGTGAAGATTATCGGTGCGCAAGCCGCTATCGCGCGCTTCGAGCAGAATTTGCGCAAGTGCGAGGCATTTTGTATCAAGAACAACACTCTCACTGAAGAACATATTCTGCAATTAGTACACGGCGAGCAGCCTAATGAGTTTTTGCAAGATAATCTTATTCTTCATGGTGTCAATGGTAAGTCTATTGTAGCTCGTAGTGTAAACCAACAGCGTTTAGTAGATGCTTACGAGGAGAATGACTTGCTCTTTGCCATCGGTCCCGCGGGTAGTGGTAAGACATATACGGCTATTGCTCTCGCTGTTCGTGCCCTCAAAAATCGTGAAGTCAAGCGTATCATCCTCTCTCGTCCTGCGGTAGAGGCGGGCGAGAAACTGGGCTTCCTGCCAGGCGACATGAAGGAGAAGATTGACCCATACTTGCAACCTCTCTATGACGCGCTGCAAGATATGATTCCGGGTGCCAAACTCAACGAATATATGGAGCGTGGTGTGATTCAGATTGCGCCATTGGCTTTCATGCGCGGGCGCACGCTCGCGGACGCGATCGTTATATTAGATGAAGCACAGAACACCACCACTGCCCAGCTTAAGATGTTCCTCACGCGCTTAGGGGTAAATGGCAAGATGATCGTCACAGGCGATATGACGCAAATAGATTTACCCGCAAGCCAAAAGTCGGGCTTGAAGGATGCCATCGAACGCCTACGCGACATCAAAGGCATTGCCATGGTAGAGTTCAACCAGAAGGATATTGTTCGTCATCACCTTGTCAAGCGCATTGTGGATGCGTATAACAAGAGTGAGAACAGAACAGGTGAAACGACAAATTAGATTCATGCCTACAGCCATTGTATTATCACTAACCAAGTATTCCGACACAGGAAGTATTGTACACCTCTACACTGCTGAGCAGGGGCGTATGCAGTATGCGGTATATGGCAACAAATACAAGGGCATATTGCGTCCACTATCTATCGTGGAGTTTACCACTGCTAAACGGCAAAATGCTCCGCAGCAGATGGGTAGTCTATCGTCAGTCTCGCTCTTATACACTCCTAAACAACTTGCTACCGATATAAAGCGCCAATGTGTGGCCATGTTTATCGCAGAAGTTTTAGCGAGTACACTACGTCACCCGATGAGCGATCAGCCCTTGTTTGACTGGCTATGTGAAATGATAAAGCACTTAGATACAGATGTGGATATTAGCAATTTACATCTGCATTTTCTTATCGAGTATGCCAATTTTTTAGGTGTTGGTATTGACGATACAGAGCATCCTGATTGGTTTGCTGTACCTAGTTCCCGCATCGAACGTCAGCAACGTCTGCGCGCACTAACCACCTATTACGAGCAACATATTGAGGACTTCCGCCCACCCAAATCATTGGATGTGCTCATCGAAGTGTTTGACTAAAACATTTCTATTTCTTAAGTGCAAATCTTGCTGCTTGCCCTTCTGCAGAGTTAGGGGCAATCCATATATGGAAATCACCTGGCTCAGCCGAGAAGGTATAATCACCATCTGCACCTAAATCTACTCCTTGCGCCAAATGCCAATACGCCAAATCTGCTTCCTCAATCTCAAAACTTACTGTACGTGATTCACCCGCAGGAATAGTTACACGTTGAAAACCTTTCAGTTCGCGTATTGGGCGCGTGATAGATCCTACTAAGTCACGAATATAGAGTTGAGGTACTGCCACAGCATCCATGGTACCGGTATTAGTTATTTCGCAAGAGGCAATAATAGCAGATTTATCTATTATTGTGTCGGATAATACAACGGGACCATACTCAAATGTTGTATAAGTCAAACCATATCCAAAGGGATACAATGGTTTGTCGCCATACTCCAACCAATAGCTATCAGCACCAATAGAGAACTGCTCGATCCCCACAGGGATATCATCATACAATACTGGATTCGATGTGGGACGCCCTGAGTTCTTCTTATTGTAGTACATAGGTATCTGTCCTACGGCTTGTGGGAAGGTAATAGGCAAACGTCCCGAAGGTGATACTACACCCATTATCAGATTAGCCAAAGCAGGACCTTGCATCGTACCTCCATGGAAAGCATAGAGCACGGCATCTACCATATTAATATCCTCACCTATACACAACGGACGCCCTGCCATTACAGTTAATACTACTGGTTTGCCAATAGCCTTGAGCGCACGAAGTTGAGCCGATTGGTCACCAGGCAAATTCAGATGTGCACGACAGCGTGCTTCACCCGACAATATACTCTCCTCACCACCGAAAAATAATACCACATCCGCTTGGCGAGCAAGGCGAGTCAATTGCGTGATATTGCTTTGACTTACCTCGCGTGACCAATGCTTACCCATTTGCTCTATCAAGCGAATCTTACCAGCTCGCTCCAATTCACGGAATGCCATAAGAGGAGTAACCGTAGCAGAATCGACTTTGTCGAAGCACCAAGTACCATTTTGATCATGTTGACTATGAGCAAGAGGACCGCATACTAAAATAGTAGGGGTGGAAGATAATGGAAGTATGCCATTATTTTTAAGAAGCACTGCAGACTCTTCTGCTGCTCGTTGTGCTGCTGATAATGACTCAGAAGAATAATATACCGGATTTTCCACCGCACAATACGGATTATCGAATAGTCCTAGACGGTATTTCATACGCAAGATATTTCGTACACATACATCTACCTGCTGCTCTTTTACCAATCCTTCTTCTATCAGTTCTTTAAGGTGATTAGAATATGCATGGTTCTCCATATCCATATCCATCTGAGCATTTATACTAAGTAGAGTGGCCTCACGGAGATCATGGCAATTACCATGAGCTATCATATTTTGGGAGGACGCATAGTCGGAAACCAATACGCCATTATATTGCCACTCATGACGAAGAATATTTACATTAAGATGTTTATTGGCAGAACTTGGCACACCATTTATATCATTAAACGAGCACATGATGGAGAGCGATCCTGCATCTAGGGCGGCTTTGAATGGTGGTAAATAAGTTTCACGGAGTTGAATTTCTGGAATCCAAGTAGTATTGTAGTCACGTCCCCCTTCCGATACGCCATAACCAACAAAATGCTTAACACAAGCTGCCAGCTGTACGATTGAGTCAAATCCTTGATAGCCACGTACAGTAGCGGCTCCCATCATCGAAGCTAGGTAGGTATCTTCTCCATACCCTTCTGCCACACGTCCCCAACGTGGATCACGAGATATATCTACCATTGGAGAGAATGTCCAACGGATACCCGCTTGCATACTCTCTTGCGCGGTTAAGCGAGCGGCCTCTTCCACTAGTGCCAAATCAAACGTAGCTGCCTGCCCCAATGGAATCGGGTAGATAGTGCGATATCCATGAATGACATCACGGGCAAATAGCATCGGAATACCCAAACGCGACTCTTCCACCGCGATGCGCTGATAATAGTTGGTTTCTTCACCCACACTATTCAGCATTGAACCAAGACCTGCACGAACGGCCGACTCTAAATCTTCGGAATAGTATCCTCCACTTAATTGATTCATTTGAGCAATTTTTTCCTCAAGCGTCATTTGAGACAGGAGGTCATCTATCTGCTTTTCGATAGGGTCCTTTGGCTGACATGCAACCAAGACAAATAAAGAAACGAATAGGAATAGCTGATTTTTCATAGGTAGTATGATTTAACACACAATGTTGCCATTGTGCGTATATGGTATTTTTTTATCGAACGATCTCCACCTCGTCGATCACCTCGCCGGAGTGGAGGTTGTAGGTAGAGATATCGAGGGTGGTTGGAGTAACCAATATATATTCATATACAGGTTCGCCAGAGAGCGATGCCTCGTATTTATTGTTTTCTTTCACAGGATATTTCTTTGTGGAAGCATTCGTACCGATAAAGATAGTTGGTTCCTCTTTCTTCCAAAAGCGAGCTTTATAGTACTCAGTATGTCGAGCATAGTTGTGATCGTGTCCGGAGAACACTACGTCCGCTTCACGCATAGCTCCATGAAACGCTAACCAAATAAAAGGATTAAATCTTCCCTCAGCTGTACTATATACAGGATGATGCATCATCACAATAGTGAATTTCTTACCAGCATCACGTAAGGTCTTCTTTAACCAAAAAGCCACTTGTGTATAGTCGGATATGCGATGCAGACCATCGGTGTCCAAAGCAATCAAACGCAAGTGTGGGAAGTCCACATAATAAGTCGTACCCAAGAATCGAGCAGGACCATTCTGTGGATTAGGGAAAATGGTTTTCCAATGCTTAGGCAAGGTTTTCACCACGCCTTTGAGATATTCATGATTACCAGGAATGGCTACGATAGGTAGGGAGTCAAGATGTGTACCTAGCAACGATTTATACATCATCTGCTCGTAGTAAAGATATGGGCGTTCCATCCAATCACCCATCTGTGCCCAGAATTGTATATCCGAATGGCGCTCAGAGAGAGCTGCCATTTGGTCGTTCGTGAGCGAATTGTGAATATCGCCCAACAAAAGAAACGACAGTGTGTCGCGCTGTAATGCACGCAATACACTATCATTATTCATTGTAATGAACTGATGAGTGATTTTCTCTCCAGTCCATTCTGGTTCGGGTGGATTACCAAACCATGCTTCCCAACGGATGGCGCATGTAGTAGCGCCACCCGCCAGAAGACATAGTCCTATTATCCATCCTATCCAACGACGCATTAGAATGGGAGATCGGTTGTTTCGTCCACACCTGCCGCAGCATCAAAAGTTGCTACATTAGCTTGTGGAGCAGCTACAGGAGCTGGTTCAGCCACAGGTGCTGGAGCTGCCGCAGCATCTACTACACCTTGTTGGATCTTCCACGCACGGATAGAGGTGTACCAACGACCATTGAACTCGCGGCTTTCAATATCGAAACTAACAGTTACAATATCATCCAATTGGCATGGGTTAGCTTTGATACGGTCTTCGCCAAACACCTCAAAATGCACCTTACGTGGATATTGCTCTTGTGTTTCAAGTACATAAGCTTGGAGCTTCCACTCCTTACCAGAGGTTTTGCTTACGCCACCTTGCTCTGGCAATACTTGTATAATCTTACCTGAAATTTCCATATTCTTAACCTTTGATTGCTGCTACACCTGGGAGTACTTTACCCTCGATAGCCTCGAGCAATGCACCACCACCAGTAGAGATATAACTTACACGGTCAGCCATGCCGAACTTGTTTACGCATGCTACGCTGTCACCACCACCAATCAAACTATATGCACCTTCGTCGGTTGCTTTAGCAATTGCCTCAGCGATTGCCTTAGAACCAGCAGCGAAGTTGTCGAACTCAAACACACCTGCAGGACCATTCCAAAGGATAGTCTTTGCACCTTCAATGGCAGCAGCAAATGCTTTGCGGCTCTCTGGACCAGCATCCACACCTTCCCAGCCTTCTGGGATAGCATTGCTTGGGCAAATTTGAGTATTGGCATCGTTAGAGAAATCATCAGCTGCTACGCAGTCAGTTGCCAATACGAGGTTTACACCTTTGGCTTTAGCTTGAGCTACAATATCGAGTGCGAGTTCGAGTTTGTCGTTCTCGCAGATAGAGTTACCAATCTCGCCACCATTGGCTTTAGCGAAAGTATAGGTCATACCACCACAGAGGATAAGGTTGTCCACTTTGTCCATGAGGTTCTCGATGATACCAATCTTGGTAGAAACTTTAGAACCACCCATGATAGCGGTGAAAGGACGTTTGATGTTAGAGAGGATATTATCCACAGCTTGAACCTCTTTCTCCATGAGGTAGCCGAGCATCTTGTTGTCCGCATCAAAGTAGTCAGCGATCACAGCGGTAGAAGCATGTTTGCGGTGAGCAGTACCGAAAGCATCGTTTACATAGCAGTCAGCATAGCTTGCCAAAGTCTTAGCGAACTCTTTTTGGCTTGCTTTCATGGCTTTCTTTGCCTCTTCGTATGCAGGATCCTCTTTGTCGATACCTACTGGTTTGCCTTCCTCTTCTGGATAGTAGCGGAGGTTCTCGAGAAGAAGTACTTCACCTGCTTTGAGTGCAGCAGCTTGCTCAGCAGCCTTAGCACAATCCTCAGCGAATTGTACAGGAGTACCGAGTGCAGCACTAACAGCGTCAACAATTTGCTTCAAGCTATATTTAGCAACTACTTTGCCTTTTGGTTTACCCATGTGGCTCATGATGATGAGCGCACCACCCTCTTTGAGGATGTGTTTGAGGGTTGGCAACGCACCGCGGATACGGGTGTCGTCGGTAATCTCTCCGTTCTCGTTCAATGGCACATTAAAGTCCACGCGAACAATCGCTTTCTTACCAGCGAATTTGTAATCATTAATTGTCATAATCGTACAGTATTTATTTGTTAATATTGTTCAGTTTTTTGTAGCATCGTGCACTATTGCACATTTTGCCAAATTCGGGTGCAAAGATAGTGTATTTTTGTGATATGTGCAAGAGAAATCGCATTTTTGTGCGATTTTTTAGTGTAGGTGGGAGAGTGTAGAGTGTAAAGGCGAGAAGGGAACAGAGCGACACGTTGGTGCCGCTCTGTTGGTTTAAACAGGTGTTCGTTGTGGATAAGTCACATACTCTACCTTGACTGTGGGAAGGTCTTGTTCTTTACTTCGATTGTGGTAGCGTTTTATGGAGTAAGATACATCCGATAACAGCAGAGATGACGGAGCCACAGAGTACGCCCAATTTGGCTTGATCAAGAAGTAATGCACCACTCTCTCCTAAGCCTGCATACGACAAGTCTGCGATAAACATCGACACCGTAAAACCAATACCACATACCATGCACACACTGGCAAAAGATTGCCAGCTTGCGCCAACAGGCAAGGATACCCATTTGAGGCGTATTGCCAACCATGAAAAGGAGAATACACCCAAGAACTTACCTACTACCAAACCCAACATCACCGCCAAACTGACACCCGAGAAGAGCGTACCTACACTCATGTGCGAGAGGTCAATACCTGCATTGGCAAAAGCAAAGAGCGGAATGACCAAGTAGTTGATAAAAGAGTGGAGATTATCTTCTAAATCTTGCAAGGGACTAATCATCTTGTCTGCAGCCGATTCGATGCTCTTGAGTGTGTGTATCTGGTCGTTAGTCAGTACGATAGTGTTGTGTTGTTTATCAATATCAATAACTGGGAACTGATTGATATGCTGGCGAATACGCTCTAAATAGTAACCTGTACCTTTCTTCAATGTGGCAGGTACGCAGAAGGCAACAATCACGCCTGCGATGGTGGCGTGAATGCCCGAATTGAGCATCATATACCATAGTACAAGTCCTAAAGTAAGGTAAAAGCCTTTGGAGCGCATATTTAGCACATTGCCAATAATCAAAAGCATCACACACAAAGCTGATAAGCCCAAGAATAGATAATTGATATTCGATGAATAGAAAAGTGCTATTACGATGATACCACCCAAATCATCTGCTACCGCCAAAGCAGCCAGAAAGACCTTTAGTCCGATAGGTACGCGCGACTTGAAGACAGCTAGTACACCCAATGAGAAGGCTATATCCGTAGCCATAGGGATAGCCAAACCACGTTGCATAGCTGCCTCGTCAGGGCAAACGAGGTAGAAGATCACTACAGGCACTAACATACCACCACAAGCGCCGATGATAGGCAGTAGCGCTTTGTCTTTGGTGGATAGTTCGCCAACCTTGATCTCACGCTTGATCTCCAATCCAACCGATAGGAAAAAGATAGCCATAAGGAAGTCGTTGATCATCTGTCCAAGCGTGATGGCATGTCCATGATGGCTGAAGAAATTAAACTCACCAATAGCAAGACTGATAGGATATTGCCAGAGGGAAAAATACCAATCTTTGATACTTGGGATATTGGCACATGCCTATGCGAGAATAGTAAAGAAGATCAATACAACGCTAGAATTGATATGTGCTTTGAATTGGCTCATAAAACTATAATTAGTTGATTTCATATTATTTAGGATTAATGTTTATAATGTATCTCCCTGCACTTTTCTTTTACGCAGGCGGAGGAGGCCTGTATTGTTGCGTAGGAAGTTATGGATGAAGCGATAGGTAGGTTCTATCACTTTTACGGGACGAATACCGCTATAGCGCAGCATCAAGCCAATGAGGCACAAGATAGCCACGAACAAGAGCCAACCATAGATCTCTTTCATAGACTCCAGCAGAGCTTGCACCTGCACCATGCCGTAGAGTTCGCCTATCGGCGTATGCGAAGCGGAGAGCGAGAGATGGTCCATGTCTTGGCTCAGTAGCATGGCATTGCGGGTCATGACTACCTTCAGCAGTCGTCCGATAATAGCCGTGCCGATAGGCGCAGCCAAGGCGGCACTGAACATATTTTGGAAGGACAAGCCGTGCAAGAAGATAAATGGGAAAGGTAGTCTGGCATTAGCAGTAAGCATGAGTACTGCCACGATGACATAGCCCGCAGAGCGCACAATAACAGGGAGGTATAGTGCCTCTTTGGGGAGGTTATAATCGATGCGGAAATAGAAGTACGCCAAGTAGAACGCAAAGCAGGAGAAAGCAATCACCAGCATGCGTTGGTAAGTCCACTTACGGCGAGCAAAAGTCTGCCATGTGAACACCACACCAATCACTACACCAAGGATAGCTACCCAATTGAGTGTTAGAGTGTTGAGGTGGTCATAGCCGAGTACGCTCTCCATGAGTGCATGCTCAAAGATATGCGAGGGTGCTAGTAACAAGTCCATAACAAGGATAATCGCCACGCAGATTGGCACGATGGGTATCTTGAAGATTTCCAATGAGATATACGGATGTCGCAGGTAGCGTGTGCGCCAGAGGTTGAGTACTAATGAGGCAATGCCTAAGCCAGTCGCCAAACGAATTTGTTCGGATTGCCACCAGTCATAGTGTTCACCATAGACGCAGATAAAGAGGATACTCATGGCCGTCATGCTCCATAGCAGCATACCTATCCAATCGATACCATAGAGCGGGAGGCGTTGCATGATGGAGATACCACGGAAACAGATGAGCACAATCAGGTAGATTAGCAGCAATGCGCCGATGATGAACCAATACATATAGTGCCACGATGCCCAAACGGAGAACGATAGGGCGGCAATGCCCGTAAACTGGATGGTGCTATTGACCATAAGGTAGATATAGCAGAACCATATCGACATGTCGCGTTTGGGCGTAATCCATAGTTGGATAGTGGAGTTGCACTCGTATATTGCCCACATACGGAAGAAACCTGACACCAGACAAACGCCCACTAAGACTGGCACCGAACTGGTGTGCATGCAAATCAGATTAGCAGCAATTAGCACGAGTGTGCACGAACCGAGAGCCGTCTTAGGACGAACTGCCCACTTAAGACGGAACATGATGGCGAAGAACAGTGCCATGCCTACTAGAGAGGCATAGCCTGCCATCATGATGTCTTCTTGCAGGAGCTGCGTGCTGCCCACCATATCGCTCACAGCTGCCATATACACGCCGCCTGTGCAGTTGAAGATGATGATAAACAAGATCAACAGCCAAGGTTTGAGCGGTTCGGGTATGAAGCGTATCTGCGGTATGGAGAAGGGTTGATTTGGATCGTGATGATGTCCCATTAGTACAGCACTTTACATTCTACATTCATACCCGCACTCACGCGTTGCAGGGCTTCGGTGTCATTGTCATCTGTGAAGTCGATACGCACAGGTATGCGTTGCTCTATCTTCACGAAGTTACCCGAGGAATTGTCTTGTGGCAAGAGCGAGAAACTGGCGCCTGTAGCACGAGATACAGAGCGCACTATGCCCTTGAAGATGTGGTCGGGCACAGCATCTACCTCTATCTCAACAATCTGACCCACAGCGATATTGGCGGTTTGTGTCTCTTTGTAGTTGGCGATGATCCATTTGTTTTCTGCATCTACTATATCTACGAGTGTTTGTCCAGGTTGGATGAGTTGTCCCACTTGAATATCCTTGCGGCCTGTGTAGCCATCGCAAGGAGCTGTGATGATGGTGTAGGAGAGATTGAGTCGTGCGAGTTCGAGAGCGGCTTCAGCCAACTTGATACCTGCTTCGTTTTGTCCGAGGCGGGTGTTCTGCTCTCGGCTAACGGAACGGACACTCTCCTTTTGATTTTGGAGCATCTCGTAGCGTGCTTTGGCAGCCAAGTAGGCAGTGTGCATGTCATCATGCTGTTGGCGAGTGACAGCATTTTGTTCATACAAAGTACTGAAACGCTGATAGTTGCGCTCGGCATTTTCCAAGATAATGCGTGCTTCCTCAATGCTGGCATCCGTCACAGAGATATTCGTTTGGGTGGTAGAAATGACATTGTGCATGGCATCTTTTCCCTTGCGAGCATTGTCGAGATTAGCCTGTGCTTGCGCCACGTGATAGCGGTACTCGGCATCTTCGATAATGACGAGCGTGTCCCCTTTGTGTACTTGGGTGTATTCGTCGAAACGCAGTTCTTTGACAAAGCCCTGTACACGTGAATTGACAGGCACGATGTGCTGTTTGACTTGGGCGTTCTCGGTAAATTCTACATTGCCCAAGTGAATGAATTTGGCACAAACCCAAGAGCAGGCACCAAGGGTTAGGACACAAGCAAAAATGTTGTAAATCAGTTTTTTAGTTCTTCTTTTCATATTGATATGTTTTTATAAGTTTCCAGATGTGTTTTTGAGTTTGTAGTAGTTGAATAGCACATTTATTCGTGCGTTGACGAGTTGCAATTCGGCATCCAGCAGTTGGTTGGACGCATCGAGCATGTCGGTCACGAGAGCGATATCGTTGCGGTAGCGATTTTCGATGACGCTGTAGTTCTCGTTGGCAAGTTGGACGCTTTTCTCCAATGTTGCGACTTCCTCGAAGGCTTCGATATAGCGGGTGTAGTCGGCTTGTACGGATAGGTTGGTTTGCTCCAGGATGTCTTGTTGGCGATGGCGACTGAGGTCGGTGCTGAGTTGAGCTTTCTTGAGCGTGCGACTGGCTTTGTAGAGCGACGATAGTTTGTAGGAAACACCTATGCCGACATACCAGTAGTTGAAATTGCTGTTGATCACAGGTACCTCAATCGTGATGGGACCATCCAAATGGTTACCAACAAAGAGGGCAATGTTTGGAATCATCTCCGAGCGTGCCAGTTTCTCGCCTCGCTCGCCCATTTGTACAGCTAGTGCAGACTGCTTGACGGCATAGGCGTCGCTTTGCGCCAGTTGCTGCCAGTAGGTAAGGTCGTGGATGGATAGCGACTGCTCTAGTAGCGTGGTATCAGGCATGATTTGTGTATCAAGCGGCAGTCCAAGAATCGTCACAAGGTCGTAGTTGAGAATTTCCACGGAGTTGGCTACACGGCGGCGTGCCAGTTCGAGGTTCTTGAGTTGCAGTTCGTAGCGAGTGACATCGTTTTGCAACGCCACACCTGCCTCGTTGCGGGCTTTGGTATCTTGAATGACGACCTTAGCCAAGTCAATACTACGGTCGTACACACGGAGCGCGTTTTGCAGTTTGTAGAGGTCGAGGTAGAAGCCCGTAAGCATAAAATGAACGCGCGAGCGTGTGGCTTCACGGTTGATATTCGCCATCTCCTCCTTGAGTTTTGCCAAAGCAATGCTATTGGTCACAGCACCACCCGCATAAAACAGTTGAGTAGCTTCTACGGCAAAGTTATTGCCCAAGTGGGGTATGTCGATGGTTTGCCCATTCGAGAAGTTGCGATCCATTAGGTAGCCATTGCCTAAGTAACTGGCGGATAGTGAGATGTCAATATCGGGCATTAAGGCGTTTTTTGCCACTTTGACATCTTGCTGGGCTTCGAGGACGGCAGCGTTTTCGATTTGAATGGTTTTGCTATTTTCATCCGCTAAAGCAAATAACTGCTCCAGCGTCAACACATAGGGTTGTTGGGCATAGCTACCCAAAGCACATAGCGACGCACACAACGCCACTATGAGCATACGAAAGTTGCTCATATACATAAAAAATTAAAAGTTAGTAATCAACCTTAGAGGTTAAAATAGTAGGAAAATGAGAGATTACATTAGCTTCAGCTTTCCCAGTTGGTACTGATGTTACGATGATAAGGGATGTAGATGTAAGATGCTGAAATGCAGTAATGTAAGTTAGTTTTCTTGTTCATTTTTTCGGAAGAACTGTATGCTCTTCAGGGTGCAAAGGTACTGAAAAAATCGCAAATGCGCAAGGGCTGTGCGATTTTTTTTACAAGAAAATAAATGTGTTGGAAAACAAACAAGCCCCCGAGAGGAGGCTTGTTATGAGGTAATGTGAGGGAAACGAGGTGAAGTATGAGAGGTGATTATTTCACTTCTACTCCCATAACATTATAGGTTTTGCCGTCACGGATGATCACCAGATGACCATCTATGAGAGTTTTTGAGAATGGTGAGGTAGTTGTGGTGACATCTTGCACATCAGTTGTGGTGTTGTACTCGCAGCCGTACTTGCGAAAATCCTCGTTCCAAGTAGAATAATTACGAACATCGTTACTATAGGCGCAAAGTAAATGGGAAGTCATGTTACTCGCATCTACTAAACCACCATGCAAGAATCCATTGTATGAGCCAATAAACTCTTGCCAAACCAAGGCAGAAGGAATAGTATTACCTGTTATAGGGTGAATAATATCCATATAATACATGTATTCAATAATACCACCAACGGCCATATCTACCCAATTAATCACACATTTGTAGGTTTTAAAATGTTCATAGTTATTGATACCCGCAAACACCTCAAGCGTATCACCTTCTTCATATTTCCAACCAAAAGCATATAAGAGGTATTCTGCGTTGTCATAATAGATATATGCTTTTTCATTCTCTGCAAATCGGACTGCTGCCACATACTCCTTAGTGCTTTCTTCGTCCGCCGTCCAATGACGGGTCACTGCGGTATATTCTTTGCCGTCAATGATAGTGTCATGGGCTAATTTATATTGCCATGTTTGGGCAGTTTGCTCCAAAGCCATATCCTTGTATTCCAATACATTCCAAGTATTACTTCTCCATTGCCATTTTTTAGACCATGAAGTGCATGGGCAATCTATATTGAGTCGATTTCTCTCTTCATCATCCATCAAATAAATCAGTCTATCGTAACTGGAGGCACAAACAAGGTGTTCTTCAACGCAACATGCAGGAAGCTCTTCCCATGGATTTCTGATTATAGGAAAGAAATCTGCACCTAAATGACCGATATTCACCATATACTCCATACCATTGCTGAAAGTCCATTTCCTATACTGGTTGCTATCGCACATCATAACCATTGATACGTCGGTTACGATTAAGGTGTCAATAGGGCTAGATAACTCGCCATTAATATAGATAGGATAATCTACTACAACAGGTTTCAGTCCTGGTAATATCGGGTCTCCCTCTGTCATAGGAACCATATCAATATTTAGGGTTGTGAGGGTGTCGCCTACTTCAAGTGTAAAGTCATAAAGTACCAAATCCTTTTTTGCAGGTTCGCTATAAACAAATATTCTACCCTCTTGGTCTTCGCGTAGCCACAAATCGTTGTATTCTATATACTCGTTGCCATCCACTTCGAACATATTATCTTCAAAATTCAATCTATTGAGTGTTCTATTTTGCTCTTCGCCTTCAAGGTAATAACAAGTCGTACGCTCTAAGTATGCGAGCGTAGGAAACAAGTAACCGAATAATGTCTCCGAAAACATTTGTGTGCTCATGAGCGCACAAAAAAGAAAAAGTAATGCTCGTTTCATAAGGCTATATATTATAAGGTTATACAAAGTTGCTGCAAAGGTAGTATATTTTTTTGAACTGAGCAAATTTTCTGTGATGCATTGATGCAACGATGCGACATTAATTAAAAACTCACGCCCGCGCCCGTGTGAATTTTATAAAACCAACGCTACAGATGCATCAATGCATCACTAATTGAAAAATTAATAATGTTCTTTATGCTTGATTGGATTTGAGGGTGTAGTAGATGATCGTGCGAATGAAAGCGGGGAATTGAGCGTATTGTTTGCCTTTGCCAGTCTTTGGATCAATGGGTGCTTGGGCGTCTGGGTGTTTGCCACGGGTGTTGGGCAGTTGAGCCTCATAACGACGGCGGAAATCCTCGAGCAATGTGCGGGATTCTTCCAATGTGTAGTAGTCTGGAATTTGATTGATACGGCGTTCGAAGAGTTGCTGCTCTGTTGGTCCATCGGGTTGGGCTGCTTGCAGGATTTGGGCAGTACGGCGGCATGCCTCTTGCCAAGCAGTTTGGTTGGCGAGTTCGGCTCCTTGG
Organism: Paludibacteraceae bacterium; assembly: GCA_017461505.1. Classification (GTDB taxonomy): domain Bacteria; phylum Bacteroidota; class Bacteroidia; order Bacteroidales; family Paludibacteraceae; genus Colicola. The sequence goes on along the minus strand of JAFTXV010000007.1, from coordinate 421,709 downwards.
GCAGGGTTTTTATTCCAATCACGAGGGTTTTGGATAGCATAGGATTCCTGCTTGCCTTCGTGAATGACACGACCGTTGACACGGTATTTCTTTTGACGATTGACAATGTTGCTGCGCTTGCTGAGAGTGCCGTGAATCTCCGCAATGGGATGGTTGAGGGTGATTTGTGCCATAGTTTTGGAAAGTTAAAAGGTTTTAAAAGTTCTAAAAGTTTTAAGAGTATATTATGTTGATCTTATAGTGAAAGTTGCTGAATCACCTAAAAATAACCTATAAATCACCTATGAATAACCTAAGAATCACCTAAGATTTACAAGGGAAATGGTAAAAAAATATACTATTTAGTGGACGCATCTTTGATACTACAGTTTAGTGTTTAGAGTGAAAAGCATTTTATAAATTATATGTATTAACATCTAAGTTTATTAATTTCCTCTTGGAGCGTATTGAGGAAGTGGGCTGCGTGGGCGCCATCCATCTGAGCATGGTGGAACTGGAAAGATAACATCAATGTAGTTTTGAACCAACTGCGGTGATACTTGCCCCATATAATATACGGATTATTATATATGCCGCTATACATACCACCCGCAAACTCCAATTCCGTATCCACAATAGCCGAAGTGCCAATCACCATACATTCCTTAGATAAATCACGATCAATGCAGGTTTGAGCGACCTGAGCGGTATATTTCATATAGTCGTTGCAGTAGGTGTTGAAATCGCCATCAAAAGCAATATCGCATGAACTGACATCGCCTGTATGATTCTTGACTATGGTATTGATAGCAATCTTGTCGAACTGTATGAGTTGATTGCCTACAGGCAAGAGATAAAACTCTTTTTGATGGATTGCGGCCTTACCAATACAATAATCAAGCAGCATATTGAATTTCAAATGCTTTCGACGACTAATTCGCACAAGATTGGTGACATCCAAGCGTTTGACAAAAACAAGCATAGGATTTGGAGCATTCTTCCAAATCTCGAATTGAGCTGCGCGAGGAGTATCTTGTGGATTGACGGGTTTCATAACAATACAAAAGGCAAACTACACCTTAAATAATAAAAATAGAATTAATTAAAGATTCCTTTATTATTATTAGTCTGGGAAAATGTGGAAAACTTGCGTATTTATCTTGTTATTAGTAGGTTAGAAGGAATATTTATTGGCGTTTGATTGTTGATAAGATTGATAAGTTTGGGTTATCAAATCTCATCAACAATATAAGTTAGCCATTGTTGAAAACTTGTTTATAACCACTTCTTCAGCTTGAAAATGAGAAAGATAGCTAGTGTGAAAACAAGCATTAGTCCAATAGCAAACGGATAGCCGAGTTTCCAATGAAGTTCTGGCATAAAGTCGAAGTTCATACCGTACATGCTGGCAATCAATGTAGGTGGGAGAAATACCACATTCACCACGGTGAAGATCTTAATAATCTTGTTCTGCTCGATATTAACAAGACCGAGGAAAGTATCCTGGAGGTAGTCCAGACGGTCAAAACCAAAACGGGTGTAATCGAACAGAGAATTGATATCCTTGATAATCATTGTGAGGCGTGGTTGGAGCTCCGTTGGGAAGAAGTCGCACTTGAGGAAGTTGCTAATCACACGTTGTTTATCCATGATGTTTTGACGGATAATGGTAACTTTTTCCTGAAGGTCCTTGATTTGGATAAGTACTTCTTCGTCCACGTGGTCTTTGGCGTTGATTTCACCAGAAAGTTTGGTGATAAGGTCAGTAGTATCCTCAATCATATCCGCATCTTTTTCGACACGTGTTTCCATGAGCGAAACAAGTACGTGGTAGCCCGTTGGGAAGTTGCGTGTGTTTACGAGCATCTTCTTGACCGTCTCATTGAAACTGGCGAGTTCAACGTCGCGCGTGGTGACAAGAATGCTGTTTTTGAGGATAAAATTGACGGGCTCTACCTCGAAATTATCGCGGAGGAAGTTGGAGTTAGCCACGATGGAATCGTCGGTTTGGATATAACGAGATGACATCTCGATCTCTTCCATCTCTTCGTCCTCTTGGATGTCGATTTTGAGGAAATCCTCGAGCACGCCCTCTGTTCGGTCGCTTACGTCCAGCAGGTCGATCCAGATAATATCGGATTTGTCAAGACTGGTGAGGATGTTTACACTGCGTCCTACTTTGATTTTATCTTTGTCTTTGTCTTTATAGAAAATCTTTAATTCAGCCATGGCTACACTAATTTTGAATGGTTACTTTGAATTTTGAATTAGTTGGGTGAGTTCGATAAATTCTTCGACACTCAGTTGTTCGGGGCGCTTCGTGAAGATGGGCTCGTTGAGTATAGGATTGTCTTTTCCTACGAGCTGCATCAACGAATTGCGCATCTGCTTTCGGCGCTGGTTGAATGCTGTTTTTACTATATTCTTAAACAGCGCCTCGTCGCAGCCCAATCCCTGGCGGTTGTTTCTTTTCATTCGGATAACCGCCGACTTAACTTTCGGCGGAGGGTTGAACACATGCTCATCCACGGTGAACAGATATTCTATATCATAATATGCTTGCAGCAGTACACTGAGGATACCGTACGCCTTCTTGCCTGGTTTGCTGGCGATACGCTCTGCCACTTCCTTCTGAATCATACCTGAGCAGATAGGAATACGGTCCTTATTATCAAGCACTTTGAAGAAAATCTGACTGCTGATATTATACGGATAATTGCCTATCACGCAGAACTCGCCATCGGGGTAAATGATATTAAGATCGAGCTTGAGGAAGTCGCCCTCGATGAGGTGCAACTCGGAGTACCACTCCTTGAGGTACGCCACACTCTCCCTATCAATCTCGATAGCGGTAGTTTGCAGATTAGGATTTTTGAGGAGATACTGCGTGAGCACACCCATACCAGGTCCTATCTCTAAGACACGACCTGCGCTAATGGTCTCAGCAATTCGTTGGGCGACACTCAAGTCCTTCAAGAAATGCTGACCCAAAAATTTCTTGGCTCTTACTTGTTGCATTTTGCTGATGATAGTCGTCCATTGGATAGTTAATAATTAATAGTTAATATTTTTCGGTAAAAGGTAAAATAGTTTGCATATTTGCAATTTTTGTAGTACCTTTGCAGCCGAAAACAATTCAGCGTGCAAAAGTACAATTTTTTTTTCAAAAATGCAAACATTCGCCCAAATAATCACCAAAATAGTCGATTTTTTCTATCGACCATTTCGTAGATACATCCCTCAACAGCTATTTCGCTATGCTGCTTGCGGCGGTGGAAATATGGTGTTGGATTGGGTCTTGTACTTTATTTTGTACAACTTTGTTATAGGGCATGAATTGGTGTATATCTCCTTACCTTTCAGTTCTCAAATCTGCCTCACGCCCCATATAATGACGTTGCTCATTGTCTTCCCAATCACCTTATTTACAGGATTTTGGCTGAATAAATATGTGACGTTTACGCAATCTTCGCTTCGTGGATATAAGCAACTTTGGCGTTATATACTGATTGTGATAGTGAACTTGTTGGTTAACTACTTTGGACTAAAGTTGTTTGTAGAAGTGTGCGGTATATATCCAACTCCATCCAAAATGATCATCACCATCATCACGGTTATAATCAGTTTCTTTGGGCAAAAATACTTCTCATTCAAGAAATAACACCCTTGCCTTTACACTTTTCACCTTACACCTTCCACCCTACAACTTCACTCTCAACAATGCGTGTACATCCGTGCGCGTACTTTTTTTATTATGCTCCACCGCCCATGCGTCTTGGTATATTGTCTCGCTCACACGCAGATACACCGAAAAAATATCGTTAATCTTATACCGCGCATTCAACCAAAACCGCCCACCTAATCCATACACAAACGGAATAGCATACGCATACAGCACATCATTTTCGTAAATATATACGCGGTTGTTCCACTCTCTCGCATCAAACGCTTGTGCCCTAAACTGCAACACGATTGGCACTTTAGAAAACCGATATTCAACATCTTGCAGTACCGACCAACCATATGTCCACGCTCCTTTTGCCTGCACCATATTGCCATCCGCTTGCATCTTCATCTTCCATTGACCAAACTCATACACCATATTCCATCTGAGCGAATAAGTGTCTTTTTCGTCTTTGCGTTTTACCCGAAAACGCGTATGCATTCGGTAATCTTTCTGCGGTATGAAATCAGTTTGTGCCATGGTCTCGAAGCCTGTTTTCCACACATCTCCGAATGCCGACAATTGCCAGTTTTTCAATCGATTATATTCCACTCCTAAATATCCGCCATGCTCATCCTTTATCCTCGACCATGAACACAACGAATTAGCATACACATTATCAAATTCAGGCGAATAATACCTATATATCGCCAATAAATTCACATCCGATATGGGTCTATATCGCACACCCGTTATCACACCCACTCCCCATGTATTTCCATGACTTGTTGCCACTTCACCCCAAATATCCACCTTACCCATATTCCACCTCGCATTCACACCCATCACTCCGCTCGCCTCTCGCCTTTTCACCTCTAAACTGTAGCTCGCTTGCGAGCGTTCTCTAAACTGCGACGAATTCGTTGCCTCTATTGTCTCCACCGCCGTTATTCCCACTTTCAGCCGATTCCATCGGCCTGTTGCATTCACGCCCACCACATGATTCCACGCATCCTCCTTGCCTTTGCGAAGCGAATAAAACGCACTCACATCTGCCCAACTGCTCACTCTTGCCGTCGCACCCACACCATGAAAATAGTTGTAACTATCTCCTACCGAACTATATTTCTTCAACCCTTCATCCGTTGTAGCAGTTGACTGAATATAGGCACTTTTTCCTCGTTTGAACGGGCTACCGACCACCAATCCATAACCAAAACTTGCCTGATAATTGCCGGCTACAACAGTTTTCATAGGACCAATATCCTTTAGTTGAATATATCCTCCATAATCCCATCTCTCGCCTTCTTGCCTTATCGCCTCATCACCTTGTCGCCTCAATACACTTACACCCGCCTGTACCCTATTTTTATAGTTAAACCGATATCTTAGTTTCCCATACATCGGATCGCCCTCAAAATCCTCTATATTCCGTGCATCCATTCTCAGCGTCATTTCATGCTTTGCATAATGAAACACCTTCCGAAAATACATATCTATATTCTCCTTTGCTTCACCTATATAGATAAACGGCAACAGATTCCGTATCTCATAATCCTTTAGACAATAAATCAGTTGCAATTCATAGATATCTTTAAAACCATGCTCATATTGATACATCAAAATGGCATCAATCTGCTCATCGTTCAAGAACATCAACTCTGCCAATTCATCAGCATTCGTGTTATTCAAATTAATAGGATTCGCCGCTATATTCATCAACTGTTCTTGCACATCCTCTTGCAATATCTCGTCTTCTTCCGAAAGTTGATTGTAGATATCCTCCAATATATCTTCTATTGCAGTTTCCATTACTATACTCTGACTATGTATAGCCAAAACCATACATAACCCCACTAATGACAATATCCATCTAATTCCTTTCATTTCACCTGCAAAAGTACTAAAAATAACGCAAATATCCCAACAATTGCAAAAAAATTTTGTGTTTACACAAATTTTTAGTATCTTTGCACCCGAAAATGAAACCCAACAGACCATACCTCCGTATTTTCAATACGCTGCTCATTCTTGCGGCGTATGGTTATTTGGCATATCGTCTTATTATTTTTGACGATTATTCTTCTTTTCTCGACGCTTTCCGCACTAGCAATATTGGTCTGTGGCTCACCCTTATCGCCACCCTTCTGCTTATGCCTGTTAATGTAGTAGCAGAGGCGGGCAAATGGCGTTTGCTGCTGCGCAAAACCGAACCCATGACTATCTGGGGCGCTCAGCGCCAAGTCTATTACGGCTATGTCGGCGCTTTCATCACGCCATATCACGCAGGTGATTATCCAGCTCGTGCTATGCTCCTCAAGGACAAGAGTAACTTCTCCGCAGCTGTTGGTCTCGGTCTCGTCGGCACAGTGGCTCTGCTCGTGGTTGAACTCATTTTCGGCATTCCTGCCACATGGCTCTTCGTCAGCTACCATCCTGCTATCCCTATGCAGTATTTCGCTGTAGCTTTCATCGTCTTGGTGCTCTTGCTTAGCTTCTTGCCTCACCTCGTGCGCTATCTTTCTCGCCACGAGTGGCACAACACCCAGATGCGCCAGCTCTCCCTTGCGCTCTCGCATATGTCCTATCCGCTCTTCATGAAGACCATCGCATGGTCCATGCTCCGCTATAGCATCTGGGCAATCCAACTCGCCCTCACGCTCCATTTCTGCGGCGTGGATATGACCCTTGTGCAATACATGATTGCCATCCCATTCTACTACATGGTCGTGGCAGTCTTCCCATCTATACCTGTGGCTAATATCGCCATCCGTGGTACTTGGTCGCTCATTATCTTTGGCGTCTTCAGTCCGAACACAGCCGGCATTGCCCTTGCCGTCGCACTCATCTGGCTCATCAACACCGTCCTGCCAATGCTTATAGGTTCCATCCTCTATCGCAACGGCAAAACCAAATAACCCTTAAAACTTTTAGAACTTCTGAAACTTTTAAAACTTAATACACACATATGACACTTCATTTCACAATCAACTACCAAGCGCAATGGGGACAACAGCTTGCTGTTCTCTACGCTGCGGATGCGGACATCACTACCGCATCGCCTGTGACTCTCCCTATGGACTGCCACGGCAACTCTGAGTGGTCGGCTCAAGTCACCCTCAGCGACATCCATAAGTACATCTCTTACTGCTACGTAGTCCTCGACGAACAAGGCAATATCCTCCGCCGCGAGTCTATGCCTCACCTCCTCGAGTGCCAACCGGGCAATATCGTGCTGCGCGACCTCTGGCAAGACAAATCCCAATCCCTCTTTGCTTCTAAGGTCTTCAGCCAAGTGCTCTTCGCACACCGTGCGCCTGTAGCAGCTAAGAAAGCTACTGGCAACATCACCCTCAAAGTATCTGTACCTCGCCTCGAGCGTCATCAGGGTGTAGCTATCATGGGTAACATCGCCGCCCTCGGCGAGTGGGATCGCACCAAAAAACTCCCTCTGACCAATAGCCAATCGCCTATTGCCAATAGCCACAACTATAACCCAGAATGGACCGTCACTTTCCATGCTAAACTCGGCTCTGTAGTGGAGTACAAGTATGTCATCTACGACCTCCAATCTGGCGACATCGTGGACATGGAGTGGGGCGAGAACCGCAAGATATGGGATGTTCAACGCGCTAAGCACTATGTCATCTCCGACTCTCCTTTCCGCTACACCCAAGCCAACTGGAAGGGCGCTGGCGTAGCTGTGCCAGTCTTCTCTCTCCGCTCGGAGAATGGCTTTGGTATTGGTGAGTTCCAAGACCTCAAGCTCCTCGCAGATTGGGCTGTACTCACAGGTCAAAAAATGATCCAAACCCTCCCAATCAACGACACTACTCTCCGTCACAACAACCTCGACTCATATCCTTACAACGCAGTTAGCGTCTTTGCCCTCCACCCAATCTACCTCAACATCGAGAAGATGGGCACCCTCACTCCTACCCAACTCAAGAAGTATCGCAAGACACAGGAGGAGTTCAACGCCAAGACCATCGCGGACTACCAATGCGTTTACGATGAGAAGATGAAGTACTTCAAGTCCCTCTACAAGGCCGACAAAGCTACTCTCTTCGCTTCTGACGAATATAAGACTTTCCTCGCTGCCAACGAGGGCTGGCTCTTGCCTTACGCAGAGTTCCTCTCTAAGCGCGACAAACAACCTAAGGACTTCTACTACTACCTCCAGTTCCATGCGGACAAACAGCTCCGTGAGGCAGTGGACTACGCACACTCTGTAGGCGTGGCATTCAAGGGCGATATTCCTATCGGTATCTCTCCTGATTCCGTGGACGCTTCTACCGACCCACACCTCTTCAACCTCTCTGCTTCGGCAGGTGCACCACCCGATGACTTCGATGCACGCGGTCAGAACTGGGGCTTCCCTACCTACAACTGGGATGTCATGGCTCAAGACGACTACCAATGGTGGAAGTTCCGTTTCACCAAGATGGCGGATTACTTCGACGCATATCGTGTGGACCATATCCTGGGCTTCTTCCGTATCTGGCAAATGCGCAAATCGGATGTTTGGGGCCTCTGCGGTCACTTCTCTCCTGCGATGCCATATTCGCTCCAAGACCTCTGGAACATGGGCGTGAAGCTCGATGAGGATCGCCTCACCAAGCCATATATCCGCGCTAACTTCCTCGGCGACACCTTCGGCTACGATACCGAGTATGTGAAGAACAATTTCCTCCTTACCAACGACGGATATATCTACTTCTTCCCTGAGCATCTCGACACCCAACGCAAGGTGCAACAGTTCTTCCTCAACCCTGAGAACCGTGCAGCTCACGAGAACAACTGCAATATCGACAATGTCCTCAACGGACTCTTGTATCTCCATTGCGAGGTGCTCTTCGTGCGCGACCAGAAGAACCCATCAATGCTCCACCCACGCATCGCGCTCTACCAGTCACACAACTACCAAGAGCTCTATGCCGACCAACGCCAACTCTTGGCTGACATCCACAACGACTACTTCTACCACCGCCACACCTCTTTCTGGCGCGAGTCTGCACTCAAGAAGTTGCCTACACTCATCGCTTCTACCGACATGCTTTGCTGCGGCGAGGACCTCGGTATGGTGCCATCATGTGTGCCTGATGTCATGAACCAATTGCAGATCCTCTCGCTCGAGATCCAACGCATGCCTAAGGATCCAACCGTAGCTTTCGCTCACCCAGCGGACGCTCCTTATCATAGCGTTTGTACCATTGGTACCCACGACATGAATCCTATGCGTGCATGGTGGGAGGAGGACCGCCAAGTCACTCAGAAGTTCTACAACGAACAAATGGGCTGGTGGGGTGAAGCTCCACAGGAGATGTCACCAGAAATTGCCGAATTCATCGTTAATCAGCACATGTATAGCCCAGCAATGTGGGTGATTCTCCCATTGCAAGACTGGTTTGCTATTGATGGTGATATTCGTTTGGCTGACCAACACGCTGAGCGTATCAACTTGCCAAGCAACCCAGAACATTTCTGGAACTACCGCATGCACCTCACCCTCGAGGACTTGCTCAAGAAGGACGCCTTCAACGCTCACGTGAAATCCCTCACCCAAGTGAGATAATAGTTCTATATCATAATGCATCAATCGCCAGTGCTCATCAGCGCTGGCGATTTGCTTATCACCCATACCTTCGATAAAAGTCCAATGAAGCCTAATAACGCCCAATTCTCAGATGTGCTATTCTATATAATTTCCATAAAATAGTGTAAGTATGAACTTATTCACATCTCCGGTGGCTCCTGCGGACGTGCCTGCAGGTTTGCATCTATACCATCAACGGCATGGAGGTATTTTTGTAGCAAAAAGCTTACAAAATACATTTTTTTAGGTTGATTATTGCTCAATCCAATTTTTTTGAGTAATTTTGCAAGCAAAATTGTTTATATTAGAGTAAATATGAAAAACTTTTTTCCAATTTTTGTATGTGTCATTCTTTTCTCTTCTTGTCAACCAAGCAAAGAGGATGTTGTTAAAAATTTATTAGAGGCAGAAAATAGCTTTAATAAAGAGAAAGTAAGCCAACTCATAGCAGATGATTTTATGTACTATGGGACAGATACATTAAACAAAGAAGAATATTTGTCAAGGCTTGATAATTTAAAGTCTATAGACTGTCAAGGGGAGATTTTAAGTATTCAAGACTTGGATAGTATAGTCAGGACTGAAGAACAAATGCGTAATGTCGCAGATTTACTATTAGATATACATCCGCTAATTGTTCAAAGAAGAACTTATAGGTTTGCAGACAAGAAAGTACAATCAATCACAGTTGACTCTGTTTTAAATTACGAAGAGAGCCAAAAAGAGATAAACGAGAAATGGGTGCCATTTGTATTTTATTTATACGATAAATATGGCATAGAAGATTGGTCGAAAGTTACTCCAGATCTCAAAAAGTATCTTTCTGAATATACAGCTCTTTCTATATCAGAGAAAAAGCAATACAAGAATTATGCATTTCTCCAAGGAACTTATGAATCCAAAGATTGTGTTTTCTATAAGAAATTAATATTTAGAGGGAAAAAGACGGTAACGATTATTGATGCCATTTTTGGATTTCCTTTTTCTACCAGTTATGAATTAGACGAGGACATTGTTAAGGTGAGGACAGATAGGGGTGACTTATTGTTTAATATTAAAGATAGTAAAACACTCATTGGCGAAGGGTTTGCAGGAGGTACATTTATTAGAGTCAACTAATGACTTTGTGACTGTTGTAGAAAAATAACCAAGTATAGCAAAACATATTTATTGGAATTGCTAAACTAGGCATTATAGCGCGTCTTTTCGCACGTACATATAAATCCATATCTTTGCATCAAAATTTGCAGGATATGGATTTTTCTTTTGATTCTATAGCTATTGTCCCCGAGCTGATTTGTTTGTTCATTATTCCCGAATACTATTCGGGTAATCTTTCCAAAGAATCCCTTTAGGGAGGGGCTAGGGGTAGGCTTTTTCCGCTACCAACCCGCTATCAACTACGTTACATATACGATAGATATACGTTAGATACACGATAGATTACCCTATTCTTACCCTAGGAATACCGTATCTATCAACTACTTTCACTATTTCACTATAAAAGCAAAATTTTACCTTCTAAAACTTGCAAATCTGCAAAACTTTCACTACCTTTGCACTCAATAATCATAACATTAACCACTAACACCCCATTTATTATGACTAAGAAAATCGTTGTTTTTACAGGAGCAGGCGTATCCGCAGAGAGCGGATTAGGTACTTTTCGTGGCTCCGACGGTATGTGGGACCGCTACCGCATAGAAGATGTATGCACCCACGATGCATGGCTCAACAATCCCCAACTTTGTGTAGAGTTCTACAACATGCGTCGCCGTGAAGCTCTTGCAGCGCAACCCAATGCAGCACATCATGCCATTGCTCGCCTGCAAGAAGTCTTCCCTAACACCCAAGTCATCACCCAAAACATCGACAACCTCCACGAGCGTGCTGGTAGTCACGATGTCATCCACTTACACGGCGAAATCACCAAGCTTCGCTCCGAAACCAACCAACTGGCAACCATCGACTTAGATGGTTGGGAGCAACACTATGGCGACCGCCATCCCGACGGCTCACTTCTTCGCCCTTATGTGGTCTTCTTTGGCGAAGATGTGCCGTATTTCCCGTTGGCTTGTGAAGTAGCTAGCCAAGCGGATATCCTTATCGTGGTAGGTACTTCGCTCAATGTCTATCCCGCAGCATCATTGCTGCAATATGCAAGACATACGGCAGAAATTTATGTGATAGATCCCAATACTCCCGAACTCGGCATCTACCGCTACCGCGTCCACCACATACAAAAAAACGCCACCATCGGCGTTCCTGAATTGGTTGAGGAGCTTATAGAGAAATATAACTAATATTTGCATAGTATTTGTACAGATATTTGCACAATTCATTTATTTGTTGTACCTTCGAACATCTGCCTATTGGAAACAATTCTTATCTCGCTATGCTCGAACGAAGTTTCCAATATTCCCTCGTAGCTACGTTCGCCCTATGCAGCCCATACTTCAGTTCGCTCGCACTTTTTTTGAAAAATACGGCTCTGCCTCTTGAATATGCTCCTCTACATACCCTTATGTAAGCAACCTTCCAACGCGTAGTAGATGAACATATTCAATAGATAAATCTATTTTTTTGAAAATAATTGCTCGCTTTTACTTGCATATGTGCATTATTTGTTGTACCTTTGCAGCCGCAAATCTGTTTTACGGGGATATTTGGTTTTGACAGCAGGTAGAACAGGTATGTAAGCACGTCGAGCATGAACACCGCTCGTTAATCGGGTTCGCCATTATAACTGGCAACAATACTGTAGCTCTCGCTGCGTAATCGAAGTATAGTAGATTCGCCTAGTTTCGGCACAAGGTGCTGAACCGAGACATCGCTCCAAGCCAACGCCCAGAGGCTGATAGGATCAAGCGGTGCGGAAATATCAGGGCTGGTTTCTGTAGGCTGCGATGCAGAAATGAGATCAAAGCAGATAAGGCAATGGTTGGTGGCTTGGGTCTTGCCATTGCTCGAAAATAAAGGCCAAGATAAGCGTGTAGAAAGCATATTGGTTCCTTGTTTGGACGCGGGTTCGAATCCCGCTATCTCCACAAGCCTTGGGGATTAAGAAGAAATCCCGCCACTTCCACAAAAAAACAAAAAAATCATCCAACAACTTGGATGATTTTTTTGTGGTCCCACTTGGGCTTGAACCAAGGACCCCCTGATTATGAGTCAGGTGCTACTAACCAACTGAGCTATAGGACCTCCTTTTCAACCAAACTCACGAAGTATGGTTTCGTTTTTTGATCACTTGCGTCGCAGTAAACTGCCAAGGCAAAAGTCAAATACGGTGCAAAGGTACAACTATTTTTTGAAATAACAAAGAAAAAGATGGAAAAAAGTACTTTTTTCATACTTTTGTTGCAAATGTGCTTTTTATTTTGTACCTTTGTACACTATTTTGGACTAGTGTGCCTATAGAGTAATTAAATTTTGAATAAATAAAAGCAAAGATATGGAAATTTTACAACAAATGCTTGAGCGCGCGCAAGCCAATCCACAGCGCATTGTATTGCCAGAGGGTGACGAACCTCGTACACTAGAGGCGGCGAATATTATCCTTCGTGATAAAATTGCCAATTTGATTTTGCTCGGATCCCCTGCTGTTATCAACAAGATGGCAGAGGAGAAAGGCCATGAGTATGTGTTAAAAGGTGAGAATCTAACTATTATTGATCCCCTTACAGATCCTAAGATGCCAGAGTATGCCAATCTGCTCTTCGAACTACGCAAGGCTAAAGGTATGACTCTGGAGCAAGCTACCGAGAAGGTGAAAGATCCACTCTATTTGGGCTGCTTGATGATTAAGAATGGCGATGCAGATGGCGAGTTGGCGGGTGCACGTGGTACTACTGCTGATACTATTCGTCCAGCATTCCAAATATTAAAGACTCGCCCAGGTGTACATATCGTATCGGGTGCGTTCTTGATGTTTACTCCTGCTAAGCACTTGGGAGAGAATGGCTTCCTCGTATTTGCAGACTGTGCGGTTAACCCATGTCCTAATGCGCAAGAGTTGGCTGAGATAGCAGTTACCACAGCTGAGACCGCTAAGGCACTTGGAGGTATTGAGCCACGTGTGGCGATGCTTAGTTTCTCATCAAAGGGTAGCGCAAAGCATGAGCTCGTAGATAAAGTGACAGAGGCAACTCGTATTGCACATGAGATGGCACCAGACTTGGCATTGGATGGTGAATTGCAATTGGATGCTGCATTGGTGGAGAGCGTGGGTCAACAAAAGGCACCAGGTTCACCTGTGGCAGGTAAGGCCAATGTGCTCGTTTTCCCTGATTTGCAAGCAGGTAATATCGGCTACAAATTGGTAGAGCGTTTCTCTGGTGCAGATGCTGTAGGACCTATCTTGCAAGGTATCGCAGCGCCAGTCAACGACCTTAGTCGTGGATGCAAGGTGCAAGATATTGTGCAAATGGTGATCATTACTGCCAATCAAGCAATAGGAATGAAATAAGAGTAGAAAGTTTAAACAATGAATATTAACCATAAAAACACACATAAAGATATGAAGATTTTAGTATTAAACTGCGGCAGTAGCAGTATCAAGTACAAACTTTTTGACATGGACACTCAGACCGTTATGGTACAGGGTGGAGTTGAGAAAATTGGTTTGCCAGACTCGTTCTTGCAAATCAAATTGAACAATGGCGAGAAAGTGAAGATTGAGCAACTGATGCCAGAGCACACTGTGGGTATTCAATTGATTTTGAATAGCTTGGTGGATGAGAAAATAGGTTGTATTGCTTCTCTGGAGGAAATCCAAGCTGTAGGTCATCGTGTAGTACACGGAGGCGAGAAATTCAATAAGTCGGTACTCATTACTCCTGAAGTGAAGGAAATGATTGTGAAGTGCGTAGAATTAGCACCACTCCACAACCCTGCCAACTTGAAGGGTATTGAGGCAGTAGAACACGCTTTGCCAGGCGTACCTCAAGTGGCGGTATTTGATACAGCGTTCCATCAAACGATGCCAGATGAGGCATATATGTATGCTATTCCATATGAGTTGTATGAGAAATATGGCATTCGTCGTTATGGTTTCCATGGTACCTCACATCGCTATGTATCTGCACGTGTATGCGAATATTTAGGTTTGGATCCAAAGACCACAAAGGTTATTACTGCTCATATTGGTAACGGTGGTAGTTGTACTGCTGTAATGAATGGAGAATCAGTAGATACTTCTATGGGTCTGACTCCATTAGAGGGCTTGATGATGGGTACTCGCGCTGGTGATATGGACCTTGGCGCTGCTACCTATATCATGGAGAAAGAGAATCTCTCTACGACAGAGTTTTCTAACTTGATGAACAAGAAGTCTGGTCTTTTGGGCGTGAGTGGTGTATCTAGCGATGCACGTGATATCGAGGCAGCTGTGCAAGCGGGTAACAAGCGTGCGGATTTGGCTCGTCGTATCTTTATCTATCGCGTAAAGAAATATATTGGTGCGTATGCTGCAGCCATGAATGGTGTAGATGTAATCGTCTTTACTGGAGGTATTGGCGAGAACGACCATTATATCCGTCAAGAAGTAATGAAGGGTCTTACCTATCTTGGTATAGATTTTGATGAGGATAAGAATAACTCTGTACGTGGTATAGAAGCTGTGCTTACCACTCCAGAGAGCAAGGTGAAGGTTTGCTTGATTCCTACCGATGAAGAATGGATGATTGCTTCCGACACACAAGCGCTTATTTAAGAAGTTAGAAATCAGACCGCTTCGCTGTTGGATATTAGACAGCGAAGTGGTTATAAAAAAAGACCAACAGAACCTTGAAACCAATTATTTATCAGTTGCTACCTCGTACGTTTACCAACTACAATGAGACGCGTCGTCATGGGGGTAGCATGCAAGAGAATGGCTGTGGTACGCTGAATGCGATCACGCCAAAGGCGTTACACGCCATCCATGACTTAGGTGCTACACACGTGTGGTACACAGGTGTTATACGTCATGCCACCGCACAATACAATACGCCAAGCATTGTCAAAGGTTTGGCAGGAAGTCCTTATGCCATAACTGATTACTACGATGTACATCCTGACTTATGCGAGGATAAGCGTCGTCGTATGAAGGAGTTTACCGACCTCGTAGAACGTACTCATAAGGCAGATATGGGCGTGATTATCGACTTTGTTCCTAACCATGTATCTCGCGAGTATCACTCTACGGCTCACCCTCGTGGTGTTGTAGATTTGGGTGCGAATGATAATCCCGCTTGGGCATTCTCACCCCTCAACAACTTCTATTATATTCCTAATCAGAAGTTTGCTCCCTATTTCGATATTAAGGGCTATGAGGAGTATCCTGCTCGTGCTACGGGTAATGATTGCTTTGTAGCTACACCTTCTGTCAACGACTGGTATGAGACCGTGAAACTCAACTACGGCGTCTTCTACCAAGGTGGAGGAGAAAAGCAGTTTGATCCTATCCCTGATACATGGCACAAGATGCTGCATATCTTGCTCTTCTGGGCAGGTAAGCAGGTTGATGGTTTCCGTTGCGACATGGCGGAGATGGTGCCTCGCGAGTTTTGGGCATGGGCGATTGAGCAAGTCAAGAAGGAATATCCTAATATCCTTTTCATTGCTGAGGTATATAATCCTAATCTCTACCGTGACTACTTGGCTGCGGGCTTTGATTACCTCTACGACAAAGTGGGTATGTACGACTATCTACGTGGTGTAACCAGCAAGAACTGGGCTGCGGAAGGTATCACAATGCAATGGCAATCGGTGGACGATATCCGCGACCGTATGCTCTATTTTCTCGAGAACCACGATGAGCAGCGTATCGCTAGTGGCTTCTTCTGTGGACGTGGTATATGTGCTGAGCCTGCTATGATTGTAGCTGCTACTTTGGGCACTAATCCTGTGATGGTATATGCAGGACAGGAGTTGGGCGAGAAGGGTATGGATGCTGAAGGCTTCTCAGGTATGGACGGACGTACTACCATCTTTGACTATTGGGGTGTGAAATCTCTGCAAGCATGGGCTAATCATGGTAAATTTGATGGCGCTAATCTGGATGAGGAGCAAAAGACGCTTCGCTCGTTCTACCGCCAACTATTGCGTGTAGCACGAAGCGAGAAAGCCATCACCATGGGTGATATGTACGACTTGACTTATGCGCAAACAGAAGGCTTCAACAAGCACGAACAATACACATTTATCCGCAAGTATAAGAAGCAAACTATATTGGTTATCCTGAACTTCGACGACCGTCAAGTGGATATGCAGGTGCGTATTCCACAAGAGGCATTTGAGCATTTGCAACTCGAGTCGCAATCAGAGGCAAAGGCGAAAGACTTGCTCACAGGTACGGAATATTCTTTCCCGTTGAACTCTTACACGCCAGTTTGCTTGACACTACCTGCTTGGAAGGGAGTGATACTTAAGTTTAAAGGTTAGAGGTTATAGGACGCCCTTCGGGCTATAGGTTATAGGCTAAAGTTTAAAGGCAGAGGTAATGAAACGATTGGCAGAAATCATCAAACCCTATTTGAAGTTGCTCCGTGTGGGCAATTTGGGATTCTTGGCTATCTTGCTCTTTGTGATGGAGTATTGGATAGCAACGCCGCTATTGCAGCGTGCGCTATTCTCCGAGCAGATGCCTTGGTGGATACTTACATTGCTGATTATCAGCGTAGTTTGTATTGCTGCGGGGGGATATGTTATCAACGATTATTTCGATGTCAAAATCGACCGTATCAATCGTCCCGATGACTTGATTGTCACTCGTATTATCTCTCGCGATGCGGCCATGCTGATGTTCCAAGTGCTGACTGCTGTGGGTATTGTCTGCGGCGGAGTAGTATCATGGTGGGCACGTAGTTGGACACTCCTGTTTATCTATATCGTCATTCCTGGACTACTGTGGTTCTATTCGGCGAGCTACAAGCGTATGTTCTTAGTGGGCAATCTTGTGGTGGCTTTTGCTTCAGCCATTGTGCCGTTACTAGTTGCTATCGTTCATGCCGACCATCTGCGTCACCTCTATGGCGAAGCACTTGCCTATACCCCTATCGTGGGTGAGATGTATATCTGGCTCAGCGGTTTTGCTGTGTTTGCATTTCTAATGACCTTAGCCCGCGAGATGATAAAGGACATTGAGGATGTAGAGGGCGATCGAGAGATGGAGTGTCGCACGATGGCCATCGT
Organism: Paludibacteraceae bacterium; assembly: GCA_017461505.1. Classification (GTDB taxonomy): domain Bacteria; phylum Bacteroidota; class Bacteroidia; order Bacteroidales; family Paludibacteraceae; genus Colicola. The sequence continues at coordinate 404,295 of JAFTXV010000007.1, read as the reverse complement.
ATGGGGAGAAAAATGGACAAAGATTGTTGTTACCGCTTTGGTTGTAGGCATCATGGCGTTGATAGCATATATAGGTTGGGGAGTATTGCCTTTCCCTGCGACATGGAATACGTTCACCTGTCGTTATCTGGTGTTTGGACTATTGGTGCCATTGGCATGCGTATTGGTATTGCTGTGGTTCGCCAAGTCTACTCGTGAGTTCCGTACCGTACAACAAGTGCTGAAGTTCACCATGTTTATGGGTGTACTTTTCTCTTATGTAATCGCTACCAACCTAACCGTCTAACCGATATTAACCGACATTCACCGCTTATGAACATCATCCTCGGAAGCCAAAGCCCACGTCGTCGTGAATTGATGGCAGGTTTGGATATTCCTTTCTCCTGCGTCACTATAGATGCGGATGAGTCGTATCCCGCAGATCTTCAGGCAGGCGATATACCTTTATATATCTCGCGCGCAAAGGCGCGCGCATACGCGAGCGAACTTCGAGAGAATGACTTGCTTATTACATCCGATACGATCGTTTGGCTCAATGGCGAGATGTTGGGCAAACCGCAAGATGAAGCTGATGCTAAAGCCATGCTCTCACGCCTTAGTGGACAGACGCATGAGGTATATTCAGCAGTATGTTTTACCGATATGAACGGCGAATTAGAGACTTTGGTCGATTGCACCAAAGTCACCTTTAAGACTCTTACGCAGGAAGAAATAGATTATTATGTTACCAAGTATCGCCCACTAGACAAAGCGGGCGCATATGGTGTACAAGAGTGGATCGGTTATGTGGGAGTTACAAAGATGGAAGGTTCTTATTTCAATGTCATGGGTTTCCCTATTTGTCGTGTCTATGAGACTCTTCGTAAACTGATTTCAAAAGAATAAATATGAATCATTCTCCCGAAATAAACTACATACGTGTGTATAATAGAAATTATAATGATTGTCAACAATAACGCAGGTGGGCTTTCAAGCCCACCTGCATTGTTTCAAAACGTTTTCTTTGACGTATTGTAGAGAAAAAGTCTCAAATCGCAATCCTTACATGGAAGGCGTAATAAACACTCGCCATGAGCCATCGGTACTTCCGCCATGCTGCGTAAATAAGAATGGAGTATTGATTTTCAGGAAGAAAGGATGTTGAAAATGGATTTCTGCGGACTTTTTGAGTAGGGGTGAAATGTGTTTGCAGAAAGTCCGTGGGAGTAATGCGATAAGGTTATCAGGTGATAAGGTGAATCTGTATAAACAAAAGAAAAAGAATCGGTTATGCGAATTGCTTGTTATAATGCAGAAGAAAAAACAAAGAGATAGTATTTCGGGTTTTTAGGGTATATAGGGTAAACAGAGAAATGCCCCAAATACCCTATTTACCCAAAATACCCACGCTATATTTTCGCAGAAATCGCAGTTTGCGCAAGTGATAAAGGTGAAAACGGAAAAGTGAAAACTGAAAGGTGAGAGGAACCCTTCAGTCGCTACGCGACAGCTCCCCTATAAACAAGGGAGCAAAAAAGTTCACAGTCCTCTTAAAAAGGTCTAGAGGAGTGGGCAGAATAACATAGTGATCACATAGTTATCTCATAGTAATCATATAGTATGAACCCGTCATGAACCCGTAACTTCTAACTAATTCCGCTGGATTATATGTCTGCAACCGTATATATCGATTAGTGGAGTGCTTAATTAAATACCAAGGCAAACCCATAGCAAAAGAAGATGTCAACAAGTATATAAATCCCCCAAAAAATAATCATTCTTCTCAAATATTTGTTTAATTCAGAAAAAAATGTTACCTTTGCAGCCGAAAGTAGTTTTTCTGTAAGTAAAACAAGTAATAATTCGTATAAATATTTAAGCCAAGACCAACAAAGGCGTAAGAGTTGGAATGCTAAAACACTAAAAATTATGGCAAACTTATTAGATGAAGTAACGGGCCCTGTAAATGAGCAAGGTCAAGACATTAACGTCATTAGTCGTCAATTACCTGTAAAAGTAGGTGCAGGTTCGTTAATCTTTGAAATTGCATTATGGGTTGTTATACCGCTAATAGCTGTTGTAGGCTGGTTGATAACTGGAGACATGCAAGTTCTGTTAGTTGGTGGTATAGGAGGTATGTTGCCAGGCGTTATATTCCTATTTATGAAGGTACAAGCGCGCAGTTATCTCCAACAATTAGAACAACGCATTCAAGGTTGCGCTTCTGAGATTGACAATTATTTGGAGCAACGTGTCCAAATTTTGAGTAACGTAGTGGGTCTCGTGAATAGAGCAGTTGATTTAGATAAGGATGTAATGAAATCTGTAGCAGCACTTCGTAGTGGTACTATCAATGACAATAGTCGTGGTGATGTAGATCAACAATTAAATACCGCATTTAATAAGTTCTCTCTACAGGTAGAAGCTTATCCAGAGCTTAAAGCACATAATGCTATTGCAGATGCAATGCAACAAAATAATTATTTGCAACGCGAAATCACAGCAGCTCGTACCGTCTATAATAGTCGAGTTACCCAATGGAACACTGAGATTTTCTCATGGCCTACAAAGATGATTGTTGCGGCTCGTCAAGGCTATACCACTCGTATTCCATTTGCTGCTTCGAAGGAAGTAAAAGAAGCTGCACGTTCGAAATTCTTTTAATACTGACAGATATCTTTTATAATCTAGTACTATGATACAAGATATATATGATCCATTAGGTGAATATGATTCAGTCTTTCGCCACAAGTTTAATGAAGTGGCAGAAGAAACCTTTGCTCAACTAACCCAAGAGGCTAATATTGATGTAGATAAAAATCAAAAGACTTGTAGCTTGTTATACAAGATGCAGGATGATTTGTCAGCACTAAAAAAGCGTCTTGCATGGTGGAAAGTTCTGTGTGCTTTCCTATGGATAGTTGCGATTAGTGGCATTCTTATGATTGCGCTGCAATATGATGCTCATTCTATATGGATATTGCTTTTGGTGGGTCTGGCATCGGTGGTTTCATTGGTTATGTTGTTCTGGAAAGTTATGCCTATTATCAAGCAAAAAAAGAAGGAACAAGAAGATGTAACCAATACTATCGATAATCTTCAACAAGAGGCTTGGGATCAATTAGCCCCACTGAATGCTTTATATGATTGGGATATCTTCACTCGTATGATGAGTCGAACAATTCCTCGTTTGGAATTCGATCCTTATTTTACAACTCAACGTCTTGCAGACTTAGAGAAGACTTATGGGTGGGATGGTTCATTCAATGAAGAGCGCTCTGTAGTGTATGCTCATTCGGGACTGATAAATGGTAATCCATTTGTGATTTGTCGTACTAAGAAGATGGAAATGGGAGAGAAAACCTACCATGGCGAGTTAGAGATTCATTGGACAACGATAGAGAGAGATTCTGATGGAAAATCGTATACAAGGCATCACTCAGAAACTTTACATGCTGAGGTTACTGCTCCATATCCTGGCTATTATGAGACGACGAGAGTTATATATGGAAACACAGCGGGACCTGATTTGATCTTCTCGCGCGAACAAAGTGATTTGATCGGAAGAGAAGATTCGTTAGCCTACAAGTGGGAACGTAGAAAACTTCGTAAGAAGACACAAGACTTGAAGAATAACGATTATGCAATGATGGCTAATGAAGAGTTTGAGGTATTGTTTAATACCAGCAATCGAAATAATAATCATCAGTTTGCATTGTTATTCACTCCTCTGGCACAAGAAAATATACTGAAGATTTTGCAAGATAATGAGGTGGGTTATGGTGATGATTTTAGCTTCTATAAGCACAAGATGATCAATACGATTACACCTCAGCATATGCAAGACTTGAATCTTGATTTGAATCCGGATCAGTATCTACATTTCGACTATGAACAAGCTAAGGAAAACTTTATCTCCGTTAATAAAGAATACTTTAGGGCAATTTACTTCTGTATGGCTCCTCTATTGTGTGTGCCAATGTATCAACAAATTCGTCCACAGGAAGCTATTTATGGTCGTGATATGAAGAAATGTAGTTCATTCTGGGAACATGAATCCTTAGCAAACTTCTGGGGAATAGATCAATTTAAGCATCCTGATTGTGTAACGGATTGTATTTTGAAGACTGAAAAGACACATAGTCAAGGTGATGCTGCTGTGATTACGGTTTCCGCTTATGGTTATCGCGTGGAGCAGAGATTGGCTTATGTGGAGAAATACGGAGGAGATGGAAATTGGCATCAAGTACCAGTATACTGGGATGAGTATTTGCCTGTTACAGGAATGGGAAGTCTGCAAATAGAAGAAGACAATGAAATGGTTGATGAACAAACTATGACACCTATAGATCGTCTTCGTAGAACGGCAGAGATCCTACAAAATTCAAATCTATCTGTATATAGACGACATATTGCATCTAAGGTATAGGATAGTTTTGTATATCTCCCAATCTTTAATCGCCAGTTATGTTTGCGGACATAATTGGCGATTAATTTTATAATTGTGTAATAGAGATAAGTTAATACTTATTACTGATCGCAGTTCTTGCACATCTTGGGCAGATGGCCTGTTAGTATGTGCTTGCGTAGTGTGTTAGCTTTTGGAGAATGGAATATATCCGAGAGGGATTGAGTAGTGATATTACCCAAAGAATGATGCTGCTCTTTGTCATAGCAGCATGGCAACACTTCGCCTGTAGTAGTGATGACACAGCCAGACCATAGGCGGAAGCATGACGCGCCATAGGCGCGGTGTAGAGTGTAAGGTGTAGAGTGTAGAGAGGATTTTTTATGCACATAGGTGCCATCTGCTATTTTCTTGTAGCGGGAATAGCGCTCGTCGGTTGGCATCAGTGGATGACCGTGCTCAAAATTATAGAGTTGAGCTGTTTTGAAGACTAGATGTGTTGCGCCGAGTTTCTTGTAATTCTTTTTGATCCAATCCCATTCATGCTCGTTGCTGCGGAGGCGAAGTACCTGTAATTCAATACGGATACGGCTATGTAATTCTGCTTTGGCATTCGCCAAATGTTGCAAACCTTCTAGTGCCTTGTGCAAACTGCCTCCTACGCGATATGCCGCATAAGACTCCTCGGAGAAACCATCTATGGAAACGATGATGTGACTCATTCCGCTCTTGACGAGGGCTTCTGCTGTGCTGCGGTTGAGCGCTTGGGCATTGGTGGAGACAATGGTGTAGAGTCTCACTTGGTGTGCCATGGCTATCATCTCGGGCAGTTGCTTATTGAGCAAGGGTTCGCCCTGAAAATAGAACTGCATGGTATGGGCGTGTTCCTTGACATCGTCAAGGATACGATGGAAGAGTTCCATCGTCATTAGGCGATTAGGCGATGAGGCTAAAGGCGAGAGGCGAGAGGCGATGCCTACTGGACATTCGGGGCAGTGGAGTTGGCAGAAATTGGCGGGCTCAACGCTGACGAAGGTAGGTAAATGACGTACACGCACTATCCCGAACAAGGATAGTGCGTAACTCCAGCTACAACGTAGTTGGTTGATGATTCGATTAGCAAGGAATCTTGTTGACACGACGCTCGTGACGACCACCTTCGAACTCGGTGGTAAGGAAGATCTTGATGAGTTCGATAGCTTTCTCCGCAGAGATGTAGTTGGCAGGCAATCCGATGATGTTGGCATTGTTGTGCTGACGAGCGAGGCGAGCGAGTGGTTCGTCCCAGCAGAGTGCAGCGCGTATGCCTTGGTGGTGGTTGCAAGTCATGGTGATACCATTACCTGTGGAGCAGATAGCAATACCCATATCGTTGGTGCCGTTCTCTACAGAAGCCGCCATAGGGTGAGCGAAGTCGGGGTAGTCGCAGCTGTCGGTAGATGGGCAGCCATAGTCGGTAACGTGTACGCCTTGCTCTGTGAGCCAAGCGATAACAGTTTGTTTGAGTGCAAAGCCTGCGTGATCAGAAGCAATGCCGAGTTTGAGATCTTTCATTATAGTTAATAATTAATAGTTAACAATTAATATCCTTCTGTCTCTAGTTTTTAACCTCGTTATATGGGCAAACAAGTTGACACTTCAGGCAGTGGTGGGTGGTGTAGGCGATGCATTGGGTGGCATCCCACACCTCATTGCGCAATGCACCTGTAGGACATGCATCTAAGCATAGACTACAGTCGGCACAAAGTGCGGATATTGGGTATTGGGTATTGGATGTTGGCACTGGTTTGTTGATAATAATCTCCCCAGGATGAACCATGCTGCCCAATGTGGGATGAATGAATTGGTGATTCTTGCCAATAAATCCTAACCCTGCCTCCACGCACCAGCGGCGTTCTAGTATGGGCGCAGAGTCGCAAAAAATATGTTGGTGGGTGGAAGATGTAATGTCTTCGCCAAATGTTTCTTTAAGCCGTGCTTCTAGCGTATAAAGCAAAGACTTTACACGTCGGTGATAGTCACGTCCAGAATGTTCGTAACTTAGCAGACATACCACCACTGCTTGTGCACCGGGTACTAATAGAGCCGGGTCGTAGCGTTTGTCGCAATTGCGAGTGAGGTAATCCATCTCGCCGTGCAATCCCTGTGCAATCCAGTTGTCCATAAACTGCGCATCATCATCCAATCGATGAATTGGAGCCACGCCGCAGGCATCAAAGCCCACTTCGAGCGCAAGTTTAGAGATATTTTCGAATGTCAGCGTCAAGTTGCTCAAAGTTGGTATATCGTCCTTGCACATTACCTTTGCGGTCGAGCAGGAAGAGTGTTGGCAAGGATTGTACGTTGTAGCGTGTTAGCACTTCGATCGCTTGCTCGCCCGCATAGACATTGGTCCATGGGAGATTGGCGACACCATCTTCCCATAGCAGTTTATTACGATCGAGGGATACAGAATAGATGGCCATACCGCGGGATTGGTAGCGATTGTATAGTTCGCGCAGTTCGAAAATATATCCTTTGCTTTGCTCCATTTCGATAGCAGAGAAGTCGAGCACAATCACTTTGCCACGCAAGTTAGAGAGCGATTGGGTGATATTATTATCATCTTGCAGAGTGATGTCAAGGAATGCACTTTCCGCGTTGTCAATGAGCTGGCGTACAGCAGCTTGTTGTGTGGCGTTGCGTTCAGCTTGCAGTATATCGGTCACTTGGGTGTAGAGTGCTTTAGTACGCTCATATTTAGGCATCCAAGCATTGAAAGATGTTGCGACAGCTTGGTACATACGTCGGTCAGCAGGGTCAAGGATATTCCAGATATATTCGCCACCTTGCTTCATAAATAGCGCGTAGTAGGCTGCGAGTGAACGTGGATTTTGCACAATGGTGAGTTGCGCTTGTTGGCGGAGTTGCTCACGAGTAGATGTGCGAGCGGTAGCTCGGAGCTGCGCAATGGCGAGCGAATTGTCGCTTCCTAGTATGGACATGGTATATGGCAGACTGTCCAAGGATGTAGAAACTACGATTTCTTCGATGGAATCGACTGCTAATGGTAGTGAGCGAGTAGCTACGCGTAAGCGGTAGAAGTCGGGGTATTGAGGTGCAGGAGCAGAGAGTGAAAACTCTCCCTTTTCGTCCAAAACGCACGAATCCATCGGTGTGGTGAAAGTAAGAGCAGTATGCTCAAGATATAATGTTTTGCCTTCAGCTCCAGCAATAGTACCAGAGACTGAGAATTGTGGAGAATGTTGGCACGCAACGAGGGTTATGACCAACAAAGAAGAAATAATATGCTTCATTTTCATAAGAGCGGAATTAACTAAAGACCGTTGCTAAATTAGCAAACATCAGTTTACAAGCAATAGCCAATACGATGATACCAAAGAATTTGCGGAGAATATAGAGTGCAGTTTTGCCAAGATACTTATTGAGCCATCTTGTTCCTTTTAATACACCGAATAGTGTCAACGTATTTAGAGTGAGTGATAAGACGAGGTTGATGATATCATATTCAGCGGTAATGGATAGGAGTGCAGTGAAGGCACCTGGGCCAGCATACATAGGGAATGCGAGTGGTACGATGCTACCTGAGCCATCAAGTCCTTCGTTCTTGAAAATAGTAATATCCAATACCATCTCCAATGCCATTAAGAGGATGACGAATCCACCGGCAATAGCGAAATACTCGATTTTAACACCAAATAATTTTAAAATCCATTCTCCTGCAAACAGGAAAGCGAGTAGGATGACGATAGTGGCAATACAAACCTTGAAAGCATCAATCTTGATTCCTTTGCGCTCCATATTGAGTGTTACAGGGATATTGCCCAATGGGTCGATAATGGCAAAAAGAAAAATGAACGATGACAATACTTGCCAAATGTCGAAAGTACCGAAAAATGTTTGCATGGCTTTTATATAAAGTAGTTTTACAATTTAGGTTGCAAAGTTACAATAAAAAAAGCACATCTGCAAATAATTCAAGTACTAAACTATATTTTTGAGGATAATATTAGCAATTTTGCGTTGTCCAAGGGTATTGGGATGTATTCCGTCATCGCATAATATACCTTTTCCATTTCCTAAACTAGTAGTGACATCCACAAGAATACTATCGGTAGCTTCAGCCACTCGTTTGACTGCATCGTTGTATAGTTCGTGTCCTGCCCAAATAGTATCTATGTTACCTTTTAGCCACTTTAATACGTTTGATTTCTGCATATCATTGAATGTAGAAGTGAAGAAATTAAAGTATTTTTGTGCGTCCATTGGGGGTAAGGACATAATAAGAGGTATATATCCCATTTCACGCACGTGGTGGATGACGCGCGTGTACGTTTTCTCGAACAGAGTCAGTGGGGTTTTGGGATAATGTTGTTCTTTTGGGTTATCTGCAATAGCTTTCCAATTGTAGTCACTATCGTTTCCTCCATAGCACATCAACACGTATTTAGCTCCGTCCAATGCATCTATATGACGGTCTAAGATACGTTCTCCAACCTCAATGGTACAACCCATCTTACCCAAGTTGACGGTTTCACTATGCAATTGATTTGCAATATTGTCTACTATATTATGGTCAGAGAGAGAATAGTGTCCGTGACCATTTTCTTCTTGATTAAATAAAACTCCTTTAATAATGGAATCACCCAAAGCTACTATTTTCATAATAATATCCATGATTTTATTTGTCTTTTCGGCTGCAAAATTACTGCCAATTTGGCGATTATGAAAATAAATGTGATAACATGGCATAGTTTTTGTGGAAAACGGAAATATAGGTATTAAAATTCCTTATTAGTGACAAAATGTATGTATTAATGAAATTCGTCACACCAAATAAATGACTAAAAAATGAATAAATTACCCTCTATTATGACCAAGTTGCGTAGTAATTTGCTTTTTGTATTTGGGCTACCTGCTTTTTGGTTGTGTTTCGTATTGCTATATCAGCCAAGTGGCTGGTACGAACTTCTAGATATGGGAAGGGAGATGATAAATTTTAATAGTACCATAATTATGTGTATATTATTAGGAGTAATGATTATCTCTCGTGGTTTGCTATTAGCTATTCATTATACATTGCGAATGAATTGGGTGAAATATGTGGTTTGGGAAGTAAGTGAGTTGATTGTGATGAGTTTGTTCACCGCTCTTTATGTCACTTTGATGTATCGTGGAGAGTATTCTTATTTTTATATGGTAGGGCAATCGCTGTATAATTTGCTCTTGGTATGTGTTTATCCTTATGTAATATTTGATTTGGCATTTGCGTACGCGGGAAGAAAAGAGGAGGAACAAATAAATGACGCCAGTTTGATGCGCTTTGTGGATAGTGCACAAAAGCTGAAATTGATGATAGCGTCTTCTGCAGTGCTATATGTAGAAGCGGATGAGAACTACGTGCGCGTGCGTTATTTGGAAGGAGATAGAGTAAAAGATTATTCGCTTCGTACATCTATGAAGTCGCTAGAAGGTTTGATGCACAAACACGGACTTCTCCGTTGTCAAAGAAGTTATTATATCAATCCACAACACATCAAAGTATTGCGTCGTGATAAAGAGGGTATGATAAACGCGGAGTTAGATGTAGCAAATGTAAAAACTATCCCCGTTTCTCCAAAATACTACGAGGCATTAGCTAAGTGGCTTTGATAAGCCCTCTGCCACTTTCTCTCGAACGGCAGCCATAGCCTCATTGATGTCATTGAATTGAGAGATGTCGATAGGTTTACCTATATGTAAAGAAACGCGTGCGCGTGGATTAGCGAAGGCCTGTCCGCTAGGCATTGCTTTGAAGAATCCGCCCAATGAAAGTGGTACAACAGGTAATCCCATGTCCATAGCGATTTTGAATGCTCCTTGCTTGAAGCGTCCCATTTCTCCTGTCTTAGTACGTGTACCTTCAGGGAAGATGACGGTGGAGATACCATCTACCAATTCTTTTTTGATATGATCCATACTCTGCAATGCAGCACGTGGATTACTACGATCCACAAAGATGTGTCCCGCTACGGCACATGCTGTACCTACGAAAGGTACTTTGCGGATCTCCTTCTTCATGAGCCACTTAAAGTTGTTGGGCAACCAGCCATAGACTGCAAAGACATCTAGGAAAGATTGGTGGTTAGCCACGAAGACATAGGATTGCTTAGGGTCAACATTATCTTGTCCAGTTACTTTGATAGGAATGAGCAAAAACCAAAGTACGCTGCGTGACCAAAATACTTGTACTGCTCGAGGAGCTTTTCCGTTCTTCCAAGGGAAGCAGAGGATAGTGAATATAGCAGTGAATAGGGTTACCACAATGATTAGTGGAAAAGCGATGAGGTATTGATAAATGATGTAAAGGGGTTTCATATTTTTGGGGTTAATATCGGTTAATGACGGTTAATATCGGTTAATGACGGTTAATATCGGTTAATGGCGGTTAATGACGGTGAATGGGGTTAGAACTTGAGTTTATGCATGAAGCCTCGATAGAGGGCACAGATACGGCGAATCTCATCCCAAGTCTCGTCAGGGAGCTTCGTTCCTACTATTTCTACAACTCGTCCAGCAGCGATAGTGCCGATTTCACCGCAGCGTCGTAGATCAAATCCGTCGGATAGTGCGTGTAGGAAACCACCCGCATAGAGGTCGCCCGCTCCGGTAGAGTCGAGGCAGTTGGAAGTGATGGCACCGATATGATGCAGTTGGTTGCCTTGACGGACATATGAACCGCGTTTGCCTACCTTGACAATCGCGATGTCGCATTGGCCTGCGATATTCTCTACCGATTCTTCGGGATTGAGATGGGTATATGCAAAGGATTCATCTTCGTTAGCGAAGACGATATCCACATATTTATATATAAGGTCTTTGAGGAACTGGTGGTTGTCGTTGACCACATTATAGCTAGCGAGGTCGAGTGAGACGGTGCATCCCTGCTCTTTGGCTGTTCGTAGAGCAGTCTCAATAAGGTCGTGGTCTTGCACGAGGTATCCCTCAACGTGGCAGATGTCGTATCCTACGAAAGCCTCTTTGCGGATATCTTCTGCGTGGAGGTCAGCTGCTGCTCCGAGGTAGGTGCAGAAGGTGCGTTCACCATCAGGCGTAATGAGTACGATACAGCAACCCGACATGAGAGAAGAAGTGAGGAGGAGGGGTTTGACATTGTTTTTGATTAAGTCTTCGCGGTAGAATTTACCGACTTCGTCACTACCGATTTTTCCGATAAAGGCAGCTTTTCCACCTAGTTGGGCGATCGTGGCTACTGTGTTGGATGCACTACCACCAGCTACGAGGTGCTTGCGCACGGAGATAAATCGTGTTTGGATTTGCTCCAATTGCTGCTCATTGATGAGATTCATACTTCCTTTTGGGAAGCCAATCTCACGAAGATCTCCTTCTGATACTTGCAGAAGGATGTCGGTTAGTGCATTTCCTAAACCTAAAACTCGTTTCATTTCGTATTTTTGTGTTAAAATAGCTTATTTGTGGTCAAAAAGTGTTGATTTTAGGTGCAAAATCAAAAAATCGTGCAAAGATAGTAATTTTTTTTGAAAAAAACTTGCTCATATGAAAAAAAAGTAGTACTTTTGCACCCGATTTCGGAAATGGAGTGATTTTCGGGGTCAAAAAATACTGCTTCCTTAGCTCAGTCGGTTAGAGCATCTGACTGTTAATCAGGGGGTCCAAGGTTCAAGTCCTTGAGGGAGCGCGAGTGTGACAGCTGAAAAGGCTGTCACACTTTTTTTGTGTATATGTGGTAGTTTTGAGTGAAGTATGGAAAAAGTCGATTGTAGGTATAGTGAAGCGAGGGTAAAGGTTGCTTAATCACTAACTAATCACTAACTAATAACTAATTAATCACTAATTAATAACTAAGTAATCACTAACTAAAGGTAAGTGAAATGTAAGAGGTGAAAACGGAAAGGGGAAAGGTGAAAGGTGAAAGGTGAAAACGGAAAGGTGAAAGGGGATAGAGCAGAGTTGCTTTTGGCAGGCAGGGGAAGTGTCGGGGAAAGGTTGGCATGGTTTTTGCGATACAAGTTGCGGTGATGCAGAATAATGTTGAAGCACTCTTGAATAGACTATAGAGAAATACAAATAGATAGAGAAACATAAATAACTATAGAGAAACATAAATAACTATAGAGAAAATATAAATAGCATTAGAAGGATACACGAATAAAATTTAGATGAAACAGAAATATACCTTATTTATAGTATGGTTATGCGCTTGGTTTTGGGGACTTTGTCCTCAAATGGTTTGTGCCAAGTCCAAAATTAGTATTCCAGATTCGTTGCAAGTTCTTCATTTTCAAGTAGGAGATGTGGAGTTTAATATGCAGCGAGTGGAAGGTGGTGTATTTGTGATGGGTGGCACGCGAGAACAACATCGTGAGAGGATTGCGTCGGATTTGCCAGCACATACTGTGTCTCTAGATGCGTATTATATTGCCACCACTGAAGTGACTCAAGCACTATGGCAAGCAGTGATGAAAGGGTGGTATGTGAGTGATGAATGGAATACCCCAAGTCTGCCTATTACAGATGTGAATTTGTATGATTGTCAAGAGTTTATACGTCGTTTAGATAGTATAACAGGTATGCCGTTTCGTTTGCCTACAGAAGCAGAATGGGAGTTTGCAGCCCGCGGAGGAAACAAGAGCAAAGGATATCGTTTTGCGGGTAGTGATAGGGTGGAAGATGTGGGTTGGAGTTTGAGTAATGCTGGTTTTAGGAAACATAGTGTAGGCGAAAAAAAGCCGAATGAGTTGGGGTTGTATGATATGACCGGGAATGTAAGTGAGTGGTGCTCAGATTGGTACGGAATGTATTATCTTGGTACAGAGAAGAATCCGAAAGGGGCACAAGAAGGAGAACTGAAGATAGTAAGAGGTGGGAGTTTTGATAATTGCAAGGAAAATAGTCATCTCTCTCGTCGGGAGTATTATGCTCCGCTTCAGTCGATGAATTATTGTGGTTTGCGTTTGGCGTTGAGTTTGCCTAATGAGCCTACATTGCAGCAGATAGAGGAAGAAAAAGACGTGGTGAAGAAGCTGAAAATCAGAAACTTGCGTGTTAAGTTTCGTCTTGTGCCAGGAGATACACCTTACTACATATCAGAGGCTCCTGTTAATTATCGTATATGGCAGAAAGTGAATGAGCAGTCGGCAGAGGAGGGGTGGTCGCAAGTGGTGGTGGATAAAACCGATGGCGAATGGAATGAGTTTTTGGAGCGATGCCGTAAATGGAGTGGTGAAGGTATTGATTTTGCTACCGAAGATGAAGTGAATCAGGCAGTTATGATGGGTTTGACATCGCAACCTCTACTGAAGGCGAAGAAACAAAAGCGTTGGGAAAAAGATACTCGAAGTATTCAACGTCATCGCCGAACAGCGTCGAAAGCACAGAAATGGGCAGATTTGGTAGGAGTGAAAATAAAAACGACAGAAGACCCTACGTTGCAACTCTATACAAATCAAGCAAAAAATCCATCGCCGAGATGGTTGGTGATAAGGTAAGAGGATAGTTCTATTGAGGTGTTTTGTAAAAAATGATAAAGAAAAACAAGTTTTTCTTGCATATTTGCGTTTTTTGTAGTACCTTTGTGGGCAAATTTATATTTTGCGTAAAAAGTGCTAAAGTAATAACACCTTAATATATTTATAGAGAAAAATGGGACTATTTTCGTTTACACAAGAAATTGCAATTGACCTTGGAACAGCGAATACCATCATTATTTGTAACGACAAAGTGGTGGTAGATGAGCCATCTGTGGTGGCTATTAGTATGGCTGATAACAAGATGGTGGCAGTGGGACGCAAAGCGCAACAGATGATTGGTAAGGGTGGTACGTTGATTCGTACCGTTCGTCCACTCCGCGATGGTGTGATAGCAGACTTCTATGCTTGCGAGATGATGATTCGCGGAATGATTAAGATGATTCCAAAGCAAAACAAGTTGTTTACTCCAAACATTCGCATGGTGGTTTGTATCCCTTCGGGTAGTACTGAAGTAGAAATTCGTGCTGTGCGTGACAGTTCGGAGCACGCAGGCGGTCGCGATGTATATATGATCTACGAGCCAATGGCAGCAGCAATAGGTATGGGTATTGATGTGGAGAGTCCAGAGGGCTGTATGGTGGTAGATATAGGTGGTGGTACGACTGAGATTGCGGTGATTTCTCTTGGTGGAATCGTGGCAAATAAGTCCATCAAGGTGGCGGGTGACGACCTGAACGCTGATATTGTGGAGTATATGGGTCGTATGCATAACTTACGTATTGATGAGCCAACCGCAGAGCGCATCAAGATGCAAGTGGGTAGTGCGTTGCCAGAGTTGGAAGATGCTCCAGAGGATTATATGGTAATCGGTCCAAACAAAGTGACAGCATTGCCAATGCAAGTGCCAGTAAGTTATCAAGAGATTGCACACTGCTTGGAGAAGAGTATCGCGAAGATAGAGAATGCTGTTCTGCAGGCGCTGGAGGCTACTCCACCAGAGTTGTATGCAGATATTGTGAAGCGTGGAATATACTTGACAGGTGGTGGCGCACTGTTGCACGGATTGAGCAAGCGTTTGACCGATAAGATTACTATTCCATTCCATGTAGCAGAAGATCCTTTGCATGCAGTGGCTCGTGGAACAGGTGTGGCTCTGAAGAATGTGGCAAACTTTGGCTTCTTGATTCGATAAGATTCATCAATAATAGACAACTGTATGAGAAACCTGCTACAGTTTCTAACGCGATATAGCAACTTCCTAATCTTCTTGATATTGGAAGTTGTTGCGTTTATACTGATATGCACTCACAATGCGTATCAGCAAAGTGCTGTATGGTCTAGCGCCAATAGCATTGTAGCAGGTGTTGAGGGGTTGAAGACACAGGTAGTGGGGTATTTTGGTTTGCGTGCTGAAAACGAAAAATTAGCAGCAGAGAACGCCCAACTGAAAGAGCAGTTGATGTGGCTGAGCAATCAGACAGAAGAGCAAATAGAGCGTGATTCGAGCTATCTGTATAGCCATTTGGATTGGGATTACGTGCCAGCTAAAGTAGTAGGAATAACCACTAATAAACAACATAATTACTTGACTATCAATAAAGGTTTGCGTGATAGTATAGAAGTGGATATGGGTGTAATAGGCGCAGATGGCGTAGTAGGAATAGTGAGTGCAGTAGGCGAGAAATACTCGCTGGTAGTGCCGATTATTCATACCAAAATAAGTATTAGTAGCCGATTGAAAACAAATGGGCAGATAGGTGGAACAGCATGGGATGGACGTAATTGTCAATACGTACATCTTACTGAGATTGCTCGGCATATCTCTGTGAATGAGGGAGATACGGTAGTGACAAGTGGACTGACAAGTGTCTTCCCAGAAGGAGTGATGATAGGCGAAGTACATGAAACAAGTTTGGGACAAGGGGATAACTATCATCAGACAATAGTAAAACTGAGTACCGACTACAAATCGCTGAAATACGTTCAAGTATTGCGCAACAAGAACAAGCAACCCTATGGAATGGATTAGACAAATAGTACGATTAGTGGTAGTAGTGCTACTGCAAGTACTACTATTTGACCACCTGCAGATTGCAGGATGGGGATTGCCAATGGTGTATGTGCTGTTTTTGATGAACCTGCCAGTCCAAGTTCCACGATGGGCAGAGATGTTGATAGGCGCAATAGTAGGTTTAGTGTTTGATGTATGGCATAGTTCGCTAGGAGTAAATATGGCGGCATGCGTGGCGTTCTGCTATTTGCGTCCTATCTTGCTAGGAAACCTGATACAAGACCTAGAGCGCGTGAAAGGCGAAGTTTGTAGCGCAAGCATTGGCAGAATAGAATATGTGAAATGTATGAGTATTCTGACAGTGGTGCATCATCTTTTGGTGTTCTCGTTGGAGTCCTGGAGCTGGCATAACTGGTGGATAGTACTGCTACAAACATTGATTAGCAGCGTACTGACTATCTTGATAATCATGGGATATGATATCTTTAAGCAATGATTAATGACCCTAATTATAACCGGCGATATGTGATAGCGGGCATTGCGGTATTGGTGGTGCTCACATATATTGTACGATTATTTGTTTTACAGGTCATTGACCAATCTACTCAAGGAAAGGCCGAAACCAATGCGCAGCTGCGGCAAACTATTTATCCTTCACGCGGACTTATCTACGACAGAAATGGCGAGTTACTGGTGGCTAATCAGCCAATCTATGAGGTGACTGTGATTGTTAGAGAGATGCAAAATAGCGCTTTTGATACGCTGAGTTTTTGCGATAAGTTAAGAATTACCCCCATTGAGTTTGAAGAGCGCATGCAGAACATGATGAATTCTCGTAAGAATCGAGGATTCTCGCGCTATTCTCCACAAGTCTTTATGGATCAGCTGCGCCAAGAGGAAGTGGCTGCATTGCAACAAGAGTTGTATAAGTATGCAGGAGTAGATATACGTTGTAGGACTTTGCGGGATTATATGTATCCGATTGCTTCGCATGTGCTGGGAAGTGTGGGGGAAGTGAACCAGCGTGATTTGGAAAGGGACTCCTATTATAGCGCTGGAGACTATTCAGGTCGCGATGGAATCGAACGAACGTATGAGAAAGAGCTTCGTGGAGAGAAGGGAGTGAAGATATTGATGCGCGACTCGCGCGGTCGTATTCAAGGACCCTATCAAGAGGGAAAATTGGATAGAGATGCTGTAACCGGCAACGATCTGCATTTAGGATTGGATATCCAAACGCAGTTGTTGGCAGAAAAGTTGATGCTGGGCAAAGTAGGTAGCGTAGTGGCTATTGAGCCACAAACGGGCGAAGTATTGGCGCTAGTGAGTTCGCCTAATTGGGATCCTCGCACATTGGTAGGTCAAGAGCGTTCGAAGAACTACCAAGCATTGCTGAATGATCCACATAAACCCCTGATGAATAGGGCTACACAAGCGCAATATGCACCTGGTTCGACCTTTAAGATATTTCAAGCGTTGGTAGGATTACAGGAAGGAGTAATCACTACCAAAACGCAATATGCATGCAATGGGAAAACTTCATATCCAATCAAATGTACACATGATCATGGAAGTCCTGTGGATTTGGAGGAAGGTATAGAGCAGAGTTGCAATCCATATTTTTGGGCCATGTATAAAGACTTGCTCCAGCAAGATGGGTATAGCGATGATAACGCCGAATTTAAGGGACATTATCAAACATGGCGAGATCATGTGATGAGTTTTGGACTAGGAAAGAAGTTTGATGATACCGATATTAGTGAACAAGCGAAGGGTGCAGTTCCGTCAGTTGCGTTGTATGATAAATTGTATGGAAAGAAAGGATGGAAAGCGATCACGATTCGTTCGCTTTCGATTGGACAAGGAGAGATATTGGTAACGCCATTGCAATTGGCCAATCAGACAGCTGCTATAGCGAATAAGGGTTACTATATTACTCCTCACTTGAATAAGAATGACTCGATGAAATCGAGGATTCATTACACAACGATTGATGCGAAGCACTTTGATGTGGTGCATAGGGGCATGGCGCGTGTAATGACCGAAGGCACGGGTAAGTGGTATAATGTACCCGAATTACAGATTTGTGGAAAGACAGGTACGGTGCAGAACCCTCATGGAGAGGATCACGCATTGTTTATCGGTTTTGCTCCACAGGATAATCCGCAGATAGCAATAGCGGTTGCAGTAGAGAATGCAGGTTTTGGTTCTACATGGGCCTGCCCAATAGCTACACTGTTGATGGAGCAGTATTTGACTGGTGAAATCAAGCGAAATTGGCTATACGACCGCATGGTAAATGCGAATTTGATAGATAAAGCAGATGAGGAATAACAGAAGTATCATATCGGGTATTGACTGGTGGACAATAGGATTGTTCCTCGTGATTGCGCTATTTGGTTGGCTGAATATCTATGGTTCTAGCTATTCGTTTGACCAAACAAGTATTTGGGATTTCTCTAACCGTGCAGGAAAGCAGTTGGTTTGGCTGGCAACGGCCGTTGTAATGGGCGGAATCATACTGATGATAGAGGAGAAGGCATACGATGTCTTGGGGTATATCTTATATGGTGTGATGCTCTTGCTACTGATTATTACACCTATCTTTGCGCGGGATATCAAGGGATCGTTGTCGTGGCTGACAATTGGTCCGATTAGTTTACAACCCGCGGAGTTCGCAAAATGTTTCACGGCGATAGCAATAGCCAAATATATGAGTAGGTATGGCTATAAAGTGCGAGATTTGCGCGATTTGACTGTACCTTTCTTACTGATGGGGCTACCGATGTTAATCATTATGGTAGCGCAGCGTGAGACAGGTTCGGCACTGGTATTTATCTCCTTTTTGTTGGCTTTTTATCGCCAAGGTATGACGGGATATGTATTAAGTTGGGGAGTTGCGAGTATATTGCTCTTTATATTAGTGATTCGTTTTGGCGAGATGGCATTACCTTTTGGAACGGGTAATCTGGGAATATTGATAAGCACAACACTAATACATACAATTGTGCTGGGATTGTTGATCGGTAAGGAAAAAGCCATGCGCTCTGCTATTATCATGGCTCTGGGAGTAATGGTATGCTATGGAATAGGATTGCTGGTAAATATCTGGGTATCGGTTAATTTTAATTATGTGGCGATAGCCAGTTTGGTGTATGTGGCTATTTATTTGTTGCTACAAGCGGTGAAGCAGCGTAAAAGCAGTATGGGATGGATAGTAGGATTTGTGATGGTTTCTACCCTACTCTGCCAGGGGTGTGATTTTGCGTTCCACAAGATATTGCAGCCACACCAGCGTATTCGTATAGAGGTGCTACTGGGAATGAAAGATGACCCTCATGGCGCAGGGTATAATGTAAATCAATCGTTGATTGCGATAGGTTCGGGTCAAACTACGGGTAAGGGATTTTTGCAAGGAACACAAACAAAGTTGAAGTTTGTCCCAGAGCAGGATACCGATTTTATCTTCTGTACGGTAGGTGAAGAATGGGGATTTATAGGTTCGGCTGGATTATTGCTGCTGTACTTAGCATTGATATTAAGGGTTATATATATTGCTGAAAGACAGAGAGATAAGTTTAGTATGATATATGCGTATTGCGTGGCGGGTATATTGTTGTTCCATGTGACGATAAACATAGGTATGGTATTGGGCTTGTTACCAGTAATAGGTATTCCGTTGCCATTCTTTAGTTATGGTGGGTCGTCGTTGTGGGGCTTTACGATATTGCTAGCGATTATGCTACGATTGGATGCTGCGCGTGTGAATAAGATGCAAGGATAGAGATGGCAGAGCATAATATCATAGGACAGAAGGGCGAGGAGATTGCTTGTGAAACCATGCGCAAGAAGGGATTTCATGTGGTAAATACCAATTGGAAGTTTGGGCATTTGGAGATGGATGTGATAGCTGTGAGCAAGAAGGAGATTGCTTTTGTGGAGGTAAAGACTCGTACAAGTTCTTTTGGAGGGAAACGCCCAGAGGAGTATGTGGATGAATTAAAGCGGAGAAGGATGGCGGCAGCGGCTAATGCGTATATCAAATTTCATCGGATAGAGTTGGTTCCACGATTTGATATTATCGGTATTACGATGGATCCTAATACTTACGAAGTAAAGGAATTGACACATTTGGAGGATGCTTTTTTGCCTCCACAACGAACGATTGGAAAAAGCAGTTTTAGCGGACAAGGGAGATGGAAGCATCGTGGAAGAGTAATAGGTAAATAAGATTATATATAGGATATATTACGGATAAGCAATAGATAGAATATAAGTGATTGATTATATGGAATTTAAGTACGATATTATTGTAGTAGGTGCAGGACACGCAGGCTGCGAGGCAGCCAGTGCTGCTGCTCGTATGGGTAGCAAGACATTGCTCATCACGATGGATATGAATAAGATCGGTCAGATGAGTTGTAATCCTGCGGTTGGAGGAATAGCTAAAGGTCAGATAGTCAGAGAGATAGATGCAATGGGTGGACAAATGGGTATTGTGACAGATAGAAGTGCTATTCAGTTTCGTATGCTCAATCGCAGCAAAGGTCCTGCTATGTGGAGTCCTCGTAGCCAAAGCGACAGAAAGTGCTTTATTGAGGAGTGGGTTAAGATACTAACTACTACTCCGAACTTGGATATTTGGCAAGATACCGTCATGGAATTGATTGTGAAAGATGGTCAAGTATGCGGAGTGAAGACATTGTTGGGTGTAGAGATGCAAGCAAAGGCGGTGATCTTGACCAATGGTACATTCTTGAATGGTCTATTGCACTTTGGTAAGACGCAAATTGAGGGTGGTCGTATATCCGAGCCAAGTAGTTTTGGTATTACTGAGCAGTTGCGCCAATTAGGTTTTGCTACGGACAGAATGAAGACTGGTACTCCTGCGCGTGTGGACAAGAGAAGCATTGATTTCTCGCAACTGACAGAGCAGTTGGGTGACGATGATAATCACCAATTCTCCTATTTGGATACAGTACAACGTCAGCTGAAACAGATGAGTTGTTGGATTACATATACCAATGAGCAGACACATGAGGTATTGCGTAGTGGCTTGGCTGATTCGCCATTATACAATGGACAGATTCAGAGTATAGGTCCAAGATATTGTCCAAGTATTGAGACGAAGATTGTGACATTTGCGGATAAGGATATGCACCAGTTGTTCTTGGAGCCAGAGGGAGTGGATTCGAATGAGTATTATATCAATGGTTTCTCCTCTTCCCTACCCTGGCAAATCCAATGGCAAGCATTGAAGACCGTGAAGGGTTTAGAGAACATAGTTCTCTATCGTCCAGGATATGCGATAGAATACGACTTTTTCGACCCTACTCAGTTGCTGCACACACTGGAGACAAAGAAGATTAAAAACCTCTTCTTTGCGGGTCAAATCAATGGCACTACTGGTTATGAAGAAGCTGCTGGTCAAGGATTGGTAGCTGGCATCAATGCGCATCAAAATATCACAGGTGGAGCACCATTTACATTGGCAAGGGATGAAAGTTATATAGGTGTGTTGATTGACGATTTGGTAAATAAGGGTGTAGATGAGCCATACCGAATGTTTACTTCAAGAGCCGAATATCGCATCTTGCTTCGCCAAGATAATGCCGATGCTCGACTGACAGAACGAAGTTATGAGTTGGGATTGGCAGATGACTATCGCTTGTCGCTACTCAAGAGCAAACAAGAGGGCGAGCAAGCATTGACAGAAATGCTGCGTGCTACTTCGGTAAAAGCCAAAGATATTAATGCTTATTTGAATCAAATGGGCTATGGCGATTTGCAGCAAACCTGCAAGCTGATAGATATTGTGGCTCGTCCGAATGTAACGATCATGGGATTGGCAGATGCTTTGCCTGAATTAAAAGAGAAAATAGAAACATTGGGCGCAAGACAAGAGGAGATTGTAGAGAGTACGGAAATTAATATCAAATACAAAGGATATATTGAGCGGGAAAAGTTGGCAGCAGATAAACTGAGAAGATTAGACAATATCCGTTTGCCAAAGGATTTTGATTATAACAGTGTGCAATCATTGAGTACAGAGGCTAGACAAAAATTGATTCGTATTCAGCCCAACACGATTGGTGAGGCAAGTAGAATACCAGGTGTTAGCCCTAATGATGTGAGTGTGTTGTTGGTGTTGATGGGAAGGTAATATTAGGTTAAAGGTGAGAGGTTAGAGGTTATAGGCGTGGATTTGTTTCACGTGGAACATTAATTAAAATATTGACTAACATAGTAGATCAATCAGATAATTAATAATAAATAAAAGATATGAAACACGAAGAAGTGCTCGCGGCTATTCGCGATGTAAAGGATTTTCCTGTACCAGGAATTATTTTTAAAGACATTACTACCGTATTGAGTAATCCAGAGTATTTGAAATGGATGAAAGATGAGATTGTGAATTTGTATCGTGCTTATGGCATCACAAAAGTAGTTGGTATTGAATCAAGAGGATTTATATTAGGTCCTGCTGTTGCGATGGATTTGGGTGCTGGATTTGTGCCTGTGCGCAAACCTGGAAAGTTACCTGCAGAAACTATTGAGGTAAGCTATGCAAAGGAGTATGGTGTAGATACTATACAGATTCACGCAGATGCATTGTGCGAGGATGATGTGGTGCTTTTGCATGACGACTTGCTGGCTACTGGTGGCTCAATGGCTGCTGCATTGGAATTGGTGAGAAAATTCAATGTAAAGAAGGTATATATTAACTTTATTATTGAGTTGGACTTCTTGAATGGACGCAAAGCCATTGGTGATGATGTAGAGATTAGTAGCTTGATGAGCTGCTAATTTGCTCCGATTTCATCGGAATACATGTCTAAAAATCCACATATACAAGAGATACTTAGGCGGTTGCCTGAAGAACCTGGAGTGTACCAATACTTTAATGAAGTAGGGGAAGTGATATATGTGGGTAAAGCAAAGAATCTGAAACGTAGGGTAAGTAGTTATTTTCATAAAGAGCAGGATCGCTACAAGACCAAATTACTGGTTAAAAGCATAGCTGATATTAAATATGTGGTGGTAAATAGTGAGCAGGATGCGTTTTTGCTCGAAAATAACCTTATTAAGCAGTATCAACCCCATTATAATATCCTACTGAAGGATGGAAAAAGTTATCCAAGTATTTGTATTACGAGAGAAGAATATCCCAGGATATTTAAGACTAGGAAGATTATTAAGGGTATAGGAGATTACTATGGCCCTTATACTTTTGGATATACTTTGGACTTGGTTTTGGAGCTAATACATAAGCTCTACCCTATTCGCACATGCGCTATGCAAATGAACAAAAGTAGCGTTGAAATGGGGAAATATCGCGTGTGTCTGAAGTATCATTTGGGTAATTGCTGCGGTATTTGTGAGGGAAAAGTAAGCAGAGAGAAGTATCTTGAATATATAGAAGCCGCTCGTAAGATTATCAAAGGTGATGCGCAAGAGATTGGCAAGCAGATCGAGGTAGATATGATGGATGCGGCGATGTCGATGCGATATGAAGAGGCTGGGCGACTGAAAGAAAAGCTCGAATTGATCGAGAATTTCAAGAGTAAAACAGTTATTACGAACTCGCATGCAGGCGATGTGGATGTATTCGGATACGATGAAATGGGGCAAAATGTATATATCAGTATGCTGCATGTGCACAGGGGAAGTATTGTACAGGGACAGACAATTGAGTACAAGAAGCAATTGGATGAGACTAGAGAGGAAATATTGGCGATGGGTATTTACGAATTGCGAGAGCGGTTGGGAAGTACAACGAGAGAGGTGATTGTTCCGTTCATTCCGGAGATAATTGCCGAAAATTTGCATGTGAATATCGCTTTGGGAGGAGATAAAAAGAAGCTACTGGATTTGGCGATGCAGAATGTGCAGCAGTATAAGAAAGACCGAATTAAACAGGATGACAAGCTGAATCCTGATCAACGAGCTGCTCGTATCTTGGGAGGGTTGCAAAATTTATTGGGTCTGCCTACCTTACCGATGTGGATAGATAGTTTTGATAACTCGAATACGCAGGGCAGCAATGCGGTGGCAGGTTGTGTGGTGTTTAAGAAGGGAAAAGCGTGCAAGAGCGAGTATAAGAAGTTTGAGATAAAGACAGTGGAAGGTCCCGATGATTACGCAAGTATGAGGGAGGTTGTGAGGAGAAGATATACAAGATTGATGGAAGAAGGTAGTCCCCTACCCGACTTGATTATTGCCGATGGTGGACTGGGACAGATGGGTGCTATTCGTGAGGTGGTGGAAGGAGAGTTGGGTTTGCAGATTCCGATTGCAGGACTGAAGAAAGATAATAAGCATAGGACGAATACCCTACTCTATGGCGACCCTGTTCAGGAGTTTGGAATGAAAGTGACGGATGAGATCTTCCGACTGATGGTCGAGATACAAGATGAGGTGCATCGGTTTGCCATTAGTTACCACAAAAAGAAGCGCAGTAAGGCACAAACAAAGAGCGAACTCGATGATATTCAGGGAGTTGGATCGGTTACTAAGCAAAAGATACTGCAACGTTTTGGCTCTGTGGCGCGTGCTAGAAGTGCGAAATTGGAAGAATGGATTGATTTGCTCGGAACTCGCTCAGGGACAAAGCTTTACGAGCATTTTAATGGCAAAATAACGCTCTGAGAATTGAATATTTTTGAGGGGCGTGGAACATGACACAGGCAAAAGGATGTGTTTTGTTAGAAAAAATAACAGTCGTTTGTAATATTTTCTTTTTCTCATTTGTCTAATGGGTGTAGTCGCAAAGAAGCGACCTGAGAATGATTTGTTAAACAATAAAATTTTGTATTATGTCACCTGTATCTTTTGAAGGTATTTTAGCAATCCTGTTGATTTTTGGCGCAATTCCAACTATTATTTTGGTTGGTATCATTATGAAACTCAAAAATCGTCGTCACAAAGTGGAGGAGCACAGTAAACTCATCTCTCAGATGATTGAGAAGAGCGAAGGTGCAAATATTGACTTTAAAGCAATGGCTGAGATGTTGAATGAGTCTGATAGCAAGAAGAAGACCACCAAGATGGCTGTGTTGAAACATTTGGAGTATGGTGCACTTTGCTCGTTGGTAGGATTGTTTGTACTCCTTTATGGCTTGTTCATCAACCCAATTGACAAGGCGGTTATCATTGGCGGTTTGCTCCTGACTATTGGTGTGGCATTCTTGATTATGTTCTTTGTGTCAAAGAATTATCTCAAGAAGGAGATTGAGAAAGAGGAAAAAGAATTGGCAGAAAAAGAATAAGCTGCGTTTGTCTGTCTGACTTATTTTCAAAATCACTTGTTTTTCATCACTATATGGATAAGCAGCAGTTTATTTCCGCTATTGGCGGCATGCAGGAGTCCCTTCGGCGATTCCTGCTTGTGCTGACTCATGGAGATGAAGAACTGGCTAATGATCTTGCACAAGAGGCGATACTGAAGGCATATTTGCATTGTGCTACCTTTGAAGGAAGG
This sequence comes from Paludibacteraceae bacterium, assembly GCA_017461505.1. Taxonomy (GTDB): domain Bacteria; phylum Bacteroidota; class Bacteroidia; order Bacteroidales; family Paludibacteraceae; genus Colicola. Next base: position 378,925 of record JAFTXV010000007.1, on the reverse strand, counting down.
TCTGCGCTACAAACATGGATATTCCGCATTGCCTATAACGAATACCTTAACGAACAAAATAAGTATTGGAATACCCATCGGGTGGCGGTGGAGAACTATGAGAGCGTTGATACGGAATTAGCAAGCGAGCAGACAGATGGTGCTTTTCGCTATGAGCCACTGTATCAGGCGATTGATAAGTTGCCGAAGCAAGAGAAGGCAGTGGTGATACTATATTATTTGGAAGAAAAAAGTATTCGAGAGATTAGCAAGATAACCGAAATATCGGAAAGCCATCTTGCGGTGATGCTGTTTAGAGCAAGAAAGAAACTGAAAGCTATTTTGAGTAAGGAATAAAGAACCAAGACGAATATGATAACCAATAATACAATAAAAAAGCGTTTGCGTGCGAGTGCTCCGCAAGTGAAAGATAATGAGGCGTTTATGGCGGATACGATTCGTCAGATTAATCTTATGCCATCGCCCAGTAGCGAGTTGCAAAAGAGTTTGCGTAGATATACGATGTTAGAGCGGTTGGCCATGCGGATGGATGCAGTTCGTTGGTTGCTGGTTGGAGGGACAGGAAGTGTGGCTGTTGGATATGCGGTATTTAGCAATTTAGAGGCGATTCTGACCGCTATTTCGGCGTTGATGGTATTGTGAGTCTAGAAATTTATATATGCAAGAAAATCGCCTTTGAGGGGGCGATTTTTTTTTTGTGTAGAGGGTAAAGTGTAGGGTGTAAAGGCGGGCAGCAAAGCTGCAGTTTAGAGGACGCTCGTTACACTTGCTACTGTTTAGGGTTTAAAGATTTGGGATTCGGGACACGCGAGACGGGACACCGTCGAGCGTAGTGGAAGAATATTTACTCGGCGGGAAATCGCCGAGAACAAGACCAGTGGTGGAGAGGCAATATATACTCGAATAAGATTCAAATGCCACTGATCCACTAAGGAAGGTATTGGAATAGTGCGTGTATTGTGCGTTTATTGTCCGTGTATTGTGCGTGAATAGTGCGTAATTTACAAGAGAAATAGAGGGATGAAAATAGTGATATATTTGCAAATATCAGGAAAAAGTAGTAATTTTGTGCGTGAAATAAAATAATCGACAACAATTTCTTTGTAACAAAAATACGGGCAAATATGATTAGGATTAGAAAAGCAACAATAGAAGATGTGGCGTATATCGCGGAAGGGATATACCATGCGTTTTTGTTGGAAGATGAAGGGCTTTATAATCAGTGGATTAGGACACTGAAGGATGTGTGCGCGCAAGAGGATACGGCATTATAGTTACAGGAATACTTGGATAGCCGAAGTGGATGGCGAGAGGGCTGGAATGATGATTGCTGTGAACGGGGAACATTACCGCGTGCAGAGAGATAGGATGTATCCGCAGCTGAAGGGGCTGTTTGATGTGGCTTTTGGCAAAGGGTGGGATGATATGGAGGATGAAGCAAAGGCAGGAGAGTTCTATATCGACAGTTTGTCGGTGTCCCTACCCTACAGGAATCAAGGCGTGGGAACGGCCTTGATAGAAAAAGCAAAGGCAATGGCGAGAGAACAGGGAATAGGCGTGGTGACGTTGGCAGTAGAGCCCATGAACACGGCGAAGAAGTTATATCAGAAGTTGGGATTTGTTTTTGAACGCGAGATAACAATCTTTAATGAAGTGTATCATCTGTATGCAAGAAAGTGAATTTTTTGCTAAAAAATTTGCATAATCCGTTAAAAACTAGTACTTTTGCAGTAAATTAGGTGATTTATTGTTTAGAGACAATGGAAACAAATTATAAATATACAATTAAGAAAGATCCTGAGAAAGGTATCTTGCTAGTAAATGAGCAGGGTGAGGTGGTTGAAGCCACGGATATTTTGGAGAAATGTGGTGATAGACGGGTGTTTGCGTTTGACGGGAAGATGGGGGCTGGTAAGACAACCTTCATCAAGCATCTGTGTGAGGCGATGGGGACGGAAGATGTGGTGAATAGTCCGACGTTTGCGATAGTGAATGTGTATGAAATCAACGCTAATCGCCTCCCTGATGAGTTGAAAGTTGAAAGTTTAAAGTTTAAAGGCGAGATATATCACTTTGATTGTTACAGGATTAAGGATTTGAGAGAGGCGATGGATATGGGTACGGAGGAGTATTTGTATTCGGGCAATTACTGCTTTATTGAGTGGGCAGAGATGATTGAACCATTATTGCCAGAAGATACAGTTTGGGTGAAGATTGAGGTGATGGAGAATGGAGAGAGGGAATTGATAATTTTGAATTAAGAATCACATGATACGAGTTGAAGACATACATAAATCTTTTGGCAGTTTGGAAGTGCTAAAGGGTGTTGATCTGGAGATACAAAAGGGTGAGATCGTGAGTATCATTGGCAAGAGTGGGGCAGGTAAGACTACCCTACTCCAGATTATCGGTACGTTAGATAGACCTGATTCGGGTAGTGTAGTGATTGATGGGGTGGATGTGTTTGCGTTGAAGGAGAAAGAGTTGGCGGATTTTCGCAATCGGCATATTGGTTTTATCTTTCAGTTCCATCAGTTGTTGCCTGAGTTTAATGCGTTAGAAAATGTGATGATGCCTGCGATGATTGCTCGTATGAGCGAGAAAGAGGCGGAGCTGCGTGCGGTGCAGTTGCTTACGGAACTGGGTATGGCTGAGCGACTTACGCACAAGCCCAATGAGTTGTCAGGTGGCGAGAAACAGCGTGTAGCAGCCGCGAGAGCGATGATGATGTCGCCTGATGTGATATTGGCAGATGAGCCAAGTGGAAGTCTCGATGAGAGTAATAAAAGGGAGTTGCACAAGTTGCTTTTGCAAATGCGTGAGCAGTATGGACATACGATTATTATTGTGACGCACGATAAGGAATTGGCGGAGATTAGCGATCGAGTGATAGAGATGAGGGATGGAGTGGTAGATTAAAAGCCCCCTCCCAAACCTCCCCCTAAAAGGGGAGGAGTAAAAAAATGAGAGTATGAAAAAGTACATATATATATTATTGGCGTTGGTACTGTGCGGGTGTGGGAGTAAGTATCAATATATCCCAAAAGATATAGAGGCTTTGGAAGTGGAGATTGTGCGTTTTGATAGTGCACAATTGGCTGTCCGTCCCGATAGTGTGAAGCAGGATATTACACAGCTGTATGCTGATTATGAGGAGTTTATGCCGATATTTGTGGAAGGAATATTGGGCTTGCCTACAGAGGATACGGCATATTTTTGTGAGTTGTATGCCGATTTTTTGACCGACACTTTGTTGGGTTTTGCACAGACCAATGCCAAGGTACAATCGATGTTTGCGAATGTAGATAGTCTGCAAGATGCATTGAATGAGGGATTTTCGCGATTGCATTACCTGTATCCAGAGTGGGATATTCCGAGTGTGTATTTGTTTGTATCGGGCTTCAATTCATCGGTGATGTACTACGAAAATATAGTTGGTGTGGGAGTTGATATGTATTTGGGAAGTGATTATCCATACTATAATCAGGTGGTTTATGATTATCAGAAACAGACTATGCGTAAGGCATGTATAGCGGGGGATATATTGGGCACGTATTTAGCATATCACATTTCGTATAACAGTAAGTATAACAGGTTGTTAGAGCAAATGATCTTCCGTGGGAAACAGTTGTTTTTACTTAGAGAGTTATTGCCTAATGAGCCTGCGTGGGAGTTGATAGGTTACTCGAAAGAGCAATGGGATTGGTGCGAAATGTATGAGCAGGCGATCTGGAATCGGATTATGGAGAAGCGGGATTTGTTCAAAACCGAGTCGATGTTGATTAATTCGTATTTGAATGATGGGCCATTTACAGCAGAGATTTCTCAAGAGTCTCCAGGACGCTTGGGATTATGGGTGGGATGGCGTATAGTGGATAGTTATATGACTAATAATAAGGATGTTACATTGATTGAACTGATGGGTGAAAGTGATGCACAAAAGATATTAGAACAGAGTTATTACAAGCCATGAGACGAGAAGATTTTCCGATATTGAACGAAAAGGTACACGAACGAGCGTTGGTGTATCTAGATAATGCAGCTACGACACAAAAACCACAGGTGGTGATAGATGCGATAGTGGAGGCATATAGCCATTGGAATGCGAATGTACATCGCGGCGTACATCATCTCAGTCAAGTGGCGACGCAAAAGCATGAAGAGGCTCGCGAGAAAGTGGCACAACTGATTCATGCACAGTCATCAGAGGAGATTATCTTCACCAAAGGTACTACCGACAGCCTCAACATGCTGGCACGCAGTTTTGGTGAAGCGATGGTGAATGATGGGGACGAGATAATTGTGTCGCAATTGGAACACCACTCGAATATAGTGCCATGGCAAATGTTGTGTGAACGCAAGGGAGCCGTGCTGAAAGTAATACCATTACGTGATGACTTAACGCTTGATGTAGAGGCTTTTAAGGGGCTTTTGAGCGAGAAGACGCGCTTGGTGTCGGTGGCGCATGTGAGCAATGTGTTAGGTATTATAAATCCGGTGGAGGAGATCATTCGTTTGGCCCATGAGAAGGGAGTGGCAGTGTGTGTGGATGGAGCACAGTCGGTGCCACATTTGGCAATGGATGTGCAGCAATTGGATTGCGATTTCTTGGTCTTTAGTGCGCATAAGATGTATGGTCCAACGGGTTTGGGCGTATTATATGGCAAGAAAGAGTGGCTTGACAAGTTGCCACCAGTAGAGGGTGGGGGAGAGATGATTGAGCACGTGAGTTTTGAGAAAACAACGTATAATGTGCTGCCGTATAAGTTTGAGGCGGGGACTCCGAACTATGTGGGCAGTTATGCGTTTAGCAAGGCGATTGACTATGTGCAAGCGATTGGATTAGAGGAAGTTGCAAAATATGAGCACGAATTGGCAGTGTATTTAGAAGAGCAGTTGGTATTACTCTCCAATGTGCGAGTATACGCTGCGGGACAGGAGAAAGCGGGAGCGGTGTCGTTTAACGTATATAAGGCAGATGGCGGATTGATTCATCCATTTGATGTGGGTGTACTGCTTGATCGTCAGGGAGTAGCAGTTCGCACAGGACACCACTGTGCAGAGCCGCTGATTGACTATTTGGGAGTACCAGGCACGGTGCGTGCTTCGGTAGGGTTGTACAATACGAAAGAGGATGTGGATGTGTTTGTTGCTGCATTAAAGAAAGCTATTATGATGTTGGAATGAGGTGGAATTTGCTCATTTTGTCGTTTATGATTCAGTCAGCGGTCTTAGCTCAAGATTCGCTGATTGTTGTTTCTTACAATGTGGAGAATTTATTTGACTGTCAGCATGATACATTGAAAGATGATTACTCATTTTTGCCCGATGGTATGCATCATTGGTCCTACTATCGCTATTATACTAAATTGGATCGTATCGCACAAGTGATTGTGAATATAGGAGGGTGGGGGACTGCTGCATTGGTGGGGTTGTGTGAGGTGGAAAATGAGCGGTGTTTGAAGGATTTGTGTTATCTCTTGAAACGACTTCATTACAAGTATGTTCACTATGAGAGTGGTGATGAGCGTGGTATAGATGTGGCCTTGTTGTATGATAGTACAAAAGTTAAGGTGTTGAATAGCAAACCATTGCATGTGTCGTTGGATGGGGATGCGACGCGAGATATATTGTTTGTAGAAACATTGGTGGGAGGACAGGATACGTTGTATGCGATGATGTGCCATTTACCGTCAAAGTTAGGCGGAGCAGCTGCAACAGAATGGAAACGTGAGGCAGCTAAACAGGTGATTCAGCAGCAAGTAGATAGTATATTGGAAGTGGATTTAAATGCGAGTATCGTGGTGATGGGAGATATGAATACAGAGCCGAAGGATGATTTGCAGGGAATGAATAATATGATGATTGGATGGGAGAGAGTAGGGAAGGGTACACATAAATATCAAGGCATGTGGTCATGCCTTGATCAAATTTATGTGTCTGATGTATTGAAGAGTCGTGCTCGGGCTACGATATTTTCACCCAGTTGGTTGTTAGAGGAAGATACAAAATATCTTGATTACCAGCCAAAACGCACGTATCTTGGTTATCGTTATAAGGGGGGCTATTCCGACCACTTGCCTGTGGTGTTGAGGATTAGCGAATGACCTTAATGGTTTTGTCCCCTGTTTGAATGATGAATATCCCGTGGCTGTTAACGGGCAATTCATTGCCTAAAAATCGTCCCATGATATCATAGACATAAGGAATATCTTCTATAGTGACATCTTCTATATCAGTGATTACACTCTTCCAATGTGCATATAATTTACCTTTCCACCCAGCTGGTATGGCAATAACAGGGTCACCTATGATAGTTTCGGAGATATACCACCCCAAAAACTCATAACCATTAGGGTGAGTAGGTTGTGGTAGAATATATGTTTCGGTAACTTGCTTTGGCAAATTTTTATCAATTTCTTCTACTTTTGGGTAGTACATTCCCCATGCTTCAGGTTTGCCTGCAGTGGTGAAGTCGGCAGTATTGCCAGCCAGATTTCCACTTATACGATATGCAGCATCGGTGCAGTTGAAGAATGAATATAGATGGTATCGCCAGTCATTGTCACTTTCTATTGTATAACCATCTGCTTCAGCTATTGTTAAGATGTATTCTGCCAACCATTTCCATTCGGCTGATTGTGTCATGAAGTCCTTTGCTAAGGCTCCTTTTCTCTTCCATGAAATAGAGGTAAATCCCAATACATCATTAATTTTTCGGTCTTCAGCAGGTTCGAATTCTTCTCCGAACATATTGGTATAGAATGCTATATAATCGAGTTTCCACTGCTCCCATAGTTGTTCATTTGTTGGCACTATAAGCTCTTTTATTTCTCCACCATTTAGTACCCATGAAATTTCGGTAGCATTTGGGTCTGATTCTGGGAAAGTAACAGCATTATATGTAGCAGCTGTATATTCCATACCAAAACGATCGTATGTACATACGGCTATTGTCATTGATTCCAAGTCTTTAATGTGCAATTCGCAAGAGTTTCCATATACCACTTTTTGTAGATATTTACCACTCTTGTGTGCGGTTGCAAAATCTAATCCAAAAGGATAAGCATATACGGTAAATCGTTCTGCCGTGGGATGTTGCCAACTTATTGTGTTGCCGGAAAGTGTTAGATTGGTTGGAGCACTCAATGGTTTTTTCACTTTCCAATCCATAGCTGGAGGTAAAGCTTTGTTGGTGAAATGGGATTGAGCCAGTTGCTCATACATTTTGCAATAAGCGGAGGTGTTGTAGAAAACCGATCCTGTGTATCCGGATGATAGATTCGAGCGATTCACATCTATTTGTTTTTGAATCTCTCCAACACCAGCATCATAACCATTATAGCCATCGTAGGCGTGGTAGGCTGCTTGCGAAATGAAGAAATGCACTTTCTTGCCATTAGGCAATTGGTTAGAGAAGTGTTCGCACACGTCTTTTGCCCACCATTTGCAGAGTACTTTGTAGTCTTGTGCTGCTACATTGGTGGACCAATAGAGTTGTGGATTGATATAATCCACATATCCATCTTTTACCCACTCAATTGGGTTACAAGCTTGTACCTCGTAATCATCCAAACCGCTAATGCCTTTTGGTAGAGCTAGTCCGTATGCATCTGCGGCTTTCTGTTGCATCGTCCAAATGCCAAAGGTACCCATACCGAAACGCACCCAAGGTTTGACGGCTTGAATGGTGTCATATAAGTCTTTTAGACATGCGTCCACATTGCTTCGACGCCAGTCATCATCGGTTCTTCCATCTTTGTTTACGTCTATAAGATTGTTTGGCTTGTATTTGGATTTGGAATCAGCATCTTCTGTTGTAGTACCTCCATATGGATAGAAATAGTCATCCATTACAATACCATCCACATCGTAGTTATTTACAATCTCCATCAATACTTTGATAACATATTCACGTGCTTCAGGATAACCCGGGTCAATAATCTGACCGGAGAACGAACCATTATCGTATTTGATAATCCACTCGCCCGCGTGTTGTTGGAGTTGGTCATTACTATCGAGCGTGCCACTGGTGGTCACACGGAAGGGGTTGACCCAGATATGGAGTTCCAGTCCGCGTTTGTGTGCTTCCTCGATGGCAAACGCCAATGGGTCGTAGCCAGGGTCTTTGCCACGAGTGCCTGTTAGAGAAACTGACCAAGGTTCGTAGGAAGATTGGTACATGGCATCGCACTGTGAGCGCACTTGCATAAAGCAAGCGTGCATATTACCTGCTACTAGTTTGTCGAAGATATCGGTGAGTTCTTTCTGCTGTTGCTTGCGTGTAGCATCGCTGGTGATTTGGGTCTTTGGCCAGTCGATATTCTGAAGCGTAGCCAGCCAAGTAGCACGAAGTTCACGTTTGGGTGCTTCTGCGCACAACAACGTTTGAATAGATAAGAATAGTAAAAGAATAATGGAATAATATTTTTTCATACGATAATGTCCTTAGGTTGGCGTATTAAAAATATTTGACTTCGGTGCCTGTGATGCTAGTTAAGAGATTGTTAGCTAGGCGACTTGCACCAAATCGGAAGGACTCATTGTTGAGCCAATCTTGTCCAAGAATTTCTTTTACCAAGGTGTAGTGTTGTACAGCTTCTTCAGTAGTACTTACACCTCCTGCAGGTTTGTAGCACACTTTCTTACCCGTCTTTGCTTGCCAATCTTTGATGGCTGTACACATAACGTAAGTAGCTTCTGGAGTGGCGTTTACGGCAATCTTGCCAGTAGAAGTCTTGATGAAGTCGGCCCCTGCAGCCATTGCTAGGATAGAAGCTTTGTAAATGTTTTCTGCTGTCTTTAACGCACCTGTTTCTAGGATAACTTTGAGGTGAGCGTCTTTGATAGCAGCTTTAATTTCGGCGATTTCATCGAACACTTCCTGATAGTTGCCCTCGAGGAACTTGCCGATAGAGATAACAATATCAATCTCGGTAGCACCTGCAGCCACAGCCATTGCGGCTTCTGCAATTTTGACTTCAATGAACGTTTGTGAAGCGGGGAATCCTGCCGCTACTGCTGCAATTCCGATAGGCTCGGTAAGTGTATCTGCTGCGGTTTCTACCAATGCTGGATATACACACATAGCAGCCACGTTTGGTATGCATGGGAAATTGTCTTCAAACTCGTTGACGCGTTGAGCCATCGTTTCTACTTTCTCGGTGGTGTCATCCCCGTTAAGGGTGGTGAGGTCAATAGAGTGGAGGCATTGCTTCCATACTTCAGCGTTATTATTTTCGATAAAGTGGTTAGCTAGTATGTTTTCTACTTCTGCTTTCACAGATTGATCTGTGAGGGTGCAAGGATACTCTGCAAAAAGTTGCTCAAACTTATTCATAATCAGTGATTTTTAGGGTTTCTACAATTTAGTTGATTCTTCCAATGATTGTTTCATTACCTTTGACATGTTCGCCTACGACAACAAAGATGTCTGTGTCCAAAGGCAGATACATATCTACGCGTGAGCCAAACTTGATAAATCCGAGGTGCTCGTTGCGATGGGATTGTTTGCCTGCTTTGGCGTAGGTGACAATGCGACGTGCCATAGCTCCTGCAATTTGTCGTACAGCAATTTGCACTTTATTAGGAGTTTCAATGACCACTAATGAGCGCTCGTTCTCGGTGCTTGATTTTGGCAGCCAAGCTCCTTTGTGGCTACCTTTTTGGTGCTCGGAAACAAGCACTGTACCTTCAATAGGGTACCAGTTAGCGTGCACATTGAATGGCGACATAAAGATGCTGACTTGCAATCGCTTCTCGTGGAAATATTCATTTTCCATCGTTGGTTCTACCACCACTATTCGTCCGTCAGCGGGTGCGATGAGGAAGTTAGGGTCTTCTACTTCGATGATACGAGTAGGGTTGCGGAAGAAATAAGTTACGAAAACGAGCAATGCTGCTGAAAGCAAGAGGGTGATAGCAAATACCCATCTAGACTCTTCCATAAACAGATATATTGGCACATTGATTGCGAAAATCAGGAAGGTGAGTCCAAGGATAATACCGCGGCCTTCACGGTGAATGCGGAGATTGCGTTTCTTTTTTCCCATAATGGAATGTATTTAAGATTACATATTATTATACGGTAGTCGGCACAACAAATCAATGGCTTGATCAAGACCGACTTGCATCTTTTTGTCGAACATCATCTTGAACATAGCAGGCATATCTGTTTTGACGGTGATTCGAATTCGGGTATCCAGTTCTGCTACTTGCTTGAGTTGAATCCATACGTTGAAAGGGATAGGGAGGTCTTCTGCCCCAAATTTGATGGTTTTAAACTCTTCTTTATCCACAATAGCTATAGCAATCTTTTGCCCCAAACCATCCACTTTCATACGAATTCTATCTTTGCTAATTTCCAGTTCCTTAATTTTGTCTTGTGGAATAAGATCGCGGAAATGATTGATATTTTCCAAATTGCTTAATACGGCAAAGACCTTGTAGTCATTTGCAGGTATTTGTCCAATTTTGCTTTCGTATTTAATCTCTGCCATAGTTATTTACTCCATTTTGATGGTTTTCTTTGCCAAACTTGAATCGCTTTACTTTGCTCATTATCAATGATTTCGAGATTCTCAGCATGGTGAAGAACTGTCTCCAGATTGGTCAATGCCGTGATGTCTAATTCGGCTTTTTCTAGCTTCGCGTAGGTAGCAGGGAAACCATAATCAAATATTGTTACTACACCCAACACTTTGCATCCATTATTGCGCAATGCCTCTGCTACTTTCAGACAGTTGCTACCCACATTCACCTGATTTTCAATGATAACCACGCTTTGTTTGGGTCTGAGGTCACCTTCTATTTGGTTTTCAAGTCCGTGATCTTTGGGAGTAGGGTGAACATATACGAAAGGAAGGCTAAGTTGCTCTGCCACAAGCACTCCGTGGGCAATAGCATTCGTAGCAACACCTGCAATCACATCTGCATCGGGATACATCTCAGCGACGATACGTGCCAACTCGATGCGAATAAAGTTGCGAAATTTAGGGTATGATAAAATCTTACGATCGTCGCAGTATAATGGCGCTGACCATCCGTTAGCCCACTTAAATGGGTTGTTAAGTTGAAACTTGAAAGCTTTCAACTGTAACATTTTGATGGCTGTTAAGTTTTGTAGGACACTCATAATTGTTCTATTTTTTAGGGTATTTTTAAGGTATTCCTCCGCAAAAAACTAAATTTTGGGCAAAGTTACTACTTTTTTTTTACTTATGCAAATATTTTTTACACTTCCTATTGCCTTTTACATATCAATCACATACCTTTAGTTAGTGATTAGTTAGTGATTAGTTAGTGATTAGTTAGTTATTAGTTAGTGATTGACCTATCTTTACCGAATTTTTACCCTATTATCTTGCACATTTCAAAAAAAAATACTACCTTTGCACCAAATTTGCGAATTATCAAATAAACTAGTTTATACCAAATTTTATGATTAACTCTCAAGACGTAAAGAACGGCGTATGTATCCGCATGGACGGCCGTTTGTATTTTGTAATTGACTTCCTGCACGTTAAGCCAGGAAAAGGTAACACCATTATGCGTGTGAAATTCAAAGATGTAGTAGATGGTCGCGTATTGGAGCGCCGCTTCAACATCGGTGAGAAACTCGAGGATGTTCGCGTGGAGCGCCGTCCATACCAATACCTCTACAAAGAGGGTGAGGATTATATCTTCATGAACCAAGAGACTTTCGAACAAGTGCCTATCACTCACGACCTTATCACTGGTGTTGACTTCTTGAAAGAAGGTTTTGTTTGCGAAGTTGTTTCTGACGCTTCTACCGATACTATCCTCTTCGCTGAGTTGCCTACCAAGGTAGAGTTGGCTATTTCTTACACAGAGCCAGGTCTCAAGGGCGATACTGCTACCAACACCCTCAAACCTGCTACTCTCGAGACAGGTGCTGAGATTCGCGTTCCTCTCTTCTGCAACGAAGGTGAGATTATCCGCGTAGATACCCGCGATGGTAGCTACTGCGAGCGCGTTCGCTAATGGTTTAACCAACGAATTTCAAGATAAAAAGTTTCAAAGGTTTCAATTATTCAATACTGGAACCCTTGAAACTTTTTTCGCTAAAATCGCACCTTTAGAACTATTAGAACTCTTAAAACTTTTTGAACGCCACAAATGCTTGCCTCTCATCCCAAAATAGACCTTCCTATCCTCCACCTTGTGGGTGAAGAGGCCGATCGCCTCGGTCTGGAGTGCTATGTCATTGGCGGTTATGTCCGCGATATCTTCTTGCATCGCGACAGTACCGACATTGATGTAGTTGTTGTGGGAAGTGGCATTGACCTCGCACAAGCCGTCGCCAAACGCCTCGGAAAGGGCGCGCACCTCAGCGTCTTTAAGACCTATGGTACTGCCCAAGTCAAGCGTGGCAAGATAGAATTGGAGTTCGTAGGTGCTCGCCGTGAGAGTTACCAACATGACTCCCGCAACCCTATCGTCGAAGACGGCACTTTGGAGGACGACCAGAATCGTCGCGACTTCACCATTAATGCCATGGCTGTCTGTCTCAACAAAGACCGCTACGGCGAACTGCTAGACCCCTTCGGCGGCATAGCAGACATGAACGAGTGCACCATCCGCACACCGCTTGATCCCGATATCACCTACAGCGATGACCCGCTCCGTATGATGCGTGCCATCCGCTTTGCTACCCAACTCGGCTTCTATCTAGATAGAGAAACCTTCGATTCTATCGAGAGAAATCGCGAACGAATCAAGATCATCACTAAAGAGCGTATTGTTGAGGAACTCAATAAGATCATGCTATCGCGCAAACCATCTGTGGGATGGATCTTGCTCGATAAAACCGGACTTCTTCCCCTCATTTTTCCCGAACTCAACGTCCTCAAAGGGGTTGAGACCAAAGATGGCAAAGGACACAAAGATGTGTTCTTCCATACCCTACAAGTGCTGGATAACCTCGCTCAAAAGTCCGACAACCTCTGGCTTCGTTGGGCGGCATTGCTCCATGATATAGGCAAACCTAAATCCAAAGCATGGGACGAACATGCAGGTTGGACGTTCCGCAACCATAACTACCTCGGCGCTAAGATGATTCCTCGTATCTTCAAGACCATGAAGATGCCGCAGAATGAGAAGATGCAGTATGTCATCAAGATGGTGGATTTGCACATGCGCCCTATCAATCTGATCGAGGACACTGTCACCGATTCCGCTGTTCGCCGTTTGTTGTTTGAAGCGGGCGATGATATCGATGACCTAATGTTGCTTTGCGATGCCGACATCACTTCCAAGAACGAAGAGAAAGTGCGTCGCTTCCACAAGAACTACGAACTGGTACGGCAGAAGATGATTGAACTAGAGGAGAAAGACCGTATCCGCAATTTCCAACCGCCTGTGCGTGGCGAAGAGATCATGCAACTGCTTCATCTCGAACCTTGCGCCCGTGTCGGCGAACTCAAAAACGCAATCAAAGACGCTATACTCGATGGCATTATCCCCAACGAGTACGAGGCTGCCAAAGCATATTTAATGAAGATAGCTAACCAAGAGTAGTTATGAAAAAGTATGATTTTCTCATCATCGGTGGCGGTGTAGCGGGCATGAGCTTTGCGCTCAAAGTGGCTCGTACCCAGAAGTATCGCATTGCACTCTGCTGCAAGACGACCCTCGAAGAAACCAACACCAGTCGTGCACAAGGTGGTATCGCCAGTGTGACCAACATGCTCGTAGATGACTTCGAAAAACACATCCACGACACCATGGTGGCGGGCGACTGGCTCAGCGACCCTGCTGCGGTAGAGCAAGTAGTGCGCCAAGCGCCTAAGCAAATCGAGGAACTCGTCAATTGGGGCGTGAACTTCGACAAGAAAGACGACGGCACCTTCGACCTCCACCGCGAAGGCGGACACTCCGAGTTCCGTATCCTCCACCACGCCGACGACACCGGTGCGGAGATCCAACGTGGACTCATGGCTGCGGTACGCGCCAATCCCTATATTGATGTGCTTGAAAATCACTTTGCCGTAGAGATCATTACCCAGCACCACCTCGGCGTGCGTGTCACTCGCCGCACACCCGATATAGAGTGCTATGGCGCGTATATCCTTAATCCTGAGACAGGCAAGATCGACACCTACCTCAGCCGCATCACCCTCATGGCTACAGGCGGTACGGGCGCAGTCTATGCTACTACCACCAACCCCGATGTGGCCACTGGTGATGGTATAGCGATGGTCTATCGCGCCAAGGGATTAGTCAAGGACATGGAGTTCGTACAGTTCCACCCAACTGCACTCTTCAATCCAGCTGAGCGACACCCCGCTTACCTCATCACTGAGGCTATGCGTGGCTACGGAGGTATCCTCCGTCTCCCTAATGGCGAGGAGTTCATGCAGAAATACGACCCACGCCTCTCTCTCGCCCCACGCGATATTGTCGCACGCGCTATTGACAACGAGATGAAGATTCACGGCTTGGATCATGTCTGCTTGGATGTCACACACAAAGACCCTGAGGAGACCAAGCACCACTTCCCTAATATCTACGCCAAGTGCCTCAGCCTTGGCATTGACATTACCAAGGATTATATCCCTGTCACCCCAAGTGCTCACTATATGTGTGGTGGTATCAAGGTGGATTTGGATGCTCAATCCTCTATCCGCCGTCTGTATGCGGTGGGCGAGTGCAGTTGTACGGGCTTGCATGGTGGCAACCGCTTGGCTTCTAACTCCCTCATCGAGGCAGTGGTCTATGCCGATGCGGCAGCCAAACACTCGCTGAGTATGATCGAAAACTACGATTTCAACGAGAATATCCCAGACTGGAACGACGAAGGCACCATGACCAATGAGGAGTATGTCCTTATCTCACAAGACATGCGCGAAGTAGGCCAAGTGATGTCCACCTATGTGGGTATTGTCCGCAGCGACTTACGTCTGCGCCGCGCTTGGGAGCGTCTAGATTTGTTGTATGAAGAGACCGAAGACCTCTTCAAACGCGTCAAAGCTACCAAGGACATCTGCGAACTGCGCAATATGATCAATGTGGGTTATTTGATCACCCGCCAAGCTCTAGAGCGCAAAGAATCCCGTGGCTTGCACTACACCATCGACTATCCCAAAAGCCCCGACACCAACACCAACGAAGTATGGTAAAATTCCCGCCCTTCCACGTTACACTATATCCTTTATACAGAGCACTTTACCCGAGGTACAATTCGTTAAAAAACATTTGTATATATCAAAGAATTTCATTACCTTTGCGGCAAATTATCGAACAACCACTTTATGAGTGCAACTGATTACCTAAATAATGCACTAGCATCCGAAGAGGGTTTAGCCATCTTCATTATTGATGCTAATCTTCAATTGAACTAATCATTGAATATATGTTTGCCATCAATCATTGCACAGTCACTCCTGTGCGTCAAGAGCCATTCGAAGGTAGCGAGCAACTGACCCAATTGCTCTTTGGCGAAGTATGCGAAGTCTTAGACCGTCTGCCTCGTTGGACCAAGATCCGCTCTACACTCGACGGACAAGAAGGCTGGGTCGATTTTAAGATGTTAACCTCCGCCTCTAACCTATCACCTTTAACCTATAACCTTCCAGCCACTACAGTGGCTACCCCAATAGCCATTGCCACCGCAATGGAAACGGGCGATGAGCTAATGCTCACCCTCGGCACCCGCCTGCCCAACTACGCCCACGGCACTTTCGAAGTCCTCGGCAAACAATATTTGATAAACCCCTCTTCTGTCAACACTGCTCTATCAACAGCGAGCATAGCGAGCGATCTACCATCTACAGGCGCTAACGCCGATCTACAGCGCAGCGATCTAATAACGATTGCCCAAACGTTGCTCAACGCCCCCTACCTCTGGGGCGGCAAAAATGCAATGGGCATGGACTGCTCTGGATTTACGCAAGTCGTATATGCGACTCAGGGTATCAACCTTCTCCGCAATGCCCGCGAACAAATGACACAAGGCGAACTTGTTCCATCCTTAGCAGAAGCACAACCAGGCGACTTGGCATTCTTTGACCATGCCGATCGTGATCCTAAGGCGACTAATATCTCGCATGTAGGTTTGCTGCTCAGTTCTACGGAAATCATCCATTGCTCAGGTTGTGTACATATCGACACCATCGATGAGCAGGGTATTCACCTTCCTGATGGCGAACTAACCCACCATTTGGTACAAATCAAGCGCTACCTGTAATCAACGATCTGCTTCTATTTACAACGAGAGGCAAGATGAGTGGCAAGATATTCTTGTTCGCTTTGTCCTGGAGTTGGATGTAGTTCTGCTTTTGCGAGTAGATCAAGTGTTTCCAAATCCATAATGGTTGTATAACCACTACGAGCAATAATCTTCTCTGCCTGCATCAGTAGTGGCAGAAGTTCTTTGTCACTTAGATATGGAATCATAGTCACTGCTCCAATGCGAGTTGTACTGCGAGGGCTACCAATCTTCCCACGTACAATCAATACAGGTATTGTGCTTTCTCTAAATCGCTCTACCAACTCTTGTTCGAAGAGAGTACGTTGCGGCTCCAACCCAGATAAAACAGCCACAATCGGATAGTTGGCATCGCTTCGGCAAATGTTCGGTATCCCTTCGGGAAAAGTGAAGCGAGACAGTGGACCTATATACTGTACTTTCTTATCAAAACGACGACCATGGCTAAGCCAACCAGAAAGATTATTGTCGGTGGATGCATAATCGGGCACCCAAACTTCATCATACCTTTTATATATACATGCGTGTACTATGCGCGCAAGGGGTTGAAAGAAACGTAATCGCTTAGGTAATATGGGATAAAGTTGGTGTGTTATATACACCGAACGAATCTGACGTGAGAAAAGTCCAAACCGATTATCCGAGATAATCAAATCAAAATGTTCAATAGCAAGTGCTTTGCGCAGGTAGTAGTGGTCTGCAATCGTAAATCGTATCAGTGCCCACAGGGCACGAAAATAAAACCCACGTTGTTTGGGGTCAGAGGTGTAACGGAGTTCTAAAGAAGGTAAATCAATCACTCGCAAGTCTGGAAATGCTTGCTTTAGTAGCAATATGCTCTCTCCATCTCCACCGAGTACCACCTCATCGCCTTTTGCTAGGTAGTGGCGAATGATTGGGATTGAACGTGTAGCATGTCCCAATCCCCAATTGAGTGGTGCAATCAGAATTTTCATGCGCTAACAATTACATCAATGCCTTTTTCCCGCAGTGGTGCTGCAATCGCCTCCATCTCATCCGCAGGTACCTTGGATAATGTTTGTAGCGGAGTAGCTCGATCAATGACATAGATCATCACTTGCTTAGGGTGGAGTATATCAACAATTTGATACCATGCAGATAACTCTTCAGGAGTGGTATTGTCAATCACTCTCCCCTCATACTCACCACGTAAAAAGCATGTTTGCAGTGTGAAATTACCTTCAAACAAGGATAACCATTGAACAATCTGCGCTACCGTAAGATGCTGATTAACTGGCTTGTCAATCAATTGCATGGTGGTATCAATTGCAGAATCAAGTTTTAGGATACGATTATCGCACAATAGCAATGCTTCCACCACATCTTTGCGTCCTAATTGCGTGGAATTACTCAGCACAGAAACTTTAGCATGCGGACAATATTGATCTCGCAACGCACACGTATCTTGTATTATCCCCAAGAAATCTGGATGTAACGTTGGTTCGCCATTGCCGCTGAATGTGATGACATCGGGTTGTACGTCTAGTGTTGAGAGTTGATATTCTAAGGCAGCCCGAACTTGCTCTCGGGTAGGAAGTTGCGGATGCGAAACGGGTTGATTCCATCCACATTCGCAGTACACACAATCAAACGTACACAACTTCGCAGTTGTTGGCATCAAGTTGACACCCAATGACACACCCAAACGGCGTGAGCGAATAGGACCATATACGATTGAATCAAAAAGCATAACTACTTATTTAACTATCACCCTATTCCCCAGAGCCTGACACAGTTGCTGGCGAATAAACATAAGTTGAGGTTGTTGTTCAAGGATTGTGCGCTGAAGTTCCCAATCACCTTTGTTCTGAGCATCAAGGAGCATCTTTTTCATAGACTCTATTCGCTCGTTGACAATGGTGTACTTCAATTCTAAGAGTAGTCGGATGGTGAGTTCCGATAATGTTTCTTGTGTAGTGCTCGGATCAACTTCTTTTACCACATTTTCTGAAACAGTCTGGCGGCTATACATTCGGCTTAACTGATATTTATCTGCCAACATTTCTACTGCCACTTGACTTATTTGAATATCAGGATGGTATTGGAAATAAGTAGCGGCAATCCAATTGGGCTCTTTGCAGTGAGCTAGATACTCATCCAATATACGTTGATATAATGGGTTATCAACACTGATATTATCTTTGCGCAATTCGTTGATAATATATTCACCCGCTCTCAAACAAATAGTATCTTCTTCATAAACGATTTGTTCCCCATTACGCACAATCAGTTGGATCAGATTATATATATTCGTTTGCTTGCTCGAACCATTGTCTTGCTTTTGTGGTGCAGAAGGAGTTGGTTGCTCTGTTGTCGATACATTCTCTTGCACTACCGTTTCTGCTGTTGGAGTATGTACGTTATTACCTCCACGTTTCTCTCGCTCCGACAAATGTTTTTTGCGCAACTCACCTACTTTTTTGGTGAGAATATTTTCTGGAATACCCAACGATGATGAACAATCTTTCGTATATATTTGTCGTTTGATGATATCTGGGATAATAGCGATAGACTGTACTATTTGGTTCACCATATCTGCTCGCTTGATAGGGTCATCGCTGGCATCTTGGCTCAGCAATTGGGTCTTTAGGCGTATAAAATCGGTTTGATGCCGTTTGATATACTCCAACACCTCTGCAGCATCGTGCTTACGCGCAAAACTATCAGGGTCCTCACCTTCAGGCAACAATACTACTTTTACATTCACACCCTCTTCCAACATCATATCCACTCCACGTAGCGCTGCCTTAATACCTGCGCTATCGCCATCGTATAAAATAGTCACATTTTCTGTGAAACGGTGAATCAAACGTACTTGAGGATAGGTCAATGCTGTACCTCCTGATGCCACCACATTCTCAATCCCTGACTGAACCAATTGAATCACATCCAGTTGTCCTTCTACCAGATAGCAACAATCTTCACGCTTAATGGCCTGCTTAGCTTGATAGAATCCGTACAACTCATGTTTCTTTTCGTAGAGGATCGAAGTGGGTGAGTTGACATACTTACCTGCCTTATCGCTTTGCTTGATCAATCGTCCTGCAAATCCAGTCACTTTGCCACTTACCGAAAAGAATGGGAAGATCACACGACCACGGAAACGGTCAAACAAACGTCCTTGCTCATCCTTTATACATACGCCCGTACCTAGCTGCGTATCTGGGTTATTAACAAGATACGTATCTTGATAACCTGCCTTCTTTGCCTCTTCCCACAATTTGGCCTTCTCTGGGGAGTATCCTAGTTGAAATTTCTTGATAATATCCTCGCGTATTCCTCGTTGACGCAAGTATGCCATACCAACAGCTGTTCCTTCTTGTGTGTCAAACAACTGTTTCTGAAACCATTTGTTGGCAAACTCATTGACCACGAACATAGACTCACGATCATCCTGACGCTGCTTCTCTTCTTGCGTCAGTTCGCGTTCTTCGATAGTGATATGGTAGCGTTGCGCAAGTTGTTTGAGTGCTTCCACATACGAGCACTGCTCTATCTCCATAATAAAGCCCACAGCACTACCTGCCTTGCCACAACCAAAACATTTATAGATACCCTTGGAAGGTGACACGGTAAATGATCCCGTCTTCTCGTGATGAAATGGGCACAAACCGAGCAAATTAGCACCTCGTTTTTTCAAGGTAACATAACTGCCAATCACGTCCTCAATCTTGGCTGCTTCAAATATTCTATCAATAGTTTCTCGTGGAATCATTATTGTGTAGCGTAAAGGAAAGCTAAATTATTTTTCCCAGAGATACATTCCCAATTTAATCTGCCATTGATCAAATCGGCCACGGGTATAAACATCTTTTCCTGTAAACGAATGTGCTTTATATGGATTGATCAGTCCAAAATCATATCCACCACGCAGGAAGTAGCGCTTATATTGAAAACCAGCACCAATACCCCAAGTCACATTCACACGTTTCAGGGTATAATCCTTCATATCTTCTTCGGAATAAATATCCTCTTGGTGCGTAAACGCTTCATTCTTTCCGTCATTGATATACCATTTATCCCTAAACGATAATCCACATTGCAATGTAGGTCCTGTATAAAGCATCAACCATGTGCGTTTAGCTATCTCAAACTTATATTGCCAATCTACTGGAATTTCCACTTGATGATATTGTCCAGTTGAACGTACTTTCGGGAACTCACCTGGTTGAGAATTCACCTTCTTCGCCCATTTGGTAGCATTAGCACCAAAAGTATAGTTCAATCCTATACTTACGCCAAATCCTTTTATGATGGTTGCATCATATACAAGGCCCACTTTCAAACCATCATAACCCGTAGGATCAAGGGTTTTGCCACTTGCTACTGTATTCAAGCGTGTGATAGAACGTGCATAGCCTACTTGTACACCCAAATAGTCTTCTGCCATTACTGTCATTACTGCCATGGTAATGACGCACATTGATACGAATATTCTTTTCATTATATTACTAATTAATGGTTACGTTGTTATTCTTCCTCTTCTTCCTCATCTTCTTCAGCAGAAGCCGATACTGCGGCCGCATTTGGACGTGGTGTACGTTCTGGGTGCAAGAAAATATCTCCAGGTTGTTGAGGACGCTCTTGTTCTGCCCAGAAAAACGTAGTCAAATATCTCTCTTCTTTAGTGGCTTGATCCAAAGGTATCATCACTCCGGAGGAGGATGTTGTAAACACCACATGATGTACTTGCCGATTTTCCAAATAGAGTTTCACAAAACTACTCTGCGTTTTGTTCACTCCAATATATGTGCCATCTTCTTCGCGTGGATAGAACACCGTTTCGGCATTACCGTTCACATCAATCAAATGTATATCGCCGTCACGAACATAGGCCACCATCTCTTTGCCTGCCAGTTGATCAAATTCTTCGGCGCCTTCTTGCTTAATCGCAATGGTATTGCCTATTCCGTGAAGATAATCTATATCGCCATTACGAATGTAGATATGTATCGAATCTGCCGACACTTGATTGCTGCCATTCCAGCACACAGGATTACCATACAGCGAAATAATAGAGTCTCTTCCGTGATAACGCACCGAGTCACAAACCGACTGCATATCCTCACGGTATATACGAACATTATAGAATGCCCTCACCTGCTGATAGGCTGTATCAATCCACAGTGTATCAGGTGCTTGTGCCTGCCATACCGAATCCACCAGAATACTATCTTTAGGTATGAGTTGGAAGATCTGATAAGGTATCTCCTCTGTAAAAAGCGTATCGGCATGCATATACGTATACATCGTTGAATCCGACCAATCTACCACCATTGCGCTATCCGTTACATAACCATTGTTGGAGTGTTCCCATACTTCGCCTTTGTTTCCATACAGCGTCATCTGGTTAGTTGAATCGGTGCTCTGCATATGACCAAACACTTGCCCAAAACCAATGGCCTTGTCATAGTAAATCGTATCACCCGTTAAGGTCTTTCCATCGCTATGAATAATGCGCGAACGATCTAGCAACTGCGATTTTTCTGTTTGGGTGTTATACCAACCATTGCTGGATAATATGGTAGTCTCCTCTTCGTATATGATTTGCGTAGGACCCACTAAATCAGCCTGATAGCTCTCTGTGTTATAATAGAGTGTGTCAGCTGTGAGCACAAATTTCGGATTAACAAGTTCTACTTCTCCTCTAAAAATAGCCTGATGATTATCTGGCGTATAGTGCCCTTTGCGCGATGTCAATACATTCAGACTATCTTTTATCGTTCCTCCAGAAAAGTAATACGCGATATTACGTGCACGGTCATAGTTTAGGCTATCTGTTAGCAGGGTAGTAGTCTTGTCGTGAATCAACTTGACACGCTTGCGGAATCGAGCCAACTTCGTATCGCCGTTGTAATATAGCACATCGCCAAATCCCTCAATACTATCTCCTTGCAATAGATGCACATGCCCAAAAGCATGCAACGAGTTTTTCTTTTCAAAGAAATATGCCGAATCACAATACATCAGCACCGAGTCATGACGAAAGCACACATTCCCTTTTAATATCTGCACATCAGGCAAACGCGCCTCATCAAAAGAGAGCGTTTCGGAGTGTTCCAGAAACACCATAGATTGCGCTATGCTACCCACAGCCCACAACCCACAGCCTACCGCCAACAATATGTACTTAAACTCTCTAAACACTAAACTCTAAACACTAAGCAACTCAACGTACCCAACCTGGATATTGAAAATCGCATCCACGCCATGCTGGATCTACATGCACATAAATCTCTTTTTGCTTGTTCTTTATCCAGTTCTCAATAGTTTCCGCGCGTTGCTGTTGCTCCAGCATACCACGTATTACCTGAAAATCATCTGTTAAATTAGCTTTATGAGAATCGCGCTTACTCTTCAAACGGGCAATCACACACACTTCTTTGTTCTTAGTCTTATCCATCATAACAAAGGGGATACTTACCTCACCTTCGTTAAGACTATAGATTTGTCGCGCAATCTCTGGGGGCAAATCTTGATATTCGAACTTTGTTGCACCGGTATTTGGATTAGTCATCATACCGCCACTCATCAGGGTGTTCTTGTCTTCAGAAAAATGTGCTACTGCTGCTTCAAAAGGCATACCACTATCTACCACCAATGTGCGGATAGAGTCCAAACGAGCAATTGCCTTTACTTTATCATCGCCCGAAACACGAGGCTTCAACAAGATATGACGACAATTGATTCGCTCACCTTTGCGCTCAATAAACTGGATGATATGATAGCCGTACTCTGTCTGCACGATTCGTGATACACGTTTTGGGTCGGTCAGATTAAACGCTACATCGGCAAACTCGCTCACCAACTGACCTTTACCTACAAAACCCAATTCGCCACCGCGTTTAGCGGACTCTGTATCTTCTGAGTACAGACGTGCCAACATACTAAAATCTGCACTACCGTTGTGTACACGCTCTGTAAATTCACGCAAACGAGATTTAATGCGCTCCGTTTCTTCTACTGGCACAGAAGGTTCAATACTCAATATCTGCACCTCTACTTGGGCAGGAACAGTAGGGATAGAATCTTTGCTCAGTTGGTTGTAGTAGCGACGTACCTCTGCTGGCGTGGGCTGGATAGTCTCGGTTATCTTTCCCTGCATCTGTTGGATAATCATTTGGTTACGCACTGAGGTCATCATCTCTTCACGGATCTCGCTACTCGTCTTACGGAAGTATTCCTCCATTTTCTCTTTGCTACCAATTTGCGAGATATAGTAGTTCATACGCATATCCACCTGACTACTAACCGACGACTCATTTGCCTCTATGGAGTCCAACTCTGCTTGGTGGAGAAACAATTTTTGAATAGCCAATTGTTCTGGAATCACACAATACGGATCACCTGCAATAGGCATACCTTCGTATTGTGCTCTAAGGCGTTCTTCTTCCACTTCACTACGCAGAATAGCCTCTTCTCCAACTATCCAAATTACCTCATCAATGATATTATCCTGAGCCATTGCCATGCTTCCCATAGCCAATAACCCATAGCCAATAGCCAATAATTTATTTCTCATATCGTTTCAATTTTCCCGATTGTATCGCATTGTTATATAGATTCTCGCGTTCTGATTCGATAAAATCCACTTGTCGTTGACTCAAGATGATTTTCTCTATCTCTTTTCGCGCATAGTCAATTGGCATTTGTTCGCCTTTCACATACACGTCCACTACTTGCAAAATATAACTATTCAGCGAATCTTGCATTGTGATTTGTCGCTGCTGTTTCAACTGCTTCTGTAAGTTATCTTCCTCAAAGGGCATACGAAGCAGGATTTGGTTGGCGGTCTTCCATTCGTCCAAAAACAACTCATACCCACTCGCATATTGATAGGCATATTTCTCTACCCACTCAATATGCTCTTCATCTTGTGGCTCCACGATATAGCGTTTCAGCTGATCCATGCTAGGCGCACCATTAGGAACTACCAACAATACACCACGCAAAATAGTCTCACGAAGCACAAAGTGATGCTTATTCGCCTCGTAATAGGCGAGCACCACACTATCCTCCACGTGCTGCGACATCCTTCGAGCCACCAAATGTTGCTCCCACTCGTGTTGGTATAGTGACCTGCGATATTCCGCCACCAAGCGTTCTATCTCTTTGTTCTGATTTCCGCGAATCACATCCTTCATCAATAGGTTGATAGCCCATTGATGAACATATTGTTCTGCCACCTGAGCACTATCTTCTGCTGACAAACCCAATGTCAACGCCTCTATTTCCGTAGCAAGCAGAGACTCACCATTGCACTCTGCTACTACGCCTTGCAGACGCTTGATATCCAATCTGTCACACCCTACCAATAAGGTGAGGACTAATAATATAATAGTTGCTTTTTTCATAAAACTACATTATAACCCGCAAAGATACTGCTTTTTTTCGATATACACAAATTTTTCACAAACTTTAACTATAGTCCGACCTACCTATCACATACCTTTAGTTAGTGATTAGTTAGTGATTAGTTAGTGATTAGTTAGTGATTAGTTAGTGATTACCGAAGCATTACCGAAACATTACCGAAGCATTGCCGTACCGATCCGCACCTTCATCAGTGCCTTTCTATGTAAACACAATGCCCATCTATCATCTTAGGCTTCGAACGAAACGTATATTCTGGAGCTTTAACTCCAAGATCTCTAAACTCTAAACCCTCAACACTCAACCCTAAACTATCTCCCACTTCCACATGTACCTCATCATACACTCCAGACTCTATAATCGTATTGAGCAACCTAGCGCCGCCTTCCACCAGTACTGAATGGATATTTCGCTTGGCCAAATCTTCAAGGATAAATGTCCAATCCGTGTTCTCCCGATACACGATTGTTTCGGATTCATCGGAAAAAATCTTGCTCTCCGCAGGTAATACTCCATGTCTATCCAAGGTGATACGTATCGGATTTCTACCACTCCAATGCGTAGTCAAGAGTTTGGGGTTATCTAGTAGCACAGTCCGCGTACCCACCATAATGGCCATGTTTTCTGCTCGTTGCTGATGAACCAATTGTTTCATCAACGGTGTTGAGATTACCAACGGACCATCCCCCTCACCTTTCACCTCTAACCTCTCACCTTTCACCTCTAACCTCTCACCTCTCACCTCTAACCTCTCACCTCTCACCTCTAACCTACAATCAATATACCCATCTGCCGTTTGGGCCCACTTAAGAATGACATACGGACGTTTCTTCTCTTGCAAACAGATAAAGCGTTTGTTCAATTCCTTGCATTCCTCTTCTAACACTCCTACAACCACCTCTATACCTGCATCTTGCAGCATCTTTACGCCTCTGCCTGCCACTTTTGGGTTGGGGTCTAAACATCCTACTACTACGCGACCAATACCTTTCTTAATGATCAGCTCGGCACAAGGCGGTGTCTTTCCATAATGGCTACAGGGCTCCAGACTGACATATAATGTACAATGCTTATAATCAATGCCTTCAGGGTGATTCTTCTCGGCGTTACGTATGCAATTGGGCTCCGCATGCGGACCACCATACTGCATATGCCAACCCTCACCCAAAATCACCTCTTTGCCTAATTCTCCGCTCTCATTTCTCCTTTCCACCAATACCGCACCCACCATCGGATTAGGAGCTACATAGTATTCTCCCAACCTAGCCAGTTGCAAGCATCGCGCCATATATAAACTATCATTTCTCATATTCCAATCATCTGTATATGGTTTCTATGTAATAGAAAATACTCTCTTTTTCGCTTGCAAAGGTACTATCTTTTTCCGATATATCCAAATTTTTTGCCTTTTTCATTAATACCGCAACTAATTTCACTGTGATTTATAATAATTATCCCCCACTCGGTACAACCAAGTGAGGGATAAAGATAATGCGCAAGTGTCTATTTTTAGTTATAAGAGTCAATGAAGTCCAAAGCAGCTACTAGGCAATAGTCTATATTATCTGGATACCCTCTGTTACCAGTGACAGGATCATCATTTCCCACCCAATCTACCCAGATTTCTGGTACTAGTGGATCATAAAATGTTTGTCCATCTTTCTCAATACGTGCGCTAGGATAGATTACTTTTACACCATTACATCCTGCTGATTGCGTATGCAAACAACCAGGACCTCCCTCGGCGCGTCCGACGATGGCAATATTTTCTCTTGCTTGTAATACACGAGCTAACCATGAATATTCGCCTGTAGTCGATTCGTTTACAATAATTGCTATTGGAGTATTTGCTAACAAACCATTTCCTTCTATAGTGTAGGTTTGTTCACCTGTAGAAGAATTGTTGCTATATTTGTATAAGTGATGAGTACCTGGCTCATAGAAATATGGCACAACTTTCTTTGTAAAGTCCACATTGGTGAAGCGCTCACAACGCAAGTCTAATACAATACCTTCTATCGGAGTATTTGCAAGTAGAGGTAATGTTGCTAATATCTGTTGTTGAATGGTGTCCTGAATATAAAAAGTGCTGCTCATAATGATTAGCGGATAAAGATTTTGTCCTCCATTGCTATTGGTTCGATAAACCCATTTGACTAGCGTATGACCAATACGTGTACATGTACCATTCTCAATTTCATCTTTCATTTCCCCTCCAACATACAAATCGTTGGCAAATAAGTTGTACGCAGGAAAATCTTTTGTTGGTATGTTATATGCAATACCATTTGTTTGCTCAGGATGATCTACAAGTATGTTAGGGTCGCTAAATTCCTTCAAGAAATCACCTAGCAACCTACCCAATTCTTTCGCATCGCTTACTTCTTCTGTACGACGAATGTACTCGTTGTATTTTTTATCCATATCTAATGTTGTATAATCAAAATATGGATAATTTGCATCCAATGTCTGCCATACGTGGTCAAAACTCTTAGCATAATCATTGTCTTTCAAAATGTCATCTATACTTGGTTGACAAGACGAAAAGAAACCCACTATCAGGGCAAAGTAGAAAATAGATCGTTTCATAATGTAAAATATTTAAGTTTTAATTACTTAACTGCAAATATTATGCCAAACTTATCTCGGTTAAGATAACTTCTTGCTCCATTCCGAATACAGCTGCATTGCACATACCTAGTACACACCATGCAATAATAAGTAATTTCTTCATAACATTGTTGATTTAAAAGTTTGTTGCAAAATTACAACAATACTACGAGTTGCACAATAGTTTACGTCATTTGTTAACGCTATAGGGTAGGGTAATTTGTTGAATATCAACACATTATAGATGTAATTGTTAACGTGCTCAATAAATTGAGATTACCCGTCAATAGATAAATCGTGTAAGAAATTGGAGAATTCCAGAGAGGAAATACCTAACTTTTTCAAGATACGATTCTTCAAAACACGTATACTACCTTTAGCATAGCACATATAGTCCGCTATTTCGGTATCAGTTAAATTAGGATAAATTAGACTAATGGTACAAAAGATTTTCTCTTGTTCTGACAAAGGTAATGCGTCTAATTTTGCAGTCCAGTCGCAAAGCCAAGGAGCGATATCTTTTTTCAGTGTTGAATAGTTTCTCCAGTGATTACGTGGACTATGATATTTATTCATAATTTCAGTTAACCCTCTCTCAAAAACAAGCAAAGATTGTTGATGTAAAATATTAGCCTCTTGTGTTCGAATATGAGAGGAGAGCACATCAAGTTGTTTATGGGCAGAACAAGAGCGTTTACGATACGTCCAAATTCCTATGGCAAACAATATGCAAAGAACTATTATAGTTGGAAATGAAATCCACACCCAACGCCGTGGATGAGGGTTGTGCAAATACTCCATCAGCTTAGGAGTAGTTTCTACGTACTTATTCGAGTTTTCACGTAATAATTTTAGAACATCTGTTCGTGCGTGAGCATATTGACTTAATCGTTGAATATCATCTTTTTCTTTAGCATCTTGCATCAAACAATAATACGCATTTGATACGTAATTTGGATTCTCAGAGATTGAAACTATTTTTTGTGCATAATATACAGCACTATCCAATTCTTCGTCTCTAACATAATATGCCTGCATTATTTTCAACCAACTAAAGCATTTATCTTGCTCACTCTGCCAATAATCTAATCCTTCCTGAAAATATACCAATGCAGAATCATATTGTTGTTGTTCGTAGAAATATAATCCACGTGTTTCGTAAAAGCGTGCACTATATGCGTTATCCAATTGATACGATTGTGCTATCTGCAAAAGAGTGTCTGCTACATTGTAGTTATGTAGATTAATGTTGAACTCACTCCTATCCAACAAAGTCTGGGCATAGTACCATTCATTGCTAGTCTCTTGAAAATCTTTGCTTGCACGTTCATAAAAGATCAATGCTAAACTATCGTTGTTATTTTGTGCGCAGATATACCCCATACACGAATTGACGCGTCCACGATAGATAGGATTATCTATCTGCAAACGGTCTGCTTCGATATAACATTCTGCAGCTTCTGCAATCTGATCGGACAGGCTATAGTTGCGCCCCATATAGTAGTACGCTTTGCCTAGTGTATTCGACATCAGCACTCTGCTAAACGGATTATCTAAACAACGTATCACATTTCTCAATGCCGCCGTGTCATCATAAATCACATGCTCTATTTGGTCAAGACTATCCGCCTTAGCTATTACCTCTTGTGCTTCGCGCCACTGACACGAAGAACACACACATAACATTCCGAGTGCACAGAATAACTTCCATGCAAAAGGCATACTTCTCAATATAATACTATTATAAGGCATTCCACTTGCAAAGGTACTACTTTTTTTTTATATACACAAATTTATCTCCTTTCGCCTATCTCTACTATCCTCTGCAAAGGGAAATAGCAAAATACTCCCAAAATTCTTACTTAAATAGGGGAATGTAAATTAAATTAATATTTCGTGTTAGAATCGTGTACCTATGCCGACTGACAAGATGCTCTTGTAACCGTACCCCAACTCCACAAAACCATATACCTGTTTACCAAAACGAACTCCGAAAGCAGTCGCTTGGAAAATAAAGCCCGCACTCTCTAAACCTGGTGCATAACTATTATACGGTAAGGTAGATTGCTTTGATTCTATATTCAATCTCACGCCAGCAGACAAACCTGAATACAATTGAACATAATCAGTTTGATAATAAGTAAATCGCAAACCAGCAGTTAGATAGATACCTGTATTATTGTAATTTCCTATTCGATTGAAGGTTGTAGGATCATAGAGATTAACCAGTGCGCATGTAGCGGCACTCACTTCACCTCCAACTTGTAACCATGGTAGTACTTGATAATAGTATTTCAAACCAATGGGAGGCAACATCCAGCGGCGTATATCCGAACCTGTCTTTTCTGCGTCTTCGTACATACTTTCTAGTAATAGAGGAGAATTACCCATTATCATTCTATCAGGAATAAAATAAAATCCATCTGAAATAGACAATTCAAGATAATGTTTCGAAGAAGTAGATTCTTCTGCATGAACAGCCATGCAACCCACAAGGAACATTAGGACAATACTCACTGTCACTCTGATTTTTTTACTCATAAAAATTCCATTTTAAGTTTGTAACTTGTTTTACCGATTACACAACATTATTGCGCACTATAATCCTTATTTTCAAGCGCTTGGTAATATCAGTACTCAACACACAACAAATACCATGCCAAAACATAATACACCTCAATTTATTGTTTGCTATATCTATTTATCAGAAGAAACATATCAATAGTTAACTATTAGTTAGTTATTAGTTAGTGATTAAGCAACCATTAAAGTATCTTCAAACTGGCAATTTCGCATTTTCATTTATTTTCTTGTACAATTCAAAAAAAATCTGTACTTTTGCAGCGTGAAACAACTAATCAACCATATCATTTCGCAACTGCGCGGATATTATCCCGAAGAAGAACTGCGCGAATTGGCATACTGGATTGTGGAGGAAACGACAGCGATGACTCGCACACAGATACTCACAACTCATGAGCAAGTTCCTATACCTCACCTTGATGCTATTTTACAGCGACTGCGCAACCACGAACCTATTCAGTATATATTCGGACATACCGAATGGATGGGATTGCATCTCAACGTCACTCCTGCTACTCTTATTCCACGTCCAGAAACTGCCGAACTCATTGATTGGATTCTAACCACTTGCGATACCCAATCTCCTCTTCGCGTAATGGATATAGGTACGGGCAGTGGCTGTATCGCTATCGCTCTCAAAAAGCAATGTCCTATCTGGGAAGTACGGGCTGTGGATATCAGCCAAGAGGCACTTGACGTAGCAAAACAAAATGCTATGCAAAATGGGGTAGAAATTGACTGTTCTCAGATGGATATACTCTCTGAAATGCCCGATTTCAACGATATAATTGTGAGCAACCCACCATATATCTGCCATCGTGAAAAGGCCGATATGGATGCTCGAGTGTTAGAGTACGAACCACATTCTGCACTCTTTGTTCCAGATGATGATCCATTGCTCTTCTATCGCCGTATCGCTTCAATCAAAGCAGCAAAACACCTCTTTTTCGAGATAAACGAAGCATATGGCAACGAAGTATGCAATATGATGAGCGAATTAGGATATACCGACGTACAACTCAAACACGATATCTATGGCAAACCACGAATGGTCTTCGGACGAATTGAAATCTAAAGCTGAGGCATATTGCGCTACTGCGGAACACTGCCCCTCGGAACTCACTACTAAACTACAGCAGTGGGGAGCCAATCCCGATGACATTGAAGATATAATTGCTCATCTCAAAGCACAGCGCTATATCAATGAGGAGCGTTATTGTCGTGCCTTTGCACATGATAAAGTGCTCTATCAAGGATGGGGACGTGTCAAGATCCGAGCAGCATTATATGCTAAACACTTACCTGCTAATGATATACAAATAGCCCTCGATTCTATTGATGAAACCGAATATTTTGATACATTAAAGCGTGTTATGGCAACAAAAAAACGTGCCATTAAGTCCAACGACCCAATGGCACGAGAAAAACTCATCCGCTTCTGCCTACAACGAGGCTTTACCTATGATGAAATTGAACAATCATTTTGATCGAGTAGCCTCATAAATACGAGGAGCTATCTCACTATTATCCATCCAACCAGTAAAACGCTCAGCCCCCACACCTATTGCAAATACTGGTACTGCTGCGGCAGTATGATTTTCGCCTACCCAACCCATACCTGCTTTATGATTCAAGATAGATAATGCTGTGGCTACCAACACATTGATGTCTTCATACAGCGTCTTTACCGTTCCCTGTTTGCGCATCATCTGCTTGTATGCTTTTTGCAAAGCTTCATCTTCCTCTTCCTTTAATTCAATCTCAGCATACAATCCAGTATTTTCTGCAAGTAACCCTTTAACTTCTTCCCAAGTAAGCTTACTTCCCTTAGCTTTGTGCAAAGCCGACAAACGATTAGATAGTTGATCCGAAGAACACTTTTGGTATTGCAACATTTGCAATTCAAACGAATCTTCTTTTCCAAGATTCATACCTCCAGTCTCATGATCTGCAGTCACCACAATCAATGTCTCATCTGGATGTTGCTCATAAAAGCTATAAGCAAGTTGAATGGCATTGTCGAAATCCATCACCTCATGGATATTGGTTGCTCCATCATTTCCGTGTCCTGAATAATCAATCTTTCCACCTTCTGCCATCATAAAGAAGTGGTCGTACTTAGAAAGCTGTTGAATAGCAATATCTACAATTTGTGCTAATGAAATGTCACCCTCTTTGCGGTCGATTGCATAAGGCAAAGCACCGGCCCCTTTATTTGGATTGGCTAAATCAGATGCAGGTACAAACAACATTTTATCCACATGGATATTTTGCTTGGCTTCATCATATGACCCCACAATACTATATCCTGCTTGTCGTGTCAATTCATATAGATTGATATCCGAAGTATTCTCTTTATTCATAGGGCTTTGAAAACCTCCACCGCCAAAGAAGTTAAAGCCCGATTGGGTTAGATGAGTACCAATCTTGTAATATTCATAGCGCTTCTCGGCATGTGCGTAATGCGAAGCAGGAGTGGCATGATCCACGGGTACTGAAGACATAATACCAATGCCCCATCCCTCTTCTTTCAGTTTAGACGCAACGCTATATACAGGCTCGCCATCAGGGGTCATACCAATCATACCATTATTGGTTTTCTTTCCAGAAGCAAGACAAGTTCCCGCAGCAGCAGAATCAGTAATACCATACGAGGTAGAAAAGGTGGCTGCTTGACCCGAATATGGGAATTGAGTCATACATAGTGGAATACGTCCTATTTTTCCCTGTAGAGCAGCTTGGTACATCTCAGCAGCTAATACTTGATTAGCTCCCATACCGTCACCAATAAAATAGAATACATACTTGGCTTGCGCCATTGATAGCATTGCTATCACGCTGAAAAACAGCACAAAAGACAATCGTTTCATGGTGTATTGGTTTTTTTAAGTTATTCTTCTAGAAGGTCTGGTCGTCTCTCCTGTGTATGACGCACACTCTCTTCGTACAACCATTCTTCAATCTTGGCTTGGTGTCCTGACAACAATATCTCTGGCACCTTCCAACCTTTATAT
This sequence comes from Paludibacteraceae bacterium, assembly GCA_017461505.1. Taxonomy (GTDB): domain Bacteria; phylum Bacteroidota; class Bacteroidia; order Bacteroidales; family Paludibacteraceae; genus Colicola. Next base: position 346,096 of record JAFTXV010000007.1, on the reverse strand, counting down.
TCTGCTGGGCGGGTGTAAACACCGGGCTCGAGCAATCCGTCTTGAAAACTATCACTCAGCGCGCTTGTCTCATCGCCCATCGCTCCTGGTAAGAGTCGCACGATGGCATCAGTCATTAAGGCTGCTGGTATTTCACCACCTGTCAAGACAAAGTCGCCAATAGTGTACTCTTTCGTGATAAAATGGTCGCGCACACGTTGATCCACACCCTTGTAATGTCCACAAAGGATAATGATGTTTTCCTTTAGCGATAGTGCGTTGGCTTCTTTCTGCGTAAAGCGCTCACCATCTGGTGCAGTAAAGATAATCTCATCGTATTCGCGTTGCGACTTGAGATACGATATGGCACGATCGATGGGCTCAATCTGTAGTACCATACCTGCACCAAAACCAAATGCATAATCATCTATCTTGCGGTGTTTATCCAAGGTAAAATCACGCAAGTTGTGTACATGTATCTCTACGAGCCCTTTATCCTTGGCTCGTTGCACGATCGAGTGGTTGAGTGGTGACTCTAACAACTCTGGACACGCTGTCAATATATCTATACGCATAACTCTCTAAACACTAAACTCTAAACATTCAACCAATCTATGGCACTGGATCGTACCCACTTCCTCCCCATGGATTACAACGTAATATTCGTTTTACCCCAAGCCATCCACCTTTAAATATACCATACTTCATTACGGCTTCCACCATATATTGACTACATGTGGGGGTGAAACGACAACTCGGTGGGGTTAACGGTGATATGCATGCTCGGTAAAAATATACAGGTAGCAAAAATATATATCGTATCCATTTCTTCATATCTGTTATCCTTTGTCTTCTATCAATCGATGTAGAGCCTTACGTACAGCTTTGTCAATCAACGGAAATGATACTTGTTTTTTGTCAATATAGTTGAAGGCTATTTGAAAACATGTATCCGCCGGTGCTAGTATTTGCTTGTTCAATCGATATGCTTCGCGCATTTGCCTGCGCAGACGATTACGGTCGGTAGCATGTTTAAACAACGATTTTGGAGCCCATACGAGAACTTGAGTAGGGGGAGTCGCTACGGGTATATAAGTTACGCGCAAGGGCCATACAACAAAGCGCTTACCGTTTTTATATAAGTGATCAACCGCCAATTGACCACACAATTTCTCTGATTTAGGGAATGTTGCCCTCATTTTCATCTCATTACTCTTGCTGAGACTCTAGGAAATCTTTAATGGCTGTTGTTATACTTGGATATTTCTCACTTGGAGCTTTAATGTCCACACGATATCCAGCTTCCTCCAATGCCGTTGCGGTATTCACTCCTAGGCATGCAATGATAGTATCTCCTTGTTCCCAGTCAGGGAAATTCTTTTGCAGTGCTGCCACTCCAGATGGAGTGAACAATACAATCATATCATAGTCAAATGTCTTCTCTTGGGGCCATTCTGTCGCTACTGTGCGATACATCACAGCGGGCTTCACTATGATATTATTCTCTGCAAACATATTCATTGTTTCCTCGTTGTGAACGTCAGAAACAATCATCAAATACTTCTCGTTGGGTCTGCGATGCATGGCAGGCAACAAATCCTCAAAGCGGTTATTCTCTGCTGCAAATACTTTGCGTTTTCTGTATTGTATATACTTCTGCAGATAGTTGCCTACTGCTTCTGAAATACAATAGTAATGCATTGTTTCTGGCACATTGAAGCGCATCTCTTCGGCCATCCTGAAATAATGATCAATACCCAAACGAGAGTTTACGATTACTGCGGTATAATCTTCCAAATAGACGTGTTGATCGCGAAATTCACGCACACCAATTCCCTCTACCTTTATCAATTGATGGAAATCACATTGTACCCCAAAGTCAGCCTCCATATCCGTGTAAGGATTTCTTCCTGTTTGAGGACGAGGTTGAGAGATTAAAATTTTCTTTACTTTCTTCATTTATATCAACTTTTGTGCCCAGAATAATGCTGCACATAATGGCAACACCTCTAAGCTAATAACATACAATAACATATATCCAATCGACAGCACGTTCTGGTAGAATAGTTGCATATATTTTACGCATATCAATACCACATACACTCCACCCGCAATGCCACATAGTATGGTGCTTGCCTCCTTGCCCGTGTACATCATCACTAGTGCTATTGGCCATAGTAACATAGCCATTGCATTGCATACTACCGAACGTTGCTCCATGGCAATTGCCAAGTGTTTTTGTGGCAAAAATACATAACCAACTCCTTTTAGCAACAGCCACTGCACCAACAATAGACTCGCGACTATTCCTACTACTAATAGGTAGTTTACAATGGCAAAATTGTTCGCATTGTATATCCACAAATATCCTACCAATGCTATCACCCCAATTCGGAAACTTTGCACTATAATTGTCTGCAAAATCCCTTGTGTATTGCGATCCACATACATGCGATCGGATTTGCTAAATAAACTACGAGCCAATGCTGCTATATCCGACCCTAGAAATCCTACACAAAGCGCCAAAAGCAACAACCCAAATAACACCCACATAACCCATGGAGCCGAATTGGGAGACCATATGCGCACTATATTGTCCATTATATCGCTGCTAAACGGCGTGTGCTAGGATCCCATGCTGGAGCGTTCAAGATGGCAGGAATCACATCCTCAGCTTTATCCACTACCACAAACATATTCTTATGAATTTCTCGCATCATCTGTTCTTCCACCATCAAATCAATACATGCCAACAACGTATCATAGTATCCATCCACATTGAGAATCACCACTGGACAATGATGTAAGCCCAACTGCTTCCATGTTAAGCACTCTAGTAACTCCTCAAACGTACCTATTCCACCAGGCAATGCCACCATCGCATCAGCCATCTCGCAAATGGTTGCTTTGCGTTCATGCATAGTGGTCGTGATAATTGTCTGTGTGCTATCTGGGTTATTCCACTTCTGATCTACCATAAATTGGGGTATTACTCCCACTACCTCACCACCAGCGCGCAGCGCACCGCGTGCCACTGCTGCCATTAATCCTATTCCACCATCACCATAAATCAAACGCATACCACGTTGAGCTATATCCTCGCCCAATGTTTCAGCGGCATCTACAAAGCTTTGTCGTATCTTATTTGAACTCGCACAATAGACGGCAATTGAATGAATATTTTGCATAATTTGGTGACGATTATTAATATAAAACACAAAATCGGCTGCAAAATTACAAAAAAATATCGACATTTTTGGTATTTTTAAAAATTATTTGTACTTTTGCGCCCAAAATTATCTATTTTTCGTAAAATATGGCTGTACAAATCAAACAAATCACAAAAAAAAGCGACGTATTGCGCTTTGTGAAATTTGGAAACGAATTCTATGAGGGTTGTGAGAACTTTTGCCCTGCTCTCATCTTGGATGAGTTAGATACATTCAATGTAAAGAAGAACCCTGCTTTTGATGTTTGCGAGCATGTACTGTTTCTTGCTTACCAAGGCAATAAAATTGTAGGACGTATTGCTGGTATCATCAACTACGAGGCCAATAAGAAGTGGGGTGTTAACAAAGTGCGCTTCGGTTGGATGGACTTTATTGATGATATGGAGGTTAGCAAAGCGCTGTTAGATGCAGTTGCTGATTGGGGTAAGAGCAAAGGTATGGATTGTATTAATGGTCCTGTAGGCTTTACCGATTTTGACCACCAAGGTCTCATAATTGAAGGATTTGACCACCTCGTTCCGATGGCATCCCTCTATAATTATCCATACTATGTACAGCATATGGAAGCATATGGATTGGCTAAGGAGAACGACTGGATAGAAATGCAGATTTATCCTCCTAAGGATCTTCCAGAGCGCTTCGGTCGTATGGCTAAGATTGTACAAGAGCGCAGCCATGTACGAGTAGATAAAGTAAAGAATGTGAAAGAGTTAGTAAAAAAATATGGTACATCTTACATGGATGTAATTGATATATGCTATCAAAAACTCTATAACTTCCAACCGCTTACCGAGCGTCAAAAACGCCACTATTGCGAGATGTATTTCCCATTGCTTAACTTTGATTTTGTAAGTATCGTGGTCAATGAGAAAGATGAAGTTGTGGGAGTGGGCGTAGGTATGCCTGACATATCTAAAGCATTGCGTAAAACAAAAGGAAAATTGTTCCCATTCGGATGGTATCACCTTCTGAAGGCACTCAAGTCAGACTCGTACGACACTTTTGACTTCTTGATTATTGCTATTCGTCCTGACTACCAAGACAAGGGATTGAATGCTGTCATCATTGCAGACCAACATCCTTATTTTGTCAAGTATGGTATCAAGACCATCGAGACTACTGCGATTATGGAAACCAATTTCAAGAATCTCAATCACTGGGAGGCGTTCCCACATAAATATCACAAGCGTCGTAGAGCGTACATCAAGTCCATCTAAAATGCCTAATAAAAAACGAGAGGAAATATACCGAAAGGCATATGATTGTCTATGTGCATATCTAGACGCCAACGCATTGCGACACACATCCGAGCGCTTGTCTATTTTGGCAAGTATATGTGAGTTACAGCGCTTCTCGGTGGACGATTTGCGGTATGCGCTCACGGGTATCCGTATCAGCCGTGCCACGGTGTACAACACTCTTGAACTGATGGAGCGCGCAGGTATCATACAACGTGTGGAAAAGGAGTTTGGTATTCGGGCGGGGCACTATGAGTTGGCTTTTCTTCACAATTCTTCAGTGCAAGTCATTTGCCAGCGCTGTGGACGTGTGAGCAAGGTGAAGGACTCTACCATACAACGTATGCTTGAGGACAAACGCTTTACCAATTTTATTCCTGAGAGATTTTCGCTTTACATATATGGCAAGTGTAAGGTTTGCCGCAAAAAAACATTAACCCTAAAAAACAATTCTTAACTATGTATTTTGTATTATTTATCAGTGTTGCTCTCTTGAGCTGGGCGGTTAGTGCACTGCTTGACCACCGTTTCAAGAAGTACGCCAAGGTCTATCTGCCACTCACGGGACGTGAGGTAGCAGAGAAGATGCTTCGTGATAATGGCATCTACGATGTGCAAGTCACTTGCACACCAGGACATCTCACCGACCACTATGACCCTCGTAATAAGACGGTCAACCTTTCAGAGGCGGTCTATAGTTCCAATAATGTTGCTGCTGCGGCTGTAGCGGCGCATGAGTGTGGACATGCTGTGCAGCATGCCTTTTCGTATGCTCCACTCAATATGCGTAGCGCCTTAGTGCCTGTGGTTAATTTCGCATCGCAATGGGTGACATGGATTTTGTTAGGAGGCATATTAATGGTCGAAACTTTCCCACAGTTGCTTCTTGTGGGTATTATACTTTATGCGCTGACCACTTTATTTGCTTTTATCACATTGCCTGTTGAGATCAATGCTAGTCGTCGTGCAATAGCATGGTTGGAACAGTCGGGTATTACTGATTACCAAACCACTCCGATGGCATCCTCTGCATTGCGCAGTGCAGCATATACCTATGTGGTTGCAGCATTATCATCGTTAGGCACTTTGATATATTATATCCTAATATTCACTAGTCGCCGCGACTAATATATAAACAAGTATGTAAATCCAAAAAATACATCAAAATCAACTGATTTTGATGTAAGAGCGGAGGTATTGAGCGCCCTAATGATGACATAGTCATCAGTTAATGCGCGAAATAGCCGAACGCGAGGGCTCCGTAGCTTAGCTGAATAGAGCGTCAGATTCCGGTTCTGAAGGTCCTGGGTTTGAATCCCAGCGGGGTCACAAGAATAGCCCAAGCATTATTGGCTCATTGCCGTCGATATGTCCATACGGCGCATCCCATATTACAGGAAAATCATATCCTGACAATATTTGGGCAATTGTCTGCTGTACCGTGCAATTCATCTTTGGATCATCGTCGCAATCTGTAAACTGCCCTACAATCACGCCACTCACTCTATCCAACACACCGCTCATCCGCAGGTTGTTCAGCATACGGTCTATATGATAGTGATGCTCGCAAATGTCCTCAATCAGTAGCCAAGGCGCTGTCTCGCACTTATCAATAATCGCATTCAGCGAGTAAGGTGTCCCCTGCAAACCATACAGCACACTTAGGTTACCACCGACGATTGGCTTACTAGCGGATACAGCATTTTTCCACATTTTCCCTGTTTCTAACGCATCGCGTAGGTGCATTAGTGTAGTATCATCTTCTTGCAGTGTCGCCAACGCTTTGCACATCGAGGCATGCAATGATGGTACACCATTCACACTCATCAGTGCGTGTAGGATAGTTACATCAGAGAAGCCTACCACTAGTGGCCATTCTTCTTTTGGACGCGTTGGCAATACAATCTTATCCACTATCTGCTGCAATCCATATCCGCCACGCGAGCACAAGATGATATCCACTGTTGCATCAGCAAAGGCAGCATTTATATCCTCCAAGCGTTCTTCTGATGTGCCTGCAAAACGGCCATATTGATCAAATACATGTGTGCCCAATGACACACGAAAACCCCATGACTCAAGCCGGTCCTTAGCTTTAGTCACATAATTTGGCTCAATCACTCCTGCAGGAGATATGATACGAATATGCTTCATCGGGTGCAAAAGTACGATTTTTTTTTCATATATCAAAAAAAAATCGTACCTTTGCAGCGGATTATGCGAAAAATCATATTTCTCATATCATTTTTCTGGTTTGCCCTCGTTATGATGGGGCAAACGCATAGCAGTGCCGACCGCCTCTTCCAGGAGGGAGACTATGCTAAAGCCCAATCCGAATATGGCGCGTTGCTCAAGAGTTATCCTCGTAATGCACTCTATCTATATAGGTACGCGCGTTGCGCGCAAGAGTTGGGCGACCTTACCACGGCCTTGCGTTACTTCGACTTGTCGGGCGACCGATATGATCTTAAGCATTTTTACGTAGGTGAGATATACCTCCAATTGTGGCGTACTGAAGAAGCTATAGCAGCATATCAAACCTATCTTGCCAAGTCTAACCAATCACCTGAGCGTATTAATCATGTGAATAAGCAGATTCGCTTTGCAGAGAAACTACAGCGTTATATACGTCGTGTGGAGCGATTGCAAGTGATTGATTCTGTAGAGGTAGCACTAGATAGCATGTTATATGCTTTTCCGCTTTCACACGAAGCAGGCACTATTTCTTTAGACACTTTGGGCAATACCATTTATGTCAACCAACGAGGTGATCGCAAACTATGGAGTGAAAAGGTAGATACGCAATTGTATCTGTTATCTAGCCATCGCCTTCTTGACGAATGGACAGCTCCCGATACGCTGCCTACTACCATCAATTTCACCTCCAAGCAAACTTCACCATACTTGCTCAACGATGGTGTAACGCTTTACTATGCTGCCAATGACACCAACGGATTAGGTGGTATGGATATCTACGTTTCACGATACAACATATCTACTGAGGCATATACCACGCCAGAGAATATTGGCATGCCGTATAATTCTCCAGCCAACGAATATCTATTCTTGCTTGATGAGATCCATCAAGTAGGATATTTAGCTACAGATCGCTTTGCTTCCGAAGGTAAAGTACATATTTATTCCTTTGCAATTCCCGAGTATAAACAATATTGGAAGAATATTCCTGTTGATTCGTTAATCGCTTATGCTCGTTTGGAGCAATTTGAAAGAGGAATAGTGGATACTACCATCCATAATTTATCCACGTTACCAGATTCTAATGCAGATGAAATAGGAGGTATATATTTTGTTATCAATGATTCTGTTGTATATTATTCCACCAATGATTTCCGCCAAACAAAAGCAAAGGAGATGTATCATGAATGGGTGAGGATAAATGATCAGTATCTTTCGGAACAACAACAATTGCACTCATTGCGCCAACAATATGCTGCGGCAGATGAGGATGAAAAAAAAGAATTGACTCCAACTATTCTACATTTAGAGAATAATCAGAATCAATTGCAGATTCAGTGCGAACAGCTATTGCAGTCTATCCGCAGGATAGAGATTGAGAGTAATCAGCAATAGAGTTTCCCTACAATCCAGTTAACTAATCTTTTGGGTAACAATCTATTTAGCAAGCAAAATAGCTTATAAATAGTCCCCCCTACATAAATAGGCTTTGGGTTTTTGCGTGTAGCTATGCGATATAAGCTGCTCGCCATATATTGGGGGCTCATGCCGTTTTGTTCGTCTTTTTCCATAGCTGCTACCGCCGAATGTACGCCTTTATATACCTCAGCACCTTGGATGTTTTTTTCGCGTGCATCAGTGAATCCTGTTGCCACATCTCCTGGCATCAACACACTTACGCGTATGCCAAAACTGCGCACTTCGTTGGCTAATGCTAATGCCATAGCGTTGAGTGCGGACTTACTAGCACTATAAAAACTCTGATATGGGATACTTAGGTCAGCTGCTACAGATGAAGTGAAGATGATACGACCACTTCCTTGCTTGCGTAAGATAGGCAATACTGCTTTGGTCAAACGAAAGGCTCCGAAGAAATTCACATCAAACTGCTTTTGTGCCTCGGCTGTAGAAGTAAATTCTATCGGACCAGAAATTCCGAAACCTGCATTGCTAATAACCACATCTATATGATTAGTTCTTTGCATAACTTCGCCTACAGCTTTTTCTACAGACTCATCATCTGTCACGTCGCAATCAATATGGGTAACGTGTTGAGTAGTTTTTCCGCTTCTGCTTAATTCAAAAACAGTCCAACCCTTCGCAGCGAAGAGTTGGACAGTATGTAAGCCTATACCTGACGAACCGCCAGTGAGCAATAGTGTTTTCATCAATAAGTAGGTGTTTGTTTGAGTACACGCGCAATGATATCCACTGCCTCATCAATGATTGGCTCGGTATGCGTAGCCATGAGTGTTGTGCGTAGCAAACATTCGCCTTCCACGCATGCAGGAGCAATCACTGGATTCACATATACACCCGCATCAAACAGCGCTTTGCCATACCACAATGTGTTCAACGTATGGTAGGTAAAGATAGGAATAATAGGAGTTGGGGCTTCAATAATCTTAACGCCCGAATCAATGAGTTTTGTGCGGAAGTAGTTCGCAATATTCATCAATCGTTCTGGACGTTGAGGATCTTTTTCCAGTTGTTGCAACGCGGCTAATGCTGTAGCTGCACCACATGGAGTGATGGATGCAGAGAAAATGAAAGGACGAGAAGAGTGAGCTACATAGTCGTACACCTTCTTGCTCGACAACATACATCCTCCAATACTTGCAAGAGACTTCGAGAAGGTGAGCATAGTCAAATCCACCTTGTCTTGCAAACCAAAGTGTGCCGCCGTACCACGGCCGCCAGGACCTAGCACGCCAAAGCCGTGTGCATCATCCACCATTACTCGCGCCTCATATTTCTCTGCAAGAGCTACAATCTCAGGTAATTTACAGATATCGCCACGCATAGAAAAGACACCGTCCGTAACAATCAGTTTGCCCGCATTCTCTGGAATTTGTTGGAGTTTCTTCTCCAAATCTTCCATGTCAGAGTGTTTATAACGCAGTACTTGAGCAGGAGACAAACGACACGCATCATAGATACTTGCGTGATTTTCACGGTCGTTCAAAATATAATCATTACGACCGCAAATAGTAGAGATAATTGCAAGATTCGTCTGAAAACCTGTGCTACAGGTCATGGCTGCCTCGTAACCCGTAAAACGAGCCAGTGCCTCCTCTAACTCGAGGTGCAGATCCAATGTGCCATTCAAGAAACGACTTCCTGACACACCTGTGCCATACTTATCCAACGCCTTGTGTCCCGCCTCAATCACAACAGGATCTTCGGTGAAACCGAGGTAATTATTGCTTCCCAGCATGATGCGACGCTTACCTTCCATTTCCACCACTGGAGCCTGACGTGACTCCAGTGTATGGAAATAAGGATAGATATTGCGGCGTTTTACCTCTTCCAAAAGGTCGTGGTGGCACTTTTGAAATAAATCAGCCATAAATAAATTAGAGTACGTTAATCTCTTTCAAGATAGCGGTAGTCTTAGCTACTGCCTCTTCGCTTGCAGCGAACAATGCTTTCTCAGCTTCGTTGAGTTCGATTTCAACGATCTTCTCGATACCGTTCTTACCGATGATACATGGAACACCGATGGTAATATCGTTGTAGCCATACTCGCCCTCAAGGTAAGCTGAGCAAGGGATCATCTTCTTTTGGTCGTTGATTACGCTATCTGCTACAGCAGCTGCGGCTGCACCTGGAGCCATCCATGCGCTAGTGCCGAGCAAGCCAGTCAATGTAGCACCACCTACCATAGTAGCTTTTGCTACCTCTTCGAGTTCCTCTGCGCTCATCATATCGCTTACTGGCATACCTTTGTAGGTAGCATAGCGAGTCATAGGAATCATAGTGGTATCACCGTGGCCACCGATTACGAAACCTTCTACCTCGTTAGCGTTGCAACCCAACTTTTGGCTCAAGAAATATTTGAAGCGGCTGCTATCCAATGCACCACCCATACCAATCACGCGATTGCGTGGCAAACCGAGTGCCTTATAGGTCAAGTATGCCATAGTATCCATTGGGTTAGATACCACTACCAAGATAGCGTTTGGTGAATAAGTAAGGATTTGGTTAGCAACGCTCTTCACGATACCTGCGTTTACACCAATCAACTCCTCACGAGTCATACCTGGTTTACGTGGAAGACCAGAGGTGATAACTACTACGTCTGAACCAGCGGTTGCGCTGTAATCGTTGGTTACACCTTTTACTACGGTGTCAAAGCCCAACAATTGAGCGGTTTGCATAATGTCCATAGCTTTGCCTTCGGCAACGCCCTCTTTAATGTCGATCAATACGACTTCGCTGGCTACTTTCTTTACTGCCAACACATTTGCGCATGTAGCACCTACGTTACCTGCGCCTACAACGGTTACTTTTGACATAAAATTGGTATTTTAAAGTTATTGTTAATAAGTATTCACTATTTTACGCTGCAAAATTACTAAATTTTTTTTACATACACAAACTATCCCCCCTTTTTTTTATTTTTCTCACATCTAAACACTCAACACTCAACACTAAACTCTCAACACTAACCACCAAAAATTTGCACATATCACAAATTTTTCGTACCTTTGTCGCCATGTTTCAGTTACTACTCATTTTATCTATACTCACCACACACCCAGACACGCGTGATGCCAATATGGGTGTGCTGATTTGTGACTACCATTCGGGGGATACCATCGATGCTTATCGTCCTAATGCGGTTATTCCGCCAGCTTCCACGATGAAGCTTCTCACGGGTGCCACTGCGCTTGAGTTATGGGGTGGGGACTACCGCATCCAAACGCCTATCACCTATTCGGGCTATATCGCCGATGGCACGCTCTATGGTAATCTCTATATAGAAGGGCGAGGTGATCCCACTTTCGGTTCTAGATATGTGGGCAAGCAGGGCTTCCTCTATACATGGGTGCGCCGTCTTCGTGAGGCAGGTATTCGACATATCACGGGCTCTGTCATCGCCGATGTCAGTTATTTCGATGGCAACGCACTTAATCCATCGTGGATTTGGGAAGACGCAGGTAACTACTACGCTCCTGGCATCTTTGCCCTCTCCTATCAGGATAACACCATGAATATCGTCCTTCGTAGCGGTGCTGTGGGCAGTATTGCCGAGGTGCTTTATACCACTCCTGAAATTCCAGAGGTGCAGTTTGAGAACCATATCCGCTGTACGCATATCACCTACGATGGTGCTTTCGTTCATGGTGTGCCCTATAGCAATACCCGCTACCTAGTGGGTAGTGTACCGTCCAATCAGCAGACCTTTGGTGTGCGTGGCGATATGCCTAATCCGGGGCTCATTCTAGCCCGTGACCTGACCAAACTCTTACGCCAGAGCGGTATAGCGGTAGATGGTACTGAATCTTACCTTAGCGAACGACCCATGCGTGCTCCTTCGCGTACACTTCTTTTTCACCACGAGAGCGAACCCCTATCTGAAATACTCCGTCATACCCAACAGGAGTCGGACAATCTGTACGCCGAGATGCTTTTCCGTATCTTTGGATCGAAATATACATTGCCTTGCTCTATTCACAATTCCACCGATTTCATCCGTGAATACTGGCGCAATCGTGGTGTCAGTTTCCGTACAGCCAAGATACTAGATGGCTGTGGTTTAGCGCCACAAGACGCCATCTCACCAGCTATGTTTGTGCAATTACTACGCTATATGTATGGCTCGAAAAACAAAGATGTCTTCCTCGAAACCCTTCCTTGTAGTGGCGAGAGTGGCACCCTCAGCTCTTTCTTGCGGGGGACACCGCTCCACGGAAAGGTCTGTGCCAAGAGTGGCACCATAGGTGGCACCAAAAACTATGCGGGTTATATCTTCCTTCCCGACGGACGGGTGTGGGTCTTTGCCGTCATGGTTAATAGCGCCAACTGCAAAAGCAAAAAACTACAACGCATCATCGAACAATATCTGCTCAATGTATATCAAGCAAACACATAGTACCTCCTCCTTATTGCGCGAGCAATATTCCGATGCGTTGCCCCATTTATACACCATCCGTACCGACTTCCAAACGGCAGGACGCGGACAAGCGGGCAACTCATGGGAGAGTGAAGAAGGGAAGAACCTGCTATTTTCTACATTGCTTAGATATGATGGGATACTTGCTGCTGAGCAATGGCGATTGTCGATGTTGGTGGCGGTTGCGCTGTGGGATACATTGGCGAAATACTTGCCACAAGAGCAGCTAACCATCAAATGGCCAAATGATATTTATTTTGGTGACAAGAAGCTGGTGGGCATACTGATTGAGAATAGTTTGTCGGGGCGATATGTGGGGTATAGCATTGTAGGGGTTGGTGTGAATGTGAATCAAACGGCTTGGATAAGCAACGCGCCCAATCCTATCTCTATGAAGGAGATTACAGGCAAGAATTATGATGTAGAATCCTTGATGAATGAGTGGATTTTATCGTTGAAATCGTGGGAAATTGCACCTACAGAGGATATCCGCGCAGCTTATCTTGCTCATCTCTATCGCCGCGAAGGATGGTACCCATACGTAGAGCGTGAAGTTAATCTTACTCCTACTGCCATAGCGCGAGAGGGGATAGACGATTCCTTTTTGGCGGAATTCGTGAATGTGACTGAACAGGGAGAATTGCTTCTCCGTTTGCAAAATAAAGAAGAAAAAAAATATCATTTCAAACAAATACGATTTGTACTATGAAATCAATCATCATTACAGGTGGCGCCGGTTTCATCGGCAGCCACGTAGTACGACTTTTTGTCAACAAGTATCCTGATTATCGCATCATCAATGTGGACAAACTCACTTATGCGGGCAATTTGGCAAACCTCAAGGACATTGAGGACAAACCTAACTACCGTTTTGTGCGTGCTGATATCTGCGATTTTGATGCCATGTATGCTCTCATGCAAGAAGAACACGTGACTGGTATCATCCACCTTGCAGCCGAGAGCCATGTGGATCGCTCTATCAAGGATCCATTCACTTTTGCCCGCACCAACGTGATGGGTACACTCTCGCTTCTGCAGGCGGCCAAGCTCTATTGGGAAGCACAACCTGAGAAGTATGATGGCAAACGCTTCTACCATATCTCTACCGACGAGGTGTATGGTGCGCTCGAGATGACTCATCCAGAGGGTATTGAGCCACCCTTCTCCACCCAAGCATCATCCGAGCACCACGAGGCATATGGTGAAGATTTCTTCTTGGAAACTACCAAGTACAATCCTCACAGCCCATATTCTGCTTCTAAGGCAAGTAGCGACCACTTCGTGCGTGCTTTCCACGATACCTATGGTATGCCTACTATCGTCACCAACTGCTCCAATAACTACGGTCCATACCAATTCCCAGAGAAACTTATTCCGCTGTTTATCAATAATATCCGCCACCGCAAACCATTGCCAGTCTATGGCAAGGGAGAGAACGTGCGCGACTGGCTATATGTAGAGGATCATGCACGAGCTATCGACCTCATTTTCCACCAAGGTACTGTGGCTGAAACGTATAATATCGGCGGTTTCAACGAGTGGAAGAATATCGATATCATCAAGGTGGTCATCAATACAGTGGACCGTCTTCTCGGTCGTGCTGAAGGCGAGGATATGAACCTCATCACTTATGTCACCGACCGTGCGGGTCACGATATGCGTTATGCTATCGATTCCCGCAAACTCCAAGCCGAACTGGGCTGGGAACCATCTTTGCAATTCGAAGAGGGTATTGAGAAGACTGTCCGTTGGTACCTCGACAACCAAGAGTGGATGGACAATATCACCTCTGGTGACTACGAGAAGTACTACGACGATATGTACAAAAATCGCTAACTCGATTATTGTACTTTTATCCTCTGCGACCTGCCCACTCGGCAGGTCGCTTTTCTTCATTGCCATTCACCGTCATTCACCGTCATTCACCGTCATTCACCGTCATTCACCGCCATTCACCGTCATTAACCGATATTCACCTATCAATTACTTACCTTTACTTAGTGATTACTTAGTGATTAGTTAGTGATTAGTTAGTTATTAGTTAGTGATTCCCGTACCTTTACCGAAGAATTACCGTACCATTCGCAAGGAATACACCGACTAACCCCTAGGTTTGGAGGTAGAGTTGTGGTGCTAGTATTTTTATCAAGTTATCTTAAAATTTCAAAAAAAACGCACTTTTCTTGTTTTTTTGCAAAAAAACCACTATCTTTGCACCCAAATTGCGCTTTTTGCGATTTTCAATTACTTAAAGGTATTTCATTTTGTCTGCAGTGGCTAACATATTTACTCCGATGCAATCTACCAATCAAGGTAATATCATTTCTGTTCGCACATCGGATGCCAGCTACAAAACAGTGTCGTCTGGAGGGGGGCACATTCATTCTGCTGTGCAGCAGTCTATGGTGTATCACCATGACTATAATCGAGCTAACACGTGGAACCACATTACCTTGCCCGTTTCTTCCCCTACGGGTAAAACCACGTCGTTCACCTCTATTCACCAAGAGGTTGCCCAAGAATTGAGCAATCCACAATGGACAGCCGAAATCACATCAGGTCCACGTCGCAGCCGTGAAGAGACGCCAGATGGATCTGCTACGGGTCAGCTAAATCCTGGCTCACCCGTAGGTGATATGCTGTTGCCACTCTTGGCAATGGCTGCCGCTTATATCATCGTTAAACTTTTCCGTAACCGCAAAACATCTCAAGCCCTATGAAACGACTCGTACTAATTATATCTGCAATCCTGTCGCTTGTAGCACTGCAAGCGCAAGTATCTGATGGTTATCTTACAAATGAAGATTATGTAACAATCAGTGTGTTGGTGGATGAAAATGGTGACAAAAGATATTATCTAGCTGCCAGTTTAAGTGGTGTATATACCACAGAAGATGTTAATGATGACTGCTTGTGGCAACTTGGTGTTATACAGACGAATGAGGCGTATTCATATACGCTAAATAATATAACCACTGCGCGCTATCTAGCAATAACCGAAAATGCGCAAAGTCCGTCGTATCAGTTACAAGCCAATCCATGTACTTTAAGTTTTACAAGAACAAATGATGGAGCTAAAAATAAACCAGGTATTTGTTCGTACGGACAATTGTACTATCGTTTCTATTATTCTCAATGGTATAGCTGGGTTTCGGTATATTTGGCGCAAGTCGGATGGTGGCCATTTCAATTTGGGCTTTCTGCGAATAGTAATATCGTGGATGTACACATAGAAAAGTGGGAGAAACATGGTGCAGATGGTGGTAGTACAGCCCACTTCACTCCAGCCAAGGTGGAATATACTTATGCAGAAGATGGAGCAGCAGCTACTGCTCAACAAACTACGATTGATTTTGTATTGGAGAGTTCAACGGAAACCTATTATGAGTGTATCAACCGTCCAAACGAAATGTTGCTTGGCCGCCAAACAGAAGGTGTTGATCCAACAGGTGTAACTGACGTAAGGGTTTATTGGGCATCCAGCAGCGGTAAGGTTTCTAATTTGGATGCAACAAAGTTTGAGAATTGTCAAGAAACAAATGGTCGTGCACTTATGACCTTATCTGAAAGTATCACCAAAAGTACAAATGATACTTGGCAATTCACCATAACTCCTAATGGCGCAAGTCCAATGGGGTTACAACAATACCTTTTTGCAGAAGATGGTGTACAAGGTATTTTGCGTTATGTGGATTATATAGACAATGTGGTGGTGGAATACAAATATAAGGGTCAAGTCAATACGCAGACCATGCGTATCGTGCGCAAATCATACCATAGAGAAGATTTACCTTCGCTAACTTTCTCAATTAACCCTGTTACCTATACATTCCGAAAAGAAGCAGAAGAAGTTGAATTTAATGTTGTTCCTGTTCATCAACATGGTTCTGTGTTATACAACGTAGATAAACAAGTAATCGAAGCAGAATATACCGTTAGACCAACAGAAATCAAGTTAACTGATTGGTCATTATCTTTCGAATTTGATGGTAATGGCTCTGACTGGTTAACGGCTCAAAGAAATGGCGATTACAAAATTAAGGTAAATGCTAAAACGAATGAATCTGATGATAAGCGTTCTTCTATACTTACTTGTACTTTTACAAATAATACTGATCCCGAGCATCCTCATTCTGGAACGTTCACAATTCCTCTTCACCAACGTGGTAAAGAAGGTGGTATACATTTTTATACGCAATCTGGTGCTGGAAATGACGACAAGACATGGGATAAAGAGAGAGACGAACAACTTGTACATACTGCCGAGCGTACCATCTACTACTTACCGAACGAGGAAATAGAACTTCGCTTGCCAGAATCGGGATATTCAGGTTATATGAGATGGTATGACTATGACACAAAAGGCGACCCATATTACAACGATCGACGTGAAGGAAAACAATCTACATCGTGGATTTTATCTCCTCGAGCTGCCAATAATCAACCATTCTCGGCGATCAATACACCACAAAGTAAGGAGACTATTGGTAATGAGGGATATTCTTATGGTCTTTATGCCATCAACCAAGCAAATGGCGGAGTGCTAGATGAAGGTAATACTAATAATCCAGCACCACGAATCAAAGGATGGGCTGACGGGCAAGCACACATTATGGCGTGTGATGTCAGTGCCTATACGGACTATGACATCAAGACAAGTAACGGACACATTACCGAAATTACAGAACCAACCCTCTCTTATCGCCAACTCTTCCACCTCCTTCCCGCAAGCGAAATAGCGGATAAGTTCGCAAAGTTGGAGAATGACAAATACCTTGAGGAGTATCACTACCAAGCCCCCGCAGGAAAACAAATACTGCTTTCTACAGAATACCGCCATAGCAAAGTACGTTCGCATACATCTGAAATGTGCTATTTTTACGAGGACCAAAGTGGCAATTTTAAACGTATAGACAAAAACGATCTCGTTTGGAAAGTGGATGGAGCGCCATTTACTCCAAACTACACTGCAGAGTTAGATTATCTGCGAGTGTCTTCTGATAATTATCCAGCGACACAAGTATATACGTTAACCGCGGAGCCTTTGGATAGTAAACATGGAGAATTACGCATTGCTCGTTTTGTGGTGGATTTTGTAAACATTGAGAAACAAGGACCTACCACAATTACCATCATTACTCAACAACGTATAAGGAGCCAATATAATCAATTGGCATACATCAACTTTGATGAATATGATTCCCATCTCCCTTGGGACTATACCTCATATGGATACGTATATAATGTAAATCCTCTTAACACAACTAACTTTAAGCGTGGTGCAGATCAAGGTGTATTCCCCTTCTATGGTGAATATACTGTTGTAGATAGTAATCCTGGAAAAGGATGGGCCAATCAAGCACCATTCAGCGGAAAGTCGCTTTACGTAGATGGAACTATGGAGCCTGGATTAGTGGCAACGCTATCTACTAAGGCAGTGATATGCTCAGGACAAACACTCTATTGCTCTGCATGGTTCTGTAATCCTACACCTCAAGGATGGGGTGGAAGCGGAAATGAGACTGGTAACCCTATTTTCCGATGCAATGTGCAAGGACGCGAATATACAATGAATGGTCAAGATACCGTTTGGGGAGAATGGGAAAACGCTGGTGTGTATTTCGTAGGTGAGTTGCTCCAGAACTCAGGATAGCAGCAAGTTGTATTTCCTATTAATTCGGCACATAGCTACGATGAAACACGTGTGTCAATCTATAACTTCGCTACTACTAACAATGGTAATGACTTTATGGTGGATGATATTTCGCTCTTCGTATCTCGTTTACCGATTGCGGCTTACCAAGGCAAGATGGCATGCCGTTCTACTGATACAGAAACCACCTCTGCTGCAGCTGTCCTTCGATTGGACTACAGCAATATCAACGCAGGTGCGGATGGCTATATGTATTATCAAATCTACAATGAATCGTATGACGAAGATGGCGATGACAAAGCAGATGGTGCTCCAGTCGACCTTACAGGTGATGCGGCGTACTATCACGAAGCGCATCAAGGTGGAGAGCATATAGGTGAGGATAGTTATGGCTCTGTACATATACCTGCTGCCTCTTTCGATCCAGAGAAAGAGTATGCTTCACTACAAGCAGAGGGAATTGATACGCTTGGGTCTGTTTCCAAACTGCTGGACTTAATGGTAGAGAGAGGACAAAAACATGCTAAAGCATATGTGAGGACTGTCAATAATGGTGTTACTAAGTGGTTGCTTTATGTGGCACATATCATTGAGAATGTAACGGATAATGATATGAGTGCAGGTGAATACGCAGGCTATACGGACGAGCAGAAAAAACAACTACCATTACAATTCCTCTATGATAAGCATAATTATTCCATGCGCATGGCATATTCGCCAGAGGAGTTGGCTACACCCGCTTGTAATATGACCACTCCGTTGCACGCAACCCAACAAACCGTCTTCACACTTCGTAATTCTGACAATCAATTAATTAATCATACGAACACAGATGGCATATTGACCGCTAATGGAACTGCTACAGGTGCTAATGAAGAAATTGTTAATATATTCAATGATTCCTATGGAAACTGTGCCAATGATCTTTATTTCTTGACCACAAAGGTTATTAATAATTTGGCAATTGATGGTGCGGGAGGAGAAATCGTACCCGTAGAGGCTCCTATCTTTGCTGATTGGCTGATTGGTGATCCTGCTGGAGATGTCTTATCTGAAAAAGCACCAGATAAAAATAGTAATCCTGAAGAATGGGAAGATTATAATAGGCGTTTGCAAGAAGCTATGGAAGGATTCAAAACTATGTATGGCTACACACATGGGCAAGTGTCTACCGCTATCATGTACGATATGCGTCGCTTTGCTACGGATGATCCCAAGAGCGCGGAATACAATCCAAACTATTATGCAAAAACATTTGAAGAGCTTCAACCATCCAAGTTCTTGTCGCAACAAAACTATGATATTATCAAGCATTTGTATGATAATGATTGGTTACAATTGTATGATACTACTGTACACTTCTACCTTGGGTCAAATGAAACGGTACGCTATTGGTGTTTCCCTATCGCAGAAACGGCTAAAGCAACTGTGGAAGATGCTCAAGGAAATGAAATAGAAGTTACAGTTAAAGATTGCAACGAACCACGAAGAATAATGGTGTCTTCTGTCGAGTCAGATTATTTCTTGAATGTAACGCCTCTTACAAATGACCAGAAAACTCCTCAGCAAAAGGTTCAATTACCAACTGTGAAAGTGGTGGCTAATGAGAGCAATACCATTTCAAAAATTACTGTCCCTATTAAGGAATTGACTCAAAACGGCGATATAAAAGTAAAGATTGGAGGAGTAGAGTATACTGCAAATAATGTTTTGACTTTTGACATATCTTCTTTGCCCAATTATATAACCTTCTTTGATCTAGCAACTGGTAAAGCAATGCAGGAAGCTCCTACTTTGGAAGTGAGCCAGGAATACACCATGCGTCTTTCATTCCAAGACGAAAATGGATATTATAAGTTAGGTAACGTTGATAATGCCTGCCGTGTGGGGTATGTTTTGTTCACTATTCAAATTGTTCCTAACACAATGGTTTGGCAACCCAAACCCACAGGACAATTGTTTAATGGTTGGGGACTAGATGCTAACTGGAAAGGATGGATAAAGGATGTAAATAATAATGGAATCCCTGATCAAGGGGATACTTTTACCGAAGGCTATGTCCCAATGGAGGGAGTAGATGTGGTTATTCCTAGCCTTGGTAACCCATTGCTCTATCCATATATTGTTCCAGAGCATGAGCATGATCACTATCCTATGGCGGTGCATCACGATCAACACAAGTGTCGAAACATTTATTTTGCAGCTGGAGCGCATATCAATAACCAACACTTGCTAGAATACGAAAAGGCATTCGTGGATATGCAAATCACAGCTGGTAAATGGAACATGGTGTCCGCACCGCTGAAGAATTTGGTTTCAGGAGATATGTTCGTACCTCATGTTGGTCGGTATGATAATGGTAACTTGATTGCTGAGCCTAATCCATTTGAGGTGTCATCATTCCAAGGCATCCGCCATGCAGATGCAGCATACGCATTCTGGCAACAGTTCTACAACAAAACTGTCCATAACCATTATGAGGACGGCGGTTCAATCTCCACGGCTAGCATCGAATTCGTTCAGACAAACTCTCTCTCCGAACCACTCGCTCCTGCACACGGATATAACTTATACGGACTAGGACTGGAGACAGGTGAGACACTCACCATTCGTTTGCCCAAACCAGACTCCAAGTACTACTACTTCACTTCTACTGGCGAACAGTCTGGCGTCACTACTCAGGTTGATCGTCAGGCAAGCGGTAAGTTTGCTTTTGAGGCAGGTCATGATGATCCCGAGATGGAGATTAAGCTCACCAATAATGAAGCTAGCGATAAGTTCCTATTTGGTAATCCTACCATGGCATACATCGATATGCAAGCTTTTCTTGCGGATAATAGTGAGGTACTCAACCCAGTTTTCCATCGTATACAAAACAGCGTATGGCTAGCTTCTACCGAGTTAATAATGGCGGAAGACCGCTACTTAGCTCCTATGACCTCTGTCTTACTAGAAACCAAGGATCAAAATCCATCAACGACTCTTGACATTACACTATCCGCCTCTCATCTCACGCTTAACAACCAAATATACACCGTAGAGGAAATAGCCGATTCGCCTAATCAAATACAGGCAAGAGAGAGAATATTCACAGAGAGCGAGAGACTTACCATCTATGCCCTCACCCCTAAAGCTAGTGCACGCACCATACTCGCCACTAACCCTATAGCTAACGACTACTACCTACAGGGTGAAGATGCCCTATTCGTTTCTTCGGGTATTGAGAACAACACTAGCGTTAAGTCGCCACTCAATATGTACACCGTGGCAGAGCAAGTGCCTATGATGGCAGATGTTCGCCAAGGAGTCAGTCAAGTGCCATTAGCCTTCCTAGTGGACAGCAAAACGCGTACTGACTACATGCAGTTAGCATTCTACCTCTCTTCCAACTGGTCACGCGAGTGTTACTTCTATGATAGTCAAACAGGTCAAAAGATTCGTATTATGGACGGATTGGTGATCACCGTAGAGATGCCTCTCAACCACGAGCAACGTTATTTCATTGAGGGACCGGACGAGTATCTTGGCAGTAGTGAGGATCCGCAAGGTCCTACTACCGCTGTAGATAATACATCATCATCTGCCTTAGCTACACTGCAAGCATTCTCGTTGGCACAAGGCGAACTCATCATAGGTTCTAACCAACTTATTCAGGAGATTCGACTGTATGACCTCGCAGGACGATTGATACTTGACAACCCATTGACATTGTTGCATACTACCACTATCGTCACTGCACCCTCGGGCATATGCCTCGTGGAAGCAGTGCTTCGTGATGGTACTACGCTCCATACTCAAGCACTTGTCAAATAACCACATTAAATAATACTATACCATGTTACACCAAACTAAACTACTCTGCACAATCCTATGCATATTGCTGTTCACTGCATGCCATCGCCCATTGCGCGTTAGCAAGACCACAGGCGAAGTCCTGCTTGTGGACTCTACCTACAAGGCAGTGCAAGATACGCAGTATCTCCAATCACTTGCACCCATCAAGGAGGATTTAGAAAAGCAACTGGGTGCCCCTATTGGCTATGCTCCCGAAGCGCTGCGTGTATATCAACCGGAGTGTCCACTACTCAACTGGGCAAGTGATGCACTATTGGCTATGGCACGACAATTGTCTCCCGAGCCAGTGGATGTGGCTGTGGTGAATATAGGTGGTATGCGATGCGAATGGGCTGCGGGAGATATTACCTTCCGCAATGTGTTTGAACTCATGCCATTTGATAATATGCTGGTAGTACTCACCTTAAAAGGAAGTGACCTGCAACAACTCTGCGAGATCTTTGCCTATTCTGGAGGTCAAGGTGTAGCGGGTATGCGAATCAAAGCCATCGGAGATAGAGTGATGCAGCAAGATGCATTGGTAACCATTGATGGTAAACCTATTGAGATGGATAAGACATACACTGTAGCCACTAGCGATTACCTTAGTCAAGGCAACGATGGTATGCTACCACTGAAAAACTACATCAAATATTGGAACTCCGAAGAGAAAATCCGCGATCTATATATCGAATATATCAAGCAAGTGAAGACTGTTAAGGCACAAGTGGATGGACGTATGTCCATCAACTAACCCCTCGCCTTTAACCTCTAACCTTTAAACTAACTAAAAAAAGAATATGAAACGAATCTATTTGATACTCGCACTCTGTAGTGCATGGGTGGCAGGTATGGCCTGCACCAATTTCGTTGTAGGCAAGGATGCCTCTGTGGACGGTAGTACTATGGTTTCCTATGCTGCCGATAGTTATTCATTGTATGGTTTTCTTCGCCATAGCCCTGCCGCTGACCATCCAAAAGGTGCGGTACGTGAGGTAAAGGATTGGGATACGGGCAAACCCCTCTGCACCATCCCACAAGTGGCTCATACCTACAATGTAGTGGGTAATATGAACGAGCACCAATTGACCATTGGTGAGACCACTTGGGGCGGTCGTCCAGAGTTGGAGATAGGCGAAGGTATTGACTATGGATCACTCATCTATATTGCTCTCGAGCGTTGCAAGACTGCTCGCGAAGCCATCAAATGTATGACCGACCTAGTCGCTGAATATGGCTATGCTTCTTCAGGCGAGACCTTCTCTATCGCTGACCCTAACGAGGTGTGGCTGATGGAGTTGATTGGAAAAGGCAAAGTGGAGAAAGGAGCCGTATGGGTAGCTACTCGTATTCCAGATGATTGTATCGCTGCGCACGCTAATCAAGCACGCTTTACTACCATCAATTTCAAGGATAAAGAGAACTGGATGTGGAGCAAAGATGTGGTGAAGTTTGCTCGCAAGCAAGGGTACTACACAGGTAAGAAGGACGAGGATTTCAACTTCCAAGAGGCATATGCGCCATACGACTTCTCGGGATTGTATGTATGCGAAGCACGCGTGTGGTCTTTCTTCCGCAAGTATTCCGATGATATGGACCGCTACTTCGACTTCGCTTCGGGTAAGACCTTCGTAGAGACAGGTGGTAAGTACGCTGGAGAGCGTATGCCTCTCTATATCAAACCTAATCATAAGGTGAGTGCACAAGCTCTTAAAGATTGCATGCGTGATCAATACGAGGGTACACCACTTGATATTACTCAAGGTCCTGATGCAGGTCCTTGGAATAGCAAGTTGCGCTATGGTTCACTCGGCTTCAAGTTAGATTCTGTACAATATTGGTTTGAGCGTCCTATCGCTACTCAACAAACAGCATGGTCGTTCGTAGCACAGATGCGTGGCTACGAGTCAGCTAAGGCTGGTGGTATATTCTGGTTTGGTGTGGACGATGCGGCTACTTCGCTCTACGTGCCTATGTATAGCTCCATCACCGCTGTGCCAGAGTGCTTCCAAGAGGGCAATGGCGACCTCTATACCTACTCACCTACCTCGGCATGGTGGACCTACAATATCGTAGCTAACTGGGCATATAGCAAGTATTCGGCGATGGTACCTGATATCCAACGCGTACAATCTACTTGGGAAGATAAGTTCAACGCACAGGTAGCTGTAGTGGATGAGATGGTGGCTGCTATGAGCGCAAGCGAAAAAGCAGATTGGTTAACGAAATACTCTAATCTGCAAGCTAATGAGTCGCACCAAGCATGGAAAGAACTCTGCATCTACCTCTTTACCAAGTACCTCGATGGACAAGAGCGTAAAGAGAAAGACGGACAGTTCCTGCGTAACCCTTATGGTGAACCAGTAGGACCCAACCGCACACCTTACCCAACGGAGTTTTTGCAAAAGATTGCTCCTGTAGTAGCACACGAATAATGAGTTGAAAGATTATAGTTTAAAGTTTAAAGGCAAGGAAATATGAATATACAAGAATTGCAACCAAAGGAGGTTTTCTCTATCTTCCATGAGATTACCCAAGTGCCTCGCCCATCGAAGCGCGAGGGCAAGATTATTGAATGGCTCAAGGCGTTTGCCGTGAAGCATAACCTCGAACATACTGTGGACGAAGCAGGCAATATCATCATGCGCAAACCAGCTACTTCTGGCTATGAAGATAAACCAGGCGTGATTCTGCAAGCGCATATGGATATGGTGTGCGAGAAGAACAACGACACGGTACATGACTTCGATAACGATCCTATCCACACCTATATTGATGGTGATTTTATTAAAGCTCAAGGCACTACCCTTGGTGCAGATAACGGCATTGGTATGGCATTGATGTTGGCAGCGATCACTTCGGACACCTTGAAGCACCCTGCTTTGGAGTGCCTCTTTACGGTGGACGAGGAGACTGGTTTGACAGGTGCTTTCCGTCTGCAAGACGGCTGCCTCAATGGCAAACAACTCATCAACCTCGACTCAGAGGACGATGGCCAAGTGTTCATCGGCTGCGCAGGTGGTATTGATACGCTGGCGAAGATGCATTATGAGGCTATGAGGTTAGAGGCGAAAGGCGAAAGGCTGGCAATTCACCTCAAAGTCGGTGGATTGATGGGTGGTCACTCAGGTGATGATATCAACAAAGGTCGTGGCAATGCCAATAAGATATTGGTTCGTTTTCTCTATCAAGTAATGAAGTCAATGGATATGCATGTGGCTAAATTGGACGGAGGCAATCTGCGCAACGCTATCTCTCGCGAGGCGGAGGCTGTGATAACTATTCCTATATGGTGTAAGGAAGATATTCGTGTGATGCTCAACCACTATATTGCTACTATTGAGCAAGAGATAGGAGATGTAGAGAAGGACTTTACCATGTCGCTTGAAACGACTGAAACACCAGATTTCTATATTCCTCAGGAAGATTCTGAGCGTCTTATCCAAGCGCTCTATGCTTGCCCTCATGGTATGATGGCTATGTCGAAGACCATGCCTGGATTGGTAGAGACTAGCACCAACCTCGCTAGCGTGAAGATGAAAGAGGATGAGAAGGGTGCGTATATCGAGGTGAACACTAGCCAACGTTCTTCTATTGAGAGCAAGAAGCACGATCTAAAGCAGATGGTAGAATGTGCTTTGGCATTAGCTTGCGACGAGGTGACACATGGCGATGGCTACCCAGGTTGGGCGCCTAACCCACAATCACCATTGTTGGAAGTGACCAAGAAAGCATACCAAGACCTATTTGCTGCGGAGCCAAAGGTATTGGCTATCCATGCAGGATTAGAGTGTGGTTTGTTCTTGGAGAAGTATCCATATTTGGATATGGTGTCTATTGGTCCTCAAATGTTCGGTGTCCACTCTCCACAAGAGCGCCTGAGCATCAGTTCCACAGGCAAATGCTGGCAATGGCTCCAACGCGTACTTGAGACGCTGTAATAAATAAAACTTTGAACCGCAGAAACCGCACGCGAAATATGTAATAGACATGTGGCACTTTGTACATTTTGTACACTTTAGGGACTTTCGAAAATGCCCCAAAATGTACAAAGTGTAAAAAATGCCATACTACGTAATTAAGCATGGAGTATTGATTTTCAGGGACAAAGGATGTTGGAATGAATTTCTGCGGACTTTTGAGGATGTCTGAGAATGTGTTCGCAGGAAGTCCGTAGGAGAGGGGGATAGGGAGTCGGGACACACGAGACGGGATACCGTCGAGTTTGTGTAGGAAAGGTGAAAGGTGAAAGGTGAAAAGTGAAAACGGAAAGGTGAGAGGAACCCCTCAGTCGCTATGCGACAGCTCTCCTATGAACAGGGGAGCAGGAGGTGGGCGGAATCACATAGTAATCACATACTAATCTCATAGTAATCTCATAGTATATGTAGTGAAGGTATAGTACGAACCCGTCGAGAACCCGTAATTGGTAGGTGCATAAGTGTGGGTAGGGTTTAGAAGTATGGATTTACTCGCGGGGATAGCCGCGAGACGGGACACTGACGAGCGGGAATAGGAAATAAAAAACTCGGACACGCAGAGCATATCCGAGTTTTCGGGTTTATGGTTTGTAGATCCTTAGTATATCCTTACAATATCTGTTATACTTTACTGACGGGCAGCGGCTTTCTTTAGGGCGATGCTATAAGCTTCGCGGTAGAAAGTGAAGAAATTCTTCCACTCGGCTTGCAATGCCAACTCTACTGCTGCCTTGCGGGCGGCGGCTACCTTGCGTGGGGTGAGCGAGAGGTAATATTCAATCGTATTGACAATATGATTGATCACATCGTCGGTATTGCTATCGTTGCGATAAATAACCGCTACACCCTTGTCAATAGTCGTGCAATCTTGCTCCTCGCACCATACGCCATAGCCACTCAAACTGGTGGTGATAGTAGGCACATGGAACGCCATACTCTCCAATGGGGTGTAGCCCCATGGCTCGTAGTAGCTTGGGAAGACGGTCAAGTCAAGGCCAATGAGCAAGTCGTAGTAGGGTAAGTTGAGTACGCCATCGTTACCATTGAGGTAGGTAGGCACGAAAATGACATGCACATTGCCGACGGTGAAGTCTTGGTGGTCGAGGTAGGGGATCATGACGAAAGCGATAATGGATCGCTGCGCTGTAGATCGCCCTGCGGGCTGTAGATCGGCTGCGCCTGTAGATAGTGTAGGGTGTAAGGTGTAAGGTGTATAGGCAGGGGCTTCGCCTAAACGGGTCATCGCCTCTAAAAAGACATCAATGCCTTTGTTCTTCCATTCGAAGCGGCCAGCGGTGCCGATGAGCATGTCGGTAGCTTTGGCGTCAATGCCCTTCGCGCGTGCGAGAGATATTAAGGTATTGCGTGCACGCTTGCGCGCGGCGTCAAAGTCCTTGCCCTGTGGTACGAAGCCCTGCTCAAAGCCATTAGGGGTAACAATATCCACTGGTTTATCAAGCAGTTGCTTGCACTCGCGAGCGGTGATGTTGCTCACAGTAGTGAAGCAGTCGGCATAGTGCGCTGCCTTCTTCTCGGCGGAGTGTTTGCTGACCATATTCAGCTCCTGCGCCATCTGATCGCCATGGAAACCATCGAAGCAATCATAGAGTGGTTTGCCATTACCTGCGATACTGCGACCAATGCTGGTGGCATGGGTGGTGAAAAGTGTACCAATGGCAGGGCAATGTTCGCGCAAGTAAAGGATAGTGAATGCTGTTTGCCACTCGTTGCAGTGCATGACGGTGGTAGGCATATCGAGGTGCTTGTATAAGCTTTCTGCCACTTGTCCTACAGCGTAGGCGAAGAGGCAACTCTCGTCGTAATCGCCGTATGCGGCATGGCTTTGGATACCAAACTTCTCCCACATGTGACCGAAGATTTGGTCTTTCTGTGCCCAGAGTTCGTCCCACTTGAGGAGCACGGCAATAGGTTTGCCAGGCACTTGCCAACGACCGATGCGTACACCTTTAGGGCGCCAACCTTTGAGGAGGGTTTTGCTCTCTTTGAAGGTGATATTGGAGTGGTCGCCGAAGTCGGGACCGAAAAAGATGACTTTGTCTTTATGTTCTGCTTGCATGGAAGCGGCACGCGTAGAAAGCACGGCATAGATGCCGCCTACACGATTGCATACTTCCCAACTAGTTTCGAAAATGTATTCGGGCTGCACGGTGAATTGAGAATTATGAATTATGAATTATTGTGGAGTGTTATTGACGGTGATGAGGTCAATATTGTTCAGTTGATTATATTGCGTAGAAGTGGTTGTGAACTGATTATTCTTGCTCTTAATCAGCGGCATAGCATATAAGCCATCGGCATTTGCCCAATAGATACGGTTGCGCTCTGCATCTACATAGATTGCCCCCGTAGCTTGCGGGTCAATAGTAACTTGATTGCTACCATCGAAATTAGCTATTAGTAGTCCGTTGTCGGTTGTGAGATACCACTTTTGTGCCATAGCATCCATCTGCATATGTTGGATTTGCATACCAGCAAAGCCGGGCACCTTGTCTGCCATCTGGCTTGCGTAGAAGGTGACGTTGTTGAATGTCACGACTGTGTCGTTCGTTTGGTTGACGATTGCTTTATCTGCTTCGCTTCCTTCGCTCACAGGCTCTAAACGCTCGTTGATCATGCGTTGGCGAACAATGGTATTATCCGTCGTATGCATCAGTATGGATGGCGCTTTGACAGGGTGAACCAATAGTGACTTATCATTGATATCATAGGTTTTGCCATTCTGATTGATAGACAATTGTACGGGCATTTCGCCTGTAGATGTGAAATAGACAACGATGGATGCGTCGGTGGTTTTGCCTGATTGCAGTACGCAATTGTTTGGTAAGGTCCATTGGTATTGCAGTTCGTACTTAAACGGGTTGTAGATATTGGCCGTTAAAGTCACATCGTGGTACAGCAAAATAGAATCAGATGAGCATACGAATGTTGGAATCGTATCATACACCTTGATTATCTTGCTGCGGGTCAGGTACTTAGCACTGTCCACCATCAGGGTAACTACATACTCTCCTGGTTTCTTATATACTTTGTTGGGGTGTTTGCTCATGCTCGTTGCGTTATCTCCGAACGACCATGCCCAACTCTCACCTGCACTACTATTATTGCTAAATTTAACGGTTTCACCCGCTTTAGGCTCCGCAGGTGAGTAGGTGAAATCTACCGTCACTCTTTTGCATCCAGCGCATAGTATCGCAAGTGCAAAACTTATTATCATTATTTTCTTCATAATCTATTCTTTAATCTTTCCACGATGACGCCACCAAGTCATTTGTCTTTTGGCATAATGGCGGCTATTTTGTTGTATCAATTCTATTGCTCGTGCGAGCGGGTATTCCCCTTTGAAGTATGGGATTAATTCTTTATATCCTACTGTATTCAAGCTATTGGGTAATAGTTTTTCGTACTCTTCCTTTACCACTCCGTTTTCCATCACGCCTATCTTCTCCAATGCGTTGCGTGCTTCCTCTAGCAATCCCGCTTCGATCATCTTGTGAACACGCAAGTTGATGCGTTCGTACAGTTCTTCTCGTGGGCGTTCTACCATTCGGTACTCTACCTCAAAACCTCGCTCGGCCGCTGTTAGAGTGCTATTTTTACGGAAGGTGGAGTAGGGTTTGCCAGTGGCTTGGCATATCTCCACACAATGCATTAGTCGCTGTGGGTTTTGCCGATCTACCTCTTCCCAATAGGTGGGGTCTAGTTGTGCCACTTGCTCTTGCAACCATGTAAGTCCGTGGGCTGCATATTGCTTTCTCACTTCGTTGCGAAGTGCCTCTGGCACATCGGGGATGTCATCCAGCCCTTTGCAGACTGCATCGATATACATCATACTGCCACCTACCATTACGACGCGTTCGTGTGATTGAAATAATTGCTGGAGCAATGCGGTGCAATCGCGGGCATATTGTCCAGCACTATATGTCTCCGTAAGTTGTTTACACCCTACGAAATAGTGTTTTGCTCTTGCTTGCTCTTGCGCAGTAGGTGCTGCGGTGCCAATAGGCAAATCACGATAAATCTGTCGCGAATCAGCGCTCACAATAGGACAACCATACTCTTCTGCGAGTTGCAGACTGAGTTCGGTTTTACCTACGCCAGTAGGCCCCAATATGACAAGTAATGTGGGCATTAGAACATCGAACCGTCGTCGAAGCTCAAGTCTTGGAATCCATCGGCATCCAAGTCTTCTATATCAAATTGGCTGTCGCCAAAAAGATCATCGTCTAATCCCCAATCGTTGGCATCCTTCTGGCGAGCGGCTTCTGCTACATCTTCCGTTTGCAGTTGTTTAGGTGCTTTGCCGCGTGATTCTGTGCAGGTTACGCCATCGGTATAGCCAGGAAGAATCTCAGTGAGGCTTCCAAAGAAATAGCGCTCGTACATAGGATCGAAGATGTAGATGAGGCGTTGTCCGCGTTCTTCCATCAAATCGCTCAGGCGAGTTGACTCCATGACCATATTGTCGTATTCAAAGCTACTGCCCATTTCCAAGAGGGTTACTTCTTGCTCTTTCTCCCAATGGCTATTGCACATAAAGAACGAAGTCATCTGATCATCTGGATAACCTGCACTTTTCAAGATGGCTTGGTGCAATTCTAAGAAGGTAGCTTCGCTATCTGCTTCAAATACGCGACGAAAATCATCAACATCGTCACAAGAAAAGGTGATTTTGTATATCATACTCCTTAATATATAAATTTAGCGTGCAAATTTACTGCTTTTTTTTGACATGACAAAATCTTTTGCTATTTTATTGTGAAAACAGCATATTTCATTATCTATTGTTTGTGTATATTAAAAAAAAGTGGTATCTTTGCACAATAAAATATATGCAATATGAGTAATCATTTTATAGTAATCGCAGAGGCAGGCGATTTTATTGGTGAACAGAAGTTGATAACACAACACTTGAATGGTGAAATGCGTGGTAATCAATGGTATATGGCTGATGGTAGTATTTGGGATATCGTTGTGACGGGTGTGGGGGCAATTAATGTGATGCACACTCTGCGTGACTTACCTCGCGACGCGAAGATCATTAATATTGGTTATGCAGGTAGTGCCAATTATGCGATTGGTAGTGCTGTGTGTGTGAATGAGGTGAGATTGAACCACCCATGCGTGACGTATCCTGAGCCGGAATTGCATTTGCAGGCATTGCCTTTGGAGTATTTGAAGGAGTCGCAAACATGCTTACAGTCAGTATGTTATAGCAATACGGATTTTGTGTTGCAATCGGATTATAAGGACTGTGTGTTTGATATGGAATTGGCATATATCGCAGCACTAGGTTTCCAAAATCTATGCTCTCTCAAGATTGTTAGCGACAATCTTAGTTTACACGCATATCGTGAGGTGGCTGCTGGAGTGGAATAATTAGCATCTCTGCATGCTCTCAGCAAGGAGAAAACCTGCTGTTTTTAGGAAAAAAGTAAAAAAAGTACGAAAATATTTGGTCATTCCAAAAAAAAGCAGTACCTTTGCACCCGATTTCGAGAGAAATATGTATCGCGGAGTAGAGCAGTGGTAGCTCGTCAGGCTCATAACCTGAAGGTCGGTGGTTCGATCCCGCCCTCCGCAACCAAAGCAAAGCCATCAGACATAAGAGGTCGATGGCTTTTTGTGTAGTATGCGAGCAGTGGTAATTTTGATATTGGGTTTTGTAACTGTTTCGGTGTGGGGAGAAGTTCCTGCGGATTTTGTAATGCCTTCACACGAAATGAATTACATAGATTCGGTAGAGTTGCAAGTGAGCGGGGAGGATACCTTCTATCTTGCTCGTATGCACGAAGTATGGGTGTATCCCAGAATGGCATTCAAGAACAAGCAGCAAGAGAGATTTTATTGGAAGACCGTTCGCGATGTAAAGAAGACGTTGCCTTTTGCTAAACTTCTAACCAAAGAGATGGAGTATGCCGATCAACAATTGGCGAAGATACCTGATAAGAAACTTCGTAAACAGTGGTGGAAACAACATGAGAAATACTTGTTTAAGAAATACGAACAGCATTTTCGGAAGATGACCGCTTCGCAAGGACAGATGTTGATGAAGTTGATGGACAGGGAAAGTGATCGAACTAGTTATGAGATCATCAAGCACTATCGAGGTAAGGCGAGTGCGAACTTTTGGCAGTTTATCGCTAAATTATTTAAGAATGACCTCAAAGAGGAGTATGATGCGAGTGATAAAGATAAAATCGTAGAACGCGTGATAAATCTTGTGGAGGCGGGTCAGTTGTAGGTCTCGTATGTTGGTATTTGCGGGCTTCGCTCTCGTATGGATTAAGACAGCAATGCAGCAAATATCCAAAAATCACTTCAAAAGTAAACTTTTTGCGTATTTTTTTTGCATATTTGCATTTTTTGTTGTACCTTTGCGCGCTATTTTGCGTGTGTGTACCTTAATTGTAACGTATGCGTATGCGCGAGTGGCAAACAAGAAAATATAAACAATAACAAAATAAAACTAAAATTATGCAAAACAAAGGACTAGTTATCACCTTGGCAGTGTGCTTGGCTTTGGTAAGTGCGTTCTACTTGTCATTCTCATTTGTGACAAGCAGTTACGACAAGAAAGCAGCAGAGTATGCACAAGGTGATGCTGCAAAAGAGTACCAATATTTGGACTCAGTTGCAGGTGAGAAGGTGTGGTTCGGCTACACATTGAAGGAGTGCCGTGAGAAAGAGTTGAACTTGGGTCTTGACCTCAAGGGTGGTATGAACGTAACTATGGAAGTGTCTGTGCCAGACATTATCCGTGCGCTCAGTGGTTATAATACTACAGAGAACTTCAACAATGCTATTGCACTCGCAAACGAAAAACAAAAATCTTCTGGTGCAGACTACTTGACATTGTTCTTCGAGTCATTCTATGAGCTCGATGCGAATGCTCAATTGGCATCTGTATTCTCAACATTTGAGTTGAAAGATAAGGTATCTTTGACTTCTACTAATGCAGAAGTAGAGAAAGTGGT
The DNA here is from genome assembly GCA_017461505.1 of Paludibacteraceae bacterium. Lineage (GTDB taxonomy): Bacteria > Bacteroidota > Bacteroidia > Bacteroidales > Paludibacteraceae > Colicola. Next base: position 313,092 of record JAFTXV010000007.1, on the reverse strand, counting down.
TCGTGAGGAGGTTGAGGGTGCTATCAACAACTCATTTAACGTACTCCGTACCCGTATCGACCGCTTTGGTGTGGTACAACCAAACATCCAAAAGCTCAGCCAAACAGGTCGTATCCTCATTGAGTTGCCAGGTATCAAGGAGCCAGAGCGCGTGCGTAAACTGCTCCAAGGTTCTGCTAACCTTGAGTTTTGGGAGACCTATGATTTGGCAGAGATCCTTCCACAATTGTCTCAAATCAATGCTGAGATTGCTAAGGCCAATGCTAGTACCGAGGCAGCTCAAGCTGAGGTAGAAGAGGTTGAGGTAGTAGAAGAGGAAGTAGTGGCTGATGATGTAGATGCATTGGTAGATGGATTGGCTGCAGCTGATAGTCTTGCACAATTGGAGGCAGACCAAAAGGCTGCTTTTGAAGAGTACAAGAAAAATAACCCTCTCTTTGCTATTATGCAAATGTCTGTAAATCAGGCAGGTCAAGCATACCGTGGTCCTGTAGTGGGTACCGTTCACTACACTGATACTGCTAAGGTAATGGCTATGTTGAACTCGCAAGTAGCGAAGGCGGTTCTTCCACGTGAGTTGAAACTCTGCTGGACAGTAAAAGCTATTGATGCAGCTGAGGCATATTATCAACTCGTAGCCCTGAAATCACAAACTAATGGTCGTCCTTCTTTGGAGGGTGATGTGATTACTGATGCTCGCGCTGACTTTGGTCAAACATCTGCTTATGCAAATGTAAGCATGACCATGAACGCTGAGGGTGCACGTGATTGGCAACGTATCACACGTGACAATATTGGTAAATCAATCGCTATTGTACTTGACGGCTATGTATATAGCTTCCCAACCGTACAAAACGAGATTGCTGGTGGTAGCTCACAAATCACTGGTAACTTCACTGTAGAAGAGGCAAAGGACTTGGCTAACACCTTAAACTCTGGTAAGATGCCTGCTCCTGCTCGCATTATCCAAGAGGATGTAGTAGGTCCGTCACTCGGTCAAGAGGCTATTCACGATGGTCTTTGGAGCTTCGTGATTGGTTTTATCTTGATTCTCCTCTACATGATTATGTACTATGGTTTGATTCCTGGTTTGATTGCTGACTTCGCATTGCTCTGCAACGTCTTCTTGTTGGCTGGTATCTTGTCATCATTCTCAGCAGTATTGACATTGCCTGGTATCGCCGGTATCGTGCTTACCATGGGTATGGCTGTGGATGCTAACGTGCTTATCTACGAGCGTATCCGTGAGGAGCGTCGTGCAGGTAAGAGTTTGCGCAAAGCTATTGAAGATGGTTTTGGCAACGCTATCTCTGCGATTATCGACTCTAACGTAACATCATTCTTGACAGGTGCGATCTTGGCTATCTTCGGTACTGGTCCTATCAAGGGCTTCGCTGTAACATACATGATTGGTATCGTATCCTCGTTCTTGACTGCCGTATTCGTTTGCCGTCTGTTGCTTGAGGCTTATGCTAAGAAGGAAAATGCTAAAGAGCTTAACTTCACTACCAAGTTGATGCAAAACTTCTTGCAAAATACTGCAGCTAACTTTATCGGTGCGCGCAAGGTGACTTACATTTTGTCTGGCGTATTGGTACTCGTAGGTATTTTGGGTGTGAACCCACATATCATGGGTAAACTGAACCTTGGTATTGACTTCTCAGGTGGTCGTAACTATATCGTTCGTTTTGCTCAAGATGTAAATACAGAGGAGGTAAATGCTTCTTTGGATAATGTATTCATGGCAGCTAAAGCTGAGCTCAACGATGAGGAGAGTTTCGCACTCAACGTAATCACCATCGGTGATGCAAATCAAGTACGTATCTCTACCAACTATATGATTAACGACAACTCTGACAACGTGGATGAGACTATCGAAGCATTGCTCTACGAAGGTTGCAAGCCATTCTTGGCAGAGGAAATCACTTTGGAGCAATTCAAGTCCACAGAGATTAATCCTGAGATTGGTATCATGCAATCACAAAAGGTAGGTCCTGCTGTGGCTGATGACATTACTCAATCTGCTATTTGGGCTGTGTTGGCTGCGTTGGTAGCAATCTTCTTGTACGTGTTGATCCGTTTCCGCAACTTTGCATTCTCAGTAGGTGCATTGACTGGTTTGGCTCACAACACCTTGATTGTGTTGGGCGCATATGCACTCCTCTGGAAGGTGATGCCATTCTCTATGGAGATTGACCAATCATTTATCGCTGCTATCTTGACCGTTATCGGTTACTCTATCAACGATACTGTGGTTGTATTCGACCGTGTACGCGAGTATAAAGGTTTGTATCCAAAACGCGCGCTCAAGCAAAATATGAACGATGCGTTGAACCACACCTTGAGCCGTACATTCTCAACCTCTATGTCAACTCTCGTTGTGTTGATAGCAATCTTCTGCTTCGGCGGTGAGACCATTCGCGGATTCGTATTCGCATTGCTCATCGGTGTGGTAGTAGGTACCTATTCTTCACTCTGCGTAGCATCTCCTCTTGCTTACGATATCCAAGAGGCAATTGCTCGTCGCAAAGCAAAGAAAGCTTAAACAACGATTATATGGTTTGTGCATCGTGCACAAACCATATATAATTATTAATGCTTAGAAAATAAAGATTATGAAAAAATTTTTAGGTATAATCTCGGTTGCGGTACTTTTCATGGCAACCTTGTCATCATGTGATGGTAATAATCCAACTCCTCCAGATGATAACCAAGTAGATACAATTCAGGTTCAAACTATTAAAACAGATAAAAAGATTACACTCTTTGTGGATTCTACATACCAGATCAAAGTTACTGTAACTCCTGAAGATGCCAATGAACCACTTGTCTGGTCTAGTGACAACTCAAATGTAGCTACCGTGGATCAACAAGGTATTGTAACAGCAATTTCTGATGGTGAATGTAATGTCTCTGTTCAAGCAGGTTCATTGACAGCTGCTACAAAAGTAACAGTTATAAACAATCCTGTGACACTTGAACTTGAACTTTACTCTGTAGAGCAAAAAAAGTGTACGGTAACTGTTACACCATCAAATGAAAACGGATACTATTATTGCGGTTATGCTCCAGCTGACGAAGTAAGTGGTATGTCAGATGAAGCTATCATTGATGCATTATTCAAGAATCTATTACAAATAGCAGAACAATACGCTGCTTATGGAGCAAAATTAACTGATTTTCTACAATCTGGTACGAAAAATCTGATTGCATCAGGATTGACTGCCAACACAACATATGAGATGTTTGCTTTTGGTATAGATACTGAATATAACGTTGCAAGTCCAAAACTAGCACGCATGTCCTTCAAAACAGCTGAGGTAGAGATGTCAGATATGACTATCGAAATCAAATATGATTCTACTAGTGTTACTACCTCTGGCACCACTACAGAAACCAAATTGTGGTTTAGCGCAACTCCATCTAATGATGATCCATATATTTTTAATGGTGCAATTGATTTGGAAGAAGAATTTGGAACTGCGCAAGAGTTCTTAGATTACTTAGAATATTATTACGACACACAATATGCAAGTTATGGTGGTATCGAAGCACTCATTAAGACTGGTGCCTCTACAATGACTGCTAAAAATCCTGAGGATGGAGCTGTGTATACATTAGTAGCAGCGGGTTATAAAGGCGGTTGGACAACAGAGCCATTTACATTCAAATATGAATATAAAGCAGCTACAGAGAGTATGCCAGCGCGTTTGGTGCCATATGTAGAGAAATTAGATAATTGCGTAGAATTAAAGAAGTTTGAAAGACGTCCTTTCATTCGCACAGCTTGTTATTGATAAGACCATATAGAACAGTTCATTATCTAAATATTGACACTGAACCTTCCTAATAAAATCGCATGCTAACATGCGATTTTATTTTTTATGGAACTACTCTATCTATTAACACTGATTTTACTATTTTATATACAACAATTAGGATTAATTTAATTGACAATTAATGACAATGAATGCAACTAGTATATAAATCAGTTTTTACAAAGAACAAAAGAATTGTATAAACATAAGAAAGTTATAATTTATAAAAAAAACTGCCATTAAGATAGGTTTGGCACGTTATTTGACAATATATTTGTACGAAAGGCAAAATGGCGGGCAGCCTAGTAAGAGGATGTTGCCATAAACCTAAAACCTAACTATAAAATTTATTATTATGTTACCTACAATTAAAAGGCAAAATCAGAATTGGTTGCCAAGTATCTTCAACGATTTCTTTAACGATGAGTGGTTCCCCATGCGTGCAGCAATGTCCGCTGCTCCCGCTATCAATGTAAAAGAGTCAGACAAAGCGTTTGAAATCGAGATGGCTGTGCCCGGCATGACGAAGGAAGACTTTAAAGTGCATGTGAATGACAAGGATCAATTGGTGGTCTCTGTGGAGAAGAAAAATGAGAAGAAGGATGAGGACAAGTCGTCCAAGTTTCTTCGGCGCGAATTCAACTATACGCGCTTTGAGCAGGCATTATTACTGCCCGAAAACGTTGACCGTGAGGCGATTACTGCAAAGGTGTGTAGCGGAGTTCTTCACGTTGTTCTTCCTAAGTTGGAGAATGTTCCCGCTAAAGAACCAACTAGAGTGATTGAGATACAATAAGTATTCATGTGCGTGAATCCTGCACATAAAATTTCATCATAACAAAGGATTTGTTTTTATTGTTTTTAGAATGTTTTTAATGGGGAGGGATGTCCGTAAGGGCATCCTTCTTTTTATCATCTAATTTTACGACAAACTTGTAATGAATTCACGAAGATCCTTCGGTGAAGGTGGCTGAATATTACGTTTATCCTACGTATATCCTACGTATATCTTACGTATATCCTACGTAAATGGTACGTAATAGGTAAGTAATTAGTAAGGGCGAGAGAAGTGAGAGAAATGAGATAAGTAGATGAAAAGATGAGGAGATAAAGCGATAAGAGGATAAGGAGAGAACAAACAGCAAAAATATGCGTTTTAAGCGCTTGGGGGATTTTGGACTGGTGTTGTGAATTTTGGTTTTGGCGGGAAATGGTGTTTATTTTCGATTTGAGAGCTTTTCTCTATAAAAAGGCAAGAGGGTGTTGTGTATGTGCGAAAAAAATCGTATCTTTGCACAGAATTTCGTGCGCGTGCGCGCGAACCTTAATTATGTAGTATAAGTTCAAAGGAATTTAAAAAAGAAAATAAAATCAAAAAAAGAATATGGAAGAATTGAATCAACAAGTAGAACAACAAGAGAAGTATGATGGTTCGAGCATTCAGGTGCTCGAGGGTCTTGAGGCAGTGCGTAAGCGTCCTGCCATGTATATCGGCGATATTTCGCAAAAGGGTCTTCACCACTTGGTATATGAGGTGGTGGACAACTCTATTGATGAGGCGTTGGCAGGTTTCTGTAGCAACATCGAGGTGACAATCAACGAGGACAACTCTATTACCGTTCAGGATAATGGTCGTGGTATTCCTGTGGATATGCACCCAAAAGAGCATAAAAGTGCCTTGGAGGTAGTCATGACCGTGTTGCACGCCGGAGGTAAGTTCAACAAGGACAGCTACAAGGTGTCAGGTGGTTTGCACGGTGTGGGTGTGAGTTGTGTGAACGCTCTTTCTACCAAATTGCATGTAGAGGTTCGTCGTGATGGCAAGATTCATGCACAAGATTACGCCAAAGGTAAACCATTGGCTCCTGTGAGCGTGATTGGTAGTTACAATGAGGGAGAGGGAACTGGTACACGTGTACAGTTCTGGCCTGATGGCAGTATCTTTACTGAGACTGTTTATCATTACGATATCCTCGCTAATCGTATGCGCGAGTTGGCATATTTGAACGCCGGTGTGCGTATCACTTTGACCGACATGCGTGAGAAGAACGAGGATGGTACATTTAAGGGAGAGGTGTTCTACTCTGAGGAGGGTCTGAGCGAGTTTGTTCGTTATATTGACGGCACCCGCACACCGCTGATTAGTGAGGTGATTCACTTGAATACTGAAAAATATGGTACTCCAGTAGAGGTGGCAATCCTCTATAACACCGATTTCAACGAGAATGTACACAGCTACGTCAATAATATCAACACCATCGAAGGTGGTACACACGTGGCAGGTTTCCGTGCAGCATTGACTCGCGTGATGAAGAAGTACGCTGACGAGAGCAAGATGCTGGAGAAAGCGAAACTGAAGGACAAAGATGGTAATGCCAATATCGATGCGAACGACTTCCGCGAGGGTTTGACCGCAATTATTAGCGTGAAGGTGGCAGAGCCACAGTTCGAGGGTCAAACGAAGACCAAGTTGGGTAACTCAGAGGTGGCAGGTATGGTATCTTCTGCTGTGAGCGAGGCATTGACCAACTACTTGGAGGAGCACCCAGAGGATGCGAAGAAGATTGTAGAGAAGGTGATTTTGGCGGCGCAAGCGCGTATTGCTGCTCGCAACGCTCGTCAGAGCGTATTGCGTAAATCGCCTCTCGGCGGTGGCGGTTTGCCAGGTAAGTTGGCTGACTGTGAGAGTAAAGATCCAGAAGAGTGCGAGTTGTTCCTCGTGGAGGGAGATTCTGCGGGTGGTACCGCTAAGACTGGTCGTGATCGTAAGATTCAAGCTATTTTGCCATTGCGTGGTAAGATCTTGAACGTAGAGAAAGCGATGGAGCATAAGGTGTTTGAAAGCGAGGAGGTGAGAAATATCTTCACTGCATTGGGTATTACTTTTGGTACGGAGGAAGATCCTAAGGCGTTAAACCTGAGCAAGTTGCGTTATAGCAAAGTTATTATCATGGCCGATGCCGATGTGGATGGTGCGCACATTGCTACACTGATCATGACATTGTTCTTCCGCCATATGAAAGAGGTGATTGAGCAAGGTCACTTGTTTATCGCGATGGCTCCGCTGTACTTGTGCTCAAAGGGTAGTTACAAAGAGTACTGCTGGAATGACCAACAACGTTTGGACTTCATTATGAAACATTGCGGTGGCGATGAGAAATTGGTGAAAACGCAACGCTATAAGGGTCTTGGTGAGATGTCGGATGAGCAACTTTGGGAAACTACTATGGACCCAGCTCGCCGTTTGTTGAAACAAGTGACCATCGAGAATGCAGCGGAAGCAGATCGTACCATCGCTATGTTGATGGGTGACGATGTGGCTCCTCGTCGTGAGTTCATTGAGAAGAACGCGACTTACGCTAAGATTGATGCGTAATATAGTTTAGTGTTTAGAGTTTAGTGTTTAGAGATGAAAGTAGCCGTTTATTGTAGCGCAAAAGATCGTATCCCCGAGGAGTATTTATCCTTGGGGGATACGTTGGGCACATGGATTGCTGAGTCGGGTCATACTTTGGTGTATGGCGGCGCTACAGGCGGACTGATGACGCGTGTGAGTAATGCTGCGAAGGCTGCAGGGGGCATCGTGGAAGGTGTAATTCCGCAGCGTATCATTCAGGCCAAGCGCATGGCAGATAACTGCGACACGCTCTATGTGGTGAATAATATGTGCGAGCGCAAACAGAAAATGAAGGAGTTAGCAGACTGCTTTGTGTGTTTGCCAGGCAGTTACGGCACACTAGATGAGATGATGGATGTAGTGGCTAGTGGTACGGTGGATGAACATCGAAAACCCTGCTTCATACTGAATTATCAAGGCTTTTATGAAGGTTTGAAACTACAAGTAGCGCATATGCGCAAATTGTCTTTCCTACCTCAAGAGGAGCAATATGCACCACGATTTGTGGATACAATGGATGAATTGTTAGACGCTTTGCAGCGTCTTGTTTAGAGTTTAAAGTTTAGAGTTTATAGACATGAAAATGATGAATACCAAAGCATTTGAACAATGGCTGAAAGAGCAAGGTGAGATAATTGCTCGTTATCGCCAAGTGGAAAAAAGCGATATTCTCGCTGAGTACAACACACTTAAGCAAGTAGTAGAATCAGCTGATTTTCAAGCAAAGAAAAAAGAGCTCACTACTACTCAATATGCTGATACACAAGAGGGTAAGACAATGGTTGCATACAAAAACCTTAAGTGGAATGTATCGGTGATACTATACAACCTGCTCAAGAAAGAAGCTTGGAAGGAAAAGGCAGAAGTGGCTGAATACTTGGCATTAAGCGAGAAGATTCAAGCGCCAGAATTTCAACAAGCTAACGCGTTTTGGAAGAATAAAAAGCGTTGGTTTACTACCCAAGAGAGCCAACAAGAGAAGCGCTATAATGAGTTGGTGAAACATTCTGATATTGTGTTCTTCTTTTCGCACACAGAGAAAGAGGTTGCCGAACTAGAGAGTTACAAGGCTGTTTGGTCAGATGAGTTTGAGGGCTCTAAACTGTCTGACACATGGCAAACAGGCTTCCTCTATCCGAGCAAGGAGTTGAAAAAGGATCACTCGCATGTAGGTGAATTGCAGGCATATATGCAAGGTAAGAATACTAATGTAGCAGGTAGCTCATTGACCATTACCACTAAGAAAGAGAAAGTGACAGCAGCAGCTTGGCATCCTACCAAAGGTATGGTGATGTATCCATTTGCGTACACTAGTGATGTATGGCATACTATACAAGCGATTGCTCCTAAAGTGGGCGTATTGCAAGCGAAAGTGCGAATTGCTGGCAAAGCGAAGCACGTGCTTTGCTTGACAAGTGCATCTGCAAAGAAGTCGTTGCACATTTTGCCAGCAGACAAACAATTGAAAGAAGCTATCTATACGCTGGTTTGGAGCGAGAAAGAGGTAGTAAACTATGTTAACGATGTGGAAGTATCACGCAGCAAGAATCCATTAGCCGGTGAAGCATTGCATCTACTGATACGTAGCTATTTACCTGAGAATGTGAAGGGTACTGGCAAGATGGAGATTGATTGGATACGCATTTATCAAAATTAATCAGGAATCCGGAGACCGGAATCCATAATTGTGAATAACTATGTTTCTCATTGCAGGACCTTGTGCTATAGAGAGTCGTGATATGGTGATGCACACGGCGGAAACGCTGAAGCAGGTGTGCGAGCGGCTGGGTATCACACTATATTTCAAATCTTCGTATGATAAAGCCAACCGAACGAGTATGTCAGAACGCGGTGTGGGTATGGAGAAAGGGTTGGAGATTTTGCAAGAAGTGAAATCTACTTTCGGTTTGCCCATTTTGACGGATGTACACGAGTCATGGCAATGTGCGCCAGTGGCTGAGGTAGCAGATGTACTGCAGATTCCAGCATTCCTTTCTCGCCAAACTGATTTATTGGTAGCTGCGGCTAAGACAGGTAAAGTGGTGAATGTGAAGAAAGGACAGTTTATGGCACCATGGGATATGCGTGGAGCAATAGCTAAGATTGAGGCTAATAGGGCGCAAGGGCTAGAAGGCGAGAAGGTGGGAATCTGGCTAACGGAACGCGGTTCGAGTTTTGGTTATGGCAATCTCGTGGTGGATATGACATCTTTGGTGAAAATGCGTGAGTATGGTTATCCAGTGGTATTTGATGCTACGCATTCAGTTCAACAACCTAGTAGCCAAGCGGGTGTGACAGGAGGAAATCGAGAAATGGTGCCTCATTTGATACGCGCAGCAGTGGCAGTGGGTATAGATGGATTATTTTTAGAGGTACATCCCGATCCAGAAAAAGCCATCTCAGATGCTGCCAACCAAGTGCGACTAAGCGAGGTAGAAAAAATACTCAAACAAACTATAGAAATAGATCAACTTATTCATTCATAATACCCTATGTACGCGAAAAGAGCAAAAGAGATATTCGATGAAGAGATTCGTGAGTTAGAGAAACTCCGAGATAGTATTGATACAACTTTTGACCAAGTAGTGGAAGTACTGTATCACTGCCAAGGTAAGGTAGTGATGATGGGTATTGGCAAAACAGGTATCATTGCCCATAAGATGGCAGCCTCGTTTGCTTCAACTGGTACTCCCTCTATCTTTGTGAATGCAGCGGAGGCTGTACATGGCGATTTGGGCATGATTAATGGCAAAGATGTAGCCGTGTTGGTGAGCAATAGTGGGTCAACAAACGAGATACTAAATATAGTTGATCCTCTGCACCGATTAGGTTGTACCATAGTAGCTATGACAGGCAATTTAGATTCTCCACTCGCGCAGCGTGCGGATTATGCATTGTCTATCCATGTGGATGAGGAGGCTTGTCCATTAGGTATAGCTCCTACCACTTCTACTACTGCTACTCTGCTGATGGGAGATGCGTTGATGGTTTGCTTGATGGAGATGCGTCAATTTAAGGCCGAAGACTTTGCATTGTATCACCCCGGTGGAGCATTGGGACGTAAGTTGCTCGGTCGCGTCAAGAATGTGATGACAACAGATGTTCCTCGTGTGAGAACTACTACGATCTTCTGTGACATTGTTCGCGAAATAACAGACAAGCATCTGGGTATGACCATGGTATATGACCCAAGCCGTTGTGTGGGTATTATCACAGATGGTGATGTGCGCCGTGCGATTCTCAAATACAACGATGTACAAATTACGGCAGCTGATATAATGACGCCGTCTTATAAGTATATTACAAAGGATGCGTTGTTAAGTGATGCTTTGGCTATTATGGACAAATATAATATCACCACATTGGCAGTAACCGAAACTGAAGAAACGACCGAAATCATCGGTATTATTTCGATTCACCATATTATTGATTTTCAGTCATAACATGATTATTCATTTACCTAAAAATATAGCACGCGCGCAAGTACAAGAGTATGCTCAACAGGTAGGAGCATTATGTATTGAGAAGGCAGATCATTTTGTACTGGTCACAAACCATGCAATGAAACAACTCCCTGATTTGCTCAAGGATGTAGCTTTGCAATATTGGAACTTTGACACGGACATGCAACTGTCATCTCGCCAATATATGCCTAATACACATCGTGTTACGATTGGAGACACTTATATAGGTGGCGATGGTAAGAATCAACTGATGATAGCTGGTCCATGTGCAGTAGAAAGCCGTGAGCAGATAGAGCAATCCTGCCAAATGCTCAAACAGCAAGGGATTCGCGTATTGCGTGCAGGATGTTATAAACCCCGTACTTCGCCCTATACTTTCCGTGGATTAGGAGAGGATGGACTGAAGTTGTTAGCAGAGATGCGCGAGAAGTACGGATTGCTTATAGCTACTGAGATGCGTGATGCCACGCATGCGGATAAGGTGGTAGAATATGCTGATATTGTGCAAGTTGGAGCTAAATCCATGTACGACCATGGTCTGTTGACTGCAGCGGGACAATCAGGTAAACCTGTGATTCTGAAACGCGGTTTTGGTTCGACATTGCAAGAATTGGTCAATTGTGCCGATTTTATTATGAGTTGCGGTAATGAGCAGGTGATTCTATGCGAGCGTGGTATTCGTTCGTTTGAAACAAATACCCGTTTTACCCTTGATTTGTGTGGTGTTGCATGGCTGAAAGAGCATTGTACTCTCCCGATTATTGTGGATCCAAGTCATGCGATGGGCTATGCATATGGTATTGCAGATTTGGCTCGTGCATGTACAGCTATGGGGGTAGATGGTTTGCTCATTGAGACACATCCTAATCCTAAACAAGCGCAAAGTGATGCGCCGCAGCAGCTTGACCATCAGGAGTTTGCAGCAATGTACCAGTCTCTCCAACCTGTGGCAAAGGCAATAGGAAAGCAATTGGTGTAACTATTATTGAGCAGATATGAAGCATATTGGCGATATTGAAATAATGGCTCCTGTGGGTTGCTGGGAGAGTTTAGCAGCTGCCATAGAAGCAGGTGCAACGAGTGTGTATTTTGGTATAGAGTACCTGAACATGCGTTCGCGTTCATCTGCCAACTTCACTACGCAAGACTTGCATACGATTGTAGAACGTTGTCAAGAAGTGGGAGTGAAAACATACCTTACACTCAACACTGTGATGTATCCAGAAGATTTGCCATTGATGCGTGAGATAGTGGATCATGCCAAGCAAGCAGGCGTATCTGCGATTATTGCTTCGGATATTGCTGCGCTGCAATATGCTTACGCTCAGGGGGTGGAGGTGCACCTATCCACCCAACTCAATATTGCTAATACGGAGGCCTTGAAATTCTATGCTCAGTATGCCGACGTGGTGGTGCTGGCTCGCGAGTTGAATATGGACCAAGTGGCAAGTATTTACCGTGACATTATTGAACAAGATATTCGTGGTCCAAAAGGCGAATTGATTCGAATTGAAATGTTTTGCCATGGTGCCTTATGCATGGCAGTGAGTGGTAAATGCTACTTGAGTTTGAATAACTTGGGTGCAAGTGCTAATCGTGGTGCATGTATGCAAATCTGTCGAAGAGGATATGTGGTAAAAGATAAAGAGAGCGACTTGGAGTTGGAGGTGGATAACCAATATATCATGTCCCCTAAAGACTTGAAAACCATACATTTCCTTAATAAAATGCTTGATGCCGGTGTGCGTGTGCTTAAGATAGAAGGTCGTGCACGTGGAGCTGAATATGTGAAGACAGTAGTGGAGTGTTATAAAGAGGCAGTGGAGTTGTGGAAAGAAGGCAATGGGCAATGGGCTATAGGCGAAGAAGCAATAGAGGCAAAGATTGAGGAATGGAATACCCGTCTTGCGCGTGTGTTCAATCGCGGCTTTTGGGATGGGTATTACCAAGGACAGAAGTTGGGCGAGTGGACGCATAAGTATGGTTCGCGTGCTACGCGTAAGAAAGTGTTTGCAGGAAAATGTACGAATTTCTTTAAGAATATATCGGTAGCAGAGTTTTATTTGGAAGCAACGAAAGAGATTAAAGAAGGAGACGAATTGCTTATCACAGGCGAAACGACTGGAGCGTATGAACTGGTTGCCAAAGATATTCACGATGCGAAAGGCGAATTGAGAACTGAGATTCAGAAAGGAGAATACTTTGCACTAAAGACAGAGAAAATAGTGAGAAGAGGCGATAGAATATTCCTGCTGAAAGTAGAAGAATAAAGAAAAGGCTTGGCATTTCGCCAAGCCTTTTTGCTTTCTATCAAGCTTTGAATTCTCTATTCTTTATTCAACATTAGAACGTTGCGCCTGTGTTTTTCTCTTGGGCAGTCGCATCCACTTGATGTTGGTCTTGTAGCCACAACCATGTAGTGTTGCTTTCCTTACCGAGGTAACGCACTTTCGCTTTCACAATCTTGGTATCCGCAGGCACAGCAGTAGTGTTGTTATAAACGCGCCATTCGCCATCATCAAGGCAATAGAGAATTTCGCCTCCCTGCATGACTTTATTCATTTTGACTAGCACGTGACTATCGTCCAATTGCAACTGCGGATTGTCCACTTCTACGACTTTTATACCCGGCTGTTGAATGTGGAAATTGCGTCCTGAAGCAGATAGTTGAAGAACAAATACCTCATACACAAGATGGTTGTATTCACTCAATGTGAGTGCGCTGCGGTTGTTCCATGCGCGTTCTGCCAATCCGTAAATCTTAGGATAAATCTGCCACTCTACTTGACTGAATGAGCGGATTACTTCGCCCCACAACTGCGCATTCATACCTATCACGTTAGGGTGAATCAGTGGCTCCCAATCAAACGAACGATACTCATCTGTATAGCCACCCCAGTTCAGTCCTTTCTCCTCATGGTGATTACAGTATGCGAAGTCGAAGTACAAGCGGTTGGCATTTGCTAATACCACAGGATATCCTGCTTCTGCCATTTCTAAAGGTTTGGTATCGCTGTTGAGCCATGAGTAGCAAATTGCTTTGCTCTCCGCAGGACAGAAGTGCGTTATTTCCTCCCAACCCATTGGTTGAAGGTTGTAGCGATTGAGGATAGCCAGCACTTCATCAATAAATGCCTGATGCTCCTCTTTAGTAAGTGCTCCCTTTGGCACTTCATCGCCACCAATATTGAAGATGGTGAGCGGGTGTCCTGCCTCTTTGTGCATTTTCACAATCTCAGTTACTACGTGATCAATGAACTCAATGGCATAGGGTTTGGTGACATCTATCACATTGTCGGTGTAATTTTGTGCCGACTTATACACACGTGCATCAAATGCACTGTCCGTCAATAGGTTACCCATTGCTTTTTTGCAAGCACGCATATGCCCTGGCATATCTATTTCGGGTATTACGCGTATGTGGCGCGCGCCTGCGTACCTTAATAATTCGACATATTTCTCACGCGTGATGTAACCGTTGGCGGTTGTAGGCGCATTAGGGTCCCACCCACCACAATACATAGGCAATAGACAGTCGCTCTCGTCGGTGGTGTAGCCACGGCGGGAGCCAATATCGGTCAGTTGTGGCAGACCAGGGATCTCCAGTCGCCATGCCTCGTCGTCGGATAGGTGGAAGTGCAGCACATTGAGTTTGTGGTATGCCATCATGTCCAAAATGCGGTAGATAGAGTCCACAGGGTAGTAGTTACGCACCACATCCAACATGATACCACGATGTTGTAGGTCGGGATAATCCGTCACTCTGCCGCATGGCACAAGCTCGCCCCATTGCTTGAGTGTCTGTTTGGCATAGAAGATACCCGCTTCGTCACTCGCTTCGATGGTGATGGTAGTTGGAGTGATAATCATGGTGTATCCTTCGGACACCATATTGGCATCTGTACGAGTAATCAGTTGGGCTTTAGCAACTTCGCACGTGCCTTCCGTGTAATTTATTTGTTTGGGTTGCGGTAGAAGAGGTTGTACGGTTTTGGTTGTAGGTGTGGACAAGATATTCTGCACATAATCATAGACATACGGTCCGTCCGCATACGGTGTTTTCTCCCATGTCACGATGCCGCGTTGCATCTGCTCGGGGCGAGTGTAGGGGGCGTAGGTGCAGGGGATAGAGATAGGTTTAGGGTTAATTAAGAATTTTGAATTTTGAATTAAGAAGAACCCTTCAGGACAGATATTTTCTCGGATGGCGCTACCTTTGTATCGCATAGTGAAGGTGCGGCTTTCGCCTGGTGCAAGAGGAGCAAACTTCTGTGTTGGCTCAATACTATGCCAACTAGCTTGTATCTCGGTCTCACGCAATGCGTCACCCTCGGTGTAGATAGGGTGGAGCGACATCAGATTGAAATAGAGTGTCCATCCCTCGTTGGTTAGCTCACTATCGCCCGTGTTAGTAAGGGTAATATATGCCTCGCATATGCTTGGTTCTACATCATTTTGCCCAAACTCCCAATGCAGAGAGAGTGGAGGTGTAGGGGTGCAAGAGATGAGAAAGTAGGTTATCAGGCTAAAAGTCAAAAGGCGATAAGGCGATTGAGCGCAGAGATGAGAGAGGAGTTTTTTCATGGAAGTATATTCTTGTGCTGCAAAGGTACAAAAAAATACGCACATACGCAAGCAAATGAGCACATTTTTTGAAAAAGATAGATTCTATCTATCAATTGAGTTATTGCCTAAGCGCTCGGTGGAAGTTTATTTACAAAAGAGTGTATAGGCAATAACTCAATGAGAAGCGTAGCCGTATTTTCAAAAATAGTGCGAGTGGCTGTAGTATGGGCTGCGTCGGTGCAGCTTTCTCCGTTACCATCCTCGTAACCACTCTGTTACCACTCTGATATTTCACTATTGGGTGCCCGCTTCCTCCTGCCACTTTCTTCCAACATCCATGCTTCCCCCGCGATTTCGCAAGGGAAGCATGGATGTAAAGATTATGCAAGTTTGTTTTAGAATCTTGTACCTATGCCAAATGTCTATTTTTGTATTACAATGAGTCAATAAAATCCAAGGCAGCGGCTATACAATAATCAATATTATCTGTATATCCCAAATTACCATGCTCACTTTCAGTGCCTTCCCATTCTACAAATACCTCTGGTTTGAAAGGACTGTAGCATGCTGTTTGTGAAACGAAAGTGCGGTACATGGGACAGCATAGTTCGACGCCCAAAGGGAAACCAAAACGTCCGTGCATGCAACCTGCACCTCCATTAGAACGACTGATGATAGCCACATTATCTCTGTCTTGTAATATTCGAGCAAATAATGCCCATTCGCCTATTGTCCTTTCGTTTACAATGATGGATATCGGTAGATTGGCTAAAATCCCATTTCCCTCGATGGTGTAAGTTTCCATTTCTGCAGTAGGTGATGTTTGGTATTCACATATAGTATGAGTGCCTTTCTCGTAGAAATAAGGTAGAATATCCCTAATGTATGTGAAATCGATATAGTATGAACCACGTAAATCCAATACTAATCCATCGGTAGCACAATTGGATAATGAAGATAAATAGGTGTGTAGAGAGTCCTTTTGTGCTTGAGTAGGGGATTTCCATGTATAGTCTCCGAACAATAGTAATTGATAGTTGATACGTGAATCACTAGACAGTGTACGAGATACTGACTTAGTATAGAAAGGATATGTATATGCACCATCTTCACTCCACAATTTTCCAGTATATAGATCTCCGCTTACCAAATTGAAAGCAGGGTAATCTTTAACCTTGGTAGGACATTGTATGAACTGATGGTTGTAGTCAATGATAATATTGGGGTCTCCTATCTCTTGTACAAAAGCATTCAGGAGGTTTGTGAACTGTGTGGGAGTTGCGACTTCTGCAGCGGCTGAGAGATAGCGTTTGTATATGTCATTTCTATTGATACCTAATTCTTCTAAATAGGAGTGGTAGGCATCTAATATATCCCACATGTCAGCAAAACACTGTGCATATTCATTCTCGTGGGTAATAGTTGGAATTTCAGGTTGAGTACAGGATGCTAATAAAAGCACAATGGTTAGGGAAAATAATATTCGTTTCATAATGTTGTTAATTTTGTTAGTTGATAAATTTTCTGCAAAATTACAACAATCCTATGAAGTGTGCAAGGAGAATAAGGAATTGATAAGGTTTTAGGGGGGGGATTTATCTGATTATCAATATGTTACGATGTTGTATTGATAAGGTTAGAAGATGCTCGTTTTTTTGCAATTTTATAGACTTTGCAAAAATTCGACAAATTGTGTAGAGGTTATTCCTAATTTTTTAACAACACGAGCCTTGCGAACCATAAATGCATCTTTGGTAATGCACATATAATTAGCCAAGTCATCAATAGGTAGGTGTGGGTAAATGAAACTTAATGTGCAAAACACATTTTCTCGATTGGTTAAATCAAGCTTTTCCAAGGCCTCCAACCAATTATGTAGATAAGGATTAATATCTTGTTTTAGTTGACTATAGTCGTTCCACTTATTAAGAGGCTTTGGATATTTTCTGCGAAGTTTATCCAAACGCTTGTCATATAGGTGCATCTCAAGTTGCTTGTTGAGTTCTTCTTCGTGTTTCTTTATTTGTAAAGATAAACTGTTGATTTGCGTAGTTGATAGATGAATCTTTGCAGTTGTTAATTTGCGATATACAGCAATACTAATTGCTAAGATTGCGCATAGAATTATACTCAAAAATAAAGTAATTCTTATCCAGCGCATAGGATGAGGATTATTCAAATAATCTTCTAATAAGTGAAGTGCATTTGCATATTTATTAGAGATATCACGTAATAATCGCTGTGCATCATTGCGAGCATGTGAATATAAACTCAGGTGTTGTGTATCATGCTTTTCTTCAGCATCTTGTATTAAACAATAATATGCATTGACTAAATGATTAGGATTGTTGGAGTGTTCAATAATGCGTTGAGCGTACGATACTGCCTGTGCTAAATCTCGAATATCCATGCTTACTTGCATTATTTTTAGGTAACTGAAACATCGGTCTTTCTCACTCTGCCAATAATCTACTTCTTGCTTAAAATACACTAATGCCGAATCGTATTTTTGTTGTTCATAAAAGTTAAGTCCTGTTGTTTTAATACGACGAGCGGTATAGGTGCTATCCAATTGGTAGTTTTTAGCAATGTGTAATATACTATCAGCTTGATAAAATAAGTGCTGTTCTAAATAGCAACGACCGATATTTAATAAATTTTGTGCATAGTACCATTCATTTGCACTTTTCTTAAACGCTTTGTTAGCTCGCTCGTAAAATATCAATGCCAAACTATCATTGTTATTTTGTGCACAGATATACCCCATACATGAGTTGACGCGTCCACGATAAATGGGATCGTTAATCTGCAAACGATCTGCTTCGATGTAACACTCTGCTGCTTCTGCGATTCGATCAGAGAAACTGAAATTCCGACCCATGTAGTAATATGCTTTGCCGAGGGTATTGCTCATCAATACTCTGCCGAACGGATTGTCCAAGCAGCGGATAGATTTGCCCAAGGCTGCGGTATCATCATAGATGAGATGCTCCGTTTGGTCTAAGCTATCTGCTGTGGCAATGACCTCTTTTGCTTCGTGCCAACCACAAGAGGTTAATATAAACACACATCCTAACACACAGATTACTCTGTATGTCTGACGGAATAGATATGCTACAGCTTTTCTCATTTCGCCACAAAGGTACAACAATTTTTCGAGATGTGCAAGAAAAATTGCGAATAACTATAGATGGGTGATTAGTAATTGTCTTATTTGATATAACTTGTTTTCTGCGGACTTTCGAGGAGGGCTGAAAATGTGTTCGCAGAAAGTCCGTGGGATGAAGGTGTTATCTGATGTAGGATTTGCCAAATCGGCTCAAAAAAGTGATAGTTTTGTATTTTTTTGTTCAAATAGGGCCGATAATCCAAATATTTTTTGTAATTTTGCACCAGTTTTGCAGCAAAAAGATTAAAACACCATGAAAAGATTTATTTCGTTTTTGATAATAATGCTTTTAGCCGTAGGTAACGCATGCGCAGAGCGTGTGGTATTGGGTGCGGAGCAAACGAAGGAATATTTGCCTTTGCTGAAAGGTAAGCGAGTGGCATTGTTGAGCAATCATACGGGTATTGTTATTCAAGGCAAAGATACCATTCATACTCTTGATTTGCTTCTCAATCATGGTGTGAACGTGACCGCCATTTTCTCTCCTGAGCATGGATTTCGTGGTACCGCACGCGAAGGAGAACATGTAGCTAGCAGCGTGGATGAGAAGACCGGTATACCTATTCTATCGCTCTACGATGGCAAAAGTCATCGTCCGTCTAAAGAGGCAATGGCGACATTTGATGTGTTGATTACTGATATTCAGGATGTTGGTTTGAGGTTTTATACCTATTATATCACGATGTTACGCCTGATGGACGCGTGTGCGCATGAAGGGAAACAATTTATGGTATTTGATCGCCCTAACCCCAATGGTTATTATGTAGATGGTCCGATATTGGATATGAAACATAAGTCGGGTGTGGGTGCATTGCCTATCCCAGTAGTACACGGAATGACGCTAGGTGAATTGGCTTTGATGATTAATGGTGAATACTGGTTAAGTGATTCATTACAAGTGGATTTGACAGTTATTCCATGTAAGAATTACACACACCAAACTATGTATCGTTTGCCGATAGCTCCTTCGCCCAACTTGCGTAACATGTTGGCGATTTATCTGTATCCATCGGTATGTTTGTTCGAGGCAACGCCAATATCGTTGGGACGTGGCACGGATAAACCTTTCCTCTGCTATGGTCACCCAAACTTCAATGCTCCACGTACAGAGCCCAGTGTGTATGGTCCTGCGATAACCTTTACCCCAAATCAATCGACTCAAAAAGGTCGTGTGTGCGACGGTGTGGACTTGAGCGGTATGAGCGAAGAGGAGGCACGCAAGGTGGGATTCTCGCTAAGGTATCTGTTGGATGCGTATAAGCATTTGAATATGGATAACTATTTCTTCCGTCCTTTCTTTGAGTACTTAGTAGGCGTAGATTACATCCGCAAGATGATCAACCAAGGCAAGAGCGAAGAGGAGATTCGTGCCTGCTGGCAAGAAGATGTGGCGAAGTTTAAGGAGCAAAGGCGTCCGTATCTCCTTTATGGTGAGTAAGTTTAGTGTTTAGAGTTTAGTGACTAGAATATATGAATCCATTAACCATTTTATTCGTTATTGCGGGCTATTTTGCGTTGCTGTTTTTTATCTCGTATTTGGCAGGTCGTAAGGCAGATAATGCTGGTTTCTTTTCGGGTAACCGCAGCAGCAACTGGCTACTAGTAGCCATGTCCACTATTGGTGCTGCTATCTCGGGTGTCACTTTTGTGAGTGTGCCAGGTATGGTTTCCACGTCGGGGTGGGCATACATGCAAATGGTACTCGGCTTTACGGTAGGTCAGTTTTTGATAGCGTATGTGCTGATACCATTGTACTACAAGTTGAACCTAACTTCTATCTACCAATACTTGCAACAGCGCTTTGGCATGAGCACGTATAAGTCGGGGGCATGGTTGTTTTTTGTGAGCAAGATGTTGGGCGCGAGTGTACGTTTGTTTGTGGTGAGCGAGGTGTTGCAACTGCTGGTATTCGACAAGTTGGCAGTACCCGTACCATTCTGGGTGAATGCTATTATCACCGTTCTTATCGTATATCTATGCACCTTTAAGGGTGGTGTAAAATCACTTATCTGGACTGATCTACTCAAAACTTGCTGCCTTATTCTGTCTGTAGCACTCTCTATCTACTTCGTGCTGCGCGCGGGCGTAAACATAGACGGTTGGAGTAGTAGCGATATGACGCGTGTATTCTTCTTTGATAATCCAAAAGAGAGCACCTATTTCTGGAAGCAATTTCTGGCGGGTATCTTCCTTGTGATAGCCACTACAGGTTTGGATCAAGATTTGATGCAACGTACCCTCTCTTGCAAGAACCCTCGCGAGAGCCAGAAGAACATCATCGTAGGCGCATTGATGCAAATCGTAGTGATTGGTCTCTTCCTCTTTTTGGGTTATCTGCTATATACATATGCTGCTCAAACTGGGGTGGCAGAGGTGGCCCAACTCAAGGGGGATGATGTATTCCCATTCTTAGCCACGGGCAACTATTTCCCTGTGATCGTGGGAGTACTTTTTATCATCGGTTTTATCGCTGCAGCATATTCAGCAGCAGGTGGTGCGTTAACTGCACTAACGACCTCTTTTACCGTGGATATCCTCAACAAGGAGAACGATGCTAAACTAACTAAGGTTCGCACGTTGGTGCATATTGGTATGGCCATACTGATGGCTATATGTATCTATGCGATTCACTTGCTCAACGACGACTCTGTCATTCAAACCGTTTATAAAGTAGCGAGCTACACCTATGGTCCGCTGTTGGGTATGTTCTGCTTTGGTATCTTCACCAAGAAGCAAGTACGAGATCGTTGGATTCCGTTGGTGGTGGTTCTTGCACCAATAATAACGTGGGTGATTGATGTGAACTCCGTAGAATGGTTTAATGGGTATGTATTTTCGCATGAGCGTTTGATTCTCAATGCGCTACTGACCTTTATAGGAATGATATGTCTGATGAAAAAATCAAAGAAATAATATGAAAGTTGTCAATCTATCCGAGAAACCTTCATTGCTGAATCAGTATTTGAAGGAAATGCGCAGTGTGGATGTGCAAAAAGACAGTATGCGTTTTCGCCGAAATATCGAACGAATAGGCGAGATTATGGCAGTAGAAATTAGCAAGCAGTTGACCTATGCAGTGGAGCAGGTGCAAACGCCTTTGGCTGTTGCTGATATGGAAATTCCACAAGATCAAGTAGTATTAGGTACACTGTTGCGCGCTGGTTTACCTATGCATCAAGGTTTCTTGAATATGTTTGACAAAGCAGAAAATGCTTTTATCAGTGCATATCGCAAGGAAACAATAGGTAGAAGAGGTGAGATGCAAATAGAGATAGTCTCTGAATATTTGGCAGCTCCTTCGATAGAAGGCAAGACGTTGATATTGGTGGACCCTATGTTAGCAACCGGTTTGTCGATGGAAGTAGCCTATAAGGCATTGCTAAGTCATGGGACACCCAAAAGTGTGCATATAGCGTGTTTGTTTGGTACGCCTCAGGCAATAGAATATTTGACGGCAACAATGCCTGAAGATGTGACATTGTGGTGTGCCGTAGTAGATCCTATGTTGAACGAAAAGAAATATATCGTTCCTGGTTTGGGTGATGCTGGCGACCTGTGCTTTGGCGAAAAGCTTTAATCATTAAAAATTATGAACTTCTTTAGAGGATATTGGAAAAGCATTTTAGTCTGCATATGTATTATTTGTCTCAGTTTTTTGAATATTTCTGATGCAAATATACATACCTTTTTGGGTGCAGATAAGGTTGTGCATTTGTTGATGTATCTAGTTCTTGGTGCCACCCTCACATGGGAGAGTCTTGTAAAAAAATCAAAGACTTTGAAATTGTACTTGACTGCCATAATCTTTCCAATGTTGTTTGGTGTAGCAATAGAATTAGTACAGTATTTGTGGCTCCCTCAACGTACAGGAGATGGGTGGGATATATTAGCTAATTTTTTAGGGATTATCATAGGTTTTCGACTTGTAGTAGTAATTTCATCTAAACTCTAATGCGGGAAGAATGGCTCAATAGAATAGCTATCACTTGGTGTAATCGTACGAAACAGCGTCAGTTGCGCCAACTTTTGGATAGGTATGGTAGTGCGACAGAGAGTATTGCACATCATCCTGAAATGATAAGTCGTGCTGCTATCGAACATGCGCAAAAAGAGCTCGATTTCATCGAGAAACATAGTGTTCAGCTATACTATTACAAAGATAGCAATTATCCCTATCGTCTAGCCCAATGTACAGATGCCCCCTTACTATTATATGCAAAAGGCAATGTGGAGGTCAATCCTAAGCACGTAGTAAGTATTGTGGGTACGCGTATGCCTAGTGAACGTGGAAAGGACTGGTGTAGGCAATTGGTTATAGATTTGGCATCGCACATTCCCGACTTGACAATTGTGAGTGGATTGGCATACGGAATAGATGTAATAGCCCATAAAGCAGCGTTGGAATCGGGGATTCCTACGATAATTGTTCCTGCTCATGGCTTGGATAGGATATATCCTGCAACTCATCGTAATGTGGCGGTTCAAGCATTGGAAATGGGTGGATTGTTGACGGAATATACGACTGGTACAGAGCCAGAGCGGCATAATTTTGTAGCGCGGAATCGGATTGTTGCGGGCGTATCGGATGCAGTAGTGGTAGTAGAATCAAAATCTAAAGGTGGGTCGCTAATTACAGCACAGATGGCACAAGACTACAATCGCGATGTATTTGCTCTACCTGGTCGATTTAACGACACGTGCAGTGCAGGGTGTAATGATTTGATCAAGCATAACAAAGCGCAATTGATTGAATGTGCAGAAGATTTGATTGCTGCAATGGGGTGGGAGGCCGTGATTAAGCAACCCACTCAAACAACTATGTTGGAATTGATGTGTGATTTGACAAATGAACAACAGCAATTGGTGAATTTGTTGCGTGATTCAGAAGATGGGATGCATATCAATCAATTAGTGATGGAAACTCGGTTGGCATACAATATGGTATCGTCAGAATTGGTGATGTTGGAGTTGCAAGATGTGGTAAAATCAATGCCTGGAGGTATGTGGAGATTGAAAAAATAAAATTAAGTTTGCATAATTCGAAAAAAAGTAGTACCTTTGTAGCGGATTCTAATATAGGCACAATAATTATTATATTGATATGAATACTTTATTGAAAAATTTGGGTGCAATCTTAGTGTTGCTTGGCGTAATTTGCTTGGCAGTATATTACTTTGGCTTTCAAGTGAATGGTTTGTTGGTAGCAAGTATGGCTTTGGAAGTAGCAGGATTGTTTGCTTACATCCTCGTTAACAAACGTTTGAGTTAATCTCAGTAGTAGCAAATCGCCGTCAAATCTCTTATGGCTGAAAACAACGACGCAATCAAACAGCATTTGACGGGCATGTACCAAGACTGGTTCTTGGACTATGCCTCGTATGTGATATTGGAGCGTGCCGTCCCCGCAATTGAGGATGGTTTGAAGCCTGTGCAACGTCGTATTTTGCATGCGATGAAAGGGGTAGATGACGGTAAGTACAACAAGGTTGCTAATATTGTAGGTCAAACCATGCAGTATCACCCTCATGGTGATGCTAGTATTGGTGATGCTTTGGTGCAATTAGGGCAGAAGAATCTGCTGATTGACTGCCAGGGAAACTGGGGTAATACTCTTACTGGTGATGGTGCTGCTGCACCTCGTTATATTGAGGCACGATTGAGTAAGTTTGCGTTGGATACGGTGTTTAATCCCAAGACGACGCAATGGATGATGTCGTATGATGGTAGAAAGAAAGAACCTATCCATTTGCCAATCAAATTTCCTTTGCTGCTTGCACAAGGTGTGGAAGGTATTGCTGTAGGATTAAACTCCAAGATTTTACCTCATAATTTCTGCGAGATTTGCGATGCTGCGTTGGCATACTTGCGCGGAGATGAGTTTCAATTGTATCCCGATTTCCCAACAGGTGGTGAGATAGATGTGAGTCGCTACAATGATGGTGAACGAGGTGGTGCTGTGCGCATCCGAGCAAAAATCCAGAAATCGGATGATAATAAAACGCTGATTATCACAGAGATACCATTTGGGACGACAACGACGAAGATAATTGAAACTATCATGCGTGCTGTGCAGAAAGGAAAAATCAAAGTCCGCAAGGTGGATGATTTTACAGCGGAAGAAGCACGCATTGAAGTGCAGTTGGCGCCAGGTAGCTCATCCGACAAAACGATAGATGCCTTGTATGCATTTACCGATTGTGAAGTGAATATATCTCCTAATTGCTGTGTGGTGCAAGATAAGAAACCTATTTTCACAACGGTTAGTGATTTGCTACGTTTGTCTGTAGAGCACACTAAGTCGCTGTTGAAATGGGAGTTGGAGATTGATAAGAGTGAGCTAGAAGAGCAATATTTCTTCACATCGTTGGAGAAAATCTTTATCGAAAATCGCATATACAAGGAAAAGGGGTATGAAGAGGCACCTGACAAGGAGAAATTGATAGCATTTGTAGATGGCGCCTTAGACCCTTGGAAGGAGAAACTGATTCGTGAAGTACGTCGTGAGGATATTGAGCGATTGTTTGAAATTCGTATGATTCGTATTACTCGCTTTGACTCGAAAAAAGCGGACGAATTGATGCGTGATCTTGATAAGAAGATTAAAGCAACTATCAAGAACCTTAAAAACCTCACGGATTATACCATAGCTTGGTTTGATTCGCTGAAAACTAAATACGGTCATCTCTATCCACGTCGTACAGAAGTGCGAAACTTCGCGAATATTAATATCAAGACGGTCGTTGAGGCTAACGAGAAATTGTATATCAATCGCACCGATGGGTTTATTGGTACGGGATTGAAGAAAGACGAATTCTTGTTCAACTGTTCGGATATTGACGAGGTTATCATATTCCAAAAAGATGGAAGGTATAAGATTGTAAGGGTGGCAGAAAAAGTATTTGTAGGAACAGATATTATTCATATTGATATTTATCGTAAGAATGACCACCGCACAATCTACAACGCGATTTACCGAGATGGAAAGAAAGGCATCTATTTCATGAAGCGTTTTGCCGTTACAGGTGTTGCTCGTGATAAAGAATATGACTTAACCCAAGGCAAACCAGGTTCGCGAGTGATGTACTTCACAGCAAACCCTAATGGAGAGGCCGAGATAATAAAGATTCTACTTAAACCTGCGTTGCATATCAAGAAATTGGAGATAATTAAAGATTTGAGTGAATTGGCGATTAAGAGTCGTACGGCTAGAGGCAATGTGCTGACGAAATACGAGGTAAAATCTATTACGTTGAAGCAAAAAGGTCACTCTACCTTGGGTGGTCGCAAAGTATGGTTTGATCCCGATGTGTTGCGATTGAATTACGATGGACAGGGTATGTATTTGGGTGAGTTTGTGGAAGAAGATCGTATTTTGGTTATTAATACAAATGGTGATTATTATCTCACGACCTTTGAACTTACAGCTCATTTTGATCAGAATATTTGGCGTATTGAGAAGTTTGACCGCGATAAGGTGTGGTCACTCGCTATGTGGAATGCAGATTTGGGCTTCTATTATGGTAAACGTTTCCAACTAGATGCTCAACTGAAGGTACAAAATATGTTGGGTGAAAACAATGAAAGCAAAGTTGTTGTTTTATCCGATAGAGAAGAAGCACAAATTCGTATCATTTTTGCTGATGAAACGAAACCTGAAATGGAGGTATTGATGTCAGAATTTATTGATGTAAAATCACCAAAGGCAAAAGGAAAACGCTTCTCTACCTTAGATATAGCCAATATTGAAGATATTACTCCAGAACCTGAAGTTGTTGAAGAAGATATAGAAAATGAAGAAGAGGAAGAAGAGGAAGTAGCAGAAACACTGTCTAGCGAAATAACTGTAGAAACGCAACCCGTTGTAGATGTGCCATTTACTATTACAAATGAAATACCTGAAGATAGCAAACCAGTAGATGAACAATTGAGTTTGTTTTAATGTTTAACCTTTAAAAAATTTTATTATGAAAAAGATTATTCCTATTCTATGTCTTGGCATGTTGCTGATGACATCTTGTATCGGTTCAAAGAAAGCAACAAATCCAGAAGTTCTGCAAGGTAGTTACTTAGTAGATTTGCCTGAATTGATATCGCAGTTTGAGTTGAGTGAAGACTTACAACAATTGAACTCTTCTGTGGGTTCGATGCTTTTATCAAAAATTGAAGTTGTTGTAAAGATTACTGATACTCAAATTACCATTGAAGGTCCAGAGCGTTTTAACCAAATACTGGAAGTTGCAAAGATAGTTGCGTTGGAGGATTTGAATTTTCCGGTTACAATTGATTATCAAGTAAAAAATAATACTGATTTATGGATTACTACACCAGATGGTCAAACTGGCAAAATCGGTTCGCTGAAGAAGATGGGCGAGGATTACAGCATTGTAAAAGCAACTATAGATGTTGATGAGAATGGTGTAGAAAGTGAAGATGATTTCTTCATTGTTTTGAATAAGCAATAATCATTACAATGTGATAACAAAAAAGGTTGCCGATTCGGCAACCTTTTTTTGTTATATCGATACAAAGTTACTTCTTAATAATTTTTTCTGCAATCTGTACTGCATTAAGTGCTGCACCTTTACGGATTTGATCGCCTACACACCAGAATGTAATACCATTTTCATTTGCCAGGTCTCGACGAATACGTCCCACATACACATCATCTGTTCCACTGAGGTAAAGAGGCATAGGATATGGGAGTGTTCCGCTAGATTTAGTGGGGTCATCCATCACTTGTACGCCTTCTGCGTGGGAAAGAGCTTCGCGGACTTGCTTTGGAGTGAGTGGTTCGGCTGTTTCTACCCAAATAGCCTCTGAGTGAGCACGCAAGGATGGAACTCGGACACAAGTAGCGGATACTGCAATATCCGAGTGCATAATCTTGCGAGTTTCGTGATACATCTTGAGTTCTTCTTTGGTATAATCGTCGTCTCCAAAAACATCAATTTGTGGAATGAGATTGTATGCCAATTGATAAGCGAACTTTTGATGCTTTACTTCCTCTCCATTGAGGGCTTGGCGGTATTGTTCTTCGAGTTCCGCCATGGCAGAAGCTCCTGCTCCCGAAGCTGATTGATAAGAAGATACATGTACACGGCGGATATGAGAAAGTTCCTCAATTGCTTTTAGACAGACCGCCATAATAATGGTAGTGCAGTTAGGATTGGCGATGATGCGCTTGCCGCCTTCTTGAAGAGCTTGTGCGATGTCATCTGGGTTGAGTTCTGGCACAACTAATGGCACTTCCTTATCCATTCGGAAAGCGGATGAGTTGTCAATCATAATCGCTCCGTAACGAGTGATATCCTCTGCATATTCTTTTGATACAGAGCCACCAGCGGAAACGAAGGCAATATCAATATCTTTAAAAAGGTCGCCGTGTTGGAGTAATTCTACGGTGTATTTTTTGCCGCAGAAGGTATATGTAGAGCCCGCTGAGCGTGCGGAGCCAAAAAGTCGAAGGTTAGTAATAGGGAAGTGGCGTTCCGCTAAAATGTGAAGCAGTTCTTGTCCTACGGCGCCTGATGCGCCTACGATAGCTATATTCATAGTAGTCGAATAGTGTGGTTATTGTGCGTTTATTGTGCGTTTATTGTGCGGTTATTGTCCGTCTATTGTGCGTAATAGGCAGGTAAAATAAGGCTGTCTGTCCAAAGTCAAACAGCCTTATCATAGTAATTAAAGGAGAGAGATAGTCAACTCCTCTGCTTCCTCAAAAGCAACTTTTCCTTCGCGAGCCAACCAGCCCAAAGCGAGGTTCAAGTCGTCGTTTTTCAATTTTGTGGCTTTTTTCAAAGCTTTTGTTGTGAGAGCACCACCTTGTAATGCATTCCAGATCAAACCTGCGTTCTCACCAATTTTAGTTGTAATCATAATACCTTAAAAATAAAATAGTTAATATATGATGCGGCAACACCGCATTGTTGTTTAAAGTTGAATGTTTACAGCGTGAGTTTCTTAAATAGTAAACTTGCGTTATGCCCGCCAAAGCCAAAATTATTACTCATAGCGTATTGAATATCACGCTGTTGTGCTTTATTAAATGTGAAATTAAGTTTATAATCAATCTTTGGATCCTCGTCTCCCTCTTCGTGATTGATGGTTGGAGTAACCATACTGTGTTGCATAGATAAAATAGATATAATCGCTTCCACAGCGCCCGTTCCACCAAGAATATGTCCCGTCATTGACTTGGATGAGGTGATGTTGATATTATATGCGTGCTCCCCAAAGAGTTCTTGAATTGCTTTCACTTCTGCTAGATCACCAATAGGGGTTGATGTGCCATGGGTATTGATGTAATCTATTTGTTCTGGGGTTATGCCAGCCTCGCTCATAGCGAGTTGCATGGCATTCTTCGCTCCTATTCCATTAGGGTCGGACGCAGTAAGGTGGTATGCGTCGGCAGTGAGCCCCGTGCCCACTAACTCAGCATAAATGTGAGCTCCTCGCGCCTTGGCATGTTCATATTCTTCGAGAATAATTGTTCCAGCGCCTTCGCCTAACACAAATCCATCGCGCGAAGCTGAGAATGGACGGCTTGCAGTTTGTGGCGATTCGTTGCGGGTTGAGAGGGCGTGTAATGCGTTGAAACCTCCAACCCCACAACACTCAACAGCAGCTTCGCTTCCGCCCGTAAGGATTACGTCAGCCAAACCCATACGAATTTGGTAGTAAGCGTTTGCAATGGCATGTGTTGAGGAAGCACAAGCTGAAGTCGTAGCAAAATTTACTCCTTTGAATCCATAGCGGATGGCTATCATGCCAGCTGCCATATTGGTGATTATCATCGGGATAAAGAAAGGGCTATAGCGCGGAGTTCCATCTCCTGCACCAAAAGCACCAATGTTCGTATCAAGTGTATATACACCTCCCATCCCGCTGCCATAAACTACGCCATAGCGTAGCGCATCCTCTTGATTGATGTTGATATGTGCATCTTGTATTGCTTCTTCAGCAGACTTGATTGCGTAATGAATATAGCGGTCATAGCGTCGCAACTCCTTTGGATCAAAAAGATGTGACACATCCAAATCCTTAACCTCGCAAGCGAAACGAGTTTTGAATTTCGATGCATCAAAATGAGTGATTAGGTCAGCTCCGCTCTTGCCCTGAAGTAGATTGTGCCAGTTAGTGGGTACATCATTTCCCAATGATGTCACCATGCCAAGCCCAGTAATTACTACGCGTTTTTGTTCCATTCCTTATAAAACACCTAACGAGTTTGCGGATATCCACAAACTCGTCCATGGTAAAAGTCAAAATACGTGAAAAATCTTATGCTTGAAGTTTTTCAATATAATCAATAACGTCTTTAACGCAGTTGATTTTTTGAGTATCCTCGTCTGGAATAGAGATACCAAACTCTTTCTCAAACTCCATAATCAACTCTACAGTGTCAAGAGAGTCTGCGTTAAGGTCTGCTGTGAAGCTTGCCTCTGGAGTAACTTGTGATTCCTCTACGCCCAATTTATCAACGATAATTGCTTTAACTTTTGATTCGATTGCTGACATAATTACAATTTTTTTTAGTTGTTAATTATATTATTTTTAATATATATTCACGAAATCGGCTGCAAAGTAACTACTTTTTTTTCAAATATGCAAATTTTTCGTAAGAAATGTGTATTTATTCCGTCATTTCGACCTCAATTTTACCAATTCTTGCTCCAGATTTGCCCATTTGTGCCAAAAGTACACTATCTCCGTCAAGGTTTTCTACATAATAATTAGTTAGAATTTTGTGGGTATGACCTCCTACAATAATATCGATATCACGTGTAGTTTTAGCCAATTGTATGTCTGACACTGTTTGTTGAGGTGTCTTGATATCTGTTCCCAGATGACTTAAACAAATCACCAAATCACAATGCTTCTTCTTGAGTGTTGTTGCCATCTCTTGAGCTACAGAGATAGGGTCAAGATATTGAATAGGTGCAAAATTTTTCTGCGAAATCAAGCCTTGTGGATTAACACCTAGACCAAAAATACCTATCTTGATGTCCGAACGGCGCAAGATAACATATGGCTTGACGATATCCTCCAAGGCAGTACCTTGTACATTGTAATTTGCGCAAACTACAGAGAATGAAGCGTCTTTCAAGACTGCTGCTAAGGTGTCTACTCCATAATCAAACTCATGGTTCCCCAAGGTAACAGCATCATATCCCATGCGGTTTAGTGCATCCACCTCTATTCTACCATGATAGAAATTAAAATAAGGGGTTCCTTGGCTGAAATCCCCAGCATCCAATAGTATCAAATCGGGATTTTTCTCGCGTTCTTGTGCAACCACACCCATTCTAAGGGCATATCCACCACAGAGAGCGTCACGTTTTCCTGCCTCCAATGGTTCTACTTGCGAGTGCGTATCATTGGTATGCAAAATGGTTACGATCCGTTCGCTAGAATTGCTACATGCGGTAAAAACCAACCCCAATATCAATGTTGCGAGGTAATTAGAAACGTTTTTGTATCTCTTCATGGGTAAGTAATGTAACTATTGTTTGTCCATTAGGAAGGTGGCGAGAGGTGTAGGTATGCAACCAACGCTCCACCAGATCACGCATTTCAATATCCGTCAGCAATTTTCCCTGAGGTATTGCCATTTGTTCTGCAAGGCTTAGAGCAATCATTTCGTGCCATTGTTGTTTTGCCGACTGTTCCGTATCTTGTACGCTATGAATCACTTGTAATATTGCTTCTGAGGCATTTTTTTGTCCTAATAATGCGGGAACAGAACATATAGAATAGGCAGATGGCGAAAATTGCTCCAATCCGAAACCAATACTTTGTAACTCAGGAAGCAATTGCTCTAACGTAGTCAAATCGCTGTTTGTCAATTCGACTACCTCTGGAAATAACAATGGCTGTGCAGTAGCTTGTTGACTTGCCAATTGCTCTAATAACACCTTATATAATACGCTCACGTGCGCGCGATGTTGATGTACTAATAACAAACCGATAGACGTTAATGCACAAATATAATGGTTGTCCCACTGAATGAGTGGCGTGTTCTCTGTAATTAATGACACATCAAAACTTGCTTCCTCAACTTGTAATTCTGCTCTTTGAGGTATCTCATATAGTTTCTCCCAGCCTTTCTCTGCGCGATGGGATACTTGTGTCCTAAACGGATTGTACTGTGGATCCAGTTGAATACGTGGCGCAGAGATGGTCGCAATATTTGGAATTTGATTAGGGATATCCAAATGCGACTCGGTCGTGAAATCCAATGAAGGAGTTACGTTAAATTTTCCCAACGCCTCCTTGCTCGCTGCTAGGAGAATTTGAAAAATAGCCTGTTCATCCGCAAATTTAATTTCTGTCTTTGTGGGATGGATATTCACATCAATTGCTTCTGGATCAATCTCAAAATAGAGGAAATAAGATGGGCTATGATCAGGCAAAAGCATGCCCGAATAAGCTGTCATCAAAGCTTTATGGAAATAAGGATGACGCATATAGCGCCCATTTACAAACATATATTGCTGACCATTTTTACCTGCACTTTCAGGCTTGCCAATAAAGCCAGAAATTCGCACCAACTCTGTCTCGGTCGCAATATCTACCAATTGTCCTGTGTAAGGTTTAGATGAATGTCCAAAAACGGCTTCAATGCGCTGCTTCTGTGTACATGTTGGCAATTCTGAGATGATCTCATCATTGCTAACAAATGTGAATTGTACTTGTGGATTGACCAATACAATTCGTTGATATTCCGCAATCAAATTGCGCAACTCTGTTTGGTCTGTTTTCAAAAATTTGCGCCGTGCTGGTACGTTGTAGAAGAGGTTTTTGACCCGGATGTTGGTTCCAACGGGACATTGTACCATCTCTTGACTTATCACTTCTGACCCTGCAATCTCTACGCGCGTTCCTATTTCATCTTCTTCGCGACGCGTTTGCATATCAACGTGTGCTACAGCGCAGATACTTGCCAATGCCTCGCCACGGAAACCCATAGTACGAAGTTGAAACAAGTCGCTTGACTGACGTATCTTAGATGTCGCATGGCGCTCGAATGCCATACGAGCATCGGTTGAGCTCATTCCCTTGCCATCATCCACTACTTGCAATAATGTTCTTCCCGCATCGCGAACAATCACACGGATATGCTTAGCACCCGCGTCCAACGAGTTCTCTACCAACTCCTTCAAACAAGAAGCTGGACGTTGAATCACCTCGCCGGCAGCAATTTGGTTGGCAACGTTATCAGGGAGCAGATGGATAATATCACTCATAGCAAGTAATAAAAGGCAAAGAGTAACAAGACCAACAGCGCAATCCAGAACACCAATTTAGATGCACGCTTTGTTTGGTCTGATTTCTTGTGAGTGTTTGCCTCGTGAGCTTCACGAAACGAACCACGATGAAGACGCGCAAGTTTATCCTTGCGCGCCTCCTTTTCTTTATCGTAGTAAATGGGGCGATAGTCCCACTCACGTGGTTTGGGTACTTTTGGAAATAATACCGACATTATTTAACGATTGCTTGGAATTTCTCGTCTGCTTGGTATTTTGCAAACTCGATATCCTCTTGTGCTTTTGCCTTCAAAGCAGCATCGCGCTCGATGGCCAACTTCAAGTTAGCATATACAGCGTCGCGATCGTTGGTGCGAGCACCTACAATAGCTGCCAAGTAAGCGGTAGTTGCATTTGGATTAGCTACGCTTGCCAATGTTTGACGAGCTGCTGCATAATCCTCGTTCAAGATTTGTTGAACAGCTGCGTTGTTGCTAGCAGTTTTGCCATAAGCGTTCTTTGCTGCTGCGTAATCACCCTTCATAGTGTAGAGAGTACCCATAGCTGCGTTCAAGTTACCTTCTGTACCAGCTGCTTTACCAAGATACTCCTCAGCTTTTGCCAAGTCGTTCTCTGCCATTGCTGCAAGACCTGCGTTGTAGTTTACATCTGCATTTGCTGGAGCCAATTGCAATGCTTTTGCGTAGCAACGACGAGCTTCAGCTATATTGCCTTGACCGAAGTAAACCATACCCATATTGTTGTAACCGCGGTAGTCATTTGCAAACAACTCAGTAGCCTTCTTGTAAATAGCCAACTTCTCTGCTGCATCGTTGGTCAAAGTAGCTGCATAGAGCAACTCTTCAACGTTCAATGCGGCTGCATCGTTTGCTGCCAATGCTGCGATTTCTTCGTCTGACTTACCAATCAAATCGGTTGTCAAGATCAAACGGCTACGACGCAATGCTGGAAGAACTTCCTCTGCGATAGTCTTGAACACTGCGCTCAAGTTCTTGATTTGTGCCTCACGCTCCTCTGGATCTGTGTACATGCTGAGCACGCGCAATACCAACTCCTTATCTTGGATGTTGCTAGCTTCCATGGCTGCTTGGAAACCTGCCCAGTCCTCTGCTGTTACATTTGACTCAATTGCTGCATCCACTTTCGCTTTCTTCAATTGCTTTTGCAAGTGCTTTTGTGATTTAGCTTGACGAGCGTCTGCCAACTTAGCGTTCAAGTCTTGCTCACCATCTGGAGATGCATAACCAGCAACCTCAAGTTTGTTGATAGCCTTGTTTGCTGTTGTATCTGCAGACTTGATAGCTGCATAGAGATCCTTCAACTCTTGAGATTTCAACTCAGAGTTACGCAATGTAGATTGTTGGATCAAGAACTTGATGTCAGCCTCTTGAACCTCTTGGATAATACGTTGGAACTTGTCAGCAGTTACTTGTGCTGGTACATCCTCTGCTTGAGCCATCTTAGCGGTAGAGAGAACACCGTCTGCAATCTTCATATCAGGAATTTCAACCACCTTGTTGCCCTTCTTAGCAGTAAAGCGGAGATACAACTCTGATTTTGCCATTGCTGGTACATACTCGAAAGATGCCTTCACTGTGAATTGACCACCTTCTTTGTAAGATACGGTTGTACCATTCTCTTTTGCCTTCTCACCTACATAAGTTACAGATTGGCTAACTGCCTCTCCACCAGCATATTTCAATACTGGAGTAACGGTCAAAACGGCGTTCTTACCAAATTTCTTCACTGGGAATGTACCGGTAATGTCTGCCTCAACGAGGTTGCCTACTACGGTCAATGGACTAGGATTTACGGTAACTTGCTCTGGTTGAACAGCAGTTCCGCAAGCGGTCAGCACTGCAAATGCCATTACTGACGCAAAAACTTTCAA
Source organism: Paludibacteraceae bacterium (assembly GCA_017461505.1). Classification (GTDB taxonomy): domain Bacteria; phylum Bacteroidota; class Bacteroidia; order Bacteroidales; family Paludibacteraceae; genus Colicola. The sequence goes on along the minus strand of JAFTXV010000007.1, from coordinate 278,520 downwards.
TGATTTTTTCATACTTGTATTAATATATTACTAAATTTGTTCTTCTACGATATCTTGTTAGGACTTTTTACATCCGATGTACAAAAACTGTGCAATAAGCACAATATATCGGCTGCAAAATTAGTACTTTTTTTTCAAATATGCAAATATTTGTTATTTTTTTATATATTTTGTCACTTTTCGTATTAGTATCTCTTATCGATTACTTACCTTTAGTTAGTGATTAGTTAGTGATTAGTTAGTGATTACTTAGTTATTAGTTAGTTATTAAGCATATTTTATAGAAGTTTTCAGCTTTCAGTTTTTACTTTTCACTTTTTTTCAGTACCTTTGCACCCAGAACGTATAAATATTCCCAAATATGACAAAACAACACTTGTTCATCTGCGCACTTTGCGCAATGCTATTTACCGCTTGCCAACCATCCGAAGAACAACGCGCTGCTACATTAGTCAATGACGCCAAACAGCTTGTTGATGATGGACAATGGAGACAGGCACGCATTGTGCTTGATTCTCTGCATCTTACTTATCCCAAGCAAGTGGCACAACGTCGCCTCGCCAAGGCGCTCGAAGACAGCATTACATACCTTGAGGCACAACGCACATTGGCGTATGTGGACACGCTTTTGCCACCACTCCTCTCGCAGGCTGACCAACTCATCAGACGATTCAAATACGAAAAAAATGAGAAGTACGAAGACCACGGCAAGTATGTCCACCGCCTTTTGAGCACGGGGAGTAATACATCTCGCAATTTCATCCAAGCCTATGTGTTGGACAGTCGTCAAACGGTCGTAAAGAGTTATTACTATGGTACTTACCAAGTAAACCAACAGACTCTGCGACTCACTGCTAATGGCGAGGAAACCACCTTCTCTGGGCGCAACCATCACTTCCAAGATGGGGCACACCATGAGATAATGACCTTCGATGAGGACAATGCTCTCGCCTTGCTTAATTTCATCAATACGCACCAAAACTCGAAAGTTCGTGTGGAAGGAGTTGGAGATAAACCCACTCGCAACTGGGTATATTACCTCAACGATAAAGAGAAAGAAGCACTCTCTGATACCTACCAATTGGGCTTCCTTATGAAGGATATTAACCAACTAGAACGCATGCAACGTACGGCTAATGCGCAAATAAATCGATATACAAAATAAAATATTTTGCATAAAATTTGGTGGTTTCAAAAAAAAGCAGTACCTTTGCACGCTTTTTCGTGAAAAAAGCATACCATTATTTATTAACCCGGACAAGCAACTCGTGAAGTTGTAGTCCACAAAGAACAACAAACAAATGGCAACAAAAATTCGTTTGGCTCGTCATGGTCACAAAGACTACGCTTACTACCACATCGTAGTAGCTGACAGCCGTTCGCCACGTGATGGCAAGTACATTGAGCGTATTGGCTCTTACAACCCAAACAACAACCCTGCTAAAGTAGATCTCAAGTTTGATCGCGCTTTGTACTGGGTAAATGTAGGTGCTCAACCTACTGACACTGTTCGTAACATCCTCTCTGGTGAGGGCGTTATGCTTATGAAGCACTTGAACGGTGGTGTAGCTAAGGGTGCATTCTCTGCTGAAGAGGCTCAAAAGCGTTTTGACGCTTGGAAAGCACAAAAGGATGCTAAGAATGGTAAGATCAGCCAAGCAGAGGCAGATAAGAAAGCTGCTGCTGCAAAAGCATTGCTTGCTCAAGAGGTAGAGACCAACAAGGCTAAAGCTGCTGAGGTAGCAAAGAAGCGCCAAGAGGCTGCTGATGCACTCGCTGCTGCTGCCGTAGAGGCTGCACAAGAAGCTGCTGCAGCTGAAGCAGAAGTTGCTGCAGAGTAATTTTTGCAATTGGTTATAGCCTCTGCTATAGTCAACAGAAAGAAAAGGAGTTCAAAACTTAGTTTTGAGCTCTTTTTTTTTGTGTATATCAGAAAAAAGTAGTATCTTTGCAAACTAATTATATTCTTGGATGGTGTGGTTAATTGTGATATGCGTAGTACTACTGGTGATGAGTTTGCTCTTTTCACGTGGTCGGTGGTATGCTCCGACTAATTTGCTATTAGCCACTTGGTTGATGAGTTTGATAGGCTATGCGTGTGTGGATAGCGGTGCGAATCCATTAAAAATAAGTACTGTTTGGATTGTTGCAATGTGGCTTATTTGTTTTTGTCTTGCTGCATGGACTATGCAATCGGTATATATCAAGCCAACCTTCTTGAACGTAAAATCTAGTGTGCCTGCGCGCGATATTTATTACTACTTTACGTTGTGTACTATCCCAATTATGATTTTTTGGGTGGCTATAATTGTTGCTCGTGATGGTGGTAATCCTTTTGCCGCCTTGCGGGATGCGAATGTGGCAGAGGTACGCGGCATTCGTACTGCAGCTTTCTTTGTGTTGTTCTGGATGGTGAGTTATATAATGGAGTTGCAAGTCGCCTCTCGTGAGAATATTGGGCGAGTGATTATTCTCTTTTTGGCCAATTTCTTCTATGCTTTTGCCTCAATGGGGAAGATGAACTTCATGATTCTCTTCTTAGCAACTGCGATCATTTTAACCGAGCGAAAGATGGTTCGTATAGGGCATTTAGTATTCGCTTTTTGTGTATTACTAGTATTCTTTGTGGGAGTTCAAATGATTAGAGGCTCATATACCAATCCTCGTCATTTCACGGCATTGTATTTGACTACTAGTCTAGCGAATTTAGACCAAAATGTAGAACCTTGTTCTGCGCAGCAACCTGCAGAGAACTCATTCCGTTTGTACTATGCTATAAAGTCAAGTATAGATGGTGGTAAAACAGAGGTCATAGATCCAATCTTGGATTTCAAGTGGGTAGAAGTTGGTGATTTAAAGTATTATTCCAATACCTATACAACGATTTATCCTTTTTATAAAGATTTTGGTGTGGCGGGAGTGATAATATTTTCTATTGTATTAGGTTTACTATTCGGATATTTATTCAAAACTGCTGAGGATGGAAGCCAATTTTCATTGCTCATGTACGCTATTTTGGCGGGTACAGTTGTGATGCAGTTTATAGGCGATACATTCTTTATGGTGTTATCACAAAATTTGCAATACTTGGTTGCTGCATTGTTGCCATATATTATCAGTAAATACAATCTCTTTACCAAAACGTTGAAGCGCAATGGTTGATATATTGATGGCTACATATAATGGCGAAGCCTTCCTGGAAGAGCAGGTACAAAGCATTATAGCACAATCATTTACAGATTGGCGTCTACTAATCCATGATGATGGATCAACGGATAATACAGTGAATATCTTACGGCGTTTAATGCAAAAAGATAATCGTATACAACTGCTCGAGGATGGGATTAGTCACATGGGAGTAGCTCGCAATTTTATACATCTAGTAACTTGTACTTCTGCTCCGTACTGTATGTTTTGCGATCAAGATGATATCTGGCTCCCTAATAAGGTAGAAGAAATGTTGAGTGAGATAAAACAGTATAGCCAAGATATACCACAAGTTGTATATTCAAATGCATATCTTTGGACTTCGCAAAATGGAATTATTTCTAATAAAAACACGCTAACTTACCCAACAACATTGCGTCAAATGTTATTTTTAAATACGGGTATTCAAGGTGCTGCAGCTATATTCAACCGAGCAATGTGTGAAGTAATAGAACAACCATTGTCGTTTTACGCCATGCACGATCATGTGTTGTTATTGGCAGGTATATGTTTTGGCGAAGTGCATTATCTACCTGAATCATTGATGTATTATCGCCAACACGAAAATAATCTAACAGGTAATGCTCCTGGTAGCATAGCAAAAAAGATTACTCTTATGTGGCAAAATCGCAATGTCCCTTTAGTGAGCAGAGAACACTACAACGGCTTGAAGAGTTTTTATGAATATTTCAGGGAAGGTGTGCGGGTGGATGATAGGCAAGTAATAGAGATGTTTCTGTCATTGCCCGATAAGAATTGTCTTGTTCGCCTGTGGCGTATTGTACAATATCGGTTTAAATTGTTCGATTCAACCTTGTTTTTGGTAGTAAAAATGTGCATAAGACGTTATATATGAGACATATATTAATAGATGGAACTCCTGTATCGCGCCAAATGGATGGTTTGACTCAATACATACTGAACGTAGTATTGCGTTTGGATATGTCATTTCGCTATACATTATTATTGCGCCCGAATCAATGTCCAGAACGTTATTTGCAAAAGCTAAAAGAAACGTCTATTAGTATTGAAGAAGTGGATATTAGTCCAATTGGGCCGTTACGTGAGTTTCAGTTCGCACGTTATATGCGATCGCATGCTCACTTCGATGCTGCGTTTATACCGAGTAACCAATATCCGTTATGTTTGAGAATACCTACACTATATGTGCTGCATGACTTGATTTATGAGCAGTTCCCAGAGCAATTGGGATGCTTAAGCATATTAAAACGTTGGTATTTACATCGGATCGTTAGAAGGGGATTATGTCGCGCAAGCCAAGTAGTAGCAGTTTCGAATTATACATATCAAGAGATATTGAAATATCATGGAGAGCAATTTGCGGAGAAAATCTCTGTTGTTTACGAAGGATGGGAACATTTGTTAGAAAATCAATCTTTCGAAGAGTTATCTACGAACCTTGATTTTAAAAATTATTTATTATACGTGGGTAGCTCGCGCGGCCATAAAAATTTAGCGCGCTTAATTTCTGCGATGCAGCAATGTTATAATATGCTTCCTAAGGATACGGGATTAGTCATTGTTGGTAATGAACAAATGTTCAGTATGAAAGAGATTGAGAAAATTCGGAAAATGAATGCTTTGCGTAAAACAGTGCAACTAACAGGATGGTTAACTGATGAGAAATTAGCGTACTGCTTTCGCAATGCAAAGGGTTTGATTTTTCCTTCTTTGTGTGAAGGTTTTGGAATACCGGTTCTTGAGGCATATTACTATCATCTTCCGTTATTATTGAGTAATCAATCTTCTCTGCCAGAGGTGGCAGGAGATGCCGCTATATATTTTAGCCCAACTGATGTTGAAGATATGGCGAGTGTAATTTCTGCTTTTTTTGAAAATAATGATTATAGTGAGTTGATCGAAAAACAAGACCAACGTTTAAAATTGTATAGTTGGAAAAAAACAGCTATAAAAATAACACAAATATTGCAGTCGATATGGGATATAAAATAGCATTTGTAGGTAATAGTTTGCAAGCAATGTGTATTTTCCGTATGGGAGTAATGGCACAGCTTGCTCAAAATGGCTGTGAGGTGGTGGTTATTGCCCCAAAAGATCGTGATATTACAATGCTTCGTCAGGCGCAAATTCGATTGATACCTATTGATATGGATTGCAAAGGTATGAATCCATTCAAGGATATACAATTGGCAAAGGCATTAAAACAGATCTATAAAAAGGAGAAGTTCGATTTTATTTTTCACTATACGATAAAGCCTATTGTATATGGTAGTTGGGCAGCTCGTAAAGCAAAAATTCAACAAATATCTGTGATAACAGGTTTAGGATATACCTTTATTCGCAAAGGATGGATTAATAGGGTGGCTAAATGCTTATATAGACTATCGTTGAGGAGTGCAAAAGAAGTATGGTTCTTGAATCAGGAGGATAAAACGCTGTTTATTGAAGAAAATATAGTTGCACAATATAAAACACGACTTATTAACGGGGAAGGAGTTGACCTGAACAAATATCAATCGTCTGTTAAATCACCAGCATGTCCTTTTACCTTTTTGTTTGTAGGACGAGTGTTGTGGGACAAAGGTGTAGGAGAGTTTGTGGAAGCAGCAAAGGTGATTAAAAAGCAATATCCAGAGGTTCAATTCAAAATTCTAGGGCAATTGGGTGCTAATAATCCAGCTTGCGTTAATAGTCAACAAATGAATCTTTGGGAACAAACAGGCGCAGTTAAATATATTGGCGAGACATCGAACGTACAGCCATATATGGAGCAAGCTCATTGTATTGTCTTGCCATCCTATAGAGAAGGTATTTCGCGTGTCCTACTAGAAGCTGCCTCTATGGAAAGACCAATTATAGCTTCCAATGTTCCTGGTTGTAGAGAGATAGTTGTAGATGGAGTAACTGGCTTTCTCTGTGAGCCACAGAGTGTTAATACATTGATTGCGTGCATGATGCATATGCTCTCGCTCTCAGAAGAGACGCGTAAAATGTTTGGGAAAAATGCTAGAGATAGAATATGTCAGCTATTTGATGAGAAAAAAATCATTCACTTATATCAAGATAAACTTAACGAATTTTTATCCCCAGAATGTTAAATATATCCATCGTTTTATATTATCCAGATTGGAAACAAGTAGCGGATTTAACGACAGTTATGTTGAAATCCAAGTACGTTAGTCGCATATATTGGATTGATAACTCTCCTAATATAACCCATGAGTTGCCGATATGCTCAGACAAGATTGAATATATTTTCAACAACAAAAATCTTGGTTATGGAGCGGCGCACAATATTGCTATTCGAGAGAGTATATATGATGATATCCCATTTCATCTGATTATCAATTCTGATATCTTGCTCAAGGAACAGGATATAGATACAATGTATCAGTTTATTCTTCAAAATCCTGAGATAGGATGTTTGATGCCAAAGGTGCTTTATCCCAATGGAGAGTTGCAATATCTTTGTAAACTATTGCCGACTCCAATGGATGTCTTCGGAAGGCGGTTTTTGCCTAAAAGATGGATAAAAAAGCGCAACGACCAATACGAAATGCGTTCTTCTGGATATGACGAAATGATGAATGTGCCGTATCTTAGTGGTTGTTTTATGTTGCTTCGCACAAAGGCAGTGCAAAAGGCAAGGCTTTTTGATGAGCGTTTCTTTATGTATCCAGAGGACATGGATCTCACTCGACGCATCCACCGTGACTACCTAACTGTCTTTTTCCCACGCGTAAGCATTGTTCATAATCATGAGCATGCATCCTATAAGTCTTTGAAAATGTTATGGATACACGTGGTGAACATGTGTCGGTATTTCAATAAATGGGGCTGGTTTACTGATAAGGAGCGTGACTTGTTCAATGCGACAGCAATCAAAGAGTATCTCTAAATAGATTCATCTAATACGCACAAAAGGGGCTACCAATCGGCAGCCCCACTATATTGTGGTAAATAAAATACGCTTAGAGAGCGTTAGTGTGCAAAGCCAAACTTGATTTCAAGTTAGCGGCCTTGTTGCGGTGGATGATGTTGCGCTTAGCCAACTTATCCAACATTGAGCTTACCTTTGGAAGGAGAGCCTCAGCAGCAGCCTTGTCAGTAGTAGCACGCAATACGCGAACGGCATTGCGAGTAGTCTTTGCATAGTAATGGTTGTGTGCCTTACGAGTAGCCGTTTGGCGAATGCGCTTCAAAGATGATTTATGATTTGCCATCTCTTAAATGTAATGTAATTTAGTTGTTATACTTGTCGTTATTTGTAGTGCCACGGGGAATCGAACCCCGCTTTAGAGAATGAAAATCTCTTGTCCTAACCGATAGACGATGGCACCATTTTCTCCTCTATGGGCGAAAATCGGCTGCAAAGGTACTACCTTTTTTTTAATTGTGCAAATATTTTCCAAGAAAAAGCATATTTTTTCAAAAAAAATTGCATATTTCAGCAGAAAGTAGTACCTTTGTAGCGTAAAAATACCTAGAATGATGAATATGCGCGTTATTTATATCTCATTATTGATGTGTTTAACTACCATCGCAGTTTTTGCACAAGATAGCAAAACGGCTCTTCCTGATTTGCAGACGGCCGAACCAGATTTCTTTGATCCAACACGCAAAGTAGAACTAAAAGAGGACTACCAATTTTCTACTACTTGGCGTTGGGAAACTGGATATACCCAACTTAATCAAAGACAAGACACTTCTTCCTTGTATTTGCATGGTGTAAGATTAGGTGCAACCGTAGACTTCAATTTGCCATATCACTTTAGTATGCAGACGGGAGCGTTGGCAACACTTACGTATGGTCGCAACAATCAGCATTGGGCATCAATGTCTGCGGAGAGCGCGCAAGTTAATGTGATGCAACATAACATAGTTCAATTACAGTTGACTATTCCTGTACGCGCGTATTATAATATTGTGTTGTGGAAGCAACTTAGAATGTTCTTCTATGCTGGACCTCAATTGCAAATAGGTTTGACTAGTTATGATGTCATCAATACAGAACAAATGTCTAACCCAACAATACAATGGCTAGAGCAACAGGGAATTGCAACACAAGCACATGATAGATATGTTACGCGCGACCTCTACCGAACAAATATTCAATTCGGACTTGGTGGTGGCTTCGAATGGGAGCGATATCGCTTGCAAGCAGGATATGATTTTGGATTAAACAATATAATAAAGACTCCAATTGTTCCTTCTCATAAAATGAACGAATGGGGATGGATGTGTACGTTCTCATACCAACTCTAATTCCTAAATGGCATAATACACCCTAGGTGCAAGCCGAGCGCTTATGGGATATTAGCTAACTATATTATTAACTACAGGGGTGCCTCTCACGGCTGAGATTATACCCTTTGAACCTGGGCAGGTAATGCTGCTAAGGAAGTATGAAAAAATTCTCTTTCCTTGTGTCCGCCATCTTGGCGGCAAGTGTCGTTTCACATGCGCAAACAGACACCATCCTCCTCACCCAACAACTGGATGAGGTTACAATCAACGCGCCAGTAGCGCAAGTTACTAACAACCACACCGCTCTTACCAATGAGCAACTCAACCAGAGTAATACGGGACAAAACCTCCCCTTCTTGCTCGCTTCTACACCAGCACTTGTTGCTACTAGCGATGATGGATTAGGTATTGGTTATACCTATTTCCGCATCCGTGGTACGGACCACACGCGTATCAATATGACGCTCAATGATGTTCCGCTCAACGATAGCGAGAGTCAAACTGTCTTCTGGGTCAATATGACCGATATGGCCAGCAGCATGTCCTCGCTGAATGTCCAACGCGGCGTAGGCACCTCTACCAACGGTAGCGCATCGTTTGGTGCGAGCATTAATATGGAGACGGGTAACCAGTGTCGGGAATCGGGAGCCGAGGATACGGTTAGTCATTATACCCTCTCCTTTAACGGTGGTATGTACAACACCTTCCGCGAGATGATCAATGCTTACATCGTGCTGCCAAACCAATGGCGAGCAAATGCCAGATTCTCCAAGGTCAACTCCGACGGTTTTCTCTACCGTACTGCCTCCGACCTCTACTCCTACTATGGCGACCTTGGTTGGTATGGCAACAAAACAGAGGTAGTTGGCCGATTCTTTGGAGGTAGCGAGAAGACTGGCATGGGCTGGGATGGAGTAGACTACAACACTGCCTATGGCATCAATGGTGCCGATCGCCGCTATAACCCTGCTGGCGAATATACTACGATTGCCATGGACGGCTCCGACTCTACTGCCTACTACCCTAATCAAACCGATAATTATGCGCAACAACATGCCCAATTGTCTATCAATCATCGCTTTACTTCTCAATGGTCGCTATCTGCAACTGCCCACTATACCCATGGCGCGGGCTACTACGAGCAATACAAACGCAAGAAACTATCCTACTGGGGATTACCGTATTCGCACAAGGCCTATGGCATGTATCGCAAGCAACTTGACAACCATTTTTTTGGTGGAGTATTAGCAGCGAAATACATCTCCGAGCCCGTAGATATTCAGTTTGGCGGTGCAGCCAACTATTATCTAGGCGACCACTTTGGTACACTACATTACCTCGAGGATTCGCTTATATTACCTATCAACTACGAATACTACCGCAATAACGCGCGCAAGACCGATGCGAATATCTATGCCAAAGCCAATTGGCGTATCATTAATCGTGCGCAGGAAAAACTCTCGATCTATGCCGACCTACAATACCGCTATGTGCGCTATGAGCGCAATGGTATGAACGATGAAGATATGACCAATCTCCCGCTGGAGGTGGACTTCCATTTCTTCAACCCCAAAGCAGGATTGACTTACCAAAATCGCGGACACTTACTCTCTGCTTCTTTCGCCATCGCTAACCGCGAACCTAGTAGAAATAACTATAAGGAGAATGTGGTGTATGATGCTACGACAGGCAAGTATGCAGGTTTGCCTCATGCGGAACGACTATACGACTATGAATTGGGCTATACCTATTCCCATCCTCGTTTTGCTATTGGGGCGAACCTCTATTTCATGGACTACGACAACCAACTCGTCCTCACAGGCGAGTACAACGATGTGGGAGCATATAAGACCAAGAATGTAAAAGACTCCTATCGAATGGGAGCTGAGATTACCGCGGGCGTGAAGATTACGGATTGGCTGCGTTGGGACGCTAACCTCGTGGCATCACGCAACAAGATCCTTAACTATCACCAATATATTGACCTCTATGATGATCAAGATGATTGGAATTGGGTAGGGCAGGATTCTGTGGTAGGTACTACCACCATCGCTTTTTCGCCAACCCTTACCGCTTCGTCACTCTTTACCTTTGATATAGCAGGTTTTACGGCTACGGTGCAGACGAATGTGGTGAGCAAACAGTATCTAGATAATACCGAGGATGAGAATGCTATGCTCCGTGCATATTCCACGACAAACCTCAATCTTCAATACAGCTTGCCTATGCAACAATGGTGCAAGAAGGATAGCGCTCCTGCTATCCGCCTATTGTGTCAGATCAACAATATCTTCAATGCCAAATATGCGAATAACGGAGGTGCTGAAGCAAGTCGCTTCATGGACGGCAGCCGCTGCTGCTGGTACTACGCCCAAGCAGGCATCAATGTCCATGCGGGCTTTACGGTCACTTTCTAAAAAGAAATCACCTGTGCTGAAAGGCACAGGTGATTTTTGTTATGGCTGTTAGTTACTTCATTTCAATTCCCATGACGGTATATGTCTTTCCATTATGCATAATTAGCAGTTGACCTCCACGTAGAACCTTCTGATAAGAAGATGAGGAAGTAGGACTCTCTACCGCTGTAAGGTCTTGGTTATAGACACAACCGAAGGCATCGTAGTCGGGATGATTGGTCATGTAGAGGCAACTATCTTCGCGCCAAGCACAGAGCATGACTGAACTTTCTGTTTCGCTGCTAGCACTTCTGCTTGGTGCAGCGTGAGCGTTGCTGGTTCGTTTGGCAGCGTTATGCACAATGCCATCCACAGAGCCGAGACCTGCTAACCAGACTTTTTCTGCGTTTTCGGCAGTAGCATTGGTCTCATCGGGGAAGACTACCTCCAGGAACATTCTGCAAGCTCCATCTTCAGTGGTGTCTTTATCAACCACCACATGAGTGTAGGTGGTTTCTTGAGGGTAGTTGTTGATACCTGCAAAGATTTCCACTGTGTCGCCTATTTCGGCGGTGAAGTCGTAGAGCACATATTCTACTCCATCGCGGAGGAAGTACACACGGTTGTCTTCATCTTTGCCGAAATGCAGTGCACCTACTACGGACTTGGTTGTGGCAGTATCTTTGGTGGATTGGCGTGCGAGTTGGAAATAGGTTTTGTTGTTCACCTGTTGCGAGATGTCTTCCAATGTGTAGCTGAAAGTCTCTGCTTGCAGGATAGTGTGGTTGTTATCCATTTGGCGAAGCACAACTTCTAACTGATTCCATTGTGTAGGGGTTGGTCTGCCACCAATCTGACCGTCTTTAGCATTGTCCTTGCGTGGTCCACGGTCATAATCGCATAGGCACTCTGCGCCAAGGCGTTCCATTTCGGCATCGTCCATTTGGTAGAGGAGTTGGTTGTTTTTGCTTACGCAGACGAGGTGTGTGCCCGTGTGACATGGAACAACAATTTCCTGAATCAATCCGAAGAAGTTACCATTGCGATGACCGCCATACATGCCAATACCCTCTACATACTCCATACCATTGTCGAATGTCCATTTCTTATACTCTTTACCGTCGAGCAATGTGATTGTTGAAATATCTGTAACAACAAAAGTCTCAGCGGGCAATATTGTTCCTTCGTCGTCTTTATTATAGTCCACTATATCTCCATTGTATAGCCACTGCTGCATGGCGTTGTGTGCACGCAACTCATAATAGAGCGCAGGCAAAGAGTCGCCAACTTCCAACGTGAAGTCATATAACACAAGGTCTTTATTAAGTAGTTGGCTATATATCAATATCTTATTATCTTCTTCGCGCAGGAGATAATCATTGCAAAGGATATATGGTTTGTCATTCTCAAAGAATATGCTATCGAATGTTTGTTTGTATGTGTTATTCGCAGAATTATCATCCTCGGTTTCTCCACAATACTCATTGCAAACTGTTCGCTGCAAGCCAGACAGTATAGGGAATGCACCCTCAATAAAGTCACCTTCGTTGTACACACAACCAAGTTGCGTATAATCAATCCAGTATGGATCATTAGAATCTGTTTTATAAACACACTCATCATCGCGATATGCGCAAAGCATGACAATAGCAGGATTTCCAGCGATTCCTGGATTGATACCAGTATGAACTATACCATTGATTGATCCTAATCCTTCTATCCATATTTGTTGCTGCTTTTCCTCAAAAGTCCCGACCTCGCCATCTTCGAATATAACTATAGCATCTGATGTGATTTGCAATCTGCCATCATCCAACGTGTCTATTTTAGTTATCACATGTGGGTAAGTCTTTTGCTCAACAAAACTATAACTATAGAGTTCAATACCTCCAAAAATATCCAATGTATCACCAACTTGTACATCAAAATCATAGAGCAGGTATTCGGTGTTGTCATAATAGAAATACACTTGCTTGTCTTTTGTAAAGCGTAATTCACCAATGAGATTAGTTGATTCTACATCAGGTTTACTGGATGAGCACATAAGAGGGATATACTCTTGACCATTTCTGTTGACAGTATTATTACTCAACCAAAATATGCTCGTACGCGCCGCTACCAACGGGTCTTGCGGACCTAAATAGCCATGTGCAAGGATATTCCATTGGTTGCACCATTGGTCTTTGTAGGAAGTTTCTACTTCGCATAGGCACTCTGCGCCAAGGCGTTCCATTTCTGCATCGTCCATCTGGTAGAGGAGTTTATTGTTTTTGCTTACGCAGACAAGGTGTTCGCCATGCAAACTAACAGGAATGCCCATATTACCTATCAATTGGAAGAAATCGCCTGACCATTGTCTATTACCAAAACTACCTATGCCTTCTACATACTCCATTCCGTTGTTAAAGGTCCATTTCTTGTATTCTTTGCCGTCCAATAGGGTGATAGCGGAAACATCTGTAACTATAAGTGTGTCTGCAGGTAGTAAATTACCCTCTAAATCTTTGTGGTAATCTACTACATACCATATCTCCATATCACGATCTGCAATCCAATCATCTTTGGCAAAAAAGTCAATATATAGCATTGGCAATGAATCTCCTACTTCCAAATTAAAGTCATATAATACAAGGTCTTTATCCAAGGAACGACTATAAATCAATATCTTATTATCTTTTTCACGCAGCAAAAATGGCGAACAATATATGTATGGGGCACCAGTTTCAGTTCTTGTTGTTAGGTTGGTATATTGTTCAATTCGGGTTTTATTGTCGGCTTGTTCGCAATATTCACGGCAAATTGTTCGTTGCAATCCAGATAATGTTGGGAAAAGGTCGTCGCTGACTACTCCTGCGTTGTATTTGCAACCAAAACGCTCATAAAATGAACCTGTATATTTCAATTCATCATCTTTATAGGCGCAGAGGAGCGTAAAAAGACCTCCGCCAGGCAGAGTAGTATTAATTAAAAATCCATTGGGTGAGCCAACGCCTTCTATCCATGTCATTCCTCCAAGGCCATATTCCTCTTCAACGCCATCTCCATCTGTATCTTCAAGTAAAAGTTGGAATAATGTTATGGTACGAAGCTTGGTTTCAGGATCTGTTTGTACTTCACGCACAAGACATTTGTACTTACTATATGAATGAACCCCAGAGAATACTTCCAATGTGTCGCCTACTTGTGCAGAGAAGTCGTATGCTAAATACTCGCCTGTTGGTAAATCTTGAGTGTATGGGTCGTTGTCATCAAAGCCTTCATAATAGACATATACTTTCCTATCGTCGGTGAAGCGTACGGAAGTTCTTGAGGTAAATTTGCTATATGTATAATCACCGATGATAGTATCTTTTCCTAGTCGATATTGTGATGTTCTTGCTGTTTCATCAAAAAACAAACCGTCAAACCACATGACATTCCATTTGTCGCACCACTGGGATTTGTACGCGAAGGTTGACACACTTGCCATGAGGGCGAGGGTGAGAGCAAGAAGTTTGCTGCGGAAGGAGTTGATCGTTTTCATATCGCTATTATTTATAGGTTATACATTTTTGTTGTAACTGAATTTTGTTGCAAAGGTAGTACAATTTGGTAACATCTGCAATAGGCAGAGGCATTTGTACAGACTATAAAAATGTATTGTATTGATAATCTATTATTTGTAATAAAAATGTACAGTTTCTATTTTTCGCTTTGTAGCATCTCATGTAGGAAATGATACAGTTCTCGGGTGGGAATGCCTATCTTCTGTGCGATGCGGCGTTTGAAGGTGCTGACACCTGTGGCGGAGTAGTGCATCCAATCTGCCAGTTCCTCCAATGAAGCATTAGGATAAAGGAGCATATACGCACAAAAGACATTTTCGCGGTTGGATAGTTGGTAGGTCTCCAACTGAGATAGCCAATCGTGGAGTTGGAGGTCTAAGTCTTTCTTTAGCTCGTTGTAGTCGTTCCATTGTTTGCGAGGGCGTGGATAGGTGGCGCGGATGTCGGACAATTGGGCACTGATGGATAGGTCTTCTATCTGATGATGAGCGACTTGCAAGCGGCGGGCTGCGTGTCGGCGGTGCAGCACGATAGCGATGACCAATAGCAAGCAAGCCACAAGAAGGCATAGGAGCGTCATCCACGCCCATCGGTAGGGATGGGGATTTGCCAGATGCTCTCTGAGCAGGGTGAGTGCGCCGTGATACTTGCCCACTTGTGCGTTGAGCAGGCGGTTGGCATCTTGGCGTGCGTGGGCATAACGGCTCAGTCGCTCAATATCGTTGTTGGCCTTGGCATCCTGCATGAGGCAGTAGTAGGCATTAACCAACTCGTTGGGCGTAGCGGACTGCTCCACGATGATTTGTGCGTAAGGCAAAGCCGATGCTTGGTCGCCCATGTCGAGATAGACTTGCATGAGTTTCTTATATGTATAGAGGCGGTCTTCTTCGTATTGCCAGAGGTTTAAGGCGTGGTGGAAGTGGTGGAGGGCAGAATCATATTGGAGTTGCTCGTAGAAATAGAGGCCTTTGGTCTCGTAGAAGCGCGCGAGGTAGTAGTCGTCTATGTTGTAGGAGGCAGCGAGATGGAGTATGCTGTCTGCCTCTTCGAAGTGGTGGAGATAGGTATGGAACTCACTGACATCCAACAGGGTATGCGCGTAGTACCAGTCCTTGCCGCTAGCCTTGAAGGCATCGTTGGCACGAAGGAAGAAGATAAGAGCAAGGCTATCGCTCTCGTTTTGTTTGGCTATATGCGCTATGCAGGAGTTGATACGCCCGCGATAGATAGGATCATCTATCTGTGCGCGGTCGGCAGCGATATAGTGCGCTGCGGCTTGGGTGATATGGGCGTTAAGACTGAGATGGCGTCCGATGTAGTAGTGCGCTTTGCCGAGTTGGTTGTGTGTAAAGAGTTTGCCGAAAGGGTTGTTGAGCGTGCGGATAGATTGTTGAAGTGCTGCGGTGTCGGGATAGAGTAGGTGCTCGTGTTGGTCTAAACTATCTGCCACGGCGATAGTGGTTTGCGCTTCTTGGTAGCGGGTAGTGTAGCCACAAGAAGTTAAAAACAGGCAGAGGAGCATAAAGGTGAGATGACGGATTGGCGACATAAGGCAGTGTGTTTGGTGATTTCGTTTGCAAAGGTAGTGAAAATCTTGGATGTGAGCAAGTATGTTGAGTGAATGTACATGATTTTGCGATAAAAAAGATTGATTATATGGTAGTTGTGGGGATTTTGTACAGATGAAATTGGAGAGAGGTTGGCATATAAGAAGAGGATATATCAAATTTGACATATCCTCTGTTTGTGTTTGTTCGTTTATAGTTTACTTCGTTTTTTCTGTAATAGCTTTCGAAAATTCCTTTGGCAATGGGGTTTCAAAGCGAACTTTCTTTTCGGTCATAGGGTGAATAAACTCCAATGTGCGGGCGTGCAAGCACAAGCGATCTATTGGAGAAAACTCATTGCCATGACCATACTTTCTGTCGCCTATCACGGGATGACCTATGCTTTGCATATGAACACGGATTTGATTCGTGCGTCCTGTCTCTAGATTCAACTCAACGAGCGAGATAGGCATCTCTTGATCACCTTCCCCGATACTCGTTGCGTTAATCACCTTGTAGTGTGTTATGGCTTTTTGTCCGCCATCGTCTTTTGGAGATGAATATACCATGCCCGTATGTGAGTCCTCTGTAAGCCAAGTGGTAATCGTTCCTTCTGTCTTATCTAGATGTCCCTCCACTACAGCCGCATACGTGCGTTTAGTCACTAGTTGCTTCCAGTAGGTACGCATATACTCTTGCAGTTCAGCGGATTTAGCAAATACCAACACACCACTCGTCTCGCGGTCAAGACGATGTACTACATGCACGGTTGCTGAGCGTGATTGTTTCTTTACATACTCTTTGAGGATAGAGTAAGCTGTCATCTCGCTACTTTTTGGGTTGTAAGGCACGGTGAGTAATCCGTTCTTCTTTTCCACTACTATAAGTGCGTCATCCTCATAGATTACACGTAATTTTGGGTGGCGTAATTCTATATTGCCTCTACCTTGTAGTACTTGTACCTTGTCGCCTGCTTTGAGCGGAGTATCATGACGGGTTTGAATACCTGCATTGACGGTCACACGTCGCTGACTAAGCAGCTGCTTCACACTAGTGCGGGTCATTCCGCCTAGTTTGGATAGTAGAAAGGGCATCAACTCTGTTGCCGCTTCCACCCTAAAAGATGTATCTTGTTTGCGTTTCATTCGTTTGTTTGAGTTTCAAAACTAACCTACTGACTAATCTTCATTGATTACGCTTGCAAAGGTAGTGAATTATTTTGAATATAGCAAGAAAAATCGTTGATTGAATGATTTATTTTTTCAAAGACTTGCGTAGTTGTATCCAGGATATACCTACGCTTCCGTTGATTATCAAGAATACGATGAAGAGTACTATAGAAAAGATGTTTCCGATTAAAATGTACAAGACGATGCCCGATAAAGCATATAACACCCACCAAACCCAAGCATCGATCTTCTGGTAAATAAGGATGAAGTTGGCTAATGTGGAAGACGCAATCATCAGTCCTCCCATGAGTTTGATGAGTATATTTTCGTTCCATGCATCCTGCTGAATCACCAAAGTGGCGAGTATATAATCAGCAATGAGAATAGCAAGCAATATAATCAATGACAAATATAGTTGTTTGCGAGGCAACCACTCTGGTACGAATGGTTGGTTGGTATGTTGAGGACATAGTGTAAGGCGTCGCCAACGAATCAATGATAGTACCATAAATGGGATGAATACTACCAGTTGCAGAAATACAAGGTCGAGATTACCTTGTAAATAGAATTGAGTTGCCAATAGCAATGCCATTGCAATGCCACCTACAAAACCTATATAATTTTGAGGATTGCGAATAGTGAGTACATACCCTACACCTATCACACTGGCAGGAATACCCACAATGAAAGCAGGACTTTGCCATTGAAGCAACGTACCTTGCAGCGAAGGGATCAACCACTCCACTATATATAATATAAGGAATAGCACAGAGAAGATACCAATTGATAGTAACATCTGCTTTCCAAAATCTTGCCAAAGAATCTTTTTCATGTGTTTAGTGTAAGGTGTAGAGTGTATGGTGTAAAGCGTAAGAGATAAAAAAGGCGAGCCGAAGCTCGCCTTTCGCTGTTGTATGATTACTTGCGGCGGTTGCCGTAGCGAGACATAAACTTATCAACACGACCTGCGGTATCCACAAGTTTAGATTTACCAGTATAGAATGGGTGACTGGTGTTGGAGATTTCCAACTTGATGAGTGGATAGGTAGTGCCATCGATCTCGATGGTGTCCTTCGTGTTAGCTGTAGAGCGACTGAAGAACTGTGTTCCATCGGACATATCTTTGAAAACTACAACGCGGTAGTTCTCTGGATGAATTCCTTTTTTCATACTTTTGTTTCCTTTCTTTAGCGCTTATTCAGCAGCAACAACGTTCAACTTAATTTCAGCTTTTACCTCGCGGTGAAGTTTAGCGGTAGCGGTAGCTTCGCCCAATACTTTCACTGCCTCGTCGATGGTAATCACTTTCTTGTCAATCTCAATACCTTGAGCAGCCAATGCCTCAGCCACTTGAGCTGTAGTAACAGTACCGAAGATCTTGCCGTCCTCGTTAGCCTTTACAGCCACGGTGATAACGGTGTTAGCCAATTTCTCTGCCAATGCTTGTGCGTCAGCAAGGAGTTTAGCGATCTTGTGTGCTTGTTGTTTGAGGTTCTCTGCCAATTGTTTGCGGTTGCTATCGTTAGCAATCACAGCCAAACGGTTAGGGATGAGGTAGTTACGACCGTAACCATCTTTTACCTTAACGATATCGTTCTTGTAGCCCAAGTTAGCTACGTCTTGAATCAAAATTACTTCCATGATGTTTCCTTTCTCATTAAATGATTAATAACTTCTTTTCTCGTTTAACTCGAACGATTATTTCATCATATCGGTTACGTATGGGAGCAAAGCCAAGTGACGTGCTTTCTTCACGGCTTGAGCTACCTTGCGTTGATACTTCAAGCTAGTACCTGTGATACGGCGAGGAAGGATCTTACCTTGCTCGTTGAGGAACTTCTTGAGGAACTCAGGATCTTTGTAATCGATGTACTTGATACCGCTCTTTTGGAAACGGCAGTACTTTTTCTTCTTTGCCTCGTTGGTCTTTGGGGTCAAATAGCGAATTTCGTCATTTTGTGCCATGATTAAGCCTCCTCTTGTTCTACTGGTTTAACATTTGCGTTACGACGCTTTTGAGAATACTCAAATGCGTACTTGTCAAGACGGGTAGTGAGGAAACGCAATACGCGCTCATCACGACGGAATGCTGTCTCGAGCTTTGCAATCAACTCAGGTTCTACATCAAATTGCAGCAAGGCGTAGAATCCCGTTGTTTTGCCTTGGATAGGGTAAGCCAATTTCTTCAAACCCCACTCCTCACGGTTAAGAATGGTACCGCCATTCTCCACGAGAAGTTTCTCGAATTTGTCAACCGCTTCCTTCATCTGTGGTTCAGACAAAACGGGAGTCAACACGAAAGCGGCTTCGTAATGATTTAACATAATGTTTGATTAGTTAATAGTTAATAATTAATAGTTAATATTTTTGCCTATCGGCGTTCAACGTGGTTCAAAATTGTTCAGTATAGTTAAATATTTTTTTACGCGAACGCGCGAAAAAGCGTGCAAAGGTACTGCTTTTTTTTGAATTGACCAAATATTTATGCGTTTTTTTGCACTTTTTCTTAGAAAACAAACTATATTATAGACTTTTGAGCAAGATCTGCTCCATTATTTCGTAACAAATATCATTAGGGTGTACTCCATCTTCGGCATACTTCTTTGGTAATCCGCCATACTCATCAGCAAGTGCAGAATAATAGTCTATATACTTAATTTTATTAGCTTTAGCGTATGCTTTGATCATCTCGTTGAGGCGTTTGATGTCTTCTGCGGGTGTGAGTTCTGGGCGCCATCTGAAACCTGCTGCAGGGAGTACCGAACATAAGATAGGGCGAATGTGGTGGTATTTGGCTAACTCGCACATAGACTGTAGATTTTGTAGGATGTGCTCGTGAGCAATGTATCCATTGTTGAGTGCAATGTCATTGGTGCCAGCCATAATGATAACCATCTTTGGTTTGAGGGCTATCACATCGGCTTGAAAGCGACAAAGCATTTGTGAGGTGACTTGTCCGCTAATACCGCGCCCGATGAAATCGTGTGTTTTGAAGAATTCAGGGCGTTTTGCAGCCCAACCGTCCGTGATGGAATTACCCATTAACACAGCTTTAGGGCGTGAACAGATTGAGTCATTTTGGGCGGCATAACGGTTGTATTGAGCCCATTGACTTTGTGCAATAACAAATACAGTGGTTGCTGCCAAGAAAAGAAAGAGAATAGTACGTTTCATATATGTGTCTCTTATGATAATTTTACGTTGAAATCGGGTGAATTAAGGTTTTTTGTGCAATTGTGAAATAATAAAGCCGCGCAGTGTGGATGAAGGTTTTTTGTGGCGGTTAGGGTGTGTTTGAACATCTTGGAGGTAGGTGTTGTAGCGGAGTTGCCATTCCTCTCTTAGTTCAGGTGTGCGGAGGATGATACCTGCTTGTTTGACACATGCGCCGAAATCTTGACGCATGGCGTTTTGTTGTTCTGATGGTTGTCCTTCGAAAGGTCGGGTAACCTTATAGACATGCACCTTGCCGTTTCTTGTTCGGAAGTAGGTGCTTTCTGCTTTGACGATCGCTCCTGAGATAGAGGCGATGGGATGGATGGTTTGAATCTTAGCCATGGCTCTGTAGTGTTTCGGTAAAGTTTGCTAAATATTACGTTTATCTTACGTATATCCTACGTATATATTACGTATATCCTACGTATATGGTACGTAAAATGTAAGACTCTGCAAAGGTACGATATTTTTTTGAGATAAGCAAATAAAAATAAAATTTTTATGTGATTTTTGAAAATTATCGATAAAATTTGCGTATGTGTAAAAAAATAACTACCTTTGCACCGCTATTTGTGTGCGTGTTTGCGCGGTGGCAAAAACAAAGGAAGACTGAGGAAAAATAATTATAAAAAGCAATATGAAACATTTTAACGAGTACAAACAACTGAATTTGGCATCGGTGAGCAAGGAGATCCTTGAGCAATGGGAGAAGGAAGACTTGTTTCACAAGAGTATCGAAACACGCGAAGGTAATCCTTCGTTCTTATTCTTTGAAGGTCCTCCTTCTGCAAATGGTATGCCGGGTATTCACCACGTGATGGCTCGTACAATCAAAGATACATTCTGCCGTTTCAAAACCATGCAAGGTTATCAAGTGAAGCGCAAAGCAGGTTGGGATACTCACGGTTTACCTGTAGAGTTGGGTGTGGAGAAATTGCTAGGTATCACCAAAGAGGATATCGGCAAGAAGATTAGCGTGGATGAGTACAACGCTGCGTGCCGTCGTGAGGTGATGAAATACACCCAAGAGTGGACAAACTTGACCAAGCAAATGGGTTATTGGGTGGATTTGGAGAATCCGTATATCACTTATGATAATAAGTTTATTGAGACCTTATGGTGGTTGCTGAAGGAGTTGTACAAGAAGGGGTATTTGTACAAAGGCTACACCATTCAGCCTTATTCGCCAGCTGCAGGTACGGGTTTGTCGTCGCACGAGTTGAACCAACCCGGTTGCTATCGCGATGTGAAGGACACGACGTGTACGGCGCAGTTTAGGCTATTAGGCGATAAGGCGATGAGGTTATTAGGCGAGGAAGCTCCTCTCTATGCTCTCGCATGGACGACTACGCCTTGGACATTGCCAAGCAATACGGCGTTGTGCGTAGGCCCAAAGATTGACTATGTGATCGTGAAGGGTGAGAATCCATATACCAAGATTGAGGCATATTACTTGCTCGCGGAGGCACGTTTGGCTGCATATGCCAAGGAATTGGGTGAGGAGCCTGAGGTGCTTTGGCGCGGTAAAGGTACCGATCTTGAGGGTGTGCAATACGAGCAATTGATCCCATGGGCTAACCCCGGAGAGGGCGCGTTTAAGATTATCTTGGGTGACTATGTAACTACCGAGGATGGTACAGGTATTGTGCATATCGCTCCTACTTTTGGTGCAGACGATGCGTTTGTGGCGAAGAAGGCGGGTGTGCCTGGTATGGTGTTCATTACCAAGAAAGGTGAGCAACGCCCTATGGTGGATATGACGGGTAAATTCTTCAATATTGCCGATTTAGACGAGGATTTTGTGAAGAATCAAGTGGATGTAGCGGCATACGAGCCATGGGCTGGACGTTATGTGAAGAATGCCTATGACGCGAACTTGACGGAGAAAGACGAGACTTTGGATGTGAGTATCTGTATCTGGTTGAAAGGCGAGAACAAAGCGTTCCGTATTGAGAAGCATGTGCACAATTACCCACACTGCTGGCGTACCGATAAACCTGTATTGTACTACCCACTTGACTCATGGTTTATTCGTTCAACCCAAGCACGCGAGGAGATGATGGCACTCAATGAGACCATCAATTGGCAACCAGAGAGCACAGGTACTGGTCGCTTTGGAAAGTGGTTGGAGAACTTGAACGACTGGAACCTCTCCCGTTCGCGCTATTGGGGTACTCCGTTGCCAATTTGGCGTACCGAAGACGGACAAGAGGAGATTTGCATTGGTAGCATCGCCGAGTTGATGGAGGAAATTGAGAAGTCTATTAAGGCGGGCTTTATGACTGAGAATCCATGGCCAAAGCACGTGGTAGGTGACTATTCAAAAGAGAACTACGACCCAAGTGTGATTGATTTGCATCGTCCATATGTGGATTATATCGTGCTCTGCTCACCAAGCGGCAAGCCAATGAAGCGTGAGTTGGACTTGATAGACGTATGGTTTGACTCGGGTGCTATGCCATACGCTCAAAACCACTATCCATTTGAGAATCAAGATGCTCCACGTACAGCGGACTTTATCTCTGAGGGTGTGGATCAGACACGAGGATGGTTCTTTACCTTGCACGCAATCCATACGATGATTGAGGGCAGCGTGGCTTATAAGAATGTGATTAGCAACGGATTGGTATTGGATAAGAACGGCAACAAGATGTCTAAACGTCTGGGTAATGCCGTTGATCCATTCGGTGCGTTGGATAAATACGGAGCAGACGCGGTGCGCTGGTATATGTTGACCAACTCCAGCCCATGGGAGAACCTGAAGTTCGACCCAGAAGGTGTGGATGAGATTCGCCGTAAGTTCTTCGGTACATTGTATAATACCTATGGATTCTTTGCACTATATGCCAACGTGGATGGTTGGAATCCTGATTCGCGACTCGCGACTCCCGAATCCGAGATTGACAAGTGGATTCTGAGCAAGCTCAATTCGCTCGTTAAAGAGGTGACTGCAGCCTATGAGGCATACGAGCCAACGAAGGCAGGTCGTGCGGTGTCGGACTTTGTGCAAGATGACTTGAGCAACTGGTATGTTCGCTTGAACCGCAAGCGTTTCTGGGGTGGCGAGATGGATGCTGACAAGCAAGCGGCATACTATACTCTCTATACCTGCCTCAAGACGGTGGCACAGTTGATGGCACCCAATGCTCCATTCTATGCGGATCGTTTATATCGCGATTTGACCGATGAAACCGTGCATTTGAGCACATGGCCAGTAGCTGACGAAGCGATGATTAACTTGGAGTTGGAGCGCAGTATGTCGCTTGCACAACAAGCCACTTCTATGATTTTGAGTCTGCGTAAGCGTGCTGAGAAGAACGTGCGCCAACCACTACAGAAAGCCGTTATCCCTGCACCAGACCAAGAGACATTGGAGGCATTACTTCGCGTAGAAGACCTTATCAAGAGTGAGGTGAATGTTAAGGAGATGGTGATTGTACGTGCTGAGGATTCGGAGATTAAGCTTGTTAAGAAGATCAAACCAAACTTCAAGGTGTTGGGTAAGAAAGTGGGTGGTATGATGAAACAATTGGCTGCTGCTATTGCCCAAATGAGCCAAGAGGATATTGCTGCGTTTGAGGCAGCAGGTACATTCACCTTGTGCGATTATGCCTTGGTGGCCGAGGATGTGGATATCATCACTGAGGATATGCCAGGTTGGTTGGTAGCCAATAATGGTGTGATTACTATCGCTCTGGATATTGAATTGACAGCTGCATTGATTGAGGAAGGTATTGCTCGTGAGTTGATCAATCGTATTCAGAACCTTCGTAAGTCCTCTGGTTTGGAGATTACCGACCGCATTGCCGTGCAATTGGAGAACCGCGAGGAGATTGCTGCTGCGGTTACAAACTGCAACGAGTATATTGCTTCGCAGGTGCTGGCGACTTCATTGGTATTGGTGGATAATCTGGCTAATGGTGCAGCCATTGAAATGGATGGATATAATGTGATGTGTGTAATTGAAAAAGCATAAGTGTATGAAAAAGAATAGTTTAGTATTAGGAATACTAGTTTTGGTAGCCGTGGTGATGACCTCGTGTTTTGGCCCAAGCAATGAGCCGAGTTTTGTAGAGGCAGATTTATTGGGTTTGTGGAAAGAGGAAGGTACGGAAGCATATGTTCGCTTCACTAGCGAGGCTGATGAGACTGGCGAATACAAGTATGGTCGCGAGTGGGATGATGATGATGTCCATGAGGAGGATCTCTTACCCTATGGCAACGGTTGGTTCAAATACAAACTCGTGAAAAGCGACCTCACTGAAATTCACCTCATGGACAACGGTGGCGCAGAAGAGCCAAAAGTGTATGTCGTACAGAAATTGACCGATACTGAATTAGAGTATCGCGATGAATACAAGACAACTTATCGTTTTGCGAAGATGGTTACGTTATTAGACTAAATAGTTATGAAAAAGTTTTGGAAAATAGTCGGTATCTCGCTGGGAGCACTGATAGGCTTTGTGCTTGTGGTGGTGAGCGTCGTAGTGTGGATGGTGTTTACCCCATCGCGCTTGACTCCTATTGTTCGTCAGGTGGCAGATAAAATGATTACCTGTGAGTATGAGATAGGTGAAGTGGAGCTGACATTTTTCTCTACTTTTCCAGAGTTTGGTTTGCGTGCAGACACGTTGTGTTTGATAAATGCGTGTGAAGGCGCGAAAGCAGATACTATATTGTTTGCGCCGCAAGTGGTAGCCACAGTAGATGTGATGTCATTGTGGAAAGATAGACACTTGAATGTTCGTCAGTTGACACTCAGTAATGTTGAAGGGTATGTGTATTTGTCGGATAGTATCAGCAATATAGAAGTGTTGGCATTGGCAGAGGATACTATGGCGGCGGATACGACGGGATTTGTGTTGCCATTTGACCGAATCACGGTGGGCGCATTGCAATTGACAGCTAAGAAGTTGTTGTTGGATGATAGGCGTGATAGCATAGAGGCTGCATTGTACAATACTAGTATTCAAGCACATATGAATGGTTGGGAAGATATGATGTTGTTATTGTCTTCTTCGGACGTTTGTGCAAAAGTGGGTGAGGAGATGTATGCCAATCATTTGTCAGTAGGTGCTCGTTTGCCATTGTCGATAGATACTGAATTGCGTTCGGTAGATTTGCAGCAGGCTTGGTTGCAGGTGAATGACTATCGGTTGAAAGTAGATGGTATTGTGAGTGTTGCAGACTCGATGAGTATGCAGTTGCATGTACAGATGGAAGACTGGCAGATAGCCCCATTGTTGGCGTTACTCCCTGCCACTGTTACTGCCTCTTTGCAAGAAATAGAGGTGGACGGATTGCTATCGCTGAATGCTGATATATCAGGAGTATATAGCCAAGAACAAATGCCATTGGTGGATGCGACGGTAGTGTTGTCAGAAGGTAAGGGCATATATGCGGCGATACCTTATGCTCTGCGTGATGTGAATGTAGAGGCGGATGTACACGTGGATTTAAACGAAGTAAACAACAGCAACGTGGTGTTGCATCGTTTGGCAGCAAAGAGTAAAAGTTCATCTGTTGAGTTGCGAGGACGTATGGATCAGGTGCTAACAGATATGCAGATGGACGTACAGCTGGGAGTGAATGTCTATGTGCCTGATATGGCGTACTTCTTGCCGGATAATATGCAGCTGAATGGTCGTGTGAAGGGACGCTTGGACGTGAAGTCGAGCATGGACGAACTGCTAGCATTACAGTTGGACGACTCGAAGGTAAAAGCAGATTTGCAGTGGCAAGACTTTGCTTATGAGATGGGCGACATGCATGCAAACTCTGCATTGGTGCGTTTACGTGCTGAACTCCCGAATACAACACCTTCGGCAGAGGAGATGAATTGGGCGGATGTGCGAGTGTCGTTATCGGGTCTAGAGTTTGCACAAAAAGAGCAGATTACGGCTACCATGGGGGCGAGCGAGTGGCATGTGGAGGTGAGTGATGTGCTTGCGGATACGATGTTCTACGCACAATTGGATATGCAATCCACAGAAGCGTTGGCAGTGGATATGGATACTATTTCGGCGTATGTAACAACACCTCAGTTAAAAACTACAGTTGCTTATAATACTAAGGATACATCGGCTATCCCAACGATAGCTGCTCAGTTGGCTTATAGTTCGGTGGAAGCAAACTATGGTACTATCTTTGCTGCGATGAAAGCCTCTACGTTAGAGGCCAATCTTTCACCAAGCAAACGTAATAAGGCAATTCCTCGATTGGAAGCAGCTATTCATACTGATGCTCTAGCAGCAAAGATGGATACAGCATTGCAAGTACAGACAGCCAATGTAACTATGCGCGCGGTGGCGCGGTACAACGAGAAGGCAGATAATGTATTGCTGCGTTGGAATCCTCGATTGGAAGTAGTGCTGGAAAATGGTCTGGTACAACTGCCTATGATTAAGCCGACAGTGGTGATACCTCAGATAGATTTTGCATACTCCAATAGGGAGTTTCATATCGAACAATCTCAGTTGCAATTAGGAAATTCGGACTTCGCATTGTCGGGTGATGTACGCAATATTGGTGCATGGCTACGAAAGAAGGGTGATTTGCAGGGTGAATTGAATTTTGTGTCGGATTATACTGATGTGAACGAGTTGATGGCTCTATTCTCGGCGGAGAGTGGTAGCGAGGAGGAAAGCGTAGAGAATAGTGTTTCGCTTACAGAAAGCTCAGAAGGCGATAGTGCAGAGACAACGGATGCGGAGAGAGAGCCCTTCTTGGTGCCACTGCATGTAGATATGGTATTGAATACGCACATTAACGAGGCATCCGTGTTTGCGGAGAACCTTAGGAATTTGAAAGGAAAATTATATGTAAAAGATGGAATACTGGTGCTCGAAGAGATGGGTTTTGTTTGTAATGCAGCCAAATTACAGTTGACTGCGATGTACCGCACGCCACGCAGAAATCATATCTATGTGGGTATGGATTATCATATGGTGGATATCCACATAGAAGAATTGGTACGTATGTTGCCCCAATTGGATACGATTGTGCCGATGTTGAAATCGTTTAAGGGTAGTGCGGAATTCCATCTAGCAGCGGAGACCTATACTAATTCTCAGTATGAGATAAAACCATCTACCTTGCGCGGTGCGTGCAGCTTAGTGGGTAAAGATTTGGTGGTGATGGATAGCGAGACATTTAGTATGATTTCCAAGAAACTGCTATTTAATAAAAAGACAGAAAATAAGGTAGATAGCCTTGCTGCGGAGATAACGGTATATAAAAAGGAAATAGATGTGTATCCGTTGTGTGTGTCAATGGATAATTATATGATAGCATTGGGCGGACGTCATAACTTGGATATGACCTTTAACTATGATGTGAATGTGTTATCGCCTATTTATTTAGGAGTCAATGTATCGGGAAGTATTGATGATTTGGATATTAAACTGACCAAATGTAAATATGCTAAGGATTTCCGTCCTATATTCCAAAATAAAGTATCGCAAGAGACTTCCCAATTGAGGATGATTATACGAGAATCAATGCGTAAAAATGTAAAAATAGAATAAGTATGAAAAAAATCATTTTAGTAAGCTTCGTGCTAAGTACAATTATGGCTTGTACCAATCAAAATCCGTTGCTCACTGAGCAAAACACTCCTTATGGTGTACCTGCATTTGATAAGGTGAAAATTGAACATTACATGCCTGCTTTTGAGAAGGCCATTGCAGAAAATAAGGCAGAGATAGAGGCAATTGTAAATAACCCTGAGGCTCCTACGTTTGCCAATACTATTGAGGCATTGGATCGTAGTGGCGAGTTGCTAGATAAGGTGGTTGGCGTCTTCTTCAACGTGTTGGAGGCAGATGGCAATGATGAGATGAATAAGATTGCAGAGGAAGTGACTCCTCTATTGTCAGAGTTGAGCGATGGAATCATCTTGAACGATGCATTGTTTCAACGTGTGAAAGCGGTATATGAGCAACGTGAGACATTGGGTTTGAATGATGAGCAAATGCGTTTGCTGACGGAAACGTTTAAGTCATTTGCTAACAATGGTGCTAACTTGCCTGAAGAAAAGAAAGCACGATTGAAAGAGATTAACCAAGAATTGGGTTTATTATCGTTGCTATTTGGAAGCAATGTGGTAGCAGAAACCAATGCATATCAATTGTTTATCACCGATGAGGCAGAGTTGAAGGGTTTGCCAGAAAGTGCTAAGGCTGCCGCAAAAGAAGAGGCCGTAGCAGCAGGTCGTCCAGATGCGTGGCTGTTTACCCCAAAACGTACGAGTTTCACTCCAGTACTACAATATTGTGAGAATCGCGATTTACGTAAGGAACTGCTTATGGCATATACTACCCGTGGCAATCATGACAATGAAAATGATAATAAGGATATTATTGTGAGGACGATGCAATTGCGCGTGGAGAAAGCACAATTGTTTGGCTATACCAATCCTGCAGATTATATCTTGGCAGATTGCATGGCAAAGGATGCAAAGACTGTGGATGCTTTCTTGGAGTCGGTCTGGGAACCAAGTTTGAAAGCTGCAAAGCGTGAAGCGGCAGAACTGCAGAAACTATTGAGTGAAGATTTACCAGGCGAGAAATTGCAACCATGGGATTGGTGGTTCTACACCGAGAAGTTACGTGAGGCTAAATATGATTTGAATGAGGAGGAGTTGAAACCTTATTTTGAGCTCAACAATGTACGCAATGGTGCATTCCAATTGGCGCATGAGTTGTTTGGTATCAACTTTGAGAAACTGGAGGGTATGCCTGTGTATAACCCTGAAGTTGAAGTGTTTAAGGTGACTTATGCTGATGGAAGTTTGGTGGGTATTCTTTATACGGACTATTTCCCACGCGCAGGCAAGCGTCCAGGCGCTTGGATGAACAATATATGCAACCAATATGTGGATGCAAATGGTGTAGATCATCGCCCAGTAATCATCAATGTGGGTAACTTTAATAAGCCAACTCAAGGCAATCCATCTCTGCTTTCTATGGATGATGTAGAGACATTGTTCCATGAGTTTGGTCATGCGTTGCATGGTTTGCTATCCAAGGCTACTTACAAATCGTTGGCTGGTACTAACACACCACGTGACTTTGTGGAGTTGCCATCACAGTTTATGGAGAACTACTGCTATCATCCACAAATCATGAAGACATATGCCTTCCACTATCAAACAGGTGAGGTGATGCCTGACGAGTTGATAGAGAAGATTAACCGCGCAAGCACTTTCAACGAGGGCTTTGTGATGACTGAGTTGTTGTCTGCTTCTATCTTGGATATGGATTATCACAAGATGACTACCACAGATGCGTTTGATGTAAATGCTTTTGAAGAGGCTTCTATGAAGAATATGCAGATGATTCCGGAGATTATTACACGTTATCGCTCAACTTTCTATAATCATATCTTCACAACCGGTTATGCTGCGGGCTATTATAGTTATACTTGGTCAGCAGTGTTGGATGCAGATGCTTTTGCTGCATTTGTGGAGACCGGCGATATCTTAAATCCTGAAGTGGCAAAGCGCTATTTGCATTTGTTGGAGCAAGGTGGTACAAGAGATGCTCAAGAGTTGTATTTAGAGTTCCGTGGTAAACCAGCAGATCCTAAGCATTTATTGGAAAAGAAAGGATTTTAGTTGAAGTATTTCCTACGAAATATATCTCAATCCACTCTCCCAAGAACAGTGCTGAGCATTGTTCTTGGGTTGGGTTTTTGGATATATTCGTTTATACAGACTGATGCGCTATTACCTACTATTATCACCTGTGGTTTGACTATATGTAATGCCATTCTATTGGCTATGGTATTTAGTCGGCTGGATATAACTAATCTGCCTTCGTTTTTTGTTGCAACTACGTACTGGTTGGTAGTATCCTCTATGCCTATGTTACATGCTTATTGGCAAGGACAGGTGTTGGTGGCAAGCATATGGATTGCTTTATTGATATTAGGTGGAGTAGGGCGCCATCACCAAGATGCAGTGGAAGAGAGTTTTCTCTCTACCTTAATCATAAGTGTGGTGTCCATGTTGATTTGGCAAACTGCGGTAGGAATTGTGGTAATATGGCTGTATTTGTTGGGTAGACGTGCTCTCTCGTGGCGCAGTTGGTTGGCTTCTATTATAGCAGTATTAGTGGTGGTTTTGTACGGGGGAATCTGTTTTTATTTTGGGTGGATACAATTTCCGTGGAATGCTGGTGTGATAGATAATGGATGGTATGCATGGACGGAAATAGCGGTGATGCTTCTTGTTAGTGTGATTACCTATTTTCCTTTACGTGCAAAGACGATAGCAACGGGCGTTTTGTATTTAACCAGTGTAGTAGCCGTCACAGTAAGTGGAATATGGATACTAATAACGAATTGAAATATGTATGATAAAAATAGCACCTTATGAGGTGCTATTTTTGTTATTATATCTTCAGGTTGATACCAGCAAAGAAAGTGCGTGGGGTAGCGGGACCATAGATGAATCCTGCATCGCGATCCATGCCCTTATCAAGGTCGGATTGGAATTGGTCAAGGATGTTCTTTACACCTGCGTTAATCTCCAATGTATAGTGTTTGTAGAGCGGAATATCGTAGCAAAGTTTGATATCCCATTCGAAGAAAGTAGGCGTGGTAACTTCTTCATCTTCTGGCACATATCCTGCAAAGTGTTGCACCAGCATATTGCCTGTTACCTTGCCGTTGGTGACAATGTGGAAATGCTCCACAGGTTCGATATTACAGAGGAAATAGCCATAGTGGTCTGGGGTACGGAACATGCGGCGTTGAGGTGCAATGTTTGGATTCTCGCTCCATTGCAATGGTTCGATATAGCGGCTATGGTTGTAGGTATAACCCGCTTGGAAAGTAAGCAAGTGACCAAATCCCACTTTGGCTTCGATATTCATACCCGCCACGCGTGCGCCGCTCGCGTTGGTACGCGTTAATAATAGGTTGCCGTGTGCATCATGTCCGTTTTCCACGAGGGTAAAGACATCGTTGAGTTGGGTAAAAAAGCCCTCAAGGGTAAGGTTGAGATCCCACTTGCCAAATCGCTTGTACATGTCAATGCTTCCGCTGATGGAGTGGCTGTATTCGGGTTTGAGGTTTTCGTCCAATGAGATAAGCGATACCTCGCCACCTACTGCACCTACGTGCAAGTCCTCTTCGTAGATTTGTGGTGCGCGGTAGCCGCTGGCGTAGCTCAGGCGCAGGATAATTGGATCGATAGGTGTGTAACGGATATTGGCACGAGGCGAGAAGACGGGTTTGTCCAAGAGAGAATGCTGCTCCAATCGACCACCTACGAGGATAGACCATTGTTTGTTTTTCCACTCGTTTTGAACGTATCCTCCTCCGAGATGTACGCGTTGGAGAGTATTGCGGTCGTAGCCAAGAATCTGGTCGCGGAGTTGGTTGTAGGAGTATTCCGCACCTGCGCTCAGGTCGGCATTCATGATGCCACATGGATAAGAGAAGCGGTATTGTGCACCAGTCACAGACACGATATCGGTAGATTTGCCATAGGCATTGGGATTGTAGTTGGTGCCGAAATAGCTATCACGAGCGATATGTTGGAAACTGGTATAGACGCTTACAAAGTGCTTATTATCAGCGCTGTACATGTCCCATTTGGCTGTAGCCGCGTCGATGTTATGCTTGAGTTGCTCGGTGAGTGGCGACTCGTGTGGTTGGAGGCTATCAATACCATAACCGCCACGGCGGAACTCGGTAGTATGGTGGTATTCCGCTGTAATCTTGGAGTAGTCGGATGTCTTGAAATAAGAGCGGAAGCCAACCGTTGTGGAGTTGAGGTGTGGGATGTCGGAATAGCCATCGTTGTCTCGGTCGTATTGCTGGCGGTTGCGTTGTACGCCAAAGAGGAAGAGTCCTGCTTTTTGATTTTCAGACACGACACTGGCGTTCATATTGGTATTGATATCGTAGGTGCCAGTCTGAGTAAAAGCACTTGTATTGCTGATATTGAATGAATTACGGCTCGGTTCTTTGGTGATGATATTCACGACACCTGCGATGGCATTGGCACCATAGAGTGCGCTACCGCCGCCACGAATCACTTCGATACGATCCACCATACCTGCGGGCAGTTGCTCCAAGCCATAGACAGAAGCGAGGGAAGAGAAAATTGGGCGGGAGTCCATGAGGATTTGGGTGTATTGTCCTTCCAAGCCGTTGATACGAATCTGTGGTACACCGCAGTTGGAGCAAGTCTCTTCCACGCGCAAGCCCGTTTGGAAATTGAGCACATCTGCCATGGAATTGGAGGTAGTGGACTCAATAATAAGTGGCGGAATGACATTGACAATGGTCGCTACTTCGCGTTGTTTGGTTTCGTATTTATTAGCAGTAACCACCACATTATCAATCATAAAGGATGTTTCGGCAATTGCCACATTCATTTCGATAAGGGTATCTCGGCGAAGGGTAACAGTACGTTTCTCAGTCTCGTATCCCATCATTGAGAAGACGATGGTGAGTTCACCTTCGGGAAGGTTCTTGAGATAGAAGTGTCCAGATTCATCGGTCAGACAACCAAGGGCGGTACCTTCCACTTGTACATTCACAAAAGAAAGATGCTCTCGGGTGTGAGCATCTAGGACGTGTCCCGCAATATGGGCGTCGGACTTCTTCTCGTGGTTGTGATGGTGGTGATGACGGTGATGATCTTGCGCTAAAATAGGCATATTGCTCACCAAGAGGCAAGCTATGAAAGAGAGGAAAATGAGTGTTTTTTTGTTCATATAGTTGGTTTATTTTATAACAATGTATCGGAATAATGACGGTATTTCTTCGGTATACCTATATTAATAACCCGATTATCCTACGTATATCCTACGTGTATCCTACGTATATCCTACGTGTATCTTACGTATATGCTACGTAATTGATAGCATAAAGATAGTACAACGATAGCACACAAGGTATGAAGATAAAGGGTTAGTCCGAAGAAATCGAGTGCAAAGGTAGTGGTTTTGAGTGGATTAGACAAATATTAGAAACACTTTCTCCATTATTTGGGATAGGAATATGTACATGTGCGGAATACAATATGTATTTGTAGTCCCTAGAAATAGGTATTTTTAAAATTACTATTTGCATATGTAGATATTTTTCAGTAACTTTGCAGCGTTTTTAGAATAGAGTTATTCCCTTCTCTAATGAGGGGACGAATTCGTATGGTTGTGGAGAATGTATAAAGCTACGGATAAAATATGTGATTTGATGTCGCATGAAGAAGATGCGATACATGTTATTAGTCGGTTTGGTTTGACTATGGGCGTTGGCGAACAGACTATTGCTGAGGCATGCGAAAACCATGGAGTGCATACCCCCACTTTTCTTGCGGTGATTAACTACAAGGTGTTTAAACACCGTGCATTGCCAGCGGATATTGATATTGCTACTTTGCAACGCTATTTGCATAATGCGCATACCTACTTTTTAGATTTTCGTTTGCCTTATTTGCGTCGTTCGTTGATAGAGGCGATTATTCCAGCTGATCCGAGTTCGAAAATACCGATGCTTATATTGCGATGTTATGATGAGTTTGCTGAGGAAATTCGTACGCATATAGAGCACGAAAATGCGGGTATGTTTGAGGAACATACGCATGATGATCAACGCATTACGGATAAACTGAGTGAGATTAAGAACCTGATAATCAAGTATTATCCGTCTAATACTACCACTCAGAAAGGGGCTGTAACCTATACGCTGATTAGTGTGATGAGTGATTTGTGGCATACGGAGCAAGATTTCGCGGATCATTGTGCGATAGAAGATGATATATTGCGCCCAGCGTTAAGTAATGCGCAAGAAAATCAACCGTCGCAAGTGACGAAACAAGAGCTCGAGGCTTTGAGTGAGCGTGAATTGGACGTATTAATTCAAGTGGTGAAAGGACTGAGTAATAAGGAGATAGCGGATGTGTTGTGTATTTCGACCCATACGGTTATTACCCATCGTAAGAATATTACGCGTAAGTTAAATATACACTCAACAGCAGGATTGACAATTTATGCGATAGTCAATAAGTTGATAAATTTGGATGCGTTAGAATAGTGCAATTAGGAAGTGAGTACATAGAGCGTGGAGTGCAGATTCAGGAGGTAGATGCTCGTGAGTTGGAGTTGCAATTGGTGCGTACCGCAGCGCTGATGGATAGGCATCAGCCATTCGTGGTATTGCTGACGCATTACGATGAGTTGGTGCAGACCGAGCATAAGTTGGATTATGAGTTGCTAGGCAAACTGCTGGGTGTACGCATTGGTTTGGTGGAAGAAAAAGCTGCGATTTTGGCAGAGGAAGATAGCTTTCGCCATGTGCATGTGAGTTATGGAAAGGATGTAGAGGAGGCGATAGCCCGTGTGATAGACGTGATTGTCACCTTGCCGAATGTGCGTGAGAAATACTCCAAACGTTATATGGCAGTGCGTATGCTGGAGCGTCCTGATGAGATGTTGGCACTGTTGCCACATAGCGAGGAACTGATTCGCGTGGCAGCCGAACAGAGAGCACGACTACTATACGAATATGGTAAGACAGCCAAGGAAGTGATTGCACAAGCACGT
Organism: Paludibacteraceae bacterium; assembly: GCA_017461505.1. Taxonomy (GTDB): domain Bacteria; phylum Bacteroidota; class Bacteroidia; order Bacteroidales; family Paludibacteraceae; genus Colicola. The sequence continues at coordinate 243,650 of JAFTXV010000007.1, read as the reverse complement.
CGCGGCTTTGTGCATGGTGCATTGGAGGAGACACTGACCCACGCGAAGCATGACTCGGGACATTCTGTGGCAGACAAGATAGATAAAGTGCTGACCAACAGATGGATAGGTTTGCCCGTGTTGCTCTTGGTGCTGTATGGCGTGTTTGAATGTACTTTTACGTTAGGAGCTTATCCACAGGAATGGATTACTATGGGCGTGGAGGCATTGGCGGAATGGTTGCGCGGAATGATGCCCGTAGTATGGTGGAGCAGTTTGCTTCTGGACGGCGTGCTATTGGGTATAGGTGCGGTATTGGCATTCCTGCCGAATATCATCATCATGTTCTTCTTTTTGAGTTTGATGGAGGACTCTGGCTACATGGCGCGTGTGGCATATACGATGGATAAATGGATGCACCGAATCGGTTTGCACGGCAGCTCGTTTATTCCCATGCTGATGGGTTTTGGATGTAATGTGCCTGCCATCATGGCAGCTAAGGATATTACCAATAAGAAAGATCGTGCACTGACGATGCTGATGGTTCCATTCATGAGTTGTTCGGCTCGTCTGCCAGTGTATATGCTGTTTGTGGGAGCATTCTTTGCAGAGCAAAAAGCGTTGGTAATGATGTCGCTGTATGTATTAGGAGTGGTGTTGAGTATATTGTTTGCTTGGATTATGCAACACACCAAAGCGTTCCGCCAACCTAAGCACGACTACGTGAGCGAGTTGCCCCCCTATCGTCGTCCGACCTTGCGTAATACGGGGTTGCACATATGGGAGCGTATAGCCGATTATTTGCAAAAGATCCCTGCAGTGATTATCTGGGCGAGCGTGATTATCTGGGCATTGACGTATTTCCCTACGGGCAATATGTCGGATATGGAGCATAGTTATTTGGCCATGATTGGTCATTGGATAGAGCCTGTGGTACGCCCATTAGGTTTCGACTGGAAGATGTCGGTTTGCCTGCTGACTGGCTTACCGGCGAAGGAGGCAATTGTGTCTACGATGGGTATTCTGTACCCCTCGGATGCTGCATTGTCGGCATTCACACCGTTGACGGCATATGCATTCATGGCTTTTGTGCTGTTGTATTTCCCTTGCGTGGCAACGATTACCACATTGCGCAAGGAACTGGGCAGAAAATGGGCATGGTATAGTTTGGTGCAGTCGATGCTGCTGGCATGGGTGGTGAGTTTTGTAATATATCAGGTTGGTTTAGTGTTTAGTGTTTAGTGTTTAATGGAAGAGGTTATGAAAAAGATTATATTAGCAGTATTATTCATTGTCTTGCCCTTTGTATGGGCAGAGGCACATGCGTGGGGTACGGTGCTGGATGATAAGGGTGATCCCTTGGTGGGAGCGAATGTGTATTGGGCAGGAACTAGTGTTGGTGTAGCAACTGATATAGATGGTCGATTCCAATTAGAGCCCGTAAAGAGTACTAATCTATTGGTTACCAGTTTTATGGGCTTTCACAATGACACGACCGAAGTTACTTCACATAGCGAACTCACTATTGTATTGGTGAGCGATTTGTTGCTTGAAGAGGTAGATATTGTAGAACGCAAGATGGCTGTGCTTCGTTCGCGCATTTCTCCTCTTACTACAGAAACGCTTACTGGTGAAGCTCTTTGTATGGCAGCTTGCTGCAATCTGAGCGAGAGTTTCGAGACTAGTGCTTCGGTGGACGTGGCATACTCCGATGCTGCAACAGGTGCAAAACAGATCCGTTTGCTCGGATTGAGTGGCACTTATGTGCAACTCCTCACGGAAAATACCCCTAATATCCGCGGATTGGCACAGTCGTTTGGGATGGAGTATATCCCTGGCCCTTGGATGGATGCGATACAGGTAAGTAAGGGCACGTCGTCCGTACTCAATGGTTATGAAGCTATCGCAGGACAAATTAACGTGGAGTATCTTAAACCACAAACTCAAGATCCTATCGCACTCAACGCTATGATAAGTACTGAGACACATGCCGAAGTGAATGTGACTGGCGGTTGGGATTTGAACGATAAGGTTGCTACAGGAATATTATTCCATGCGCAAAACATGTCGCTGGAGCTTGATCACAACCATGATGGATTCTTGGATATGCCCAAGAATACGAATGTGAATTTGCTGAATCGATGGTATGTGAAGACGGGTGATTATACAGGGCAATTCTTGGTACGTGGTCTCTATGACCGCCGTCAGGGAGGTTTAACTAAAGAGGCAACAAGTGCCCTGTCGCCATACAAGATTGATCTGAACACATGGCGAGTGGATGGATTTATGAAGAATGGTTATGTGTATGATGCTGATTTGGGTACATCGATTGGTATTATCACTTCTGCATCCTATCACAATCAGCAAAACACTTACGGCTCGCGCCAATGGAATGCTGCACAGACCAATGCCTATCTGAATGCGATTTTCCAAACATCGTTTGATGATTCGGCTACCGATTTATGGGATGATCACCATCATAATCTATCTACTGGTTTGAGTTTTAACTATGATGGGTATAACGAGGCGTTGTTCCTCGCACCTAACCATTCGCCTCTAACTTATAACCTCAATCGTTGGGAAGTGACATCTGGTATATTTGCCGAATATACCTACACCTATAAGGATAAAGTCACCTTGCTTATGGGTATTCGTGAGGATTATTCTACGCGTTATGGTTTCTTTACTACTCCTCGTATGAATTTACGCTATGCGCCATTTGAGTGGTGGACATTGCGCGGAAGTGTAGGTTTGGGTTATCGTTCACCTAACGCTATAGCAGATAATGCAGCTTACTTGGCTAGCAACCGAATATATTATTTTGGCGATGAGCAATTGGTGATAGGCGATGGGCAATTAGCACAAGAGCGTTCGATGAATACAGGACTTTCAACGGTGTTTTATATCCCAATAGGGAAACGTGAATTGCAACTTTCAGGCGAATACTACTATACGAAATTCTTAGACGGCGTGGTAGCCGATATGGATCGCAGTTTGCAAGGGATTACCCTATATAATATGCACGATGTGGATGGTGTGCAGTATTTCTCGCACAACTGGCAAGTAGAAGCCACCATGGAGATTTTGCGTGGATGGACTATGACAGCAGCCTTCCGTTATACGGATGTAAAGCAGACCTCCTTCAACAGCGCAGTGGGCAAATATCAGTTGCGCGATAAGCTATTGCAGAATAAGTTCAAGGGTATTATCACCACTAGTTATCAAACGCCACTCAAGACATGGCAGTTTGATCTGACTGCGCAGTTTAATGGCGCTGGTCGTATGCCAGATGGCTTTGCGATACCAGAAGGAAGCAATCAGTATTTTACCGATGAAATCGGACAAATTCATCACAAATGGTATCCTCAATTGTTGGGACAAGTGACCAAATATTTCCGCACATGGTCGATATACCTCGGAGCAGAGAATATGACAAACTTTACGCAGGACAATCCGATAGTAGGTGAGAGGCAGGGAGGATTTGTTAATCCTGAATCGGCGAACTATGATGCGTCTATGATTTGGGCGCCGATCCATGGTTGGAAACTTTACCTTGGTTTCCGTTGGGCATTGGAGCGTGCAGAATAATTTTGAATTATGAATTAGGAATGATGAATATGAAACGAATTATTTTATTTTTACTGGCAATTCTGCCAATGGCATTTGTGCTCTCTACTGCAGAAGCAAAGCCAAACAAACAAAAAGTTGTGTTGTATGTGTATCTGCATTGCCAAGATTGTTGCGACAAGATTATGAAGAATATTCCTTTTGACAAGGAGTTGAAGAATGCTGTAAAGGACATAGTCTTTGATATGGAGGCCCAGACTGTTACTGTGACTTATGATGCTAACAAAACAGACGTTCCTGCGCTTCAAAAGGCGTTTGCTAAGATTGGTAAGCCCGCTACGACTACTCCTCCTGAGCATAAGCACGAAGGTCACAATCATCACGAGCATCATAATCATGCTCATTGATAACTTGGTGTGATTGTGCGTTTTAAGGAGTATCTCCCATATTATAAACGCAACCTCAAAGTTGCTCTGCCAGTGATGTTGACCCAGTTGGGAGCATCGCTAGTTGGCTTTTTTGACTCCATCATGGTCGGGCACTATGCTACGGTGGATTTGGCTGCGGTAAGTTTTGCCAATGCAATCTTCTTTACTGTCATGGTTTTTGCCATGGGAGCCTTGATGGGTATCACACCACTTGTAGGTATTCAGGTTGGAGAATTAGCACAAACTACTGATAATAAGAATTTTATCTATAAACGCATAGCGTCTTTATTCCAAAACGGAATATTATTTACGGTCTTGTTGAGTGCTATAATGCTCATCTTATTATCTGTATGTATCCCATTTCTTGACCGCTTTGGTCAAGATCCAGAAGTGATAGAGGTAGCAAGACCTTACTATATTCTCATAGTTATTTCGTTAGTACCATTTCTTTTCTTTTCGTTCTTTAAACAGTTTCTAGAAGGATTGGGTAATACCATGGTAGCTATGGTTATTACCTTGCTGATGAACGGACTCAATATCCTGCTCAACTGGGTTTTTATCTACGGCAACTGGGGATTAGAAGCAATGGGAGCCACAGGAGCAGGTCTAGGTTCACTCATTTCTCGTATCGGTATGCCTCTCTGTTTTTGGGTGGTTATGGCTTTTCATAAGGAGTGGAAACAATACCTATCTATAGCATGGAATCGTTTCTCGTGGCAACGTATTTGCGAACTAGCTAAGATAGGCTTCCCTATCGGTGGTCAGACCTTATTGGAGACATTCCTCTTTACCGCCTCTTTTGTGATTATTGGATGGATTAGCAAAGAAGCATTAGCGGCGCATCAAGTAGCCAATCAGATTGCCGATATGACCTTCATGCTGGCGCTTGGCATTGGTTCTGCCACTACGATTCGTGTTTCGCATCAATTGGGCGAGGGTAATATTCTTGGTGTGCGTATGGCTAGTAACGCCAGTATTCACCTTGTACTATTGATGAATACGATTGGTGCTGCGCTGATGATAGGATTGCGTGATTATATACCTATTTTATTTACTGAAGATAAAGAAGTTATTGCAATTGCTTCTCAACTCATTGTGGTTGCAGGACTCTTTCAATATGCTGACGGACTGCAAGCTGTTGGTGCTGCTATGTTGCGTGGTATAACGGATGTCAAAGTACCAATGATAATAGCGTTTGTAGCTTATATAGTTGTAGGATTATCGGTCGGATTATTATGCGCTTTCCCATTACAAATGGGAACTGTGGGAATTTGGATAGGTTTCATTTGTGGGCTGGCACTAGCTGCTACTTGTTTTCATATCCGTTTCCGTAGAAAATATAAAACATTCAAATAATCTTCCAATAAAAAAGGCTGCGTTTAAGCAGCCTTTTTTTGTCACTCAATCGTGTTGCTTTAAGGTAACATAACTACTTCGAATACGTTGCCTGCATCTACCAGTTTCTTTAAGGTCGATTGAACGGTCTCAGCAGTAATAGCCTCTACAGCAGCCTTATAATCAGCAATATAGTTGATACCATTTACATAGTATCTATCCAAGGCGTGCAACCAATAACCATTCTTCTCGAGGTTCTCCTCAAAGTCTTTGAGCATGGATTCTTTTTCTTTGTTGAGGTCTTTTGCCAAAGGACCATTCTCGACAATAGTCATTACTTCCTCGTGAATAATACTCATGAGTTTAGTCTGCTTCTCTGGGTCGGTATCAAACTGCATAATCAGTACTGCACTTGGCACAGGGCGGATATTCATCCATCCTGCGCAACCTACGCCATACGAACCACCCTCACGCTCGCGGATAGACTCCAAATAGCGAGTAGAAAGGATACGACCAATCATCTCCATATTCAAGTCGTTAGCCAAGGTATATGGCATATTGTATGAAGTGTATTGAATACGGTTGCTTGCAGTCTTAGTTTCCATCTTTTGGGTGAAATAATTTTGTTGTTTACCCAGAGGAACACGCACTTGATGATCCACTACTTTCTCTTTTTTCTTATTGGCTTTGAGCCCACCCAACCATTGGCACACTTGCGCTTTGAAAGTAGCATCCTCTGGATTTACATTGCCCACAAAGAAGAACGTGAAGTCAGCAGGATTAGCAAAACGTGCTTTATACACCTCCAACGCCTTATCCAATGACACTTTTTCAAGAAGTTCCTTAGTGAAAATAACGGTACGTTCAGAATTGTTGCTTGTCATCATTTGGATAGAATCGTTGAACGCTACTTTAGGATTCTTATCGCGGTTAGCCAATTGCGATTCCAAGATACTCATCAATGTTTGATAAGACTCCTCATCACGACGTGGAGCAGTGAAGTACAGGTAGTTGAGTTGGAGCAATGTTTCCAAATCTTTTACGGTTGAAGAACCCGATAGGCCTTCTGAATTACCACCAATGCTTGGCGAGAGTGATACACGTTTGCCTGTCAATGCTTTTTGCAAGTCGGTAACGTTCATATCCGCCAAACCTGCCAATTCCACGACATCTGTTGCCAATAGTGCAGAAGGCAAATCTTCGGTCTTAACTTGTGAGTGGCCACCCAAAGAAGTGGCATAGAATAGAATCTCATCTTGCTTGAAGTCGGTAGGTTTAATAATGACACGCACCCCGTTGGAGAGTGTCCACTCGGTAGTACCCAGAATCTCGTTGTATGCTGTCTTGCGGATTTTGCCTGCTTTAGGTGCATCCTCTACCAATGTGGTGCGAATCTCTTCTTCCACTGGTGCTTCGATTGCCTCGTTTTTCACCGCAGCCAACATCTCAATTGCCTCTGCCTCGGTAGGAAGAACGACATTCTCATCTTCTGGCGCTTGGAAAGAGATAATCAAGTTGTGGTCAGTAACCAATTGCTGTGCAATCTGGTTGAGCATATCTACGTTGAGCATGGGCAGGATTTGTTGAATCATCTCATATTCCCACTTGATGCCAGGAATAGGTGAGCCGTCCAAGTAGTGGCGGATATACTCTTGCGCGTGCGCGATATTACGAACGGTGTTGCGCTCGTTGTAGGATTTCTCATAAGCAGCCAAGGTCTCTTTCTTCACACGGTCTAACTCTGCGTATGTAAAGCCATATCGGCGCATCTTCTCCAATTGGGTGAGTAGGTCTTTGTATGCTTGCACCTCTTGTCCTTGCTTAGCCAAATAAATAGCAATAAACGCATCTTTCTCCTTTACCAACTCGCCATAATATGACCCTGCACCTACGAACGTCGCCTCTGGTTTCATGGCTAACTCAGAAAGACGATTGTTGAACATATCGCATACAAGTTCAATAGCAATAGTTTGTAGGTAATCTACATTGGTTCCACGCAATTGCTTTGGCAACTGTTCTTTCTTGAACTCCAATTCAATACGGGTGTATTGTGCCTCCTTATCGCGCACGATAGCTACGATTGGTTGCTCATTGTCGTTTACTGAATACAATGGACGCTCGCCACGGTTCTCGCGAGCAGGCACATCTGCCCAGAGAGCTTTAATCTTTTGCTCAACTTGATCTACATCAATATCACCGACCACGATAATCGCTTGGTTGTCTGGACCATACCATTTCTTATAGTAGTCACGAAGTGCATCGTAAGCAAAGTTATTGATCACAGCCGTATCACCAATCACATCGCGTTTAGCATATTGGCTGCCTGGGTATTTCAGTGGGTTGATAGCTTTCCACATACGGCGGTCGGCTTGTGCACCAGTACGCCACTCCTCGCGGATAACGCCACGCTCTGCATCAATCTCTTCTGGCAGTAGCAACAAACCGCATGCCCAGTCGTGCATCACAAGCAAGGCAGAGTCGATGATGCCTTCGCGGGTAGTAGGCACCTCACTGAGGCGATAAACAGTCTCGTCGAGCGAAGTATAGGCATTGATATTGCCACCGAAGTTCACACCGATAGACTCGAAGTACTCGATGATACCTTTGCCTGCGAAGTGTTCAGTTCCGTTAAACGCCATGTGCTCCAAGAAGTGCGCCAAACCATTTTGGTGGTCTTCTTCGAGGATAGCACCTACTGCTTGTGCAATATGAAATTCTGCACGTTGTTTTGGATATTCATTGTGACGAATGTAATAAGTCAGACCATTCTCTAACTTACCCACGCGAACTGCCGAATCAATTGGCAGTGGTTGTGGTTGTTGCGCTGCCATCGTGAGCGACAACGCCAGCACGAGAGTGCTTAAGATAAATCTTTTCATAACCTTATATATTTTATTGGATCGTTTCACTTGTAGATGGTAGATCGCTGCGCTGTAGATCTGCTTCGCCTGTAGATGGTAGTTCGGCTTCGACTGTGGTAGGAGTAGTTTTCTCTTTCTTTTTGCGAGGGGCACGTTTCTTTTTTGGTGTTTCCTCTTCACCTTTTACCCTCATCGCCTCATTCGCTTCTATAATCTCGTCTGTACGACTTACCCAAGGACGAGGACCCAAGATTGCTTCTACATCATCAGAGGTAATCACCTCTTTCTCAATCAGCATCTGAGCCAACTTATTGTGACCTTCAGCATTCTCCTCAAGGATTTTCTTCGCACGCGCCATTTGCTCAGCAATAATCGTCCTTGTCTCACTATCAATCACTTCTGCCGTCTTTTCAGAGTATGGCTTAGTGATTCCCATGTCGTATCTACCGGTAGAATCGTAGTAACTCAAGTTCTTCAGTTTGTCGGACATACCATAGTATGCTACCATTGCGTATGCTTGTTTGGTAGCACGTTCAAGGTCATTCAATGCCCCCGTAGAAGTTTGCTTTAAGAACACTTCCTCCGCAGCGCGACCACCCAATAGGGAGCAGAGATTATCCATGATATGGTCTTTGTTGGTCAATTGTCGCTCTTCTGGTAAGTACCATGCTGCGCCTAGTGCCATACCGCGAGGCACAATGGTTACTTTCACCAATGGATTACCCCAACGCAGCAGCCAAGATATTGTTGCGTGACCAGCCTCGTGATACGCCACCGAACGTTTCTCCTCCTCGGTCATAATCTTGTTCTTGCGCTCCAAGCCACCGATGATGCGATCCACAGCGTCCATAAAGTCTTGTTTGGTAACAGACTTGTGGTCATTACGCGCTGCAATCAATGCTGCTTCGTTGCAGACATTCGCAATATCAGCCCCCGAGAATCCAGGCGTTTGCTTGGCGAGGAAATTGATATCCAAGTCTTTATCTATTTTGATACCTGCAATGTGCACACCAAAAATCTCCTTGCGTTCTTGTAAGTCAGGTAACTCCACATGTATCTGGCGGTCAAAGCGACCAGCACGCAACAACGCTGCGTCCAATACATCAGCGCGGTTGGTGGCTGCCAAGATGATTACACCCGAGTTGGAGCCAAAGCCATCCATCTCAGTGAGCAATTGGTTGAGGGTAGATTCACGCTCATCGTTACCTCCTCCCATCATGTTGTTCTTTCCACGAGCACGACCTACAGCATCAATCTCGTCTATAAATACAATTGCGGGTGCTTTCTCCTTTGCTTGGCGGAATAGGTCACGCACGCGACTTGCACCTACTCCTACAAACATTTCCACGAAGTCGCTACCCGACATCGAGAAGAAAGGAACATTCGCTTCGCCTGCTACAGCCTTGGCTAACAATGTTTTACCAGTTCCAGGAGGACCTACTAACAACACGCCTTTAGGAATCTTACCGCCCAAGTTGGTATATTTGGTTGGGTTCTTGAGGAAGGAAACAATCTCCTCTACTTCTTGCTTAGCGCCAGCCAAACCAGCTACGTCTTTGAAGGTTACTTTATTCTTTTTATCCTTATCAAACACCTCTGCCTTGGCTTTACCTACATTGAAAATACCTCCAGGACCTCCATTTGCAGCATTCGCCATACCACGACTCATCCATACAAAGAACAACACAATCAGTGCTATGGGTAAGATATTAACCAATATCATATACCAGTGGTTCTTTGACTTGGCATAGCTTACGTCGATTGCTGCTTTTCCATTCTCTTTGCGAGTAGTATTTACATTATCAATGTATTTCGCAAACTCTTCCACAGAGGGTACTTGAGCGTTTAGTTTGCCCTTTACATCTTCACCTGCCTCTTGGTCGCCAAATACAAGTGCGTAACTCTCAGGACGAATCTTTGCTTCGGCACTATTGTCATCATACACCAATACCGATGCTACAGCGTTATTTTCAATATACGCTGTAAACTTGGTATAACTCAGGTCTTTGTTTGCACCTTTCTCGCCTCCCACGGGGAAGAAGAAAAAGATCAGTAGACCTATCATAAGAGCGTAATAAAGCCATGTCAGCGGTGAACGCTTTGGCTTTTTGTTCTGTTTGTTAGATGGGTTGGGTTGTTTAGGTTTTTGTTCTGCCATGTGCTTTGAAAGTTAAAAAGTTTTAAGAGTTCTAATAGTTTAAAAGGGGTTACACCTCAGGGATTTCTGTAATTTTACCATCTGCCCACAGGTGCTCAATATCGTAATAGGCACGTGGCTCGCGTTGCATGATATGTACAAAGATATTTCCGTAATCCAGTACAATCCATTCTGCATTGTCGCGTCCGTCCACGAAGAGAGGGTGTACGTGTGTTTCGGTGCGTACAAAACTATCCACTTCGTCTGCGATAGCAGCTACTTGAGTATTACTACCACCCTCTGCAATCACAAAATACTCCGCAGGAGCTTCTTTAAGTTTACGCAAATCCACAGTCACAATGCGTTGCCCCTTACGATTTTGAATACCTTCGATAATCGTCTCTACTAATTTCTTTGTTGATACTTCCTTTTTCATTATTGTCGTTATCTTTTATTTCTTATTAGTTATCTCTACAAAATCCTTGCCAAAGGCAATAACTCTGCCATTTTGGCATATATTAAGGCAATTTGGGGACAAAGGTACAAAAAAAAACGCAGTTCTGCAAGAGAAATGCGTTTTTTCCTATTTTTCTATATTTAAGTCGTTATTCTTTTATTTCTTGTCATCTGCTTTTTCTTCGTCTAATTCGGACAATTCTTCCAGTTGGCGGATGTATTCGTCCCATTGTGAAGGTTGCTTAAGGAAAATATATTTGTGACTTAATGCGTAAATAAGAACACATACAATCCCAAAAGCAATAAGCAGAAGGTAGTGTTTGCCAAATGCTTTTCCAGTTTGACATATCTCAATTAATGCATCTCCCGAAAATATAATTGGTAGAGCTATTGCCCATATGTAAGTAAGTGGTCCTTTTTCTCTTGTTCTCATTTGATGTAGTTTATGTAATACATCTCTTAGATTACCTGACATAATGTCTTGCTTTTTTAGCAATAGCATTGATCGAATGTTATAGATTATAAAAGTTATCCCCCAAATTGCCCAAGCAATAGGTTGGAATATTCTTCCGTCTGCATAATAATATGTAAATAAAACTAGGGTAGGAACCGCCAAAAACGTAAGTGTTGTAGTGACTTTCCAGATACGTAATTGTTTGCTGATTACGTGTCGTAAATTTTGCTCTGTGATAATCTCCTGCTTATTCAATTTCTCTTTCAGCGCAGCCATTTGCCCGCGCATTTCTTGCAATTCGTCCATAATATTTTGTATTTAGTAAGGTTAGATATTTATTGTTTCTTAAGTTGTTCGCGAATTCTAACTAGTCGTACCGACACATTTTTCGCGCTAATACCCACAATTTCCCCGATTTCATCGTAACTTAGGTTCTCCAACCAAAGCATAATAATCGCTCTGTCAAATACACCTAGTTTCTGAATCCGTTTGTAGAGCATCTGCACTTGCTCCATATCCTTGTCGTTTTCATCGAACAAATCAATATCTATCGCCAACGGAATACGCTCGCCACGGCGTTTCTCTTTTCTGTCCATCGAGATACAGGTGTTCATCGTCACGCGATATACCCATGTCTCAATCTTACTCTCGTTTCTGAATTTCTCAAAGCCTTGCCACAGATGAATCAATGTCTCTTGAAAGAGATCATCTATTTCATCCTTGTCCTTGGCGAACATAAAGCAGATACTGTATATCGTGCTTTTCTGCTCCTTGACCAGGGCTGCAAATTCTTTTTCGTTTTGCTTCATATTTATTTTGTCATTTGTACTTAATATTACGGTGATGGTAAGCTAATTGTCTATTAATAACTAACTAATAACTAACTAATAACTAACTAATCACTAAGTAATCACTAACTAATCACTAACTAAAGATATGTGATTGATAGTTGTTGTATATGTCGTTTTTCTTATTAGACGCAGGGGCGGTAGGATATGCTACAAGAAAATGATGTTTTTTTTAAATATTTTGCAAAGATACTACAATATTTGTATATTTGCAAAAAAAATTGTACCTTTGCAGTCGATAATCAACAACGAATAGCCCGATAGGGCATCCAATAACCTCAAAAGTATGTTTATCATTGGCATTGCGGGCGGTACCGGCTCTGGAAAAACAACCGTGGTACGTAAACTGATTGAGCGCCTTCCTAAAGGTGAAGTGGTAGTCATTCCTCAAGATTCGTACTACAAAGATAGTAGTCATGTGCCAGCGGAAGAGAGACAAAACATCAACTTTGACCACCCAGATGCATTCGAATGGCCTTTGCTTGCAAAACACATAGAAATGCTGAAAAATGGCGAATCCATCGAGCAACCTATCTATGATTATATCACTTCTTCCCGTCAAAAAGAGACCATTCATGTGGAGCCGCGCGAGATAATCATTGTAGAGGGTATCATGGCATTACGCGACTATCATTTGCGCCAACAAATGGATCTTAAGATATTCGTAGATGCCGATGCAGATGACCGCTTGATACGCGTTGCGCAACGCGATATTGTGGAACGCGGACGTACAATAGAAGCTGTCATGGAGCGCTATCAACGCGTTTTGAAGCCTATGCATGAGCAGTTTATTGAGCCATGTAAACGCTATGCGGATGTTATTATTCCGCAAGGTGGGCATAATAATGCTGCCATCAATATGCTGATGAAATTTATCAAGCAAGAGCTGAAAGAGAAGAAATAAATGCTCTATCTCCAATTGTTTTGGACATATCTCAAGATTGGTACCTTCACTATTGGTGGAGGATATGTGATGTTGTCCATGATTGAGCGCGAGATTGTGGATCGCAAGGGTTGGATTGACCGTGAGGAGTTTATGAATATGATTGCTTTGGCTCAAGCTGCGCCAGGACTTATTGCGGTGAATTCGGCAATTTTTATAGGTTGGCGTATCGGAGGATGGCGCGGAGTGGTTGCCACTGTACTAGGTGCCGTATTGCCTTCATTCTTGATAATTTTAGCAATAGCAATGGTTTTTCAAGACTACAAAGACTTGCCAGCAGTGGAGGCGGTATTCAAGGGTATTCGTCCTGCAGTAGTGGCATTGATTGCGGCACCGTTGTGCCGTATGGCATATGCTGCTAAGATTACTTGGGCAACTGCTATCATTCCTATTGCAGGTGCCTTATTGATTTGGTTAGGAGGGTTGTCGCCTGTGTGGATAATATTGGTTACTGCACTAGTAACATTATTCTATACTTGGTTGAAAGAAAGGAGGAAAGCATGATTTACTTGCAATTGTTTCTCAGTTTCTTAAAAATAGGTTTGTTTGGTTTTGGCGGTGGATTGGCGATTTTTTCGCTAATTCAACACGAGATAGAGGTGCATGGTTGGATGACTCAAGAAGAGTTTGTGGATATTTTGGCAGTGAGCCAAGTTACTCCGGGGCCGATTGGCATCAACTGTGCCACTTATGTGGGTTATACTGCTACGGGCAATGTGTGGGGGAGCTTATTGGCTACTGTGGCAATTGTGATTCCTAGTTTGGTGATAATGCTCAGTATTTGTAAGGTGTATTTCGTCATACGTAGCCGATTCCAACGGAATATTTACTTTCAAAATACGATGCATACATTGCGCCTCTCGGTGCTGGGTATGATTGGAGCAGCTGCTTTGTTGCTCATCAGACCGATGGGACAGCCTTCGGTTAGTTTTATTGATTGGAAAAGTTGGGTGATATTTTCTGTGGTTTGCATCCTAACCCTTGTACCCATGTTTATAAAAAAGAGTGCGAATCTATTACAATCCGCACTCAATGTTATCTCTCACCCAATCACCTTGATAGTTTTAGCAGGTGTTGCTGGGTATTTGATTTACCAATAATCCAAGGTTTTATCCTAGATATGTTTTGAGGATACTACTTTGTGGATTATGTTTCAACTTTTTGATAGCTTTCTCCTTGATTTGTCGTACACGTTCACGTGTCAAATTGAGTTCGATACCAATCTCCTCTAACGTTTTCTCGGGTACACCGATACCAAAGAAGTTGCGAAGAATGTCGGCCTCGCGAGGATGCAGTTGCTCTAAAGCGCGGTCAATCTCGCGTGAAAGTGATTCGTTAATCAGTTTGTAGTCTGCATTTGGAGAATCTTCGTTCACCATCACATCAATCAAGCTGTTGTCTTCGCCTTCGACAAAAGGAGCATCTACACTTACTTGGCGTCCTGACATCTTGAGTGTGTCAGCAATCTTGTCAACTGGTAAGTCAAGAATTTCCGCTAATTCTTCTGCGCTTGGTTTGCGCTCGTGTTCTTGTTCAAAGCGTTGGTACGCTTTGTTAATTTTGTTGAGCAAGCCGGATTGGTTAAGTGGCAAGCGCACGATACGTGCTTGCTCTGCAAGTGCCTGTAGGATAGATTGGCGAATCCACCATACAGCATATGAGATGAACTTGAAGCCACGTGTCTCATCGAATTTTTCTGCTGCTTTGATAAGCCCAAGGTTGCCTTCGTCAATCAAGTCAGGAAGGCTAAGTCCTTGATTTTGATACTGTTTTGCTACAGAGACAACGAAGCGTAGATTGGCACGTGTTAACTCCTCAAGGGCAGCTCTATCGCCATTGCGGATACGACCAGCCAACTCTACCTCACGGTCCACCGAAATGAGCGCCTCACGACCAATCTCCTGAAGATACTTGTCAAGTGAAGCCGACTCACGGTTGGTAATGGATTTTGTAATTTTTAACTGACGCATGTAGTACAGTTAATGATTAAATAAATAGTTAATAGTTAATATGAAAAGCAACACTTAATTCATAAATCAGAACTATCATTGCTTTGTGATCCGGTCGGGATTCGAACCCGAGACCCACAGCTTAGAAGGCTGTTGCTCTATCCAGCTGAGCTACCAGACCCTCGCTTTCGGCAATCTCGTGCTAAAACTGTCGCTTTGCGACAATGGGCACTCAAAGCCTTAGCTCCTAACTCGGACTTACGAAGTCTTCGTTATTTTTTTACGCTTACACACGCGAAATTACCCATGCAGGCACACTAATAAGTGCCTACAAAGGCAATTTGGGTGCAAAAGTACTGCTTTTTTTTAAATTATGCAAATAATTTTGCAAAATTCTTACAAAAGTTCTTCAAAATACTTTTGCAAATCAGGTTTGCGCATCGCTCCTACACTGCGATTTACCAACTCACCATTCTTGAAGAACAAGATGGTTGGGATGTTCATAATGCCATACGCAGAGCAAGTCTCGTCATTGTCATCTACATTCAACTTGCCAACTGTGATTTTGCCTTCATATTCTGCTGCCAACTCATCAACGATAGGCAACATCATCTTACATGGACCACACCAAGGTGCCCAAAAATCAACTACGAGGGGTGTTCCCTCTGCTAACAATTCTTGAAAGTTAGCATCTGTAATCTCTTTTACCATAATTAGTTATATTTTTATTGTGTTATTTTCTATCTTGCCTGATAGCAATATGTCTGTAATAGGATCTTCCACTAATGTTTGGATTGCACGCTTTAGAGGTCGTGCACCGTATTTTCGGTCATGAGATTGTGCAAGCAACAGGTCTTTGGTCTTTTTCGTCAGTTGCAGTTTGTAACCCATTGTCTCTAAACGCAGTTTTAATGGGTGCATTTCTATCGTCAAAATTTGTGCCAAAGCCTCGTCGTTGAGAGGGTGAAAAACTACAACATTATCCAATCGGTTGACAAACTCAGGCGGAAAGGTACGATTTAATGCCTTTGTCAATATATGTTCCGTTTGTTTTTCGTCGATTTCATCGGCATTAAAACCTATTCCGCTACCAAATTCATTTAATTGACGAGTGCCCACATTGCTGGTCATAATGATGATGGTATTGCGGAAATCCACTACGCGCCCCTGACGATCTGTCAGTCGCCCTTCATCCATCACTTGTAATAGGATATTGAATATATCGGCATGAGCTTTCTCAATTTCATCAAACAGCACAATAGAATAAGGTTTACGGCGAACAGCCTCAGTCAATTTGCCACCTTCTTCGTGAGCTATGTAGCCTGGGGGGGCTCCAACGAGCAAGCTAACAGTATGTTTCTCAATGTATTCCGACATATCAAAACGCACTATAGCATCGCGGCTACCAAACATCTCTTCCGCCAAACATTGTGCTAAATGCGTCTTGCCTACACCTGTTGGACCAAGTAAGAAGAATGTGCCAATCGGTTTGTTAGGATTGCGTAGTCCCATACGCGAACGCTGGATAGCCTTGACAATGGTGTCAATCGCTTTGTCTTGTCCGATAACGCGTTGTTTGAGTGTTGTGTTCATTAGTCGCAGTTGCTCGCCTTCAGCTTGTGCCACACGTTGCACAGGTACTCCTGACATACGGCTCACCACAAATGCCACATCTGCCTCTGTTACCATATTCTTGGTATCTGCTTCCTGCCTCTTCTCACCTTTCCAAGCTCCAGCTTCGTCCATAGCATCTATTGCTTTGTCTGGGAAGAAGCGGTCGGTGATATATCTATCTGTCAACTTTACACATGCGCGCAGTGCTTCTTCGGTATACTGCACATGATGAAATGCGCCATATACTTCGCTTATGCGCGTGAGTACTGCGTATGTCTCGTCCGCAGATGTGGGTAGTACCATTACCTTTTGGAAACGACGTTCTAACGCACCATCTTTTTCGATTGATTTGCGGTATTCAGTAATGGTGGTAGCGCCTATACATTGTACTTCTCCACGTGCTAGAGCTGGTTTTAGTATATTAGCTGCATCCAACGAACCTTGTGCATTACCCGCGCCCATAATAGTGTGGATCTCATCGACAAAGAGGATGATCTCTGGGTGCTTGTGCAGTTCGTTTATGACAGATTTCATTCGCTCCTCAAACTGTCCACGGTATGTAGTACCTGCTACCATCGAAGCGATATCCAATGATACAATTCGTTTGCCTTGCAGTGCACCAGCTTCGCCATTCTCAATACGCAATGCTAATCCTTCTACAATAGCGGACTTACCCACACCAGGTTCACCAATCAAAATAGGGTTGTTTTTCTTCCTTCTTGATAGAATCTGCACCACGCGCTCAATCTCTGCTTGACGTCCTACCACAGGGTCTAACTCGCCATTACGTGCTTGTGCAGTTAAATCACGACCATACTTATCCAATGCAGGTGTACCTGTTTTAGAATCTCTCTTTTCGCTTTTTACCTCTCGTTTTTCCCACGAGAATGGTTGGTCTCCTTCGAATTCTGAATCAAGGTTGCTACCATCTTGAGGTAATGGCTGTGGCTTCGGATATAGTCCTTCAATACGCTCATAATCAATGCCAAATTGCTGCTCAACAAACATCGCAGGATAGTTCACGCGTTCGCGTAATATACCTAGCAATAGGTGTACTGATCCACACTCTTCTGCATGGTATAATCTAGCCTCAATGAGCATAAGTCGAAGTATTCGTTCGCTAGCACGAGACATCTTTGTTGCCTCACTAGTGGCAGTTTGCATTAGTCGTTCGTCAATTGAGCGCTTGAGTTCAACGGGATTGAGTCCTGCTTGCATGAGTAGCTCAAACGCCTTGCCGTCGCCCAAACGTAATATTCCCAACATTAAGTGGTCGGGAGACACTTCGCTATTGCCCAGTCGTTGTGCTTCTTGTTGGGCGTATAGGAGAATCGTGTGTAGGTTGTTTGTTTGTTGCATATTATATATAAGGTATAGGTTTATTTATAGAAATGCCAAGCCAATCCTGCACGGAACATATCTGGCGCCATCGGATATCCAGGCATTTCGAAGTATCGTTTGTTCATAAATGATGCGTTGAAGTGTTGGTATTGTGCGAATAGTTTCAGGCGCAAACTTTTAACATAGAAGTTTGCATATACATTCATCACAGGGTAATTGCCCACTTGCTCTATGTCCTGTACGCAGAATTGTCCCAGTGCCGGGTTCAAGATAGGTGCGTAATACTTTGTAAAGAATCGCATATCGACACCAATTTGCACATCTAATGCTTTAAACCAGCAATCGTGATAGTATAGATTGTGGTACAGTGTTAGTGTAGGTAGTGGAAGGTACTCCGACGATGAGTGTTGGTAAATGATATGGTTGTCTAGATTGACCCATGGAGTTGTGAGGTTAACTTGCAAATCAGCAGCTAGCACCTGTATGCTACCATCCAACTGTTGGGGTGTTCCTTGGTTGTTAAAATAGATATGTTTAGTTATATTCTCGAACATGATGTTCAGTTTTGGCTTTACCCATTGGGTAGGGTATGCAATTTCTCCACCCACACGCAGGCGTAGCGTCTTTTGAAAATCATTGTTCCAACGGTAGTGATTGCTAAGGTAATGTTGTAAGTAGTAGTCTGGTGTCTCGCTACGGAAGAAAGCCTTTGCAGTAATTGTCATCGAATCTTTTCCTAATTGGAATCCAGCATCCACATGTCCATTTACCTGAAATTCGCCAAGTTTGTATCCCAATAAACATACGTTTCCATCAAAGCCATAACGGATATGATTACCACGATGTTTGTATAACGCACCACCAATATAGGTATTGTTGGTCCACACCGTGCCATAGAGTGTATCAGGCATTAAGTGTAATGGATTACTGATCACATCGTTATATGAGTTTCCAAAAGGTTCTAGGTTGATGATGTTTTCCGTTTGTCCAACGGCTGAGGTATGACGTTGACATTCGTTCATAACATATACCATAGCACCAAAATGCAATAAAGTATTGAACTCTTCTTCGAAGGTTACTGCCAATGTGTTTTTAATTGTTAGGCACGATGCAGAGTCATTCGTAGCAGTGGGGTTACGGTAAATATTGGGCAGTATGCTTTGGGTGGCGGACTTCTCTATGTAACGTTTACTAGCATCATTTACTTCGAAAATATGGCGGAACGTCGTTACAGGCACATATTCTATCTTAATGGAGTCTTTCTTGATCCAGTTTCCTTCTTCGTCACGTTCACGATAGTTTACTTTTCGTTCCCGCTCCACGCAAATACTGTAGTAGTGATTGAGATAACCAGCCAGATAGCGAAAAGCTGACATACCTTGCATTCTCACGGGCATATCCTCTGGTTTTAGTACACCTTGCAGGTCTGCTATATTTTGCAACCCTCCATTCTCGAAGTTGCTGAGTGTATTCCAAGAGAAGGAAGACTGCAGCGAATAGTGGTCGCCATTATATGATCCGAATACCGAGCCTAAAAAAGTCTTACCTTCCTGATTGGCAAAACGACCGTATGAGTTTAAGTAATCGATAGTTATGCCTAAATTAGTACGGCGAGAGACATTTCCAGTAAACGAAAAATTAATTTCGTTTTGGTCAAGATTGCTTACAAATCCTTTTTTATACGCTACAGTAGAGTAGGGGGTAGTTGTGTGATAATATTTAACTTGTTGCGGCGTGATGATATAGGGAGTATATGCATCTGCAAACAAAAAGTCCACTGTTTTTTGACGGTCAAAATAGATACGCGATAGACTAGGTGAAATTAGGTTAGAGTTGCTTATATTGGATATAGAGTAGTCGTTTAATCTATTTCGCATAGGTAGGTGCATATACGAAGAATCAATGCCACTCAGTGTGTCTGCAACACCCGTCCACAAATCCAGTTGCCAGGCACGCATAACTGTGGGAACAGCCTTTTCTGCTGCTTGCACAAACATGATATTGCATAATGCAACTATGCAACCACATACACAACGCAATAATATGTACCTGTATTTCTTCAATTATACGTATATATATCTTTAATCAATACTTCCCCAATTTATAATTGGGGTGCAAAGGTACAACAAAAAAAGCACATACGCAAGCAAATTGAGCGAAAATATAATCTTTGCGTTATCAATTAAGCAATATGTATATATAAAATCCCCTTGGCTCGTAAGCAGCCAAGGGGATGAATATGTATGCCAACCAGATTTACTTTTCTGCTTTCTTAGCGCAAGTTTTCTTTGTGGTTTTCTTTGCTTCTTTAAGTTGTTTCTCCAGTTTAGCAATCTCCTTCTCTTGGTTTTGGATTGTCTTGAGCAATTCGTTCAACTCCTCATTCTCAATAGTTGTAGGATATTGCTCCTCTACGCGTTGGAGAAAATCAGAGAGAATGTTCATATAGTTGATAAATGCATCATAGGCTGACTCAAATTGGGTAGCACCTTGGTCTATATGATTCATAAAATGAAGATAGTTAACATCTTGCAATATGAGCCAATCGTGTTTGAGTTGTTTGTCTTTACACAGGTGTACGCGTTCAGCCACAGCATAGAGTTTCTGCACGGCTTCTTGTTGCAGATCATTGCCATTGTAGGTACTCAAGTCTTTTCCTTCTCCAGCCCATGTCAATGGATATGGCACTACTACAGCATCACTGGCGGCAAACTTCTTGGCTACTTCGCTAGGGGTCATAAAGCCCATTTCTTGCTCCATAGCATAGTAGGGTAATGCTTTCAGGAAATCAAAAATACCACTGGCAGCTGATTGGCGAATGCCAAATGTTTCTGCACCAACCCAAATGTTAACTACTTGCTCTTCCTCTGGTAGGGTGGCCAAAGCGGTAGCAAACTTCTCTGCATCCATTGGGAAATTGTGCCATGTAGAATCTGAGAAGTGGAAGGCCAACTCATCACTGAGTGTGGTATTGCGGAGCAACACTTTCAATTTTGGTGCAGCACTACTACTATATACATAGTTTGGACTCTTCCAGCTGAGAATATGCTTTGCGCCTTCGGTCATCACTGCCTTAAAGCCCATCTTATGAAGTTGAATTGCAATCTCATCAGAATAAAGTAGTTCTGTTAATCCGGCCGTAGTGGACTCAACACTCAAAAGTTGTTTAACCAGTGCTTGTTGGCTTTGGAGTTGCTCTACAGCCTCAGTCTCACTATATACGCTTGCGAGCGAATATGCATAAGGTGTCACTACAAACTCAACACAGCCTGTGGCGGCTAACTCTTTGAGCATATCAATCATTTCTGGAGCAAATTGCTCAAACATCTCCAACATAATACCTGATACACTTAAGGCGCAATGAAAACGACCTTTAGAAAGACGAATCATTTCTGCCAATGTCTTGCAGAGTGGCATATACGAGGTGTTAATGAGCGATGCTACATTGTCCTCTGTTTGCATGTCGTCGTAGTAGTAATGGTCTTGACCAATCTCAAAAAAACGATAGCGCTTCAAAGTGTAAGGCGCGTGCATTTGAAAGCAAAAACAAATATTTTTCATGACTTTATTATATTTTCAAAATTCATAATTCAATTATCAAAATCCATTGATTACCATGTCATAGATATGACGTACTTTCAACCCTACGTCATACCACTTGATGTTGTTTACCTCGTCGCGACCAAGTTCGCGTAATGATTTGTACATGGCAGGGTATTTTACGATTGCGTAAATGGCATCTGCCATAGCATCAATATCCCAATAGTCGGTTTTGATGACGTGGGAGAGAATCTCAGCGCAGCCCGATTGGTGTGAGATAATAGATGGACAGCCCACCTGCATTGCCTCCAATGGAGAGATACCGAATGGTTCGCTCACACTTGGCATGATATATACATCAGAGTCTGCCAATACCTCTTGCACTTGACGTCCGCGCATAAAGCCAGGAAAGTGGAACCTATCTGCTATGCCGCGTTGTGCTACGAGATCAATCATCTTATTCATCATATCACCGCTACCTGCCATTACAAAGCGTACACCATCGGTCTTTGCCAATACGCGTGCTGCGGCTTCCACAAAGTATTCTGGACCTTTTTGCATAGTGATACGGCCGAGGAAGGTTACCAGTTTATCTTTGCGTGAATGTTTCACAAACTCGTCTGGATTAGCCAGTGGCTCCACTGCATTATGCACGGTACTAACCTTATGAGGTGGCTGACCATATTTCTCAATCACCGTGCGTCGGGTGAGCTCACTTACGCACATGATGTGATCGGCCTCGTCCATACCACGCTTCTCTATTGCATATACGGTTGGATTGACGTTACCACGACTGCGGTCAAAGTCAGTTGCATGCACGTGAATCACCAATGGCTTGCCAGAAATCTGCTTTGCAAATACTCCCGAAGGATAGGTCAACCAGTCATGGCTATGGATAATATCAAAGTCCAAAGCATGTGCTAATACGCTTGCCACTGCCTCATAGTTGCCGATTTCCTCGAGTAAGTTGTCGGGATAACGTCCTGAGAATCCTACGCAACCCAGGTCGTCAGTACCGATACGAGAATAATCGTAATGGATGTTATTGCGCAAGTGGTAATATTCCTCTGGCGACATCTTGCCTTCCATGCGTTGACGAACGTAGTCGTAGTGATTATCTTTCCATACCACTGGCACACTATTAGCACCGATAATTTTCAAAAACGATTGATCTTCATCGCCCCATGGTTTCGGAATGACAAAGGTAATCTCCATGTCCTCCTGTTGAGCCATGCCGCGAGTCAAACCATAACTCGCTGTTCCCAAACCACCTAAGATATGAGGAGGAAACTCCCAACCAAACATCAATGCTTTCATTTCTCTTCGTATTGTTTAAGGGTGTTACATACTTCAATCACACTAGCTACACTAGGCGCATAACTCATACCGCCGTGTCCTTTGAATGGAGGGTTGCCGTCGTACAATTCGTTGAGTGTACCGATACACAATTCGCTCATCTCTGCCTCATAACCAGTCAACAAACGGCGGATAAAGTTCTCACCCGAGTGTTGATATACTTTCAGGTAAGCAATCGCATAAGCTGCAATGGTCCAAGGCCATACAGGACCGTTATGGAAGTTCCTATCGCGCTCCAACTGACCGCCGATATAAACAGGACGATAATTGCCACTCTTTGGCGATATCGTACGCAAACCCTTAGGTGTGTAAAGTTCCTTAGTACATATATCCACTACGGCTTTACATTGACGACGGTCTAGAGGAGAGTAAGGTAGCGATGCTGCGATGATCTGATTAGGACGAACTTCCTTGTTATGATAGTCTCCGTCCACGTAATCATCGAGATACATGCCATTCCAGAAGGTCTTTATGAAACTATCCTTGGTAATCTCTGCTTGATATTCCATCAAATCTGCAATATGTTCTTTGCCAAGGCAACGTTGGATTGCGGCTGTAAAGAGTCGTGCGTTATACCACAACGCATTGATTTCTACTACATAACCTGTTCGTGGTGTGATAGGACGACCATCTTCTACTGCGTTCATCCATGTAGCAGGACGCTCTTTGCCATCCACCCACAAAAGACCATTATTGTGCAAGAACAAACGTGGGTGTTGTTGCCCGCGAATGAACACCATAATGTCTATAATGAGTTGACCATACACTTTGGTCACTTCTTCCAATGAAGTATAGTTGGCATATTCTTGTAGCGCACGGATAAACCACAATAATGCATCTGGTTCGTCCATTCCTACCAATTTACATGGCTTACCTTCCATGAAGTTGCGCACTTCCTCTACCGCAGTTTTATTGACAATAGCATCCCAGTACTCTGGACGACCGATACCCATTGTACAAGCGGACATGGCCATAAACTCTTCACGAGCTGAGGCTTTGAACCATGGATAACCTGCCAACAAGTAGCATTTGTCGCCTTCGCGTTTGTAGAATTGTTGAGCCGCAATTCTCAAACTACTATACATATCTTTTCTTCCTTCGCGGCGTTTTAACTCTTTTTCCCACAATGACTTGAGTTTCTTTGGATTAATCTCGCTTATACCTGCTGAGAATATTACACTCTCGCCTTTCTTCATTGGCATCTCAAAGTAGCCAGGCACCAATTGGTCTTCTTTGTAGTCAAAACCACGTTCTTCTTCCTTATAATATTGTATATTTTTATACCAAGTAGGTGCGTGGGCGTATTCTACTTTCTTTGAACATTGCATATACAATTCTGGGAAAGCATCGTACATACGATTAACACGACCATTCTCTACCTCACGCATATCCGTGTTGGCTTCGTTGTTCTCTTTTGCCAACTCATGTACACTGCGGAATGCTAGATAGGGTTTCAAACGCAAAGTTGTGGGTGAGTGTGCCTCCACCAGAGTATAGCGAATTAATACACGTGGCTCAAAACTAACCAACATGCGCTCCTTGGCCAAAATAACACCGCCTACACGATAGGTTGTTTTGCTAATCACCTCACAATCAAACTCACGAATATACTTGTGTCCGTTAGGCGAAAAATTATTCCAGCCATATTTGTGCAAACCCAAGTTAAATTCAGCACCATGTTGAATTACAGTTTCATCCAAACTGCTCAATAATACGTAGTTATCTTCTGGCAGCTCGTCACTCAAAGGCAACACCAATAACCCGTGATACTTACGCGTGTTGCAATCAATCAGTGTCGTAGAGTTGTAAGCGCCCGCACGATTGGTACGAATCATCTCCTTGCTTAAACTCCGCTCAAGATTGATCAATAATGTCTTGTCAAAATTCAAGTAACTCATAACTTATAGTGTGTAACTCAATTAAATTTTCCATCGTATTTTACCTCGGCATCCATGTAGAATTGACGTATTTGCTGCTCGTCATTGCGCTTGCAAATGAGCAGCACGCCGTTTGATTCTGCTACAATGCTATCTTCCAAACCTTGAATGACCGCCAATCGACCCTTGGGCAATGTGACGATATTGCCATGACTATCATAGTAGGTGGCATCACAATGCAAGGTTACGTTCTCCGCCTCATCTTTTGTGCTCAAATCATACAGCGAGCCCCATGTTCCTAAGTCGCTCCAACCAAAGTCACTAGGCATTACATGCACATTTTGCGCCTTCTCCATCATCCCATAATCGATTGATATACTTGGACATGTGGGGAACATCTCTTGGATAAAAGCATCTTCACCTACAGTACCCATCTTGTCGCCGCCTTGTGCAAACTTTTGCGCCAGCTCGGGCATATGTTTCTGTAACGCAGCCTCGATGGATTCTAGACTCCAGATGAAAATACCCGAGTTCCACAAGAAATCACCACTGTCCAAAAAGACCTTTGCCATTTCCAGATTCGGCTTTTCTGTAAAGGCTTTTACTTTGCATATATCTTCATTGCCTTTAACCTCATCGCCTTTTTGGATATAACCATATCCCGTCTCAGGGCGTGTAGGTTTCATGCCTAATGTTAATAACGCATCATTTTTCTCGATAAAATCGAAACAATTGATGATGGTTTCTCTAAATTTATCCTCTTGTAGAATCAAGTGATCACTTGCGGCTACCACAATATTGGCATTTTTGTCAGCCATGCCTCGTCTCATTGCTTTGATGCGGGCTACAGCATACGCTATACATGGAGCTGTATTCCTGCGGGCTGGCTCGCATAGCACTTGATTAGACTGTAAATCAGGGATTTGCTCTAATACTTGATCACGATACAAGATGTTAGTTACTATCAAGATGTTTTCTATCGGTACAATCGGACGAAATCTATCAATAGTCATCTGCAAAAGACTACGCCCTGTGCCAAAGAAATCTAAAAATTGTTTGGGTTTTTCATTGCGACTGAATGGCCAAAATCTACTCCCTACACCACCAGCCATGATAACGCAATAATTGTTTTCTCTCATGATATGTCGTTTTAAAAAATACTATATTTATGTATATGTGAAGGCATGTTCCTTCCAGCCGACAAAGATACAACTTTTTTTTTATTTCTCCAACTTTTTTCTCCCTTATTTTTTATAATATGTTGTAAAACATTTATTTCCCTCCTCTCCCACCAATATTCTCTCGCCTCTCACCTCATCACCTCATCCCCTCATCACCTCTCACCTCATCACCTCATCACCTTTCACCTTTCACCTTTCACCTTTCACATACATATAGTTAGTGATTAGTTAGTGATTAGTTAGTGATTAGTTAGTGATTAGTTAGTGATTAAGCAGTCTTTACCGTAGGATTACCGTAATGTCGCACAACTATACACGAAACTCTAAACAAAAATTTGCATATCTCGTAAATATTTTGTACCTTTGCCTGCTAATCTGTGTGAATATGCGAAAACAATACATCATACTCTTTTTGTTGCTTGCACTAACTCTCTCGTCGTGCCAACGCCATGCCACCCCAAAACCATATGGGTATTTTCGTATCGATACACCCGATACCGCCTACCATTACGCATCGTTGGCTAACTATCCATATACTTTCAAACTTTCTGATAATGCGCAAGTTGTGCCGCATTTATTTGAGGGGGAGAACTATTGGATAGATATTGTATATCCATCTCTCAATACTACCATTCACTGTAGTTATAAACCTGTACGCGATAATTTTCGTTTACTTGCTCAAGACGCTCAAGAATTCTTGTATAAGCATTCCACAGTGGCATCCGCAATACCTGTCCAGGAATTTGCGAACCCAGAGAATGATGTATGGGGATTGTATTTTGAATTGAAAGGTAATACAGCTACTCCTATCCAGTTCGTTTTGACCGATTCCATCGAACATTTCTTCCGGGGATCAGTCTATTGCAACGATATCCCTAATCAAGACTCATTAGTTCCTATTTATGATTATATGCGACAAGATGTCCGTGTCTTAATGGAGTCGATGAAATGGCAATAATTCAACAGATAGTATCCGCAAAAACTCAATCACGAAAATTGTTGGTTGTGCTTATTGATCCAGATAAACCTGCTGCGGTAGAGGCGGTGTGTCCTTATCTCTCGTTACCCGATATGATTTTTATAGGCGGTAGTACGGGTGATCAATGCGAGACTTGTATTGCGCAACTACGTCAGACGACAGAGCGTCCCATTATGCTATTCCCAGGAAATATCGCACAATTTACCCCAACTGCTGATGCGTTGCTATTCCTCTCGTTGCTCAATGCGCGTACTCCAGATGTTTTAATTCAGCCACATATCCATATCGCTCAACAAGTCTTGCAATCAGGAATAGAGACCATTCCGATGGGATATATTCTTATTGATGGAGATCGAAAAAGTAGTGTTGAAATCGCAACAAAGTGCACTCCCATACCCCAAAGTAATATTCGTGAAATCGTTTCTACGGCTATAGCGGGGCAGCTTTTAGGTAAGCAACTAATATACCTTGAGGCAGGTAGTGGAGCGAAAACACCAATCTCAGCGGAGATTATTCATGCGGTGCGTGCGCAGTTGAGTGTACCACTTATTGTTGGAGGTGGTATTACTACTCCTGAGGCAATGCTTCACGCCTTTGATGCAGGAGCAGACGTTGTGGTGATAGGTAATCATTTCGAACAAAATCCCGATGAAATCGACGAGTTTGTACGAATTAAACAGGAAAGATATGGAGAATGATATCCGATATATGCAACTTGCGCTAGCGGAGGCAAAAAAGGCATTTGCTATGGGTGAAGTACCTGTAGGGTGTGTGATTGTGGCGGATGGACAAGTCGTAGGGCGAGGACACAACCTGACCGAAACACTTGATGATGTGACTGCCCATGCCGAAATGCAAGCAATAACGGCTGCTACGAACACACTCGGGGGGAAATATCTTACGCAATGCACACTATATGTCACCGTTGAACCTTGCGTAATGTGTGCAGGTGCGATAGGGTGGGCGCAAGTAAAGCGTGTGGTATATGGAGCTGCTGATGAAAAACGTGGTTTTACGGTCTTTGCACCGAAAGCATTACATCCAAAGTGTACGGTTTCATCGGGGGTTTTAGAATTAGAATGCCGCGAACTCATGCAATCATTCTTTGCTCGAAAACGAAATAAATAATCCATAAATATATGAGTATGAAACCAGCTATCCGAACAACACTTCAAGCATTTTCCTTTGTGGCCTTGGCAGCGTTGGCTATTTATTTAGCGCCAAAGTATAGCAACCCTTTTAAATACCATTTTGAGGTCGGACAACCATGGGCATATGGTTTGGTAACTGCTAAGTCAAATTTTGCTATCTATAAGACCGACGCACAATTGAACTCTGAGTATAAGCAGGCTTTGCGCGATTATGCTCCATACTATGTGGCAGATTCCACAACGCTACAGAGCAATATCTACGTAGTGTCACTTGCTGAAATGGAACGCTTGCAAGCCTTGGGCTGCGCCAAGGTGTCAATCTTGAATAATCGTGTTGCGACGCAAGTGTCTGTAAATGAATTATATACTCCGAAAGAGGTGTATGAGGTGATGCACAAAAATATAGTGCCTAATCTGCGATATGATTCGATTACATCGGAGAGCTTGCGCCAGAATCTCTTATCGTCCATTTCCCTTACTCAAGGTATGGTGCAAGCAGGGGAGAAAATCATTGACACGGGAGAAATAGTATCCGAGCAAAAATATCAAATTTTAGAGTCGCTTCGTCGAAATATTGAAGAACAGAATATATCGCATCGTCAATCGTTGACATCCACTATTGGGGTGGGGTTGTATATTATCATCCTTGTTCTGGTCTTTGCGTTGTATCTTTACACCTATCGTCGTAAACTATTAGATGGTTTGCGACATGTCCTTTTCTTTAGTATTCTTATGGCGCTCGTGATTACGACTGCTTTTGTGGTATTGCGCCATGTGCCAATTGGCTATATCTTCTTGATACCGTTTGCTTGGGTGCCTATCATTACGCGCGTGTTTTATGATTCTCGTACTGCAATTTTCATCCACTTAATTACAGTACTCATTGTGTCTATCGCGGCACCAGCACCTTATATATTTATTCTATTGCAAGTCATTACAGGTGTTATTGCGGTGATTAGTTTGCGCGATATGACTCAGCGTGCACAGTTAGCGCAAACAGCCTTGTTCATTTTATTGATGTATAGTGTTCTATATACTGCCACTACCATGTTGGTGACTGGCAGCATCATGAATGTGGAGTACCGCTATTATCTGTATTTTGCAATCAACGCAGTACTTGTAATTTGCGCATATGGCTTGATCTTCCTATTTGAACGTACTTTTGGATTAGTTAGCAATATCACATTGGTGGAGCTCACTAATGTCAACTCCAATCTAATGTTGGAGTTTGCAGAGAAAGCTCCTGGCACTTTCCAACACTCGTTACAGGTGAGCAATCTTGCAACGGAGGCGGCTAAACGTATTGGTGCTAAGGTGTTGCTTGTTCGTACAGGTGCGTTGTACCATGATATAGGTAAGATGGTGCATCCAGAGTATTTTATTGAGAATCAGACAGGTGTAAATCCGCTGCAATCTATGTCATATGCAGAAGCTGCCAAAGTAATTATTAGTCATGTCGAAGATGGCGAACGCATTGCTAGAAAGCATCGTTTGCCCGAACTTATCGTGCATTTTATTCGTTCACACCACGGTACTTCCGTTACTCGTTATTTTTATAATACTGCGGTGAATGCGGCAATTTCTGATGGAAAAACAGCTGCCGATGTCAATAAGAAAGATTATGCATACCCAGGTCCTAAACCATCTACTAAGGAGGCGGCTATTCTTATGATGGCTGATGCTATTGAAGCCCGCTCACGTTCGCTAAGCGAACTCACCGAACAGTCGATTAACCAAATGGTAGATCAAATGATTGATGCGCAAGTAGCGGATGGTCAATTCTCGGAGACGGTCTTGTCTTTCAAAGACTTAGAGGATATTCGTGCTATCTTCAAACAAAAACTCATAGAGATTAATCACCATCGTATCATGTATCCTACTATTGACGAAAATAAATAACAATTCTACACAACCCTATACAATGCCACACAATTCTAAACTATACCTTGCTCCCATGGAGGATGTTACCGATCCTGCTTTTCGCCTACTTTGTAAGCGATTTGGTGCGGCACGCGTATATACCGAGTTTGTAAATGCCGACGCATTGGTGCGCGATGTGGCTTCTACTACGCGCAAACTGCAGATCAGCGATGAAGAACGTCCTGTGGCAATACAAATCTATGGTCGTGACCCAGAGAGTATGGCGGATGCAGCACGTATTGTGGAACAAGCAAAGCCCGATTTTATCGATATAAACTTTGGCTGTCCCGTCAAGAAAGTCGCTGGTAAAGGGGCTGGCGCAGGCTTGTTGAAGGATATCCCCAAGATGTTGGATATTACTCGTGCTGTAGTGAAAGCGGTCAACACCCCTGTTACGGTGAAGACACGCCTAGGATGGGATGACAATAACCGCATTATCACCGAGATAGCCGAACCTTTGCAGGACTGTGGTATTGTCGAACTCGCTATCCATGGGCGTACGCGTTCGCAGATGTACCGTGGAGATGCGGATTGGTCGCTGATTCGTGAGGTGAAGAACAATCCGCATATACATATTCCTATTATTGGTAATGGGGATGTGACTACTCCTGAACAAGCAAAGAAATGTTTCGATGAATTCGGAGTAGATGCTATTATGGTAGGACGTGCTACGTTTGGTTGTCCTTGGATATTCGAAGACATGCAGCACTATCTCTCAACAGGCGAATTGCTGCCGCCACGAACGATGCAATGGTGTGTAGATATACTGAAAGAACACGTGGAGCGCAGTATTGAATGGATAGGTGATGAGCGCAAAGGTATTGTGCATAGCCGTCGCCATTTTGCGGCTTCGCCAGCATTCAAAGGACTATTCGACTTCCGTCAAACGCGCATCGCACTTCTCCGTGCAGACACCAAAGCCGAAGTCTTCCAAATCATGGATGACATCGTAGAGAAGTGGGGATAAAATAAACTTTTTTTCATAAAACTTGCATATGTCGCGAAATTTTACTAATTTTGCAGGCTTTTTCGTAATGTGCGCAGTGTGCGCGTACATATAGGCACACAAAAAGAATATGCAAAACATCAGAAATATAGCTATCATCGCACACGTTGACCACGGTAAAACCACCCTGGTTGACAAGATGTTGTACACCGCCAACCTCTTCCGTGAGAACGAGCAGAAAGGCGAGCTTATCCTCGACAACAACGAACTCGAGCGCGAGCGCGGTATCACCATCTTGGCGAAGAACGTAGCCATTGAATACAAGGGCTGCAAGATTAATGTGATTGACACTCCGGGCCACGCCGACTTCGGTGGCGAGGTGGAGCGCGTACTCAACATGGCAGACGGTGTGCTGCTGTTGGTGGATGCCTTCGAAGGCCCTATGCCACAGACTCGCTTTGTGCTACAAAAAGCCTTGGAGCTCAATCTCAAACCAATCGTAGTCATCAACAAAGTAGATAAACTCAACTGCCGTCCAGACGAGGTACAAGAGGAAGTGTTTGACCTGATGCTCAACCTTGATGCGACCGAGGAGCAATTGGACTTCCAAACCATCTACGGTTCGGCTAAGAACGGCTGGATGTCCACCGATTGGCACAAGCCAACGACCGACCTCACCGCATTGATGGACACTATCATTGAGCATGTGCCTGCCCCAGAGATGTTGGACGGTACACCACAGATGTTGATTACCAGCTTGGATTATAGCCCATACTTGGGTCGTATCGCCGTGGGACGCGTACACCGTGGTGCCTTGAAGAACGGTCAGAATGTGACCCTCGCAAAGAAAGACGGCAGCAAAGTCCGCTGCAAGATCAAAGAGCTGCACACCTTCTCGGGCATGGGTCGCATGAAAGTGGAAGAAGTGAAATCAGGCGATATCTGCGCACTCATCGGTATTGAGGGCTTTGAGATTGGCGATACTATCTGCGATTACGAAAATCCAGAGGCACTTGATCCAATTGCAATCGACGAACCAACGATGTCGATGGTATTTACCATCAACGACTCGCCATTCTTTGGCAAGGACGGTAAGTTTGTGACTTCACGCCATATCCAAGACCGCTTGAACAAAGAGCTTGAGAAGAACCTTGCCCTCCGTGTGGAGCGTGGTATAGACGAGACATCGTGGAATGTGTTTGGCCGTGGTGTGTTGCACCTTAGCGTACTCGTAGAGACCATGCGCCGTGAGGGATATGAGTTGCAAGTGGGTCAGCCACAAGTCATCATCAAGGAGATTGATGGCGTGAAGTGCGAGCCTGTGGAGCAACTGACGGTGAACACCCCAGAGGAGTGCTCAGGCAAGATTATCGAGTATGTATCCACCCACAAGGGCGAGATGACTCGTATGGAGATGATCAACGACCGCGTACAACTCGAGTTCGAGATTCCAAGCCGTGGTATCATCGGTATGCGTACCTATGTGTTGAATGTGTCAGCAGGAGAGGCGATCATGGCACACCGTTTCTTGGAGTTCCAACCATACAAAGGCGAGATCGTGAAGCGCAACAATGGTTCGCTCATCGCCATGGAGAGTGGAACTGCCTACGCATATGCCTTGGATAAACTGCAAGACCGCGGACGATTCTTCATTTCACCACAAGACGAGGTGTATGCGGGTCAAGTAGTAGGCGAGAGCTCGAAAGAGGGCGACATTGTTATCAATGTAACCAAGTCGAAGAAACTGACCAATATGCGCTCGAAATCGGCAGATGACAAGGCGGTATTGCCACCACCTGTGATCTTCTCGCTGGAGGAGGCATTGGAGTATATCAAGGAAGATGAATACGTGGAGGTAACACCAAACTACATGCGTATCCGCAAAATCATCCTTGACGAACTCGAACGCAAACGCGCGAATAAATCTTAACTCTCAATTCCCGAATCCTGACTCAAAAAAGAAATCAAATTAAAAATTTAGTTATATGAAAATTGAACAATCAGAAATCAAAGACCTCACAGCGGTTATCACTCTCACTGTGGAGCCAGCAGACTATCAAGAGGCAGTTCAAAAAGAACTTATCCAAATTCGTAAGAAAGCTAACATCCCAGGTTTCCGTCCAGGTATGGCACCTAAGGGTATGTTGCAAAAGATGTACGGCAAGAGCATCCTCGCTGAGGTAATCAACAAGGTTATCGGCGAAGGTCTCAACAAGTACATTGAGGAGCACAACCTCAACCTCCTTGGCGATCCATTGCCAAATGAGGAACTCACTCCAGAGGTAAACTTCGACACACAAGACACTTTCTCTTTTGCATTTGACATTGCTGTGGCTCCAGAGTTCGACGCTATGCTCAACGGCAAGAACAAACTCACCCAATACACCATCACCGTTACCGACGAGATGGTTGACAACCAAGTGAAGAGCTACGCTCAACGCTTTGGCGACTATGTACAAGCTGAGGTTGTAGAGGAAGGCGATGTAGTAAAGGGTCTTCTCACCGAGCAAAAGGAGAACGGTATCGTGAAGGAGAACGGCATGTTGACTCCTGCTTATATGTCAGACAAAAAGCAAGCTAAGTTGTTCGCTGGCGCAAAGGTGGGTGATGTAATCACTTTCAACCCAACCAAAGCATACGGCAACTCTGTAGAGGTTAGCTCAATGCTCGGCATCAGCAAAGAGGAGGCTGAGGCATTGACCAGCGACTTCACTTTCGAGCTCCAAGGCATTACCCGTCACCAAGCTGCGGCTATCGATGGCGAGCTCTTTGCTAAGGTTTACGGCGAGAACAATATCGCTGACGAGGCTGACTTCCGCGCACGTATCAAGGCTGAGATTGAGCAAAACATGGCTGAGGACGCCAAGTACAAGTTCGGTTTGGACGCTAAAGAGGCTGTGATGAAGAAAATGGCTAAAGTTGAATTCCCAGAGGCATTCCTCAAACGCTGGGTGAAAGCTACCAACGAGAAGATGACCGACGAAGAGTTGGAGAAAGACTTCCCTGCTATGGTGGACGAGCTCCGTTGGCACTTGGCGAAAGACCAATTGGCTAAGCACTTCAACGTTCAAGTAGAGAAAGAGGACGTAGAGGCATACGCTAAAGAGGTAGCTCGCATGCAGTTCATGCAATACGGTTTGATGCACGTAGAGGATAGCTACTTGGCTAACTACGCAGAGCAAATGCTCAAGGACGAGAAGCAATTGCGTGGTATCGTTGAGCGCGTAGCTGAGAACAAGATCTACGCTGCACTCAAGGGCGTAGCTAAGATCGAGGAGAAAGAGATCAGCCACGCTGACTTCGGCAAACTCTTCGCATAATAGCCAAACCTCGCGAAGCGACACAACCTGCCCAATGGGCACACAACCTCGGCAGTAGCCGACAATACAAAACACAAAGACATCGGTAGGAAATCCTATCGATGTCTTTTGTATATTCCTCGCCTCTAATCTCTAAACTGTAGGTGCTCTGCACCGTCCTCTAAACAGTACAAATATTAAGATTGCCTTCTCTTTTACCTCTCTTTTACCTCTCTTATACCTTCCCTCATTTTACCGACCGACGAGCGGGAGAAGACCGAGAGAACTCCGCATCAACTCCCCGCAACCAAAAAGTGCTTTTTGTTAAGATTGGCTCCCTAAAAAGGTTTCCTATGTTCCTGAAAAGGTTGACTTATCTATTTAAAGAAAAAATCACCTCAAAAGCGATTTCTCTTGCTCAATTCAAAAATCCGTTGAAAATCAAATTCCCGTTTAAAAAATACAGAATATTATCCTTCTCACCAAGAGCATTCTTCTACCGAAGCTGTTATTAGCTTTGCTATCAAAAAGAATAAAAATATTCCGCAAAATATTTGCACATATCAAAAAATAACAATACCTTTGCGGCGTCTTCGAAGATTAAGATAGTACTTATTAAAGATAGTGATGCTAAACCTTATTGACGAACTCTTATTCTATTACGAGGATCTATTTTGAGAGTTAGTTTATATTAATTTGCTACTAATTATACTGATTTTGCCAATAAACAAACGAGTAGCGTTGATTCTTTTATTGGTAATATTGATTGCAGCAACAAATGTTAGTTGCTTCTATAATGCGAGTAGATGTTTCTGCTATACCGCTACACTTAACATTTACTCAAAGTAAACAACATTGTAGCGGTAAAAACAATTAAATACAACTCTCATGCTAACAATTGAAGAAATTTATTGGTATGTGGGAATAGCAGAGTCACTTTTTGTGATTTTATCCATTGGAGTGAATTTGCTGAAACATTAAGGATTTAACCCTACTACGCTATTTCAGTAAAAGCAGATACTGCTTATCATGCTGAAATAAATGATAAGAAATGCGATATTATGTAGCATTTCAAATATTAGAGAAAATGCAAAAGGTAATATTAATACCCCAAGACTCCATCATCACTAACAACAATATATTTATGCTAAGTATTAAGAGTGATAAGGCTTGGTTACTAGAGGCAATGCTAAAATCAGAAGCATTGCCTCTATTTTACATTAAGTACCCATTTATCCAACAAAAAGTCACATTTATTTGCATAACTCAAAACAATTTTGTATCTTTGCAACGAAATTTGACATTTCGTATATGCTTATAGATGAATAACCAATTATAAAATTGTATTTTTGTATAGAAAATAACCATTAATATATATACCAAAGAAAAACAAAGATGCCTACAAAAAATCATATAATATTACCCAAGTGGCTAGATGATTACATTTTCAATACATTATCCGCTACTTTCGAAAAAAAATGTAAGGATCTTGTTGTCCTAAATTGGGAGGCAACAGATATACAATGTTACCTTGGTACATATTTCCCTCGCTCATTCGCTGAATCCTATGGCATTTTTAGTCAATATTTTCAAAAAAATAGAAATGATTATGATTCTCAAACAGAACTAACCATCTTTGATTTTGGATGTGGAACTGGTGGTGAGTTAATAGGATTAATCGCTGCTCTCAATGAAAATTTGGAAAATCTACAAGAAGTGAAAATTTATGCTTTAGATGGAAACAATCATTCGTTACGTTACTTAGAGTTGATATTATCTGAGTCTAAAAAATATCTTCATTTTGATATTCTTCACCAAGTTATCCCTGTTGTAATTGAAGATTTCTATGATTTATCTCTAGTTGAAAATGAGTGCCTTAAACTTAGAACATACGACATCGCCATATCGTTTAAAGCAATCTGTGAATTTGTAACAAAACAAGAGCTAGAAGAAAAAAATCCTTATGCATACTTAATAAACACGCTATTACCACATCTCTCCGACAATGGTATTATATGCCTTGCAGATGTTACTTCATATAGCGATGTGGCGCATAATTGGTTACCAAGCATTATAGACAATGGTATCAATTCTACTCCTATGGATGTTATTTGTAAAAACGAAAATTACAACGAAACATTTTACATAACTCATTCTCACAAGCAAAATGATATCAGTAAAATTGCTTGGAGAATCTTGAAAACTAAGAGATCATGAAAAAAGATTGGATGATTAAAGAATCAGAGTTAGAGAAAGATGGTGGTCAAATAGCCGTTTTGATGGCAACTCTTGATAAATCATGCATAGTATCTGGGTGTGCAGGTAGTGGTAAATCGATTCTTGCTTTAGTAAAGGCGCAACGTATCCAAAGAGAAAAAGGAGATGATTATCAAATCATTGTCTTCACCAAAGCACTATGCAATTACATGAAATCGGGTCGGGAATCTCTTGGATTGAGAAAAGATTTTTATTACCATGAAGAATGGCGTTGGAAGAAGGAGATGAAGACATATGCAAATGGAGTTTCATATATGGTATATAAAAGGGATGAAGAGGGTAATAAAGTGCCCAATATGCCAAAATCTGACTATATTATAGTTGATGAAATTCAAGATTTTACAGAACAAGAAATAAGAGAATTT
The DNA here is from genome assembly GCA_017461505.1 of Paludibacteraceae bacterium. Lineage (GTDB taxonomy): Bacteria > Bacteroidota > Bacteroidia > Bacteroidales > Paludibacteraceae > Colicola. The sequence goes on along the minus strand of JAFTXV010000007.1, from coordinate 206,847 downwards.
ATACAAGCAGCCCGTAAAAACTTTTACTTCTTTGGCGATACGGCACAATCAATATTCGAGAATTTGAAAGATACTATTAGCGTTGAAGATATTCAATTTAACATCGAAGAAGCAAGAACCGCAAAACGTTTTGATTTATACAATAATTATCGATTGCCATTACCTGTCGCAAAGTTAACTCATCGAATAGGCGTTGGTTTGCCCCCATTTATACCTTCTATATATAAAAGTACCGAAATTGAGGCGCCACGAATTATAGAGTACGAATCTTTTGATGAGCAAATTAAGGCGATTCACAGAGTTATAGAAACTAAGAACTTAACAGATGTCGCAATCTTACTGCCTCACAGTAATGATGTGCGTTATGTGTACAATAAGTTAAATCAATTAGGAGGAAATTATGAAGTAAGATATACTGACAAGGAAGATTGGCACAATAGCAAAGACACCTTGAATTTCAACAGTTCTAATCCCAAAATTATGACTTATCATAGTGCGAAAGGATTGCAGTTTGAAGCAATATTCATGCCTAAGTTAGAAGATTTCGATGACTCTCAACAAAAATCTCTCTATGTTGCAGCAACAAGAACTTATAAGTATCTTTATATGATGTGGTCTGACTACGAACCTGATTTTTTATCAAATATTCCCAAAGAATTATACGAAACAGAAGAAATAACCACGATAGACGATTTCTAATATGAAAACATTTTATATACCTACAAGTTCGCTCAATTTTAATAATATATTTTCTTCTGAGTCAATATCTCCTCTCGGATTTTACCCTGAGAGAAAGTTTGGTTATTCAAATTGGGTAAACATCCCAGAGAACGCTTTAGAAGGAGTGATATTACTATATGATACTCTCAAATCTTTTGTGCGACCTATTTCCAATGTTGAAGATCATCCTATGGTGATCGAAATTCAGACTGATGAGGATTTTCCTGCACTGCAAGAAGGGGTATTTTACTCAACCCATACGATATATTTAGACCCTTGGCATACAAAAGTGTACTTTTTCACTGAGCAAGATAAGTCTGTAGTATTATCCTTGTCTGAACATAGTCTTGAAACAAAAATGCTACGCCTATACAAAAAGAAAATGTTTGTAGCAGAAAACACGCCGCGTGAAAAATATTCTGTAGTTACACATCATGATAATATACCTATTTCTCGTGCAGAAGTAGAAAAGGATATTTTTGTGAATAAAATTAAAGGATTGTTATATGGGTATTACATAGGGGCTTCATTATCTACATCTGTTGATAATGTAAGACATATTCATGCTTTGTTAGAAATTAATGATATTGTTTCCGCAATCTTATCTAATCCTGAAAAAACAGCTACTGATTTCCAAGCAGAAAACTTGACAGAATATTTATCTGTCGTAAATAATACTCATCCCCTATATCGCGCTTTATTACAACAGGAAGATAATGATAGTACAAAAGTAGAGAGATTATTAAGAATATTGAATCAGTACAACATAATATTACCCTTTGATACTTGCAACTCTATTTTGACAACTTTGAGTTTTGAGTCGTTAGATAATAGTTTAACCATAAAAAGATTTCTATCTCAGTTGACTTTATTGACGCATATACAAAATAATGCATTATCAACAGATGCTAGTGAAGTAGTTTCAACAGACTTAAATCTGCACTATATAAAGTGTGATAACGAAGTAGATAAAGAATTATTTATCCTTTGGGTAAATAAGGTATTGAGAACCTCTAAATACAATGGAAAAATAAGTCCCATAAAAATGGAAATTGCGAATGAATTGACCCTACTCTCTCGCAATGAATATTTCAAAGAAGAATGGGAAACTTCGCAAGAAAAATTGTTTTTAAACGCACTAAGGCGTCATTTAAATGGAGATAAATTTGACTATCAATACTCGAATGGATTATTGTCTTCTTTAGCCGCAGTATTAGCAAAAGGTGACGACTGGGAGCAACTACTACGATTTATGCGATATAAAGAAATGAACGATTATCGTTTAGCCTTTGCATTATATGGTGTACTAAACGGATTCGCCAACTTAACAAGAGATTTTACAGATATACTGTTGGAACAAGATAGTAAGTATGTAACGGAGGTTTATTCTGAATTTTATGGGCAATTATTCAATAAAAAATTAGACACATCTTTAAAATCAAAGATAGATATTAATATTAAACTCGAAGAAACAGATTCGCCATTATCTTTAAAACCTCATTTTTATGATGATATTCTTCAATATTGGAAAGGATATAAATCAAGTAAAAAAGATGATGCTATTTTTAATGCATATCTTAATAGTTGTGGCAATGTAAATGAGCAACAGTTTTTGAAAGGATTGAAAAAGGAACAAGGATTCAAAAAGGAAACGAGCAAAGCATATCAATACATTAAATCGTTTTTTACTCCTGAAACTCAAGAACATCAAATAACACCAATTCAATCGCTTTTCCTGTTTAGTAACAATCTTTTGGATGATACTTCGTGGATTGGAGAATGCAAAAAACTTATTATTGACGAAAAGGCAAAAAAACAATTCGAAGAGGATATGGATTGGCTAATTGACAATTACAAAGAAAACTACTATGATCAGAAAAAGAAAAAACAATTAACAGGGCAGTATGTTGGACGAAGTAAATCTAATGCTGATATTATAGTGCATATAAAAGAATATTGCGAAAAAAGGAGATATAATCCTGATAAAAAGGTTAATATGAATTGGCTGATGCCTATTTACGAAAAGGTTCCCATAGAAAAAATTATAGACTATTTACAACGGATATATGCCAATAGATAGCCTGAAAATAAAAATAGATGCAGGACTAGTTGTAGAAGCATCTACTCCTGTCATAATATCTGCAAGCCGATCAACGGATATTCCTGCGTTCTATGCGGAATGGTTCTTCAATCGATTGGAGAAAGGCTATTGTGTTTGGTATAATCCATTCAATCAAAAGCCAATGTATATATCATTTGCAAAATGCAAAGTAATTGTGTTTTGGACAAAAAATCCCAAACCCATTATACCATATCTCTACGAATTAGACAAACAAGGAATACATTATTATTTTCAAGTAACTTTAAATGACTATGTTGCTGAAGGTTTTGAGCCAAATGTACCATCACTTTCAGTACGCATAGAAACCTTTAAAGAATTATCTAAATTAATAGGAAAAGAGCGTGTCATATGGAGATATGATCCTATCATTATTACCAAGACTTTGACTCCTAAAGAACATCTTAAACGAATTGCGAATATAGGAAATCAGCTTAAGAACTTTACGGATAAACTAGTATTTAGTTTCGTGGATGTTAAATCATATCGTAAAGTGCAAAATAATTTAGTAAAAGAAACCTCCTGTTTTACTCGTGAAACGATTGAAATGGCAGAACCTACAGAAGTGCAACGCGGTGAAATCATAGATGGACTCTGTAAAATCCGCCAAGAGTGGAATAATCAAGGTTGGGATCTACAATTCGCAACATGTGCAGAAGAGTTTGATTATGATAAATACGGCATAGAACATAATCGCTGTATAGATGGAGAGTTAATGGAAAAACTTTGGAGCGAGGATAAGGAATTGGTCTATTATTTGAGAACAGGGCAGTTACCTACACCTGATTTGTTTGGAGAGATACCAGAAATACCTGCTTCTCGAAAGAACTTAAAAGACAAGGGACAGAGAAAAATTTGTGGTTGCATGGTAAGCAAAGATATTGGCATGTACAATACATGTAATCATCTTTGTGTTTATTGCTATGCAAATACAAGCAAAGAAGTGGTTGCAAAAAATCTATCAAAATTCAATATAGATTCAGAAAGCATAATTGGATAAATCTTCCATCTTTATGACAAAAGAAAATCTTCCGATTAAACAAGTTTCTATGCATACTGTATAAAGATATTGCTTATTAACTTGAAATTGATATGAGAAAACCGAAACAACATTAGTTATAACTACATACTTTTTACTACGGATTTGTTTGGATGTATTATAACTAATGCTGTTTCTTATCCATGACTTTTAACAACCATATTTATGAAACATTTCATGTTTTACACTATTAGTATTCTTTTAATTATAATCTCTTGTGTCACAAGTAAAAATTTAACCACACAAGACAGAATAACAAATGCAATCTTCCATAACGACAAAGCTTCCGTTGCCAAACTTGTAGAATACCCATTCCCACAACCTTATCCCCTCAAGCCTATTCTAAACGAGCAGGAGTTTATTCAGTACTACGACCGAATTATTAGTCCTGACTTGTGCAAAGAATTACAAAATTCCACAGCGGAAGACTGGCATCAAAAGTCATGGCGAGGTGTATATTTCAAAAATGGAAAGATTTGGATTCGTGACAAAAGTCTAATGGAGGAAGACACCACAGATAGTTCTGAAGGTTATAAGTTGTACGCAATCAATTGTCCAAATCCTCTGCGAGATGCAGCATTAGATAGTTTGCGAAAAATTGAGCGAAAAATAATAGGTCTTGATAAGAATGATATTAATGCACCGCAAGCATGCTATCTATCCATAGATTCTACTCTGCTAATATGTCTAATAGGAACCAATCCTGCTGATAAAAATGCATATATAAACATCTATAATCGTAAAACAGCTTTTATTCCTCAAGTCAGTGCCAAAATTTCGGAGATAGAAGATGATAATCAGTGTTTAAATACTTATTATACTGCACTTATAGACAATTTTATATTAGTATTATCTGATGCCGATTGTTGTGGACGACATATCTCCGAATCAAGCTATATGTTATCCTTGTCCAAAACGAGAAATAGAAGCAGAAGCACCAATCAATTTGTGGATTCTATCTACCATCAGTACAACACAAACCATCGTTGCAACATCCACCTAATGCCTGCATACTTGCATGAAGTCGTAAAATGGTGGTAAGCCAACCCTCTAATTCTCTCTCAAAACAATGAAAAAACTAATCATTCTTGCTGTATCAGTATTTGCACTTTTTACTTCATGCCAGCAACGCCCACAAGTATTTGGCGTTTATATTGATGGTACTTTTGAACAGTTCTTAAAAGATTTGGATAAAGAGCCATGGAAATGTCCAATAAACATTGACACTATTCAGCATCTTTCTGAAAGTGAAATTTCAATAAAAGCCTATTCTACAGAGGTAATTGATCTAAATGAAGATAGTGTAAAAGTCGATTCTATCTATATCACTATTGAATTAGAAAAAGAGAAAATTAAACAATTTTCTTATACCCTTGATATGTCAGAAACCGATTTTAAAGCCATCCAGCACGCATCCGAACGCATATATGGGCGTGTAAGATACCATGATATTACTGAATATGGTAACTATTGTTCTTGGATGATAGGAAAAACATCTTTATGGCTTAGTTACGATTTTGCTGAACAACAAACAAAATATGAATACTATATTAACTGATATAGTTTGCGTAATGTCATAAATACATGCACAAAATAATATTTTCGGCACAATCTTCGCGCGAAGAAACTTTTTGCAAAAAAAATACACTCACGCTGGAAGCCCTGTAAATACTACACTTCCCGCATGTTATATATACCACTTTACCCTACAAATTTACAAATCTTCGGCACAAAATCCCTTCCGTGCCGAAGATTTTTGCATCATTATTATAGAGACACAAATACTTGAAACACAAAAGCCACAGAAAGCCCACAGAAGTCCCACAGATCTCCTATAGTGGTCGCCTAACTAGTAGCATATTTATTCCCAGACTTTTTATACAAATCTCACCAATAAATCATCATTTCGCCAACCATAACTTGCATATCTGCAAATTTTTCCGTACCTTTGCAGGGTAAATTCAGTTAATGTTATGGGACAAAGCGAAGCAATAAAACATTTTGAGGAGAAAAAGGTTAGAACTATCTGGGATGATGTGCAAGAGAAATGGTATTTCTCGGTATTAGATGTTATTCAAGTTCTTGCTGATAGTGTAAATCCTACTGACTATTTCAAGAAGATGCGCAAAAGGGATGAACAACTCGCATCCTTCGTGGGGACAAATTGTCCCCAGGTACTAATGAGTGGCGATTCGGGAAAAAGACGTAAAACTTTAGTTGGCGACGCTCAAACTATTTTCCGTATCATCCAATCCATCCCTTCGTCCAAAGCAGAACCTTTCAAACAATGGATGGCGATGGTGGCTGCGCAACGGTTGGATCAAATGCAAGACCCAGAACTTTCTATAGAGCAAGCTATATTAGACTATAAGCGTCTGGGGTATTCTGATGCTTGGATCAACCAACGTATCAAGTCTATTGAAGTGCGAAAGGAATTAACAGATGAGTGGCAAAGAACAGGAGTAAATGTGGGTATGGAATACGCTTCTTTGACTGACATTATCACCAAAGAATGGAGCGGAATGACCACCAAACAGTACAAACATCTAAAAGGACTAAAGAAAGAAAACCTACGAGATAACATGACTAACCTTGAGATAGCGTTGAATACTTTGGCAGAAGCTTCGGCAACAGAACTGTCTAAACAACGCAATCCAAAGGGATTTAGACAACAAACGCATGTCGCAAAAGATGGTGGTAGTGTAGCCAAAGCTGCTCGTAAACAATTGGAACGACAATTAGGAAGAACAATCATATCAAGCGAAAAAGCTAGCGATTATATTCTCCCAATAGAGTCTAAAGAGGAGTGACACTTCATTACATAACGGAAAAATTTCCAAAATCTTGCACAACTCAAAACTTTTCACTACCTTTGCAGTCTAATTAACAGCAATAAAGAACTATGCGTATACACTTTATCGCAATCGGCGGCGCAGCCATGCACAACTTGGCTATGGCGGTGGCTACCAAAGCAGGATATATCGTGACAGGGTCGGATGACGAAATCTTCGATCCTGCATGTACTCACCTTCTTGAGGCAGGTCTGCTGCCCAAAGAGATGGGATGGCATCCCGAGAATATCACCTCTGATATTGATGCTATTATTTTAGGTATGCACGCGCGCGAGGACAACCCCGAATTGGTGCGCGCACGCGAGTTGGGGATTAAGATATATTCTTTCCCCGAGTACCTATACGAACAAACGAAAGACAAGATTCGTATCGTAGTAGGCGGTAGCCACGGTAAGACCTCTACCACCTCTATGATTCTCTATGTGCTTCAGCACCTCGGTATTGAAGCCGACTATATGGTGGGCGCACAGATTGAGGGCTTCGAGCGTATGGTACGCCTATCAGACACCGCTAAGTACGCAGTCTTTGAGGGCGACGAATACCTAACTTCGCCCCTTGACCTGCGCTCTAAATTCCTATGGTATCATCCCCATGTGGCGATACTCACAGGCATTGCGTGGGACCATATCAACGTATTCCCTACTTTCCCCGAATACGTGGATACATTCCGCAAATTTGTTGATGGAATCGAAGAAAACGGTACATTTATCTACTATAAACACGACACCAACTTGTGCGAGATCGCCTCTCACGCACGAGCCGATATACTGCAACTTCCATATGAGGCATATCAGGGTGATGTGGATATGAAAATCTTTGGTAAGCACAATATGGAGAACCTACAAGCGGCCGCATTGGCTTGCCAGCAGATTGGCGTGTCGTTGGATGACTTCTACCGCGAGATAGCCACCTTTACGGGAGCGAGCAACCGCCTCGAACTTATCGATGAAATCGGCGAAAACGTAGCGTACAAGGACTTCGCTCACTCTCCAAGTAAACTCCGTGCCACGGTTAATGCAGTACGTGAACGTTACCCCGAAAAGCAACTGGTGGCAGCCATGGAGTTGCACACTTTCTCCAGTTTGATGGCAGACTTCTTGCCTCAGTACGAGGGCTGTATGGAGAATGCGGATGTGGCATTGGTGTATTTCAATCCGAAAGTGATTGAGCACAAGAAACTCACACCTATCACCGCCGAAGCTGTCCGTGATGCGTTTGGCACGAAAAATGTGGAGGTGTATACAGATAGTCAAATGCTGCAACATCGTCTTCGTTCCATTACGTACGAAAACAGTGCACTTTTGATGATGACTTCGGGCACTTTCGATGGCATCAACATCCCCGAATTTGCAAGGGAACTAATCCAATAATAGTTAACCAATCTTTTATGAGTTACGTAAACTAAAGGAGTGCGATGAATCGCACTCCCTTAGGTCGTTTAGCCTGCGAATAACTTCTCTTTTATATCCTAAAGTCTTGCAAATGTCAGAAAAATATACTACCTTTGCAGCGGATAAAGGTTTTCTATTCCAAGGGGATAACACATATTTAATGCATAAGGGTGATAAAATACGATTTTTGGATGCGGTGGGCGGAGGTACTATTGTGCAGTATGATGTGCAGCGAGATACGGCAGATACTTAGACGCGACTTTGGAACGCAAATTGAGGCCCATTATGCAGACTTTGCACGCTATGAAGAAAGAGTGATACTTGTCGTAGTGAGGTAAGATAACGAAAACGAATTAATCTTAAAATTATATATTGATTATGAGAAACAATCGTGTTTTTATGTTTTTAGCAGCTATGATGCAAGTGATGATGAGTTGCGCTCCCAGCGCGGAGAAACGCACCGACCAAGCTATTCAGCAAGTGATGAACGACTACCAAGCAGTTGGCATCGCTGCTGTCATTGTCCAAGATGGGCAGATCGTTTATGAAAAGGCCTTTGGCCATGCCAATCTCGACAGTCAAACGCCTTTGACTACTAATCATTTCATGCGTATCGCATCTATCTCCAAGTCCTTCACCGCTACATCCTTGATGCAGCTTGTGGAGAAAGGTATCATCTCGCTCGACGATGATGTGAGCAATCTCATCGGCTTCCAAGTGCGCAACCCATATCACCCAGAGGTGCCTATCACATTGCGCATGGTGCTCTCACACACCGCCAGTTTCCGCGACCCTGAGAATTATTCCACGCTCGATCATATCAATCCTGCTGTGAATGGCGACTGCAGAGCCACTTATTACGATTATGCGCCAGGTACTGGCTATAACTACTCGAATCTGGGCCTCAACTTCGCAGGCGCTATCCTCGAGCAAGTGTCTGGTGTGCGTTTCGACCGCTATGTGAAGGATAGCGTGATCACGCCACTTGGCTTGCATGCTGGACATAATATCGACGAACTAGACATGAGCAAATGCGCTTCCATCTACCGTTATCGCGACGGCCAATACGTAGCGTCCAATGCCTACGGCAGCGTAGCAGACCGACTCGATGATTATACCATGGGCTACTCAGCTCCTATGTTCTCGCCTACTGGCGGCGTGAAGATCTCGGCGCACGACTTGGCTACCTATATGATGATGCACATGAACTATGGCGAGCTCAATGGCGTGCGTATCATCTCCGAGAAGAGTGCCCAAACCATGCAGACACCCGTATGGATCAAACTAACGGATGACTACTACGAGGACCAATACGGATTATGCCTCATGGAGTTTGTGGATTTTCTGGATGATCCTTACTACAATACGCCAGGTAACTACCCTGTGGGACATACTGGCGATGCCTACGGATTGCGCAGTATCATGATGTGGAGCCCAGCGGATGGTTGGGGTATCGTAGCCATCACCAATGGATATGTGTACAATCCCGAGAAAGATGTCCTAGAAGCATTGGCCAATGCCATCTATAAGGCGTATTTTGGTATATCTCAGCCGTGCAACAAGACTGCCCAATTGACTTACGAACCATTTACTGGCGAATTACGCCACGCTTTTGGTATCTCCACCAACACGCGCACCACGACCCCTATCGTGCTCACCCGCATCACGCTGGGCGACCAGACGGGATACGGCGAAGCGGCGTTGCCCCCTTATCTCAAAGAGACACAGGAGTCGGTCTGCGCTTTTCTCCAGTTGGCTCAGCCTGTCATCAATAGCTGCCGTGAGCCGCTGAATGTGGATAGTATCATGCAGGTAGTCAATGTCTTGGCACCAGGCAATCATGCAGCAAAGGCGAGCATCGATATTGCTTTGCACGACCTCTATGGCAAGCTGCACAACCAGCCCCTATGGCAGATGTGGAACATCGATCCTGCTGCTACCCCTTGCACCAGTTATACGATTGGCTACGATGCCAACGATTCGATAGTGCTGCATAAAGTGCGCGAAGCAGACTGGGCGAAGATTCTCAAAGTCAAACTCGGTCGCGAGGAAGCGGAGGACAAACGTATGATTCGCCTCATCCGTAGTATTAGCAACAAACCTATCTATGTAGATGCCAACCAAGGTTGGCCCACCAAGGAGCACGCGCTGAAGATGTGCCAATGGTTATCTGAGCAGGGTGTGGTACTTATCGAGCAGCCTATGCCTAAGCATATGAACGAGGAACATGCCTGGCTTTGCGAGCGGGTAGAACTGCCTATTATCGCCGACGAGGCATGCCAAACTTATGCCGATGTAGCGGGGCTGCAACCCTACTACGATGGTATCAATATCAAACTGATGAAGTGTGGCGGCGTGGCGGAAGCGCGTAAGATGATTACTTTGGCGCGTGAGTTGGGTATGCAGGTGATGATTGGTTGTATGACGGAGACAAGTGCAGGTATCTCTGCGGCTACAACGCTCAGTCCTTTGGTGGATTATGCCGACTTGGATGGTCATGTACTGCTTGCTAATGACCCATACGATGGTATTCAACTGGTGGATGGCAAACTGACACTAGTCAACAAACCTGGCACGGGTGTCACACTGCGCTAATACTTAAAAATATTTTCTCTCAAACAACCATCCGCATATGAAGAAACTCATCCTTCTCTTCACCCTGATAGCAACTACTAGCCTTGCCCATAGCACCGAATATGTCATTAACCATTGCCCCGTCACCCCTGTGCGCGAGGAACCAGCCCATGCAGCCGAACAAGCTACCCAACTGCTCTTTGGCGAAGTATGTGAAGTGGTGGACCGTCACTCCAGTTGGACCAAGATCCGCTCTACTATGGATGGACAAGTAGGCTGGGTCGTATCTAAGATGCTGACACCTGTGAGCGAGGAGGCGATTAGGTTATTGGGCGAAAGGCGTGAGGCGAATGGTGAAGGCGTAGTGGCTACACCTATGGCGGTGGCAACCGACACAAAGACCGGCGAGCAACTGATACTTACTATCGGTACACGATTGCCGTACTATAAAAAAGGCACCTTCGAAGTGCTGGGAAAGAAATATAAGATTAATCCTCGTTGTGTGTATGAGGTTAAAGGTGAGAGGTTAGAAGAGGTTAAAGGTAAGGATATCGTGCGCGTGGCACAATCGCTGCTGAATGTGTCATATCTATGGGGCGGAAAGAACATAATGGGCTACGACTGCTCGGGCTTCACACAAACGGTGTATAGCGTGTTTGGCATTAACCTCTTACGCAATGCCCGCGAACAGGTCACTCAGGGTCAAGTGGTGGGCTCACTGGCAGAAGCGCAACCAGGTGACTTAGTGTTCTTCGACCATTTAGATCGTGCTCCAGAGGCTACGAGGATAACGCATGTGGGTATGTTGATTAGTCCGACGGAGGTCATCCATTGCTCGGGCTGCGTGCATGTGGATAAGATCGACGAAACGGGTATCCGCCTCGCCAACGGCGAACTGTCACACTATCTGGTGCAGATTAAGCGCTATTTGTAGCCTCTCCATATCCTATATTTTTACCTTACACCTCTTGCCCTTAGATAAGATTCGCGTTGGTATAGAATTTGTATCGTTACCGTCGAAGTATATGCTAAAACAGCAGGCGATATTCGAAAAATCACACTTTTTCGGGCATACATTTGCCCATGTGAAGAAAAAATTGTAACTTTGCAGGCGTAATAGGAGCTAGAACAATGAGTCTGGAATAAAGATAGAAACGAAAAATATGGACAAACAAACACAACGTGATTACCTCTATATGCGCATGGCGCGTACCTGGTCAGAGAATAGCTACTGCGTGCGCCGCAAAGTGGGAGCCATCTTAGTGAAAGACCAAATGATCATCTCCGACGGCTACAACGGTACACCCAGTGGCTTTGAGAATGTGTGTGAGGATGAGAATAATGTGTCTAAGCCCTACGTTTTGCACGCAGAAGCCAATGCCCTGACCAAAGTGGCACGCAGCAATAACAGCAGCGAGGGCGCAACCTTGTATGTGACCGCTTCGCCATGTATGGAGTGCGCCAAACTGATTATCCAATCGGGTATCAAGCGCGTAGTCTATGGCGAGAAATACCGCATCATGGACGGCGTAGAACTCCTCGAGCGCGCAGGCGTACAAGTGGACTTTATGCCTGATTCTCCAGCCTCTAACCTTTAAACTCTAACCTCTAACCTAAATTCGTATGAAAAAGTATTTATTTCCAACCCTGACTATTGTCTGTCTCTTGGTAGGCTTCCTTATAGGAAATGCTATTTCCAATAAGGTGAATGCGCAACGCTTCTTTATTCAAAACGGTCAACTCTTTCAGCAACCCGAGTCAAAAGTAGATCAACTGCTTCAGTTGATGAATCAGGCGTATGTGGACCCTATTGATGTTGATAGCATTACCGAAGAGGTGATGAAAGAGATGGTCAAGCGCCTTGACCCACACTCTGCCTATATCCCTAAAGAAGATTTGGAGATGGTCAATTCCGAACTTTCTGCATCTTTCTCTGGCATTGGCGTGCAGTTTTCTATCCAAAACGACACCGTACAAGTGGTGGCAGTCATATCGGGCGGTCCATGCGAAGGCGTGGGTGTGTTGGCTGGCGACAAGATTGTGATGGTTAACGACTCAAACTTCACGGGCAAAACTATCACCAATGAAAAGGTTATGCATGCCTTGCGTGGTCCTAAAGGCACCGAAGTAAAGATTGGCGTGATGCGTAGCGGTTCGGATGAGGTGTATGATTTCACCATCACCCGTGGCGATATACCTGTGCACTCGGTAGATGCGAAGTTTATTATCGAAGAGAAAGGACAAAAGATAGGTTTTGTACGTGTGAATCGTTTTGGCGAGAATACGTATAACGAGTTTATCGCTGCATTGGCATCGCTGAAAGGACAAGGTGCTACTGCCTATATTGTGGACTTGCGAGAGAATTCTGGAGGCTATATGGATCAAGCTATTAAGATGGCCAATGAGTTCCTAAGTAAGGGCGATTTGATTGTCTATTCGGAAGGTCGCGCTTATCCTCGTTATGAGGCGAGAGCTAACGGTTCGGGCCGATTCCAACGCGATTCGTTGGTGGTGCTGATAGATAATTTCTCTGCCTCTGCCAGTGAGATTTTCGCAGGTGCTATGCAGGACAACGACCGCGCTACTATCATTGGTCGCCGCTCGTTTGGCAAAGGACTAGTGCAACAGCAGATACCATTTGCTGATGGTAGTGCCATCCGTCTGACTGTGGCCCGCTACTATACACCATCGGGACGTTCTATCCAAAAACCCTATAAGATGGGCGAGGGTGAGGACTATGCAATGGACCTCCTTAACCGCTTTGAGCATGGCGAGTTCTACTCGGCGGATAGTGTACAAATCGCCGATTCTACCGTATATTATACTAAGAATGGTCGCATAGTACGTGGTGGCGGCGGAATCATGCCAGATGTGTTTGTTGGTCGAGATACGACGCTCAATACCCCATATTTCAATATCGTAGTCAATCGTGCGTATACGTATCAATTTGCGTATCAATATACCGACCGCCATCGCAAGGAGTTGAGCCAGTACAAAGACTGGCAATCGCTGGAGAAGCACCTACTGAAGGCGAACTGGGTGCCCGAGTTTGTGGCATTTGCCAAGGAGAAAGGTGTAGAACCTAATGCAGAGCAGTTGGCGAAGTCAAAACCATTGTTGGTTCGATTGGTAAATGCCTATATTGTGCGCAATATATTGAACGATGAAGGTTTCTTTCCACTTTTTGAGAGGGATGATGATATTACTCAAAAAGCAGTAGAGGTGATTTTGAATTAAGAATTAGGAATTAAGAAGGCATGAAACGACGTTTACAACAAATACGTGAATTTATTCAGTATGATCTTTGGCGTCAGTCCGATGTAGCGGTACATACTCCCAAGAAACGAATATGGTATCGGATATTGCAGACAATTATTCTATTTGTTCGTGGTTTTAAGGATAAGGCACTGAATGTGCGTGCCAATTCCTTGTCATTCTCGTTGTTATTTGCATTTGTGCCTATTGTAGCGGGTGTGTTTGCTGTGGCACGTGGTTTTGGTTTTGAAGAGTTGCTCAAAGAGCGTCTCTCCACCAGTTTCTTGGCAGAGGCGAATATCGCCCCTACGATTATGGAATGGGTGGAGCGCTATCTAGAGACTGCTCGCGGTGGATTGTTCTTAGGTATAGGTTTGGTGGTGCTGATTTGGGCGGTGTATGCGTTCTTTAATATGTTGGAATTGTCTTTCAACAATATCTGGAATGTCAAGCAATCGCGTTCGTTTGGCAGGCGATTGTCCAATTACATGGTAGTGTTGTTATTGGTACCTATCATGATTATTTTGAGTTCGGGTATCTCTATTTTTCTTAACTCTGCTGCCTCCGCATCGCCCGTGTTGCAAGCGATTGAACCTATCCGTCGTGTGCTGTTGCGATTGATACCTTTTGTGGTGGCATCGGGTGTATTTACGTGGATTTTTATCGCTATCCCCAATACCAAGGTGCGTTTCCTTTCTGCCATTATCCCAGGTGTGATAGTGGGTATTTTATTTCAACTAGTTCAGATGTTTAGTGTCTATCTAGTGATGCTGTTCACGCGCATGAGTGTGGTATATGGTGCTTTCTCGGCTATTCCATTGATATTAGTTTGGTTGCATATCACTTGTTGGCTGCTGTTGATTGGCGCAGAACTTGGGTTTGCTATCCAAAACAACGACATGTTTGCTTACGAGCGCGATCTAGAAACGATGTCGCGTCGCTATAAGGACTATGTGATGTTGTATCTTCTCTCGGTTATCGTTCGCCGTTTCGAGCAAGGCGAAACGCCCGAGACTGCACAGCAAATGGCATACAACAACCAATTGCCCATTCGTTTAGTGCAGCAACTTCTGAGCCGTCTAGAAGAAACAAATATCCTTCACCGTGTGTATATTGGGCAGTCCGAAGATGAAACTTTTGTACCAGCATTAGACACACGTCAAATCACAGTTGAGATGGTCATTGGTCGCATCTCTGCACAGGGTACCGAAGAGTTTTTACAGCACACCCCTCCCGAGATGGAAATCTTTTGGCAGCGTTATCTACAAATGTGCGAATCCAACACCTCCGACGACATCCTAGTCAGCGACTTAAGCTAATTCTCTCCAACAACCTATCTTCCCATTGAGGAAGGGAATACACTTTTTCGTATGGTAATACAATTCCAATGCGAAAAATATGTGATGGACCTGTCTAATATATACACAATGTAGATGCAAAATGATCCCCAGTAATCGACCATTACAACCTGACTAGTTAGATCCTCCAATGATTTTGGCGGCGTTGTCGGCTGCGGATTGGGAGCCGAGGATGTGCCAGAGTTGCTGGTAGCGGGTGAGCATGGTCTGGCGGTAGGGTTTGTCGTGGAGCAAACGGTTGAGTTCGTGTGCGACGTTCTCTGCGGTGAAGCGGCTGGCGATGAGTTCTTGTATGACCTCCTGTTGAGGAATGATATTCACTAGTGTGAAATGAGGTATGGTGAACATGATAGGTCGCAAGAGTTTCTCGAGATACTTGCTGCCTGTGACATGGTACACCGCAGTCTGAGGGCAGCCGATGAGTGCTGTTTCGAGTGTAGCGGTACCTGAGTTGACGATGGCTGCTTTGGCTTGCGCTACTATATTATAGGTATCGCGCGTGAGGGTTTCGCCCTGCTGGAGGAAGGGGCGGTAGAAATCGTCCTCAATACCTGGGGCAGCTGTGACGATGATTTGGTAGTTGTCCTTGGCTACCTGTCTTGCAGCTTGAAGCATGGTAGGTAGGCAATGGCTGATCTCGCTGCGGCGTGAGCCGGGGAGGAGGGCGATGGTGGGTAATAGATCGCCCTTTGGGCTGGAGTACGCTGCGCTGGGGTACGCTTCGCTGGAGTACGCTGCGCTGGAGTACGCTTCGCTGGGGTTGGTAGATCGCTTCGCTGTAGATGGTAGATCGCTCGCGTTGCTCGCTGTAGATGGTAGATCGCTTCGCTGTAGTTGGAAGGTGCGGATGGAGTCGGCGGTGGGGTTGCCGATGTAGCGGCATTGGTAGCCATACTTGGCATAGAATGATGGCTCAAAGGGGAAGATACCAAGAATCTCGTCGCAGTACTTGGCGATGCTATGTACGCGCCTTTTCTTCCACGCCCATACCTTAGGCGGGATATAGTAGATGATGCGGGTATTGGGCAGGTGCTGCTTGCAGAACTTGGCCATACGCAGGTTGAAGGATGGATAGTCGATGAGTAGGAGCACATCGGGTTGCTCGTCCAAGAGCGATTGTTTGGCAATGCGGAAATTACGCTTGACTTTGTCGAGATTTTTCAAGACCGCCACGAACCCCATATACGCCATATCTCGGTAGTCCACCCGAATGTCGCAGCCCTCTGCACGCATCTTGTCGCCCCCTAATCCGACGAACGTAGCTTGCGCATCTCTGGTACGCAAGGCTCGGATGAGGTTGGAGGCGTGTAGGTCGCCTGAAGCTTCGCCGGATATGAGGAAGTATTTCATGGGTGTATGGTGTATGGTGTATGGTGTAGGGGTTATGTCATGAGGATGATGCTTGCGAGGAGATAGGGGATGGTGGCGAGGAGTATGCCCTTGGCCGTGCGCCAGAGTTCGAGGGTGTAGAACACGAACAGCAGTGCCAGATTGGGGAAGATGCCGACTTGCAAGATCTTGCTGAGGATACCGCCCATCAAGTCCAAATCGAACGCCTCGAATGTGTATGCCAGGTTGAAACGTTCGATATAGACATATCCTACAAGGGCAGGGAGTATCAGCCCCAAGAGGATACCAAGCCAATATGTGTTAAATCTCTGCGTAGGCGGTTTGATCTATGGTACAAGGATGCACGCTGATATAGTGGTGGGTCATTGCCCAAATGTCGGTGCCCTCTTCTTCGGGTTCGATATTGACAAATTCCCCGGTGAGCCAGTAGTATTTGTTGCCATTGTCGTCGGTTCGCTCTTCCATCTCTTTTTGCCAAAATCCGCGGCATTGACGTGTCCATCGTACACCTTCGAGTGGTCCAACAGGCGCGTTGATGTTGTAGCATACGCCATAGGGCATACCTTCCTCTAGTAGGTGTCGTGTAAGCTCGAGAATATAGGGTTCGAAGAAACTGAAGTCGGCCTCGGGATTGTGGTCGTCGATGGAGTAGCCGATGGATGGTATGGCATGTTCTGCTCCGACGAAGCAAGCTCCCATAGTGCCCGAATAGATGACATTGATGCCCGCGTTGGAGCCATGGTTGATACCGCTAGCGAGGAGGTTGATGCGCGTAGGGTCGCCTTCGAAGATGACGTCGATGGCCAGTTTGACACAGTCGCTTGGTGTGCCATTGGTGGTATAGACCGTAGCGTTGCTATGCCAGTCTTCGGAGCCCCAATTGGGGTCGTTGAGTGGACGGAGATACATGGGTTGCTGTACGGAGATAGCATTGCTCATGCCACTGCGTGGTCCATCTGGGGCAACGACTGTGACGTGCCCCAGTTGGGTGAGTATGCGTACGAGGGTAAGGATGCCTTTGGCTCCCCAGCCGTCGTCGTTGGTGATTAGGATTTCCATTTAGTTAATTTATAAAGACAATGATTGTCAATTATATTGTCAATTAGAGTCAATTATATGATTTTTTCCTTTGTGGGTTGAAAGAATGCGCGGTGCGCATTAGCAACCCACAAAGAAGTTTATATTAGGTGTTAGCCTACAACGGTCCAGACTACGTCGATTACTTTTTGAGCTAGCTCGTCGGCTTGCTGCATGGTGGCGGCTTCGGAATAGACGCGGATGATGGGCTCAGTATTGGACTTGCGGAGGTGTACCCATCCGTCGGCAAAGTCAATCTTGACGCCGTCGCGGTCGTTGATACGTTCGCCAGCGAATTGGCCTTTGACCGCTTCGAGCACCTTATCTACGTTGATCTCTGGGGTGAGGTCGATGCGGTTTTTGGAGATGCAGTAGTCAGGGAAGGTAGCACGTAGCTCGCTTACCTTGCATCCCTTTTGAGCGAGGCTGCTGAGGAAGAGTGCAATACCTACGAGTGCGTCGCGGCCGTAGTGGCTAGCAGGATAGATGACACCGCCATTGCCTTCGCCACCGATAACAGCATTGGTGCGCTTCATCTCGGTAGTGACATTGACCTCGCCTACGGCACTGGCGCTGTAGGAGCCACCGTGCTTGATGGTGACATCGCTGAGTGCGCGTGTGGAAGACATGTTGCTGACCGTATTGCCAGGGGTATGGCTGAGCACGTAGTCTGCCACAGAAACGAGTGTATATTCCTCGCCGAACATCTCTCCATTCTCGCAGATGATGGCTAGGCGGTCAACGTCAGGATCCACCACGAAACCGACATCTGCTTTGCCCTCGCGCATGAGGTCTGAGATTTGGGTGAGGTTTTGTGGAATAGGCTCTGGGTTGTGTGCGAAATGACCTGTAGGTTCGCAGTTGAGCTCAATGATATTCTTCACGCCCAAAGCACGTAGGATAGCGGGGATAGCTATGCCCCCGATGGAGTTGACGCAGTCGATAGCTACGGTATAGTTCTTGGCCTCGATTGCGGCTTTGTCCACGAGTTGGAGTGCCATGACTTGTTGTACGTGGTCAGGTAAATAGTCGCGATGGGTGATTTTGCCCAAGTCATCTACTTCTGCGAAATTGAAGTCTTCGGCTTCAGCGATAGCCAATACCTCTTTTCCCTCGAGGTCATTGAGGAACTCACCTTTCTCGTTGAGGAGCTTGAGGGCGTTCCATTGCTTAGGGTTGTGGCTAGCAGTGAGGATAATACCTCCCGCTGCATTGAGGCCGGTAACTGCGAGTTCGGTGGTAGGGGTGGTGGCAAGTCCGATATTGATGACATCGTAGCCCATACCTATGAGTGTGCCGCAAACGAGTTGGTCCACCATTTCGCCAGAGAGACGCGCATCACGTCCAACGACGATAGTCTTGTTGTCAGGAATCATCGCTTTGCGCTGTGTAGCATAAGCTGCGGTGAAGCGTACAACATCTACAGGGCTCAAGCCCTCTGCAACGCGTCCACCAATGGTGCCGCGAATGCCTGAAATACTTTTAACAAGTGCCATGGTTGTTTAGTGATTAGAGTTTAGTGATTAGAGTTTAGTGATTAGAGTTTAGAGTTTAGTGTTTAGTGATTTAGTATCGTTTGATTTTTATTTTGAGATCATATCCGTAGGGGATGACTGCACTATTTTCTTCGCTAAAACCAAGTTTGCTAGGGCAAATAATTTTGCATTGCGAGTCGGTATATTTCATATACTTGAGTGCGATTTGCCACCCCGTGCATGATTGTTCGGTAGAGACCATGTATTGGAGTTTGACAGGGTTGGGGTTATCGAGTATGGTCCAGTTATAGATAGTGTCGGCAGGGTCATTCAAAGTATATCGATTGAAACGGAGCAGCACGTCTTCGTTGGCCTCTAATTCCGCTTGTGTGGTATCTCCACGGGCAACGAGGTGGAAGTAGAAGTTGTCAGCATCAGGTACCTGCCAATATACTTTTTCTCCCCATTCGGTAGGTTCTTCTGTGACGACAGTAATGCCTTGTCGTTGGATATATGATTCAATTAACTTCCGCTCTTCTTTAAGAAGATCAGAATACACATTATTGTTTTTACATGCAGAGCAAGTTAGAACTACTAATAAAATAAGATAAGCTAGCTTTGTTTTCATTGTTCTATAGTTAATAAGATGATTAAATTGCTATATGGTTTGATACTATTAGTTCCCTCGATGCCATAGGCAGCATACCAGGGTGAGATGATGCGCATTTGTTCGCCGACACACATGAGTTTGAGTGCGCGATTGATGGCGGTAGGTAGGTCGCCAGCGCCCACGACAACAGGTATCTTGGTGTCGAGGGTGAGGTCGCCATTGATTTCGCTGATGCAGATGTGTGCGTTGACCTCTTGTCCCTTTTGTAGGGTGTCGGTTGGGGCTTTGATGGTTTTGGTGTACCAAAACCCGAAGTCATCTAATGTATATTGTAGTGTGTCCTCCTTGACGATAGCTAGGCATGCTTTGTCTGCCTCTGACGCCATGCGTGTGTTGAATTGCATCTGTGCGAGTAGGGCAGAGTCCACAGGTTGTTCTTGGTGGAGATGTGTGACTCGTTGCGGTGTCGGTTGACACGCAGCAAAGGCGATGCTGAGGAGCAGCATCGTGAGTGGAAATGCTATGTGGAAGATGCGTGGCATGTGTGGTTTATATATTAGCTCGTATTTCAGCCAATTCTTCTCGTACACGTTGTAGGATTTCGCTGGCTTGTTGTCGGACGTCTGTTTTGCGGTTACCGCTTTTGAGTTCATTGCGTATGGCTTCGATACGCGTGATGTGGAGTTCGTCGCGGATATACTTGATTTGCTTGATGAGGGCAATATCCTTCTCGGTATAATAGCGATTGCCGTGCTCGTCTTTGTATGGCGAGAGTTGTGCGAATTGCTGCTCCCAGTAGCGTAGGGTAGCAACAGGCAGTTCGGTGAGCTGTCTGACCTCGGCAATAGAATAATATACTTTGGTAGGTTGCATGTGGTGTGTGGTTATATGCCTATTTTTAATGTTTTGCCCGCGCGTATGAAGTCGGATTGGAGTCCGTTCCATGCTTTGAGTTGCTTGACGCTGACCCGGAACTTGGCAGCGATGCCCCCCAGTGTATCTCCCTCTTTTATCTTGTAGTATGTGATGCCATTGATGGAATATGCTCCGTTGACGGAAGTGCGTTGTAGGAGTTCGATTTCGTCGCGGCGGTTGTGGATGAGCTCCTTGGCCTGATAGGCAAGGATAGCTTCTTGGTTGTCAATATACGCGCCTGCTTTGTCGATAGGTAGGCAGATAGCGTAGTGTTTGACACCAGGAATGATATCGCGTGGATATTGAGGATTGAGTTGTCGGAGGAGGGTGATAGGTATGTCGATATTCTCGGCAATCTGCTTGAGGTGTTGTCGTTGGTCGGTGTAGATGGTGTCGGTAACTGGATATTGGATGTTGTTGTCAGGGCAGATACCGTGTATCTGTGCATAGTTCATTGCATAGCAAGCTGCGATATAGATAGGGAGGTATCCTCTAGTCTCTTTTGGAAGGAAAGGATAGATGCTCCAGAAGTCACGTTTGCCTCCAGCTCTGTGGATAGCCTTGTTGACATTGCCTGGTCCGCAGTTGTATGCAGCGATGACGAGGTTCCAATCTTGGAAGACGGTGTATAGGCTAGAAAGGAACTTGCAAGCCGCCTCTGTGGAGCGGATAGGGTCCATTCGTTCGTCCACGAGGGAGTTGACCTCCAGACCGTATTTCTTGCCAGTGGCTGGCATGAATTGCCATAATCCAGCGGCTCCCATGTGTGAGCGTGCTTGTGGGTTGAGGGCAGACTCGATGACGGGCAAGTAGCAGAGTTCGAGTGGCAGGTCGTGCTTAGCTAGTATGTCTTCGAAGATAGGGAAGTAGTATTCCGCTTTGCGTTGCAGGGAAGCCAATTGTCGCGGATTATGCTTGGTATAGCGTAGGATATAGCGTCGCACGATCTCGTGGTATGGCATTTCGATGACGAATGGGAGTGCCTGCAAGCGCTGTTTGTAGATAGAGTCGGGCAATTCGGCGATGAGAGTATCGGAGGTACACTCGGTGGTGTCCAACCATGCTAGCGCTTGGTCTAGGTTGGGTAGTGAGGCGGTGAGGGTATCAGGTGATGAGGTGATGAGGGTATCAGGTGATGAGGTGATGAGGGTATCAGGTGATGAGGTGATGAGACTATCAGGTGATGAGGCTGATAGGCTAAGAGGCGATGAGGCGATGAGGATAATGATGTATAGTAGTCGTTTCATTGTTAGAATTGGATAGCTAGTTTGACTTCGGTAGAACGTTGATTCTGCAGGTCGTAGTATAGTTGTGGTTGAACATTGAGCGATAGGTCGGTGGATATGTCAAAGTCGAAAAGTTGCGCATCGACATAAGCGTCTATCAGAGTGAGTGCGTAGACGATAGCTGTGACAGCAATGGCGAGATCTCTATTGCGATGGGATGTGTTTTGCCATTCTTTGAGTCGGTTTTGGTAAGCCGATGCGCCTCCCATTCTGTCGATGGTGTAGCCTTCAGGCAGGATGGCGATGTAGGATTTGCTAGGATCATTGGTGACAGCACCATTTCGGATGTCGAAATAGATATCCCGATAGGCGTTTTTGTAGCCAGCGTATCGGTTGCTAGTCCATGTGATGGCATAGATACATCCCATAAATCCGCCGTACACGATGGGGATCTTCCAATAACTGCGGTTATAGATCTGACCTAATCCAGGAACAATGGCACCTAGCCATACGGCGCGCATGGGGTCGGGCTTCCAGAAGAGGCGGTCAATTTCCTTTTGTGTGAGTGGAGTAGAGTCGTTGTGGAGCACGATGGGGGATTGCTCCGACTGTGCTAGAACAGCGGATGTGTTGATAATCAGCAATATGTAAATTAGCAATTTCTTCACACTAGTCGATTGATGAGGCGTCGCAGTTGCTCCTCGTTGTGGAATGATATGGTGAGTTTGTTTTTGCTGATTTTGACGGGCATATTGAGTGCTTGAGTCAGGATTGTTTGTTGCTCGGTGTAAGCGGGCTCTTTTTTGGGCGTAGTGCTTTGTGGTTTGATGGCACTCACTAATTCTTCAACTTTTCTCACCGAGAGTCCGTTGAGCAAGATTTTCTTGTAGATGCTGAGTTGTTGTTCTGGTGAAGATGAGCCGAGTATGGCACGTGCATGTCCCATATCGATCTTGTGCTCTTTGATGCCGAGTTGTATCTCTGCGGGCAGTTTGAGAAGTCTTAGGTAGTTGGCTACAGTGGCGCGCTTCTTACCTACTCGCTCTGACATACGCTCTTGTGTGAGGTGGTATTCGTCCATGAGACGTTGGTAAGCGAGGGCAATCTCAATGGCATCCAAGTCTTCTCGTTGGATATTCTCGATGAGAGCCCACTCCATGACTTGTTCGTCTTTTGCTGTGCGGATATAGGCCGGTATGGTATTTAGTCCCGCCATTTTGGCAGCACGGTAGCGGCGTTCACCAGCGATGATCATATATTGGTTCTTGGCGTCTTTGCGCAGGGTGATAGGTGAAATCACTCCATGATCGCGTATGGATTGCGCCAATTCTTCGAGTGCCTCCTGGTCGAACGTATGACGTGGCTGATCGGGATTGGCGTAGATATGATCTAAAGCTATTTCGCTGATGGATGATGAGCCTGCGGTAGTTACGTGTGTAGTATCGATGAGCGCATCAAGTCCTCGTCCTAAACCTAGTGTCTTTTTCATGCTTGTTGTCTCCTAATTAATTCTTTTGCTAAGTTGGTATAATTCTTTGCTCCCTTGCTATTTCGGTCGTATTCGAGTACCGACATACCATGGCTAGGTGCCTCGCTGAGGCGTACGTTGCGTGCGATGACGGTGTTGAATACCAGATCCCCGAAGTGGCGACGTACCTCATCGTGCACCTGTGCAGATAGGCGTAAGCGTGCGTCGTACATCGTGAGGAGGAATCCCTCGATACGTAGCGTAGGGTTGAGGTTAGATTTGATAATCTTGATGGTGTTGAGCAGTTTGGCAATACCTTCCAAAGCAAAAAACTCGCATTGCACAGGTATGATGATGCTATCGCTAGCGGTGAGGGCATTGATGGTGATGAGTCCGAGCGAAGGTGAGCAGTCGATGAGTATGTAATCGAACTGCTCGCGCAATGGGTTGAGCACTCGCTTGAGGATATTCTCTCTATTGTCGAGATTGAGCATCTCTATCTCGGCGCCTACCAAATCGATGTGCGAGGGGATGAGGAATAGGTTGTCGGTGGAAGTTGGCAGTATGGCCGTAGTAGGATCGATGCCATTGATGAGGCATTCGTACACGGTGTTGTCTAGATGTTGTATCTCAATGCCCAATCCAGACGAAGTGTTGGCTTGAGGGTCGGCATCTACGAGTAGCACGCGCTTGCCTTGTTGCGCCAGAGCGGCTGCCAAGTTGATAGAGGTGGTGGTCTTACCTACGCCACCTTTTTGATTTGCTAATGAAATGATTTTTCCCATATGTTGTATTGAAGTATTTCAAAAATTTATTTGATTCTAATTTCCCATAGGTATGCAAAGTTAATGCTCAGATTCATGGGATTGGCTGAGGTAAAGTAGTCGGTAATGCGATTGTTGAATACGCTTCCGAGACTGTAATTGAAGCGAGCTTCCAATTGGAATGTACCAATATTATTGGAGCGATAATACATACCCAAGCCACCAGCCAATCCCCAGTCAAATGGTTGCTGGATAGGTAGGTAGTGGTGGGTATAGAGTGGATTCTTGGTGCCATACTCGGTATCACGGAAGCAATAGCCGATTTGTGGGCCTAGGTTGAGGAATCCTCTGAACTTATTGCCAAAGGCAAGGTGCATCAATAGTGGCAATTGAATGTAATCTAATTGTCGGCGGTAATCTACGGCAGGGCTTGTGGCGGTGGCAGGTAGTACTTCTCTCCATCCGCGTTGCATGTAGTTGAGTTCCAGTTGGAGTGCACACACTTTGTGAGCAGCATATCTGACTACCAATCCGCCGTTGATGCTTAGCGGTGATTGGAGCAAGTCGATGCCTTTGACAGTTGGTTTGAACGTGATAGAACTAGCCATCACGCCTGCGTGTGCACCGATGTACAACTCGGGATGACGCAAACGTGGTTGCGCGACGAGTGTGCTGCTTATTGCAAGCAGAAAGAGGAACAGTATGTAGCGCGTTGACTTCATTTGCGAATGATGTGTATCATTTGATTTTCGTAGCCACCCGCTTCTAGGCGGTGATACTCGATATCGGATTGTACACCATTATGTACCTCTGTAGTATCTTGGTTTAACGAATCGTTTTGCAGTAGTTGGAGCAAGTGCATCGTTAGATCGTATCCCAAAAGATCGTAGCGCGGTTGGGTAGAGGCGATGGTATGTCCGAAATACTCTTCAAATACCGATGTATAAGTCTCAGGTGTCTCGTTGTCGGTGGTAAACACCGTGGTGTACAGTTGTGGTAACACGATCTTCTCGTTTTGCCACGAGTATTGCGAGAAGAGTGTTAAGGGGTATGTCTGACTAGCTGTCAGCAGGTGTGGCATGATAGCATGTAGATTACCATATTTCTCGGTGTTGAATATCACGATATTCTCCATGTCGGGTCGGAAGGCATTCTCGATAGAGTCGTTGAGCAGTTCGCGGATGCTAACGGTGTCGGTAGGTATATTGTATTGTACTAAAGCCTGATGTATTGCTGTTATGCTAGCAGGGATTACTTCGCCCTCTTTTGACTCTACCAAGACGCAGTTGATACTATCTCCATATTGCGCCAAGTATCTAGCAAGGGTGTCTGCTTCGGTGGTCTTGGAGGGGTTGAACTGAAGGATGTACGGATTGGTGGTGATATCCTCGATCGTGGAGATGAAGGGGACCAGTAGCCACGTGCTATCGGATAGTGCATACTGCGCTGCCGATTTGACTTGTGAACTATATACAGGACCTATGATAGCATCCACCTTGGGGAATAGGCTATCGTTCAAGAGACGCTCAACCTCTTGTGCAGTTTTGCCTACGTCATATACGAAAGCCTCGATATGTTGGCCTGTGGTTTGTATCTCGTTGATAGCAATCAATGCTCCACAATAGAAATCGTAGAAGCGTTCGATATTACGCTCGCGCTTGATGGCATCTGCTTGCAGCGGCAGCATGATGGCCAAGCGCAAAGGTGGTAGGAGCGTATCTACAATCACTGAGTTGTTGGCAGTATCTATGATTGCTTGGTCTTGAATCTTCTCTTTGCGTTTTGGGAATATTCTAGGGGTGCGTATCTTCTTCTCTGTTGCTACGATAGGCTTTGGTTCTACTTGTGCAGGGCTTGCTGCTATTTGTGCGGATGGAATAGTAGGTTCGGTTGCTGCCAAAGCTTTGGCAGGTATCCATATCACCTCATCGAAACGTAACCCATTGGTTTGGATATCGGGATTGGCCTTTAGAATTTCCTCTTGGCTAACGCCGAAGTTCTTGCTGATTCGGTATAATCCTATTCCGCGTTCAACGACATAACGGTAATAGATCTTTCCGTTGATGGTGTCTAGCGGATAATCAACAGGTGCTTGGGCACATAGAGTGCTGCTGAGTAGCAGACTCATACCAAAGAATATGTAGGTTAGTTGCTTCATATCGGGTTATTTTACGTATCTTTTTCTTCTTAAAATTAGCATAACTCCGCCCACGATTGCCAACAATGCTAATGGAATAACGATGCTAATCACTTGTGCTACTATGCGTGTTTGTCGTGCGCGCTGGTCATTGATAAGGCGCAGTGTGAACTCTTTTTTGCGCAGTTGTAACCACCCTTGATCATCGGTGAGGTGGAGCACAGCGTTGACCATAAAGTCGCGGTTGCCAAACTGCATCTGTGTATATCGGTCGTAGCCGAGAGGCAGCGGTTGTCCCTGTTGCCAGTCGTTGCGGATGGTACTACCCGCCGCTACTACGATTTGTCGTGTGGGTTTGCTCTCCCGCAGGAGCGGGGTTGTTAGTGTGACCTCTTCGGGGGGTAATAAGTGGGCATATATAGAAGGGAACACGCCCTCGAGGCTCACTGCTACAGGTACAAATGCTTGGTTGAAGCCTTCGCTATCGCTACCCATGCTGAGATCTACCTTAGCGGGTGCGCTAGTAAGACGACTGGCAGAGGAAGTGGCTAGGAGCACCTCCTTGCGTATGCCATCATCTTCGCCCACGATGTCAATGGCACTAGCCATGGTGGCAGTGACCTGTGCGACGTTACGTGTGATAGGGGACACCTGCGAGGTTAATAACAGCGGAGCAAAGGTCCAAGGCATGGGTTGCCAATTGGGCTGATTGGGGTCGTGCGAGACATCTACGGGTACGGGCAGGCATTGCAAATCTTGCACTAAGGCATGGTTGATACGCACACCGTAACGGAATAGCATATCGTTGATATTGAGATCAAGCGCTATGATAGGCGTGTAGCCTTCGGATGCTAGATAATCGTCGGAGAAACGCACGCCATTCACTACCCATAGTATGCGACCACTTTGCATGATATATTGGTCGAGGATATACTTGTCGGTCTCGCTGAATGGCATTTGCGGGTCGGCGATGATGACTGCTTTGTACTCATCTAGTACGCCACTCACGGTGCCTAGTGTACCACGATCAATTTGGTAGTACTTTGCCAACTGCTGGGTAAGGTCGTATACATCGCGTTCTTCTAGTTCGCCGTGTCCTTCTAGAAAAGCGATCTTCTCTATTGTGTCTTGTGTCAGACTGCGTATGGCTTCGGCAAAGGCGAACTCTAGATTCTCGATGCTATGGTTGAGATTTTCCTCACCGCTTAGTCCGCGTTGGTTTTTGAGCAGTGTCACGACTTGGCTGCGGTCGTGGTATTGCACGATGGCATAGGGATAGATGATGGTCTGTGCTGTTTGCCCTTTGTGGGTGCGTTCGTGCACTACAGTAGGCTCTAGATTTCCATATCCGTTGGTTGTCAGTTGCTCAGGTGCCCCTAATAGTTGATACCCCCCTGCAGCATATACGCCCAACTCCTCCACCATCTCTTGTGTGGCTTTTTGCAGGCGTAGGAAACCTGCGTTCATCTCGCCATCGAGCAGCAGGGTGATGGTGAGTGGTGCATCTAAGTCTTGGAGCAGGGCTTTGGTAGGTGCGGATATGCTGTAGCGTTTGTCGTCGGTCATATCCCAACGCCAAACCATATAGCTCACTAGTAGGTTGATTGCTACTAGTGCCACCAATACCACTATGCCCTTCCAGACTTTCATCTTATCGCCTAATAGCCTAGAGCGCCTTCAGTGCTTCCCAAACTTTTTCGTTGATGACTACTGGATATTTCTCGCGCAAGCTAGCAATCCAAAGTTTCTCCAAGTAATCTTGGTAGTCAGTTACGATTTTACCGCGGTCATCGTTGTACTCTTCTGGACGTTTCAATACTTTGCCGACAGTTACTACCACTGGATATTCCTCGCTAGCGCTGTAGGTGGCTGTCTTATTCTTGAAACCATATACATCCACAGCAGCGTTTTTACCAGCTGTCCAGAGCCCGTATTCTACTTTCACGTAGGTTACACTGTCGAGGTTGACACGTTCGTTGAGGATAGAGTCCACTTTGGCTTTGTCAGAAGCACCCTTCACGATTTGCTTTGCCGCTTTAGCAGCAAGGTCAGTCTTGGCATAGATGAGCCAGCCTTTGTAGCGTGGTTCGTCCCAAGTATATTGCTTCTTATTGGCTTTGAAGAATGCGGTCAATCCCTCGTGGTCTTTGTTTGCTTTGTCCCACACTTCGCGTAGTGATACGTCGAAGAGTAAGATACCATCATGGTACTCGCGTACGAGGTTGCGCAATTCTGGATATTTCTCCTCCAAACGAGCATCGGCATACGCTTTTACGTCTGCATCGCTCATTTCAGCAGGTAAGTTGTACTCAGCGCGGGTCTTAGCGATAAAGCTCTCGTTGGCAATCTGCATACGTTGGTCGCGTTGTACTTGGCGAAGGAGTTGGCTGCGCATGCTGTCCAATGGTTGGATGCCACGTTTGCCATATAGCTTGGAGATGTGAATACCAAAGCGTGTTTGGAATGGTTTGCTGATCTCGCCTTCTTGCAAACCAAAGGTGATATCCTCGAATGGTTGTACCATGGCACCACGACCAAACCAACCCAAATCACCACCACGCATAGCAGAACCGCGATCTTCGCTATTGGCTTGTGCCAATGCTGCAAAATCTACAGTGTCTTGTATTGCCAACTGGTAGAGGCTGTCCATCTTGAATGTAGCAGCTGCAAGACGTTGCAAGTCGCCTGAAGGCGTCATCTTCATGATGTGTGCAGCGTGTGCCTCTTCGAATGCGCGCTCGCCTTCTACCTTAGCGATGTGCAAGCCGAATGGGCTGCGGAAGACCTCGGTGATCTCACCTATGGGGGTGTTGTATACTGCATCTTCTAAAGGATATACATAGCGGAATGGCTGAATCCAACCTAGTTCGCCTTTGTTCTGTTTAGCCGCAGGATCGTCAGAATAGGTCATTGCCACCTCGGCGAAGTCTTCAACTTCTTGAACGGTGATTTTTTTGCGACCTTTCTTCACCTCTTTAGGCAAACCCACGGTCACGCGTTGGCGCAACTCGTTGATCTTTGCTGTAGCAGCAGCCAAGGTGGCAGAGTCGGCATCCATTGGACATTGCACAGCGATATGCGATGCCTTGCGGATGTTGGCCATACGATTGTAACTGAGAAGGACGAGGCTGTCAATAGCTGCGTTGTCCTGCAAGTATTTAGGGGTCGCTTGTGCGCGATAACCTTTAAGTTCGTCTTTGAACTCTTGTGTGGTGTCCACGCCTTGTGCGATGGCTTCGGTTACTTTGAGTTTGAAGTTGATGAATAGGTCGAGATACTCCTCCATGGATTTCTTCTCAAGACTGGTCTCTTGATTGTTCTTCTCGTAGATGTACAAGAATTCCGATGCCATGATTGGCTCACCATTGATAGTCATTAGGACTTTGTCCTCTTGTGCAAAGCCGAGTAGGCTAGCACCCATCAAAACGATTGATAAAAATGTTTTTTTCATTGTTTTATGTCAAATTTATTTTGTTAATCCTTTTTATGTTTACATAAATGGCGCGCAAAGGTACTGCTTTTTTTGTAAATATGCAAATATTTTTGAGAAAAAATGATTCGTGAAAGCTTGCATACTTCCTTATCAATCACTTACCTTTACTTAGTGATTAGTTAGTTATTAGTTAGTGATTACTTAGTGATTGGTTAGTTATTAGTTAGTGATTAAGACACCTTTACCGAATAATCAACGACAGATTATATTAGTTTTGAGGAAGAAAAATAAGGGTGTTAAACTTAAAGAGATAGAGGAAAAATAGGCGAAAACTTGCAAGTCTCATAGATTTTTCGTACCTTTGCGGTCGCAAATGCTAGAATTATGAACGAGATAATTAATTATATCCACAAAGCCAATCGAGTGGTAATCTTCACCCATCAGTCGCCAGACGGAGATGCGATGGGGTCATCGTTGGCAATGTATCATTTTGTACGTGGATTGGGTAAAAGTGCCCAAGTCATCGTGCCTAATGCCTTTCCAGACTTTCTGGCGTGGATGCCAGGGGCAGATTCTGTGTTGCAGTATGATACGCAGAGGGAGCAAGCAAATGGCTATATTGACCAAGCCGATTTGGTGATTTGTACCGATTTCAACGATCCGAAACGTATCGGAGCATTGGGTGATAGGATGCTAGAAATGACTTGCCCTAAAGTACTGATTGATCACCACCTTTATCCTACAAATTTTGCCGATTTCATCGTGTCTGTACCCGAAGCATCATCCACGTGTGAGCTCGTGTGTGAGGTGATAGGTGATGAGGCAATAAGGCAATTAGGCGATAAGGCAAAGGATATAGCGACGTGTATTTATACGGGATTAATGACCGATACAGGAAACTTCTCCTACAATAGCAATAGACCACAGATATACCCAATAATTGCCCAATTGATCGAGCTAGGAGTGAATAAGGATGCGATATACAACGCTGTGTTTAATCAATATAGCGTGGATAGGATGAAACTAGTGGGCTATTGTTTGTATCAAAAAATGCGTGTATTCCCGGAGAATCATGCTGCATTGATATACCTTGGTCGCAAAGAATTATATCGCTTTAATTTTCAAAAAGGCGATGCAGAAGGAATCGTGAACATGCCTATGCAAAGTAAGGATATTCATTACTCTGTATTTATGCGCGAAGATAAGGCAACTCCCGATGAAATGGAGAAAAATGGCGGAATAAAGACCAAAATAAAACTATCCTTCCGCAGTCAAGGAGATAGGCCAGTGAATGTGTTTGCGAGTGAGGTGTTTAACGGCGGAGGACACGCCAACGCAGCCGGTGGAGAGTACTATGGGCCATTGGCTGAAGCGGTGCAATTATTCTTAGATAATTATCAAAAATATTTTACAAAATGAAAAAATCAATATTCTTTTTATCAATTATGGCATTAACAGCATGTAATAAGCCTCAAACTACAGGTATTCATCTCGAGAACTTGGATACGACAGTTGTGGCACAAAATGATTTTTACCAATATGCTTGTGGCGGATGGATGAAGAACAACCCATTGCCAAACGAGTATAGCCGTTTTGGTTCGTTTGACAAGTTGGGACTCAGCAACTTGGAGCAAGTAAACGGACTGATCGCCGACATCGCAGCCAAACAACATAAGATGGGCTCTATTCCACAAAAGATTGGCGATGTATATAACTTGTCTATGGATACTGCACGCCGCAACGCAGAAGGCATCGCACCTGTATTGCCCGTATTGCAAGAGATTGAGAATGTGACAGATAAGGCACAATGGTCAGAGGTACTGGGTAAGGCAATGGACTATGGATTGTGGGCGATGTATGTGGATGCCGATGCGATGAACTCCAGCATGAATATCCTCAACGAATACCAAGCTGGTTTTGCGCTCAGTCAGAAAGATTATTATGTGGACGAGGACGAGCACACCAAGCATATCCGTGCGGAATATTTGAAGCATGTGGAGAAGATGTTTGAGCTGTATGGTCAAGCCAATGCAGCCGAGAAAGCAGCTACTGTATTGCGATTGGAGACCCGTTTGGCGAAAGCTGCGTTTAGCAATGTAGAGTTGCGCGATCCTATTGCTAATTATAATAAGATGTCAGTAGAGGAATTGCAAAAACTGGTTCCTGAAGTGGATTGGCAAGTGTATTTTGCGGGTATGAACATTGCTCCAGATAGTTTGTCTGTAGGTCAAATCCGTCACTTGCAAGAGGCAGGCAAGATGCTCGCTGAGGAATCGTTGGAGGATATGAAGACCCTATTTACATGGCAAGTGATTGATGGTAGTTCGGACTTCTTGACCGAAGAGATTTTCATGCAGAACTTTGAGTTCTACGGTCGCATTTTGAGCGGAAGGCAAGAGCCTACTCCACTGTGGAAACGCGCAGTAGCAATGGTGAATGGCACCTTGGGCGAAGCTGTAGGCGTGATGTATGTAGAAAAATACTTCCCAGAGGAGAACAAGGCACGTATGTTGGATTTGGTAAAGAACTTGCAAGTGGCATTGGGCGAAAGAATTCAAGCCCTTGAGTGGATGTCCGACGAGACGAAAGCAAAGGCCATGGAGAAGCTCAACACCTTTACCGTGAAGATTGGTTACCCAGATAAATGGCGCGATTATACCGCTTTGGAGATTGATCCAAAGTTGACCTATTACGCTAATATTCAACGTGCTGCGAAATTTGAGCAAGATTATTCATTGTCATTCTTGGGCAAGCCTGTGGACAAGGACAAATGGTTTATGACTCCACAAACTGTAAACGCATACTATAACCCTGCCACCAACGAGATTTGCTTCCCAGCAGGTATCTTGCAATATCCATTCTTTGATATGAACGCGGATGATGCATTTAACTATGGTGCGATTGGCGTGGTGATTGGTCATGAGATGACCCACGGCTTTGATGACCAAGGTAGTCAGTTTGACAAGGACGGCAACCTGATCAACTGGTGGACAGAAGAAGACCGTGCACGCTTTGAGGAGCGCACGAAAGTGATGGAGGAATACTTCAACGCCATTGAGGTAGCCCCTGGCGTATATGCTAATGGTCAATTCACTTTGGGCGAGAATATCGCCGATCATGGTGGTTTGCAAGTGGCATATCAGGCGTTTTGCAATAACGAAAAACTGAAAGGTGAAAACAGCAAACTAGGCATAGTGGATGGGTTTACACCAGAGCAACGTTTCTTCTTGGCATATGCAAATGTATGGGCAGGCAATATCCGTCCGGAGGAAGTATTGCAACGTACAAAGTCAGATCCTCACTCACTGGGCATGTGGCGTGTGAATGGCGCATTGCCACATATCGGCGCATGGTATGAGGCATGGAATGTGACCGAAGAGTCGCCTATGTATCTTGAACCACAAAAACGAGTTTCAATATGGTAAAACACATTGTATTTTTTCGTCTGTTAGACGAGGCAGAGGGTAAGACGAAATTAGAGAATGCCCAGATTATTCGTGATGGATTGCTCTCATTGCGCGAGAAGATAGATGTATTGGTGGATGAGACGGTGGGTATCAATATCCCTAACGCCAAGAACACCGACCACGATATTTGCTTGACTTGTACCTTCAAGACATGGGAGGATTTGGATGCGTATGCTACACACCCTGAGCATGTGAAGGTGGCGCAGTATATTGGCAAGTGCAAAGCAGCGCGTAGTGCTGTGGATTACGAGGAATAGGGTAGAGCAACACCTGGATTACAGATATCCTGCGAACTACAGGTTGCTGTGGTTCGGAAATTAAAAAGTGAAGGCGAGGAAACTCGCCTTTCTTGTTCATTAACAAGGTAAAATGTAGATTATCGCTTCTTTATATCCGTATAATCATGCAGAAAAATTATGACAAATACTGCATTTTACTTGTACATATATATTTTTTTTTGTACCTTTGCAGCGGAATTAACATATGAAGTATATGAAGAATATGCGTGTAGCAATTTTAGGGTATGGGAATATAGGCAAGTCTGCTGAGCAGGCTGTGCTATTGGCTCCGGATATGGAGTTGACGGGTGTATATCATCACAATGATAGTTTGGATTCTATAGCGGCGGATGTGGTGCTGATATGTACCCCTACTCGTGAGATGGGTAGATATGCGGAGTTGTTGTTGGCACAAGGTGTGAATGTGGTGGATTCGTTTGATGTTCACGGAGATATTTGTATGCATCGCAGTCGTTTGGGTGCTAAGGCAATAGCTCATCGTGCAGTGAGTGTGGTGGCCGCTGGTTGGGATCCGGGCACGGATTCGGTGATGCGTGCTATGCTGTTGGCAATGGCGCCTGAAGGTGTGACATATACGAATTTTGGTCCTGGTCGTTCGATGGGTCATACTGTTGCAGCGAAAGCGATAAAGGGAGTGAAGGATGCGCTGTCGATGACTATTCCGATGGGCAAGGGGGTGCATGCTCGCAGAGTGTATATAGAGTTGGAGGAGGGAGCGGATTTTAAGGAGGTGGAGGCTTCCATCTTAGCAGATGAATACTTTGCACACGATGACACACGTGTGGAGGTTGTGGAGTCGGTGGCGGCGTTGAACACAGTGCAGCATGGTGTGAAGTTGGTACGTGAAGGTGTGTCAAGCGGTGTGGATAATCAGCAGATGTCGTTTGATATGACGATTAATAATCCAGCGTTGACAGCTCAGGTGATGGTATCATGTGCTCGTGCAGCCGTTCGTATGCAGAAGCAAGAGCGCTATGGTGCATACACGATGATAGAACTGTCGCCAATTAGTTTGTTGCCTGGAGATGAGGAGGATTTGATTGGGAAGTTGGTTTGAGTGAAGAGATTACAACTAAAAGTTGTGTAAATCAAATATTTTTATTACCTTTGCAGCCGATTATAACATAAAATAATGAAGACATTAAAACTTATACAATCAGATCCGTATCTTCGTCCTTTTGCGAATGCTATTGAGGGAAGGTACAATTATGCCATTGCACAAGAGAAAAAACTGACAGGTGGAAAGAAACTGAGTGAATGGGCGAATGGATACATGTACTTCGGTCTCCACAAAGTGGACAAGCAATGGGTACTTCGTGAGTGGGCGCCAAACGCTACGGCGATATACATGATTGGTGACTTCAATAACTGGCAGAAAGATGAGGCATATCGCTTGCAACTTACAGAGAATGGGGTTTGGGAAATCACTTTAGAGGAAGATATGTTGAAGCATGAGCAACTCTACAAACTACTTGTGGAGTGGCAAGGAGGCTCAGGAGAGCGTATCCCAAGCTACGCACGCCGCGTGGTGCAAGACCCTGTGACGAAGCTGTTTGCGGCGCAAGTGTGGGCGCCGAAGGAGGTTAAAGGTGAAAGGTTAAAGGTTAAAGGCAAGGGAACAAAGCGTAGAAAGGCGGATGATCCGTTGTTTATCTACGAGTGCCATATTGGTATGTCGAGTGAGGAGGAGAAGGTGAACTCGTATGAGGAGTTTCGCCGAGATGTATTGCCTCGCATTGCGAAATTGGGCTACAATTGCTTGCAGATCATGGCAATACAAGAGCATCCATACTACGGAAGTTTTGGTTATCATGTGTCTAACTTCTTTGCGGTATCCTCTCGCTGCGGTACGCCAGAGGAGTTGAAACGTCTGATTGATGATGCACACGCATATGGTATGGATGTGATTATGGATCTTGTTCATTCGCATGCGGTGAAGAATGAGTTGGAGGGATTGGGTAAGTTTGATGGTTCGACCTATCAGTATTTCCACGATGGACCCAAACGCGAGCATCCAGCATGGGATAGTCTGTGCTTTAACTATGGCAAAAATGAGGTGCTCCACTTTTTGCTCTCGAACTGCAAGTATTGGATGGATGAGTATGACTTTGATGGTTTCCGCTTTGATGGCGTGACTTCCATGATATACAAGAGTCATGGCTTGGGCGAGGATTTTGTGGACTATTCTTGCTACTACAATCTTAATCAGGATGGTGATGCGATATGCTACTTGACGTTGGCGAATAAGCTGATTCATGAAGTGAAGAAAAATGCTATTACCATTGCAGAAGAGATGTCGGGTATGCCAGGTTTGGCTTCTCCAATCAAAGATGGCGGTATGGGCTTTGACTATCGTTTGGCGATGGGTATTCCAGACTTCTGGATTAAGTATATAAAGGAAGTGCGCGATGAGGATTGGAAAGCGGGACATATCTTCTATGAGATGACCAACCGCCGTCAGGATGAGAAGACGATTTCTTACGCAGAGAGCCACGACCAAGCATTGGTGGGCGATAAGACGATCATCTTCCGATTGTGCGATGCGGATATGTATTGGCATTTTGAGCATGGTCATGCGACTTACATGGTGGATCGTGGTTTGGCGTTGCACAAGATGATAAGATTGATCACAGCTTCGACTATTAATGGCGGGTACTTGAACTTTATGGGTAATGAGTTTGGGCATCCAGAGTGGATAGACTTCCCTCGTCAGGGCAATGGCTGGAGTCACAAGTATGCGCGTCGTCAATGGAGTCTGGTGGATAATGATCGTTATTTCTTTAGCAATTTGAATAAGTTTGACGAGGCGATGGTGCATCTGTTGAAGGATTACTTGGCGCCTGTGAAAGATAAGTACGGTGTTCATCTGCCATGGGTGGAGAAACTTTGGGATAACGAAGGCGATCAGGTAGTGGCATACCAACGTGGTAATTTAATGTTTGTGTTTAACTGGAACGGCGTGAAGTCGTTTGACGGGTATGGTATTCCAGTTGCGGAAGGTAAATACAAGGTTGTCTTGAATACTGATGCTGAGGAGTTCGCTGGTTTTGGTTTATCGGATGACAGTGTGGAGCATTTTACCTCTCCTGATGAAGGTTACTTAGGTAAGGGTAAGGGTTGGTTGCAACTTTATTTGCCAGCACGAAGTGCAGTGGTGCTTCAGAAAGTAGATTAATAATAACTAAAAAATATAACCATGAGATTAATTGTTCAACCAAATTATGACCTGCTATCAGAGTGGGCAGCCAACTATGTAGCAAAACGCATTAATGAGTTTGCGCCAAAAGAAGGTAATCCATTTGTATTGGGACTGCCAACAGGTTCGTCACCTCTTGGTATGTATCGTAACTTGATTAAATTATATCAAGCGGGTAAGGTGAGCTTTCGTAATGTAGTTACCTTTAATATGGATGAGTATGTGGGTATTGCAGAAGATCACCCAGAGAGTTATCATAGCTTTATGTGGAAGAATTTCTTCTCACATATTGACATTCGTCCTGAGAATGTGAATATTCTTAACGGAAATGCTGAAGATTTGGCAGCCGAGTGTGCTCGCTACGAAGAGAAAATCAAGAACTACGGCGGTATCATGTTATTCCTAGGTGGTATAGGTCCTGATGGCCACATTGCCTTCAACGAGCCAGGTAGTTCACTCACTTCTCGCACTCGCAAGAAAGAGTTGACAACTGATACCATTATTGCTAACTCTCGTTTCTTTGACAACGATGTAAATAAGGTTCCTAAAACAGCTTTGACGGTAGGTGTAGGTACTATTATGGATGCCAAAGAGGTATTGATTATGGTGAATGGTCACAACAAAGCTCGTGCGTTGCAACACGCAATCGAAGAGCCGATTTCGCATATGTGGACTATCTCTGCGCTCCAAATGCACCAACATGGTATTATTGTTGCAGATGAAGCGGCTTGCGCTGAAATCAAAGTTGGCACTTACAACTATTTCAAAGATATAGAGAAAAACAACCTCGATCCAAAATCACTGCTCTAATGTTGCAAATTTATAATACACTTTCGCGCCAAAAAGAATATTTTCGTCCTTTGCATGAAGGACATGTGGGCATGTATGTTTGCGGTCCTACTGTGTACGGAGATGCACACTTAGGACATGCGCGTCCTGCTATTACATTTGACTTGTTGTATCGTTACTTAATGCACTTAGGTTATAAGGTGCGTTATGTACGTAATATCACGGATGTTGGTCACTTGGAACACGACGCAGATGAAGGCGAGGATAAGATAGCAAAGAAGGCACGTCTTGAGCAACTCGAACCAATGGAAGTGGTGCAGTATTTTACGAACCGCTACCATAGGGATATGGAGTTGCTGAATGTGTTGCCACCATCTATTGAGCCACACGCTAGTGGTCATATCATTGAGCAGATTGCTTTTGTGCAGAAGATCATGGACAAAGGCTATGCGTATGTGAGCAACGGCAGTGTGTATATGGATGTGGAGAAGTATGCGAAAGATTATCCATATGGAAAGTTGTCAGGTCGTAACCTAGAGGATATCGTGACTGAGACGCGCGAGTTGGATGGTCAACAAGAGAAGAAGCATAGTTTTGACTTTGCGTTGTGGAAGAAAGCTGCGCCTGAGCATATTATGCACTGGCCAAGTCCATGGAGCGAAGGTTTCCCTGGTTGGCATATGGAGTGCTCTGCAATGGGTACGAAGTACTTGGGCGAGGAGTTTGATATCCACGGCGGTGGTATGGACTTGATGTTCCCTCACCACGAGGCAGAGATTGCGCAGAGTTGCGCAGCTTTGGGTCATGATAGCGTGCGCTATTGGATGCATAATAATATGATTACCATCGCAGGTAAGAAGATGGGTAAGAGTTACAATAACTTCATTACCTTGGAGCAGTTCTTTGCGGGTAAGCATGAGCTGTTGGAGCAACCATTTAGTCCAATGACCATTCGCTTCTTTATACTACAAGCGCATTATCGTTCTACAGTGGACTTCTCTAATGATGCTTTGGTAGCTGCGGAGAAGGGCTTGGGACGTTTGACTGAGGCATATCAACGATTGATGAAGATCAAGGCATCTGCAAGTTCTAGTGTGGAGATTGGTAACTTGCGTGAGCGTTGCCAAGAGGCGATGGACGATGATTTGAACTCACCAATTGTGATTTCGCACTTGTTTGATTCTGCTCGTGCTATCAATACTGTGTTTGACGGTAAGGGTACAATCTCTGAAACAGACCTCGAGGAACTGCGTGCTGTATGGAAGACCTATGCGATGGATATCCTAGGTTTACAATTAGACGGAGCGCAAGACGCTGGTGCTGGTATGGAAGCGTACAAAGGTGCGGTGGATCTGCTGCTCAATATGCGTCTAGAGGCTAAGCGCAACAAAGATTGGGGTACTAGCGACAAGATTCGCAACGCCTTGACCGAGTTGGGCTTTACCATTAAAGATACTAAAGACGGTTTTGAATGGAGTTTGTAAAACTGAAAGGTGAAAAGTGAAAGCTGAAAACTGAAAGGTGAAAAGTGAAAACGAAAATCCGACATATTGGAAAATTAGTCCTGCTAATGGCGGGACTAATTTTTGGTTGTGTGGCGTGCGGGAGTAAATCAGGTAAAGCCTCTGAGAGAATAGTGGAAGATACGCTTGTGGCTTATCCGGGTCGTACGTTTAGCTATAAAGATAAGTTTCGCGACACGCAGGCTAAGCAGGAGCAAGCAGCAAAAGCGATTGGTTTGCAGACGCCTCCTCAAAATCGTCAAGAGGCGAGTAAAATGCGTAGCCAACTATCGCTAGTTAAGAGTAATGACAATTATATTGTGGACTCGCTCACACACTCTATACCTTATTTGGTACCTGCTGCAGCGGCGGAGTTGGAGCGTATTGGAGAGCAGTTTGCAGATATATTGCAGCGCAATGGTTTGCCTCACTATCAGTTTTATGTTACCAGCGTGCTGCGCACTAAAGAAGATATAAAACAACTACAAAAAAGTGGTAATATCAATGCCACGACAAATTCTTGCCATAATTATGGTACAACGTTTGACTTGGCGTACTTCCGATTTAATAAGGTAACGCGCACGCGCGAGTACATGCACCAAGATAATTTGAAGTTAGTGCTAGGTCAAGTGCTATTGAACGAACAACGAGCAGGACGGATCTATGTGAAATATGAGTGGAAACAGGCATGCTTTCATATTACGGTGAGGGGTTGAAATGGTTTTAATCTTAATAAAATGGCGGGTTTTTGTTTAAAAATCCGTCATTTCTTTTGTTTATTCAAAAAAAATGTGTACCTTTGCGGCGTAAAATAAAAAAGATTATGCAAAACGAAATTCCTTTGATAGATTGCCCGATTGATTATATCTTTGGTGAGGCAAGTGGAAAAGTGCTGAATGAGTACATGCGTTTTCCGTGTAAGATAAAGTGCGGTGTATATGCCTTTATGGCAAAAGGTACTGCCCGTGCGACAGTGAATATTACACAATATGATTTTCGTGAGAATGACTTAATTCATTTAGCTCCGAATAGTTTCTTTTTAGTGCACGAGTTTAGTGAGGATGCTCAGTTGAGTTATATTATATTCTCATCATCGTTTTTAGAGAAGAATGCGTATAGCATTCGTCGTCCTCGCTTGATGGCTACAGACGCGTGTCAGATAGTGAATGTGACGGCAGAGCAAGCAGGGATTATTGCTAATTTTTCCAAGCTTATAGAAGATGCTGTCAATTGTACGCCTACGATGTTGAATAGTGAGCGAATGGTGCATATATATAATTTGGTTCATTTGGTGTTCCAAGATTATTTTGTAGCAAATAATGGTGCTAAGATTCAGCCGATGGATCGCAAATCAGAGATCTATCATGAGTATAGCGAATTGGTGATGAAGCATTATCATGAGTGGCATCATGTATCGGAGTATGCAAGCGTGATGCATATTACAGTACCTCATTTGTGTTCAACGATTAAGCAGGCGAGTACTCGCACAGCGGGTGACTTGATTGTGGAGGCTATATTGACGGATGCAAAGGCTCAGTTGAAGTTATCTATTTCGCCGATAAAAGAGATAGCCATGAGTTTGGGATTTGAAAATGTGGCATTCTTTAATCGTTTTTTCAAAACGCATACAGGAGTAACTCCTAAAGCCTATCGTATGACAGAGTAGATGGGTTAAAAGTTAAGTTTTTTTGTAAAAAAGTAAGAAATATTTGGTCAATCCAAAAAAAAGCAGTACCTTTGCACGCTTTTTCGCACGAAATTATTAACCAGCCCACGAGATGGGGCATAAAATAAGATAAGAACAATGAAACGTACATTCCAACCAAGCCAACGTCGTCGTCGTAACAAACACGGTTTCCGTGCTCGTATGGCTACTGCAAATGGTCGTCGCGTATTGGCAGCTCGCCGTGCACATGGTCGTAAGAAACTCACTGTAGCAGACGAGGGTCGTCACAAACGCTAATCAACGATTAGACAACCTTAGGGCTTTTTCCTAAGGCATCAGCATAGGGAAAAGAGTGTATGCTCCTTTCCCTTATTGCGTATGATAAGATTAAAGTTTACTGTTAAGAGTTTAGAGTTTAGAAACAAAAGAATATGGAATCAACAAGACAACAAAAGATTGAGCGCTTGATTCAAAAGGATTTGAGCGATATATTGTTAAGGTACGCGCGCGCGATGCGTGGTACGCTGATTTCGGTGAGTGAGGTTCGTATATCGCCCGACTTGAGCGTTGCTCATGTGTATTTGAGTGTATTCCCACAAGATAAGGTAGCAGCAACGATTGCTCAAGTGCAGGAGGATACAGCTAAGATTCGTGGTGAGATGGGTCACTTGCAACGTCATCAGTTGCGTCTCATTCCCGAGTTGCATTTTCATCTTGACGAGACAATCGATAAGATGGCGCGCATAGATGAGTTGCTGAAACAGTAAGGAAGGACTCGGTAAATCTTCAGACTGGTACGGTAGTGGTAAGGGGAAAGAAAGGTGAAAACAGAATTGAAAATAGCATGGCGTTATTTGTTTTCGAAGAAGCAATTTAATGCCATTCACGTGATTACTGCTATATCCTCAGTAGCGGTAGGTGTTGTGACTGCGGCTATGATTTGCGTGTTGAGCGTGATGAATGGTTTTGGTGTGCTAGTAGAGGAGATGTTTTCGCAGTTTGATCCTGATTTGCGTATTGTAGCGAAAACTGGAAAATCGTTTTCTATTACGGATGCACAGCGTAGTGCTCTAGGCAGTCTTCCTTCAGTGGCATTATATAGCGAGAGTATTACGGAGACTGCGTTGGTGTATTTTGAGGATAAGCAGATGCCAGTGCAATTGATGGGTGTAGATTCTACATTCGCTTCGATGACAGAAATAGAGAATATCATTACTGATGGGCATTATGAAGTGTATGACGGTGCGTTTGATCGTGCTGTGTTAGGACAAGGATTAGCTTGGAAATTGGGTATAGGTG
This sequence comes from Paludibacteraceae bacterium, assembly GCA_017461505.1. Classification (GTDB taxonomy): domain Bacteria; phylum Bacteroidota; class Bacteroidia; order Bacteroidales; family Paludibacteraceae; genus Colicola. Next base: position 164,866 of record JAFTXV010000007.1, on the reverse strand, counting down.
CTCGTTTTGTGCGTGGTATAGAGGTGTTTGCTCCTAAGCGCGAGGGGAGAGTGAATATGCTGCGGCCGGATGCGAATTTTAACAAAGAGATTTGTTTTATCTCTGGCACTTTTGCGGTAAATCAGCAGAAATATGACGAAAATATGATGCTGGTGGATATCGATTTGACGCGTAGGTTGTTGGACTATGATGCGAATGAGGTAACAGCCTTGCAAGTGGCTGTTGCAGAGGGGTATAGCGTGGGTAGAGCGAAACGTGACATTGCTGAGATTTTGGGAGATGGTTTTGTGCTACAAGATCGTTATGAGCAACAAGAGGATTTCTTTAGGATATTACGTATGGAGAAATTGCTGACAACGTTGTTATTGGTGTTTATCTTGCTGATAGCTACGTTTAATGGTATAGGGTCATTGTCGATGTTAATAATTGATAAACAGCAAGATATACGTACATTGTCGCATTTAGGTGCGAGCAATGAGATGATCCAGCGTGTGTTTATGTTGGAGGGTTGGATGGTGAATGCGATAGGTGCTTTTGGTGGTCTGATAGTGGGCTTGGGCGTATGTTTATTGCAAGAGCATTTGGGTTTGTTGAAGTTGGGTAATGGTGCAGAATATATTGTATCTGCTTATCCAGTGGCTGTACAAGGTTGGGATGTGGCGATGGTAGCGATAGTCGTATTGGTGTTAGGGGCTATATCGTCCTATATTCCATCGAGGAAGTTGAAAGTTTGATTTTGAGAGTATGAAAGTATATCTATATATAGCATTGGTATTGTTGCTAGTGGCTTGTCAGCCTCCTAATAGGCCTACAAAGCCTACTGGATTGCAACAAGTGGATAGTGTATATACGCAAGCAGACTTCCGAGCTTATGGTGATTATTACAATAGCAATCATCAAGTATATGCTATTGATTTGTTATCGGATGGGTTAGTATATGATTCTGTGTGGCACATATCGGGTACGGGATGTAATCTGTTTTTGTCGGATGTGTTTGTGCATAGAGATAGCGTAACTCGTTTGCCAGCAGGTGTATATGAAATGGATTCTGTGGCTAGAGAGATGAGTTTTTTGCGTGGTATGTACTTTGAGAGTAATATCACGGGTAGCTATCTGCTCACTATTGAGCAAGACCAGATACAACAAATCATACTATTTACTACGGGTACAATGACCATAGACTATCAGGATGAGGATGTTGTGATAGATTTTGAACTTTATACAGCAGACTCTGTGCGTTATCATGGTATGTATCAAGGGCCTGCGCAGTACAGATAGTGTATCTATGTTGGGAAAAGAATACCACGCATATCTTAAGCTAGAAAAGGGGCTGAGTGCGAACTCTGTAGAGGCATATGAGCGTGATTATCAGCGATTGAAGGCCTATATGGAGGCGCATGGTTTGGATGTGGTACGTGCTAGTTTTGACGATTTGCAGGCGTTTGTGTTTGATACGTTCAAAGATATTGCTTCGGTGCGTACACAAGCCCGCTTGATAGCAGGGATACATTCGTTTTACCGATTTTTGCTTTATCATCATTATATCGAACAAGATCCCTCAGAGTTGCTTGAGACACCCAAAAAGGAGTTGCATTTGCCCGACGTATTATCATTGGATGAGATAGATCGGATGATTGCACAGATTGATATGTCGAAGAGTGAGAGTCATCGCAATCGGGCAATTATAGAGATGTTGTATGGGAGTGGTTTGCGTGTGAGTGAGTTGGTGAACTTGCGATTGAGTGATATTTATCTACAAGAAGGATATATGCGCATCACGGGCAAAGGTAGCAAACAGCGATTGGTTCCTATTTCGCCTGTAGCAGCGGAGTGGTTTGTGTATTGGATGCAAGATCGTGGTCTGCTGGATATCAAGGCGGAAGCAACGGATATTGCGTTTGTGAATCGCTATGGCAGACAATTGACTCGCGCGATGATCTTTACGATAATTAAAACATTGGCACGCGCGGCAGGCATACAAAAAACTATTTCTCCTCATACTTTGCGCCATTCCTTTGCCACACATTTGTTGCAAAATGGGGCGGATCTGCGCATCATTCAGCAGTTGCTGGGACATGAGAGCATAAGTACGACAGAGATTTATACCCATGTGGATATTCATGATTTGCGCGAAGCGGTGTTGAAATACCATCCAGAGAATAGATGAAACGACTGATATTCATATTGTTCGGTCTATGGATTATGGCTTTTGGGCTATGGGGGCAAGAGACCATTGTGGTTGGCGAAGTGTATGATGCCAACACGGGTGAGCCTTTGCCTAATGTGAATATCTATTTGCAAGGTACGCAAGTGGGAACCTCAACCAATGCTGAAGGATTATTCTTGCTACGTGAGGATTTGGATCGTTCGCGCACGATGGTAGTAAGCGCAGTGGGATATCATACGGAGCGTTTCAAAATAGAGCCCCATACGCAATCGGGTATAGATGTCGCGTTGCGTGAGAAAGTGGGCAACTTGGCAGAGGTATTTGTGGTGCCACAGGATAATCCAGCTTTACCGTTGATGGAGAAAGTGAGGGCGCGTCGAGGACAGAATAGACGTGTTGTCTTGTCGGAAGAGTTGGAAGGAACTACAGCGTTGTATGTGTCTGATATACAAGCGAAACATCTTAAACGCGCTATATGGAGAAGCTTGCAGAGCGGTATGCTACAGCAAGAGGATAGCAGCTATCTGATTCCGCTATATTGGCGTGAGCAACATGCTGATACTGTACGAGAAGAGGCCACATTGCTGACTGTGACAGATTATCAAATGTTGCTAGGGCAGGTGCCTACTACCTTTGACTTTTATGACAATACATTGCCATTTCTTTCGACGTCTATGTTGAGCCCTTTAGCGGCATCAGGCAATGCATATTATCAATACTATTTGGTGGACAGTGTGCTAGTGGGTGATGAAAAACATTATACCTTACATTTCAAGACTAAGAATCCGTTTTATGCTACGTTCAATGGTGAGATGACCATTGATTCTGCAAGCTATGCATTGCGTAGTATCAACGTGAGTGTACCTGCTCAAAATAGCGTCAATTATTTAAAGGAGTTTACGATACGTCAAACATATGCCCAAAACAACCAATTGCAATCAGAACAGGTAAATATGTTGCTAGATTTTGCGATTAAGGCATCTTCGGGCAATGATACGACGCATATATTTCCTACATTACTGCTGACTCGTAGTACCGAACGATTGTTGAGTATAGCAGTAGGAACTGATATTGAGTTACCTATTGTAACAGATGAAATGATTCTTCCTGCGTTGGATAGTTTGAACAATACGCCGCTATTCAAGACTGCTAAATTTGTGGCTTATCTTTTGCAAACAGGTTGTGTCCCAACTGATAAGTATGTAGAAGTCGGTAAAATATATCATACTATAAAGTTTAATCCGCAAGAAGGGTTGCGATTGGGTGTACCGTTACGAACCACAGAAAATTTGTGGAAAAATGTTTGTCTAGAAGGTATGCTTGCGTATGGTGTTGGAGATAGGGCCTTCAAGGGGTTTGGACAAGTGAGTGTCGTTTTGCCAAGTCAACGGAGACATATTGTACGTTTGAAATATAGCGATAATTATATGTACTCTGAAGTGGACGATTTTCATGAATATATTCGCGAAAACAAGGTGTTCAATCCTCAGGTGCACCTTATTACAGATATTTTTCGTGGTGCAAAATTTAATGCGAAGTGTTTTTATAACACGATGACACGTCGTCAGGAAGGTCGTGTGCACTTCTATGATGATTGGAATAAATATCTTGAGACGCAAGCTTACGTTAAGGTTGGTAGAACGGGTTATGGTGAGGCTACAAATAACTACCAAAGTCAATCGATGATGTCTTATTCTACCGTTGGACTATCTGCGCGTTTGAGTTTCAATGAACGCAAGGTGGATACTTATTTCCGGCGTCGTCATATTTATAATCATTTGCCTGTTCTTTATTTAGGCGCAGAGTTGGGTAGTTATCGTCTAGATAATATGCAGTCTTATCGAATGTATGGTAATTTGCAATTGATGTTGCGCCATCATGTGGATTTGGGTATGGGTGGAGAATTAAATTATCTGTTGCAAGCGGGTCTAGTGTTTGGTAAGGTTCCGTATCCATTGTTGTATCACTTCGCTGGTAACCAAACGTATGTGTTTGATGTTCATCGCTTTTCGTTGATGAATAATTATCAATATGCAGCGGACAAGTATATTTCTTTGCAAGCCCATTGGAATGGTAAAGGCGTTTTATTTAATCTGATTCCAGGCGTGCGTTATGCGCGATTGCGAGAGTTGTTAGAGTTGAAAGTAGCTTATGGAGGTTTGCGCAAAGATCATCAAGAGGTATTGCCATTTCCTACAACAAAATCAGGTTATAATACGCTGGCTGCATTGCGTATCCCGTATGTAGAAGTAGGTGTAGGTATTGGTAATATCTTGAGAATAGGTGAGGTGTATGGCGTATTTCGTTTGACCCAAGCTACGAATCAGATCACCCCGCTATATGCAATACGTTTTCGTTTGTATTTAGGTATGTAGAATCAGTCCTGAATAGGATTGATTACTACGTCCATCTTCTTTTCCCAGTCGGTGAGTTGTTGTTGGCAAAAGGTCAAGAGTTGCTTGGCTTCATTGGCTTTTGCTTGATATGTCTCTATGCTTAATGCTTCAGATTGCTCGAGTTCTGCAACAATCTGTTCGAGGCGTTGGATGGCTTGATCGTATGAATTATTTGCCTTTGCCATTGAAGATGATAGCTATGGTGTGAAACATTATTTTGATATCCAAACTAATTGACATATTTTCTATATATACGATGTCATAATTCAGGCGTTGAATCATTTTGTCTAATGTGTCGGTATATCCTACTTTGATAGGTCCCCAACTGGTGAGTCCTGGTCGAATTTTGTAAATCATACAATAATATGGAGCCTTTTCTTCGATTTGATTGATAAAGTAGCGACGCTCAGGACGTGGTCCTACGATGGACATGTCTCCACGAAGAATATTCCAAAATTGTGGTAACTCGTCAATGCGATATTTCCGCATCCAACTACCTAAAGGGGTGATACGAGGATCGTCATCTAAAGTGAGCTGAGGTGTGCCATTCTCTGCATTTTGTGCCATCGTTCTGAATTTGATAATATTGAATGGCACTCCATGCAAGCCGATACGCTCTTGCTTGTAGAAAATATCTCCTTTAGAAGTCAACTTGATAGCCATTGCTAACAAGATATATGCTGGCAGCAAAAGAATAAGCATAACAACTGAAACTACGATGTCAAAGGCTCGTTTGATACACAATGCGGAGTCATTCATCTTGTGCTCGGTAATACGAATCAATGGTTGCTCTTCGAGTTCCACAATCATCGCTGCGCCCGTAAGCATATCGTACAGATTGGGCACGATGGATATTTCCAAATGGTATGGATATAGACGATTGATGAGGGTATATAATTCTTGTTCTTTGGTTTCTGATTTCAAATCTAGAATGACCTCATCATATGGCTCTTGGGTATGTGCTTGCTCAAAGTTATTGATTTCATCCAGAGAATGAATCGTATAACTGCGCAACTTGTCACGGTTGAGTTTGCGGAATATTGTGGTCACCAACAAACGTGGAATATAGCAACCTGTAAATTGTATCACAAACAATACAACAAGCGAGGTGAAATAGTATCGATAATCGGTTATTGGATCGTCAATAATAATGCAGAAGAAGGAGCCTAATGTGATTATCAATGAGGAGATGAGCGTCCTCTTGAATTCGCGTGAATAGCGTTTGCGCGCGGGGCGGAGATAATATCCGGATAGATAATAAATGCACAAACATCCAATAGGATAGATAATTAGTGGCGTATAGAAATTGAACATTGGAATCAATATAGTATCCACCGAAAATATCTTGCCTTCATACACCAACCAACGGAATATAAGAAAACTGCTCCATATTAATATAGAGGACAATAAATCTACAAGGATATAGACCAATTGTTGCTTTTTTCGTTTATTCCACGATGTCATAATTTACTTCCTAATGATATTGATGCGCTCTTTGTCGTCAATCTTAATGATAGATGATGGTTGCGCAGGTGAGTTGTCGTCACGACGGAAAAGGCATACATAATCCACTGCCTCTAATATCTCTGGAGATATTTCGCTAAAGAGTTTTGCTGCGGGCTCGCCGCTGATATTGGCTGATGTGGACACCAAAGGCCGACGCAATTGTTCGCATAGTGCTTTGGAGAATGCTTCTTCTGTGATGCGAATGCCTATGCTGCCGTCTTCTGCCAATAGGTTGGGTGCAAGATTTTTTGCTTTAGGATAAATAATCGTTAGAGGTTTTTCGTCTTTTGCCTCTTCGCCTTGTCGCCTTGTCGCCTCTAGTAGCATCCACGCCGTTTCTGGCACTTTCTCCATATAGCCTTGCAGCTTGCCTGCTCCGTCCAGTAGTACCAACATGGCTTTGCTATCTACGCGCTTCTTTATTTCGTACACGCGCGCAACCGCTTCGGCATTGGTGGCATCACAACCAATACCCCATACGGTGTCAGTAGGATAGAGTATTACTCCCCCCTCGCGTAGTACTTTTAGAGCTGCTTGCAAGTCTGATTTATCGTAACGTTTTTCCATTCGCCTGCAAAGGTAGTGAAAATTTATGAAATAGCCAAATTCAATACTGCTTAATCTTGTTTTGGCTACTAATCTTGGTCTTTTTCTTCTAGAAGTTCTCTGTATTGCTTTTGGTAGGAGTTCATGAGGGTGTCCAACCATACCTCAATGGATATATCTCCCAATGCCAAACGTGATTTGATCGTATCTCGTCTGTTCCATATAGTTCGTGTTGTTTTGTTGAGCACAAACGCGATATCGTTGATGTCCAAACCTAAAATAGTCAGAATCAAGTATTGTATATCATTCTCTGTGAGCATGGGGTGGTTTTCCCGCATAAATGGCAGGAATTTAGGGAAAACGCCTTCAAATTCTACTAAAAATCGATTCCAATTCTTTTCGTTGGAATAGGAGTATTTTGCCAAATAGGTTTCTAGCCACTGCGGAACTTTTTCGGTGTTCTTGTGCTGTTGTATTCGTTTTGCTAGGTTGATATGCTCTGTGATGTGCTGCAAAAGCAATGTTTTCTTGTGTTTTATCTCTTTGTTTAGTTGTTTGAGTTTGAGTTGTGCAATCTTCCGCTCGTTTTCTCGTTTTATCTGCTGCATCTCATTCAATAGTTGCAGTTGCGAGTTCTCTTCTTTGAGCGCTTTTTTCTCGTTAGATGTCTTTTTGAGTAGTGCTTTAGATGATAAAAAGTTGTATCCAATGATCCAAATAGCACAGGATATGGCAATAATTAATAGGTGACTAGTAGGATTGTCGTTTTTTGTCTCCTTTTTTGCCTCTATTTGCGTACTGATACTATCGTTGGTTTGTGCATAACTATCTGATACATACGCGATTGAAAGTAATAGTGTAATGCACAAGGCTGCTATTTTTGGGTAGTAACTTTTTTTCATACGGCTATTTTGTAATGTGTTGATTATCTGTTTGTTATATTTTTATTTTTTCTTTGCCTAGTAAGTTGTAAATTTGGAGTATTCCTATATTTATCCTATCTTTGCAGCGTATTTCGAAATGCAAAGTTACAAAAATTAATCGTATTAAGCAAATTAAAAACACAAAATTATGAAAAAAAGTATTTTTAAAGTCGGTTTTTTAACGACATTAATTCTTATTTTACTAGTTAGTTGTACCTCTCCTAGTGAAGAAACGTCTGCAAAATTGCCAGTGCTTACCTGAGCAATACTATGACTTGTATGGAGATAAATTTGATTGTATTCTGTAATTAACATATCGTAAATATGAAAAACGTTCAAAATATTATTCCTTTCGAACAGGAATATCTATTCAAATCGAAATTATTATCGATTCTAATAGCTTCGATAAATGCTACTGCATGTGTGGTGTTTATTGAGATGATTGTACATTTAATACTGAAGGCTTTGGATGTTGAAACGGATTTATTTTTAAAGACGAGCATAGGGGATGTTCTATCTACCTTTATGGTGATGCTTGTTATAGAATTTCTTTTTAACTTGGGAACAAATACCAAAGTATATGTGGATAACAGGATTTTGCAAATACAAACTGTAGCACGCTTTTTCTTTCCAAGAAGAATGAATATTATGGAGATTGAAAAAGTGATTGTTCGTACAAGCAAATCAATTGTCGTTGTTGTAGATTCGCAAAATCATGTTTCGACAAGCATCAAAGACTACACTAAATTTGTCACTCTTCTCCAAGAACTCAATCCTGCTATAGAAGTAGAATATAAGGAGTAGAATTCTATAAACACAAGCTATCCTAGATTAATTAAATATTCAGAAAAGTTCTTATGAAAAATCATTCCATAACATTCGATTCCAATCGTATTGCAAAATCCAAATTATTATCTTCGGTGATAGAGGCAACCAATCTCCTCGTTGGATTTGTTTTGATGGTTATTTTACTAGGTCTTATCAATGAATCATTTTTATCGCTACTAAACAACTACCTATTTTATGTACTCTATTTTGTTGTTACTCTATTAAGCCATTGGATTCTAACAATTACCACTAAAGTCTGTGTTTCAGAAAAGAAAGTCGTGATACGTAATCCGCGGCTATTCTCTTGGAGGCAGAATGTTACGATCCAAGATATAACGAAAGTTGTAGTTACTCCATATTATATACCAAGGTGTAATGTGATTTTAATTACTCAGAGCAAAGATCGAATTCTAACAAGCATCAAAGACACAGAAAAATTTGTCACTCTTCTCCAAGAACTCAATCCTGCTATAGAAGTAGAATATAAGGAATAAGCCTAGTAAGTCGTAAATTTGGAGTGTTCCTATATTTATCCTATCTTTGCAGCGTATTTCAAAATGCAAAGTTACAAAAATTAATCGTATTAACCAAATTAAAAACACAAAATGATGAAAAAAAGTATTTTTAAAGTCGGTTTTTTAACGACATTAATTCTTATTTTACTAGTTAGTTGTACCTCTCCTAGTGAAGAAACGTCTGCAAAATTGCCAGCGCTTACCAACAAACAAAAAGTGGCGAACTCTTCTGCTTTGCCAAGCGTATCGGACGTATATGACCTTCCGGAATATATCGGCGCACTACACAATGCAGGTATATATGCGTTTGTTGATAGTTTGTACGGAAATAAATTTGATAATATTCTTTAAGCTGTTAAATATATGCAACAAGACTCAAACATTATTAAGTTCGAAAGAAATCGACTATTCAAATCTAAAATACTCTCGTACTTCATTGCTACAATAAATGTAACAGCACAAGTGGTTCTATTGTTTAATACAATTGATTATATTATAGCTTATTTTTTCAAAAATTGGGATATTACTTTAGGATATTACAACCTAACAGAATTAGCAAAAGTTTTCTTAATAGCATTGATTCTCCAATTCTTATTCATTGAAATGAGTTATGCAAGCATTGATACTGCGAATAAGATAATCAAAATACGAAATTTAAATACCCATCTGATTCCTATCAAGAAAAGTATTTTGGATATCACAAAAGTTGAAATATCTCAAAAAGAATACAACCTTATGTTGTACTTTAAGAAAAAGAAAAAACTACGTATCAGCATTAAGGAATGTAATAAATTTGTCACTCTTCTCCAAGAACTCAATCCTTCTATTGAAGTAGAATATAAGGAATAAGATGCTCTCGAATTAAAAACATCCCTGTGCCAAACGGCGCAGGGATGTTTTTGTTTGCGAAGATTCTTGTACTAAATAAAAAAAAGAAGGATTGTCATCCCGACAACCCAATCTTTACTTAACCTTAAATCTAATACCATGAAAAACACGGTGCAAAGGTACTGCTTTTTTGCATACCCACCAAATTTTCTGCCATAAAAATATGTTTTACAGCATGTTTTTCGATTTTTTGCAAAGTCAAGTGTGCAAAAATCCGGTATTTTTGCCAAAAATTTTGCTATGTCAAAAAATAGTAGTAATTTTGTACCCGATAAAATTTGCGTCAATGGGCAATTGGCACAAAATTTGCAAAGAAATTAGTAAAAAACAACAAAATAACCTTTTTAATTAAACAATGAAACAATTAGATTTGACCCAGTACGGCATCGTAGGTACAACCGAGATCGTACACAATCCTTCTTACGAAGTACTCTTCGCAGAGGAGACAAAAGCAGAATTAACTGGCTTTGACAAGGGCCAAGAGACTGAGCTTGGCGCAGTTAACGTGATGACTGGTGTTTACACTGGTCGTTCTCCAAAAGACAAATTCATCGTTGATGACGCTCAAAGTCACGACAACGTATGGTGGACAAGCGAGGACTACAAGAACGACAACAAACCTATGTCTGAGGCTACTTGGGCTGTGGTAAAAGACATCGCTATCAAGGAGCTTTCTAACAAGCGCCTCTTCGTGGTGGACGCATTCTGCGGTACCAACCCTGATACTCGTATTGCTGTTCGCTTCATCGTTGAGGTAGCATGGCAAGCACACTTCGTTACCAATATGTTCATCCAACCATCTGCTGAGGAGTTGGAGAACTTCGAACCTAACTTCGTGATCTACAACGCTTCTAAGGCAAAAGTTGAGAACTACAAAGAGCTCGGTTTGAACTCTGAGACTTGCGTAGCATTCAACACTACCAGCCGCGAGCAAGTGATCCTCAACACCTGGTACGGTGGTGAGATGAAGAAGGGTATGTTCTCTATGATGAACTACTTCTTGCCTCTCCAAGGTATCGCTTCTATGCACTGCTCTGCTAACACCGACATGAACGGTGAGAACACCGCAGTATTCTTCGGCCTTTCTGGTACAGGTAAGACTACCCTTTCTACCGATCCTAAGCGTCTCCTCATTGGTGACGACGAGCACGGATGGGACGACAACGGCGTGTTCAACTTCGAGGGAGGTTGCTACGCTAAGGTTATCAACCTCGACAAAGAGTCTGAGCCAGACATCTACGCTGCTATCAAGCGCAACGCTCTCCTCGAGAACGTTACTGTTGACGAGAACGGCAAGATCGACTTCACCGACAAGAGCGTTACTGAGAACACCCGCGTAAGCTACCCAATCAACCACATCGAGAAGATCGTTCGCCCAATCTCTGCTGGTCCTGCAGCTAAGAACGTTATCTTCCTCTCTGCTGACGCATTCGGCGTATTGCCTCCAGTATCTATCTTGACTCCAGAGCAAACCAAATACTACTTCCTCAGTGGCTTTACTGCTAAATTGGCTGGTACTGAGCGTGGTATCACTGAGCCAACTCCTACTTTCTCTGCTTGCTTCGGCCAAGCATTCTTGGAGTTGCACCCAACTAAATATGCTGAGGAGCTCGTAAAACGCATGGAGAAATCTGGTGCTAAGGCTTACCTCGTTAACACTGGCTGGAACGGTACTGGCAAGCGTATCTCTATCAAGGATACACGCGGTATCATCGACGCTATCCTCGGTGGTGACATCTTGAACGCTCCTACCAAGAAGATCCCATTCTTCGATTTCGAGGTTCCAACTGCATTGCCAGGTGTTGATCCTGCCATCCTCGACCCACGCGACACTTATGCTGACGCTGCTCAATGGGAAGAGAAAGCTAAGGATTTGGCAAGCCGTTTCATCAAGAACTTCGCTAAGTACACCACCAACGAGGCAGGTAAAGCACTCGTTGCAGCTGGTCCACAACTCTAATATAGACCATCTTCGACTGTTAGAGGTCAGACCGCTTTGCTGTTAGACCGCGACAAGTCGCTGATAGATAAATCAAGAGAGTGCATCTCAAACAGATGCACTCTCTTTTTTGTCTCTAACAATAATCCCCGCCTTTACACTTTACACTTTACACCGTAGCTCTGCTGCCCTTCCCTACCTCTAACCTCTAAACTGTAGGCGCTTGCGCCGTCCTCTAAAGGCAGCTCTGTTGCTCGCCTTTACACCCTACACCATAAAAATCACCCAAAAACTCGCCATTTCCTTGCATATCTGCACAAAAAAGTGTATCTTTGCAGCGTTTTTCATCTATGCCACATAGGCACACAACAAAACAGAAATCCTTATGGAAACGCAAACGGTAGAATACAAACAGATTTGGAGAGACGATTTCCTAAAAGAAATCTGCGGCTTTGCTAATGCAAAAGGCGGCACACTCTATGTAGGTATTGCTGATAATGGCGAAGTGGTGGGCGTAGATAATCCACATAAACTGCAAGAAGATATTCCTAACAAGATTGTACAGAAATTGGGTATTGTTTGCAGTGTCAACCAGCATACTAAAGATGATAAAACCTATCTTGAGATTGTTGTGGAGCCAAATATGGCAGCTATTGCTTATAATGGTGCATACTATATTCGTTCGGGTTCTACCAAACAGGAACTTACAGGCAACGCTTTGGAGGAGTTTCTATTGCGCAAGCGTGGGCGAACTTGGGATAGCGTACCCCAACCATATCTGCATGTTGAAGACTTAGATGAGGCTTCTATCCAGATGTTCAAAACGGATGTGGTGCGTAGCCAGCGAATGACGGAAAATGAATTGCAATTAAGCAACGCTGAACTGATGGATAAATTGCATTTAATAGAAGGCAATTATCTCAAACGAGCTGCTGCCTTACTATTCCATGCAGACCCCGAAAAGTTTATTACAGGTGCTTGGGTAAAAATCGGTTTCTTCAACGATAAAAACCAAATTCTTTATCAGGACGAAGTGCACGGAAGTCTTTTCCAACAAGTCGAAAAAACGATGGACTTCCTTACAACCAAATATACTAAGGCATACATCCGATACGAAGGGCTACAACGCATTGACGAACTACCTATACCACGAGATGCGTTGCGCGAGGCAATTCTAAATGCGCTAATCCACAAGGACTATAGCAGCTTTACACCTATTCAAATCAGTGTATATGATGATAAGGTGATGATTTGGAATACTGCTATATTACCTGCTGATTGGACGGTGGAAACCCTTATCCAGAAGCATGGTAGTCGTCCACACAATCCCGATATAGCAGCCACATTCTTCCGAGCGGGTGAGGTGGAAGCATGGGGACAAGGTATAGAACGCATTCAGACTTATTGTGCCGACTACGGATGTCCTGTACCTGAATGGAGATTTGACGGTGCGGGCATATGGACTATCTTCTACAACAAACCTAATACGAACACTGTGGAAAAGACTAGGGAAAAGACTAGGGAAAAGACTAGGGAAAACATTCTCAATGCAATCAAAGAAAATCCGACAATAACTATTAACGAACTCGCCATCTTGACTGGAATAACAACCAAAGGTATCGAATGGCAGTTAAAAAAACTCCAAACGCAAGGCATCCTCTCACGCATCGGAGGTCGCAAAGGAGGTCACTGGGAAATCATACAAAAAGACTAACATGCATACCGTTGCCCGACATAGTTGATATAGCGTTATCATTCCAAACATGATTCATTGAAAACAGGAAACTTAAATCAAACAACAATGCGAAAATTATTCCCTCTTTTCTTGTTACTATTCGCCAATACTACCCTTTGGGCGTATGATTTCCGAGTGGGTGATTTGTGTTACAATATCACAAGCCAAACGGCTCCTTATACCGTTGAAGTAGCCAATGAGATTGGCAAAGTCGCATCTAACAACTATCCCAATCTTACCACCGCCAACATCCCCTCTTCTGTAATACATAATGACACTACTTATGTTGTCACAGGTATTGGGGACTATGCTTTTTGGGAGTGCGAAACCCTTGCCTCACTCACGATTCCCGAAAGCGTAACATATATAGGAAAGTATGCTTTGGCAAGTTGTAATTGTGAATCGCTCATTTCTGTTGTCATTCCTAATAGTGTTACAAGTATTGGTGAAGGTGCTTTTCATAGTTGTATCTACCTTACCTCAATCAACATTCCCAATGGTATAACGCGAATAGAACCACATACTTTTGCCCTTTGTATTGCAATCCCTTCCATTACGATTCCTGAGAATGTAACAAGCATTGGCGAGCAAGCTTTCCTTGCGTGTGCTTCTATGACCTCGCTCACGATTCCTAATAGCGTAACGACTATTGAAAAAGCAGCATTCCATATGTGCCTTGCTCTTGAATCGGTGACTATTCCCAATAGCGTTACCCATATTTCAGGTGCAGCTTTTGCTGATTGCCAGTCACTTACAAAGGTAACATTAGGCACAGGAGTCAAAGAAATTGGAGAACAAGCGTTTGGTGGTGAATATACCACAAAACTCTACGATATATATTGTTACGCAACCAATCCACCCAAAGCATTTGAATCCACATTCACAAACTACAATGCCATTGTACATGTGTCCTGTGAAAATTATCGGGCATATTATTCGGATATAGTTTGGGGTAATTTCAAGCAGATTGAGTGTATTGGTGCAGAAAATGGGAATGTAGTCACGGATAGTGTCATTATTGTGCCTTCCACCAATTCGGTTTCTATCACATGGCCTACTCACACGGAAGCTGACACATATATTATTGTCATTAAGAAAGGCGATGAGATATTCTGCACCTTGACTTTCAATGCAGAAGGTCAGTTGCTCAATATTGCTTTTGCTCCAGGTCGTAATGGCAATCACCCAGCGCAATACGCAGAACAAGCAGGCAATGGCTATCGCTTCACCGTTACTGGTTTGACCGAAGCCACACAATACACTTACAGCATCACAACCAAAGATGCAGAAAACCAACCTATTACTACCTATTCGGGCGAATTTACAACATTAGGCACTCCAACAAGTGTATCCGACATCCAATTGCCAATGACCAATTGCCAAAAGATTATCCGCGACAATCAACTCCTCATCCTCCGTGATGGTAAGACCTACAATGTCATGGGTCAGGAGTTGTAACTTTCGGCACAATCTTCGCGCGAAGAAACTTTTTTTCAAAAAAATACACCTACACGGGAAGCCCTGTAAATACTACACTTTCCGTGTGTTGTATATACCATTTCACTCCCCAAATTCTCCAACCTTCGGCACAAAATCCCTTCCGTGCCGAAGATTTTTGCAGCATTATTATAGAGACACGTTTATAGAAAGCCACCGAAAAGCCCATAGATGTCCCATAGATGTCCCACAGATGTCCTATGGTGGTCACCTAATTAAAAGGTATACTAAGGGTATACAAAATACAGGGGCATACTCTCCTTTATTCTCCCCGTGTACAATCCGCCGTCTAATCCGCTGATTTTCACGCACGCTCACCTCTGCCGCGTGTGCAAATGCACATAAGACTTGCTTGTTTGCAAAAAAAGTACTACCTTTGCAAACGAAATGGAAATGCAAGTGCTTAACATATCAATAGGGGAAATAATAGACTTGGTTATTATGCTATTGGGCGTGGCGATTATCTGTATCGCTGCTTTCTCATATCGCAAACAAAATTTCATTCGTTTACAAGCTGCCCATCAAAAGATTGACGAACTATCTCAGCGCATGGCTGAGCAAGAAGCTGCACTTCTTAGACAACAACACCTCTACGATTTAGACAAACGCCTAGCGACTATCCGTACACAGCACCCCGCTCCAGAGAAAACTTGGACAAACTACAACTCCATGCTCCAAGACATTGACGCTCAACTCAATAATTGGATTACATCATTCGAAAGTCGCACACAATTAGCAGAACGCGAGGTTCAATTCTGCACCTATCTCCTCGTTTATCCTCACCTAACCTTAGATGAGATAGCACAACATATCTGCTACTCCGAAAAGAGCATCCGCAACTACAAACAGCGAATTGCTCACAAGTTAGGTGTATCTTCTGCCGATTTGTACCAACATCTGCAAAACGATGTTATTACATATCTATACAACGACAATACAAACTCTAAATTATCTGCCTTATGAAAACCACCGTTATCTTTTACTAACAACTGTAACAGAGAGGTGTTGCTAGTCACAAACTCTGTCATATCTGCTCCGTCTGCTGCCAAACTATCCATACTTATGTTTTTTGCATTGATAGTAAAGAATTCAGAACCATCTACTACGCCTTCGTATTTGTAACCGCGGTCGCTAAGTGTCTTTTTGATTTGGTCTAGTGTCTGACCTTCAACACTTTTTACAAAAGAAGGTAAATCCAATAAGATGTTCTTTTCATCGGTCGTTGGATCATACTGTGTTCTTGGCTCGCAAGAGGTCATTCCTACTATCAGAGCTAATGCTGCAATAGCCAAAGCAAAACATTTTGTTGTTTTCATAACTAATTTATTTTTTAGGGGTTAAAATTTAATTACTTGGGAATCTGGGACAAAGGTACTTCTTTTTTTTGAAATGTACAAATTTTCTCCTTAATTTTTCTCTTGAACTTCAACAATAGCATTAAAGACGCTATAATCTGCTATGCTGACTACGATTGGCATCTTGGTTTTGCGGGTAATGATGCAAACATCCATTGGGTCGGTAATCAAAGACAAGTGTTTGCCACATTCTTTGCAAGTAAACAATCCAAGGTTGCCAAAGAAACCACCTGCTCCTGCAATACGAATAGTCTGTTGGATACCATGTGGATAATGCTCAATTTTCTCGATTTCATCGGCAGGGATGTTGATTTTCCATGCAAGAAGGTGGATGTTGATTGCTTCCTGTGTTACAGTTAGTTTGCGGGGGATGAGCACCATACAACTGAGTAGGGCAATGGCAACAATTACGAAAGTGACCAATAGCATCACTTGCTTGGTTGTGTACCATTGATAAGCCATATAAATCATTGTAACTATGATAATTATCAAGGCAAGCAGAGTTATCCACTTAATAGATTGAGATAGAGGAAGGAAATGGGTGGTATTGAAGAAGCAGCCATTCTGTATTACTTGCCACAAGATAGTGCAACCATCAAATACTCAACCATCCACAAGAACGCTTATACATTTTGCAAAAACACTTACCCATTGTTTTTTGATATCAATGAAGGCGAAATGTTTGGGATGCAATGGGAGGCGATTGTTATGACTCTCGAAGATGCATATATCTTTTCAAATGGATTAGACATATATCAGTTTATGTATGACAATCAATGGATTACCGAGCAAGAGTTTGAATCTGTAAAAACCGAATTCAGTGAAGACTACAAATCACATGATGACTATTTGGAATGTATTCCTAATTCGAAATATATTGCGGAGGTTCTAGCTTGTTTAGGAAAAGAAGAGGAAGTATACTTTGATTATGGTTTCATCGATGAAGACATGATGCAAATGATGGGCACAGAAGTGTTCCCAGAAGGAACAGCTGTAGCAATGGGATATTACTATTGCGAAACAGAGGAGCCAGACTATTCTCCTGCAAGATTACTAGATAAATCCGATCGTTTAGAAAACTCCAAAGTAGTTCAAAAGGTATCAAAGTTCTTCAAATAAATTAGAAGTAAATCACACTACTCAAATATAAAATAGCAACCCTTGCGCTACCTTTGCGCAAGGGTTGTTAGTTTTATAAAGGAGACTTGTTATTTGCTTAAAAGATCTTGTAGCACAAGGGCTGCCATCGCTTCTACCACTGCCACAGCCCGCACGGCGATACACGCATCATGACGACCTATACTCTTGCCTTTCGCCTCATCGCCTTCTCGCCTTATTGCCTCAAATGTCTTGCGATTGGAAGCCGTAGGCTTGAAGACACAACGAAAAACTACAGGCGTACCATCGGATATACCTCCAGCCATTCCTCCAGAGATAAGAGTGTGGTTTTCTGAGAGATACATTTCACTTCCTTTCAGTTCAACTCCTTCAAACCCAGAGCCATATTCAAAGCCTTTGCAGCCATTAATACTCATCATAGCAAATGCTAAATGACTTTGGAGCTTATCGAAAATCGGTTCACCTACTCCAATGGGTAAGCCAGTAATTACACACTCAACTATTCCGCCGATACTGTCCCCATCTCGTTGAATAGTAGCGATATACTCATTAAATCGTTCTGGGTTTTTCTCTTCGCCCACTTGCACCAACTTCGCTTGTATCTCTACGCCTTTCTCTTTCAGCAATTGCTGTGCTACACTTCCTGCTACTACACGTGAAGCAGTCTCTCGTGCCGAAGCTCTACCGCCGCCTCGGTGGTCACGAATGCCATATTTCTCTTGATATGTGCGGTCCGCATGCCCAATACGATACGAGTATTTGAGCCATTCGTAGTCTTCAGGACGAGCATCCTTATTGCGAATAATGAACGCAATCGGTGTACCCAATGTCATACCATCCATGACACCGCTCAGCCATTCCACTTCATCCCCCTCGCGCAAAGCACGAGGTGATACTGTGCCTTTAACCTCTAACCTTTCACCTTTAACCTTCACTCTCCCCGCCCTCTTGTCTAATGCCTCGCGAATCATATCCATATCAATATGCACGCCCGCAGGTACACCATCAAGCACACCGCCAATCGCCTTGCCGTGTGACTCTCCAAAAGAGGTAAAAACAAAGTTTTTCCCTAGCGTATTCATTTAATCTTCCAATTATGGCGGCAAAATTACTAAAAAATTTGCATATATGCAAAATTTGTCGTATCTTTGCGCGTTAAATCTATGGTAAACAATAATATTAGCATTAAAGGATTATGAAAAGAATTACTTTACTTTCAATCTTGGCAAGTTTTACTCTATCAGTATGTTTTGCTGCTAAACCTAATGTGTGGTTGATTGGAGATGGCTCTATGGCTGTTGCAGAGGAATCGTATGTGTGTGGATGGGGTGAGGCGCTGAACGAACATTTGGCAAAAGGCGTTATTGTGCACAACGAGGCAAAGAAAGGAATGAGCTTAAAGTCGTTTGTGGATAATGGCGGTGTAAAACAATTGCAGAAACTTCCTGCAAAAGCGGTAGTATTGTTGCAGTTTGGTGGCAATGACTTGAATGACTTGAGCCCTGAGCAGTATAGTAGTTTGGATGCCTTTGTGCGTCGTTTCCAAACGATAGTGAAAACTGCACGTGAAAATAAATTGCAGTTGGTACTATGTACCCCATTAGCTCGTCCATACTATCACGAAGGGCGTTGGATTGATCGTCTAGGTGGGTATGATGATGCTGTGCGCCGCTTGGCTAAATTATATCATTTGCCACTATTGGATCTAGAGGAGCAGACTCGTGAGTGGTGGATGTCGATGTCAGAGGTAGAAGCGTCAATCTATTATATCGATTCGGTAGAAAACGAGGCCTTCTTACTGACCGAGGAAGGTGCAAAAAAGGTGGCGGAGATGGCTGCTAACATGATGAGAAACCAAAAGGATAGTAAGATTAAAAAGTTAGTAAAGAAGTAATCGTGCTATTCTCAAATGCGATAGATTGGCTTAGGTGCTTTTTCGAAGAGTGGGAATTATGGCTGCTCTTGGGAGTGCTAGTTGTAACGGGTTATCAGTTATACTATTACTTTCGCTATCTATGGCTTCGTAAAGACAACTTCAATTTGCCTACTGACAGCAAACTGCCTAAGGTGACTGTAGTTGTTTGCGCGCATAACGAGGCGGAGAATTTGCAGAACTATCTCCAGATACTCCTCTCGCAAGATTATCCTGAGTATGAGGTGATTGTAGTGGATGACGAGTCGGAGGATTCGACACTAATACTTCTCGAACAGTATGCCCGTGAATATCCTAATTTCTACCACACTTTTGTTCCGAAGGGGGCGCGTGTCATTAGTAGCAAGAAACTGGCATTAACTATTGGTATCAAGGCTGCCCACTATGATCATATCTTACTGACGGATGCTGATTGTCGCCCAGAAAGTCGCAATTGGATTCGTGAGATGATGAAGGGCTATGATGCTGATTCTACGGAAATGGTACTAGGCTTTAGTCCTTATTTTGAAAAGGATACATTGTTGAGTGGTTTGATTAGTTACGACACTTTATTCAATGGTTTGCAATATATGGGAATGGCTCAGGCTGGACATCCGTATATGGGAGTAGGACGCAATCTGTCTTATCGCCGTAGTACTTTCTTTAATAATCAAGGCTTTCAAGGTCTCTTGGATGTGCGAGCTGGAGATGATGACCTCTTTGTAAGTAAAGTGATTACCAACTATCGCAAGCGTAACCATAGAAAATCCAACGTGAATGTAGTCTGCAATCCCGATGCACTAACTTGGTCTGCGCCTAAAACCACTTGGAAGCAATGGATGCAACAAAAACAACGTCATCTCTCGGTTTCTAACAAATACACATTAACCAACAAGATTCGACTTACTTTTGAACCATTTACTCGTGGCATGATTTATGCACTCTTATTAGTAACGCTCCTATATGGAAGTCATATGCTAGTAGCGGCGGTAATAGCCTTGTGGCTAATTAGATTGTTGATAATGTTGCTAGTTATGAATAGAGCGGCTCGTAAGTTACAACTAAGTAGAATGGGATTAGAAATAATTCTTTACGATATTTTCCTGCCAGTTATTACTTTGTATGATATGGCAGTCAATTCGTTTAGAAAACAAAAAATATATTGGTAAACTAACATCTAAAATATTATAAAACTATGGAAGAACAAAAACTCAACATCAACCTCTCTCCAGAGGTAGCAGAGGGTACTTACTCTAATTTGGCAATCGTAGCACACTCTTCTTCTGAATTTGTGGTAGATTTTGTGCGTATGATGCCTGGTCAAAAGAATGCGAATGTACAATCACGTATC
Source organism: Paludibacteraceae bacterium (assembly GCA_017461505.1). Taxonomy (GTDB): domain Bacteria; phylum Bacteroidota; class Bacteroidia; order Bacteroidales; family Paludibacteraceae; genus Colicola. Next base: position 144,189 of record JAFTXV010000007.1, on the reverse strand, counting down.
ATCATGACACCAGAGAATACCAAAAAACTTCTTTTCGCTTTGCAAGAGAATGTGGCTAAATACGAAAAGCAATTTGGTACGATCAAACTCAACGGCACCCCTGCCCCAGGAAGTACTATACCTATGTCCTTCGGCGGTGGTCAAGCATAACAAGTTGTTTTTTGTTGGTATCTTGCGGCTTGTCGGTTGGTCATTATGTACCACATAACTCCCGCCCTCCGCACCGCAATCTACTCAACAAAAATGCAACTTTATAGCATTGAAACTTTGAAACAAGCGGCTTTGCCGCGTGAAACCTTTAAAACTGTTTTGAATCTATGAAAAAAACATTCCCCGCCAGCCAACTCATTATCAATGAGGATGGTAGCATATTCCATTTGCACATTCGCCCCGAACATCTGGCGGATAAAGTGATATTAGTCGGCGACCAAGGTCGCGTAAATATGGTGGCTTCGTTCTTTGATGAAGGCAGCATTGAATGCGATATACAAAGTCGCGAGTTTCATACTATCACGGGCAAATACAAAGGTAAACGCATCTCTTGTATCTCTACGGGTATAGGTACCGACAACTGCGACATCGTGCTCAATGAATTGGATGCCCTTGCAAATATTGACTTCTCTACCCGCACGGAGAAAGACGAGCACCGCACCCTTGAGATCGTGCGCATCGGTACTTGCGGCGGTATGCAAGAGGATATCCCATTGGGTACTTTCCTCGTGAGTGAGAAATCTATCGGTTGGGACGGCGTACTGGCTTTCTACGAAGGTCGTGACGAGATTGCTGACCTCGGTTTTGAGGATGCACTCGTGGACTTCATCCACTATCCTGCCAAAGCGGCGCGCCCATATGTAGTGGCTGCCAACCCCGAACTGGTCAACCGCATCGCAGGCGATGATATGATGCGTGGTTGCACCATCGCTGCCAATGGTTTCTATGGCCCTCAAGGTCGTGTATTGCGCTGTGACTTGGCAGTGAAAGACATCAACGAACGTATCACCGACTTCCGTTATGAGGGACAACGCATCACCAACTACGAGATGGAAGGTAGCGCCATCGCAGGTCTCAGCTTGCTGATGGGTCACAAGGCGATGACAGTCTGCTGCGTGATAGCCCAACGCAAGGTCGAAGCCGCCAACACCGACTACAAACCTCGTATCAAACAATTGGTACAAACCGTATTGGAAAGAATTTAATAACGACTTTAATGTCCTTAACGACGTTAAAGTCCTTAAACAATTAACAATGAAGAAACTCGCAATCCTCAGCCTTGCGCTCGTAGCACTCAGTGCATGCTGCAAACAAGAACAAACATTCGACTACACCGTGGACAAGTTTTATGACCTCGAGATTCTGCGCTACCAAGTGCCAGAGTTTGACTCTTTGAGTCTGCAACAAAAGACCCTCGTTTATCACCTCACCGAAGCCGCTTTGCACGGTCGTGATATCCTTTACGATCAAAATGGTCGCTACAACCTGCGCATCCGCCGTGCCCTCGAAGCACTCTACACCCAATACAAAGGCGACAAGACTAGCGTGGAATTTGTCAACTTTGAGAAATACCTCAAACGTGTATGGTTTGCTAACGGCATTCACCACCACTATGCTTCTGACAAGTTCCAACCTGAGTTCTCTCAAGAGTGGTTCGTGAACGCGTGTGCTGAAGCAGGTGTGACTTATGACGAGGCAATCCTGCCAGTCATCTTTGACCCAACTGTGATGCCTAAATCGCTCAGCCTTGAGGGCGAAGACCTCCTTCTTGCATCTGCCAACAACTACTACGAGGGCGTCACCCAAACCGAAGCAGAGGCATACTACGAAGCACACAAGGATAACTCTGCTGAGCCACTCTGGATTGGTCTCAATAGTAAACTCGTGAAGGAGAACGGCAAAGTCGTTGAACGCGTGTATAAAGTAGGAGGTATGTATAGTGCGGCTCTCGAGAAAGTGGTAGAGCACCTAGAGAAAGCGCTCCCATTTGCAGAGAACGAGCAACAACGCCTCGTTATCGAGAAGATGATTGAGTTCAATAAGACAGGTGACCTCCGCGCTTTCAACGAATACTGCATCGCTTGGGTGAAAGACCTCGATAGCCGTGTGGACTATGTGAACGGCTTTACCGAGACCTACGCAGATCCTCTGGGTATTACAGGTACTTGGGAGTCACTCGTGAACTTCAAAGATATGCGCGCTACCCACCGCTGCCAAACGATCTCCGACAATGCACAATGGTTCGAGGACAACTCCCCAACCGACCTCAAATACAAGAAAGAGGAAGTCAAAGGCGTGAGCGCAAAGGTAATCACCGCTGCTATTTTGGCGGGTGATTGCTATCCTGCTACCCCAATCGGTATCAACTTGCCTAATGCCAACTGGATTCGCAAAGACTATGGTTCTAAGTCCGTCACTATCGACAACATCACCCACGCCTACAACGAAGCTGCCAAAGGCAACGGCTTCAACGAGGAGTTTATGATTAGCCCTGAGGTGATTGCTATGTATGAGAAAGCAGGTGCTTGTGGAGACCTCCATACCGACCTCCACGAGTGCGTGGGTCACGGTTCGGGCAAACTCATGCCAGGCGTTACCAAAGATGCGCTCAAAGAGCACGCTTCCACCATCGAGGAGGCACGTGCCGACTTGCTCGGTCTTTACTATATGGCTGACCCTAAATTGGTAGAACTCGGTTTGTTAAAGGATGAAGAGGCATACAAGGGCTTCTACTACCAACAGATGATGAACGGTCTGATGACCCAACTTGTGCGTATCGAGCCAGGCAAAGATATCGAGGAATCACACATGCGTAACCGCCAACTGATTGCGCTTTGGGTATTCAAGAACGCTAAGAACAACGAGGTAGAGATGATCGAGCGTGATGGCAAACACTACCTCCAAATCAATGATTACGAGGGCATCCGCCGCCTCTATGGTGAGTTGCTCCGTGAGATTCAGCGCATCACTTCCGAGGGCGATTACCCAGCGGCTAAAGCAATGGTGGAGGAGTATGCTGTGAAGGTAGATCAAGACTTGCACAAAGAAATTCTAGAACGCTACGAGAAACTCAACTTGGCTCCATACAAGGGCTTCGTAAACCCAGTTTACACCGCGCACTACGATGCAGAAGGCAATATCACGGATGTTACTCTCGACTACACCGAGGGCTATATCGAGCAGCATTTGCGTTACTCTCGTGACTATTCATTCCTCCCTGATATTAATTAATAGATGGTAGATCGGCACTTTGTGCCTGTAGATCGCCCTTCGGGCTGAAGATCGGCTTCGCCTGTAGACTACAGCGAGCGAAACGAGCAATCTACAACAAAGTGTTCTACAGCGAGTGAAACGAGCGATCTTCAATGAATATTGAACTGCCTATATCAAAATCAATTGCAAATCGATTATTGATATTGCAAGCGATACACGGAGACGAGCTTATGCCCGTCTCCGCTGATTTGCCCGAAGATGTGCAGATTCTCCATCGCGCTTTATGCCTTATCGCCTCATCGCCTCATTGCCTCATTGATGTGGGCAATTGTGGAACTGCCATGCGCTTCCTTACTGCATACTGCGCACAATTGGATGGCAAAACGGTTATTCTTGAGGGTGTGGAACGTATGCATCACCGCCCTATCGGTCAGTTGGTGGACGCCTTGCGTGAGATAGGCGCAGATATTGAGTATTTAGGCGAAGAAGGCTGCCCACCTTTGCGTATTAAAGGATGCGTATTGGATAAGCATAGGATAGTGACTATCAACAACCCGCTATCCACGCAATATATATCAGCCCTACTGCTAATTGGAGCAAATGTGATAACCAACTCCACTTCTCCTTATATATATATCACGCAAGAAGTAATAAAGCAATATCAGCTTTCACCTTTCAGTTATCACCTTTCAGTTGAAAAAGATTGGTCCTCCGCCGCCTTTTGGTATGAGTATGTCGCTCTTTACGGTGGTGAGATTACGCTCCCTAACTTATTCCGCGACTCGTTGCAAGGCGACAAAGTCGTTGCCGACATTTTCGCCCACCTCGGCGTCCATACTACCTACACCGCCGAAGGCATCACTATCGCTTCTACAGGCGTAGCCGATCTACAGCACAGCAATCTTCAGGGCATTGATGCCCGATCTACAGCGCAGCGATCTGCGGAAGAAATCTTATGCCAAGATTTTTCCGCTTGCCCCGACCTTTATCCCGCAGTTGCTCTCACATGTGAGCGTTTGGGCATTGAGTTACACGCCACAGGCGTAGAGTCGTTGCCTCTGAAGGAATCCGATCGCCTGCGTGCCGTTCGTGAGCACCGCACCGACCACGACCATCGCATGGCAATGGCGTTGTTAATTGCTGGCTACGAAGTGGACGACACCGCCTGCATCAGCAAGTCCTATCCGCAGTTTATAGAGCAATGGAAAAGTGTAAATATTTCCAATGAATGACAATGTTACCATAGTAGTTCCGCGACGAGGGATCAACGATGAAGGTAAGGGCAAAAAACATGCTCTTTATCGCCTTATCTCAGAGGCAAAGACGGAGTATGTGTGGATGCAAGATGACGACGTCATCTTGCATAGTTTAGAGGACGCCCTATCGGGCTACAGTTTAGAGGTTAAAGGCATGGATTTGCTTATCTTGACTCTTCGGATGGAGTCGGAGAGGGAGAAACCGTCGCTCCTGGAGCGGTTGCAGATAGCAGAGTATGCTGCTATTCAGCAACTTACTATTGAGACTGCCAAGAGAGGGCATGCGGTGATGTGTAGCGGGGCGAACTTGATAGCCAAGCGCGACAGATGGTTGGAGTCGTATGCTGACCTGCATCCAGAGATACCGAGTGGCGATGATATGTTTCTCTTGGAGTCGTTTAAGCGAAGAGGATTGAAGATTGCTGTGAGCGAAAGCGAAGAGATGACTGCCATCGTTCGCCCACATACTTCGTGGAAAGCCTTCTTCCGTCAGCGCATGCGCTGGGCAGGCAAGGCACCTAAATACAAGGACAAAGATATTTTGCGTTGTGGGGCTATGGTGTTGGGTGTGAATCTCTTGCAGTTGATTTGCCCATTGGTATTGTTGGTGAAATTTCCCATCGAATACCGTCTTATCAAACGCCGCGATAAGTCTATTGCCTTTTGGGTAGCCTTAGTTCTTGAAGTAGTATATCCTATATATATCCTATATACATTGATAGGTGGTTTGTTCCGCAAGCGTTGGTAGTGGCATGGTATGGTATAAACCCGTCCAGAACCCGTCCAGAACCCGTAAAAACAAAGAGAGAGACACGTCTGCCTCTCTCTTGTTTTCAGTGTTGTATGAGTAGGGATTACTCAGCAACTTCTTCAGTAGCCTCAGCTTCGAACTCAGGAACTGCTTGAGTAGCTTGCTCTGCCTCGAAAGCCTCTTGCACTTGCTCGGTAATCGCGCTACCTTCTTCAGTAGCAGCACTTTGGCTTTTGCTGAAGCCTACAGCCAAAATACTCAATGCGATGATAATAGCAGCCAAAGTCCAACTTGCTTTTTCTAGGAAGTCAGCAGTCTTAGGAGCACCCATCACTTGGTTTCCGCTAGAGAAACCAGCAGCCAAACCGCCACCCTTGCTGTTTTGAACCAACACCAAGAGAATCAGCAATACTGCTGCAATGACAATCAAAATAGTTAATAGTACGTACATAATTTTTATAATTAATAATTAATATTTAGCAATTAATATTTCTGGTTATGTATTTACTGTCAGTAAATAGATACGAATCAGCCGACAAAGGTACAACTTTTTTTTGATACTACCAAATTTTTTACCATTTTGCGACTGTATCGTTGTATATTTGGTCAGCAATCTCGGCTATCATCGTAGTGCAAAGGTCATCTTGTACATCATTGAGCATCTGCGAAGCATCGAATGTCTGGTATGCAGTGTATGTCTTTTCAAAACTCTCCTCTGGAGCAATATTGTTGGTGAATCGCACTTTTACCGTGATAGTTAGTTTGGTCTCTGCAGCATAACTATCCGCAGACACAGCCATAGGTGTAAGTGTATAACCAGTAATCTCTCCTTCCAATTCGAGGTTACCACCGCGCTTTACTTGCTCTAGACGCGTTTGGCGTTGAAATAGATCGCGGATGCCATCAGAGAGGTTGTTGGATAATGGAGCATAGACTAATGCTGCTACGTTGGGGAAATCCGCAATGGAGATGGTCTTGGTAGTGGAATAGTCAATAGAAGCACCATTGAACTTATAGGAGATGGTGCAACTATTCATTAAAAATAATGATCCAAGAGCTAGGAGCCATGATGTGATGGTGTAGCGGTTATATAGGATTGTTTTCATAAGCCGTAGTCTTTAATTTTGCGGTATAGCGTACGTTCGCTCAAACCTAGTTCCACTGCTGTAGCTTTGCGATTGCCTCCGTTCTTGAGCAATGCTTTTTGTATCGTATCTCGCTCGAGATTAGATAGTTTCAAATCTGCTGTTTTTTCTACAACAGGTGTTTCCGCCTCTTCGTCAGCCACTACAGCCACTTCATCAATATCTAGCACTTTCTTCTTAGGCTCCCATTCTACGATTTCCTCTGGAATATTGGTGGTGGGATCTTGCTGTTGCAGGTTGGCCAATTGCTCTTTCAGCATATCCATCTCTCGTTTCATCATACCCATCATATTGTAGAGCATCTTCAACTCTTCCATAGGTACACTTTGTTGATTGGAGCGCTCTACAATGGCTAACCCTTTGTACATTTGGTGGTTGGGTAGATATTGACTCAGAATATCCGCTGTGATTTCACGGCGTGATTCAATCAGACTGATTTGCTCTGCGACGTTCTTCAATTGCCGTACATTGCCTTGCCAGTAATAAGACTTGAGCATCTCGGTGGCTTCGTCTGTGAGGCGAATAGCTGGCATTCGATATCTATCTGCGAAGTCTACGACAAACTTGCGGAAAAGCAGAGGAATATCCTCTTTTCGTTCGCGAAGCGCTGGTACTTTGATTTCAATAGTGTTGAGACGGTAGTATAGATCCTCGCGGAAACGTCCTTCTTCAATGGCCTTGGGAATGTTGAGATTGGTGGCAGCCACTACGCGCACGTTGGTCTTTTGTACCAAAGAACTTCCCATACGAATAAACTCACCTGTCTCCAATACGCGCAATAGGCGTGCTTGTGTGGATAGAGGTAACTCGCCTACTTCATCCAAGAAGAGGGTTCCCCCATCAGCAATCTCAAAGTAGCCTTTACGCTCGCTTTTTGCATCGGTGAAGGCGCCTTTTTCGTGGCCGAAGAGTTCACTATCAATGGTTCCTTCTGGAATGGCACCACAGTTGATGGCGAAGTATGGACCGTGTTTGCGGGCAGAGTATTGGTGAATGATTTTTGGGAAATGCTCTTTACCAACGCCACTCTCACCCGTAATCAAAACACTCAAATCAGTAAGTGCTACCTGTACTGCTATCTCTATATCACGGTTGAGCTGAGCATTATTGCCAATAATGCTAAATTGCTGTTTTATACGTTGCAAATCTTTTTGTTCCATAAGTCAAACTGCCAAAATGGCAGACAAAGGTACTGCAAAAAATGCAAATATGCAAGAAAATAAGGGAAAAGTTTACTTTTCGGTGAGATTTTCTGTGTTTTCACTATTCTATGTAACGCTTTACTCTTCTGAGAAATGAACAAGAACGTGTCGATACGAGTTGAAGATTTTGGATTTGGATACAAATCCGAGGTATGTTTTGTGTTCATCAACCACAGGCAGGTTCCATGCTCCTGTATCCTCAAATATCTCCATCACTTTGCCCATAGGCATCGTGTTTATCAAGGTTGCTTGCGGCGAGTTCATCAGTTGTTTTACGGTAAAACGCTTGTATAGGCGAGGTTGGAACATAATATTGCGAACCTCATCTAATAGCAAGATACCCAGTAACTTACCATTATCGTCGACCACAGGGAATATGTTGCGGTTGCTTTGGGCAATCACCTTCACGAGCTCGCCTAAGGTCATCTCTGGATTGAGCGTTCGGAGGTCGGTTTCCAACACGTTTTCCATTTTCATCAGTGTAAGCACAGAGCGGTCTTTGTTGTGCGTGAGCAGTTCACCTTTTTGAGCCAAACGCATGGCGTAGAGGCTATGAGGCTCAAAGATTCGAATGGTCAGATAGGATATGACAGCCACCGCCATGAGTGGCATAAAGAGGTGATATCCGCCTGTTAGTTCGGCAATGAGAAAGATTCCTGTTAATGGCGCATGCATTACACCTGCCATCAATCCGGACATACCTGCTAACGCAAAGTTAGCTTCTGGAACTTCTATGCCAATGATATTCATCAGTCGGGCGCAAATAAAACCTGTGATTGCTCCCATAAATAATGATGGTGCGAAGATTCCACCCACACCGCCACCTCCATTAGTAGCAACAGAGGCAAATATCTTGAAAAATACGATGGCAGCAAAGTAGCCTACCAATACCCAACTAGTGGTGCCTAACACTTCGAAAGGACTATTTGCAATCGCTGATAACGAGTCTCCATTGATGAGTTGCTTGATTACGTCATATCCCTCACCATATAGAGGAGGAAAAAGGAATAGCAATACTCCCAATGTAGTACCACCTACGAGGAACTTTAACCATGTGTTTTGTACATGGCGCTTGAATAATTGCTCCAAACGGTTCATACCGCGGGTGAAATACAGCGATACCAAACCGCACATCACACCTAATATGATATACCAAGGTAAACGCTCTACAAAGAAGGGTTCGCTATTGGTTAGTGGGAACATGGCTTCCTGCCCATTCGCGAGGAAAGATATGGCGGTGGCTGTGACGGATGATATCAGCAATGGCGCCATGCGCGTCATTGTGAGATCCATCATCAACACTTCCAATGTAAACACCAAACCAGCAATGGGAGCCTGGAAAATACCACCAATAGCACCTGCAGCACCACAACCAATCATCAGCATCATGGTCTTTTGGTCAAGGCGGAAGAGTTTGGCTAGATTACTACCAATGGCAGCACCTGTCATCACAATTGGAGCCTCGGCACCTACTGAACCACCGAAGCCAATCGTTAATGCTGAGCCGACTACCGAAGTCCATGTATTATGCAATTTGATGATGGATTTGCGTTGCGAGATGGCATAAAGAATTTTGGTGATACCATGCGAGATGTCGTCTTTGACAATGTATTTGACAAAGAGTCCTGCTAGCGTGATACCAATCATAGGAGTGATGAGATACCACCAATGGTCTTGTGCAATTAGATGATGCTCCACTAAGTGGTGAATGCCGTGAATTAGCATCTTGAGCAGTTGGGCTGCACACGATGCCAACGCGCCCACAAAGAAACTCAAAATCAGAACGAGATTCTTTTGTGGGATATGCTGCTCACGCCAAGCAATAAATCGATCGTATGTTACTCCTGAGTGTCCCAACCTATGCCACGATATTTATCGAGATCCCACTCCTCTTCCACCTCGTTGAGGTAAATAGTATGTGGCTCGTCGTCTTCATCCATATCTTCATCTTCAGCACGCTCAATGACCTTAATGTCAATGGGTGAGTGTGATATTTCGATGACTTGATTTTGCTCTTTGTTGAGTTCTTCCCACAATAGATCTTTCAATTCTGTGATACCCATGCCACTAGCAGATGAGAATGTAATCACGGCAATGCCCAAATCCTCTGCCAATTGTTTCGCTAGTTTCTCAAGATCAATATCGGGGTCAGCGATGTCGCATTTGGATATTGCCAAGATACGTGCTTTGGTCAGCAGTTGTGGGTTGTATTTCTCTAACTCAGCAAGCAAAATCTCGTATTCTTTTTTGATGTCTTCAGTAATCACAGGAACCATAAACAGTAGCACTGCATTGCGCTCTATATGGCGCAAGAAGCGCAATCCAAGTCCTCGTCCTTCAGCTGCGCCCTCAATGATACCGGGGATATCAGCCATACAGAACGACTGATTATCGCGATACGATACAATGCCCAATTGAGGTGTCAATGTAGTAAATGGATAATCTGCAATCTCTGGTTTTGCAGCACTGACTACTGAGAGTAGGGTGGACTTGCCTGCATTAGGGAATCCTACCAAACCTACATCGGCCAACACCTTGAGTTGTAGAATCACATTTGCTTCCATGCAAGGCTCGCCTGGTTGTGCATAGCGAGGGGCTTGGTTAGTAGCTGTGCGGAAATGCCAGTTGCCTAGTCCACCTTTACCACCTCGGAACAAGATAATCTCCTCACCATGCTCCTTGATCTCGCACATCCACTCGCCTGTATCGCCGTTGTAAACCACTGTACCACAAGGTACTTCTATGATTTTGTCCTCGCCATCTTTACCATACGAGCGTGAGGCTCCACCCTTGCCGCCATCAGTGGCAAAGATATGCTTTTGATACTTGAGGTGAAGCAGTGTCCACAGATTGCGATTACCACGCAGGATGATATGTCCTCCTCGTCCACCATCACCACCATCTGGACCGCCCTTAGGCACGTATTTCGCACGGTGGAAGTGCATACTACCAGCACCGCCCTTACCTGAGCGGCAGTAAATCTTTACATAGTCGATAAACGAGGATGAAGCCATATATTATTTTTGTATCAGTTTTAGAATATTGTCAATTTGACTGAACGTATCTTCCATAGAATAGTTGCCATTGATGGCAAAATAATTATGGCGATGGAGATAATATGTACAAACAGGTTTTGTCTCTGTTTGATATACTTGTAGACGCTTTTTGATTGTTTCGTAGTTGTCATCGGCGCGTCCGCTGGTTTTACCGCGATTGAGGAGTCGTTTGATTACTTCATCTTCCTCTACAAATAGGTCAAGCAATACCGCTTTCATATTTCGACGCTCAAGCAATAGTTCAAGTGCCTCAGCTTGAGCTACAGTACGTGGAAACCCATCAAAAATCACTCCTTTGCAATCTGCTGGCAGGTTATCCAAATAGCGTGCGATGAGGTGAATCATTTTGTGGTCAGGAACCAAGTTTCCACCTGCGATTAATGCATCAATCTCCTTGCCTAGTTCGCTGCCCGACTTGATTTCTGCACGGAGTGCATCACCAGTAGAGAGGTGTTGCAAACCGTATTTTTCTACGATAAGGTCAGATTGTGTACCTTTACCACTGCCAGGAGCTCCACAGAGTATAATGTTTAGCATAAAGTCTAAATATCTATAGTTGAAAGTCTAATATTTTTTTTGACACAAAACGAGTTGCCCACAATGAGCAACTCGTTGTATTAGCGCATGGCTGATTAGAGAGCCAAACCAGCACCTGCTTTAAATTTAGCAACTTTCTTTGCAGGGATTTGAATTTTAGCACCAGTTGCAGGATTAACACCTTCACGAGCTGCTTTCTCTACTACAGAGAATGTACCGAAGCCTACGAGTTGTACTTTTTCACCATTCTTCAATGCACCAGCTACAGCGTTTACAGTAGCTTCAACTGCCTTTTGTGCTTGTGCTTTTGTCAAGCCAGCCTCAGCTGCAACAGCAGCTACAAGTTCCATTTTGTTCATAACACTTAGATTTAATTTATTAAACGTTTAATAGTTTACATTATCGGCGTTCCCGAAAATTTGTGGCAAAGATACTACAAATTTTAGATATATCCAATAGTTTTTCAAAAAAAATATCTTTTTTCTGCCATTTTTTCCTATTTTAGTAGTTTTGCATAGTTTTTGTGGATACGTATGCGTGTGAAACATAATTTATATAGAATGCGTAATTTACCTATTATCACTAAAAATCTGCTTCTTATCAACGTCATTTGTTGGTTGGCATCTATCGTTTTTGAGCGTTATGGTCTTGATTTAAACCACTATTTGGGTTTGCATTATATCACTGCTTCTGATTTTCACTTTTGGCAGCCATTGACCTACATGTTTATGCATGCGGGCTTCTCGCATTTATTCTTCAATATGTTTGCTGTCATGATGTTTGGCCCAGCCTTGGAAGAACATTGGGGGGCGCGTCGTTTCCTCATTTATTATCTCATTACAGGTTTAGGTGCTGCGGTGGTGCAAGAGGCGGTTTGGGCATTGCAGTTGCAACCTGTTTTGAATACACTAGATCCTCTGATGGCTGTTAAATTGGCCAATCGCGTGGTGACTATCGGTGCTAGTGGTGCGGTGTTTGGCATCTTGCTTGCCTTCGGGTGGCTCTTCCCCGAGGTGCGGATGTTTATTATGTTCATACCTATACCTATTCGCGCACGCACGCTCGTCATCATTTATGCGCTTGTCGAACTCTTTGCCGGACTAGCACCCTCTGCCGGCGACAATGTGGCGCACTTTGCGCACTTGGGAGGTATGATTTTTGGCTGCATACTAATCCTCTTGTGGCAGTATGGCAACCGAATTAAAGACAAATGGCATGATCTTTTTCATCCGCGCCACCCACGTATCAAACGTGACAAAGATTCTGTAGATTATAGTGATTATCACTACCACGAGTCCTTGTAATCACCACCCAATAGTGGCAATCACGGGATAGTGATCCGAATACCTCTCTTTGCCTACACGGCAGGCTAGAGGTTTTAGTGCGCGTGAGGTGAAGATATAGTCAATCCTCACATGTATTCTTTTCCGTTCATACGTACTACCATAGCGTCCTACGCTACTTTCTGCATAGCAATCACGCAACCCCATATTCATTATCCAATATACTGCTGAAAGGGGTATGGCATTAAAGTCGCCCACGGCTATCACAGGATAAGGCGAGTGATGGATGGCTTTGCGTACCGAATAGGCTTGTTGCCTGCGCAACCTACTCGCATAGGTCAACTTGCGGTTCAACGAACTCTCGCGCAAGGTGTTGGCAGTTAGCGAATCTAGACTAAAGTCACTATTGTTCAGACGAAAACTTTCTAGATGATTCACTACTAATCGTAGTGTGTCCTGTCCTACTACCACATCACACTGACTGCTGATATTCGACTGCGACTCATAGCGTATCGTCTGCTTGTTGATTAGCGGATAACGCGAGAAAACTACATTGCCAAACTGCCGACGGCTGTTATATACTTTGAAATCGTAGTACGTGTAGGGGTATTCGCGCATAGCTTCGCGCAGATCGGGTAGTGTGAAGCGATTAGGATTTTTATACACCAATACCTCTTGCAGACACACAATGTCGGCATCCAACTTTTTCACATAATCTAGCATCGCCAACTTATCTTCCAACTTCTTATCCACTAGCATACCATTCGTGTTGTAGGTCACCACGGTCAATTGATGTCCTGTTTTCCAATGCTTCTGCCATGGCATACGATGCGATAGTAGCGACCAGCATACCCATACAACAATCAGCACCAGTATACTAATCACAACTCCATATATGACGCGCAAGGCTCTTTTCATTTAGCTTCTAGTGTGATAATTGGCACCAACATCTCCTCCAATGATATACCGCCATGTTGGAAGGTATTGCGATAGAATTGTGCGTAATAATTAAAATTATTAGGGTATGCAAAGAAGTCATTTCCTGTGCAGAATACATAGCTGCTGCTCACGTTCGGACAGGGTAGTCCTACTTGCTTTGGACGCGTGATTTCAAAGCAGTTCTTCGACTGAAAGTTCAGCGATTTTCCCACTTTGTAGCGCAGATTGGTGTTGGTGTTCTTATCGCCAATAATCTGCACCGCATTATCCACATGCGTGGTGCCGTGATCCGTGGTGAGAACCACCTTGTAGCCTAATGCGGCGATCTTGCGAAACATCTCCGCCGTAGGTGAGTGTTTAAACCAACTTAGTGTTAGGCTTCTATAGGCTGCCTCATCGTTTGCTAATTCGCGCATCATCTTGCTGTCGGTGCGTGAGTGGGAGAGCATATCTATAAAGTTCAGCACCACTACATTCAGCGGTGTCTTCAAGCCCTTAAATTGTTTGGTTATCTTTTCGCAGAAGTCGCTCTCGTTTACCTTATAATAAGTATAACCAAAGCGTTTGCGGAAACGGTCAAGCTGTGTCTGTATCAGTGCTTCTTCATTGTTGTTTTTGCTCTCCTCCTCGTCCTCTTCTATCCACAGGTGTGGATACATCTCTTGTATCTGCAACGGACTCAAACCCGAGAAAATCGCATTGCGAGCATACTGTGTGGCAGTAGGTAGTATAGAGGTGTACATCTGCTCCTCTTTCACTGTAAACCACTCTGACAGAAGCGGTTGTATCACCTTCCATTGATCGTAGCGGAAGTTGTCAATCACCACAAAAAATACTTTCTCCCCTTCATCTACTAGTGGGAATACATACTTCTTCATTACGTCTTGCGACATGACTGGGCGAGTAGCAGGATTAAGCCACCAACTCTCGTAGTTTTTCATCACGAACTTGGCAAATGCATTGTTGGCTTGCTCTCGTTGCATACGCAGCATATCGTGCATTGCAGATTCCACATTCTCCAATTCCAACTCCCAACGTGTCAGTGTCCGTTCTATTGCCATCCACTCTTCCATTGTACTCGCAGTGTCAATCATATAGGTGATGTCGGAGAACTCTTGACGATAACTTGTGTTGGTATGTTCCTCCACAATCTCGCGTTGGTGAATATGCTTCTTCAAACACAGCAATATCTGACTTGGATTGACAGGTTTGATGAGGTAGTCGGCAATCTTTTGTCCAATAGCCTGCTCCATGATATGCTCCTCTTCTGACTTTGTAATCATCACCACGGGCAGGGTGGGGCACAATGCTTTTATCTCTTGCAGCGCCTCCAAACCTGACAAACCAGGCATGTTCTCGTCCAAAAAGACAATGTCAAATGGCTGTTCTTGACAGACGTCTATAGCATCTTGTCCGTTGTTCACGGGGATTACTTCGTATCCCTTCTCTTGTAGATAAATAATGTACGGCTTCAGCAGATGTATCTCATCGTCCGCCCAAAGTATTCGGTTCATAGTTTCTCCATTTATTGATTAGGTTTAACATATCTTCTGCCCATTCGCTATCAAACTGCATCCTCTCGCCTGTGCGTGGGTGAGTAAAGCCCAAAGTCTTCGCATGCAACACTTGGCGAGGACATAACTCAAAGCAGTTGTGAATATATTGTTTGTATTTCTGTGTAGGCAATCCTTTTAGTACTTCCATTCCACCATATTTCTCATCTGCAAACAGAGGATGTCCTATTGATTTCATATGTACGCGTATTTGGTGTGTACGCCCTGTTTCCAACCTACATTCCACCAGTGTTACATATGGATAGCGCTCTAAAACACGCCAGTGAGTAATGGCTTCTTTCGCGTTGGGGTTCTCTTCCAAATCCCAAATGCGGTATATCGTTCTGTCTCGATTATCCCGTGCCAACGCTCCCTCTATTGTACCACTGTCTTCGGCAAATGTGCCCCATACGAGTGCATTATAAGTGCGTTCGGTAGTATGGTCAAAGAATTGCTTACCCAACTCAGTCTTAGCTTCGGGTGTCTTGGCGATTAATAGCAAGCCGCTTGTGTCCTTGTCTATGCGGTGCACTAACCCGATGTTTGGATCATTGATGTCCAATTGGTCTTGAAAGTAGTATGCTAGGGCATTCAGTAGTGTATGCTCGTAGTTTCCATGTCCAGGATGCACTACCATACCTGCAGGCTTATTGATAACCAATACATCATCATCTTCATACACCACATTCAGCGGTATGTCTTCGGGGTGAATGGTGTAGTCATGTGGCTCATGGTCAAGCAGTACTTGTATGATATCTAATGGTTTAACCTTATAATTACTACTCACAGGTTTGCCATTTACCCACACATGTCCTGCATCGGCAGCGTTTTGGATGCGGTTACGAGAAGTGCCTGGCATATGCTCTGCCAGATACTTATCCACACGCTGCGGTGTCTGACCTTTATCTGCCTGACTACGCCAACGCTCCCACACTTCTTCCTGCTGATCTATTTCCAATATATCTTCGTTCATGCACTAAAAGAAATCCTCTTCGCTCTGTTCATTATCTGCTGTGATAGTCTTCTCAATATCCATTGACAACTTCAGATTCACACTAGTACCCTCTACAACTACTGTGCCACTCTCGGGCGACTGACTAAACACTACATAAGCAGATTGTGTCTCTTCCGTCGGAATACTATCATATTCTACCACACCGATAGTTAGCATGTTTCCGAGTAGCCATGAACGTGCATCGTGCAGCGATTTGCCTATCACCGATGGTACATTTACCTCGGCTGTACCTTGTCCTTTTCCTACAACCAATGTTAAACTTACACCTTCTTCTAAACGACTGCCTGCTACCAACGAACTATCATTTTGTCGCACGTCCAACACAATGTCTTTGTACATGGAAGGCTCATAGATTATCTCTGCGACGTTCAGCCCTAACCCTTTGATAGTGCGTTCGGCTTGTCGCACACTTAGGTCATGTAACTCTGGTAGGAATATAGGGCGGCGGAAACGTGCGTTTTGTATCACGTAGATGGTGCGTCCATTTTTCACTTTTGCGCCCGCTTTAGGGTTTTGTTCTACGATAGTGCCGAGTTCCGTCTTCTTAGAATAGGTGGAGTCGATCACTTCTATTTTTAGTCCTTCCGAGGCAGCTACAATGTTTGCTTCTTCTAAGTACAGACTTGTGATACTAGGCACCACCACTTCTTCTCCATGTTGGGTATAGTGCCTCAGGGACAAGATGACGGTCAATACCACGACTATGACTACCACCACGGCTATTATCGTATTAATGAGTACAAATCCCCCATTACTATTCATCCAGTTTGTTTTTTTTGCCATAATTAGTGTCTATTATACGAAAAATACCAAATTT
Source organism: Paludibacteraceae bacterium (assembly GCA_017461505.1). GTDB lineage: Bacteria > Bacteroidota > Bacteroidia > Bacteroidales > Paludibacteraceae > Colicola. The sequence goes on along the minus strand of JAFTXV010000007.1, from coordinate 127,431 downwards.
TGTGCAAAATTACAATTTTTTTTGCATATTTCCAAAATTTATGTTACTTTTGCACCGATTTTGTAAATCAATAATTAAACTTTTAGAATTTCTAGGACCTTTAGAACTTCTAAAATGAACCTTTAAAAACTATTAAAACTTTTAAGTCGTATGAAAAAGATTTTGTTAATCGCTGCCGTAGCATTGTGTGCTATGAGCTGCTGCTGCAAGAAGGCAGACAAGGGTGAGTGCGCTAAAGAGTGCTGCCCTAAGACTGAGTGTGTAGAGAAGAAGTGCTGCAAAACTGATAGTTGCTGCGCAGAGAAGGCTGCTTGCACTACTCCATGCGAGAAAGCTGATAGCTGCTGCGCTGCTAAGGCTGAATGCCCAGCTCAAGTAGCTGAGTAATGCGTGCATTCTACATTATTTTAGGATGTATAGCCGTCGTGCTAGGCACGATAGGCATATTTGTACCAGGATTGCCAACAACACCTTTTGTGCTGTTGGCATCTTGGTGTTTTTATCGCAGTTCGCCTCGTTTACAGGCGTGGCTGTTGCAGTCGTTTTTGGGCAAGTATATCCGTGAGTATCGCGATAAAGGTGGCTTGCCCCTGCGCAAGCGCATATATATTATTCTACTGATGGCTACGATGGTAGCTATTTCTACTATCTTCTTTATAAAAACACTACCCATCCGAATCATCGTCTGGGTAGCGGGTGTAATAGGTTGCGTCGTCGTCGGCTTTGTTGTGCCGAAAGCTAACCGCTAAACACTAATCTGTAGCGCCAAAGGCGCGTTCTCTAAATTTATTCTCCGAGTCTTTCCAACTCTACGGTGAAGTGGCGCATGAGAGGTGCCTCCTTGGTGATTGCCAAGCCACGGGTGATGGTCTCACGGCGGTCATAGACGTTCTTGAGCGCAGCGGCGATCACCTTCATGTGGTTGTCGGTATAAACACGGCGAGGGATACAGAGACGTACAAGATCCAAGCCGGAGAAGCGGTTCTCGCGGGTCTCAGGGTCGCGGTCTGCCAAGATATAGCCAATCTCGCAAGCACGGATACCTGCTTCGAGGTAGAGCTCGCAAGTGAGTGTTTGCGCAGGGAACTCCTCGATTGGCACATGGGTCAAGACCTTATCTGCGTCCACGAAGATGGCGTGGCCACCCGCAGGACGTTGGTATGGGATGCCGTATTCGTCGAGCAACTGAGCCAAGTATTCCACTTGGTGGATACGGGTATGAAGCATGTCGAACTGGGTGTTCTCCTCGAGACCGACAGCCAAAGCAGCCATGTCACGGCCGTTCATACCACCATAGGTGATGAAGCCCTCGTAAGGGATACAGTAGCGTTTGCAGCCCTCGTACCAGTCCTCGCGGTTGGTAGCGATGAAGCCACCCATATTGACGATACCGTCTTTCTTGGCGGACATGGTCATGCTGTCAGCATAAGAGAACATCTCGCGGGCGATCTCCTGGATGGTCTTGTCGGCATAGCCCTCCTCGCGGGTCTTGATGAAGTAGGCATTCTCGGCGAAGCGAGCAGAGTCCATGTTTACAGGTACGCCATAACGATGGCAGAGTTCGCATGTTTCGCGGATATTCTTCATGGAAACAGGTTGTCCACCAACGGTGTTGTTGGTGACGGTGAGTACCATGAATGGGATATTGCCTGGGTTGTCCTTGAGGAGTTGCTCGAGGTAAACGAGGTCCACGTTACCCTTGAATGGGATTTCGAGTTGGGTGTCCTTCGCCTCTTTGATGGTCACGTCAATAGCGTGTGCACGGCGTGCCTCAATATGACCTTTGGTGGTGTCGAAGTGGGCATTGCCAGGGATGATTTGACCTTCTTTTACGAGGTGAGAGAAGAGTACGTTCTCTGCTGCACGACCTTGGTGGGTAGGGATAACATAGTTAAAACCTGTGATGCGGGTGATGGTGTCTTTGAGCTCGAAGAAAGACTTGCTACCCGAATAACTCTCGTCGCCGAGCATGAGGGCAGCCCATTGGCGGTCAGACATAGCGCCTGTACCAGAGTCGGTGAGAAGGTCGATGTAAACTTGCTCGCTGCGGAGCATAAAGATGTTGTTTTTAGCTTCTTTGAGCCATTGTTCGCGCTCTGCGCGTGTGGATTTGCGGATGGGCTCTACCATCTTGATTTTCCACGATTCAGCAAAAGGTAATTCCATGGTTTTGTTGTTTATAAGGTTAAAAATGTTTTAAGAGTTCTAAAAGTTTTAAGGGGTTGTTTTTGCTATGCGGTGTGTCCACCAGAGCCAGAGGCAAAAGAGCATGCCATAGAAGAGGTACTTGAAGAGATACTCATGCAAGAACTCAAACCACCCGGGGTGATGCTCAATGGCCATAGCAATAAGGGTGATACGCAGTATATTGAATAGGTAAGCGCACACAAGGCCAAGGGGGATGAACCACAACTTGTGCTTCCAACTACCACGTGCGACTAACATGATGATAATCCAGATAAATGATTGCTTCAATCCTGTACATCCCCACACGATGCGCGTGCCTGTGCCTGTCTCGAAATGTATGAGATTGGGTTCGAAGAAATAGACATGGTCATTGGTCAATGAAAGCAACCAATATACCACGCTGCTGATATGCTCTGACATCGCATCAAATGGTCGAGTGATATCCATTCCAAACCATGTTACTTGTATACCATCTTCATCTCCCAATACGGTGAACTTCCAGAAATAATTGGCAGCGAGCAATGCCACGACGAATAAAATAATGTCGATGTAAGGACGGAGAGTTTCTTTGATATGTTCAAGATTGTTCAACATGGTTCAACGTGGTTCATTACCTAAATCTTGGTCTTGGCGTAAGGGGCTGCATCCATTGGACAGAACTCGCCATCAAGGAATTTGAAGTAGCCCGCTTGGCATACCATCGCCGCGTTGTCGGTGGTATAAGCAAAAGGAGGAATATGCACCTTCCAACGATGACGACGACCCAAATCAATCAATGCATCACGCAAACCACTGTTTGCACTTACACCACCTGCTACGGCAATCTCATTGATTTTGAGATCCTTGGCAGCGCGTTTGAGTTTGTTGATGAGGATGTCGATGACCGTTTTTTGCAAGGATGCACAAAGGTCGGCTTTGTTCTCCTCGATGAAGTTCTCGTTCTCTTTGAGGTTGTCGCGGAGAAAATATAGGAAGGACGTTTTGAGACCCGAGAAGGAGTAGTTATAGCCCGGAATATTGGGTTTAGCAAATTGGAACGCTTCGGCATTTCCTTCTTTAGCTAATCGGTCAATCCATGGACCACCAGGGTAGGGAAGTCCCATAATCTTCGCACACTTGTCAAACGCTTCCCCTGCTGCATCATCTATTGTCTGACCCACTATCTCCATCTCGCGGTGAGATTTGACCAATACAATCTGACTATTTCCGCCACTGACTAGTAGGCAAAGGAAGGGGAAGGAAGGGGACGCTTCGCTATTGGACGGCGTACCGCCTATTGGGCGCCCTGAAGGGCTATTGGACGCTTCGCTATTGGTCTTGATGAAATGTGCCAAAATATGCGCCTGAAGGTGATTCACCTCTACCAATGGAATATTATGAGCAAGAGCCATACCCTTGGCAAAACTTACACCTACCAATAGGCTTCCTAGCAAACCAGGACCACGAGTAAAGGCTATGGCGCTCAGATCCTTACTATCCACACCTGCACGCTTCAGCGCAGCGTCCACAACTGGAACGATGTTCAACTGATGCGCACGACTCGCCAGTTCAGGCACCACACCGCCAAACTCCTCATGGACACGCTGAGAGGCGGTCACATTGCTCAATAACACACCATCACGGATGACAGCTGCGGAAGTGTCATCACAACTCGATTCGATTGCTAAAATTACCACATTTTTCATTCCGACTGCAAAGGTACAAAATAATTTTTAATTATGCAAATCGTAGGATAAATTTGCGTATGTGAGAAAAAAGCAGTACCTTTGCAAATTGAAATGAATTTGTATTTTTGGATAGTACGTTTGGCTGCATTGTTTGGGCACAGAAAAGCAAAATTACTTGTTTCGGGACAAGCTGCTGCCATGGCTGCATTGCAAGAGTGGCGCACTTCTGTGGGTGACACACCTGTGGCGTGGATTCATGTGGCGTCCGTTGGTGAGTTTGAGCAAGCAAGACCTATCATCGAACGATTGAGCCGTGAACTGCCTTTTCGTAAGATCCTACTGACATTCTTCTCCCCCTCTGGATATGAGTTGCGTAAAGACTATAACAAAGTAGATAAAGTGTTATACTTGCCCTTTGCTACCCGTCGCAACGCGAAAAAATGGCTTGAGATACTATCACCCGAAATGGCGGTATTCGTTAAGTATGAGTTTTGGCCTGCTTATCTCAACGCACTCCGTTCTAAGCAAGTGCCCACCTACCTTATCTCAGCCATCTTTCGTCCAAACCAGCTTTTCTTCCGACCTTGGGGAAAAGCCTATTTGAGATTGTTGCATGCTTTCCAGCATATCTATGTGCAAGACCAAGCCTCTTCGCAATTGCTGCAGAAACATGGCATAAACTGCGTAACGGTAGCGGGAGATACACGTTTTGATCGCGTGACTGAAGTGAGAAAATTAGCGAAGGACTTGCCCATTATTGAGGGGTTTGTGCGGGGGGCTAATCGTGTTATTATTGCTGGTAGCACATGGCCACATGAGGAACAGATGTTCGCCCATTATATGGCGGAACATGAGGATGTGCGTCTAGTCTTGGTGCCACACGAGATACACGCTGCGCATTTGCATCAACTCTTTCAATATTTCGAGGGACGATATGTTCGCTATACTGAAGCAACCCCGATGAGTTTGGATAAATGTCGCGTCTTGGTGGTGGACACCATCGGACTGCTCTCATCTATCTACCGATATGGACATGTAGCATATATAGGAGGTGGTTTTGGAGTGGGTATTCACAATACCCTTGAGGCAGCGGTCTATGGTATGCCCGTTGTGTTTGGGCCTAATTGGCAGAAGTTCCGTGAGGCGCACGGACTAATAGAAGCCGGCGCCGCCATTAGCGTAAAGAACTACAGCGAGTTTGCTAACGCTCTTAATACTGCTTTCGAACAACAAACCCTAATGGGACAGCGAGCAAACGACTATGTGCAAAGCGAATGTGGAGCAACTGAACAAATATACAACGCGCTTTTCCATCGCTCTTAAAAAAACTTGTAAAAACCTTTCAACTTTATAATAAATATGGCACAAAAACCAAGTATTCCAAAAGGTACACGCGACTTCTCTCCATTAGAGATGGCACGCCGTAATTATATTTTTGACACCATCAAGTCTGTCTTCTCGCTCTATGGCTTTCAACAGATAGAAACTCCCGCTATGGAAAACCTATCCACACTGATGGGTAAGTATGGTGAGGAGGGCGACAAACTGCTTTTTAAAATCCTAAATTCGGGTGATTGGAGAAGCGCATTGGATACCGACTCACTCGCTAATTCCACTATTGGCGCCCTCACTAGCAAGGTGAGCGAGAAGGGTCTTCGTTATGACCTTACTGTGCCTTTTGCGCGTTTTGTGGTACAACATCGCGATACCATTCAATTCCCATTCAAGCGATACCAAATTCAACCCGTTTGGCGTGCAGACCGTCCTCAAAAAGGTCGTTACCGTGAGTTCTACCAATGTGATGTGGACGTGGTAGGCACCAACTCCCTGCTCAGCGAAGTGGAACTGATCCAAATCGTAGAGGAGGTATATCGTCGTCTCGGTATTCGTGTGTCGCTGCATATCAACAATCGCAAGATCCTCGCTGGTATTGCTGAGGTAATCGGTCAACCAGAGCGTATGATTGATATCACTGTAGCAATCGACAAACTGGATAAGATTGGTGTTGAAAACGTAAACAAAGAGTTGCTTGACAAAGGGCTTCCACAAGAGGCTGTGGATGCATTGCAACCTATTCTTAATCTCAGTGGCACCAACACTGAGAAACTAGACCAGCTCGAGCAGGTGCTCGCTTCTTCAGAAACAGGTCTTAAAGGTATTGAGGAACTCCGAACTATTTTTGCGCTCTACGCTCAAAGCACACAAGATGGTGATTTGTCAACATTTGAACCAACAGGATTGCAATTAGAGTTGGATCTATGTCTTGCTCGTGGCTTGAACTATTATACAGGTGCCATCTTTGAGGTGAAAGCCCTTGATGTACAGATGGGTAGCATCACAGGTGGTGGCCGCTACGACAACCTCACTGGTATCTTTGGTATGCCAGGGGTATCGGGTGTGGGTATATCATTTGGCGCAGATCGTATCTACGATGTACTCTCCGAACTCAAACTCTATCCTGAGAATTTGCAATCCACTACCCAACTGCTTTTTGCCACTTTCGGTGAGCAAGAACTGCTTTATGCTCTCCGTTGGGCAAAGGAACTTCGCGAAAAAGGTGTGAGTGTGGAGGTATATCCAGAACCCACGAAAATGAAGAAACAGATGAGTTATGCCGATGCTAAGAAGATACCGTTGGTGGCTATTGTGGGTGGAGATGAAATGGCGGCTAACAAGGTAATGCTAAAGAATATGCTTTCTGGAGAACAGCAACTCGTTTCACTAGAGGAGTGCCTCAAGCTATTCGCATAATCCTATCTTACTATATGAAAAAATGAGCCTTGTGATCATTCACAGGGCTCATCTTTTTTATTGTTTGTCACACTCAATCAAGGATAACAACTGCTCCACCGCTTCTTCTTGAGGGATATTCTTTAGCACACACTCCTTGCCCTTGTAGAGACTCACTTTTCCTCGACCAGCGCCCACATACCCATAATCGGCATCTGCCATCTCGCCAGGCCCATTCACGATACAACCCATAATACCAATCTTCAGGCCTTGCAAATGCGAAGTCGCTGCTTTTACTTGAGCAATAGTCTGCTCCAAATCAAACAGGGTGCGACCGCAACCGGGGCAAGAGATATACTCCGTTTTATACATACGCACGCGCGCGGCTTGTAGAATATCTTTGCTCAATCGCTCCAAGTCGTCGGAAGCAAAGTTGTCGTTCCTGAGCACCAACTCATCGCAATGATAATCCCATAACAACCTACCGCACTCTGCTGCCGCATGCAACTGATACATTGCCCAGTCTGTGTCTGCATTGGAATAATATACGGTCTTTTCTTCAACACGAACTAAAGTGTCTTTCGTATAGCGAATGCTTTGCTTATCAGCGAAATAGTCCACTAGGGCACGCGCTACAGGCAACTCCTTTTCGGGTGCTTCACTCAAACTCACGCGAATAGTGTCGCCTATGCCATCTGCCAATAGCGCACCTATTCCTACTGCCGACTTCACACGACCATCTTCGCCTTCGCCTGCTTCTGTGACACCCAAATGCAGAGGAAAGGCCATACCTTCTTCTTGCATTTGCCATACCAACAAGCGAACAGTCGTTACCATCACTCGGGTGTTGCTTGCCTTGATAGACAATACAATATCCTTAAAGTCCTCCGCTACGGCCACGCGCAAAAACTCCATACAACTCTCCACCATTCCCTCGGGTGTATCTCCGTAGCGCGACATGATACGGTCGCTCAAACTACCATGATTCACACCCAAACGGATTGCAGTTTTGTGCTTTTTGCAGATATTGAGTAATTGAATGAAGCGATTACGCAGACGCTCGAGTTCTGCTTGATACTCCTCGTCGGTGTAGTCAATTTGCTTAAACTTACGAGCAGGGTCTATGTAGTTTCCGGGGTTAATCCTGACCTTCTCTACTACCTTCGCTGCGGCATCTGCCACATCGGACTGAAAATGTACATCTGCTACCAATGGGGTGTTAGGGCAATGAGGCGATAAGGCGATAAGGCGCTGGTGTATCTGCCCCAGCGACTCCACTTCGCGCAAACCTTGAGTAGTGAATCGTACTAACTCTGCCCCCGCATCCATACAGCGTTTAGCTTGCGCAACACTACCTTCAATGTCATTGGTTGAGGTGTTAGCCATGGTTTGAATGCGCACTGGGTGTTCGCTACCAATCTCCAAACCGCCTACAAGGGTGGTTGACGTCGTTCTTCTGTCGTATGTTAATTGTATATTCATAAAAGCCCGAATTTGGTGCAAAGTTACGCAAATATTTTGGATTAAGCAATAAAAATGGCATATTTTCACACTTTTTTTGCAAAATATTTGGTCATGTCAAAAAAAAGCAGTACCTTTGCAGCCGCTTTCGAATGGAAGTGTGCGTCAAGTGATCTTTTAATAAACATTCGCAAAGCGAATTTATTGCGACAAGCAAATTCCGACGAGATTCAGTAGCTCAGCAGGTAGAGCACATCCCTTTTAAGGATGGGGTCCTGGGTTCGAGCCCCAGCTGAATCACAAGAGAGTAGATAGTTTTTCTGCTCTCTTTTTTTGTTTTTATCAACAAAACATACAGAATAATGCAATTTTTGTGAAAAAAATATGTGAAAATTTGTATTATTCAAAAAATATGTATACCTTTGCGCTCAGAAAAACTACGGAAGCAGCCGAAAATCCGATAAAGAGTAGGCTAAAACACTATTAAATTCTACTATTATGAAATTGAAATCAGGTATTGTTCTTGCTGAAAATGAGAACCTCGTAATGGAGCTTGAAGCTGAATTGTGGGCTACCAGTCAAAACCCAATCGCTCAAATTTGGGGTCAAATTAAGAAATTGATTGGTTTGTTCTTTGGTATTAAACGTGAGGGCTTTGTTGTTATCACCGACAAACGTGTTGTTGAGGTTATCCAAACCAAGGCTTGCTGGGTATTGAACACAGGTAAAGTGGTTACATATTTGATGCCATCTAGCATCAAAGAGTGTGGTTACACCAAAGAGGGTACCATCTGCGGTTGCTTCTGCCAGGCTTACACATTCTACTATGAGGGTTGGACACAACGTACCGCTATTATGTTGAAGGATGCTGACGAGAAAGAGGCTCAAGGCGTTGTTGATTCTTTCTACAAAGCATTGATGGCTGCTGGTAAAGAATGAGAAGCCCAATAGCAACATTCTCAAGATTTATTTATCTTAATGCATATGCCCTGCTCCTCCTTATCGGGGGAGCGGGCTTTGCTATTATACCCTTTTTTCATAACGCGGTATGGGTTATCATTATCAAAGTGGTAGTCTGTGCCATTTGCCTGAAAGGAGCTGTTAGTATACTATCGGGATGGAACGATAAAAAGCGCAAGTACGAAGTGCTGATCACCCGTAATAAAGATAATTTTCGTCCTGATACCTTCAAAGAATTTATGGAGGCACCTTGTGGTAGGCTACTCACTAGAATTGTCCTAAAAGACTTAGGGCTATCCGATCAATACAAAACTTTGTGGAATTTATACCACATACCCTATTGGAAACATCTAAAGAACGAATGTAAACCTAAGAAAACGGTTGTCTATAGAAATCCTGACTTCAACAAACAGGATACCAAACAAGATACCAAACAAGAGGCATGAAGCCTCTTTTTTTACCTCCTTTCCTCCTTTGAACTACCTTTTTTTTACTTATTAGTCGTTATTTTGTTGCTGTTTAGCTACTTTTTTTGTTTTTTCGTTGCTAAAATTTGCATATCTCACAACTTTGTTGTACCTTTGCAATCACTTACCTTTAGTCAGTGATTAGTTAGTGATTAGTTAGTGATTCCCGAATCAATACCGAATCAATACCGAACCAATGCCGAAGGAATCCATAACGATAAAAGAGTAATTCAAAATTCATAATTTATAATTTACAATTCAAAATTAGTATGGCACAATCCAACCTCATTTATCCTTTGGAGAGCTTGCATGGTAAAATCTCCAAGAAGAGCAAAACGGTTTTCCGTCGTAAGTCTGTTTATGATGAGAATGGCAACGTTATCGCACAATTTGCGCAAGAGTCTTACGTAGTAGAAAATCCACGTGACTGGAAGAAGAATCCACCTAGGGGTGCTGAGAAACAACGACTTGACAACTGGACTGCTGCTTGCCAACGTGCCAAAGCAGAGCTTCGTGATGAACTGCTTGCTCCACAATGGCGTCAACGTTTTGTAGCACAATTGAAGAACGGCGAGGACGATGCACCTATTGATCCTCGTACCCATAAACCAAAGATTTACACCCGCCTTGACTGTTTTGTTCGAGCTGCAATTTTCCGCTCACTGAGCAGATAATGGCAAAAGCGGTGTACATACACGGTTTTGCGGGATCTATCCATTCGGATACAATCACCAATTTCCGCAAATATTATCCTGACCTCGAGTGGTGCCCACTAGAGGTCAATCACCTTGTGGACGAGTCTGTTAATAAGATTAACGACTTTCTTGCCGCCAACCCAGATGTCAAATACCTGATAGGTAGCTCATTAGGTGGTTTTTATGTCCTCTGCGCAAACTTTGCGGGTAGGAAGGTTGTTATCAATCCTGTGCTTAATCCAATGTCCTCGTTGAAGAAGGTGGTAGGTCTCAATAAGTACCGCGGTCGTCGCGAGAATGGCGAAACGGAGTTCAAACTCACGATGCAAGACCTTTTTCGCTTCAAGGCGTTTAAACCAAAGGATACGCCTGAAACAATTTGCCATTATACTCCTCACGATCCTAATCTAGGTGAGGATATTAAACGCGAATATCAAAAGTTCTTCGCTCATGCAGAGATGACTCCCCACCTCCGTTCACACTTTACCGACGAGCACTATATCAAACACAAACTCCGTGATGCTCTGCTCTAAAAGGGAAATAAACTAACTTTTTTCTTGCACATGTAAGAAAAATATGCTAACTTTGCAGGCGGAAAGGATAAAACCGCCAACCATCCGCACCGAAGCGTCGGTGCAAAGACATATAAATATAGCGTTATAAGCCAAACTTGATTACTTGAAACTTCGACAACTTCAATGTAATTTATTTACTCAAGTCACGGTTTATGCACGTTCACGTAATCGCGTGAGTTTTCTGTGCGTAAATTTGAGTAAATAAGGTAGTCGAAGACCTCAAGTAATCAAATGAAGCGAACGAAAGTTCACGCTTTTTGTATGTAAATAGTTATCTAACAATAAATTAAACAAACGGAGAAAGCCGAAAATCCGAAGAAGAGTAGGCAGAAACATAACAAAAATAATGAAAGCAATTAAATTTTTATTTGTCAGTTTGTTGGCTGTATTGTTTGCAAGCTGCGCTGGTCTTAACATGACACCTTATGCCAATGACCCTGTTGAAACCAAGGTTGTTTTGTCAGAGTCTAACTACCACATTGTGAAGGAAGTTAGCGGTGAATGGAGTGCAACTTATGTATTTGGCATTGGTGGTCTTTCCAAAAAGGCACTGGAAAACAATGCGGTAAGCGAGATGTACAAGAATGCAGGACTGACTGGTAATCAACAGATTATTAATATCACCACTACACAGTCTGTGGAGACTTGGGCACTGGTTTACTCGAAAGTACGCGCCATTGCTCACGGCTATGTGATTGAGTTTGAGGAATAATCGATGCTGTTGTTGGAAATAAAAAATGCACTCTCTTTCGGGAGTGCATTTTCTATATTATATATAAGGTGTCACCTTACATCACGATATTGACAATCTTGCCTGGGACAACGATGACTTTCTTTGGAGCGGCACCGTTCAATTGTTTGGCGGTCAGTTCGTGAGCCATGACAATCTTCTCAACCTCCTCGCGTGGAGTGTCCTTGGCTACCTCAATCGTGAAGCGCACCTTACCATTGAATTGAACAGGGTACTTTTGCGTTGCCTCTACTAAGTATGCTTCGTTGCACTCTGGCCATTCGGCATGGCAAACAGAACCTGTTTCGCCACAAAGATGCCATGCTTCTTCTGCAATGTGAGGAGCGTATGGAGCGAGCAAGATAGCGAAGGTCTTGAGGATAGCGACCTTGTTGCACTTAAGGGCTTGGAGCTCGTTTTGCGCAATCATGAAGGCAGGGATAGAAGTGTTGAATGAGAAGTTCTCAATATCCCAAGTGATCTTCTTGATGAGCTTATGCAAGCTGCGCAACTCCTCTGTTGTTGGCTCGTCGTTAGAGAGGGTCTCGAACATGTTCCACCACTTGCGCAAGAAGCGGTGTACGCCATCAATACCGTTGGTGTCCCAAGGTTTGGACATCTCCAAAGGACCGAGGAACATCTCATACAAACGCAATGTATCTGCGCCATACTTAGCCACTACGTCGTCTGGGTTCACCACATTGAACATAGACTTGGACATCTTTTCCACAGCCCAACCGCAGATATATAGCTTTGGAGCCATTGGCGTGCCAATATATGGATTATCCTCTACGGAAGTGCCGTCTGCAAAGACAAACTCAGCGTTCTTGAACTCTGGCATCCAGTTGCGGAAGGCATCTATGTCAAGGACATCGTTCTTAACGATATTCACGTTTACGTGGATAGGTTGAACTTTATCTTTGTACTCTGGGTTGTCGATGAGGTTGTAGCTGATGAAGAGGTTGCCCGTTGCGCCTTCGCCAATATAACGATACACGAAGTTGGAGCGACCTTGAATCATACCTTGGTTGATAAGTTTCTTAAATGGTTCGTCCTCGCAGATATAGCCGAGGTCAAAGAGGAACTTATTCCAGAAACGGCTATAAATCAAGTGACCCGTAGCATGCTCAGTACCGCCGATATAGAGGTTGACTTGACGCCAATATTCATTGGCCTCTTTGCCTACGAGCGCAGCATCGTTGTGATTGTCCATATAGCGGAGGTAGTAAGCCGATGAACCTGCGAAACCAGGCATAGTGCAAAGTTCGAGTGGGAAGATATTGACATTATCAATCAACGACTTGCTAACGACTTGGTTGTTCTTCTCGTCCCACGCCCAGAGGTCGGCATTGCCGAGAGGTGGCTCGCCTGTGGTGGTAGGTTTGAAGTCAGACACCTCAGGCAAGAGGAGTGGCAAGCACTCTTCTGGGAGCATGTATGGCATGCCGTCCTTGTAATATACAGGGAATGGTTCACCCCAATAGCGTTGGCGGCTGAAGACCGCATCGCGGAGGCGGTAGTTCACTTTCACACGACCAAGACCTGTGTTGGTGATATGCTCTTTCATCGCTTGGATAGCATCTTTCACTTGCATGCCATTGAGGAAACCCGAATTGATCATCACGCCCTCTTTGGCATCGAAGCTCTGCTCGCTCACATCTGCACCCTCAATGAGTGGAATGATAGGCAGATTGAAGTGCTTAGCGAACGCATAGTCACGACTATCGTGTGCAGGTACCGCCATGATGGCGCCCGTACCATAACCGCTAAGTACATAATCACTTATATAGATAGGTATCTCGGCTTTGGTGAGAGGGTCGATAGCATACGAACCTGTAAACACACCTGTCACACGGCGATCAGCAATACGCTCACGCTCGGTACGGTTCTTCACCATTTGCAGGTATGCCTCTACCTCTGCTTTTTGCTCCTCGGTAGTTACACGAGCCACATACTCGCTCTCTGGAGCCAATACCATGAAGGTCACGCCATATACAGTATCCGCACGAGTGGTGAAGATAGTGAATGGTTCGTCTTGACCTTTGATGGCAAATCGCATCTCTGCACCTTCGCTGCGACCAATCCAGTTGCGTTGGGTCTCTTTGAGGGAGTCGGTCCAATCCACGGTATCAAGACCTTGGAGTAGACGTGGCGCATAGGCACTCACGCGGAGATTCCATTGGCGCATGACGCGTTGCTCTACAGGGTAGCCACCACGAACAGAAAGACCTTCGCTCACCTCGTCGTTGGCGAGCACACAACCGAGTTGTGGGCACCAGTTCACTTTGGTATCAGCGAGGTAGGCGATACGGTAGTTCATGAGGCGCTCTTGTTGCTCTTTCTCGGAGAGAGTAGCCCAAGTAGGGTCGGTAGCCTCGAACTTCTCGATGAGCTTGCTGATAGGTTGAGCCTTCTGCAAAGAGGTGTCGAAGTAGGAGTTGAACATTTGGATGAATGCCCATTGTGTCCACTTGTAGAAGTCGGGGTTGCAAGTTTTTACCTCGCGATCCCAATCGTAGTTGAAACCAATCTTTTGGAGTTGCTCGATATAGTGAGCGATATTCTCCATGGTTGTCTTCTCTGGGTGTTGACCTGTTTGGATAGCATATTGCTCCGCAGGCAGACCGTAGGAGTCAAAGCCCATTGGGTGAAGGACATTGAAGCCCTGTAGGCGTTTGTAACGGCTATAAATATCGCTGGCGATATAGCCGAGAGGGTGACCTACGTGCAAACCTGCGCCCGATGGATAAGGGAACATATCGAGCACATAGAATGGTTTTTTATCGCTTTGGTTGCTTACCTTGTAAGTACCCGCCTTATCCCATTCGGCTTGCCATTTCTTTTCTATTTCACTGAAATTATAATCCATAGTAGTATGTTTTTGTCGGACTTGTCAGACTTGTCGGACGGGTCAGACGTGTCTGAATATTACAAAAGTTTCTTTACTTGGTCGTACACGTTTTGTGCGGTGAAGCCGAGTTTCTCGTCGAGCACTTTGTATGGTGCAGAGAAACCGAAGGAGTTGAGTCCCCAAACGGTGCCGTGCTCGCCTACAAGACCTTCGAGGTTGCAAGGCAGACCTGCGGTCAAACCAAAGCGAGTTACACCTTGTGGCAACACCTCTGCTTGGTACTCCTTGCTTTGTTGACGGAAGATTGCTTCTGAAGGAACACTCACGATTTGGAGGCGGATACCCTCAGCACGGAGGAGTTCGGCACCTGCCATGAGGGTAGAAACTTCGCTACCAGAAGCAAGCATCACCACTTGTGGGTTCTCGTCTTTGCTTACAATATACGCACCTTTCTTCACGCCTGCCTCTGAAGTGTTAGGCACAGAGGTAACATCTTGGCGAGAGAGGATAAGGGCGGTTGGGGTATAGATATTCTCCATTGCCATTTTCCATGCTGCGGTAGTCTCCTCAGCATCAGCAGGACGGAGTACCATCACGCTGGGGCGACCAGAGTGGTTGTGGAGTTTCTCCATGAGGCGGATTTGTGCCTCTTGCTCTACTGGCTCGTGGGTAGGACCATCTTCACCCACGCGGAAAGCATCGTGGCTCCATACGAACATCATTTGAATCTCCATCAACGCTGCCATACGGATAGCAGGTTTCATATAGTCAGAGAACACGAAGAACGTACCGCAGGCAGGAATGATACCGCCGTGGAGTGCCATACCGATGCAAACGCATGCCATGGTGAGCTCGCTGACACCTGCTTGGAGGAAACGACCTGTGAAATCGTTAGGGGTGATGACGTGGGTATGTTTGAGGAAACCGTCTGTCTTGTCGGAGTTGCAGAGGTCGGCGGAGGATACAATCATGTTGCCGACATTCTCTGATAGGTAAGCCAATACATTAGCAGACGCAGCACGGGTCGCCACGTTTTGCTTTTGCATGATTTCGCTCCAGTCCACGCAAGGCGCTTCGCCACGCATAAAGGTCTCATACTCGTTAGCAGCCAATGGGTTAGCTGTTGCCCACTCGTGGTAAGCAGCATAGCGTTGGTTGGTTATTTCGCGAAGTTCTTCAGCACGTTGGTCATAGAGAGCCTGCACGTCTGGGAAGATCTGGAATGGATTCTCTGGATCGCCACCGAGGTTCTTGACAGTAGCCTCGAAGCTTGCGCCAGACTTGCTGAGTGGTTGACCGTGGGTAGAGGTCTTGCCCTCCCAACTCTCGCCTTCGGCATTCACACAACCTTTACCCATAGAGGTGTGACCAATGATGAGTGAGGGACGAGAAGTCTCGTTTTGTGCATTGATGATAGCTTGTCGAATAGCATCAGGGTCGTGACCGTCGATATCTTGTACATACCAGCCCCATGCCTCGTACTTCATGGCAACGTTCTCGGAACTTACCTCATTGCAAGAGGTAGAGAGCTGAATCTCGTTGGAGTCGTAGTACATGATGAGGTTATCGAGCTTGAGGTGGCCTGCCATACGACCTGCGCCTTGGCTGATTTCCTCTTGGATACCACCATCAGAGATGAATGCATATATTGTTGGGTTGTGGATCTCGCCGTAACGAGCGTTGAACCATTTTGCTGCGATAGCTGCACCAACAGCAAAGGTGTGACCTTGACCAAGAGGACCAGAGGTATTCTCAATACCGCGCTCTACATTGCGCTCTGGGTGACCAGGAGTGACACTGCCCCATTGACGGAGTTGCTTGAGTTCGTCCATGGTGAAGTGACCTGTCATGCAGAGTTGTGCATAGAGCATAGGTGACATGTGACCAGGATCAAGGAAGAAGCGGTCGCGCGCCTCCCAACATGGGTTCTCTGGATCGTGGATAAGGAACTCAGAGTAAAGCACTTGTACAAAGTCTGCTCCACTCATTGAGCCACCTGGGTGACCACTCTTGGCCTTCTCGACCATTGCTGCGGCGAGGATACGGATGTTATCTGCCGCTTTTGTCATTAGTTGTTTTGAATTCATGATTGTATCGTGTTATATTGTTTAGCGTTGTGTGGTGCCCGCAAGCGGGCTGTGTAGTATTGTTTGGTGTGGTTAAAATTTGTATGCGAGGTAGTAGTTAAATCCCCAATTGAAATCCTTGCGGAAACCTAAACCAGGAATATAATATGGCACCACTTCTCCCTCTTTGGCATTGCGGGTGAATAGGAGTTTCATACGAATATACCATCCCATCTGAAAACCTTTATAGACTTGCACTTGGCAACCCGCCACAATCTCGCCCCAACAGTCAAAACGTTGCTGGTCGTAGAAGTTCAGTCGTTGCTCTCCCCAATAATCACTATGCAGTTTGACATTCGTAAGGTCGTAGTTTTGGTATGCACCACCAAAGCGCAAACCTACCAACATGTTATTCTCTGACGCACCTTTCTTTACCACCGCCAAATCCATACCCAAACGACCAAAACCACCTTGTCCTTTGTGCATTCCACCATCTGCACCACGCTCCGCTATGGCATATCCTGCTTCAAGGGTAGGGTAGAAGCGTTTAGCAAGGCGCACATTGATGGCTGCTTCATAGCTTTGTATCTTTCCTGCCGAACGTGCCAACTCGAGAACGGAGTTTCCAATATCCAATTTCACGCTCATACCCTGATACACAGCGGTGTCTGCATACTCGCGTGCGCTCGCGCATAATGCGAAGCAGCAGAGGGATACTATGAGCAATAGTCTATTCATGCAGGTAAATACACAGATTGTCTTGAGCCACGGATTCTACACTCGCGTTAACAATGCTTACGCTATCTACGCGCGGATCACTTGACCATGCTGCGGTAATGGTGTGATATACCGCACAACCGCAAGCCATGCTGATAAACTGCTGACGAGGGGTGTGCTGAATATAGAGTGTATCTATTTGATTATGATAGAGCATCAGGTAGGCTGTCAGATTGGTGTCAGGTCGCAGTTCTAGTCCCATGACTTTGATACCTTTGTCTTGCATGCCTATGTCGCTACCGATGCCTACAACGGTGATGCTATCCCATTGGGCATAGTATGCTGTGTCACCTGCCGAAGTGATAGAGTCAGCCGATAGGGTGATTTGTACCGCAGTACCTAACTCTTGGTGGCATGCGGTGTCAGGCTCACAAGCAGTTAATAGGGAACAAAGAATAAGGAATAAGGAGCAAAGACGAATATGCTTCGTCTGTCGTAATAGGAACTGATATGTCTTGATTCTTTGCTCTTGGTTCATGACTCACAATAATGTCTTCGCTTCGTCTTTAAGAGCTTGTAATGCAATTTCGTTTGGCGTATCACCATTGTTGTGATAGGCTGTTATGAGCGTTTTCGCGTAGTCCAACGCACTACTTCCAACTGGCATCTGTTGTGCGATACTATTCACAAAAGCTACTATCTGTTGCTTGGCATTGTCAATCAAACCCCACACCTCATCACTAACATAAATCTGTTGGCTGAGGTTATGGTCATACTCTTGGCGGATGGTCTGCATGAGATGTGCTTGCACTTGCGGGGGTGTCATTTCCGCCAAATTGAGATCAATGAGCATATGCTCTGGCGTAGTACGCTCCAACAGTAACGCTAAACGCTCATAAGCGCGCATACGAAGGGGAGAAATCTCTTTTTGTGAAAGTCGTTTGAGTTCCCAAAGACGTTTTTCAGTCTCACTTTTGTAGAACTTATGCATTACGAGCCATGTCGCCAAAAGGACACAAAGAGCAGGAATGCAGTATTTTAAAATCTCTATCATAATCACCCAAATAAATTTGGGTGCAAAGTTACAAAAAAAATCGCACATATGCAAGGGTTTGCCTTACAAAATGTGCGATTTGATTTTATTGTAGTATTTTTCTTACTTAATGATGTCGCAGCCCATGTATGGTTGGAGTGCGGCTGGGATGCGGATGCCTTCAGGTGTTTGGTTGTTCTCGAGGAGGGCAGCCACGATACGAGGGAGAGCAAGTGCAGACCCGTTAAGTGTATGAGCAAGAGTGACTTTCTTGTCATCTGCGCGACGATAACGGCAGTGCAAACGGTTGGCTTGATAAGTGTCGAAATTCGAAGTGGAAGATACTTCCAACCAACGATGTTGCGCCTCAGAATATACCTCAAAGTCGTAACAGAGTGCTGCAGTGAAGGACATGTCGCCACCACTCAAGCGAAGGATGCGGTATGGGAGTTCGAGTTTTTGCAGAAGACCTTCTACGTGCTCGAGCATTTCTTTGTGGCTAGCATCTGAATGCTCTGGGGTATCGATACGAACAATTTCCACTTTGCTGAACTCGTGCAAGCGATTTAGACCGCGCACATCTTTGCCATAGGAACCTGCCTCGCGGCGGAAGCATTGGGTATAAGCGCAGTTCTTGATTGGGAGTTGTGCCTCTTCGAGGATGACGTCGCGGTAGATATTGGTAACAGGAACCTCAGCTGTAGGAATGAGATAAAGATCGTCTAATTGGCAATGGTACATTTGTCCCTCTTTATCAGGGAGTTGTCCTGTACCATATCCGCTGGCTTGGTTGACCACTGTAGGAGGCATGATCTCGGTATATCCTGCCTTGTTTGCCTCTGCTAAGAAGAAGTTGATTAACGCGCGTTGCAGGCGTGCGCCTAAACCTATATATACAGGGAAACCTGCACCTGAGATTTTAACGCCAAGGTCAAAGTCTATGAGGTTGTATTTTTTCGCCAATTCCCAATGTGGGAGTTTGTCGTTGTTTGCAAGTTGTTCGTCGGTAGCAGTATCCCAATCTCGGATAGCGATAGTGCCGTTTTGAGCGAGGGCGTCCATCATTGGTTGGTTAGCCCAATTGCCGATTTTCACGACGAGGTTATCCTCTGCGCTACCGCCCTCTGGTACGAGGTCGTATGGCACGTTAGGAATAGTGAGCAGGAGAGAGGTAAGGGCTTCTTCTGCCTTTGCCATCTCTTGTTCGAAGCCAGGGATGGCTTGTTTGAGTGCACCCGTTTGTGCTTTGGCTGCTTCTGCCTCTTCGCGTTTGCCTTGCGCCATGAGTGCGCCGATTGATTTAGAGATTTTGTTCATCTCTGCAGAAGCAGCATCCTTCTTTTGTTGTGCAGCTTTGCGCTCGGTGTCTAGAGCGATAACTTGCTCAATAGTCTCAGCAGCATTTGCAAAACGCTTCTTTTCTAGGCCAGCGATGATGGCAGCCTTATTGTCGTAAATTTGTTTTAAAGTCAGCATGCTAATTTAGAATTATGAATTATGAATTTTGAATTCATAAAAACAAATTTCTCCCGCCAACTGCCGAAGCAATCGGTAGGAGAAATTAGGGATAGTTTTCTCTTGCCGATTACGCCTCTGCAATCGGTTGGATGGAAACGTATGATTTGTTGTTACGCTTCTTTTGGAAGCATACGATACCATCTGTAAGAGCGAAAAGAGTGTGGTCAGAACCCATACCGATATTCTCGCCAGGGTTGTGTACAGTACCACGTTGACGTACAATGATGTTACCAGCTTTAGCGAATTGACCACCAAAGATCTTTACACCAAGTCGTTTGCTTTCTGATTCACGGCCGTTCTTGGAACTACCGACACCTTTCTTATGTGCCATATCTCTTCAACTTTGCTTTTAAAAAGGTTAAACAATTAAGCCAAAACGATCTCTTTAACAACGAGATTGGTCAAATCTTGACGATGGCCGTTTAATTTACGATAGCCTTTACGGCGTTTTTTGTGGAACACGAGAACTTTCTCGCCGCGGCACTCGTTGTCGAGTACTTCGCAAACCACTTTTGCACCCTCTACAACTGGGGTACCTACTTTTACCTCACCGTTGTTGTCAACGAGAAGTACTTTCTCGAATGTTACCTCAGCACCCTTTTCAGCTGCCATGCGGTTAACAAAGAGTTTTTTGCCAGCCTCAACACGGTATTGGAGGCCTTGCATTTCTACAATTGCGTACATTTACTTAAATGTTTTTTAATGAGTTACATCGGTCAGGCGAGATGCAGAGTCGTCGACGTTGGCATACCGAAAACGGGTATCATCCGTCCCCTCAGCAGCGCTACTTGGGAGCCTAAAAGCCGAAAAAGCGTGCAAAGGTACAACTTTTTTTTGAACTGACCAAATAAATTGTGTTTTTTTTGCGAAAAAGATAGGTTTTGCATTATTGGGAAAATTTTGTATTATTAAGAAAATGAAGATGGAGTTATGTTGTGGTCTCACTGTGAGGTGCGGTGAAGATTGCTGAATCACCTATAAATGACCTACCAATTACATTATAATAACTTATGAATCACTAACTAATAACTAACTAATCACTAACTAATAACTAACTAATCACTAAGTAATCACTAACTAATAACTAAGTAAAGATAAGAAAGAGGAAGGAAAATGAAAGGTGAATATAGAGAGTGTTTTATAGAATTCGGTGAAAATATTGTAAGAAACGTTGGAAAAAAGGAAAATATTTGGTGGTTTCGAAAAAAAGCAGTATCTTTGCGGGCTCGAAATGTTCATGCGGATAAAGTGTGGGCGTTTTGTGTTGTGAAGCAAGACAAGTGTTTTGTGAGCCGAAAAAATAATTACTAAAAATGATGTGTTATGGCACAAGAAACAATTGAAATTGATATTCGTGCGTGGTTGGTGCGCATCCTGAAGAATTGGTATTGGTTTTTGCTGAGTGCGATGGTATTCGGCATATTAGGGACTTATTATTATTTCTCTACCACGTATAAGTTTGAGGTGAAATCTGAGATTATGCTTCGAGAGGTAGATAACGGAAGTTCTTTCCTCCCATCTGCAATGGTGGATGTGTTGGGCATGAAAGGTGAGAAATTAGTGGATGATGAGATAGCTGCACTGACCTCTCGTGATATTATATCAAGAGTGATAACTGACTTGGGTTTACAAGTAGAGTATCGCAAGAAACAGGGACTGCGTTGGGTAGGAAAATATCCGAGTAATGATATTATGTTGGTGTCATCTCCGATGTATTTGGATACAATCCAACGTACTGCTAAGATTGATATTAAAGTACGAGAAAATGATTATGTTGTGCGTGTAGAATATGGAATGTTCACTAAAAGCAAACATATCGTAGCGGATTTAACAAAGCCATTTGAGACTTGTGCAGGTGTATTGTGCTTTGAGGTATTAAATTCGGAAAAAGTGGAATGCGGTGCTCAATATAACTTGAAGGTCTATCCATTGCCAGTAGCTGTAAGTATCTATAAAAGTAAGATTAGCGTCAATACAGCCAAAAAGGATTCGAAAGTTATTGTGTTGGCTTCGACTACCGATACTCCTCGCCGAGATAAGGAATTTATCAAGAAAATGATAGATTTCTACAATTTGGATGCGATGTCAGACAAAAATATGGTTGCTCAAAATACTGCGATGTTTATAGAGGAGCGTATTCGTGTACTTGAAGATGAATTAGTGCAAGCGGAGGAAGCAACAGTGCGTTATTTGGAGGAATATGATTTGGTGAATCCGTGGATTGAGGAAGAATTGTTTTTGAATGAAGATGTGGAATATCGCAAGCAGTTAGCAGATGTGGAGACGCAAATAAATATGATGCAGTATTTGTGCGATTTTATGGAGAATCAAGCCAATGCGAATGAATTGCTGCCAGCCATGTTTGTGGTGCCCACCTATCAGTCACAATCAAAAGAGTCAGGTGAAACGTCGCGAGTGGGTGTTTCGAATATGTCACTGATAACTGCAGTAGATGATTATAATTCATTGATAAGAATGAAGATGCGTGGTGGTGTGGATGCTCAGTTGGAAGCAGAGTTGGCGGTATTACGCGCCAATATAGTGACTACCGTGAAGAATATGCTCAATACCTTGCAGATTGCAAAACAAGATTTGGATGATCATTTTGTGTCTGCCAACCAACAGCGAAGTGATATGCCAGAGCATGTGAAGAAATACGAGAAAATGATTCGTGAAAAAAGGTTAAAAGAGAAATTATATTTGCTGGTTTGCGAGCAACGCGAGGAGAATGCAATGTTATTGAGTTCTACTATAATGCCAATCAAAATAATTAGTCAGGCCCAGACGAATCCGATTCCAGTGAGTCCGAGATATATGTCCATATTATTGTTGTTGGTAGTAGGATTGGTGTTCCCATTGGGAGTGATGATAGTATATGACATTGTGAACACTCGCGTGTCTGGTAATCCTAAAGATTTGGAGAAGCGTTTGAAGATATCGCTTGCAGGTGTGTTGGCAAAATCTAAGGGAGAGGAAGTGGTTGTGCGTGATGGCAATAATTCTGTAGCTGCGGAATTGTTCCGTACTTTACGAACAAATATTCGTTTTATGCAACCTAAGGATGTGAAATGCCCTGTAGTATTGGTGACATCTAGTATGAATGGTGAGGGTAAATCGTATGTGGCAACTAATTTGGCTGTGTCGATGGCATTGCTGGGTAAGAAGGTTGCATTGGTGGGATTGGATCTACGTAAACCAACATTAGCAAAATATTTGAATTTGCCTTCTCAAGGCACGATGACCAACTATTTGTCGGATAAGGCATATACATTGGAGGATGTGGTAGTGGCTTCTTCTGTGAAGAACTTGGATGTCTTACCTGCGGGAATAGTGCCACCTAATCCTAGCGAATTGTTGCAGAGTGATAGGTTAGCGGTATTGTTTGCTGAGTTGCGTGAACGCTATGATTATGTGGTGGTTGATTCGGCTCCAGTGGCATTGGTGAGCGATACATTCTTGTTGAGTGGTATAGCTGACATGACTGTGTGTGTAGTTCGTGCCAATCATACTACTTTTGATATGATTGAATTCCTCAACAAGATTCATGAACAAGAGCGTTTACCAAAGATGGTGGCAGTGCTGAATGGGGTGGATGCGAAGGAAGTGAGCTACGGTTATTAATTAGACTGAAATGATTCTTTGTGTAGCAGAGAAACCGTCCGTAGGGCGAGATATAGCACGCGTGCTGGGAGCTAATACCCAGCACGACGGTTTTATGGAGGGCAATGGTTACTGCGTGACATGGACCTTTGGTCATCTCTGTGCGTTGCTTGACCCGCACGAATATAGTGACCAATGGAGGGGGTGGAACTTATCTTCATTGCCGATGGTACCTACGCGTTTTGGAATCAAGGTGACCGATGATAAAGGTGTACAAAAACAATTCAATACCATCAAAACCCTCATAGCCAAGGCGAATGAAGTTATCAACTGTGGTGATGCAGGGCAAGAGGGAGAACTTATCCAGCGCTGGGTGTATCAGAAAGCAGGTTGCAAAGTTCCTGTGAAGCGATTGTGGATATCCTCGCTGACCGAAGATGCCATTCGTGAAGGATTTCAGAAACTTAAAGACCAAAGCGAATACCAACGTCTCTATGAAGCTGGAATGATGCGTGCCATAGGCGATTGGCTACTGGGTATGAATGCTACTAGAGCATATACCCTACGTTTCGCGAAAGGAGTAGGGAAAGATCGTCAAGTGTTGAGCATCGGTCGGGTACAAACACCTACATTGGCTCTGATTGTTAAGCGACAACACGAGATAGAGAACTTTGTGCCTCGTACTTACTGGGAACTCAAAACTCTTTACCGCGATACTACTTTTTCTGCACAATTGCCAGTAGAAGAAGATGACTATGCAATCACATCGCTTGAGCAAGGGCAGAATTTGTTGGATTCGATCAAGGATATGCCTCTAGAAATTACTTCTGTGGAGAAGAAGAAAGGCACTGAATTCTCACCTCGACTCTTTGATCTGACCTCTTTGCAGGTGGAGTGTAATAAGAAATTTAGTCTATCTGCTGATGATACGCTGAAGATTATTCAAAGTCTTTATGAGAAGCATGTGACCACCTATCCTCGTGTGGATACGACCTATTTGAGCGATGATATCTATCCCAAAGTACCTGCTACATTGCAGGGAATTAAGGAATATTTTCCACAAGTAGCTCCATTGTTGCCATTGAAGGCGGATGGTAAGAAAGGTGCAGATAGTCTGCCTAAATCGAAGAAGGTGTTCGATAATAAGAAGGTTACCGACCACCATGCGATCATACCTACAGGGCAACGTCCAGATAATCTTACTGATTTGGAGCGCAAGGTGTATAATCTGGTAGCATTACGTTTTATTGCAGCCTTCTATCCTGACTGCGAGGTATCAAACACTACCGTTCTAGCCAAGGCGGGCAAGATTGATTTTAAGGTAACTGGGCGCCAAATTCTCAAGATGGGTTGGCGGGAGGTCTTTGCCAAAGAAAAGCAGGATGATGAGCCGCAAGAAGAACAAAAGAGTTTGCCTGCATTTGTAAAAGGCGAATCTGGTCCTCACGAACCACAATTGCAGGAGAAAACGACTACGCCTCCTAAGTATTATACTGAGGCAACATTATTGCGTGCCATGGAAACGGCTGGTAAGACTGTGGACAATGAGGAGCTGCGTGATGCCATGAAGGAGAATGGTATTGGTCGCCCAAGTACACGTGCAGCTATTATTGAGAAACTCTTCCAACGCAAATATATTGTTCGTGAAAAGAAGAACATCCATGCTACAGAGTTGGGAATAAATCTAATACAAACAATCATTTCCCCTCTGCTTAAGTCTGCAGAATTGACTGGACTTTGGGAAAAGAAACTGCGTGAAATAGAACGCGGCGCGTTTACAGCGCAACAATTTTTAGACGAACTCAAGCAAATGACTACGGAAGTGGTTCGTGAGGTGAAAGCTGATAAATCGGGCATGCGTTGCCCTGTCTGTGGACGTGGTACTATTATTCGTGGTCGTACGCGCTATGGCTGTTCTCGTTGGCGTGAAGGATGCACCTATGCCGAGCAGTTCTAATCTATACAGAATAGATCAGTTAAATTTATAGAGGTAGGAATTAGTCCTGCCTTTTTTATTTGTCAGAATTGTTTTGCACGGTTTTTGTCAGAAGGTCATCCACGAACCTAAAAACGTATGAAAATGAATTGTAAGAAAATGATGATGCTAAACATTGGTTTAGGCCTATGTTTAGCGGCGGAAGCTGTTGTGTATGAGCCCTTCGCGGGTGTAGATAATACACTGCCTTCCGACAGGACCTTCGAGGAGAACTTTGGCTATAGAGCGGAGTTTTTCAATTTGCCAATAAGTCTTGATCAACGCACCATTGGTGGTGGAGCTGTGGATCATTGTCCCTATTGTGGTGCGTCATTGGATCCGCATGACCATACTGAATTGGTTAGACATGGTGGCAACGGTAATGCCTATGACTACACGGGCAGACCGCACCATTGTCAAATGCCAATGGATGGAGAAGAGGTGTTGCTGTGGTTAGTGATGCTGTTGCTTGGGGCAAGATGGACTTACGCTCTTTGGCGCAAACGATTGGTTAAGCACGCACAAGATCATTGATAATCATGCTAGCGAGGGTCATGCCAAAGACTCCCACAACGGGAGCGAGGGTGCCTTGTGCTCCTGCAATTTCTTCGGAATAGACACATTGAATCTTAGAGGCAGGCATTAGTCCTGCCTTTTTCATTTTTGTGCGTAGTGCACGCGCGAGAGGGCAACCTTGTACCTTCCAGAACTCCGCGGTGCGAATTTTCTGCGGGTCGATTTTGCGGCCTGCTCCCATACTGGAATACACTTTGCAACCCGCTACGGTAGCATTGTAAAGCAGTAGTGCTTTGCACTCCACCATGTCGATGGCATCAATCACGATGTCGTATTGCGCGAGGTCGAAAGTGTCTATTGTTTCTGCATTATACTGGCGGTCAATTGCCTGAACATCTGCTTCGGGGGCGATATTCAGCAGTCGCTTTTGCATCTCTAGTACTTTGTTTTGTCCGATATTCTCGTGGGTAGCCACCACCTGACGATTGAGATTGGTGGTATCCACCTTGTCGAAATCCACAAGGGTCAGGTGTCCGATGCCAGTACGGAGTAGTGCTTCTGCGCACCATCCGCCCACGCCTCCTACACCAAAGAGAATGACCCGTGCATGCTGCAATGCTGCAAATCCTTCTTCGCCAAGTAATTGTATCGTTCGTGTAAACATAGGTTTCATTTCAATAAAATATATGCCAAAGACCCGGCACTGATGACCAACCAGAGGAGAATGCCTTGCAGCAGAGGACGGATGCCGACAGACTTTATCGTATCAATAGAAAGCGATGCGCCAATAAAAAACATAGTAATCACAAGTCCCTTACGCGCAATACCATAGATGAATTGTCCTACTTGTGGAATATCAGTAAGCACATAGGTATTCAGCAGCATAGCAACAATAAAAAACAAGATAAACCATGGGATGCTAATCTTCTTGCCCTCGCTGCGGAAGATGACCGTTGTCAGCAGTGCCAAAGGGATAATCCACAAAGCACGGGTGAGCTTGATAGTTGTAGCCACTTGCAGCGCCTCTTCGCCATACGCTGCGCCTGCGCCTACCACAGAACTAGTATCATGGATAGCGATAGCAGCCCATGTGCCGAACTCCTGTTGCGTCATGCCCAAGCAATGACCCAATGCAGGGAAAAGGAATAGCGCAATGGCATTAAGGATGAAGATAGTAGCAAGTGCCACAGACATATCGCTGTCTTTTGCTTTGATGATAGGCCCTACTGCTGCGATAGCACTGCCTCCACAGATAGCCGTACCCGAACTGATGAGATAAGCAGTGTTGCGGTTGATCTTCAGAAGTTTACTGCCGATAAACATACCTATTAGGAGTGTGCCGAAGACCGAAACGATAGTAAACAACATACCCTCTTTGCCTGATGCCAACGAGGCGTGCAGATTCATGCCGAAACCCAAACCGACCACGGAGTATTGAAGCAGTTTCTTAGACATCTTCTTGTTGAATGTAGGATAGGCCTGTCCGCAAGTAAGTGCGAAAACAAGACCGAGAAACAATGCCACAGGTGGAGTGACCCATGAAGACAATACTGCCAATGCAGGGATATAATCGCACAAAAGGCAGAGAGTGAGTATCGATAGTAGGGCAATGTAGATGTTTTTTTTGTAGGTGCGGAGGAATGTGAGCATGGATCAATGTGGTTTAAAATGGTTCAAAGTTGTTCGGCGATCTTGAGGGCGGCATTGATGCCGTCCAATGCGGAGGAGGTGATGCCGCCTGCGTAGCCTGCACCTTCGCCACAAGGGTAGAGGTGAGGAGTAGAGATGGACTGCAGTGTCTCTGGGTCACGAGGCAGACGTATAGCACTACTGCTGCGGCTCTCTACGCCGAGAATAACAGCCTCGTTAGTTAAGAAGCCGTGGTACTTGCGATCGAAATCGCGGAAGCCTTGTTGTAAGCGTTTGCCGATATGTTCGGGCAACCACTCGTGCATGCTGCTGGAACGTACGCCAGGCAAGTAGCTACATGCAGGCAGGGTGCTGCTCTTGCGCCCTTCCACGAAGTCGCGTAAGCGTTGGGCCGGAGCGATGGAAGGTTCCCCACCATGCTGATAGGATAAATATTCTAACTGTTGCTGGAAACGTAGTCCAGCAAGTGGGTCTTGATCTATCAAATCCTCGGGACGAATTTCTACGACCATACCCGAATTGGCGTATGGAGAGTTGCGGTGGCTGGCAGACATACCATTAACAACACAACTATTCAGCGCACTGCCTGCTGGGACGATATGTCCGCCTGGGCACATACAGAAGGAATAAACACCACGACCTTGCACCTGAGTGACCAACGAATACGAAGCATTACCTACTAAACGAATGAGTTCGGGTGATGGATCGTGGTACATAAGCTTGTTAATCAATGCTTGTGGGTGCTCCGCACGCACGCCCATAGCGAAACCTTTCGTAGCTAAGGCAACACCATTGGCATGTAGCATGTGGTATGTGTCGTGCGCCGAATGCCCAATCGCTAGAATAACTGGGCTATTAGGCGATAAGGCGAAAGACGAGAGGCTAGTGACACAAGTAGAAAAATGAATCTCGCCACCGTGTTCGAGGATGCACTCGCGCATGCGGCGGATAATGGTAGGCAGTTTATCGCTCCCGATATGGGCATGGGCTTCGTAGAGTAAGCGGTCGTCTCCACCGAAATGGTGAAAGAGTTCCATGACGCGTTGCATATTGCCGCGCTTTTTGCTGCGTGAGAAGAGTTTGCCATCAGAGAAAGTACCTGCACCACCTTCGCCAAAGCAGTAGTTGGACTCGGCATTCAGTCCCTGATTGCGGTTGAGTGTTGCGATGTCCTTCTTGCGCTCGGCGACCTCTTTACCACGTTCGAAGATAATTGGTTTTATACCGTGCTCCAGCAGTGTGAGTGCGGCGAATAAGCCCGCAGGGCCTGCGCCGATGATAGCCACACTATGCTCGGTATTATGCACATCTTGGAATTGTGGTGGCTCGTAGAGCGGGATGGGGGCGTCCTTGGGAAGCGGTGCGCCATGTTCATCAGTGAGTACGGTAAGGTGGACCTTGAGTTGCTTTTGGCGGGCATCAACAGAACGCTTCACGACACGAAACTGTTGTTCCATGTCGTGAGCTTTCTCAGGGGATAATATGAGCGTCGTTTGATTCAAGATTATTTCTTGAGCGCTTCCATGATCTTATTTTCGATCTCTTCGGCAAGGTCTGGATTGTCGCGGAGGACATTTTTAGCGGCATCGCGACCTTGAGCGAGTTTGTTGCCCTCGTAGCTATACCATGAACCAGACTTAGTCAAGATACCTTTCTCTACACCCATATCCACGATTTCGCCTACGCGAGAGATACCTTCGTTGAACATGAGGTCGAACTCTGCTTTCTTGAATGGAGGTGCTACTTTATTCTTGATAACTTTTACGCGAACCTGATTACCAAGAATCTCGTCACCATCCTTGATAGCGCTTGCCTTGCGAATGTCGAGGCGAACCGAAGCATAGAACTTCAGCGCGTTACCACCAGTTGTGGTCTCGGGGTTACCGAACATGACGCCAATCTTCTCACGTAATTGGTTGATGAAGATACAGGTGGTGTTGGTCTTGTTGATGGTAGCAGTGAGTTTGCGGAGCGCTTGCGACATGAGTCGAGCATGCAAACCCACTTTATTGTCGCCCATATCGCCTTCAATTTCGGCTTTTGGGGTGAGGGCAGCCACAGAGTCGATGACTACCAAATCTACTGCTGCACTACGGATGAGCTCGTCTGCGATATCGAGTGCTTGTTCGCCGCAGTCTGGTTGCGCGATAAGCAAGTCATTGGTGTTGACACCTAACTTCTCAGCATAAAAACGGTCGAATGCGTGCTCGGCATCAATGATAGCGGCTATACCACCTTGCTTTTGTACTTCTGCCATAGCATGGATAGCGAGAGTTGTTTTACCAGAAGACTCTGGACCATAAATCTCTACGATACGCCCGCGAGGATAACCGCCTACACCAAGTGCAATATTCAGGCCTACTGAACCAGAAGGGATTACAGGTACATCTTCTACCTTGTCATCACCCAATTTCATGATGGCGCCTTTACCAAATTGCTTATCAATTTTTTCCATTGCGAGTTGCAATGCCTTGAGTTTCTCTACGGAAGGATTTTTCTTTTCTTCAGCCATAGTTGTATAATGTTTAAAGGGTTAAAATAGTTCTAAAAGTTCTAAGGGTTCTAAAAGTTTTAAGATTACCTTGTAGAATGCGACTGCAAAGGTAGTGTTTTTTTTGCATTTATGCAAATAGTTAGATTTTTTTCTTTATCTTTATTGCTCGCTATGCCATAAATGGGTGGTAATGTCAATACAATAGGTGATCACTGTTGCCGAAATAAGGCTGATGAGGAGGGTTAAAAATACGTTCATACTGATTTGTTTTTTAGCAGTTAAACAATTGGTTTTCCGAAATCGGCTGCAAAGGTAGTATAGCAGACTGCTAAAACTTGTCAGTATCTAAGAAAAAATGCATTTTTTTTGCAGAAAAATGCATTTTCTCTTAGATTAAAGGCTAAAGGTTATAGGTGAAAGGCAAGGAGAAATAAAAAAAAGCCCTCACACGGATGATGTGAGGGTCAGTATCACGAGATAGGTGGGGATTTAGTCCACAAATTGTACTTTGTTGATATCGCGTGGTTTGGCTTCGGGTGATTCATTGGCGTAGCCAAATCCTACGCAGAGGCAGAGTTCGTAGTTCTCGCTAAAGCCTAGTAGTGAAAGTATCTCTGCGCTATTTGCTGCGTCGTTGATAAAACGAACAGGACTGCCGAGGCAGATACTACCTACGCCCAGTGATTGGGCTGCTAGCATCATGTTGCCGGCGAGTAGCCCGCAGTCGTAGGCTGAGAAATCATAACCAAGGTCTCGAGCGATAAAGGTCATTACTGGTGCACCACGCATGCAACCGCGTAGCATATCAGGTTGGAGAGCAGGATTGCCTGCTACCATCAGATCTTGAATCTGTTGCATCTTGGCGGGATTGTCAATGATTCGTACTTCCCACGATTGTTTGTTCTGACCATTAGCAGCATTAATTCCGCAGGTCATGATTTGCATCATCGTGTCACGCGCTACAGGTGTAGCATGGTACTGACGAATGCTTCGGCGTGCCATAATGGCGTTGATTACTTCGTTTTGCATAGGTTCGTGCGTTTTAGGAGCTGTACATGACAGCATTGCAAATGCCAAAAATGGCAATAGGAAAAGTAATTGTTTCATTGTTGTGTAATATTGTGTAGTGTTGTGTAGTGTTGTATAGGCGCTGTGCGCCGTCCTATAGCGAAGCGTCCTCTAAACTAGATCAACGATATTTCCCTTCGTTCGTATCGTCAAGAATACTGAGGTAACTCTCATATCGCGAGAGGGCAATCTTTCCATCTGCTACTGCTTGATATACAGCACATCCTGGTTCGCCCGTGTGCAGGCAATTGGAGTAGCGACACTCGCGCGCTATTTCAAAAATCTCTCGGAAATAGTGTCCTACTTCTTCTTTTTCAATATCCAATAATCCAAATCCCTTAATGCCTGGAGTGTCAATGATCCAAGAGGATGGAGTAGGGTTGTCTAAGGAGGTATATAGTGTAGAGTTGTTTAGCGGATACATTTCGCTAAAAGTAGTGGTGTGCATACCCTTGTGATGAGCAGAGGAGATGGCACCGGTGCGAGCGATATCTTTGCCTAGGATGGCATTGAGCAGAGTGGACTTGCCTACACCTGAGTTACCCGAAAGCAATGTGATACGGTTTTGGAAGATGCTTTTTACCTCATCATTCTTTAGTTGTAGGGCTGAAATTGCGTATGTGGAATAACCCAACGATTCATATAGTTGTCGGAGAGAGGACAGTTCTAGCAATTCCTCTTCGGTGAGTAGATCCACTTTGTTAAATAGTATACACGCGGGCACGCGATAGGCTTCGCAGGTCGCTAGGAAGCGGTCAATGAAGGTCGTTGATGTCTCTGGGTGACGGAGTGTGACTATCAGTGCCGCCATATCCACATTGGCCGCTATGATGTGTGAAGCATAGCTGAGATTGGTACTACGACGGATGATGTAGTTCTTACGGTCGTATAGTTCGGTAATCCAGTTGGTGCCGTCTTCTAGTTGCGTTACTTCCACATGATCACCAATTGCTATTGGGTTGGTAGATCGAATCCCGCGAATACGGAAATTGCCTTTTACATGGCATTCAGCGGTTGTTCCGTCCTCAAAGTGTACGCCGTAACTGGTACCGGTAGATTTTATGACTAGTCCTTTCATTCGTTAAAACGCTTCTGTAGCTGTTAGATAGAAACTATATGCATTTATGTTGTTCCATCGTGGATCGACATTGCTGCGAGCAATATCGAATCGGATGTTTACTTTTGCCTTGTTGATAGTGGCGCGGAGTCCAACTCCATATCCTACTTTGGGTATAGCCCAGTGCCAATTGTGGTAGTCATACACATCCCCTATCCCTGCGAATACAGCACCACGGAAGATGCTCCAAATTGGTATGCGCAGTTCGGCTTGCAATGCCATCATGATGTCATCGCGGAACATATCGCTATTCACACCGCGCAAACCATCTTGTCCACCCAGGCGCGGAAGCATAGGGTATAGGGTTAGGTGCGAAATGGCGTACTCTGATAGCATCAATTGAGCTTTGAATTGCCATGCAAATACTAGGTCGCATGGCAGTGATATGAATTGCCTTAAATCCGCGGCTAGTAGACCATTGATGGTAGCTTGTTGTCCCTCTGGGATATTTACTCTGCTTGTCCATGCTGCGGCAGCAGACAGTTTGAAGAATATGCCTCGAGTGGGGTAGAATACATTGTCGCGCGAGTCATAGAGGGCTACAGCACCCAAAGCTGCTTGCACTAATGGGTCGGAAGTCTTGTATTTGCGTGCGATCTCGTATTGTGCTATTAGTAAGTCCGCCATAGGTCCCACTGCCCAATCTTTACCTACACTGATCGGCGCTTGTACATGGAGGTAGCCGCGTTGCATTTGATAGGGTGTGCCTTGGCGAAGCATGCCAATCCCTAGGTTGCCTTCGTTGGCAAAATGAGGGTCGTCATACACGCCATAGTAAGTGGCAGGGCGGTCGCTATATCCTGCACGAAATTGCAGTTGCCATTCCCTTGCCTTTTGCCTTTTTTCTCTCGCCTCATTGCCTTTAGCCTTAAAATACAATGTCCCCTGCGCATTGATATACCACTGCTTATTCAGTGAATAGGTGCCATCAAGTTGCACAATGGAAGTGCGTTCTTGGTTAGGCAGTCGAAAATATCCTTGTGCAGCGGCACCAAATTCCCAGGTGGATTCGGGTGAATAATTCACCACAGGAATACCCATCGCGGGCAGGTTTAGCAGGCTATCAAGCGAAATAGCATGAGACATCGGGATAACCAATGCCCATGCTATTATCAGTATGAGTGATCGCTTTACGATAGTTTAGAGCCCCTAAACTTACACGGTCATAATCTCTTTCTCTTTCGCTGCGTAGATCTCGTCGATCTTCTTCACGAACTTGTCGTGCAGTTTTTGAGCATCAGCTTCTGCATCTTTCTCTACATCCTCTGGCAAGCCCTCTTTCACTTGTTTTTTGAGGGTATCAATAGCATCGCGACGTGCATTGCGCACACTTACTTTAGCATTTTCTGCTTCGCCCTTACATTGCTTAGCGAGCTCTTTACGGCGCTCCTCGGTCAGTGGTGGGATGATTAGTCGGATGCACTCGCCGTTGTTGTTAGGTGCCAAACCGATATTGGAGTTGATGAGTGCTCGTTCGATTTCGGGCAACATCTTCTTCTCCCAAGGTTGGATTTGGATAGTGCGTGCATCAGGGGTAGTGATGGTTGCCACATTGGCGATTGGTGACATTTGACCATAGTACTCTACGCGTACTGGATCAAGGATTCGTCCACTAGCTTTGCCAGCGCGGATGTGTGCCAAAGCGTCGTCAAGATACATTACAGCAGATTCCATCAATTCCTCTGCCTCGTTTAGAATTTGTTTTGGTTCAATCATATTATCTAAGGTATTACAAGTGTTCCTATTTGTTGTCCATTCATTACTTTCTCAAGGTTACCAATCGTGTCCATATCAAAGACATAGATTGGCATGTTGTTCTCGCGGCACATGGTGATGGCTGTGAGATCCATCACTTTGAGCTTCATCTCAAGGATTTCATCGTAAGTGATTTGAGTATATTTGGTAGCCGTTGGGTCTTTCTCTGGGTCGGCGGTATAGATGCCATCCACGCGTGTACCTTTCATCATTACGTCTGCTTTGAGCTCAATAGCGCGGAGTACCGAAGCTGTGTCAGTAGTGAAGTAAGGGTTACCTGTGCCACCTGCAATGATTACGATATTGCCTTGGTTGAGCAAACGCAATGCCTTGTCTGTGCTGTAGAGGTCACCCACTGGTTCCATACGCACACTAGTGAGTACGCGTGCTTTCTGTCCGATCGCTTCGAAAGCAGAACAAAGTGCGAGTGAATTGATCACGGTGGCAAGCATACCCATTTGGTCTCCTTTCACGCGATCGAAACCTTTTTGTGCACCACTCAATCCGCGGAAAATGTTACCTCCACCAATCACGATGGCCACTTGCACACCAGTGGTAGCAATGCTACGAATTTGGTTAGCATAATCTGCCAGGCGTTGTGGGTCAATGCCATATTGCTGGGCGCCCATAAGGCTCTCGCCAGATAACTTAAGGAGTATTCGTTTGTACATATATCTAGTTGTTTTATGATTTTAATATCTTGGTATGGTATACGTAGTGTACTATTACCGCTGCAAAGATACAACAATTTTATGATATATGCAAATTTGTGGTTGTTTTTTGCTTTTTTCTTCATCGTTTTATATTGTAGTTATTCTGAAGATACAATCAGTATTTTTTTTACACATGTTGCTCGCTTTGCTTGCGTATGTGCATTTTTTGTTGTACCTTAGCAGCAGAATTAAACTATTCAATGACACTCACTCGTACATACTACCGCGTAGCGGAACATCTGTTTACTGTGGAATGCGGCAACAGTGCGCTGTTGCAATGCATGACGAATTATGAGCCGTTTAGGGTTGAAAACGGAAAACTGAAAAGTGAGGCGATCTTTATGCTCCGCATAGAAAATCGTAAAACTGAAAGGTGAGGAGTGGACTCATGTCTTGACGGATAATGCGGAGGATATGCCTAGGAGCGAAGTTTATCAGGCGAGTAGGCGATAAGGCAATGAAGTGAAAGGGGAAAGGCAAAAGGCGAGGGGGTGGATGTTTCGTGTGGCAATGGTGGCGAATGCACCGATCTGCTGCGAGATGGAGTGTAGCAAGGATTTTACGAATGGTGTCCTGTATATCACTACTGATTGTCAGGATGTTAGGTTTTGCATTGACAATGAACTATATGGCAGACTTTCGGATATGTGTTGGTCAACGAGTTGCACTTGCCTATAGAGGCATTCCCTCTTTATACTACTCGTTATCGGAAGCGCGTAGAGAAGCTGTTGCGTCAATTGCTACGAGATGGACATTGTGGAAGAACCGCACGATGGAACATAAAAGAAATCGCCCTGATGAGGCGATTCCAGTGGGAATGACCTGAGAAACCTCGTTTGCTACAAGTCTGCTATACTTTTTATAGACTGCTTTTTAAAGCTTGGCAAATGGGTAAGCTCTTCCCCCTCGCTAGCTTGGCATGAGTTTATTTATTCTCTTCGTCTTGCATGTACCAACTCGCGTACATCGCGTAGTTGTGTGCAATCTTGCGGTTGATCTCGTTGGTTTGCTCGGGGGCGGCTTTCTTGATAAACTTAGCGGGCACACCTCCCCATACTTCATATGGGCCAATCTGTGTGTTCTTGAGTACCAATGAACCAGCTGCTACAATAGCACCTTCGCCAACCACCACTCCGTCGAGTAGGGTAGATCCCATGCCGATTAACGCATAGTCATGCACATCTGCGCCATGGATAGTCACATTGTGACCCACTGACACATAGTCGCCAATCGTAATGGTACTCTTCTCATAGAGCGTATGCAAGACCGAACCGTCTTGGATGTTCACGTGATTGCCAATCTTTATCCAATTGACATCACCGCGCAAGACAGCGTTGAACCAAATGGAGCAACCATCGCCGATGACTGTGTCACCGACGATAGTCGCATTCTCTGCCAAAAAGCAGTCTTTGCCTATTTGAGGCGTAAAGCCTCGTACAGGAACGATAAGAGCCATGATTATCGTGCAGCAATGATAGCGCAGAAATCAGCAGCCTTCAAGCTTGCGCCGCCAATCAAACCGCCATCAACATCTGGGTTAGCGAAGAGTTCAGCAGCGTTCTTAGCGTTGCAGCTACCACCATAAAGGATAGTGCAGTCGTCAGCTACTTGCTCGCCATATTTCTCAGCCACGAGGCTGCGGATATAAGCGTGAATCTCTTGTGCTTGCTCTGGAGTAGCAGTCAAACCTGTACCGATAGCCCATACTGGCTCGTATGCTAACACGATCTTGCCGAAGTCCTCAGCACTGAGGTGGAATACAGAACCTTCGAGTTGAGCTTTTACTACCTCATTTTGTTGACCTGCTTCACGCTCCTCTTTTACCTCGCCGATGCAGAAGATTGGCTTGAGGTTGTTAGCGAGCGCCAACTCTACTTTATCTTTCAAAATCTCATAGGTCTCGCCGTAATATGCACGACGCTCAGAGTGACCGAGAATGCAGTACTCTGCACCTGTAGAAGCCACCATAGCAGCACTTACCTCGCCAGTGTATGCACCTTTCTCCTTGTCAGCGCAGTTCTCAGCTGCTACAGCGATAGGGCTATCCTTCAAAAGCTCTGCTACGGTAGCCAAATGGATGAATGGGGTACCGATAACTACGGCGCACGCTGGGTTAACTACTTGATTCTTCAACTCGGTAGCCAACGCTACACCTTCTTGCAGGGTCATGTTCATTTTCCAGTTGCCTGCAACCATTTTTGTTCTCATTGTCTTGAAATAATATTTAATATTTAATAGTTAATAATTAATATCTCTTAGATTTATTCGCGATTGCGAATATTATATTTATCAATCACTACTCCGTTTTGCACCACAATCACACCCGGATTAGCGCGTACAATCGTCTTCAATGTCACTGGGTCGCAAGTGCAAATGCAGTCGCTCAAAGTGGGATACTCAAGACTAAAACTAATAATCTCATCTGTGCCCGATCCCGTGAGGATATATCCCTTATCCCCATCGCCCAACAAAGCTTCTACCTTTGCCATTTGCTTTTTGTCGGCTTTTTCTAGATCATATATCACCACCAATGTTACAGGCTCTTCACTCTCTAAGATATCCCACGTAAGGTCTTCATAATCAGCATTCAATACCTCAAAATCGTGGATAGGTGGCTCATAACCTTTTTGGATGAGTTTTGATTCTTGACGTACAAATGTCCAGGTACTATCGCCCTTTGGATAATTCTCCAAGGTGAATCTCTCTTCCACGCCGTCTTTCTCATACACAAACGAGAATTCATATACATCAGCTTCTGCGTCCTCAGGATATTCCATCAGCGTAGGCAGGTGATTGCCAATCTTATAAGGACGGAAATCTATCACGGGCAAGTGTTGTATGGTCCATGCCATAAACGATAAAACAGCGGCTAATGAGGTGGCCACTATCACTAGTTCCATCCATCCGCTCCACAACTGACGTACATGTTTGCGTAAGGCTACGAGTGCTATTGCCAACACAATCAATACTGCATTCTTCCAGAATGTTTGCCAGTTAGTGAGTACCACTGCATCGCCAAAACACCCACAATCGCTCACTGGATTGGTCAGCGCGATATACAATGTCAGTGGGGTCATCACACAGTAGAATGCTAACGCGATCCACGATGTCCATTTAGTACGTACATTCATCACCATGCACACACCCAATAGCAACTCCGTGATAATCAATGCCCAAGCTGCTACTTCTGCCAATGGCAATAGGTCGCTAAAGAAACCGCCAAAAGCTTTCAAATAGTCTTCAATTTTATATACCGTACCCAAGGGGTCAATAGCCTTGACTACACCAGAGAATATAAATACCACACCTAGCAACGTGCGGCAGATCGCGGCTATAATTGTTTTAATTTGCTTCATTCTCCATCAATTTAATAAGGTAAAAAATTGCATAATTCAGCATATCGAAATAATTGCCGTCTGCACCCTCTGAAATCAATGTCTGATTATCATTAGCGGCTATCGACTTGTTGCGATTAATTTTTGTCAAGATAATATCTGTCAAACTGCTCGCAAACATATCTCTCCATGCCTCTCCATAATCATGGTTCTTCTTGAGCATCAGTGCTTTCGCTTCTGCTATATAATAGGCGTATAACTCAATTGCACGTTCTGCTGTCATATCCACTGAGTCGGCAAAGCCCTCGTGCAACTGAATCAAACCTATAATACTATAGTTCACAATGGCCATCATCTCGCCCTCAATACTTTCGCCTACCATATTCACGCCTGTTTGCTCAATCTCGCGCACGCGCTTGGCCTTAATAAACAGTTGATCGTTCACGGTTTGTGGACGCATAATACGCCAGCTTGGACCGTAGTCTTTCATCTTTAACTCATAAATCCTGCGGCACCTACCTGCCACAACATCAAATTGTTCCGATGTTTTCATATCCTCTAATCTCTAATCTCTAATCTCTAAACTCTAAACTTTAGTATAAATCGAACCTAAATTTCTCGCTTTCTCATTGATATCTAATCCATAACCGATGATGAATGCGGGTGGAATGGCCTTACCATAGTATTTGGGTGTCACATCTTCGTAGCGTAACGAATTGGGTTTATAGAAGAACGAGGTTAATTCTACCGACTTTGCGCCACTATCTTGTAAAATCTTCTTGAAGGCATGCATGGTGATACCTGTGTCTATAATATCTTCTATCACGATCACATCACGTCCTTTTACATCCACTTGCAACGGAATCAGCATGTTCACTTTACCTGTTGTCTCTGTGCCTTCATACGACTTCATACGAACGAACGTGATTTCGCAAGGCAATGTAATATGTTTCAGTAAATCAGCGGCATACATGAATGCACCATTCAATACGCACACAAATAGTGGCTCTTTGCCTACATAGTCCGCGTTGATTTCTTGAGCTACGCGAGCTACTTCCTTTTGTATCTCTTCTGCAGAAATACTCTCCTTAAAAAACAAACCTTCGTACTCCAACATAACGACAAATAAATGTAGAAAAATGAATATTGTACACAATTTCCCAAATTCGCTACAAAATTACAACTTTTTTTTGATATATGCAAAATACAAACAAAAAATATATTCAATTCTAAAGACTATCTCCTACATTTCTTAATTATTATCCCAAATAGTTGGGATTTTCGACGAAAAACTTGTATATGTATTCAAAATATATTACTTTTGCACCTAATTTGTGCCTATCACTTACCGTACTACCTTTGTTTATCATACTGATTACTTACCAATACTTAGTGATTAGTTAGTGATTAGTTAGTGATTAGTTAGTTATTAGTTAGTGATTGGTATGTAATTAAACTACTTTTGTGCAACCATGACTATAACTTTAAGAGCTTATAACTCTTGTGGCATACTTTTTGGGGTGCTAT
Organism: Paludibacteraceae bacterium; assembly: GCA_017461505.1. Classification (GTDB taxonomy): domain Bacteria; phylum Bacteroidota; class Bacteroidia; order Bacteroidales; family Paludibacteraceae; genus Colicola. Next base: position 88,024 of record JAFTXV010000007.1, on the reverse strand, counting down.
AGAATAGCAAAAATTAGAAAAAAATGAAAAAGTTAGGAATAATAGTGCTGTTATTGAGCTTTGCTGTAGCTATGATGGCGCAAAAAACAGTGTCGGGTACCATCCTCTCAAAAACAGATGGACAGCCCATTGAGATGGCTACTGTCCGCCTATTTACTTATAATGGTACTGATTCTACACTTGTACAAGGCGCACAAACCTACTACGATGGACTCTTTATTCTTAGCAATATTCGTGAAGGAAAATATCGTCTAATCGTTTCATCCATAGGATATAATGAACATTCTCAATGGATCGAAATGAAAAATTCCGACATTGATATACCTGCTATTCGTCTTGTCGAACAGGTGCAAGAGTTGGCAGAAGTCAGTGTGCAAGGTAAGGCTGCCGAAATGACCGTCAAAGGAGACACTATCGAGTACAATACTGCTGCATACCAAGTCTCTGAAACGGCTACGGTAGAGGAACTTCTCAAAAAAATGAACGGCGTGGAGGTGGATAAAGAAGGTAATGTTACCATCAATGGTGAGGAGATAAAAGCCGTGCGTATTGATGGCAAGAAGTTCTTTGGTGATGACGTACAAACTGCCACAAAGAACATTCCTGCGGATATGATAGAGAAGATCCAAGTGATTGACGAGAAGAGTGATATGGCGAAACTCACTGGTTTTGAGGACGACGAAGGAGAACGAATCATCAATCTCAGTCTCAAGAAAAATCGCAAGAAAGGTATCTTTGGTAATTACTCTGGTGCTCTGGGTGCGGATATGGTAACGGATAACGGAGGTTGGTTTGATTATGCCAATCCTGCATATGGTGCAACACCTTCTGCACAAACGAAGCATTTCTTTGAAAATGACTTCCGCTATAATGCCAACATCTTCACGAACTTACTTTTAGGCGAAAGCCAAACAACGATTGTGGGTGGCGCCAACAATACCAACGAGATTCGCTCTCGTCGCGGACGCGGTTGGTTTGGAGGGCAGAATGCTGGCGTTACAGCTTCCGAAAACTTAGGCGTAAACACTAATATCGACCTTACAAGCAAATTGGATAAGAAAGACGATAAAACATCACTCCTTTTAGGTGGTGATGCTACACTTAATCATTCTACCAATGATACTAGAACCATCTCACAGCGAGATAGTTATAGCGAAGAGGCTACCTATATTGACCGCGACTCAACAAATAAACTTACCCGCTCGTGGGATGCACAAATGCGTTTAGAAATGGAGTATCAAATTGACTCGATGAACAAAATTATTCTTCGTCCACAGATTAGTTATAACAATTCTAACTCCACACAAACCAACGATTATACCTATGATCGAGATTCTGTACGAATCAATGATGGTTACCAAAATCAGACTAGCCTACAAGAGGAGATAAGTGCTTCTATTCGTGCGATTTATAATCGTAAGTTCCTAAAACCTGGACGTGCACTTACCATGCGTGCAGATGTTAGCTTTAAGAATACAAAAGGTGAAACCGATACCTACGCCTGGGATAGAATAACTAATAGCGCATTGGTGGATCAATACACCCTCTCAGGTAATAATACGATGAGTTACTCGCTCAGAACTTCGTATGTGGAACCTATCTATGGCAAGAACCATTTCCTTGAAACCGTACTTTCACTCTCGGGCAATAATCGCAATTCGGTGAAAGACCAATACTCCATGGACTCTATCACGGGTGATTATCAATATGATAATACCTATTCCAATCAACTCAACAACAATATGTACACCGAGCAACTCGAACTCAACTACCGCTGGGTAAGCGAGAAGATTGACCTTACTGCGGGTGCACGTGTGTTAGCAACACAAACTTATTCACAAACCTACTATGGAGGAGTACTCGCGCGCGATACCTTATATAATAGATGGAATTGGTCGCCAAATGTGCGCTTTCGCTATAAGTTCGGACAAAAGGAGTTCGCCCGTATAGTCTACCGTGGCCGTGTCAACCAACCTACTATCCAGCAGATGGAGCCCGTGCGTAACAACTCCGATGCAATGAACGAAACAGTGGGTAACTTGGGACTGAACCCAGCTTTCAGCCACAATATCTTTGCGATGTATTCGAAGTTCAATCAGGAGAAGTTCTCCAGCATGATGGTGGGTATGAATGCCAACCTCACACAAGATGCACTGACCAATAATACCATCTATGATCAAACAGGCAAACGATATCTCCAAACTGTGAATGCAGATATGGTGCCATGGAATGTGGGAGCACATTTTATGTCGAATACCCCATTCTGCAAAAAGATGTTCCAATTTCATTCACGTACAGCCGTGAGTTATAATCAACGCGTAGCATATGTACTGCGCGAACAGGATGCAGATGCAATTGCACAATTGATTGCTGCGGATCAATTGCCTTTGGGTGATCCTTCTAAAACAGGCAATTTCCGTATGACTAGTGATTTGACTTTGCGCTTTACGCACGAGATTGTGGATATAGGCATCAAGAATACCAATGTCTATTCCTTAACCCATAACTCGCTGAATAAAAAGAATGTCAGTCATATAGGTGATTGGATTATCTCGGGTGACGTTACTTTCCACTTGCCAAAGTCTTGGAATATAGCTACTGACATCGCATATACCTCACGCCATGGCTACGAGGGATTGACCGATGTGAATGAATTGATTTGGAATTTCTCTATTGACAAGACATGGGCGAATTCTACTCTTACTCTCAAAGTCTATGATTTGCTCAACGACAAGAAGAATATCGTGCAAACCGTCAATGAAACTAGTGTGAGTTATCAGAAATTCAATACCCTGCCTACTTATTTTATGCTCACCTACACCTACAAACTCAATCGTATGGGTAGTTTGAAGGCCACTGGTGCTGCCGCATGGCAACAGCAGATGTATGAGTCAGGTGGTCGTCCACCAATGGGTCCACCGAGATGATCGGCGTCGTGACTCCCGACTCCCGATTCAAGGACTAAGATATCTCCCCCCAATTAACAACGGTTTGACGCAACGTGTCGAGCCGTTGTTTGTATATGCGGTTATGCATCTCCTCTAATAGAGGATCGGCATCCAAGATGCTCATGGCTGCTTGGCGAGCTAAATCCAATATCTGACCATCATGCGTAAGGCTCGCAATACGCAAGTCAAATGGCAATCCTGATTGCTGAGTGCCTTCCAAATCGCCTGGACCACGCAATTGCAAATCAGCTTCCGCAATGCGAAAACCATCATTCGTAGCCACCATGATATCCATACGCTTGCGTGTGTCTTTGCTAATCTCCAACTTAGTCAGTAGCAGACAATAACTTTGCTCTGCACCACGACCTACACGTCCACGCAATTGATGCAACTGGCTCAATCCAAAACGCTCGGCATTCTCAATGATCATCACACTAGCATTGGGCACGTTTACCCCCACTTCTATTACCGTCGTCGCCACAAGAATTTGTGTTTCACCTCGTGCAAAGCGTTGCATCTGTTCATCCTTATCTTTCGCACGCATCTGTCCATGTACCATCGAAATACGGTAGTTGGGGAATGTCTCGCACAGACGATTATAACCATTCTGTAAGTCTTGCAGATCCAAATTCTCGTTCTCTTGAATCAGAGGATATACTACATACACTTGCCTACCAGCGTCAATCTGCTGAGTGATAAACTGATGGATTGTCGCTCGCCGCTCAATATTATAATGCAGTGTATGTACAGGCTTTCTGCCTGGAGGCAACTCATCAATGATACTCACATGCAAGTCTCCATATACAGTCATGGCCAAGGTGCGTGGGATAGGAGTAGCTGTCATCACTAATACGTGGGGAGGACGTACATTCTTCTCCCATAGTTTAGCACGCTGTGCTACACCAAAGCGGTGTTGCTCATCAATGATACACAATCCGAGATTTGCAAACTGCACCTCTTTCTCTATCAGTGCATGTGTGCCAACTAAGATATTGATTTCTCCATTACGCAGTTGTTCGTGCAATGGCTGACGCTGTTTAGCGGTGGTACTTCCTGTCAATAACTGGCAATTAACATCCAAATCGCCTAGCAAACCGCGAATGGTCTCATAATGTTGATTAGCTAGTATCTCGGTTGGTGCCATGATACAAGCCTGATAACCATTATCCACAGCAAGCAACGCAGTCAGCAATGCCACAATTGTCTTTCCGCTGCCTACATCACCTTGCAGCAGACGATTCATCTGTCGCCCAGACTTCAAGTCGGTTTGTATCTCTCGAAGAACACGCTTTTGAGCATTAGTCAGATCATAGGGTAGGGTATTGTATTGAGCATGAAACGCTTTTCCCACAATAGGCATGCGAAAACCATCATTCTGCTCGCGGCGTTTCATCTGACGGAGAATTTGCAATTGAATGTAAAACAACTCTTCAAATTTCAACCGCTCGCGGGCTTTCTGCATGGCTACATAATCTTTCGGAAAATGTATGTTTGCCAATGCTTCGCTCAGTGACATAAGATGTTGCTGCTCTATCAAATCAATCCCCAATGTCTCACGCACACCGTAGTGTCGCAACTGTGGCACCAACTCTGCCGTGATGTTACGTATTGCTTTCGAGTTGAGCCCAGCCCGCTTCATCCCTTCTGTAGTGTTGTAGTAGGGCTCTAGGCCTTGCGTCATCTCGGGCTTGACTTTTGCCATTGGTGTCAACTCTGGATGGACAAAGTTATACTGGTGATTAAAGCGAGAAGGCTTGCCAAAAAGCAAATACTGCACACCGCGCTCTAATTTTAAGTATTTGATCCCCTTAAACCATACCAATTCTATCGTATGTCGACCATCCGTAAAGGTGGCTGATAGACGTGCGGCGGCACCTATACCTACCGTATGCCATTCTGTGATATGACCGATAATCTGCACATACGTATCTTCGTCATCAATCTCGTGGATGAAATAAAACCGACTACGGTCGATATACTTATACGGAAATTGATACAACATATCGAGCGCAGATTTCACACCGAGCTCTTTACGAAGAATGTCGGCACGCTTAGCGCCGACACCCTTACAGAATTCTATATTTTGGATGGATAAATCCATCTCAAGAAAAAGCGATTATTATTGCAAACGGAAGTTTACAGGCACGGTGTATTTCACGCGTACTGGTTTACCACGTTGCTTACCTGGTTTCCATTTTGGCATTGAGTTAATCACGCGAAGTGCCTCTTTATCCAAAGATGGCTCACCTGAAGAACGTACCACTACTACGTCCACGATACTACCATCTTTGTTTACCACAAATTGGCAAATTACGCGACCTTGAATACCATTCTCTTGAGCAATCACAGGGTACTTTACATTCTCACCCAAATACTTGAACAATGCTTGCTGACCGCCTGGGAATTCTGGCATTGTCTCTACAACCATAAAGACGACCTCTTCCTCTTCTTCCTCTACTGGAGCCTCTACTGGAGGAGCAATCACCACTTCCACGTCTTTATCATCCTCAGTGTTGATCTCAATAGTCTCAGTCTCTACGTCATCTTCCACTACGTTCAGTACCTCTACTTCTTGAACGGCTGGTGGTGGAGGTGGAGGAGGAGTCTCTTGGGTGGTTTGTTGAATGTCAATTTCCTCTTCAAAGAAGAAGTCGGTGTCGGTTACTTCATACTTGGTCACTTCTTTTTCTGTCCACTCAAAAGCGACATAGCAGATGCTCAATACAAGCACAAGACCAATGAGCACATAGGTCAATTTCTTGTCCTCTAAGCTCGCGTTAGGTGATTTTTTCAGTTGCATATAGATTAAATTTAAAATTCAGTCGTCTGTAGCAGGATATACACATCCTTTCAGCGTGCAAATTTACTGCTTTTTTTTTAATTGACCAAATATCCATGCTAAAATTATTATTTTTTTAATGAAAAAGTTGTACTTTTGCGATAAAAGTTGTACTTTTGCAGCCGAAATGGATATACTGGCTTTGATAAAATCATCGGGAGTGCGCAATTTCGCTAAATTGCTTTCTGCCAATGTCGTGGCGCAAGTCATCGGGTTAGTGGTATACCCTATCTTAACGCGCATCTACGCGCCCGAAGATTTCGGTTTGCTCAATCTGTTCCTTAGTATCAGCGGTGTGTTGGTCATTCTTTCTACTGCCGAGTATTATAATGCTATTGTTTTGCCAAAAGAAGACAATGACGCTCGAAAAATAATCCAATTATGTCTTTGCTTGATGCTATTACTAGTTGTGATTACAGGAGTAAGCGTCCTATTCTCTAATGATATAGCGAGCCTTTTTAATACACCTGATCTAGCAAAATATTATTGGTTGATGCCGATTTTGGTTCTTGCATCGGGAGGGTGGAATATCGTGAATTATTGGTATATTCGCTGTGGACGTTATGATAAGATCAGTGCATATCAATTGTCTCAAAGCATCTTGTCATCGGGCGGAAAGATTGGATTTGGCTATGCAGGTGTACTTACTGGTGGAATGATCTACTCTGTGGTCTTAGCACCAATAGTGGCGTTATGCACTTCTTTATTCGGTAAGATTAAAATGGCTGGAGTACGTAATACTTTTTGTTTTCAAGATATTCTTGGGGTAGCGAAGCGTTATAAGAATTTTCCATTATATTCCTTGCCTAGGAGTTTTGTTAATATGTTAGCAGGGCAATTACCCGTATTGCTCCTAACGCCATATTTTGGCTCGCAGTATGTGGGCTGGTGGAGTATGGCGTTGCTGCTTGGTTTTATACCTGTAAATATGGTGTCGCGCTCTATTTATCAGGTGTTGTATCAATATACAACCGAGCGAGTGAACAAACAACTCGCGATTGGCCCTTACTTCCGACGATTTACATGGGGTGTATTACTCGTAGGAGTGCCTGTGTTTGCGGCATTGTTTTGCATTATGCCTTGGTTAACCACACTCTTCCTCGGCGACGGATGGGATATGACGAGCACCTATTTACGTTGGATGTTACCATGGCTATTGAGTAGCATTTTAACAGCAAGCACTGGATTCTTAGCAGATATCTTTATGAAACAGAAGGTTGGGTTCTGGTTTGAACTCTTTACTGCATTCTTGCGCGTAGTGGGGGTAGTGCTTGGAATTGTGCTAGCAGATTTTTCGGTAGCGATTTTATGCTATTCCGTAGGAACAGCGGTAGCTGTTACCGCACAATATATATGGCTAATAGGTCTGGTTAAACGCTACGATGCGCAAATAAGCGTGTTAAATGACGGCAGAGCTGACGACAACGAAAATTAATGCATTTGTGCCATAAAAAGACCACCCTCTTTACTAGTTTGCTGCTTGTGTGGATAGGGAAGTGGCAGGTGCTAATATCCATGTAATAGTGATAATTTGGGAAATAGCCATTACAGATATTCGTTCCATGCACAATCTCACACCACATCGATTTGTCCTCTAATTGAATCATATCTTTCTTTTCCACCTTTGTGTGGTCAATCCCTAAGCAGGTACGAATATTATCCCTCGTTTCTAAAAAACTCAAAAAGTGGTTCTGGGGATACGAAATAGCATAGGCAATAGCTTCTTTCTCAAACCATTGTATCCCGTGCGAAAAGGTGATAATAGCTTCTGCTGAAAGATGCGAACGGATGTAGGATTGCAACCTTTGAACGAAATGTGGAGCCAACATATCGTCGCTATCAATTCGGGTGGACAATAGATAATCGCAATCCCTCACGTACATCTCGCCAATACGTTTGTACAACCCTACGATATCCTCTGTATAAGGGCAATATTCGATGACGATATTAGAGTAAGTTTGTGAATACTTAGACAAACGAGTCTTATATGCAGAGGCAGTTTGATCGCTTGCTAGAATAATCCACGTAAAGTGCATATCACTTTGCCCCATGATAGAAGGCAAACAGTATTCTTCAAATAGCCTAAATCGTTCCTCAAGCCATGAAGGCTCAAGATGTATGCTATTTCCTAATTCATATTGCAGGTTGAATCGAGTAAGTATAATGTGATTAAAGTTCATCGATAAGTTGGAGAAATGAGTCTTTGATGTTGTCCCAATTATACGTATGGCGTGCTAATTGTTGTGCATTCTGGCAATGCTTAGCATAGTGTTCTGCATTTTCTATATACTCCAGAATAGCGTGCACGGCTGCGGTAGAATCTTCTACAAGAGTAGCACATTGCTCCACTTCTGGAAATCCCTTGGAGATCGCTCTCAAGCGAGTGTATATAGAGGGTCTACCGCATGCAGCATAATAGAATATCTTGATAGGCATACAACGAGTGTTCTCATAATCATTGTCCCGCAAATCAAGGAAGATATCGTAATTAGTAATCTGCTGGCAAAACTCCTCAAAAGGCATGTAAGGGTAGGAGTGAATATGTACATTCTCAGGCATCGTATCGGACGATATGCTATCTCGGGTAATCACGTCTAATGTAATCTGTAAATCGGTTCTTAGTAATGCCACCTCCTTTACAGTTTGCAACACACGATACCAGCCCTTCTCTGCGGTGAGTGGACCTGCGTATAGCAATCTGCATTCCTTCGCCATGATTCTTGGAGTACGGGCTGAGATGTATTGCAAGTCGGGATAATAAGGTAGAAATATGTGCTTTTTTCTAGGGAATAACAATCGAAATGGGCGCGCCTTATCCACTTCGCCGAAGATAAATGCATTGGCTCTACATCCTGCCCAAATATTTGCTAACAATAATATAAACGCCTTGATACACTTGCCAAAGCGGATATTGCGCAGATTCTTCTTCGAGGGATACCATTCGGTGATGTCGTACACAATCTGTGCGGAATTGCGCCGCACTTTCCATAGCGCCTTGGGGGTGTCAACGATATAGATGTCTGCTTGCTTCAACGCAAAACTTGAAAATGAATCTAGACCATAAACTTCCACAGTATGGCCAGATTCTTCTAATGTGCGTGCTTGATGATAGCGTACACGCTCATCCACAGCTGTATGGGCTGCTTGCAGAAATATAATACGTTTACCTATCAACTCTTATCTCTTCTCTCTTATCTCTCATCTCTTATCTTATCTCTTATCCCGAAACTTCCTTTCCCGTAACCAATTATACGCGTTGGCAAACCAAAAATACCATTTGTAATATTTCTCTACGCTGTAATACACGGTGCGCGTGCTACCAAATTGTTTGTAGTGATTCGCTACGCCACGAATCATACTGCCCTCAAAATCAAATACCACACCCTTCTGACGTGCCAACTTTATCGCTTCTAATACTAGCAGCGCGCTCGCGCCAGAATCCTTGTAGCGAACATCATAACAAGGAATCAGATAATACATAGTCTGCTTATCCCATACTAAAAACGCTGCCGCTAATACCTCATTGTCCGCATTGCAGATAGATAATATTTGGCATTGCTCTAAACGGCGAGCCTTCCGCTCTAATACTAATAAAAACTCACGCGTGTAACTAATCTCCTTACCCTGGTCCTGCAAACAGCGCTTATGAAAACGATAAAAGTCCTCTACATTCATTCCTAACTCTGCATGCAACGATAATGCCTTCTGTAACTGACGTTTCTTGTTCTTCGAGAATCTACCAATCACTTTGTCCAAATCACTCAAATCTTCTATACGATACGTCACACGTTCCTTTGCCTTGAAACCTAGTGTCTCCATCGCCAGTGGGGCAGGGCTACCAATAGGATAGTGCTGGTAATAATAGCTCAGCCCCATCTCTCCTAACTTACGTGCAAATTGTTGACATACGGCAGTAACTTTTTCTGCGTCCTCAGTGATGTCCTCACTCATCCAGATTCCTCCTATCTGTGTTTGTTGAGGCATCAGTATATATTGCATCCAGGCGCGCTTACGCAATAGGTATGGCATTGCTGCCACAATCTCCTCATCACCTAATAACCTCATCTCCTCATCACCTAATAACCTCATCTCCTCATCACCTAATAACCTCATCTCCTCATCACCTAATAACCTCATCTCCTCATCACCTCTCTTAACACAGAGCATAACATCCCACTCTTTTCCTGCACATACAGCATCCAGCCACCAGTCTTGCATGAAAATAGGCAACTGACGGTTCTTTTTGCAAAATTCGCGGTATAATTCTTTATTCGTCATTATGGTATAATTCTTTGGTAATCTACTATCTACTGTACAAATTCCGTGCAAAGTTACGTTTTTTTGTTGAAATATGCAAATAAGACTTGCAAAATTAAAAAAAAAGCAGTACTTTTGCACTTTATTTCAAAACTAACCCAAATAAAATTCTGTTTGTTATGATTGTAGAAGCTAGTCCCTACAAGGTTTTTGCTCTTTCTCAAGGCGGTGAGCTCGCTGAGCGTATGTGTGAGTATTTAGGATGCACGCTAGGTAATATCCAGGTTGCTCGTTTCTCTGACGGTGAGTTTGCCGTGAGTTTCGAAGAGTCGGTTCGTGGCCAGTCTGTGTATATCGTGCAATCTACTTGCCCTAGCAGTGACAATATCATGGAGCTACTCCTCGCTATTGATGCTGCCAAGCGCGCTAGCGCATACAAGGTTATTGCCGTTATCCCTTATTTCGGCTGGGCACGTCAAGATCGCAAGGACAAACCACGTGTATCTATCGGAGCAAAGGTGTGTGCCAATCTCTTGCAGGGGGTAGGTGCTGATCGTATTATTACAGTGGATTTGCATGCGGACCAAATTCAAGGTTTCTTTGATATTCCAGTGGATCACCTCTATGGAGCAAACGTGTTGGCAGACTATGTACAAAGCCTCAATCTTGACAACCTCATCGTGGCTTCTCCTGATGTGGGCGGAACTAAGCGTGCTTCTGTATTCGCTAAGAAACTTACTGCACTCACCAAGCAAGATGTACCTATGGTTATCTGCTATAAGCATCGCCCTAATGCCAACCAAATTGGTGAGATGCGTGTGCTAGGTGATGTGAAGGATAAGAATGTAGTTATTATTGACGATATTGCGGACACGGCTGGTACGCTTTGCAAGGCTGCAGAGGTAATGAAGGCTGCGGGAGCTAAATCGGTGCGTGCCTTGGTAAGCCATGGACTTATGTCAGGTCCTGCGTGCGAACGTGTGGCGACTTCCGCTTTAGAGGAATTGGTGTTCACCGATTCAATTCCATTCAATAAAGAGCGTTGTTCTAAAGTGCATGTGGTATCTATGGCAAAGCCTATTGCAGAGACAATCTTGGCTATCCAACACCACCGTTCAGTAAGTGAATTGAATATCCATTAATTTGAAGTATAGGTCGCTATTTTATATTGTCCTATCCGTAGTTTTGCTATCTTGTCAAGCAAAACCTAAAACGACAACAGAAGTCCGCTGTGCATTTTCAGCGGACTCTGCATATACGTATATCACCCAGCAAATGGCGTTTGGAGCACGTGTGCCAGGTACTGTCGAGCACGAACTATGTGGTGATTGGCTGGCTAATCAACTAGCACAGTATGGTGCGCAAGTTCACAACCAATATGGCACCATGCCCAATTATGCGGGCAACTCGCAACCATTGCGCAATATTGTTGCTTACCTCGAGGGTAATACCACCAAGGCTATCCTGTTATGTGCACACTGGGATACGCGCCCATGGAGCGACGAGGAAGAGGATTACGATAATCGCTTCGCACCAGTGCCAGGAGCCAATGATGGAGCAAGCGGCGTGGGAGTGATACTCGAGATAGTGCGCCAACTATCCCTACTCAAAGCGCAAGGAGCATCTATACCATCGGTCCAAATAGTCTTTTTCGACTGCGAAGATATGGGTTCACCTCGCCATTATACAGGCAAAGAGCGCGAAGATACATGGTGCTTAGGTAGTCAATATTGGGCCAAAGAATATGCCAAAACGATTGCTACGCAATCGCCAAACAATCCTATACAACCCATTATACAATACGGCATTCTGCTTGATATGGTGGGAGACCCTTCTGCCACTTTCCCGCGTGAGTACATCTCTGCAACCTATGCGGCTAGCTATCTTGAGCAGATTTGGCGCACCGCCTCTCGATTGGGATATAGCAGATATTTCGTACAGCAGTCGGCGTATCCTATTACAGACGACCATTATTATATCAACACAATTGCAGGCATATCTTGCGTAGATGTCATTGATTACAAACCCAATACCGAAACGGGATTCGCTGATTGGTGGCACACGCAACGAGACAATATGCAAAATATCAACCATCAAACCCTCCAAGCAGTGGGTGAAACGATACTTACAACAATATGCTCGAAATAAAAAACCTACACGCCACAATTGCTGGCAAAGAGATTCTCAAGGGACTCAACCTTACTATAAATGAGGGTGAGGTACATGCTATCATGGGCCCTAATGGTGCTGGTAAGTCAACCCTATCAAATGTCCTTACTGGTCATCCTGCATATACCGTCACCGCAGGTGAAGTCATTTTCCGCGGCAAGAATCTTCTCGAGATGTCACCCGAAGAGCGCGCACGTGAGGGTGTGTTCCTTTCCTTCCAATATCCTGTCGAGATACCAGGCGTCTCTATGGTCAACTTCATGCGTACTGCAGTCAATGAGAAACGCCAGCATGAGGGCAAACCAGCGCTCTCTGCTACCGAGTTTCTCAAACTGATGCGTGAGAAAAAATCTCTCGTAGGCATGGACAATAAACTCACCAAACGTTCTGTCAACGAAGGCTTCTCGGGTGGAGAGAAAAAACGTAACGAAATCTTCCAAATGGCAATGCTCGAGCCATGCCTGTCTATCCTCGATGAGACAGACTCTGGCTTGGATATTGATGCACTGCGTATTGTGGCTGAGGGAGTCAATGCGCTCAAGACACCTCATACAGCATCTATCGTCATTACCCACTACCAACGCCTCCTCGACTATATCGTACCTGACTTCGTACACGTCTTGGCAGATGGAAAGATTGTGCGTACAGGAGGCAAGGAACTAGCACTCGAACTCGAAGAAAAAGGCTATGCCTTCCTCAACGAATAACCTGCTACACCACTCCATACAATGCTAAACAATTCTATACAATATACCATCCCTGCAGGTGAGAAGCGCGAACTGCTCCTAATCAACGAACCCAGCATCAACTACCACATTGTTCAAGAAGAGGGCTCTTCTTTGCTCGTCCATGTGATCGCATTGCCTAATCCTAAAGAACAGGATTATGCGCAGCATACCACCATTACGGTCGAGCACAATGCCGCTAATTGCCGAACCGAGATCTATGGGCTTGCTCTCTTGCATGGCAACCAGCAACATCATCTCACCACGAGCGTACTGCACAATGTAGGCGAGGGGTATTCTTCTCAACTCATCAAATTCGTCTTGGACGATGCATCCAAGGCTTCATTCAAAGGTGAACTCAAGATTCTGCCCGATGCACAACATGTAGAGGCATACCAAACCAATCGCAATATCCTCCTATCACGTCAAGCAGATATGGTGACAGAGCCTCAACTCGAAATCTACGCCGACGATGTCAAGGCTAGCCATGGTGCTACCACAGGTCAGCTCGACGAATCTGCACTCTTTTACATGCAGCAACGCTGCATTGGTCGAGAATCTGCACGCAAACTCCTGCTTTGCGCCTTCTTTGACGATGTGATGCGCACCCTGCCCGATGAGCAGATGCAAGAAAATCTATTGGATAAAATCAATGAATATATCGGCTGATTATTGACTTAGTACATACGCTGAATAGCGTAGTCCAGCAGCGAGATCAAACTATCTTTGTATTTATTATCAGGGAAGATGCTAAGGGCATCTACTGCTTTCTTGCGGTATTTGTCCATTAGTTGGTATGCGTAGCGAATACCATCATAGCGCAATACAAACGAGCGAATCTCTTGCTCTGCCTCAAAGTTGTCAATATGGGGTGATTTGTTAGCAAGTGCTTCTGCTATCTCCTTGATATGTTCTGCTTCTTCTTTGGGCGCACGTTGAAGCGATTTGATGATAGGTACGGTTGCTTTCCCATCGCGCAGATCATTCATGGTGGGCTTGCCTAAGTCCTCTATGTCAGAGTAATCAAAGACGTCGTCTTTCAGTTGGAAACATAATCCTAGGCACATGCCAAACTGACGCATCGCTGTTTGCTGACGATTGGTTGCACCTGCACTCACGGCTCCCGCTTCGCTGCATGCCGAGAAGAGATGTGCTGTCTTATGTTTGATCACTTGTAGATATTGCTCCTCGCTAATCCACATGGATTCGCCCGAGTGTAATTGCAGCAATTCGCCCGAGGTCAGCGATGCGCACATCTCCGAAATGATACTCAGAATACTCGTATTGCGTACAGCGGATAATAATTCTATAGCTTTGGAGAGCATAAAGTCACCTACCAAGATAGCTATCTTGTTGCTCCAAACCTCGTGAGTGGCCTTCGCACCACGTCGCATGGGCGTATCATCCACCACATCGTCGTGCATCAGCGAAGCCGTATGCATCAGTTCCAAACTTGCAGCTGTTTGTATCGTTTTACTGGTAATACCGCGGCTTAGACCTGCTGATAAGAGCACCAAGATGGGGCGCAATTGCTTGCCGCGCTTGGCATAGACATAATCCAATACCTCATTCAGCAACGGATTATCCGACTGTAGTATCCCAGCAAAGACTTCTTCAAACTGTCGAAACTCGGTTTGTATGACGCTACGAAACTTGTCCATTACTCCCACTTTGCCGAATTAAGATACCCGCGATATACATCACTGAGAGATTCCGTTTGTGATTGACCACCAATGATATAGAGGTTTTGGCTGTTGTCCAATACCACACTTTGATTTTGGCGGGACGTATAGTTGTTAGGCAATTTATTGTGTACAGTGTCAGGCACATACCAGTTCATGCCCTCATCATCTGAGTAGAGCATATCGCTACGCCATTTCAGATCGTTATCCGTACCACCGAACATCATCAAGTGATTACCATATTGAACAATCGAAACGCCAGTCAATGACTTGAAACTAGGTTGCGCAATAGAGAAGTCTTTCAATCGATAGCCATCAGCAGTTGCATATTCTAGATTCCATCTAGTATTTACGACCTCACCTGCCATATTGCGTCCGCCTACAATCATGGCACGTGGACGCTCGCTGCTGCTGCCAAACGACAGCGCCGCAAAGTCGCTAATAGGGAAGTTTGCTGGCAATACACCATCTTCCAAACCTGCAATATCGGTCATTACCTCTATGCCGTTCGCCGCTATGATTGCCAATTGTAGCGCATTGCTCGTGTTTTCCACCAAGCACCACGCTTTGCCGTCGTAACTTACCACCATATTCACTAGCGTATATTCGCTGGCTGTATTTGCACTTTTCTCCCACACCAAACCGTCAGTAGAGGTGTAAAGTGTATTGTCAGCGATATAATATAAGGTGTCGTTGTGTTGCAGGATATCACGCACATAGCATGGGGTCGGCAAGGTGGCGATATTGTCGCTCAACCTTGTCCACGAACTACCATCTGCTGATTGATAGGCTTGGGTGCTCAAACCATTGTTCACCATCAGCAGTAGTTTGCCTTGATGGAAAAAAGCTTTGGTATCGCATACCTGTGGTTCGAAAATCTGGCTCGTCAACTCTTCCCATACAAACAAATCGGGATCTACCTGATGCGCAAAGATATTAAAGCGATACCATTTTACATTCACCAAATCCGAAGCTGTCACGCGTAGGTATATCGGCTGTTGGGTAAAGTCCAACGTATCTGCACCTGTACTCTCAACTATGGTGTCGGGCAGTATAAATGTGGCATAACCAGGAGTGGACATATAGGTGATGTAGGGTACCACGCTGTCTAATCGCGTACCGAATTGTAGCGAGTCAATACTGTAGATCAATCCTGTGTCGGTGCGATGTTCTACTTTGTAGGTAGCAGTTGTTAAACCGGGGTTGGCAGTATCCTTGTAAAAGGTGAAACTTTTTACTCTGGCTTCAGAAGAAGATGTTTGCTCAGTCTCTCTTGGTGTACAACCGACCCAAATGATGCCAATAAATAGCAGTAATATGTGGACAAAATATCGCATAATCATAAAATTTCGCACAAAGATACTACTTTTTTTGCATACGTGCAAAAAAAGTAGTACTTTTGTATGTTTTTTTATAGGAATATGCTTTTCGAATCAGTACTTTTAGACATTAGAAAACTTTTCCCTAGCCAAAAGTTGCTTCGTGAAAAGAATCAGATGCGCGAGTTGCTCGCGCAAAAGCGCAGACTATTAACCAAGGAGCAAATCTTTGAACAGTCAGCATTAATCATCTCACAATTGGAGCAACTGCCTTGCTTCCAATCGGCAAAGACCGTATTGCTCTACTATCCTATGCACAATGAGGTGGATCTCTTGCCGCTAATCAGGAAGTATAAAAAAGAGAAGACATTCCTCTTCCCTGTAGTGCATCGCAAATGGATGACGGCTTGCCCTTATGAAGGCAATGCTAAGATGCATCGTGGTAAATACAATATTCCCGAACCCACAACTGATCCCTATACGGGACAGATCGATCTTATTCTCGTGCCTGGCGTAGCTTTCGATAAGCAAGGCAATCGCTTAGGTCGTGGTGGAGGGTATTACGATCGATTTATCAAGTCGCAACCTCGCAAAACCACACTGGTAGGTGTGGCGTATGACTTTCAATTGGTGGATAAGGTTCCTGCTAATCGTCGCGATCAAAAGATGCACCACGTCATAGCTCCAGCGTAGTCTGCTGAGCACGTTGCTTGATGATGTTTTGATCGGTTTGTGGGGTGAGTTTGGCTTCCCCTGTGCGATAGTAGTATATCATTCCGTATGCTTCGCATTTCTGCAATTTGGCATAGGGTAACTCATCTTTGTAGAAGGCTTCTACTTGATCCCAAATGTCTAGTATGATGGCATCTGCTTGTTTGCGCAATGTCTCGGTATCCTCGAATACGCGGCTATGTTTTTTCTTGTGCAGAATGTGGCTGGTATAGTCTTCCTTGAACATTTCATAGTGCACTTTCACCTTATTGATGGATGGATTGTAGATGGCGAAGCCGCCTGCAGATGTACGTTTCATTTCCCCATCAATAATTTTCTGTCCCCATTCCATCAATCCTTCTTCTGTGGTCAAATCGGGTAGGGTATTGCTTTTTGGATCCAGACTATACAACTCTTTTTGACTGCGTTTAATCTCTCCGCGTATCACGGCCAAGTTCAACACTTGAATAAAGTGTGAGATATACATGCGGGCATTACGAACACGGTGACGATATTGCTTGTTAGCTGTCACTTTGCTGTCGAAGTTGGCATGATATTGTGCCACTTGATTTTCATATTGCATCAAGAAACGCTGAGCTTCAGTAAGCGTTTTGTAACTTACTGCTTGGTCATTATACGCAGCATTCCCTGCTTGCTGAATGGCTCTTTGTAAAGCACGCAAACGTGCTTGATCTGTTTTTGGTAATCGACGATAAGGCATATATCTCTAGTCTCTAAACTCTAATCTCTAACCTCTAACCTCTAATCTCTAACCTCTAACCTCTAATCTCTAACCTCTAACCTTTCAGTTTTCAGTTTTCACCTTTCAGTTTTCACCTTTCAGTTTTCACCTCTACTCTCTAAACCCTCCTCACAAGCAACTTCTCTGCCAACTTCCGCAACTCTTCGCTCGCTTCATTTTGTGGCAGTGTCTCCAGTATATCCAATGCTCTCTGGGTGTAATCTCTCACCACTTGCTCACACGCCTCTCGCACACCCAACTGTTCGAATATCTCTTTCACGCGTGCAATCTTCTCCTTGTTGTCATCCAGCACCTGGTTATACCAGTCTTCCAACTCTTCTCTCGCCTCTAACCTCTCGCCTTTCTCCTCAGCGGGGTCCCCGAAAACGCTTGCGTTTTGGGGTGCTCTTTCGCCTGATCGCCTCATCGCCTCCAAATACACAAATGTCTTCTTGTTGCACGCGATATCTCCGCCCACGGCTTTGCCAAAGGTCTTGGGGTCGCCCCATACGTCCAGAATATCGTCTTGTATTTGGAAGGCCAATCCGATGTTGATACCGAACTGATATACAGCCTGTTGCTCTTCTTCGCTCGCTCCGGCTATGTATGCGCCTATCTGCAATGCGTTGGCAAGTAGTACCGATGTCTTCAGGCGAATCATCATCAGGTATTCCTCGATGGTCACATCGCTCTTCTGCTCAAAGTCCACGTCATATTGCTGCCCCTCGCATATCTCGGTAGCCATCTTGTTGAATAGTTGCAACACGCGCGCGAGCGCGCGCTCGGGCACCTGTGATAATAAGGTGTATGCCTCTATCATCATCTGGTCGCCTGACAGGATGGCGGTGTTCTCATTCCATTGGATGTGCACAGTAGGACGTCCGCGACGCACTTCTGCTTTGTCCATCACGTCGTCATGGAGTAGAGTGAAGTTGTGAAATACTTCCAATGCCAATGCGGCAGGCAGCACTTCTTCATCCTTGCCGCCAAATAGTTGGCTACCGATCATAGCCAATTGTGGGCGCACACGTTTGCCACCAGCAGCCAATGTATAGGCAATAGGGGCATACAAGCCTTTTGGCTCACGCTCCCAATCCAACTTCAATATCTCTTTATTTACATCCATGTCGTTGTTTATAGATCGCTTTGCTGTAGATCACTTCGTTGTAAATCGTTCGCGCTGCTCACTATAGATCGCTCGTTCTACTCGCTGTAGTTTATATTCTATGGTTCTACAGGCGCTCTGCGCCGATCTACCATCTACAGGGCTTTTGCCCGATCTACAGCCACGCAGTGGCGAACTCCCAACTGCAGCCCCAGCGGGGCGTTCCTAAAAACTATCCTCTATAATTTCACCCAGCACATCCCCAATCTCCAATCCTGCTGCGCGTATCTGCTGCGGAATGAACGATGTTGCAGTCATGCCCGGCGTTGTATTCACCTCCAGCAGATTAATTTTCCATCCTCCCTCTTCGCCTAATAGCCTCATCGCCTCATCGCCTGTCAAAATATAATCCACTCGAATAATTCCCTTGCAACCCAAGATGTCGTATATCTTCAGTGTCAGTGCTTGCACCTTGTCGCGCACCTCGTCGGGGATACGGGCGGGGGTAATCTCATCCACTTGTCCGTTGTATTTCGCATCGTAGTCAAAAAACTCATTGCTCGTCACCACCTCGGTAATAGGGAATGCCACGGCCTTGTTCTTGGTCTTGTACACACCGCAGGTGATCTCTATGCCCTTCATCTCTGCCTCGCAAATCACCTCGTCGCCTTCGCCGAATGCTTTCTCTATCGCGGGTACCACATCTTCCAGAGTTTTCACTTTGGTCACGCCAAACGACGACCCACCCACATTCGTCTTAATAAAACATGGCAATCCCACTTGCTCAATAATATCTTCGCCTTTAACCTCTAACCTTTCGCCTTTCGCCTTTCTTAGCAACACACTCTCCGCCACGTTCACACCAAAGCCCTTCAGGTATTGGTTGCAGGTGTATTTGTTGAACGTCATGGCTGCAGCCAGCACGCCGCAACATGAGTAGGGCACGCCTAGCATGTCCAAGTATCCCTGTAGCACACCGTTCTCGCCGGGTGTACCATGGATGGTGATGTATGCAAAATCGAATGGCATTTTTTCACCCTGATAGGTGAACGAGAAATCATTTTTATCGATCGCCATCCATTTGTCGGAGTCCATAGGCACTGCGCCGTTGTTCTTTTGCAACTCGCTGTCAGTCTCTGCCAACGCACGCCACTCTTTCCCCCGCAAGCAAACAATGGTCAAATCATAGTCATGCCTTGACTCCTGACTCGCGATTCCCGATAAAAATGAGTAAATTCCTGCGGCGCTACGGAGCGACACTTCGTATTCCGAACTGTCTCCACCGGCTATGATAGCTATTTTTCGACGCATAAGAAATAAGAATTTTGTTGCCAAACTAGGACTCGAACCCAGACAGACAGAACCAGAATCTGTAGTGCTACCATTACACCATTTGGCAGTTATAGTGTCTATGCAAGACGCATGTCTTTTCCAAATCGGGCACAAAATTACTGCTTTTTTATTACATATGCAAATAAATTTCACTTTTTTCGTCAAAATATTTGCGTGATTGCAAAAAAAACAGTAATTTTGCACCGATTTTCGACTATAGTCTCTGGCGATCAGCATAGAGCACGCTTTTTTGCGGCTTGAACAGTAGCGTATACTATAGTTACTTAACCCATTAAAAAACAAAAGAAAATGGATTTAATGAAAATTGCCGAAGAGGCATTCGCTGGCGAGAAGAAAGAGTTTCCAGCATTCGCTGCAGGTGATCAAGTGACTGTAGCTTATCGTATTAAAGAGGGTAACAAGGAGCGTATCCAAGAGTTCCGCGGTGATGTTATTTGCATCCACGGTAGCGGTGACAAGAAGCGCTTTACTGTTCGCAAGATGTCTGGCAACGTAGGTGTTGAGCGTATCTTCCCTATGGATAGCCCATTCATCGAGAAAATTACTGTTAACAAGTACGGTAAAGTTCGTCGCTCTAAATTGTACTACTTGCGTGCTCTTACTGGTAAGAAAGCTCGTATTCCAGAGCGCCGCGTAAAGTAATCTTCTATTAGAACGCAATCGCGATTCAGCGAATAAAATAGCCGAGGTCCCCCTCGGCTATTTTTTCTCACCTCTCACCTCTAACCTCTCACCTCTAACCTCTCGCCTCTCACCTCTAACCTCTCACCTCTAACCTCTAACCTCTCGCCTTTAAAAACAACAGAGCCGAGAACTTCTCGGCTCGTGTTATTGTTTATCTACAGCCACATTGTGGCGATCTACCATCTACAGGGCTTTAGCCCGATCTACAGCGCAGCGCTCTTACATCCTCTTTCCCTGCGCATCGAAGACGCCTTCCGCAGTGCGGATGATGAGCTTGCCATCAATGAGGTACTTGTTTGGTTTTCCGTTTTCAGTTTTCACCTTTCCGTTTTCACCTATATTCTCGAGTGATGTCACTACATCCTTTTGTGGTTGGATATGGAGCGCAAAGCGATTTTCGGATGTGCCCTTTGACAGGGTAACAATATAATCGCTGAGCAGGAGGTTGGTGCGAGTATTAGTCTCATAGTCAATGAGTTCTACCACCATACCCTCTGTGCCGTCAGGCATGCTGAAGGTATATTCTCCTTCGGCTGCAATCTGTACACCCACTGGCACAACGCTCTCTTCCATAGGCAGTGCGTTACCTGCTGCTTGGATACGATCGTTGGTGAGGGTATAGATGTTCGCACCACTATTGATAATCTTCGTGAGGTCGAGATTCATATCAAACTCAGCAGTTGCACCTTCTTGTTGCAACTGTACGAATGTTTGGTCTGCCATCATCTCATCTTGTGCAATCTCCAAACGGAAACTTATCTTCTCTGGTTCGGTATTGTCAGCATTGCGGCGGGCTGCAAGTGGGGCAGGTTTACTAGCGGTTTTCTCCGTCCAGTTTATTGTTCCTGCAAACTGCACCATATAGCCGTACATAGCTTGAAAATCTGCAGTTACAATTCTTGTTTGATACTTATCTGTCTTTGGAAGATACTCATAATAGAAACTGAGCGAATCAGCAGAATATGTAACTGGAGCCAAATCATTATCCGTGTCAAAATCCGAAATATCCGCAAATCGTGGCACACCAATCATGTTCCAGTGTGAGTCGTATATACGTCTATCGCGCTTATCTTCATTTGTGCCATTAGGATCGTTAGAGAAATTAATTTCACATTTATGCTCTGGCACATCTACCGCAGTAGGGTCATCGCCTTGAATTATACCTAATTCTCCATCTGAAGGGAAGTATAGACTCACACTCTCAATACCATGAATAAAAGATGTTTTCACTTTATCCAAATCAAGTGTCAGAACATATCCCTTACCTTTCTCCAATATCGTGTTGGTGTTTGTGATATATTTCCAATACGTACCTGAATCTGAGAACAGTCCCTTTTTTGCACGTGCCGCGCCATCGTAGTATTGCATAATCCAGTGCTCTCCATATTCTCCGAATCCAAAAACTTGGCTAATTAGCACATTATATGGGAATGATACCCAATATAGTGCACGCTCATATATTGTTTTCTCCTCGTCTTTGATAAAGTCTTCTGTAAAGGTCATAACTGCATAGGCATTCTTAACCTCCGATAATGTATTGTTGTTAGGATTGAAATACAGTTGATCAGCAGGGTCTTGATTCTCACGAATCAACATCATATCAGCTCCTAAGGTTTGGTTGTTTCCATCTATTGTCTCTCCCGCAGCTAACCATGCACAAACGAGGTGATTGGTTTTGAAGTTATAGATAAGTCGAATTTTATGCTTATCATCATTTGTACTATTTAGTAGAGAATATTTCTCCGTTGCACTTCCTTTGAAATATTGTTCATTACCATAGTATATGGCTCTTAATTTTATTTTTGTACTCGTTGTTGCCTGCACATCTACCTGATATATCCAGTTTTGTAAGTCTGTGAACTTAGCTGTGGTTATACTGTTCTTACCGTCTGCATCGTATAAGTCAGTAGCATCAGTTATTCTAAGGAAGTTATCTGTAGATGATCCATCCAAATATGCGCGACCAAGTGTGTTTGTTTTGCTAAAGTACATAAATCGTACATTACCACTAGCAGGCATATCCCCATTTACAAGATCATCATTATTGAAATTATTTGGGCATAACTGACTACAATAATCATTTGCAACGTTAAAACGTACGTCCCTACTACTTTTATCAATGTCTATATATTTACAGAAATAATGGTCAAAATTCTCATGATCGCGTGCATACGAACTGAAAAACATTTGATTCTCTGGAATCTTATATTCATACCATCCTCCATCTGCTACTTCAGTACGAATATAATAATTACCTGTATAGCGATGTGTTTCGTTGATTGCTACTTTAGCAAACCCGCCGACTTGGGTGATAATGAAATTCCAAACGCCATTTCCTTGGTACATATGTTCGTCGTTGGCAATAGCATTAATATCACTCACATTGTACACTTCTTCGGCATTTACGTCGACCCAACTTGAACCATTATATTTTTGCAACGTGACTTTTGGAGAGCTACCGTCTTTATTGATAAACAAACTTACGGTATCTCGCCCATCTGTAGCACGTTTTTTTACGTAATCTGATGCATGATTCTTGTCTGTTTCTGTATAATACAGACGATAATCACCCGCTTTCAAACTATTGTCTTCAGGATAAGTTACCGTCAAAACACGTGTCTCTTTATCAAAATGGAATGTGTATAATCCTGTGATAGTTGCTTTAATCTGACAATTATGACGAGGATCAGTATCATATGCAGTATTGTCATCTATGTTTTTCGTTCCGCTATTTGTGATGAGAGTTTCGTATGCGTTACTTGTCCAATATACACCTTTTTCTGCTACTTTAAATTCGTATGTAGTGTTGCTCGTTAAGTATACTTTTGCATCTTGATTGTGCAGCGCATGTGATGCTTTATCTTTCCAACCATTAAAGCTACCATGCAAGAATATTACATCTGGGTACTCAATCGTTAATTCTTTATCGTCTGCATTCCAAATAAATAAATAGTCACCATCATGAACAGTCTCAACTTTACAATTTGAATTATCGCCTGAATTTGTATTCAAAACGCCACTAGGATAAAGCCCTTTGAAAGTATAATTTCCGTACCATTCAGTATCATCACCTGTCTTTTTTACGACCTTAAATTCTTTTGTTTCTTTACCATCTAATTCAATAAGTATTCTGTCATCAATAAATTTATATTCTTCTCTTACCTCCCAGTTGCCATCTATTCCCGCAATATACCACTCGCCTTTTTCCTCAAAACTAACCGATATGGTTGTATTGTTACAGATGGTATAAGTTTTTCCTGATTGAATAGTTACTGCGTTTCCACCAATGTTAATGGATGATGATTCTACCGCATAACCCGCTTTGGGTTGAACACTTACTATCACTTGTGTATCCCAATCTACTTCCGTTCCATTGGTGATTGTTGTTCCACCTACAGTTGTCACGGTTATGTCGCCATATGTTGGATTGCTATTTGTAATGGTGATTTTTGGCAAGTCTAATGTAGTCCATTTGCATAAATAAACTACATTCATATTGTCATCGTTTTCACCCTTGTCGTTTTTCCCCCATTTACCTTCTTCAAGTGTAAATTGATTATATCCAGACATCAGATCGATGTCTTTCGATTGGTTCAAACGATTGCCCCAATTGTTATCTCCATCATCACCTTTCATTCTAACGAAAGATACCTTATCATACACAATATCCGTTGGAGGGAAAGCACAACTATATATCCCATCAGAGGAAGACATACTCATCCAGTAATTATTATCGTTATTGAAGAAGTATGCAGCAAAGCGAGCAGCATCAGTTTTCCAGTTGGCATTAGGTTCCAGATAGATTTTTGTCATATCATACAGATTCTTACCATCATCAGGTATGCTAAGATTTCCAGTTTGATTCCAGTCATTATTCCAGTTATTTTCTGTCGTTGCAGGATTCATGCGGACAAAATTAAATGCTGTATATCCTGCAGGAACATCTACCATATAATACTCATCGTTACAACCGACTGGAGTCATATCCACCCATTTATCTCCTGAACCACCTCCAAAAGCATAGATGGCAAATCGCGCATTTGCTTGCTTCCAGTTAGCACTTGGCTTAAGATAGATGGTAGTCGGCTTGAGGAAGACTGCTTTAATCGTTGCATCACTGCTAACAGTGTGTGTATAAGGGTTTTGAGTGGAGATCTGTGTACCACTTCCATTCACCCATTTCGAGAATACATTATTTGCATCTGCGGTTGCAAGGAATTTAATCTGTGTACCATCTTCTACGGATATTGGAGAAGCCGTAGTTTCCACTTCATCGACTGTCGCTATCACTTTACCTCCTCCATCTTGCACACCAAAGGTAATCGTGCGGGTATTAGTTATTTCAAAGTCATCTGTATCTGCAACATAATAGATTATACCATCTGTTAAAACGGTTTTTAGTGTGTGTTGACCACTAGTCAGTTCAGAAACATTAAATGTTGATTCACACGCTGTATTGCCGCCCGCAGGGATCGAAGCATAACTGGCTGTAGATGAATCATATTTTACTCCAACAAAAGTATTGTCAATGTAATATTGGATGTATAATGTTCCATTACAAACTCCAGTTTTAGAATTAGTTGTTGTAGAAATATTTAAGGTGCTGTTGGAAACAGACGTTGTGGTTGTTGCAGTCTTTGCGGCGATTTTGTTAGTATTATCTTGTGCTTCAAATAATTCACCTCCTTGGGCATTTTTTATATCAGTGTAAGATTTTCCATTCCACTGGCTAGGATTATTGGAGATGTAATAATTTGTTGATAAATTAGTTTTCTGTGTGTTTACATATGATATACTATAGTCTATTTTTGATAGACCATGACTGTTAGAACTAATATTGTTTGTGTTGTTAGCTTTTAATACATTGTAACCATTATCTGAATATCCTTGTATGTAAAACATTACATTTGTTCCATTAACAACATCGCTTGGAGCTTCATTTGGAGAAGGGTCATATTTGGTAATAGTTAGTTCACCATTAGTCAAAGAAAATTTGTAAAATCCAGCAGTTGAAGGAGTAAAACTCATATCCCCTTTTCCGTTATTATGCCATGTTGTATATGCAGTGTTTAGTGAGACTGTGGCGCTAGTATTGTTGGCTTCGTAGTTATTATCATAATTCCAACCTGAATCTGCAATTTTAAATTTATACTCCACGGTACTAAGATAGGTAATGACACTATAAGTAGATCCATTTTGTGACATTTTCGTTTGGTCTTTAGCATCCCAAACTCGAATTCCACGCAAATATAGATCTACTGCGGATGCATTACTAACTCCCATTAATAGGAGAATGAGGATGGCAGTTATTCGTATACCTTTGGTATATCCTTGTAATAGGTTAAGAAATTGTTTCGCCTTCTTCTCGGCGTAATTTGTAAATGTTTTCATATTGTTTTTATTGTTTTATTCGTTTTTATTTCGTTTTGTGAGCATAGGTCAACCCAATGACCTAAACCCGAATATTTTTCTCTGCATTTTACACTCTTTTTTCTTTTTATGGGTTGCCAATGCAGCATGCATTCTTCCAACCCTTAAAAGAAATCTCCCTCGAATTGACTTTAATTGTCGTTATAATTGACATCAATTGTCGTTGATTTTACATCCTTATTTATGTCCGCAGAACTCACTCTTAAAATCATAACTCCCTCATTATCAACACTCATCTCATTAAAACTATATTAGGACATTTTGGGCATTTTGGGCATTTTGGGCATTTTGAAATTCCCTATATTCCCGTTTCCCTAATTATCCTTTTCTACTTTTGCAAAGTTCTTGCTTTACTATGTCATTCCGCTACCCTTGCGCTACCTTTACGCTATCTTCGGGGTATCTTCAGGGTATCTTCGGGATAAATGCCGCTCTGGTTATTACAAACAAAAACGGCAACTCCGTCAATTAGTGGAATTACCGTTTTAGATAGAAATATATGTAAAATCTTGTTAATAAATCATACTCTGAGGGATGATGCGATGGACATATACAACGTCATCTGTTATTGAATAAAGCACCGCCATCTTCTCATAGTTCAAGCGCCTGATTGGATAGCCTAATTCAAAAGATAGTTCAGGCACAACTGGGAATAGGTCAGCATTCTGTTGCAACCACAATATACGTTGCTCAAGCCCCATGAGATAGCGTTTGGCTGTTAAAGGTGCCTTACACACTTGCGCGATGTATTCGTTGAGGCGGACGATGTCATCATGTGCCTCTTCGCTATACTTTATAACTCGCATCACTCTACTTCTCTAATATCATTCAACCCATAGCGTTTGCCTAAATCAGCATACGCTTCGTTCCAGAATTCATCATGCGAGGTGTATCTTTTTCCCTGCCAATTAGGAGCAACCAGTGGTTCGTTGTGCACTTGCACGCCTCCCTCGAAATTCATTTGTGTTGTTTGCATAATTTTGTGTCGTTTAACCTTTGCGCTGCAAAGGTACAATTTTATTTTGATATACACAAATATTATGCCAAAAAACTTGCGTTTCTCAACCATTTTTAGTAATTCCACTATTTCAAAGATCACTTCTGTCGCTTTTGCGACATTTTATTTCTCCACCCAGTAGGTGGGCGGTTTTTGGGCAATTGGCTATTGGATTGGATTGCAGCTCTGCTGCTATTCCTGCCTATAACCTCTCGCCTCTAACCTTTAACCTCTCAACACGGCTCTCCTTTCTTGCGTATTGCTACGAAAACCGCTGCCACTGCAGCAAACAGCAGAAGCACGAGAGGCTCACCGACAGGGGAACCCTCTCCTATATTGCCAGGGTCGCTTGGATTGATAAACGCATTCTTCCTCCCGCTGATACCACGTGGCGCATTACCACTCTCACTAGGCGGAGTGTCATTAAACGGCTCATATACAGCACCTTGGTAGGCTTTATAAGCATTCTGCTGCATGTCTGTCTCCACTACGGAGCGAAAGTCGCTACGTGTCCATCCGAAACCGTTATTCACGTTGTATCCTCCCGCCTTGCCCGCAGGTTGATATCCGCCATTCGCCGCACCATAAACGCCACTCGTTGCCTGACCATTACCCACACCACCATTCCACTGCTCTGCCGAAGCGGTCGATTGTGTGGTACAAAAAACAGCAAAATAATAGGAACGACAAACACCCTCCAAAAGATTAAAAATCAATAAAAATCAACCAACAAATCGGAACAAATTTGCACATGTCATTTTTTTTTCGTATCTTTGCAGCGAAAATAATAAAATGACTGACTATGGAAACAACAATGACAACCATGCGAATCACTCTCCCCACATCCGACACGCGCTTTTTAAAGAGACTTTCGGGTAATATGGGATGGTCGTTAGAACGCGCTTCTGCAAATGAAAAATCAGCGGCAAAAATACAAATGACTAAGGATGAATTTTGTGCTAAAATTCGCAAGTCAAGCCATCAAAAAGCACAAGGAAAGACAGTCGCTATGCAAGCGCATGAAACAAGTGAACAGTTTATTAATCGTATGCTATGTATCTGATAGAGTTTACTTTACAAGCGCAGCAAGATGTTGTTGCGTTGCAGAAACATAGCCCGCAGCTCATCAAAAAACTTGCAAAATTGTTGGATGAATTACGTGAGCATCCGAGGTCAGGAACTGGACAAATAGAGCAATTGAAATATTTTGAGAATGAAACATGGTCGAGAAGGCTAAATAAAGAACATCGTTTGGTATACGAAATACATGACAATGAGGTGCTAGTGCTGGTTGTTTCTGCATATGGGCATTATATCAATTAAGCTATCCCTTTTATAAAATATATCAAAGTAGTGCGGGTCTGCCCGGCACTACTTTTTTTGTGACAAGTACTCTGCTTGCAAACGTTTGCAAGCAATAATGAAATAAATTTCATTCTATTTCTTGTGTGATTCAAAAAAAAAATGTACCTTTGTCGCCGAATTATGTAAACACATAAACACTTAGAGAAAAATACTTTGAAAAATAGATAAAAATACCATGATAAAAGAACCAAACATGTTAGTTGAACAACCACATTCTTTGGGCGCCGTATTGAAAGGCGCAATTTTACTAATTTTCTTTGTTTTTGGCGTTACTACCCACGCCCAATCTTACAATGCACCCATCTCCTACCGCATCAGCGGTACCACACAATCGACCGCTTCTCCAGAGCAGTGGAATGGTGGTGTGTACAATGGTGTCGGGAGTCGTGTGTCGGAGAGCGGTTATCGCGTGTCGGATAATACCTATCGTGTGCCTAACCAAGCCTCTCGCGCCTTTGATGGCGGATACCAGGTCTCCAATGTAACCTACAAGGCTTACCAAGGTGCTGTATATGAGCCGTTTGATGACACGCCACCTAGCGAGGGAGGCAATGCTCCACGTGGTATAAGTGGTAGAAAGAATAGCTGGAACTGGAGCGGCGGAGGTATGGGTGATTATAAAGAGGATGATCCAGGTCCAAGAGATCCATCAAGCCCTGTCGGCGAACCTCTCGTGCTCTTGTTCTTTGCAGCAGTAGCAGCGATCTTCGTAGCTCGTCGCCAACGCCAAACAGCATAACCCTAGCTGAAAACGAATTGACGATCATTCATATCTCGGCAAAGCCTCGAACGTTCGCTCTGCGTACGACATCCGCCCTCCGTCCTTCGGACTCCGGTCTCCCGACTCGGGCTTTGGTTACTCGGCTAACCCAACACCCCGTCGCTCTGCGACAAAAGTGATCCTTCGCCCTCCGTCCTTCGGACTCCGGTCTCCCGACTCGGGTCTTGGACACTAGGCTAACCAACACCTCGTCGCTCCGCGACAACAAGCGATCTTTGAAACACTGTATTTTGTAGAGTATAGCAACGCACTTTGCAAGTTTATTTTCTCGAAAATATTTTGCATAAATCCTTGCGTATATGCAATTTTTTTTGTACCTTTGCACCATAAATAGAAGATAGCTATGGAGCAAAGTGAAATCAAATTATTCGAAGGACAAAACATCCGCTATGTGTGGGACGAGCAGAAGGAGCAATACTTCTTCTCCGTAGTAGATGTCATCCAAGTGTTGACAGATAGTAATATCCCAAGGCGTTATTGGAGTGACCTTAAACGCAAGTTAGCAGCAGAGGGAAGTGAAGTGTACGAAAAAATCGTACAGTTGAAATTACCCTCCCCCGATGGCAAGATGCGTCTTACCGACGTAGCTACAACGGAGCAGTTGTTGCGCCTCATTCAGTCGGTGCCAAGCAAGAAGGCAGAGCCATTCAAGTTGTGGCTGGCTGAGGTAGGACGTCAGCGATTGGAGCAGTTGCAAGACCCTGAGCTGAGCATTGAGCAGGCTATCCGTGATTATCGTCGCTTGGGCTACTCGGAGGCATGGATCAACCAGCGTATCAAGACCATTGAGGTACGCAAGGGCTTGACCGATGAGTGGAAGCGTGGCGGTATGCAAGAGGAGCGCGATTATGCGATATTGACAGACATCATCTCCAAAGCATGGAGTGGCATGACCACCCGCGAGTATAAGCAGCACAAGGGACTGCGCAAGGAGAGTTTGCGCGATAACATGACCAATGTTGAACTGATGCTCAATGGTCTTGCGGAGGCGGCTGCTACGGAGCTGAGTCAGCGAGAGAACCCGCAAGGTTTTAGCGAAAACGCGCAGATTGCGCAGCGTGGCGGCAATGTGGCGCATGTAGCTCGTGAGCAACTGGAGCATGAGTTGGGAACTACGGTGATTTCCGACAAACGTGCCTTGCATTTCACGACTCCGCCCGATGAATTGCCATTGACGACTGCAGAGGAAGCATAGCGGTTGATCAATGATGATACTCTACAAGTTCTTAGTCTTTACAGATTAGGAACTTGTTTGTTTTATAACTATGAGCAAACAAAATACAATATAACAACGGCGCAGCCCCTTACCTGCCCCTTACTTCCATTGGAACCTCATCGGAACCTCATCGGAATCTCATCGGAACCTCACCGAAGGATCAAGGGGCTTTGACCAAGGGATGCATAAGGGATAGAGCAGCAAACATAATGATTGTTTATCAGTTGCTATTGTGGTACACCACAATCTTCCAACAGATAAACAACGCACCCAACGAATTGACGATAATTGACGATATAAATTGACGTAAATTGTCTTAAAACAACAACCCTATCGGTTCAGCTCTCGGCGCTACCCCGCCGAGCCCGATATAAAAACCACCCTCCGTCCTTCGGACTCCGGTCTCCCGACTCGGGCTTTGGATGCTAGGCTAACCAACACCCCGTCGCTCCGCGACAAAAGTGATCCTTCGCCCTCCGTCCTTCGGACTCCGGGCACTCTGGTTCCTCTGGAATATCCAGCTGAACCACCAACGTCGCAAAGCGACAAAAGGCGATCTTTGACATATTGAAAATGACTAAATTTACATTTTTGTTCACTTCAAATAATGTAAAATATGCATTTTTATTCACTTTTCGGTAAGAAAAATACACATTTTCTTGCAATAACAACATTTTTGTTGTATCTTTGCACCCGAATTTGAAACGTATTGATGTGTTTTTTGCATATTTTTGACTTATGTTACAACGTTATGTAAATATTCTTAGTGACCAACGCGAAGAATTAACGAACAGACATTGGAAAAACATTGTCACACGCGAGGAGGAAAAAGAGATTAATCTCAATAGTCCTCTCGCACAAGTGGTGATAGGTGTTCGCCGTAGTGGTAAATCTACTCTTTGCAGCAAAGTTATGCTGGAAAGCGGACTACCATTTGGATATATCAACTTCGATGATGACCGTTTAGGCAAACTGACGGTAGATGCTTTTGATACATTGCTTCGAGCCCTTTACCAATTAAATGGCGATTTCAACCATCTATTCTTAGATGAGGTGCAAAACATAGAAGGCTGGGAGTTATTCGTCAATCGCATGTTACGACAAGGTATGCACATGCTCATAACTGGTAGCAACGCCAACCTGTTGAGTGGCGAATTAGCCACCCATTTGACGGGGCGCTATCACCAGATAGAATTGATGCCATTCTCTTTTCAAGAGTATTGTTCGTGTAAGGATGTGAACACATCGTCCTATACCACCAAAGCAATAGCACTGCGAGATAAAGCATTAAATGATTATCTCTTTGCAGGAGGATTCCCTGAGTTGTTATTGCTCAGCGAAGCGGAACAAGGTGATTATGTACGCTCATTGGTACGGACTATTGTGGAAAAGGATATCGCAAAACGCTATAAGCTCCGTTATGCGCAGACCTTGATGGATGTTGCTAATCAGGTGTTAGATGAGTTTTCTCAGGAACATTCCTTTGCCACAGTACAAAAGAAGCACAACCTCAAGTCGCCCAATACAGCCAAGAAGTATTTGCAATATTTGCAAAATGCCTATCTGGTGTTGGCGTTGCCTCGTTTCTCTCTCAAGAGTTCTGAGCGCAGGAGTGTGCATAAGTATTATGCCATTGACCCTGCTATGATTGCAAAGCGTGATGATGCGTTAATGACGGAAAGTCTTGGCTTGCGTTTGGAGAATATGGTAGCCGTTGAATTAAAACGCCGTGCTGCTATTGATGAGCAGATTTACTATTTCCGCAAGGTGCGCGAGTATGAAGTGGATTTTGTGCGAGTGAAAGGCACGCAGGTGCAAGAAATGATTCAAGTAACATATGACTTCACACAGCCACGAACCAAGTTATATAATCGCGAAGTCGGCAATCTTGTTAAGGCAAGTAATGTTTTGCATTGCGACAATCTTACTTTGGTAATGATGTATGGAGAACCACGCGACATTGTAGAAGGTGGTAAAACGATTCATTGTGTGTTAGCTACTGATTGGCTACTGCGATAAGTAAGCCAATCGAAATAAAATGTAAGTAATAGTCAGACGCAGGAAACTGTGTCTGATTTTGTTATTAGTCTTTTCAATATTCACAATAACCTAAATCGAACTCGCGAAGTTCGATTTAAGAGGAGGAGTGGCGGCGAGCCAAACTCATGCAAATGAGTTTCTTCTCGCGAGCACACTCCGACGAGGGCTCGGTCATTGAATTGCCCCCTGCTCACAAGCAAAGGCGTACCGCTAGTTAGGCGACCACAATAGGACATCTGTGGGACATCTATAGGACATCTGTGAGCAAAAAGATAATAACTAGATTAACCCCGCGGCTCTGCCGCCTGAAACATTGAAACTTTGAAACATTGAAACAAGCGCACAGCGCGTGAAACAGCCCAAAATAAAAACAATATAAATCATAAAAATAACACAGTTACCCACAGAAAAGACAAAAAGATAATGAAATCACCAAAATATTTAGGACATAAACCATTGGTATCGGTTAATGATTATGATCAGATAGATGGACAATACCGCAAGAATACAGATGCGAAGGCATTGAGTATCGGTCATGCACAATATGACAAGGATGAAATTGCCATGAAAGTATGGCGTCATACAGGAAATCGTTGGAGTCGTCAATCGGAGGAACTACCTCTACATCGTAATTTGGATTTGACAATATTATTGCTACATGTATTGTTTGATGAAGCTCCTAATCCTGATAGTTTTTTAGTAAAAGCTAAGACTCAATTTTCTGAAGACCAAATAGATGGAATTGAGGCAATCAAAAAGTACTATCAAAAGAATAGTAGTTTTTTAGAACCACGTTTAAAGGAACTACGCGAACTCCTCAACAAAATGAAATAATCGAAAATTAACATAAAAAAATCAAGCATTATGAGAGAAATAATTGCAAATAGAGGAGCACATGATATTGGAAAAACGACAAGTATTAGGAATGTTTTCAATATACTGCACGCTAAATATCCAACTACAACGAAAGTATATGAACCTGTTGGAAATACTACATTTCCTGTGTTGAAGGGAGATGTGAAAGCAACAATCAATATTGGAAATACGCTTGTTGGTATTGAGAGTCAAGGCGATCCTAGTAGTCGAATGCAGCAATCAGTGAAGGAATTTATTAGTCTAGGTTGTGAGATTATTTTAATAGCATGCCGAAACCAAGGAGATACGTTCAATACAGTTGAAAATTTGGAGAAAAACCAAGGATATACCATATATTGGCTACAAAATGGCAAATGCACTGATTTAGCATGTTGGAAGAAATTAGAGGATAAATATGGAATATATATAGCTGATATAATTGAAAAAAGTGCTTTGGCTCACCAACCAATCTCATCATTTATATAACCCCCTCGGGCATAGGTCATTGGGTTGACCTCTGCTCACAAAATAAAAACGAATAAAACAATAAAATCAATATGAAAACAATGAAAACTTTTTCTTCTTTTTTCAAAACATTAACCCTAATTCTAATCCTACTCGCTACAAGCGTCAGTGCGTGGGGATCAGATTCACACTTTTATCTCAATGGTAAGACAACAAAGATAGAAAACTACTATGGACAAGATAGTAAGTATAGTATCTATGTATGGATGACGACTAATTCCACTTTTTATCTCAACAATGGAAGTAATAACTATGGTCCAAATAACAACAATACTGTGATTAATGCAAACACAGAAGGTGCTTCTGGTGGTTACAATAATAATAAATGGAAATATACTGGAGCAACAGGATTAGTACGAATATGTGTTGACCAGGCTAGTAATGAATGGTATCCGTCAATCTGGGTAGAGGAAATGGGTTCTATTCTAACAGGCAATGATATTATGTTCTACTATGGCGACACTTGGGGCTGGGGAACAAAATATCTAAACAAAACTAATACCAATGATTATAAAAACGGCAACGCTGGCTGGAAGTTGAGTTCTACATATTGCACCGTTGTTAGGGCGGCTGCCGGACAAAAATATTGGATTTCAGACAACAGCACATGGCAAGGCGTACAAATGTCTAACAATGCAGCAGCTGGAGCACTATACTCTTTAACAAATAACAATGGTAATAAGATAAATGTCACTAGTGGCAAGATTCCTGAGTTTAGCACAACAGCATATGCTATTACTGTCGGAACTGCAACTTCTGGCATAAGTGCAACGGTAAACAACACATCATCCGCAGGAAGGGCAAATACATTATATTACTATTACTCAACTGATGGAGGAAATAGTTGGATTGGTTTTGATGTGAACGATGTTGATGAGTTAACGGAAGGTGAATATCAGATAGCTGCAATTTCCTGTGACGGATTTATCTGCGTAAAAAGTAGTAATACAGCAACACTGACTATAAATCCTAAAACCTACTCCTACACAGTTACGACGGCAGGTGAAGGTGGTACAGTTAGTCCAGCATCGGGTACGGTAGCGCAAGGTAGCGGAGTGACAATTACGGCGACACCTAATGACGGATATGAATTCGATAAATGGACTGCAACTAACGGTACTTTGGCTAATGCAAGTAATGCCACCACTACATTTACACCTTCAGCCAATAATGCAAATGCAACGGCTTCATTTAAGGTGGCGGGCTGTACCCAAACTCCTACCACACCAACGTCACTGACAGCGAAAGTTGGAGATAATGCATTAGCTGGTGACGTATGTAGCGGAACGAATGTGACGCTGACGGCAGGAGGCTCTATCTCAGTTGGTTCGCTACAATGGGGTACAGGTACTGTAGGGGAAAACATCATTACTGCAGAAAATGGTCATTCCTCAATCACTGTTTCCCCAATTGCCACAACTACATATTGGGTGCGCTCTATCATCACAGAAGCAGGCGTTTGTTATGGTGCTACCTCCAGCGCAAAGACATTGCAGATAACCATTACACCCGCATTGGTACAACCTGTACTTTCTAAATCTACCCTCACTTTAGAAGAAGGTGGCTCAAATGGATCTATTACTATAACCAGTGGTACTACAGGTGGTAGATGGACATCCTCCGACCTAAATGTGGCTACTGTTGACAATGGAACAGTAACACCTAAAGGTCCAGGTACGGCGACTATCACTTACACAGTTTCTAATGCTTGCGAGGCTGATAAAACCGCCACTTGTACCGTTACTGTTACTGCTAAACCTTATTACATCGGCGGACGATTCCAACAAAAATGGAACGATGGAGCGTCTACAACCAATCCTTTCACCTATGCGGGTAACGGGCGATATAAGCTTGAGACAGGCAAGACTGTAGCGGAATTGTCTGCACAGATAACTGAGTCTTATGGAGGTAGAGACCAATTCTTTTTTATCCACACGGGTAAAGGTAAAGCAGGTACTAGCACATATCCGTTCTGGACTACAAAAAACGAAGATGGTTCAGGTCATAACTTTGAAGCACATATAGGAGAAAGTAACGCGATTGAACTAGGATGCCAAAAAAGTAATTGGGACCAAATAGTAGAGAATCGCTTAATAAAATTTACAGATACCTCTGACAAATCCTCCGATGTGGTTATTTGGTGGGAACCTTCGACGAATAAACTCTGGTACACTGCAACAGAGTTATGTAAAGTAACCTTTAGTAAGGGGACGGGTGGTAAGACTGTTACAGCCAAAGTGGATGGAGTTGCAATTACTTCTGGCGACTATGTATTAAAAGGAAAAAGTGTTGTATTTACTCAAGAAGCAAATACTGGTTACACTTTCTCTAAGTGGACTAATGGTAGTAGTACCACATTATCGACTGATCCATCTTACACCTGCATTGTGAATGAGGATGTAACTGTGAAAGCAGAGTTTACAGAAAAAACTTATATCGTTACTGTCACGTCCAGTGATATAAACAAAGGTACAGTTACTCCTACAACAGAAACCGAAATGAGCGAAGTAACTGGTGGCGCTATTACTGCAACACCCAAAACGGGCTACCACTTTACAAACTGGACAATCCAATCTGGTAGCGGTTCGTTTACAAATGCAAATGCTGCTTCTACCAGATTTAAGCCAACAGCAGTTTCCACTGTACAAGCTAACTTTGCACTCAATACCTATTCCGTAAAATTCAATGCCAATGGTGGTACAGCAGGTACAATGGATGATCAGCCATTTAATTATAACGAGAAAAAAGCATTGAGTACCAACAATTTCACGCGCGAAGGACATGCTTTCTTAGGATGGTCAACTACGTCAGATGGTGAGGTGGAATATGGAGATGAAGCGGAGGTTACTAATCTCACTACTACAAATAATGCAACGGTGAACCTCTATGCAAAATGGCAAAGTCAAACCCCAACATATACCATCAATTTTGAAAAACAAAATGGTACGAATGGAACAAGCAGTGCAACGGTACAATACCAAAACAATAATTACTCTGTCAATCCAGTCGTCGCTCCTACTCGCACCGATTACACCTTTGGCGGTTATTACACCCAAGAGGAGGGCGCAGGCGTACAAGTGGTATCTGCAGCAGGAGAATGGTTAAAGAGTGTAACGGGTTATACCGATGCTAGTGGAAATTGGATTAAAAATAGCAGCGTTACTACTCTCTATGCAAAATGGATAAGTAATGGTACCGCAACCGAAGGACTTCCTACAGATGTGTATTTGGTAGGTGAAGTGTTTAATAATTGGAGTGCGAACGAGAACCAAGAATTTAAGAAAGCGACAGAAAGCAGTACGACATATTCTCTAGTTGTTACTTTGGCAGGAGAAAAGGAGTATAAATTTAAAGTCATAGACAATGGTGACTGGAGAGGAAATAGTCTTGAGAGTGAATTCCTAACAGAGACTAAAACTTCTGTAACTTTACACAAAGATGGCGCGAACAATGCAGAATGTAAAATAACCACCACAGAAGCTGGTGAGTATATATTTACGTGGAATTCTGAAACGAATACCTTATCCGTTGAATATCCTTCAGACAAGGTTTCATTAACTTTCTTTGGTGATGGTGGTACAGTAGGGGCTGTTGCGGATGACAGAGTGCTGACCTCTCCAGCAAAAGTGAAGCCAGGAACGAGCGTGACATTTACTGCAACTCCAGACGCGAATAATGCATTCTCACAATGGAAGAAGAATGGTGTGGTTGTTTCTACTGACCTAACCTACACTTGTACTATTGATGCCGATGCAACGATTGAAGCAGTATTCCTCAAACCAACGACTGTATTCCTCAAGCCAAATGCCCAATGGAAGAGTGCTGAGGCACGTTTCGCGATATACTATTGGAAAAGTGAGCAAGATAATGGGTGGGTGGATTTGGAACAACTAACCTGCGATGATGAATACTATACAGCAGATGTTCCTGTAGGATATAGCCAACTTCAGTTTGTGCGAATGAAACCAAATAGTACAAATACACAAAATAATGTGTGGAATCGAACAACTGACCTTACGTTGCCAACTAATGGAAATAACTTGTATGATTTGACGAAGATTTATCTCAAGCCAAATGCCAACTGGAAGCTTCGTGAGGCACGTTTTGCAGCATATTTCTTCAATGATAGCAATAATGAGTGGATGAGTATGTTAAACACAGATGAAGACGGAGTATATTACTGCGATGTACCAACAGCTCATTTATATAATAAGGTGAATTTTGTTAGAATGCCAAAGGATAATTCCGATAATAACTGGGATATCAATTTAAATGAATCGAAAACGATAGATTTATATAATGGGTCTAATTATTACACTCTTGAAGAAGAAAGATGGGGTAAAAATGAGACAGGTGGGAATGATGACGGAATGGATATCTACTATTCTGGCAAGTGGACGAAGTTAGAATTGCCTACAATCATCATCACAAACACTACTCCTGATTTTGGTGACGTGGTTGTAAAGACTACAACTGGAAGAATCATTACTAATGGTGAGAAAGTTCCATTTGATACAAAAGTCATTGTGACAGTTACGCCAAAGAATGGATACAAACTTCAGACGGCTACAATCAACGGAGCATCTTTAAGCGTAGGTACACAAAATACCATTTGTAACAATACAACTATCAACGTAACGTTTGCTATAAAGGAAGAGTGGTATGTTATCGGTGTAGATGGTGATTGGGAGACACCACAAGAACGATTCAGATTTGTAGATGGTCAATTAGAAGTAGAATTAGACTCCAATGTAACTGCGAATTTCAAAATAGCGCATATGCAGGGTACAAGTATCCTTACCCGCTATGGAAACAAATCGTTTAGCATTACAGAAAGAGATCAGACTCTGACCTCTGCAAACGGTAGTGGTGACCATTGTAATATTGCTACTACATATTACGGAAAATATATATTCGCGTGGGACGCGGGGCTACAGAAGTTGACAATCACCTATCCTCTCAGTGTGGGCGATTATCGTTTAGCATATCAAGACTCGGAAGACGGTTCTTTCCACCCCGAGCGCGTGATTAAAAAGTGCATAATAGGCGATAGATTAGATACCGTAAGTTTCTTTGTGCATCGCGACAAGTCCCCAAGACTAGTTTTGCAACGATGTGCTACACTTGTAGATGGCGTGGGCACGTGGCAGACGATAACGGATGATATTGCATTTACAGTGGGAAAGACTGGCGTATGGAATTTTGTACTGCAACAGACCAATAATCCAACACATAGTGTTCAGGTGCTCACAGATGATATAAAACCATATGAGGGAGACTACTATATCCGTACCAAATCGGCAAAGGACGGTTGGACATATTTCCGCAGTGATAGTCATAAAATGACCTATAGCAGTTATGCAGATAATAATGAGCCATTTAGCCACTACTTCTGTAAGTGGGTAGCAACAGATGCAGAAGCTGCAAATAAAACGAAGAATGTGAGATATACCATTGCCAATGACTATGGTGATTGTATTTCCGATACCTTGGCTGCCGACCCCGAAGATGCCAATCCTCGAATTGTGATAGATGCAGACGGTGACTTACCTACGGATGGTGCAAACGTGCGCTTTGGTTGGGATTGGGAGACCAATGAGATACGTCGTGCATATATTGCGGGATCTACTAACGCAACTGCGGAAACATTCTTACGATTGGCTGATGCTGAGGAATTAAAAAATTCTAGTAAGAATGTAGTAACTGGAATCAAATTTGAAGATTTACAAAACTGGATTTATCAAGTAGATGTAATCGCCACTAAGAGTACCAAAGTGAATTTGACAGCATTGTACGCTGACAATCTGCAATATTTCAAGGGAGGAGTAGATGACAACGACAAAATTAATTTGCTGGCAAGTGATGCAGCAGACATGGAGTTTGATATCCGCCTTACTTATGATTTCAAGACCAACCACCTTATCGTAGCATGGTTGCCAGGAAATACCCAAGCAGAAGGAGCCTTAGGCGCGAATATGATGGTGATTCGTGAGCATGGTTATGAGAATGGTAAAGGAACGGTTGCTGTAACGCAATTGAATTTAACGAGCAATTTGACAAAGGTAGATACCGTGTATGCTGTAATGACATTTGATAAAGAGTGGATAGAGAAAACGCCTCGAACTCGTGATCAGAGCATTTATTGGGTATCCTTCCCATTTGATGTGAAAGTGAGCGATATATTTGGTTTTGGTGAGTATGCAGATGCATGGATCTTGCAATACTACGATGGAGCAGAGCGCGCTGAAAAAGGATTATTTATAGATTCAGGCACTTATTGGAAGTATATTACGGATGTCAATACAACACTAAAAGCTGGCGTAGGTTACGTACTTGTACTAGACCTGAATAAGGTGACTTTTAACCACGGTGTAAGTAGTGTAAGTTTGTATTTCCCATCTGGTCAATCAGTTAACACAATCTCACAAAATTTATCGGTAGATGTGTTGGTGCCAGCGCACCAGTGCAATATACCTTATGGTACAATTAATCATAAGATAACAGACTCTAACTGGAACCTAATAGGTGTGCCTGCTTTTAAGGATATTACAGTGACGGATGTAAACACAACATTTAATCAAGTTGAGGCGAACTTCTACTATGAGTTTCTATTCAGCAACGCTGGTTATGAAGTGAAGAGTGCTGCTGCTCCTACTGATTTCAAGTCGATGTATGGTTATATGGTACAATATGCGGGCACTATCAGTTGGAGTGCGCACTCTAGCATCCCTGAGCAACTTGCAGCCCGTCGCAATAGCGAGAGTGAGTTGCCAGAGAAGGTGGTGCTTGGATTAGAATTGGTTCAAGGCGAGGAGAAAGCTGACCAGACATTCGTACAACTGCAGCAAGAAGGTGCAACCACTGACTTTGATATGAACCTCGACCTTACGAAGATCATCAATAGCGGTGCGAATATCTACACCCTCACCAACGATCGTATCCAAGCGGCAGGTAACGCACTGCCTATGGAAGAAGCACTTGTGCCAGTGGGTGTACAGATTGCAGCCGAGGGAGAATATACTTTCCGTATGCCTGACGGCACAGAGGGCATGGTGGTAGAACTCGTTGACTACGAGACCAATACTCGTACCAACTTGCTATTGAGCGATTATATCGTCACCCTGCCAAAGGGCACATCCGAAAATCGCTTTGCGCTCCATATCCAACCACAAAAGGATGTAGTGACATCACTCGAGAATATCGGTGAAGGGGTGAATAACGGTGAAGCGGTTAATAAGTACCTCATTGATGGCCAGCTCATCATCCGCACCGCCGAGGGCGTCTTCGATGCACAAGGAAAGAGGTTGTAAGCCGCCCCAAGAACCTCGCTATAGGTTATAGGCTATTGGCGAAGATAAGAAAAATGAGTTGGACACCATCCAACTCATTTTTTACATTCTAGCCTTTACACTTTACACCTTACACTCTACACTATCATCCAAAAAGTTGCTCCATGGTTATCTCATTTTGCAGTATGTGACTATGTTGATTTTGTAAGACTCCATAGGAGAAAAAAACAAACGGTCTAATGACCGCAAAAGTAGTGTTTTTTTTTGATATGAGCAAATTTTAAACATAAAAATTGCTGAAATGCAGCTAATTTAGTTGGTTTGAGCAAATTTAAGGTGTAAAAAATGCTGAAATTAACGATAAAAGTATCTTTTGAGCAATTCTGAGTAGATCGCTGCGCTGTAGATTGGGCTAAATGGTAGATCGCCACAAAGTGGCTGTAGATAAACAAAAGAGTCGAGAATTTCTCGGCTCTTTTTATATCTCCGTCCATTCACCCTCATTAACCGATCTTCACCGCCATTAACCGTCATTAACCGATCTTCACCGCCATTAACCGTCATTAACCGTCATTAACCGATCTTCACCGCCATTAACCGACATACTTCAAAAAATGGTATATTTCATCAAAAATTTGGAGATATCAGAAAAAAGCAGTAACTTTGCGCGGAATATTATACATACCCCAACTATCATGGCAAGAATATTGGTAATAGATGATGAGCGCGCAATACGCAATACGCTCAAAGAGATACTCGAGTTTGAAGGCTATACCGTAGAGGTAGCCGAGAACGGACGTGTAGGTCTTGATATGGCACTCTCTGCTAAGTATGACCTGATATACACCGATATCAAGATGCCAGAGATGGACGGCATGGAGGTGCTACAGGCCTACCGCAAGACCACCCAAGAACAAGGTGCAGAAGATGTACCTGTGGTGATGATATCTGGGCACGGCACCGTAGAAACTGCGGTAGAGGCACTTAAGAATGGTGCATACGACTTTATTGTGAAGCCCCTTGACCTCAACCGTCTGCTAGTAACCACCCAACGCGCACTCGAGCATAAGTCACTTGTACAAGAGACTAAGGTGCTGCGCAAGAAGATAGGTGCCCGCAATAAGATGGTGGGCGAGAGTGCTGCCATCGAGCGCGTGCGCGAGATAATAGAAAAGGTAGCACCTACCGAAGCGCGAGTGATGATCACTGGTAGCAACGGTACAGGTAAAGAGGTCGTCGCTCACCTCATCCACGAGAACAGTGCACGCGCCAAGAAACCTATGGTAGAGGTCAACTGCGCAGCTATACCTAGCGAACTCATTGAGAGCGAACTCTTTGGACACACCAAGGGTAGTTTCACGAGTGCTATCAAAGACCGTGCAGGTAAGTTTGAGCAAGCCGATGGCGGTACACTCTTCCTCGATGAGATAGGCGACATGAGTCTCTCTGCACAAGCGAAAGTGCTGCGTGCATTGCAAGAGAACGAGATCACACGCGTGGGTAGCGACAAACCCATCAAAGTGAATGTGCGCGTACTCGCTGCCACCAACAAGGACCTCAAGAAGGAGATCGCCGAAGGACGCTTCCGCGAGGACCTCTTCCACCGCCTGAACGTGATACCTATTCATGTGCCATCGCTAGATGAGCGCAAAGAGGATATACCGTTGCTGGTGAACCATTTTGCCGAACTCATATGCAACGAGCAGGGATGGAAAGTGAAGACCTTTGACCATGCTGCAGTGACCGCATTGCAAGAGAAAACTTGGCCAGGTAATATCCGCGAACTGCGTAACGTGATAGAGCGACTCATCATCCTTGGCGGCGACACTATCACCGCTAGCGATGTGAACCTCTTCGCTTAATAGATCGCCCTGCGGGCTGTAGATCGGCGCTAGCGCCTGTAGGTCGGCACTTCGTGCCTGTAGGACGGGCTTACGCCCTGTAGTCTACAGCAAAGCGATCTACAGCGAAGCGATCTACAGCAAAGTGATCTACAGCGAAGCGATCTACAGCAAAGTGATCTACAGCGAAGCGATCTACAGCGAAGCGATCTACAACGAAGTGATCTACAGCAAAGTGATCTACAGCAAAGCGATCTACAGCAAAGCGATCTACAGCGAAGCGATCTACAGCAAAGTGATCTACAGCAAAGCGATCTACAGCGAAGCGATCTACAGCGAAGCGATCTACAGCAAAGTGATCTACAGCGAAGCGATCTAAATAGATGATACTACAGGAACTACACATATTAAACTACAAGAATATTCGTGAGGCAGGCTTGAACTTCTCGGATAAGCTCAACTGCTTCGTCGGGCTAAACGGGCAAGGCAAAACGAATATCTTGGACGCCATATACTACCTCAGTTTCACCAAGTCTGCCTACAACGCTATTGATAGCCAGAATATCCACCACGATGAGGATATGGCTATGATACAAGGTAAGTACGAGGGAGAGGAAGTGATCAGCTGCGGCATCAAACGAGGCGTCAAAAAGCAGTTCCGCCGAGGCAAGAAAGATTATAAACGACTACTAGACCATATCGGCTTGATACCTCTGGTGATGGTATCGCCACAAGATAGCGAACTAGTAGTGGACGGTAGCGATGAGCGACGCAAGTTTATGGATGGCGTCATCTCACAATACAGCAAAGCGTATCTAGAACACCTAACCCAATACAACGTACTGCTCAAGCAACGCAATGCGCTACTCAAACAATATGCAGATACCCCTGTGGAGGCATTGCCAACCACTCTGTTTGAGGTACTAGAGCAGCAGCTGGTGATGCATGCAATGCCGATATACCAAGAGCGAGTGCAGTTTATAGAGCAGTTTGTGCCATACTTCCAACAGGTGTATAGTGCTATCTCA
Organism: Paludibacteraceae bacterium; assembly: GCA_017461505.1. Lineage (GTDB taxonomy): Bacteria > Bacteroidota > Bacteroidia > Bacteroidales > Paludibacteraceae > Colicola. The sequence continues at coordinate 44,123 of JAFTXV010000007.1, read as the reverse complement.
GGGGACAAAGAGCAAGTAGCGTTGGAGTATGTGTCGCAGTTGCATGAGCGTGACTTGGAGCAAGCACTGACGCGTACACGCACACGTGACCTTATACTAGGTTGGACATCGCAGGGCATACACAAGGACGAACTAGAGATGAGGCTAGGTGAATATCCCCTCAAACGTGTAGGTAGCCAAGGACAACAAAAGACTTTCCTACTAGCCATGAAACTGGGGCAAGCGCTATACCTCAGCGACCAACAAGTGCTCAACCAACAGCCCATCCTTCTACTCGACGACATATTCGACAAACTGGATAGCGAACGAGTGGAGCGAATAATACAATTAGTGGTGGGACAAGAGTTCGGACAGATATTCATCACCGACACCGACCGCCAACACCTGACCGCACTGCTCGCAGCACACGGCGACAAAGCCAAGGTGTGGGAAGTAATCAACGGAGAGATACAAATAGTATAGCCAAGCATATTTATTAACCAATTAAATTTAAATGAGTATGAAAAAATTTACTTTGTTCTTAAGCGCAATGCTCTTCTCTGTAATGAGCTTTGCAGGTGTTGTGACTTTCACCCCAGCAGATTTTGAGGGTCAAGGCACAAGTGGTTCAGGTTCTCCTGTGACAGTAACGAAAGATGGTGTTACCGTTTCTTGTGATAAAGGTTATGGTAATAAATATGCTCTTCGTTGCTACAAAGATGGTGTTGTAACTATTTCAGCTACAGAAAACATTGCTTCTTTGGAATTTGCATTTGACACCTACGATGATCGTTATTATAATGGCAATTTGGAAGAATCCTACACTGTAGGTGAAACATCATGGTCAACCACTCTTGCTTCGCAAGCTCGTTTTACAAGTATTGTTGTTACTTTAGGCGAAGGTGGTGAAACCCCAGATACTCCTGATACTCCAGACACGCCAGTAACGGGCACTGAGATTACAGGTGTTCAAGGCGCTGATGCCACGTATGTAGCAGATGAAGAGTTTGGAGATTATTGGATATTTGATCTATATGCTAGTATTGACGAAGCGGAAGGAATGTATATGTCTCCATATCTATATGTAGAAACATATGAGGCATATGGTAAGACAACCCTCAATGGAACATATAACATCTATTATGCAGAGTATTGGAAAAATGAAAACGAAGAAGATGTCGTTAATACGGATGAAGTGGCAGAAGAGCCTGTAGGAACATTGACTATTAAAAATAAAGATAACAATGGCAACTATTCTTTCGTTGGATCATTCGTAGGATTGGATGGCAAAACATACACACTCAACCAAGTAGTGCCTGTGACTGCTTATGAATATTTGGGTCAAGATGAAGATGGATATGATATTTATGAGGATCTTACTCTCTCTGAGAATGGTAGTACTCCAGATACACCTGAAGGAATGATTACTTGTACTGAAGCAGCAAGTATTGCTGTAACCGAGGGCTATAAAGGCACTGAGAACGTAACCGTATATGGTTATGTTGTAGAATTGGGCAACCAAAAAGTTGATGATAAGACTGGTCGCAACAAACAATGCTTCTATATGTCAGATACCGAAGGTGGAGAAAAGCAATTTATGGCTTTCTGGGCATTTGTACCTGACTACTTTAAAGTAGGTGACAAAGTGGCTGTAACAGGTATCTTGCAAAACTACAAAGGTACTATTGAGATTGCTGATGGTGAGGCAACATTGTTGTCCACTACTTCAATAGAGGAGGTGTTCGTAAGCGAGAATCCTATTAAGGTTATCAATAATGGTCAAGTATTGATTATCCGTGGCGAGAACGTTTACAATGTACTTGGTGCACAAGTGAAGTAATCACTATTTCATATTACAAAAATAGGCTACCTACTGTAGGTAGCCTATTTTTTTGTTTAGAGAACGCTCGCAAAGCGAACTACTGTTTAGTGTTTAGAGCGCGTTAACTTCTCGGAAACGTACTTGCTCACGGCAGAAGCGGAATTCCACAGGGCAATATCTTATACCGTGATCATTGCGAACGGGTTTGCCCCAAAAGAGATACGCATGCTCACCACGACGTACATAAGCGCCTTCCTCTTTCCATTGCTCATACGTCTTTAATTCGGCATCTATCAGATTATAACACTCGCGCAGCAATTGATTACAAGTGTATTTGCTGCGACCTGCAGCTTTAGCCATTTCTACTAGTCCGTCGGTGATCGCACGGAGATGCATACGATAGTCGTGCATTTTTGATGGATTGGATGCTTGGGTGAGTGTATTCACCTCGTTGATACGTGTTGTCATAATGTAAAAAAATAAAAGTGAATATTATATTGGGTTTGCTATAATTTGCATACAAATGAGGAGACTGTACATGTTGTTGAAGAAGTCCTTTGCAGTGTCTTGAAGCGTGGGTTGGTTGAAGTTCAATTCTAGTTGCATAGTCGTAAGTTTTTAACAAGTTAATACTATTTTTATCGTTTGACGGTGCAAAGGTACTATAGCAGACTGCTAAAACTTGTCAGTATCTCGAGAAAAAAACAAAAAAAGTGCATTTTTTTGCACTTTTTTGTTTTTTTGCCTTTAACCTATAGCCCTTCAGGGCGTCCTATAGGTGCTTGCACCGTCCTATAGCCACTTAGTGGCGTCCTATTGACAATACATCTCGTATGCCTTTTGGGCTTCGTCGCGGAAGACCTTAACCAGTTCTTCAGGTTCACGTACACGGATATCTGTACCGTGGGTACGGAGCTCTTGGATGAAGTCAAGTGTGGGAGCAATATAATATTCGAAGAAAGTATTCCCGTGGAATTGGCGCAACTCCTTTTGTGACTCGTGCAAAGGCAAGAGGCGAAGAAATTGTGTGGATTGTGGATTGGCCTCTATAATCACCTTGGTAGGGGTAGCATTGCGGAATACACCATAGTATGGGGCGAAGAAGGTTTTGGCATCAAACTTCTTGGGATAAATGAAAGTGTGCTCAGTAGGACGCATCATCTGTACACGATCTAGCGCATAGATACGCGTCTCGTTGGGATGAGTAGATGGACACCCTGCTACATACCATCGTTGTTTGAAGACCTTGAGGCAGTAGGGCGAGAGCATCAACTCGTACTGCTCTTGGCGGTTGAAACTATGGTAGGTGAGTTGCAACTGCGTGCGGTGGCGAATGGCATCCACAATCAAACTGAGGTACTGCGTGCCTTCGGGGATATCTTCGTACAGCACACAGTTGGTGATATCCTTGGCTTGATCCAGCATGGAGTGGACAGCCATAGCATTGAGCAACCACTGGCGCGTGCCGCCAGAGATGTCGTCCTTATTCTGGATGTAATAGACGTTGCCGCGCGACTTGCTGCAACGTATGTCCACATCGAAGATTTCTTGAATTTCCTCCTTGTAACGGTGGAACTTACGTTCTGGGAATTCGTCTTCGTGATTGTCGTTGTAGCGACAATGCATCCAGCGGCGGTTGATATCCTCGCGGGTGAGATTGCCCGAAGCAATAGTGTCGATCAACCAGAAATAAACGTTAACTTGGTGTGCTGCCATATCTTGTGTTGAGTGTTTAGAATTTAGTGCTTAGTGATTCGCATTTCGCAGTGTTTGCAGTCGAACTCCAAAGAGAGCATCGTGCCATTCTGCAAACGAAGATAGCGAGGTTCATTAGTCATTGGATTAATCTTACGACAATGACCTAACTCATATAGTATGCAATACTTACACGTCATAAGGGGATGATGGGACGCTTCGCTGTAGATTGGCTTCGCCTGTAGATCGCTTCGCTGTAGATCATTTCGCTGTAGAGCACTTTCGCTATTGGATACCTCTCTGCGCCATTGGTTGAGTAGGCTAGTAGGGATGAAATATGGGAAGGCATCGGAGCATGCTTCTTCGCCGTCAAAGACTTGGATATCCTTGGCAATAAAATCCGTATCTCCTAATTTGCTGAGTTGCTGAATGATGGTTTGCAACGCACGCTCTGGATTGTTAGCCAGTTGGTGCTCTGCCTCAAAAGTGGCAGTCTGCTTGCCAATCGTTAGACGATAGCCCTCTTCTACTGCCTCGAAACGGATATCCACAGGCATACGGCGCTCCGCCTTGAGCGAACGTAGAAACTCGTTGTCAAGATTTCTATATAGCGTTGTACCAACTTTAGGATATTGGATGCTCTGTGGGCTATTTGGTGTTGGATATTGGTTATTTGGATAAATCCAGTCGCCTTCAATGCGGTTGATAGCAAAGCCCTTATCTCCATAGCAGATGCCGTCACCGTTGTGAAGCGTGATACCATGAGCGAGCTCCACGCAGATGGCATTGTGTCTGGTGGCAATGACCTTACCAATCTTCTCACCCGTGGATTTGGGTGTTTGCCAGTTTGCCATATTAGGTGTGCGACCGTGCAAGAAGTAGTCGGTTTGTCCGCGATGGAAAGTCTTAGCAGGATTAGGGGTAAAGTCATATTGATAGACAGACGGAGTAGATGCTTGCTGCAATGTGGGATTGCTTGCAATCAGTTGGTCTAGCAGTTGGCGGTAGTATGCCACGATATTGGTGACGTAGTCGCGGTCCTTTAGTCGTCCTTCAATCTTGAAGGTGGTTACTCCTGCTTCGATAAGTTCGGCAAGGTACTGACTACGATCCATATCTTGGAGCGAGAGCAAATAACGTTGGTGGATAGGTTCACCATACATGTCCACCATCTCTTTGCCATCCTTGTCTAGCAGGTCATAACGCTGGCGGCAGAGTTGTGCACAGCAACCACGGTTGGCACTACGATCCATCAGTACTTCCGAGAGATAGCAGCGTCCACTATAGCTCACGCACAAGGCACCGTGAACGAAAGCTTCTAATTCAATATTGAAATTTGAATTCTGAATGAAAAGCGCGTTACTGATGTCTTTTATTTCCTTGAGGGATAATTCACGGGCAAGAACCACACGACGGAAACCCATCTGCTGCAAGTGAAGCACTTGTTCTGCCGTGCGATTGTCGCACTGCGTAGAAGCATGAAGGCGAATAGGCGGGAGGTCGTACTGGAGCAAATTGAGGTCTTGGATAATCAGCGCATCTACCCCTACCTTATATAATTCGTGCGCGAGCGCGCACGCACGAGGGTATTCGTCGTCGTGGAGCAGCGTGTTGAGTGTTACCAGTACCTGTACCCCAAAGCGATGAGCATATTTTACCAACTCAGCAATATCATTGAGCGAGTTGCCTGCTGCTTGGCGTGCGCCGAACTCAGGCGCACCTATATATACAGCATCCGCACCCGCTTGAATGGCAGCTATTCCTACCTCCAAATCACGTGCTGGAGCCAATAATGATATTAATTTTGAATTTTTAATGATGAATTACGAATTATAAGTTATTATTTAGCGAAGCATGTTGCTGAGTTGGTACATCACAATACCAGCAGTGACGCTGACATTGAGCGAGTGCTTGGTACCATATTGTGGTATCTCAATGCAACCATCAGCAGCATCGACCACCTCTTGTTGCACGCCAAATACCTCATGCCCCATGATGATAGCTGTCTTTTGTTCTTTGGGCAGTTGCAGGTCATGGAGCATGGTAGCACCATGTGCTTGCTCTATGGCATAGACGGTGTAGCCATCAGCTTGCAAGGCACGAACGGCATCTATGGTTTGTTCAAAATAGCGCCAGTCCACGGTAAGTTCCGCTCCAAGAGCTGTCTTGTGAATCTCGTTGTTGGGTGGGCAACAGCAGATGCCGCATAGCCATACGCCTTGCAGACAAAATGCATCGGCAGTGCGAAAGACAGCACCGATATTGTGTTGGCTACGGACATTATCAAGTACCACAATCAGGGGGACTTTCTGTGCCTCGTGGAATGCCTCTGGAGTGAGGCGGTTCATCTCTTGTATAGTAGTCTTTAACATAGTCTATTCTTTTGTAAACAAAAATGGCAGGCAAATGGTTAGTAGTTGTTTGTCGGGTTCAATATTGAGGATGAAATCTTCGTGCAGAGGGATGAGTTGCTCGTTGTCAAGGGTAATGAGCGTGTTGATGGTGGACTCATCCACATGGATGATGGTTCCGAGTTCTCCTTGGTCGGTATCTAATACACGATAACCCATGAGGCTTTGCCAAGTAGGAAGTACTTCGTCCTCCTCGCTGAGGTCGCTGGTGAGCATATATGCCTGACAACCAATGAGCGGTTGTGCGGATTGTTCGTCGGTGATACGATCGAGTTGGAAGATAAGGGAGTCGCTACCTTTACCACGCCAATCTAGTACACGGAAAGGTACCAATATATTATCAATACAAAGGATTAGAAATGTAGCATTGGCATTGTCCCAATACTCATTGCTGGTAAGGCATTGAATCTCTCCTCGTTTGCCATGTGTGCGGGTGATGCGCCCTATGGAAATGACTTGCTCGTTGGTAATCATTGTATGGTATGAATAGTTTGTAGTGCGTTATAGATAATATGTCCTTCAGTGGTGTAGCCCATTTGTTGGAGCAATGCCATATAATCGCGCACCTGCTCTAGATGGGATGCAGGTTGCTCATGACCAAATTTATAGTCGATGATGATGGCGTGATTGCCGTTGATCATCACGCGGTCGGGGCGATGCATATTGCCCGAAGGTGTTAGGATATCTTGTTCGGCGAGGATGGTATATTGTCCCGCGAACCAATCACTATGATGCTCACGATTGATAAGTGCTTGCAACTGATTGAGTTGTTGACGCAATTCGATAGCTTGTTGTTCAGTGACTTGCCCATTGCGGATAAGGCGGTTGATTGCGGGCTCTGCATCATCCCATGTGCGGATATGGGATAGCCAAAGGTGCATCAGTATGCCCAAATCAACCGTAGCAAGAGGTGTTTGCTCTGCAAAATCGTCCTCTGCTCGGCTGCGGAGAGTAAGGCGGTTGTTGACAGGCTCATATGTGTACGCAGCAGGCAGGGAGTCGGTGGACTCTTCGTTGAGCGGTGGCAGTGGTGCCGGCTTTCCATCAGCGGGTATGCGGTAGGTGAGTTGATCGTTCAGAAGATGCTTATAGAGCGCATATACCTCAGTAGCAATACTACCCGTCGTACTGCGATTGAGCTGACTATATATATATAGTCGATAACGTGGACGTGTGATAGCTACGTATGTGAGGTTGAGATTATCAATAGCTTGCGCAATCTGTTCTTGGATGTATTCTTGGCGGAAATGCGATTGCAGCAGACTCTTGGATGGATGTACGGCAACAAGAGGCAATTGGTTGAATGGTGCAGTCTTCGGCTCGCACCAGATGATGTCTGTAGCGCGTGTCTTAGTGACCTCCCACGTGAAGAATGGAATAAAGACAATATCGAATTCCAAACCTTTGCTGCTATGAATGGTCATGATGCGTATGGCGTTGGCCGTCTGAGGAGCTGCAATGGTTTTGCTTCTTCCTTTTCTTTCCCAATATTCCAAGAATGCTTTGCGATCTGCTACGCGGCTCTTGGTGAACTGGTAGATAGTATCCAAAAATGCAGTTAGATAGGGTGCCACCCCTTCTTGTTGAGCAAGTTGCAATGTATAGATAAGGTGTTGTACTTGTTCGTAGAGGGGCATTTGTTGTGCCAGTCGAATGGCTGAGTACTGCTGCTCGGTGAAAGTTCCAAAGTTTTGCTGAATATACTTTTCTGATATAGGGTCAATGGCTTCTCCATCTTGCTTGAGCAAATTGATCAGCAGTTGTATGGTAGGATGTGAGCCAATTTGCAGGCCTTCGGATGATTGTACATTGTATCCTTGGCTGATAAGGAATCGTGCCAAGAGGGCTGCTTGGTTGGAATAGCGCACCAGTAATGTCACTCGCTTGAGGTCAATGCCTTCTTGTTGCAGGTCTTGCAACTGCTGGTGTAGGGTGTTGAGGGTTTGCTCTTCAGCATCCTTACCCTCAAAAAACTGCATATGAAAGTAGCCTGAAGTTTTCTTGGCAGGTTTTTGGTGCATATATTTCGGATCAAATATATAGTAGATGTCCGTGTCAAGGTCGTCTTGATTGTATTTCTCACATATGTTTCCAGCAATATGGCTGCTGAGTTGCTGCATGAGTTTCTCATTTTCCTCAATGATGACAGGTGCCGTGCGCCAATTGTAAGGCATGGGATAATCGCGATGGTGTGGAAACTCATTAGGGATATTCTTGAGCAGGCTCCAATCGGAGTTGCGGAACCGATAAATACTCTGCTTGACGTCTCCAACAATTAGATTATCAGCTTGATAACTCTCACTCTCCTGAATCAGTGGTGCGAAATTCTGCCATTGTAGTGCACTAGTATCTTGAAATTCATCTATCATGTAGTGACGGAAATATTGTCCATAACGTTCGTAGATGAGCGGTGATTCTTGCTCGTCAATAATTTGGTTGACCAACAAGTTGGTTTCAGATATAGGTAGGCGACCAATAGTGCGATTGGTTGTTTCGATTTGTTTCGCTACATCTTGTAGTATGCCCAGAGTATATAGATTAGTCAGAACTTCTTTAGCCGTGATATAGTCCGTCGCTGGAGTCCCAGTGCAGATGTCATTTAGCGACTGGAAGATGGGCGCGAGTTGCTGTTCATAGATATTGAGCAGGAATTGCTGCTCTGCTTTGGTTGTTTTGGATTTGGTAATAATCTTGCTAGGGTCTGCAAGCACGCTAAAGAAAGTAGTTCCGATATTGTTCCTCAACCACTCTATATGTGTTTTGTTGAAGGCAGTTAGGATATGGCGATTCCACTTTTCAGTCTCCTGTGTTTGGAAGATGCGGATAGCTTGCTGCAATAGCGTAGCCACCTGTTGCTCCTTCTCTTGACAGATTTGTAGAAGTTGAGTGCGATAGTGGCGCATGAAGTCCTTGTCGGAGAATACTTGTTGCAACTTAGGCATTCGCACAATGAGTTGCTCTTTCAGTAGTTCTTTGGAAAATTGCTTGATGCTCTGGCTAGGATTCCATAGGTGGTCATCATCAATATTCTTTTGAATGAACTCCGTCATCCAATCTAGAAGTTCCTTATCAGCACTATCATCTTGTCTAAGCCGCTTGAAAATTTCATCTACAGCCTCTTGTACGATCTCTTCGCCATCCATCGAGAGGTCGTAGGTAGCTGATAGACCTAATTCCTTGGCGAAGGTACGAATCATCTGCTGAAAGAATCCGTCAATGGTCGATACAGAAAAGCGTGTATAGTCTTGTAGAATACCAACGAGCAGTAGCCTAGCGCGCTGTTGCATTTGTAAGGGATTGAGCTTTAGGTCTTCGTGCAATGCCTCCCAATGGTCAGATTGTGTTGGAGTAGTAGATAGAACGAATAATTCGTAGAGTATTCGCTCCTTCATTTCAGCTGTAGCTTTCTTGGTGAAAGTGACAGCTAAGATACGGCTATGTGGCAGACGCTTGTCGTCGTCATGTTGCGTATCGCGGAGCAGCATACGCAGGTATTCTCGCGCAAGGGTGAAGGTCTTTCCACTTCCTGCAGAGGCATTGTAGATATGAAGCATAGCCGTAGGAGTTTAGTTGATGATACGAAGCGTTTGCCCTGTGATCGTTGCACTGAGAGTTGTACGATATTTGCGCAGTGGTTCTTTGCTCGTTCCCTTGCTAGGAAAAGCAAAACCATAACTCAAGTCATAGTGTTCGTCACAAATTGGGCACACAGCATAGAATCCGTCCACTTCGATGGGCTTGCTTGGCTTGAGGCAGTGTGGGCAGCAGAGGTCGGCTGCATGGTAGTTTCCATCCATTGCCACCCAAATCAGAAGACCTGCATAGCCCACGTACTCGCGCTCAAATTTTGACTGAGTAATTGTGAGGGTTTGAAAACCATTATCCACAATGAAATGAGGATATTCGCTAGTGATATTGAGTGTAAAATTAACGGGTACGGAAGGGATGGAACTACGGTAGTAGGTGTTGTCGCATGCCGACAACACCATACCAAGTAATATGAGTATGCCCCAGCGTTTCATTAATTTACCCCTTGCAACTCAACTCGGAAAATAAGCGTGGAGTAGGGTGGAATATGGCTAGAGGTACCTTCTGTACCACTACCATTGATGCCGTATCCCAAGTTGTATGGGATATAAAACTCATAGATACCAAACTCACGCATCTTCTTCAGTCCTTCGCGGAAACCAGGTACGAAATCACTGACGTAGCCCATATAGGAATCAGCCGCATCAAATTGATAGCCATTAATGAGTTTGCCACTATACTTGATAGTCACAACTTTTGTGTCATCTGGACGAGCCGACTTGTCATAGCCAGCATAGATACACTTGTATTGCAGCCCTGTAGGAGAGGTTTGAATACTGTCACGTTGCGCATTCTGCACCAACCATAATTCGTTTTGCGCTTTCCAATCTAACCAATCATTTTGTTTGCAGCTGCTGACCAAAAGCACTACAAACAACAAACTAAGTATTTTAATTGTTTTCATATTCTCTTAAACTTTAAACTTACTGCGCCAACCACAAACTAGGATTGAGGATGGAGCGATCTTTGTATATTTGGAAATATAATTCGGTTTTGTTGTCTTGACTTGCATCGGTGTATATTGTGCCGATGGCTTGTTTGGCTTTCACCTTGTCGCCTTGTTTCACGTTGATAGATTTGAGTGGTGAATACACACTGCGGTAGTTACCATGTTGGATAATCACGGCGTAGTTACCGTTCATCTGCGCACACCATGTCACTTCGCCCTCATATACGGCACGTGCGTTTGCACCGCTGACGGTCTGCAAATAGATGCCCTTGTTGTCTATTGTTACGTGCTCATGCACAGGATGCTTATGCTTGCCAAAGTACCCACTGATATAGCCCTTCTCCACAGGCCAAGGCATACGCCCTTGGTTGGCTTCGAACCCTCCTGCAATGAGCTGTTGCTCTTTGGTAAGCGTGGTGGTTGTACGCACCTGCTTAGCAATCAATTCTTCTATTTTCTTGTTGAGTGCATCGGCTTGCTGTTGCTGCTTTTTTTGCTTAGCGAGCAAATCTTTTTCTTGTTTCTTCAGCGATTGCAGCATATTTTTCTGTTTGCGTTCGTCACTGGCCAACTTATCTTGTTCGCGCTTCTGATTCTTCAACGCAACCGAGCGGTCGTTGCGACGTTGCTCGAGCAGATTGTTTTGTATGTCAATCTCCGTCTGCAAGCTCTCGATCTTACGTACTTGTTCTTTGCGGTAGGCAGCAAACTCTTGCATGTAGCGGATACGACGAGTGAGCTGTTGGAAATTGTCTGCCGATAGGATAAACAGTAGCGGCGACTGCTGCATGTCGGCATAATGCGTCTCGCGTATCAGGCGTGCATAATCTTCTTTACATGCTTCCAACTCTTGTTGCAATGCCGAACGCTTCTTACGCAAGGAACCCATCTCTCCATTCAATCCGTTAATCTCAGATTGGATATTACGGATAAGTTTCTTCCGCGTCTTGATATCATTGTTGAGCAGATTGAGTTTGTTAACAGTAGCGGTCTCATTCTGCTTGGTCTGCTTGAGCATCTTTTGTGTCTGTTCTAACTGCTGTTGCAGTTCGCGTTGTTGCTTCTGTAACTCCTTTACACTTTGTGCAGGTACTAGCATGGTTAGCAGCAACGATAGGTATAGGATAATCACTCGTTTCATAAGGGAAGTATATCTCGCAACGATATGCGTTTGTATTTACGTGTATCTAGTCGTTTGGGCGCTTTCAGCGTGTTGTATTCGCGTTGGCTGAACGTAAAACTGATGGATATCTGATGCCCCTCGAATTGAAAACTCTTCTCGTTTTTAGCTTTAATTTGGGGACTAGCAGGAGCGGTTACAAAATCTTGCAGCCACTTATATGATGGTTGTGGCTGTATCGCTGCATCTGCCATATCGCCAAACGCGATGGAAGTGTAGCGACGATTCATCTTGTCAAAGATGACCACGCTATCAGGAGTGGCTTCCACACGTAGCATCTCAATGCCTAACATCGGTTGCACCGATAAGATAATCAACTCATTGCGCCACAATTGTACTGTACATCCCATCGAATACTGATGTTGATCCAACTGCACCGTGGCATTGGCTTTCTGATGCAAAGTCTGATAGCGGCGAGGCGCTACCGATCGTGAGGTGCTACACGAAGAGAAGAATACACCCAACAGTAGTAATATAGGCAATAATCGTTTTGTCATTTCAGTTTTTTTAATATCGCTTTGCGGTGTTCGATGACCTCTTTAATGGTCTTCTCGTTGGCATACTCCATTGCGCGTTGGATATAGAAATATGCAGTGTCGTAGTCACCCATCATGTACATAATCCACGCATAAGTGTCCAAATAAATAGGGTTACTAGGCTCGGCCATAATCGTGGTGCGTGATAATTGTTCTGCGCGCTGCAAGTCGTGGCAAGATATGCACAAGTGCCATGCCAGATTGTTCATCAACATCAGGTTGCGTGGCTCGAAACGTAGCAACGCGGTGTATGCAACAATCATCTTCTCTGAGGGTTGATGCGTTTCTTCGTACAATTGCGCACGAAACATCTGAAACTGCATATTGTCAGGCTCTTCTTCTAGGAATCGCTCCACTTCGTAGATGGCCTGTTTGTTATTCTTCATCATCGCATTGAGGCGATAACGCTGCATAGCACTCATACCCGTATAGCCCACAATTGAGTCCAATCTATCTTGTACGGCAAGTGCGCGCTTGTAGTCCTTCACGTGGATATACGCTTGTTGCAGCATTGTATGTAGGTCCTCGTCCTTTGGGTTGGATTTTGCTACTTTCTCTAGATTGCGGATAGCTATCTTCTCTTGCTTCTTATCTTTGCTTTGTAGCAGATATAACGCATGTTGATACCAGTAGGTGCTGGGATCTAACTCAAATGCGCGTCGAAAATAGGTACTAGCTTCATACTTCTTGTCAAAGGCTTCGAGAAACATACCCATATAGTTGTTTACAGTTGCATTATTGGGATTCAATGTATAGCAAAACTGCACTAACTCCCATGCGGGGGCAATCTCTTGCTTTTGAATAAGGCGTTGTGCCTCGTAGAAATAGTAGCGAAATTGTTGCTCCTCTTCCACACTGAGAGTGTTTGCAGCATTCATAGGCAAACCTAACATCGCTCCCCAAAGCAATGCCCACACTACTAACAATATTCGAATCTCTTTAAACACTAAGTACTCAAATCATTTTACTCCACTATGCCCAAATCCACCTGCACCGCGCTCTGTTTCACCCAGTACTTCTACTTCTAGCAATTCTGGTTGTTCGTGTTTAGCAATCACCATTTGGCAGATACGCTCGCTTGGCTCAATCACTTGTGGCTCGTTGCTCAAGTTGATGAGTATCACACCAATCTCACCGCGGTAGTCGGCATCAATTGTACCAGGGGTGTTCAGCACTGTCAGTCCGCGCTTTAATGCTAAACCGCTACGAGGACGAATTTGCGCCTCATAGCCTACAGGCAATTCGATATATAAACCCGTTGGCAGTAATTTACGCTCCAAAGGTTGTAAGGTTACTGATTCTGCCAAATGGCAGCGAATGTCCATTCCAGCGGCCTGTGTACTTTCGTACTTTGGCAACGGATTATTGCTCTTATTAATAATCTTGATTGTCATACTCTCATATTTAATTGTTAATGTCTCAAACTCTTTCTTGGCTTGTTGGCAATTCTCAAAAATAATGCCTTGAATACCCACTTCCTCTCCAGCTTTGATATTACTCAGTCGGTCGTCAATAAATACGCATTCTTCCGCTTTTAGCCCATAACGATCAAGCAATATTTGATAGATGCGCAAGTCGGGTTTCCCAATTAACTCTTCACCTGACATCACGATCCCATCCAACATCTCGAACACTTCAAACTTGTCTTTTACTAATGGGAATGTCTCTGCTGACCAGTTGCTTAAACCATATAGTTTATATCCTGCGGCTTTCAACTCGCTAATCCATTCCTTCATTCCTGCCACTTCGCCGCCAATCATATCCTCCCATCTTTCCCAATACATGCGAATCTCCTTCTCCCATTCTGGAAACTCTGCCACTTTCTCAGCCACCGATTCCGCGAATGTCTTTCCGATATCGGTTTGGTTATTCCACTCCCAAGTACACACGTTATTGATAAACCAATCGGTCTTCTCTCTACTGCCAAAATATGGGTCATACAAGTTATGTTGATCCCAATTTAGTAATACGCACCCAAAATCAAATATTACATTTTTTAGCATACCTAAAACCTCTTCTTTACCAAAACTTTCAGTCCCTCTTCCACAATTTTTACGTGTAGCTCTGCAGGCATCATAACAGGTGTACCATCTATATGCATCGGACCTTCACTCGTACGTGTCAAAGTTAACTCTTTCGCGCGGATGGTATTCATGTGCAACTTCTCATCGATGTTCTTTGTGAATAAACTCAAAGCCAAACCTGCTGCGGCGGTCATCGGAAACTCGCTTATAATGGCTACATCTAACCATCCATCTTGTACGCTCGCCTTTGGTGCGATATATGCATCATATCCCCACTGTCCCGCATTAGCGAAATTCACCAAGAACGCGGTTGTAGTTATGTCAATACCCTCTCCCTTCAACTGATAAGTATCTGCCTTGTATTGGAAGAAATCCTTGAAAATACTCTGTAAATATCCCTTGAATCCACGAGTACTGTCCGAAAAATCTTGTGCTACCACAGCATCAAAACCTACACCGCAAGTCGAAAAGAAGGGCTGATCATTCACCAAACCATAGTCCACATTAATCACCTCACTGTTGTTTAGCATCTCAATCGCGCGGTTCATACGGGTAGATATATCCAAATGACGGGCAAAACCATTACCACTACCATTAGGCACAATACCTAAGGCGGTAGCCGTGCCAATAAGCCCACTTGCTACCTCATTGATAGTGCCGTCACCACCTACTGCCACCACGGCATAATAGTCTTCCATCGCAAACTGTTGAGCCAATTGTGTAGCATGACCAGCATACTCTGTGACAACTACTGTTGGAGCAAACTGCTGCAAGTCTAGTAACTCACGAATCAACTTTGCCACTCTATTCTTTGCTTTCGTACCCGAAATGGGGTTTACTATAAATGCTATATTCTTCATCTTTTATATTAGTATGGACGTTTTATGCCAAAGTAACGTGCAAAGGTACAAAAAAAAACTGATATTACAAAATATCTTTGACTAATTAGTCAAAATATAGTATAATCTGCGTGAAATGCTTATGTTCTATTGCTAATGTAAGATATTTTTTATACCTTTGTGGCACAATTCAATACCCACTATACTATGTTTACACAATCTGATTTCGCCCAATTAGAGGCACGTGGCATTTCTGTAGAGAAAGCTGAAAAACAACTTCAGTCATTTGCTACTGGTTTTCCTGAATTAGATATTGTTTCTGCTGCATCTGTTGGAAACGGAGTGCTTAACCCTTCAGAAGAGGAAATTGATGCTTATGTTAAGGCATGGCAAGACTACCTGAACGAGGGACATACTGTGCTGA
This sequence comes from Paludibacteraceae bacterium, assembly GCA_017461505.1. GTDB lineage: Bacteria > Bacteroidota > Bacteroidia > Bacteroidales > Paludibacteraceae > Colicola. The sequence continues at coordinate 28,676 of JAFTXV010000007.1, read as the reverse complement.
AATTCGTACCTGCCAGTGGTGCGGCAAGCCGTATGTTCAAAAATCTCTTTGAGTACCTTGAAGATGGTAAAAAGACTGATTTTATCGAAAAATTCCTCTCTAAGAAAGATCATTTTGCTTTCGGTCCACAACTTGCAAACCTTGACGAACAAGCTGCTGTTAGTCACCTTTTGAAGGAAATGAACTATGGCAACTTGCCTAAAGGTTTGCTTCTCTTCCATTCTTATGAGGATGGACCACGTACTCCTGCTCTTGAGCACTTGGTGGAGGGAGCTATGTACGCGTCATCCAAAGGCGAGGTGAATATTCACTTTACTGTAAGCCATGAGCATCTTCCTCTTTTTCAGTCACATATCGCAGAATATCAAGCAGCCTATGAGGCGAAACTTGGTGTGAAATTCCATATTTCTTATTCCGAACAAAAGCCTTCGACTGATACTCTTGCCGCCAACCCTGATGGTACACCGTTCCGTACTGAGGATGGCAAACTGCTCTTCCGTCCTGGTGGACATGGTGCACTTATAGAGAACCTCAATGAACAAAACGCCGACGTGATCTTCATCAAGAATATTGATAACGTGGTGCCAGACCGCCTTAAGGGCGATACCGTTCGCTACAAACAACTACTTGCTGGTGTGCTAGTTACGGAGCAAAAACGTATTTTTGCAGCACTCCAAAATCCATATCTTCCATATGAGGAGCGCATACGCCTTGCGCGTCCACTGCGCGTGTGTGGCGTGGTAAAGAATACAGGTGAACCTGGTGGTGGTCCTTTCCTCGTGCGCGAAGCAGATGGCAGTATCTCTTGCCAAATTTTGGAATCAAGCCAAATATCCGATCCTGCACTTATGCAACAGGCCACTCACTTTAATCCAGTGGACTTGGTATGTGCTACCCGAGATGCAGAAGGCAAACCATACCACTTGCCTGATTTTGTGGATGAGAAGACAGGATTTATTTCACATAAGTCGAAAGACGGTAAAGAGCTATTGGCACTAGAGTTGCCAGGCTTGTGGAATGGCGCAATGAGTCGCTGGAATACTATTTTTGTAGAGGTACCAATTTCTACGTTTAACCCAGTGAAAACAGTTAACGACCTGCTTCGTCCAGAGCACCAATAATGATACAAGAAAAAGCATACTTTTTTGACATGGATGGGGTGTTGTTTGATTCAATGCCCCGCCATGCCATTGCTTGGGAGGAAGTCATGAGGCAACATGGCTTGCCGTTTACGGCATATGATTGTTATGTAAACGAAGGAAGGACTGGTGAATCGGTTATCCGTGAAGCATTTCAAAAAGTATTAGGTAGGGATGCTACACCAGAAGAAGTCAAAACCATTTATGCAGAGAAGTCGGCCTATTATCATCAATTGCTACAAACCACTACCCCCACTATCCCAGGTATAGTTGATGTATTACAGTTTGTAAAACAGCAAGGGCACCAAATATGGGTAGTAACAGGCTCTGGGATGCGTACTTTGTTGGATAGTTTAAACGAGGTTTTTCCCAGTATCTTTCAGCAAGATAAGATGATCACAGCATTTGATGTGATGCATGGCAAACCAGATCCCGAACCTTATCTCAAAGCATGGGGACGTTCTGGATTAGCGAAAGAACAATGTGTGGTTATTGAGAATGCTCCGCTAGGTATTCAATCTGGCAAGGCTGCTGGATTGACAGTTTATGCGGTGAATACGGGCATATTAACAAAAGAAGATCTTTCTCAAGCAGATAAAGTCTTTGATAATATGGCAGAATTGCTTGCTTATTTGCAAGCATCCTCTAAGCAATAATTCTAAATACTAAACAAATATCTCCTCTGGATATTCGATATGCGTAAGGTAGAGCCCTTGCGCAGGGGCGGAATCGCCTGCTGAACAGCGATTCTGCTTTGTAATGACCTCGGCAAACTGCTCTTTGGTCATCTTTCCTTGTCCTACAAGGAAGAGTGTTCCCACGACAGCCCGCACCATATTGCGCAAGAAACGGTCTGCGCTGATGGTGAAGACAGCGTGTCCGTTACCCAATTCTTTCCACTCGGCTTGTGTCAAATCGCAAATGGTTGTCTTGACATCGGTATGTGTGCGGCAGAACGAAGCAAAGTCTTGACGACCAATGAGATATTGTGCAGCCTCGTTCATGGCGGCATAGTCTAACGGCGTGCGTAAACGAGTGGCATATGGCAATAGGAAAGGATCTTTATGGTCAATTACATGATATTCGTAGGTGCGACGTTTTGCAGTGAAACGAGCATGTGCATCATCCGTCACTGGATAGATGTTAAAAATAGCGATGGAATCGGGTAAAATGCCATTGAGACGAAAAATCAGTCTTTCACCTTCTCGCCTCATCATCTCATCGCATATTTCCATATGTGCATACATCTCGCGAGCATGTACACCAGCATCGGTACGTCCAGCAAAAGTCAATGGTACCTCCTCGCGGAAGATCATCGCCAATGCCTGTTCCATGGTCTCTTGCACCGTCACCCCATTAGGTTGTCGTTGCGATCCGTGGAACGCAGTACCATCATATGCAAATCGAATAAAGAATCTCATAAGCCAGCCTTTAACCTCTAACCTTTAATCTAAGATTTCGAACTTGTTGGTTGATTTCAGGGGAGAGATTGGCAAACCAGGCCACCAAGCCCGCTACACCTAGCAGTATAATCGAACGAACAATACTGCTCAACCATATATTTTGTATTGGCAAATACTGTTGCCAAAGATAATTCAATGTAATAATCGCTGCAAACAATAATACTATATATATATGTTTGCGCGTGAAGGTGGATGTGCGCAAAGTCAAACGCACTGTGATTACAATAAGAATGAAATACACTGCATATGAGATGAGGTTACTCATTGCAGCACCATTCATGCCATGGGAGGGTATTAGGTTGTTGTTCAATATGATAGACGATACTGTTAATAGTATCGAGAATATCAATGAGAAGGCGTAATAGCGTGAATAGTTAAGGGCGGATGAAGTAATCGAACAAGTGGCGATAAACAATTGGCTTACTCCCAACAGTAGTACTACATTGCGAGCGGAAGCATATACCTCGCCATTGGGTAAGATATGAAATATAAGGTCAATATTCAACCAAATTATGCAGAGTATAGTGCAGCCAATCAGCAAGATACTGCGGCTAACTTGCTGCATGAGATGGGCTGTCTCGCGCTGGTTGTTTTCCTTGATGGCTGTAGCCAACTGAGGTGAGGCAATGGCTGTCATTGAACGATACGGAATACTAACCATCACGGCGATATAGGTGGCAATGGCGAAGATGCCCGTATAACTGAGTCCCATCTCAGCAGTGATGAAGAACGAAGAGAGGGTAGGGGCTAACACGGAAGCTACTGCTGATACTAGGAGGAAACCCGTGTAGAGCATATATTGTCTTACTAGCGAACGGTTATTGCGCAGAAACTCCCAATCGGGGCGCAAAGAAATCTTGCCCAACGAGAAGAGATAGCCCATGTTGCAGAGCATAGCTACGGCATATACTCCGCAAAGCGCAATCACAAAGCCATTGATATTCACCCATTCAAAGGCATACAACAGATACACAACTAAGAGTCCAATCCGAGTGATAAGTTCGCGTACTGCCCGAGGTACTACGATATGCATGCGCACATTGGCGTTGGTCTCAAAGATAGTTTGGTAAAGCATAAAAAACGCCATGGGCAGCACCATATAGTAGTATTCGACAAATAGTGGCGATTTTTCGCCAAACCAACGGCTGAGTGGCTCGTAGCATGCGCAATAGATAGCGGTGAATAGGGCAAAACCTACGAGTGGAACAATCAGCGTCCAGAAAAAGAAACCATGGTCATCTTGACTCTTGGTTCCTTGCTCTTTGTTCCTGAAGTGCGGATAAAAGCGAATAATGGAGGACGAAGTACCCAATTGGGCTAGTCCAATAAAAAGTGTTGCGGCATCAATCAATACGCGTGACAACCCAATCTCCTCCGCCGAGAGAAAACGGGTTAGTACGAAGAAAGTAGTAACAAAGCCCACCGCCACCCCAAGATAGGTGACGATGGTGCCTTGAATACTTTGTTTGGCGATGATGCCCATACTTTATTTCTCGATACCGAGCAACTCTACCTCGAAGATTAATGTAGAATAAGGAGGAATAGAGCCAGCATTGCGTGAGCCATAACCCAACTCTTGTGGGATATAGAAGCGGAATTTACTACCAACAGGCATAAGTTGTAATCCCTCTGTCCAACCAGCAATCACTTGGTTTAAACCAAATGAAGTAGGTTCGCCACGCTCTACGCTACTATCGAATACAGTACCATCGATAAGTGTACCATGATAGTGTACCTTCACGCGGTCAGTAGCTGCAGGTTTCTTACCACGACCCATCTTCAATACTTCGTATTGGAGACCGCTCTCTGTCACCTGAATACCTTCTTTGAGGGCGTTTTCTGCCAAGAACTTCTCTCCTTCCTCTTTTACAGTTCCGTATTTGATATTATCCATTGTTTTTTGGATATACTCGCCAGCTTGTGTACCATCCATTTGCTCAACGAAACCGAGCAAACCATTGATAAAGCCTTGTTTGATAAGGACGAAGTCGGTAGCCAAACTAGGCTCACCAATCAGGCCTTGTGCCTCTTGTGATTTGATGTTCTTACCGATTTGCTCACCCATATTGACGATTTGTGGGTTCTTCAAACGGCTCTTCAAGCCTTTATTGATATTAGTGATGAAGTCTTTCGTTTTTTGACCAGTAGTATCCAAAAGCAATACGTAGCGAGCAACCTCATCACCATTCAAATAGCCAAACGCGTAGTTAATACTATCATTTTGGTTCTTTAATGCGATGGTTTGTACTTTGTAAATGCACTTACCTTTTACTACTTTGCCAGGTTCAACGCTATCGTTGAGGGTAGAAGATGCTTGATATTGAGCTTGGAAATAATTGCGCGCATCTTCTGCTTTCATCACAGTAGTATCATGGCGTAAACCATTTACTAAGCCTTGGAAGAAAATCTTTTGGTTGATCGCCCATGCAGGGTTGTCAGCCAAACCTGTTTTTTCAGCATTTTTAATAGCTTGACCGATATTACGACCGATACTACCAGCTTCGCTCAACTCTTCTATCTTACCGTCATAACCACGTTGGAGCGCGTCAATGAACTCGGTAATAGTCTCCATAGAAGAATCATTGCGGAGTTGATACATCTTCATTTGTGCACCATTCACCAACCCTAATGCATAGTTCATACTATCATTTTGGTTTGTGAGTTCTACTGTCTTACCAGTATAGGTGTTTCCACATGAGATCATTGCCATTGAAGCAATGATGATAATAGCTAATTTTTTCATTGTTGTTAATCTTTGTTATTACATTGTTTTTTATTCAATTCCGAGTAGTTCTACGGTGAAAATCAATGCAGCGTAAGGAGGAATGTTTGCACCTGCGCCACGCTCACCATAAGCCAATTGATATGGCAAGTAGAGTTTGTATTTACTACCGATAGACATGAGTTGAAGACCCTCTGTCCAACCTTTAATCACTTGATTTAAACCAAAAGTGATGCTCTCGCCACGCTTATAGCTGCTGTCAAATACAGTGCCATCAATCAATGTTCCTTCATAGTGTACGCGCACTTTGTCGGTCGCTTTTGGCTTTTGACCGATAGTTGCCTCCAATACTTCGTATTGCAAACCACTCTCAGTTACTTTCACGCCTTCGCGCTTAGCGTTCTCTGCCAAGAATGCCTCGCCTGCTGCTTTTGCTTCGCCTGCGATCTTCTCTTCCAACTCGCTGAAGAACTTACCCAACACTTGTTGTGCCTCTTGGTAAGAGATTTGTGGTTGGTTTTTCTCCAATACATCTTTGATACCTGCTGCCAAATCAGCATATTCGAGGGAAGTAACACCACTTCCCATCAAGTTTTGACCCATGCTAAGGCCAATTGCATAACTAATTTTGTCCATTTCTTGTTATTGTATTAATTGATTCATTCTTGTGATATATTTCCCGATAATATCGAACTCTAAGTTCACTTGCGTGCCTACTTCGATATATTTGAAATTAGTATTGTCGTGGGTGTAAGGGATGATGCATACGCTAACATACCCTTTGCCATCCACTACATCAGGTTCGCATACGGTTAGGCTTACACCATTGATACTGACCGACCCTTTGTCCACGCAGAAATAGCCCCGCATAGCCATCTCCTTGGTGCTCTCATACTCAAAGCGGTAGTACCAGCTGCCCTCTGTCTCGCGCACTTCTATGCAACGAGCGGTCTGATCCACATGTCCTTGCACGATATGTCCGTCCAAACGTTCGCCGAGTAGCATACTGCGCTCGAGGTTCACCCAATCGCCCTCTTTTGCTTCACCGAGGTTGGTGCGGTTGAGTGTCTCTTGCATCGCCGTGACAGTATAGAGGTCGCTCTCCATCTTTACTACAGTCAAGCATACGCCGTTGTGCGCGATAGACTGGTCAATCTTGAGCGGATCACCATATGGGTTGCGCAGCGTGAAGTGTTTATTGGTTTGTTCTTGCTCAATCTTCACGATTTGAGCCATTGTTTCTACTATTCCTGAAAACATAGTTATTTCTTCTTAATGAGCGTCTTTCCATCCAAACGATAGAAGATGACACAATATATAATAAGGAGTATAGTGCCTATACCCATTTTTATCCATTCATTGATTGACAAGAAGTGTGCCAAAGCGTAGTATCCTGCCAAAAGTGCCACTACGAGTAGGGTGTATATGCCAATTCGGCGCAAATCGTATGGTATCTCGAGGTGTTTGCGTCCCACGAAATAGGACAGCAGCATAATCACGAAATAGCATACAGTACTGCTGGCTGCGGAAGCCATATATCCAATTCGTGGCACGAAGATAGCTTGCAATGCGAAGGTAATCACCACGCCGATGATTGAGAAATAGGCTCCCCATTGTGTCTTGTCGGTGAGTTTGTACCAGAAACTGAGGTTGAAATACACGCCTTGGAAGATATATGTCCAGAGCACGACAGGTACTACTTTTAGTCCTTCCCAATAGGAAGGAGCAATAATAAATTTCAGCAAGTCAAGGTAGAAAATCATCCCCAATAGTATCATATACGAGAAGATGATATAGTATTTCATTGCATCGGCGTAAGCGGCTACAGACTCTCTGTCTTTGTGTTTGGCAAAAACAAATGGCTCATATGCATAACGGAACGCCTGCGTGAACATCATCATCACCATCGCCACCTTGAAGCAGGCACCGTAGATACCTAATTGCGCTTGCGCATCGGCTCCGTCATAGAAGAAGGGGAAGAGGATACGATCGAGTGTTTGGTTCATGATACCGCACACACCCAAGACTAAGAGGGGCAACGAGTAGCGAAGCATTCGCTTGAGAAGGTCACCTGAGAAGAGTCGTCGGGAGTCGGAAGTCGGGAGTCCGTGCTCATTTTTAAAGCCCTCAACTATCGCTGGTAACAAACATAGTGTTTGTATGCCCGTTGCCAAGATATTCGCTACAAATACATATCCTACACCGTAGTCTGGGTTGTACCAAGAGGAGATGAATCCCCAATCTTGTATCTTCGGACATAGCACGAGAAAGAATAGATTGAGGGCGATGTTGAGGAATACGAATAGGAGTTTGAGTGCAGCGAATTGCAAAGGGCGTTTCTTATAACGCAAGTATGCAAATGGAATACTAGCGAAGGCATCCATTGCTACTACGATGCCTAATAATGCAATAAACTCGTTGTGCGTAGGGTATCCCAATGCGTTGGCTATTGGCGTTCGCCAAATGGTGCATGCTACAGCGAAGAGCAGCGAAGTGGTAAACAGCGTGATGAGCGAAGTGCTATAAACCGTCTTAGGATTTTCTTCGGTTTTGTTGGCAAAGCGGAAGAAGCCCGTCTCCATACCATAGGTGAGTATCACTAAGAGTAGGGCAGTCCATGCGTAGAGATTGGTGACGATACCATAATCCGATTGCTGCTGTAGCACATAGGTATATAGCGGCACCAGCATCCAGTTGAGGAACTTGCCCACAATGGATGATACGCCATAAATGGCGGTCTCCTTTGCCAATATTTTCATTTGCAGATTGCTGCTCATGTTCTTTCTATCTTTGGGGTATCTTCGGGATATCTTCAGGATAAATTACTTTTCGTTTTTGCCTTCCACAATCAATACGATCTCGCCTTTGGGCGGTGTTTGTTTGTAGTGTGCTGCTAATTCGAGTAGTGTACCTCGTTGGGTATCTTCATGTAGTTTGCTTATCTCGCGGCTAACGCTTGCTCTGCGCTCACCGCTCATCACCTCTGCCAGTTGTTCTAAGGTCTTCACTAGTCGGAAGGGCGACTCGTAGATAATCATCGTGTGCGTCTGTTCAGCAAGGATTTTGAGGCGTGTCTGACGACCTTTCTTCTGAGGGAGGAAACCCTCGAAATAAAATCGGTCGTTGGGCAAACCTGAATTTACTAGCGCAGGCACAAAAGCCGTCGCGCCGGGCAGACATTGCACTTCTACACCTTTTTCTACGCAAGCCCGCACCAACATAAATCCCGGGTCGGAGATACAGGGAGTGCCCGCATCGGAGATGAGTGCCACGGTCATGCCTGCGGCAATATGGGTAGCCATATCGTCACTGGTCTCATGTTCGTTGAACTTATGATGGCTCTTGAGCGGCGTATGGATATCGTAATGCTTGAGCAGTACGGATGAAGTGCGGGTATCTTCTGCTAGAATCAAGTCCACTTCTTTTAACACGCGGAGTGCGCGAAAAGTGATGTCTTCCAGATTACCAACGGGTGTAGGTACGATGTAAAGCATATTTATCGGTTATTGGACGCTTCGCTATTGGACGCCCTTTGGGCTATAGGATAACGGTTCGTCTAATTCTTAACTAAAACGGCGTTTGAGTACGTTCTCAAAGAGTTGTACTGCAGTAGATTCTTTGTCCCATTCGAAGTTGTCTGCTACATAGTCCATTGCTTCGCTGAGCGAACCGAGACTATTAATCTCATCTAATGTCTTTTGCATCAATTCGCCATTGCCTGCAAAGAGTTCGCGTTGGAAGAGGAATCGGTCACCTAGAGAGATCGCTTGACGGATATCCTCCACGGCGGTACCAAACAAAGATGTTTGTTGTGGCATTGGGCGTGCCGCAGGTTGTGGAGCAGGTGCTGGCTCTGCCTTTACTTCTGGTTGTGGCGCAGGTGCGGGTTCAACCACTGGCTTTGGCTCAATAGTAGGCTCTACCTCTGCTTCCTCCGCCTCTGGTTCCTCTAGAATATCTAGTGGCTCTAGAATATCCTCCTGCACTTCCTCTTGTGGGGTTTCTGCAGATTGGTCAGACAGGTCAGACGAGTCGGACTGGTCTGATTCCTCGACAATCAGCTCAATCTCCACTTCAGGGTCAGTAGTTGGAATTGTTACGCCAGTCGCCGCCAATGCTGCCACTTCCGCTTGCAGCGTGGCAATCAAGGCTTTCGCCTCATCGCCTTCTCGCCTCATCGCCTCGTTGGCTTCTTCGAGTTGCGCTACACGCGCCTCCAGAGCAGAGAGTTTCTGCTCCAGAGCGGTCGTGTAGTCGGTTATTGTTTGAATTAAATTCTTCATATGCAAATGTCATTAACAAGCAACGCGCTCTAACCACTTCACCATGCCAAACATTACACCCATTGAGATAATACAAACGCCTGCAAATACAGCCCAGCAATATTGAATTGGCCATGCGTTATACATTACAGGACCAACCCACAACATAATATTACCCAATGCTGTTGCACCCAACCACAAACCTTGGCACAGACCTACCATGTGACGTGGTGCTACTTTACTCACAAAACTCAAGCCGAGTGGAGATATAAACAATTCTGCAACAGTTAAAAGGAAATAAGTAACAATCAACACCATAGGTCCAGATTTTGACAAACCTTCAGCTGCCATCTTTGCTGCATCCATATCACGGAAGGTCTCAGCTGATGGATAATTGTAAATATAGGAATAAATAGTTAAGAACAAAAATGCAGCACCAGCAATTGCCATACCTATACCAATTTTGCGTGGAGTAGATATCTCCTTTCCCTTACGCGCTAACGCACCGAAAATCCACATAACAACTGGGGTTAAGGCGATCACAAAGAAAGGATTGAGGGCTTGCCAAATCTCAGGAGCAATAGAATCCGTATTCACAAAATCACGTGCAAAATAAGACAATGATTGCCCATTTTGATGAAAACTAAACCAGAAGAAAATCACAACGCCCAAAACAGCAAACAATGCATACAAACGTTGTTTTATTTCGTTGGCCATAGTTGCTCTCTCGGCTGCAGTATATTCTACTACAGCTGTTTTCTCTTTTTTTGCAGGTTGTGGAAAAATCTTCTTAGTCGCCAAGAATATGGTTAAAGAGATTAACATTGCTACAACAGATGCAATGAATGAGAAGTGAATACCTTGGTTAAATACCTCAATATATTCTTGACAGAAAGTAGCCTTGTCTATCAATTGATATGTACCTAGTTTAGCTGCTTCCATAGTCTCTAGAAACTTTGTACTAGCCATACCATCTGCCAAGTATTGGTGGCAAAGTGCAGGCATATCAGCATTGTAGATGAAATCATGAGCCCTCAACCACCATTGACGAATCAGCGGAGCTACAAAAGGAGCAATTAAACCACCTATATTGATAAACACGTAGAAGATCTGGAAACCGGAATCACGTTTCTCCTTGGCTTGTGCCAATGCTTCTGGTCCTTTTTTAGCCGCTTCAGCTTCAAATTCATCGTACATCTTACCTACGATAGCTTGCAGATTACCTTTGAACAAACCATTACCAAAGGCTATCATCAACAGGGCAAAGCATGTGAAAACCAAAATACCCCACCACTCACCATCACCACTTGTTTGGCTAAAGACAGGTATAGACAGAGCTATATAACCCAACGCCATAATAATCAATCCCCATTGAATAGTGCGATTATAATTTTGTGTACGATCTGCAATCAGACCACCTACCAAACTTAACACATAAATACCGCAATAGAAAACAGAATAAATAATGCCCGCAGTAGAATCTGACAATCCAAATTTAGATACTAAGAACAGTGCCAATACAGCGTTCATAATGTAATAACCGAAACGCTCGCCCATATTCGCAAGCGCGGCAGGTATTAAACCTTTAGGGTGATTTTTAAACATAAATAAGTAAGTTTTTATAGTTAATATTATTTGTTATGTTCTATTGTAACTTCTGTACACCAACCGTGTGTATCTTTCACACGCCCATATTGGATGTCTTGCAGCGCGTGGTACAGTTTCGTCAATACAGGACCTGGTTTGTCTCCGAATGAATAGGTGACATTATTATCAGGATCAACGACTTTAGTCAAAGGTGAAATTACGCACGCTGTACCGCATGCTGCTGCCTCCTGCATATCTGCCAGTTCCTCGACACGAATCTTGCGGCGCGTCACCTTCATACCCATCTCTTTTGCCAATGTCATTAGCGAGTCGTTGGTAATACTTGGCAAGATGGCGCTTGATCGTGGCGTAATATACTCCCAACCTTTCGCCTTTAACCTTTCGCCTTTAACCTCTTTTATGCCAATGAAATTGGATGCAGTGCATTCATCGATATACTTATGCGTTTTGGCATCGGTGAACATACACTCATATCCTATGGCGTGAGCAGCTTCGCTAGCGCGGAAGGATGCCGCATAATTGCCTCCAACTTTCCAACAACCAGTGCCTTGTGGCGCAGCGCGATCCACAGTACGATTCACTATAGCGGGCATGCCCTTGAAGCCGTTTGGAAAATACGGACCAATAGGCGTAGGTATGACCACAAACTCGCAATCTTTGCCAGGCCCTACACTAATATCGGGCGTGGTAGCTACCAATAATGGGCGGAAATAGAGGGTGGCGCCTGTCTCGTATGGAGGAAGGAAATCAATATTCATCTCCAATGCTAGCAATACCGCTTCACAGAATAGTTCTACGGGTACAGGTGTCATCAGTAGTCCTTCGGCAGAATGGTACATACGTTTGGCATTCTCTTCCATGCGGAAGATACGCACCTTGCCGTCCACACCGCGAAAGGCTTTGAGTCCTTCGAAACACTCTTGTCCATAGTGCAGACCTGTGGCTGCGGCATGGATAGGAATCATCTTGTCGCGTGTGGCATAGGGTTTCTCCCATACGCCATTTCTGCATGCCGCACGAACAATATACTCCGTTTCGGTATAGTGAAATGTCAGTTTACTCCAATCAATCATATCTTAATCACAGTCTCGGGACCGTATTCAAAAAGCATGTCTAATATACTTTGCCCATTGCCGAAGCATGGTTCTAAATCCAATCCTTGCCAATCAGTTGTCCTGTTCTCGCCAATAGCCCATTGCCTATTGCCCATCGCCTTATTCGCCAGCAGGTGAATTATCACCTCGTGCAAACCCTCGTTCAAATCCACCAAAAACTTTGTTTCTTTCTCATAGAACGGACGAAAGAAATCCGCGTAGTAGTCGAAGTATGGTGTGCGTTTGTAGGCACTCACGAGGGCAATCCAATGTTGGTGCTGCCAACGTTGCTGATAGCTGATCTCCACATCTCGGGTCAGTTGCTTGCTATCGGCACGCTTCACAGGTACGCTCAAAGTCAGTGCCCCATCGGGTGTCGTGATGGTGCAGCGATTTCGGTAGGTTTGTTTTGGAAAACTCTCCATCACCTCAATCTGCACTGCCGATGGATTCGCCAAAAACTGGCGATACCATTCCGCACTACCCATATATGTCGTTGGCAATATCATTAGTCGAAATTGCTCAATCCAATTCGTTTCCAACGGATATGTCCTTTGCCCCAAGGATTGTCTTTCTCAATACTGAGCCAAACGAACATGGGTCGGCCTACGATATGATCTTCTGGCACAAATCCCCAATAGCGGCTATCGGCAGACTTGTGTCGATTGTCGCCCATCATCCAATAGTAATCCATCTCGAATACATAAGGCTCACCAATCTTCATAGGCTTGAACTCGTAGGCATCGGCAATACGTTTGTAGAGGTGGAAGTTCTCCTCGGTAATCATAAGCGTATCGCCTTTGGCAGGGATATAGATGGGTCCGTAGTTATCGCGTGTCCACGAGTTGTGTCCCAATGGATACACCTCGCCACCTTGGTCTTCTGGCTCGACTGTGATGCTTAGCACATGAGGGTTCTTCTCTAGTTCTGTTTTCATAGTTGCGGTCAAAGGTAAGCGATAGAGTCCGTTGCCATTGCTCTCGCGGTCTTCTTTGGATATGCCGAGTTTGCTCAGATAACTATTGCCCAATACATGTCCATCGGTTTGGACGATATAATTGTATTGCAAATATGGGTGTACGGGCTCTTTTACTCCATCAATGTAAATCACATTGTCAATGATTTGCAACGTGTCGCCTGGGGTGCCCACGCAACGCTTCACGTAGTTCTCGCGTCTGTCCACAGGGCGCACAACTATCTCGCCAAAGACATCCTTTCGGTTCTCTACGGTGCGTTTGCCGTAGTAGTGGCAGAGGGTGTAGTAATCAGGGTTTTGCATCTTTGTACAAACGGTGTCACCCGTTGGGAAGTTGAATACTACGATATCGCCTTTCTCTACTTTGTCCCAACCGCGCAGTCGCTTGTATTCCCATTGTGGGTGCTCTATATAACTCTTGCCGCCCCATGGGAAGGTGTGTTGTACGAGTGGCATGGAGAGTGGTGTGTTAGGCACGCGTGCGCCATATGCCATCTTGTTTACGCACAAGAAGTCGCCCACACGCAATGTCTTCTCCAATGACGAAGTGGGAATTTGATAGTTTTGGAAGATATATACATTGATGAAATACACCGCTATTAAAGCGAATAATATTGCATCAATCCACGAGCAGATGGTGTATAGCGTACTATTGGTGTCTGGATTCTTCTTGCCAGCAGCCTCTTCCTCTTTGGTGAGGGGTTTGTACTTTTTCCACCAGTCCCAAGGAATATACTTGGTAGTGAACATGTCTGCAATAATAGGCAAAAGTACGAGCCAACCGAGACTTGCCCAATCGCCCCATGCTACCCAAACGACAAATGCGATGTAGATGGCACACCATACGCCACAGGAAATCCATCCTTTGGTGGTAACTTCTTTAATTCTATCGTTAAAACTTTTCATATGTTATCTTTTGTACACAAAAATCGCGCAAAGGTACAAAAAAAAATGCACATACGCAAGCGCGCGTGCATTTTTCTATAAATATTGTTGTTGCAACGACTTATCCTAATATCACCTCTTCAAATGTGTGATAGCCCGTTTTGCCCTTCATCCACTCGGCAGCGATTACCGCACCAAGTGCGAAGCCTTGTCGCGATTTGGCAGAGTGGCTGATGGTGATAGTGTCCACTTCGCTATCCCATGTAACAGTGTGAATACCAGGAACTTCTCCTTCTCGGATGGATTCTATGGCGTGGAGTGGTAATCGTTCTTCGCCAATCGCTTCTTGCAGGGTTTTGGCAGTGCCACTTGGGGCATCAAGTTTGTGGATGTGGTGCACCTCTGTTATATGAGGTGTGTAGGTAGGATATGCCTCCATAAATTTTGCTAATTGCTTATTGAGTGCAAACAGAATATTTACGCCAATGCTGTAGTTGGATGACCACATTAAGCCCTTATCTTCTGTTGTTATTTGTTTTATTGCATTAACATCCCAGCCTGTTGTGCCGCATACCACAGGAACGCCAGCCTTCCATGCGCGCAAAATGTTTGCTGCTGCTGTTTGTGGGGTGGTAAATTCGATTGCAACATCAGCTGAAGCAAATGCTTCGGAAGCGAAGTCGTCGGTATTGTCCTTGTCGATAATACATACGATGTTGTGTCCACGTTGAAGGGCCATTGATTCAATGATATGCCCCATTTTCCCATATCCGATTAATGCTATTTTCATTGTTGTCTAATTATTATTAGTAGTAGTAATTATTTTGCAAAAGTACAAAAAAAAATACAACTGTGCAAGTGATAGACATTTTTTTAGAGAAAAATTTTTTTATATCCAAAAAAATGCGTACCTTTGCCACACAAAATAATTTTTATCATGAAAACAATTCAAGTTACTATTTTTACGCTTTTGGTGTTCCTTTTAAGCTCTACTCCAGTGTTGGCTCTAGAGCGCTGGCTGGAAGGTTATGAAAAAGTGTTGGTGATTGGTGCTCACCCTGATGATCCAGAAACTATGTGTGGCGGTACGATGATCAAATTACGCGAGATGGGCGTAGAGGTGGTGTCGGTATATTTCACTGGTGGTGAAGCAGGTATACCTGGTAAGAGTTACGAAGTGTCACGCGCTATCCGCACAGCAGAGGCTAAGAAGGCATGCGAAGTGATGGGTGTGCGCGCCGTATTTATGACCCAAATCGACGGCAATACAGAAGTAAATAAAGCTCGCTATGCTGAAATGAAAGCCCTCATAGAGGCAGAGAAACCAGATATGGTGATAACTCACTGGCCTATTGATTCGCACCGCGACCACCGTGTATGCTCGATGCTCGTGTATGATGCATGGCGACAAACGGGACATACTTTTGACCTCTACTATGGCGAAGTGATGACCGGTATGCAAACGCAAACATTTGCCCCCAATCATTGGGTGAATATCACAAAGCAACACGACCAAAAAGTGAAAGCATACTATTGCCACGAGAGCCAAGACATGCCTTTGGTACAAGAATGGCACGATGCGATGGAAATCCTCCGAGGTATGGAATGTCATACCAAATATGCTGAAGCATTCACCAAGCAAGTGTGGACGGAGTAGAGGTTAAAGGTTAGAGGCTGGGATTATGAAGATAGTTGTAGCTTCGGATTCTTTTAAGGGATCGCTGAGTTCTCGTGAAGTGGCGGAGGCTACTGTGCGTGGCATCAGGCAGATGATGCCTGTGTGTGAAGTGGTGGGGGTGAATGTGGCAGATGGCGGTGAGGGTACTGTGGATGCTGTGGTGGAGGCGTTGGGTGGGAAGATAGTGACGGCAACTGTGAATGATCCGTTAGGACGTCCTATCTTGGCGCGCTATGGCGTGGTTGGAAAAATGGCAGTTATAGAAATGGCAGCTGCCAGTGGATTGACACTATTAACGGATGAAGAACGTAATCCATGGCTAACCTCTACTTACGGCACGGGTGAAATAATTATGGATGCCGTAAAGCGTGGTTGTCGTGACTTCCTGGTGGGGCTAGGTGGCAGTGCTACGAATGATGCAGGCATGGGTATGTTACAAGCATTAGGTTTTCGATTCTACGATATTGATGATCAGGAGATTATAGATGGCTGTGGGGGTAGGTTGCAAGATGTAGCACGAATAGATGATACTGGGGTGATGGATGCTGTTCGCCAATGTCGTTTTACTGTTGCTTGCGATGTAGATACGCCATTTTGTGGCTCGGAAGGTGCTGCGTATGTGTTTGCTCCTCAAAAGGGTGCAGATATGGAGATGGTTGCGAGATTGGATTCGGGTATGGTGTCGTTTGCTAAGGTGATAGAAAAAACGTATGGTATAGACGTGACTTCTATGGCGGGTGCAGGAGCGGCTGGCGGTATGGGTGGCGGGTTTTATGTTTTTATGAATGCTACGCTCAAACGTGGGGTGGATATGGTGTTGGATGCAATAGATTTTGATAGTATTATTCGCGGTGCAGACTTGGTGATTACGGGCGAAGGAAAGATTGACTATCAAACTGTTAAAGGAAAGACGGCTGCGGGTGTATTGGCTCGTGCCAAAGCACAAGATATACCTGTAGTGGCGATAGTTGGACGTGTGGAGAAGTGTGAGAGTGTTGAACAAATGGGCTTTGCTGGTGTTTATGCTATTTGGGAAGAGGAAATGCCTTTAGAAGTAGCTATGCAGTCTAATACTGCAGCAGCGAATGTGGAAAAGACTGTGAAGAAAATTGTTACAAATTTGCATATGTCGTAAATTTTACGTACCTTTGCAGGTTCAAATGTGAAAAGAGATAAATTTCCCTAAAATAACTATGAGATTCAATTGATTATGGCAAGAAGAGTAACAAGACCAACAGCAGTTGCGCCTACTACATCAGGTGCGGAACAAGAACCAATTACGGAAGAGAAGTCAGGATTCAAAGAATTTATTCTCTCTGTTCGTGACATAATGATGAGTTCCCGTTTTCGTTTGGCGATGGGAATAGCGTTGATTAGTATCACTTTGATGCTGGTCATAGCGTATGTTAGTTTTTTCTTCACAGGTGCGAATGATTTTTCGATTATAGAGCAAGTCGATATACGTCGCGGTATGCGACTAGAGGTACAAAATGCTTTGGGATTACCTGGTGCTGTTGTATCTCGTTGGTTGATAGATGGAGCGTTTGGTGTTGTTTCACTTGCAGCATTAGTGGCGCTGGCATTGTACGCAGTGCGCATGATGGTGGAATATCCATTGAAGCGCTTGCGTGTGCTGTTTATTACCCTTTTCGTTTTGGTATGGGGGTCGGTGACATTAGGCTTTGCCCAGCAAATAATAGGCGTAGGTACCTTCTTCCGCTGGGGCGGTGCATTCGGTCAGATGGTGGCAGCATGGGCAACATCCTATGTACAATGGATAGGCTTATTGCTGATATTGATTGCAGTATTGGTGATCTTCTTGATAGTGGTAGATAAACACTTTGTAGAGCATTGCCAGCAGTTTGGACAATGGGTAGTTGGGCTGTTTAAAAAGAAAACTGAATCTTCCGAATCGTCAGATTCGTCCGACATGCTTGAAGAAGATGAAACTACTGACAATGTGATTGATATTGTTATAGAACCGCAATCGGCGGAAGAGTTGGAAGATGTGTATGATGATATTCCTTCACTCGATATTACACCGATTGAGATTGAAGAAACGGCTTCGGAGGAAGTTTTAGAGGAGGTTGCAGAACTGACGGAGGATGAAGGAGTGGAGATCTCGGTGGAAGATGTGAAAGAGGTGGAGTTGTCAGAGAAAGATCCGGAATACTTACTGAAGAAACTAGGCCCGTATGACCCGCGTAAAGATTTGGAATTCTATAAGTTTCCTTCGCTCAATCTTCTCAAGGTATATGATAACGAGACAGCTCCTGTGATTAATCAAGAAGAGCAACAAGCTAATGCCAACCGCATTGTGACTACTTTGCGCAACTATGGTATTGAGATTGAGTCGATTAAAGCGACTGTAGGTCCTACTGTGACGCTCTATGAGATTGTGCCTCAAGCGGGTGTGCGTATTTCGAAGATTCAAAACTTGGAAAGCGACATTATGCTCTCGCTCTCTGCAATGGGAATCCGTATTATCGCTCCTATACCAGGTAAAGGTACTATTGGTATTGAGGTGCCAAACGAGAAACCACAAGTGGTGTCAATGCACTCGGTAATTGCTAGCAAACGCTTCCAAGAGGAGCAAAAGATGAAGTTGCCCATCTCTATCGGACGCACCATCACTAACGAGGTATTTATGTTTGACTTGGCGAAGACCCCACACTTGCTGGTGGCAGGTGCAACGGGACAAGGTAAGTCAGTGGCTATTAATGCTATTATCACTTCTCTGCTTTATAAGAAACATCCCGCCGAATTGAAGTTTGTGATGGTGGATCCTAAGATGGTGGAGTTTGCGCCATATAAGCCGCTGCTCCGTCACTATTTAGCTGCCACTCCTGATACAGAGGATGAGAATATCGTGATTGTGGATTGCGACAAGGTGGTAAATACCCTCAACTCGCTTGTGATTGAGATGGAGAACCGCTATAAACTGCTGATGGATGCGGGTGTGCGTAACCTTGAGGACTATAATGAGAAGTTTGTTTCCCGTCGCCTTAATCCTGAGAAATTGGTAGCAGATAGTTTGCACCATCAGTTCTTGCCTTATATCGTAATCATCATTGATGAGTATGGTGACTTTATTATGCAAGCGGGCAAGCAAGTAGAGACACCTATCGCGCGTATTACACAGAAAGCGCGTGCCGTGGGTATGCACATGATTTTGGCTACACAGCGACCTTCGGTAAATATCGTCACAGGTGTGATTAAAGCGAATATCCCAACGCGTATAGCATTGCGTACACAATCGGTGGTAGACTCTCGCACTGTGCTTGATACCAAGGGGGCAGACCAACTCATTGGTCGTGGAGATATGCTCTATTCGGGCAATGGCAATATTACTCGTCTGCAATGCGCGTTTGTGGATACTCCAGAAGTAGATGCTATCGTGGAGCATATTGAGAAGCAACAGCACTACTTTGAGCCATATCAACTGCCAGAGTATGTACCAGAGGGTGGCGAAGGTGAAGCATTGGCTCCTGGTGCAGTAGATCTAAAACGTCTTGATCCGATGTTTGCGGATGTGGCACGTTATGTGGTGACTAAACAAGAGGGTTCTACTTCGCGTTTGCAACGTGCATTCGAGATTGGTTATAACCGTGCTGGCAAATTGTCTGATCAGTTGGAAGCAGCAGGTATTGTTGGACCAAACAAAGGTCCTAAGGGTAGAGATGTCTTGATACAAAGTCTCGATGAATTGGATAAGAAATTAGAGGAATTAGGTTGCTGATAGGAATTAAGAATTTTGAATTGAGAATTGATATTTGCGATGAAGTTTATGCTAATCATATTGACTGTTTTGCAATCGTTGCTCGCGACATTGGAGCAGAAGACATTGGTGTCGGATTTTTCTATTAGTATTGCTGAGCAACAATCGCAGCCAATGACTTATACGGGAGATTTAGCTATGCATGGCAAGCAATTTAGGCTGAGTATGTTTTCGATGGATGCTGCATACGATGGTAGTACCTTGTATATGTATAGTGAAGATACAGAGGAGTTGACTCTTTCTACTCCAACGGAAGAAGAACTGACACAAACCAATCCTTTTCTCTACGCGCAAGCTCTCTTACCCGTATGTGAACAATCCGAGAAAACTGTTGGTGACAAGACACAAATAACGCTCACTCCGAATAATCCATCAGCAGGGATTGTGAAATTTGTGTTGCGTGTGGTTACTGCTTCTTTGCTGCCAACTACGGTTGAGATACACGAAGATGGTGGTAAGATGACTACTCTTCGCCTATCTAATGCTCGTTATACGGAAGAAACGCCAGCATTTACTATCGAAAAGGAAGGCGCCTTTATCAATGATTTGAGGTGAAATATATTGTTAACTATTAATTATTAACTATAACATGAAATGTCTTATTATCGGCTCTGGCCCTGCGGGCTACACCGCTGCTATTTATGCTTCACGTGCGAATTTAAATCCTGTGCTGATTGAGGGTATGCAGGTGGGTGGACAATTGATGATTACCACTGAGGTGGAGAACTTCCCTGGTTATCCAGACGGTGTAGAACCTTATCAAATGATGGATGATATGCGTCGTCAAGCCGAGCGCTTCGGCACAGAGTTCGTATCAGGTATGGTTACGAAAGTAGACTTCTCTTGCTCGCCTAAAAAAGTATGGGTAGAAGATGAACAACTTTATGAAGCAGATACTGTGATTATTGCTACTGGTGCTAGTGCCAAGTTCCTTGGTATCCAATCCGAAGAAGATTACAAGGGTAGAGGTGTGAGCGCCTGTGCGACTTGTGATGGTTTCTTCTATCGCAAGAAGACGGTGGCAGTGGTAGGTGGTGGTGACACTGCTTGCGAGGAGGCTAACTACTTGGCTGGTCTTTGTGAGAAGGTATATATGATTGTTCGTAAGCCTTATCTGCGTGCATCGGAGATAATGCAACAACGCGTGAAAAATAATCCAAAGATTGAGATTCTTTTTGAGCATAATACATTGAATCTTACTGGTGAGACTAAGGTAGATGGTGCTGATCTTGTGTATAAGAAAGGTACACCAGAGGAAGAGATTCGTCATATTGCCATTGATGGATTCTTCCTTGCGATAGGTCACAAGCCAAATACAGATCTTTTTGCTGAGTATCTCGAGCGCGATGCAGAAGGATATATCAAGGTAGAGGGTCATAGTCCCTGCACCAATGTAGCGGGTGTGTTTGCGGCAGGCGACTGTGCAGATCCATATTATCGCCAAGCGATTGTAGCTGCGGCTAGTGGTTGCAAAGCGGCTATGGAGGCAGAGAAATACTTGGCTTCATTCGCGTAAGACAAGAGGAAAAATGTAATAAACAAAAAAGACTTCGGAAAACCGAAGTCTTTTTTTTGTGGTGCCACCAGGAATCGAACCGGGGACACAAGGATTTTCAGTCCTTTGCTCTACCAACTGAGCTATGGCACCCCTCTTTCATTGCAAAAGCGGGTGCAAAGGTACTGCTTTTTTTTGAACTGACCAAATATTTCGACATTTTTTTTACAAAAATACACAATTATTGTATAAAAAGTGTGAAAATGTCAGAAAAAAGCAGTAATTTTGTAGCCGAATGTATCTTGAAATAGTAAATGATGGAATTGAAAGTTATTGCCCATGCTCGTAATGGCTTCTCTCAGAAGTTTGGTATCCCACGTCAAAGCAGAGAAGATTCGTGTATAGAGACACATATTATATTTACGCCCGCGTATCGCGTGCGCGAGGCATTGCGTGGGATTGAGGGTTATTCTCACTTGTGGTTGTTGTGGGAATTTCATGAGGTGGAAGGTGAAAAGGGAAAACTGAAAGGTGAAAATGGAAAGGTGGATTGGAGTCCTACTGTTCGTCCACCACGATTGGGTGGAAATAAGCGCATGGGGGTATTTGCAACACGTTCGCCTTTTCGACCAAACCCGATTGGGTTGACGAGTGTGAGATTATTGCGCGTGGAAGAGAGTAATGACAATGGGCTAGTAT
The DNA here is from genome assembly GCA_017461505.1 of Paludibacteraceae bacterium. GTDB lineage: Bacteria > Bacteroidota > Bacteroidia > Bacteroidales > Paludibacteraceae > Colicola. The sequence continues at coordinate 6,877 of JAFTXV010000007.1, read as the reverse complement.
TGGTGGTGTCTGGAGCAGACTTGCTAGATGGAACGCCGATATATGATATCAAACCCTATTTGACGTTTTCGGATAGCCATCCTGATGCGAATAATGGGTTTGCAGAAGTGACTAAGGATTATCATTTGGAGGTGAAGATAGCAGAGGAATTATTGCACGACATCTCACGCAAGGGGTGCCCATGGAATGCCATTAAAGAGATACTTAGTCAAGATCCTAGACCTGCTTATCAGGATGATTCAAAACGGGTATATCATCTGGATTATGCAGGTTGGGCAGTGGACTTTACTGTGGATAGTGCAACCGTTTGCATAAAAAATGTAACGTTAAAATGGTGAGTGTTGCTGATAAGACTTGCATATGTAAAAATAAAGCAGTACCTTTGCAATTCGAAATTGAATATACCAATCGATAAATTTGATACGATGAAAAAAATCTACTTTATTTTGTGGGCAGTATTCTGCTGTAACATCGTTTTAATGGCAGCTCCGTATGGTTTGCTGATTAATGGAACTACTAAATTAGAAGCATCGGCCTTAGGTGAGCAGGATTTCAATGGACGTGACCAATTTTTGATTTCTTGTGTGGCTCTGAAGCAAGGCGACAAAGTGCAACTACACGATTTTGGGAGTGGTGCATCATGGATGTGTGCTATTGATCCATATGGTGAATATCAAAAATTCACGAAAAATACCGACCACTTGATTTGTAACGCAGCTGGCTCGTACGATTTTTATATCAAGTTGAAATTCAACGATGACATGTTGTATATCGGTCCAGGACAGAATTGTGGCAATGTTATCCCTCCTACTCCAGACCCTAACGCCACATACTATGTGACTGGTTCTGCCGAACTTGTAGGTGCAGACAAAGCCTGGAGCGAGACTGCTATCTCCATGACCAAGAATGCCGACAATACCTTTACGCATACTTTTAGCGAATTGGCGGAGGGTGTAATATATCGCATGAAGATTACTAATGGTACTTGGGAACAAAATTGGGGCTATAGTGCGGTTCAAAATGCACCTAAGGGTGTAGTGGGAGATACAGATGGTAATGTGGTATTTGAGTTGAAAGCCAAAGGCAATGTAGTGGTCAACTTCAATGGTGCAAGTATCACTATGCAGGGTAACTTCACAGAGGATGAGCCTATCAAGCCTACTCATGGCAGCTCCGTTCCTTCTGAGTGCGAGGATGTGATGCTGCAAGCCTTCTATTATGACTCATACAGAGATGGCGCTCCTGGCGATGTTGTATTGAGCGGCACCACTACCCTTGGCAACACCAAATGGTCTACTCTATTGAATCAATCCGGTGAGATCGGTTCATACTTTGACCTCGTATGGTTGCCACCATCAGGCAAATCAGAGGGCGGTACAGGTTATCACCAGACACAATACAGCAATCAAAACTCCGATTGGGGCAAACAAAAGGAATTGCTTGAATTTATCAACCGCATGCATGCTGCAAACACCAAAGTGGTAGCAGATATCGTAATCAACCACGCAGGTTGCAAGTCTTCATGGTGCGATTTCTACCCACAAAACTTTGGCGAGTACGGTACTTTCCAACCAGATGCATCTTGGATCTGCAAGACCGATGAAGTTAACTTCAACCCTGAAGCTGGCGAATGGAAGGGCAAAGCTACAGGAACAGATGACGGTGGCTACAATATGCAAGACAACTACGCATCTGCACGCGACTGGGCACATGCCGACCCACGCGTACAAGAGATGATGAAAGCTTATCTCAAGTGGATGAAAGATGTGATAGGTTTTGATGGATGGCGCTATGACTATGCACAAGGTTTCAAAGGTAAATATATTGACATGTACAATAGTGCCGCAGCCAACTACTTCTCAGTTGTAGAGTTTTGGAACGGCGATATGAACAACATCAAGAGTTACTTGAACGATGTTAATTGGAATACATTGGCATTTGACTTCAGTACCAAGTATTCTGCTATCCAAGGTATTGCAGATGGCGACTACACCAAGTGTAAAGGTTCGGGACTTCTAGGCGCAGGCTTGAGCAAGTATGCAGTCACATTCGTGGATAGTCACGACACCTATTTTGGCTGTAAAGGCGGTCGTGATAACAATGATGAGATCGCTGGTTGTGGCAAATCTATGGAAGATTACAACAAGGACCGCGTTCTAGGCGCCAACGCCTTTATCTTATCCATGCCTGGTGTACCATGCGTATTCTACCCTCATTGGGTAAAATACAAAGATGCTATTGGCAAGATGGTGTTGGCACGTAAGGCAGCTGGTGTACACTCCGAGTCGCAAGTGAGCGATGAAGCTGGTAATGGCTTCTACAAATCAACCATTACCGGTAAACATGGTTCCATCCGTCTCTTGCTTGGTCATAATAGTGGATTCAACACTACTCCAGCGGGATATACTTTGGCATATAAGGGTGGAAACTTTGCGATGTATTATAAGACAACCGAATCAGAAGTTCCTGTGTTGAGCATCACTCCTTCTACCATCTATAAAACAGAAAGCCACACTGTGGAAATGAGTGCTGTGGCTTTGAGTGGAAAGCCTACTATTTACTACACACTTGACGGTTCCGACCCTACTACTTCTGCAACCAAAAAGACCTATACTACTTCGTTCACTATCAACGGAACAGTGACCGTGAAAGCTTATGCTGAACTCAATGGCGTGAAAACAGCTGTGCAAGAGGCCACATATACCTACCAAGAGCCTCAACAAACACCGCTCACAGTGAAGTTCATGCCTCCTGCTACATGGGAAACTGTTTATCTGTACTCTTGGGGTGGTGCTAACGTAGGTGCATGGCCAGGTATGAAGTGGACAACCAAAGATAGCGAAGGATGGCTATACCACGTCTTCCCAAGCGATGTACGCGAGGTTAGTATTATCTTTAACAACGGTGTGGATGAACAATCTAGCGATATCCTCCTCGATCAGGATGCTTGCTACGAGTGGAAAGATGGTGCTGAAGTGCTGAGTGACAAGTGTAGTTCGGATCTCCCATTCCAATTGATAGTTACTCCTGAAGGTAAAGTATTTAAGACTGAAAGTATTACTGTTTCGATGAGTGCAGTAGGAGCAGATGATGCTACAATTTATTATACAGTAGATGGTAAAGACCCTAAGGGTTCTGCAAGGAAAACCTATACTTCTCCTATTACTATTCAGAAGGGTAATCCTGTGACGTTGAAGGCCTATGCAGTGGCTGGGACACAAGAGACTGCGGTGCAAACGCATGTATATACATACGAAGAGCCTCAGTCAGCTCCTATCACTGTAGGTTTCTTCAAGCCAAGTGATTGGGAAACGGTATATTTGTATAGTTGGCTTGGTTCAGGTGATGCTGCAACTCCGTTAACAGGCCAATGGCCAGGTACTGTGATGAAAAATAGAAAGGAAAATGGTATGTATTATCATCAATTTGATGCGACAATAAAAGAGGTAAACTTTATCTTCAACGATGGTACAAATCAAACTGCAGACTTGTGGACGGATGAGGATGTATGCTATGGTTGGGAGAATGGTGAGGAGAAACTCATTGATTGTGGCGAAGTGACTACCGATATAGAGCATACAGAGGTGTCGGTTAAATTGGATTTGACCCAACCAATGTACAATATGTTGGGACAACAAGTAGGTGCCGAATATCGCGGTGTTGTGATACAAAACGGACATAAGTATATTCGATAATAATCAATGGTTAATTTATAAATAAAATAAAACAATGAAAAGATATATATTATTCTTATTGATGTGCTGGTGCACATTGGTGTTGCAGGCAGCCCCCTATGGCTTGCTTGTTAATGGTACTACTGAATTGGAGGCTAGTTCCTTGGACGAGCAAGATCATCAGGGACGTGATCAGTACTTAGTGTCGTGCGTGGATTTGAAGCAGGGCGATAAAGTGCAATTGTATGATCTTGGTAATGGTGCGTCATGGATATGTGAGATAGATCCATATGGTGAATATCAAAAGTTTACTAAGAATACGGATCATTTAATCTGTAATGTAGCAGGTTCGTACGATTTCTATATCAAGATGAAGTATCAGGATGATATACTCTATATTGGTCCTGCAGGGCAATGTGGTGGTACAACACCTACACCAGACACTCCGGATACACCAGATACTCCAGATACTCCAAACCCACATTATACATCTTCTGTGCCTTCAGCGTGTACAGATGTGATGTTGCAAGGTTTTTATTGGGATTCGAATCAAGATAAAGCATATGGCAATACCCGTTGGAATACGTTGTATGCGATGACTGCGGAGATAACCGCGTACTTTGACCTTGTATGGCTTCCTCCATCAGCAAAATCATCGGGTGGAGTAGGATACTTGCCTGCTCAATACAGCAATCAAAGTTCCGCATGGGGTTCTCGTGCTGAGTTGGAAAAACTGATAGCTGCGCTACATGCTGGTGGCACAAAGGTGATAGCCGATATGGTGGTGAACCATGCGAGCAACCAGTCTAGTTGGTGCGACTACTATGTGCAAGATTTTGGAGAGTATGGTGTGTTCTCTCCAGATGCAAGTTGGATATGCAAAACTGATGAGGTGAATACCGCTTCATCGGGTAGTTGCAAGGGGAAAGCTACTGGTGCTAATGATGATGGTTATGGTAGTGAAGCTAACTACGGTGCCGCGCGCGATTGGGATCATACTAACGAGGAAGTTCGTAAGATGTTCCGCGCTTATGCGAAATGGATGACGAATGTGATGAAGTATGATGGTTTCCGTTATGATTACTGCAAGGGCTTCCACAATTCGCATGTCGATGACTATAACCGTGCAGGCGAGGCATATTTGGCAGTGATGGAATATTGGGATGGCAATGCTAATACGTTGTGGAGTCGTATTAAAGATGCTAATCAAAACACGATGACCTTTGACTTTGCTACTAAATACACTGTATTTAATAATAATATGGCAAAGGGTAGTTATAGCGGTTGTAAGGGTGCAGGTTTGCTCGGTATGGGTAAGGGCAAATATGCAGTTACTTTTATTGACAACCATGATACTTATCAGCGTGGAGATGGCAATGAATATAAAGGTAATATCTTGCATGCCAATGCTTATTTGCTCTCCATGCCAGGTGTTCCATGTGTGTTCTATCCTCACTGGAAACAAAATAAGGCGGCTATCAATGCGATGATATTGGCTCGTAAGGCAGTAGGTGTCCATTCAGAAAGTGCTGTACAAGATGAGGGTGATGCTAGTGGTTACCGTGCTACAGTGAAGGGAAAGAATGGTATGTTGGTACTAGAGTTGGGAAATAAAGTTTCGAGTTCGAAGGCGGGTTATACCAAGGCAGCTAGTGGTACTGGCTATGCTATTTGGACGCAAGTGACTTCTTCTGTCGCTCCTCAACTGATCGTATCTCCATCTTCTACCACATTTAAGACTGAGTCGTTGACTATTGAGATGAGTGCGATAGGTGGTACCGGCACTCCTGCCATCTATTATACTTTGGACGAGACGAATCCTAAGAGTTCTGCTACTCGCGTACAATATACAGCGCCTTTCAGCATCATAGGTACCACGGTGGTGAAAGCATACGCAACGGCTGATGGTAAGGATTCGGAAGTGGCTACCATGACTTATACCTATAAAGCCCCACAAACCACTGCTATCACTGTGGCTTTTGCTAAACCAGATGATTGGGCTAAAGTGAATCTGTATAGTTGGAATGATGCAGGAGCTACAGTTTATACAGGGGAATGGCCTGGTACTGAGTTGACAGAGCAAAATGCGAATGGTATGTACTACTACACATTTGATGCTGCGGTTAGAGAGGTGAACTTCATCTTTAACAATGGAACAAAGCAAACCGCAGACTTGTGGACGGATGAGGATGTATGCTATGGCTGGGAGAATGGTGCGGAGAAACTCATTGATTGTGGCGAAGTGACTACCGATATAGAGCATACAGAGGTGTCGGTTAAATTGGATTTGACCCAACCAATGTACAATATGTTGGGACAACAAGTAGGTGCCGAATATCGCGGTATTGTGATTCAAAATGGACATAAGTATCTTAAATAATTAATACTGAACTTTTTAATAATTAACTTTTTAAATCATTATTATTATTATGAAAAAAATCTTTACATTATTTGCAGCATTGACAATGGTGTTGTCAATGAGCGCAGTAACTTACAATGTTACTGTACCAGCAGGCACTAAGGCTTGCTATATCGCAGGTGAGATGAATGAGTGGAAACATCAAGAGATGACCAAGGTAGATGAGACTCATTATACCATTACAATTGCAGAGGCAACAACTGCTATGGGTTACAAATACTGCTCAGGTCCAGGTTGGGCTTATGTTGAAAAAGATGCTTCTGGCAATGAGATAGGAGACCGCGCTTACTCAGCTGAGGACGTGGTAGCTAAATGGGCTTCTGTATATGATCCAAGTAACGCGCCTACTCCAGGTGAGGCTAAGGACATCACTATTAAGGCTAAAGTTCCTGCAACATGGACAAATACTATCACAGCATGGGTATGGCCTACTGGTGGCGCGGGTAAGGAGGTGACTCCAGCTAAAGAAGGCGAATGGTATGTTTATACCGAAAAATGCTCTGAGCTCAATATCATTTTTAAGAATGGTACTGGCTGGAACGGTGATATAAATCAAACTGTAGATATCACGATTAGTGAAAGTACTTGTGTTGAAATAACTGCGGGTACAGGTAAAGCAACTTATACCAAAGTGGATTGTGAAGAGAATCCAGGTGAGGAGCCAGGTGATGATCCAGTAGTAGATCCAGAGACAGGTGTTACCTACAATGTAACCGTTCCTGCAGGTACCAAGGCATGCTATATCGCAGGTGAGATGAATGAGTGGAAACATCAAGAGATGACC
>JAFTXV010000006.1 GCA_017461505.1 Paludibacteraceae bacterium | reverse complement strand
GCCACAATGGGCATGGTTGAAGACCTACTTAGAGGGAGTAAGAGGTGCTGCGTATGAGGCAGGTTCAACATGGAACTATGAGGTTGGTGCCTTCTGGATTGCAAATAAAAACACAACATGGCCAGTATCTTCTGATTATACTGAGTTAGGTAAGGATGAGGCATATACTCCTGCAATGAATGCGGCAGGTATCTTCTACGAGTTGCCAGCACAATATACTATTGCAATGCCTTTGCCAACTCCAGTAAAAGCAGAGCACAACTTCTTGGGTTGGTACAATGGTACCACCAAAGTTGAGGCTGTAGATGCTGATATGGCATTGGTCGCAAAGTGGGAGCGTGCCGTGTATAACGTGGAATTCGTAGCTCCTTATGCATATCCAAATAATATGTATGTAGATGATGTATATGAATTGGCATATGCATTGCAAGAGGATTATAATGCTGCATACAATTCATCTAAGGCTTGGGCTAAGATGGAAAAAGGTCAAGTATATTACAATATTGCTGGCGAGTGGAAACTTCCAAAAGATGCTCAAGGTCAAGAAACAACAGTTGGAAACTTTATTCAAGCTTCAACGTACAATACAACTGATAACTTGAAGAAGTTGGTTGAAACAGAAGGTAGCAAATGGGCATGGGTAAAAGATGCTGTAGTTGCTCAACGTACCGCAGCTGGACTTAGTACAGATATTACCGAGGCGTTGTATCGTAAAGAAATTTCTGCAATGTTCTTGGCTTCTCCTGCTAACGGTAGTTGGCCTGGTTCTTCTGCTTGGACAAATTATAATGGTGATACTATTGCTAAGGCATGGGGTGGTGTTGTAGCATTACCTGATACAATCGCAGAGGATTATACATTGCCTGCAATGTACCGCAAGAACTACGAGTTCAAAGGTTGGTACTGGGAGGCTGATTTCTCTGGTGCTGCTGTTACTGTAGTTCCTGTGAAATCGAATGGTACTCTCTATGCGAAGTTCGAGGCTACTGAGTTTGCATTGCTCGGTATTGAACTCAGCAAGAAGGATACTGTAGAATTGCAAATGCCTGCAACCGATACTTTGAGCGTTATCTTCAAGCCTGAGACTGCTGTTAACAAGAACGTAACTTGGAGCTCAAGCAATGAGGAAGTTCTCGTAGTAGAGAATGGTGTGGTTACTCCTAAGGCTCCTGGTGTGGCAACTGTGAAGGTTGTTTCAGAGGAGAGCGAGTTGGTAGCTACGGTAGTATATAATATAAAGGCACGCGTAGGTGCTGTTACTGGCGTTACTTTGGATAAGACTGAGTTGACATTGCCTCTTGGCGAGACCGCTACTTTGGTGGCTACCGTAGCTCCAGAGGATGCAATTGATAAATCTTTGACATGGGAGTCTGATGGCAAAGCTGTTTCTGTAGTTGATGGTGTGATCAAGGCGGATACTGTAGGTACTGCTACTATCACTGTTACTACTACAGATGGTGGTTATACTGCTACTTGCAAGGTAACTGTTCCTGAGCCAATCAACGCAGACGTAAAGGTAGAGAAATTGTGGGAAGTCGCTATCCCTAATACTGTAGCGAACTCTAATGATAACTGCCGTGTAGGTATGGGTTACGATGGTATATTCTATATTACCGATAAGACCGCTCAAGCTATTCGCGTATTTACCAAGGATGGTGAGGATCTTGAGGCAACTATCGCTTTGAACGCTGCTGATATGGTTGGTACACACAACGAGTGGACATATACCTATGATACAGTAGTGGTTGACACGGATACTACCATCAACAAAATTGACTCTGTAGCAACTCCTGTATCTACTACTTATACTTTGGGTACAGCTATTGCTTTGGATAATGCAGGTAATATCGTATTTGGTACGAATTTTGCTGGCAATGTGAAGAGTGTAGGTATTATCAAGAAGGGCGAAACCAAACCTACTATCGTTGAATTTACATTGCCAATGACTGGTCGTGCAGACCAAATTACTGCTTTTGGTGATGTCTTCTCTCAAGAAGGTGGTCTGGTTGCTATCTATCCTGCTGGTGCAACTAAAGTTCAGTTGGTGAAGATTGCAGAAGGAAAACTAGTCGATGTGATAGTGCTGAAAGGTACTGTTACTGCTGGTGGTAATCAATCTCAAATACTCTATGCTACCGAGACAGAGGCTATCACATCTCCTCGTAGCGGTGCAATGCAATATGTTAAGGATAGTGTGGTAACTACAGTTGATTTGAGAAATTACAATACTGCTGATATTGGTGGTGCACGTATGGTAATCGGTGGCAATGAAGTGATTGCATATCCTGCAGTAGTTACGGCAGGTGCGCATACTGCTACATTCCATGTTCGTAATATGACAGCTGGACAATTTGCTGCAGATAAGGATGGCAACACAATCCACTATATTATTGATCAAAAATCGGTTGGTAATAGTTCTTATGCGAACATGACCAAGGCACAAAAGATCAATGATTATGCATACTATCTGAATGTGTTTACTCCTGGTAAGGGTGCTGCTCTCTTCAAAGTATATCAAGAAGTAGCTGTAGAGAGCATTGCTCTTGATCAAGCAACTGCTACTGTGAAGGCTGGTGAGAAACTCCAATTGACTGCTACTATTACTCCATCTTACGCTACTGTTACAGACGTAGTATGGAGCACTTCTGACTCTACTGTTGCTATCGTAGATCAAAACGGTTTGGTACAAACAGTTAAGGCTGGTGAGGCTACTATCACAGCTACTACCGTAGATGGTGGTAAGGTGGCAGAGTGCGCATTGACCGTTAAGGCAGTCTTCTATCACCGTGCAATGAATGTTGCTGAGTTGAAGGCTGGCAAGAAGATGTTGATTGTCAATGCAGGCGACACTTTGACTATGGGTGCACGCGCTACAAGTGGCAACAACTTCATTGCAGTAGGAATTGCTCCTGTTGATGGCGTATTGAGCGATGTACCAGCAGAGGCTACTATTATCACTATTGAGAAAGACTCTGTATTTGCATTTGCAGTTGATGGCGGTTACCTCACCGCAGGTACAAGTAAGTCTAACAACTTGCGCGTAGCTGAGGAGCGTGGTACATTGACCGAGTGGGATATTACTATCGATGCAGCAGGTTTGGCTACTATCATTTGCCATGACGTAGAATCAGAGCGTAACACTATCCGCTACAATAAGGGTAACAACATCTTCTCAGCATACGCACCTGGTAAACAAGAAGATGTTGTGATCTACGTAGAGGTTGATGAGGCTTATCTCAACGCAATGGAAATGCCAGTAGTAGCTACCGACTTGGTTGTTACTCCTATGGGCGAGTTCGATATGTTGGAGGCTTCTGACAATATGTTTACTTTCAACTTGGGCGTTTATGCCGATGGTTCTCTCCACGAGGGTAGTATGATTTCTGCAATCTTGCCAACAGGTGGTGAGGCAGTTTTGACTATCGTGGATGGTTACCTCACTAAGGCTTACAGCGAGGAATTGGCAACTGATGTTTACTCAGGTGTTATCTACGCTTACTTGGGCGAGGATCTCTATAAGTTGATTGTTACTCTGTATGCTGAGGCAGTAGAGCCAATCGAGATCGTAATCGAGAATGCAGAAGTGGCTGTGGCTGAAGGCTTGTTGACCTTAACTGCTACTTACACCATTGAGGAGGTTACTTATCCTGTATTGGTAAATGTAAACGGCTTCGAGATGGCTGAAGGTGCAAAAGAGTATGAAGGTCCACAGGTAAGTGACCTCACTATCGGTGGTATGGGCGATAACGACCCATGGTTTGATGCTGCATTTGGTGATAAGGTTACTGTAACTGTGAATGGTAACAGTATCGTTCTTGTTGGTCAATATGAAAGCTATGCAACTGGCAATATTTACAACGTAACGATTTCTGGTAACATACAATCTACAGATTTGGATAATGTTCAAATCAATGTAGAGACCGTGAAGGTGATGAAGAACGGTCAATTGTTCATCATTAAGAACGGTGTTGAATACAATGCTCAAGGTAAAATGATTAAATAATCCATAAGGATTAGATATTCAATCTCCATGGAGGGTGCTCGCAAGGGCACCCTCTTTTTTGGGTCACCCCTCTGGGAAAGTACGGAGTGGTACGGGAGTGGTACGGGGAAAGGTAGTTGAAAGATAGGTCTAAGTTTTCAAAAATATGTTTTATTACTTGCGTATGTGCATTTTTTTTTGTAATTTTGCGCGCTGTTTTATGCGAATTATAAAATATTAACTATTAATCGTTAACTATTAATTTAAAAATATGGGTTTTGTAGAAGTAATAACCAAATTGTTTGGCAACAAGTCGCAGAAAGATATGCGTGCTGTGATGCCATATGTAGAAAAGATAAAAGCCGTCTATGCCGAGATAGATGCTTTGAGTAACGATGAACTGCGTGCACGTAGTGCAGCGTTGATGCAGCGCTTGCAGGATGCTGTGGCTGCGGACAAAAGCCGTATCATCGAACTGAAAGCTGGCATCGAAGCCCTCGAAATAGATAAGCGCGAAAAGGTCTATAACGAGATTGATAGCTTAGAGAAAGAGGTGTTGGATATCTATGACAAGACACTCAATGACATCTTGCCAGATGCTTTTGCTATTGTCAAGAGTACAGCTCGCCGTTTCGCTGAAAACGAGACCATCACCGTGACAGCTACCCAAATGGATCGCGACTTGGCTGCGGATACACGCTTCGACTTTGTGGAGATTGATGGCGATAAAGCTATCTACCACAATGCTTGGACTGCAGGTGGCAATGAAGTAGTATGGGATATGGTGCACTATGATGTGCAGCTCATTGGTGGTGTGGTACTCCACGGTGCCGTCAAGAACGATAAAGAGCAACGTGGTTCTATCGCCGAGATGGCTACGGGTGAGGGTAAGACCTTGGTGGCTACCTTGCCAGTATTCCTCAATGCTATGACCCACGAAGGCGTGCATGTGGTGACTGTCAATGATTATCTCGCTAAGCGTGACTCGGAGTGGATGGGTCCTCTTTATATGTTCCATGGATTGACAGTGGACTGTATCGACAAACATCGTCCTAACTCCGATGAGCGTCGTCGTGCGTATGCTTGCGATATTACCTTTGGTACCAACAATGAGTTTGGTTTTGATTATCTCCGCGATAATATGGCTACTAGTCCAATGGATCTTGTACAGCGCGGACACAACTATGCGATTGTGGATGAGGTGGACTCTGTGTTGATTGACGACGCGCGTACACCATTGATTATCAGTGGTCCTGTGCCAAAAGGCGAAGATCAACTTTTTGATGAGTACAAGCACCGTGTAGAACTGCTCGTTCGTACACAGACTACTCTCACTACCAAACTTCTTGCTGAAGCCAAGGCGAAAATGCAGAGTGCAGACGAGAAGGAACGTGAGGCGGGTGAACTCTCACTCTTCCGTGCATACAAAGGTATGCCTAAGAGCAAGGCGCTGATCAAATACCTCAGTGAGCCAGGAGTGAAAGTGCGTTTGCAAAAGACAGAGGAGTTCTATCTCCAAGAGAATGAGAAGAATATGCACGTTGCTACCGATGAACTCTACTTCGTGATTGACGAGAAACATAAAACCATCGAGTTGACCGACAAGGGTATTGATACCCTGACAGGTAATACCGATGATCCTAAGTTCTTCGTACTCCCTGATGTGGGTAGTGAGGTGGCGGAAATTGAGAAGATGAATATCTCAACCGAGGAGAAGCAACAGAAGAAAGACGAAGTACTTGCCAACTATAGTATCAAGTCTGAACGTGTACACACTGTGCATCAATTGCTCAAGGCATATACTCTCTTTGAGAAAGATGTGGACTATATCATTGATGATAACCAAGTTAAGATTGTGGATGAGCAGACGGGCCGTGTAATGGACGGTCGTCGTTGGTCAGACGGTTTGCACCAAGCGGTGGAGGCAAAGGAGAATGTAAAGGTAGAAGCAGCTACCCAAACATTTGCTACTATCACATTGCAAAACTACTTCCGTATGTACCACAAACTATCCGGTATGACAGGTACTGCTGAGACGGAAGCTGGAGAGTTTTACAATATCTACAAATTGGATGTGGTGGTTATCCCAACTAATCGTCCTATTGCTCGCCAAGATCTGAATGACCGCATCTACCGCACCAAGCGTGAGAAATACAATGCGGTGATTGAGGAGGTCATAGAGTTGGTTAAGGCAGGTCGCCCTGTGCTTGTGGGTACTACTTCGGTGGAGATCAGTGAGTTGCTGAGTAAGTTGCTTACCCTGCGCAAAATCAAGCACAATGTCCTCAACGCGAAGCTTCACCAACACGAGGCAAACGTGGTGGCTGAGGCAGGTCGTCCAGGTGTGGTTACCATCGCTACCAACATGGCTGGTCGTGGTACCGATATCAAGCTCACTAAAGAAGTAAAGGATGCGGGTGGTTTGGCGATTATCGGTACGGAGCGTCACGAGAGTCGCCGCGTGGATCGTCAGCTCCGTGGTCGTTCCGGTCGTCAAGGTGACCCAGGTAGTTCTGTATTCTATGTGAGTATGGAGGATGATCTCATGCGTATGTTCGGCTCAGACCGTTTGGCTGGTTTGATGGATCGTATGGGCTTCCAAGAGGGGGAGATGATAGAGCACAACATGATATCTTCTTCTATTGAACGTGCTCAAAAGAAAGTGGAGGAGAATAACTTTGGTATTCGTAAGCGCCTCATCGAGTACGATGATGTGATGAACCAACAGCGTAATGTAATCTACGCAAAGCGTCACCATGCCTTGATGGGTGAGCGTATAGGTGTGGATATTACCAATATGATTTACGATACGGCTGATGCGCTTATCGCTGAAGCACGCGCGATGATGGACTATGAGGCACTGCAATTGGATGTCATGCAAGTGTTTGCAATGGAAGTTCCATTTGACGCAGATACCTTCCGATCTAGCCGAGAGAATGTCTTGGCAGATCAGTTGGCAGAGGCGGCATTGGATACCTTCAAACGCCGTATGGAAACACTTCAAAAGGTGGCATATCCTGTTATCAAAAAGGTGTATGAGGAACGTGGCGCAATGTACGAGAATATCCTTATTCCTATCACGGATGGTAAGAAGGTCTATAATATAGCTGTTAATCTCAAAGCAGCATATGATACTGAGTGTAAGGAAGTTATACGTGAGTTTGAGAAACGAATGGTGCTCTATGTGATTGATGATGAGTGGAAAGACCATCTCCGTCAATTGGATGACCTTAAGCAATCTGTACAAAATGCAAGCTATGAGCAAAAAGACCCATTGTTGATATACAAATTGGAGTCGTTCAACATCTTCCGTCAGATGTTGGATGCATTCAATCGTCGTACTATTTCCATCCTCTTCCGTGGACAAATACCTAACCGCGATCCAGAAGATGTACGTCAGGCACATGCGCAACAACGCCATGACTACTCACGCTACCGCACACAAAAAGATGCAGTTAGCCGTGCTGCGGCTGCTAGTGGCCAAGCCGCTGCTGCTAATCGCGATACACGCGAGATGCAACGCCCAGAGCCATTGCGCGTAGAGAAGAAACCTCGTCCAAACGATCCTTGCCCTTGTGGATCAGGTAAGAAATACAAACAGTGTCACGGTAAAATGGAGGCATAATGTTATCTGCGATTTATAGTCAACTATTAGCTGTAGTATGGGATGTTGATCCGATACTCATCCACTTTGGTAATGGTGGCATTCGTTGGTATGGTTTGCTATGGGCAATTGGTATCTATCTATGCTACCTCATTCAGGTCAAACTCTACAAAAACGAGAATTGTCCTGCCGAGTGGACAGATAAACTGTTCATGTGGATGGTTATTGGTCTCATCATTGGTGCGAGAGTAGGGCATTGTTGGTTCTACGAATGGCACGACGTTACCCTGCCAGGTATGCAGGCATATTGCCAATATATGGGTATATCTACCGAACCAGTGCAAATCTTTGGTTGGACAATCAACTACCGCAATCCATATATTGAGCATCCTCTCAAACTACTCAAGATTTGGGAAGGAGGGCTCTCTAGCCATGGTGGCGCATTTGGTTTGCTGACGGCGGCTTGGCTACTCAACAAGAAAGTGTTTTCCAAAGAACCTAAATTCCACACATCACTGCTTTGGATCATGGATCGCCTCGTTGTAGGTGTCTGTGTGACAGCCACTTTGATTCGTTTGGGTAACTTGATGAACTCCGAAATTTATGGCACACCTACCGACCTTCCTTGGGGATTCATTTTTGTGCGTGATGGTCAGACCGTGCCTTGCCACCCTACCCAAATCTACGAAATGCTCTACTGTATTGTCGCTTTTTTTGTGACATGGTTCATGTATTGGAAAGGTAAGGCATACAAACGCGAGGGATTACTACTAGGTGTTTTCTTGGAGATAATCTTCTTTACTCGTTTCATGCTTGAGTTTATCAAAAACGACCAAGAGCTCTTTGAGGCTAACCATCTGCTCAATATGGGGCAGTTGCTATCTTTGCCTTTTGTCATTTGGGGTATATATTTAATTATTCGTGCATATAAACGCCCTGCATTGCCTTGAAATGGCGTCTTTTCATAGTGCTATTATGTAGTGCCTTCATCTCCAATGTAGTTGCGCAAACTGTGGATGAAGATATACTCTTGTTGGAGTTGGTGGAGCAGCAAAGCCTTGACTTGCACAGAGATACAATACAGGTTGCAGATTCTGCAATAGTGGTTTGTGATACTATTTGGCAACATTATCCGCATCCTTTGTGTAGACAGTTGATGTATGTGCCTCAACCCTTACGTTCTTTGACAGATACTGCCTCTGAAGACCGCTATTCCATTGCTGCCATTCGTCGTAATGCACTCCGTTATATCACGAGAAATCATGCCGATTTGTATGTGTCAGTGAGTGATCCAGATCGTCTGAAGAGCATCGAAATTGGAACAACGAGAGTCCAACGCGCAATAGTCAAGGATTTAGAGGAAGATAAGTTGGATGCTGCTCATGCTCTACGGGATATGCGTTCTCCATGGAGAAGAGAGGCGAATCTTTCTTTACAACTCACGCAAAACTATGCCACGGAAAATTGGCATCAGGGTGCTGCTAATGCGTTTTCTATGCTTTGGGGAGCAAAAGCTTTCGCTAATTACAACAAAAATAATCTATCTTGGGAAAATAATGCAGAATGGCGTGTCGGTCTGAGTACGGTCAGTGGAGATACTTTGCGCAAAATAAATACAACGGATGATATCTTTAAGATATACAGTAAGTTAGGATATAAATACCACCAAAACTGGTACGCATCGATGTTTGTAGATTTTCGGACAAACTTCTTTCCGAATTTCCGACAAAACGAGCATAGAATGAATACAACATTCTTAACTCCTATTCGCTATTCGATGGGTCTTGGTGTGGATTATAAGCCTCTGAAAGGCTTGTCAATCAACTTGTCTCCAGCTACCTATAAATTGACATATGCACTCACTACGAACGAAGATCGTATCAATGTCAATGAGTTTGGTATTGAAACAGGTCAACAGATGCTTAACGAGATAGGTAGTTCATTACGGGTGGAATGGAAATGGCGACCTTTGCGTGAAATTGAATTAGAAACCAAGTTCTATTTCTTTACCAACTACAAGCAGGTGGAAACAGAACTCGAAATTGATATTGACTTTTACATCAACAAATATATGTCCGCTAAACTTCTCTTGCACCCTCGTTATGATGGAACTGTAGAGAGCACAACGGACCATAAATCAAAAATACAATTCAAAGAACTCATCAGCGTGGGATTTGCCCACACGTTTAGATAAGGATATAGTAAGGATATATTATGGATAAGCAATCAATACGTATCGTTTATATGGGTACGCCCGACTTTGCAGTAGAGAGTTTGCGTGCCTTGGTGGAAGGTGGCTATAATGTAGTAGCGGTAATCACGATGCCGGACAAACCTGCTGGTCGCGGACATCAATTGCAGTTCTCTGCGGTCAAGCAATATGCGCTTTCGGTAGGCTTACCACTATTGCAACCAGAGCGTTTGAAGGCAGAGGAGTTCTTGAGTGAATTGCGTTCGTATAATGCAGATTTGCAGATAGTTGTCGCCTTCCGTATGCTGCCAGAAGTGGTGTGGAATATGCCCCGTTTGGGTACTTTTAATCTTCATGCTTCACTTCTTCCTCAGTATCGTGGCGCTGCGCCAATCAATTGGGCAGTGATGAATGGTGACACAGAAACGGGCGCTACTACCTTTATGCTTCAACACGAGATTGATACAGGTAATATCATCCTCCAAGAGCGTATCCCTATCGCCGATAACGAGAATGTCGGTTCTGTACACGACCGCCTTATGATGATGGGAGCCAATCTAGTTACTCGTACTGTGGATACCATCATTGATGCTGAAAACCAGGGAGTTGCTCTACCTACTATCCCGCAAAATAATGATATAGAGCTTCGCCCAGCACCTAAGATCTTCAAAGATACATGTGCGATTGATTTCTCACGTACTGCGGAGCAGATTCGTAACCACGTGCGAGGATTGAGTCCATATCCTGCTGCTTGGATTAGCGAGATGCCTGCTACTCACCCCTTAGCCGATCTCCTGAAGGGGGCAAAAGTCTATAATGTGACTATTACGCAACTCTCTGAGCAAAAGGGACATATCATTGTTCCTTGTGCAGATGGCTATATAGATATCCTTGAACTTCAACTCCCAGGAAAGAAACGTATGGATGCTGCTGCACTACTCAATGGCCTGAAAAATTCACTAAACACTCAACACTAAACACTCAACTCTCAACAAGTATGACAATCGCTATTTTTGGAAATACTCTCCGCGCAGAAACCATCCGCGAGGTAAAGCACATTATTGAGTTTCTCCAACTCCGTGGTGTGGACATTGTTCTTTCTCAAGAACTTCGTCATGAGGCGTTTAATCGTGAGTTCCCTTCTGTAGAAGATTACATCTCCCAGACGGGCGAAACGATAGATTTTGCGCTTTCTGTAGGTGGTGATGGCACCTTTTTGACCACCGCATCATTGGTCGGGCATCTTGATATACCTATCCTTGGTATCAACTGCGGACACTTGGGCTATCTTGCTGAGGTTCAGACTGATAAGATTGATGCAGTACTTGATCTGCTCATTACTAACAACTATACCATTGAGCAACGTCGTATGTTGGAGGTGTCTTGCCAACAAGAAGGCAAGATTGCATCGCCATATGCCCTTAACGAAGTAGCTATTCTCAAATCAGGACTGAGTAGTATGATCACCATGGATGTAACCCTCAATGGTGAGTTCTTGCACAACTACAAAGCGGATGGATTGCTTATTGCAACCCCCACTGGATCAACGGCTTACAACTTGAGTGTGGGTGGCCCTTTGCTCGAACCACATGTCAATGCGATTATCCTTACACCTGTAGCAACCCACAGCCTCAATATCCGACCACTCGTGGTGCTTGATGATAGCAAGATTGATGTGAAAATCACTAGCCGAAATAGCAATTTCCTGCTCAGTGTGGATGGGCGTAGCCAGGTGTTGAACCAAGATCTCCAACTTCACATTGAACGTTCGCAACGTACCATCAAAATCGTACATGTGGAAGGTCAGTCATTTATGCAATCGCTCAAAGATAAATTACATTGGGGCAAATGATTGATTACAAGGCGATTATATCCAAGTATTGTGCGGGGAATACGGAACTTCAGCACATCCTTCTGACTCATTCACGTCAGGTCGCTGACCGTGCTTTAACTATTCTAGCTGAGCATCCCGAGTGGGTAGAATCGGGTGAAGTGGATCCTGTTTTTGTGGAAGAAGCGGCTATGTTGCACGATATTGGTGTAGTGCTTTGTGATGCGCCTAAGATACATTGTTTGGGTACGCATGCCTACATCGAACATGGCTATCTTGGGGCTGAAATTCTTCGTCAAGAAGGACTGCCTAAACATGCGCAAGTCGCTGAACGCCACACGGGTACAGGTATTACATACGAACAGATTGTTCGAGAAGGACTGCCTATCCCTTTGCAAGACTATACACCTCATACACTCGAAGAACGTCTCATCTGCTATGCAGATAAGTTCTATTCCAAGACCAAACTTGGGCAGGATAAACCCATGTCCAAAATCCGCCAGCATATGTGGAAATATGGTTCTGACGCAGTTCGCCGTTTTGATGAACTTCAATCGCTTTTCGAACCATAATTCTCACTTACCTTTTACTTACCTTTAGTTAGTGATTAGTTAGTGATTAGTTAGTTATTAGTTAGTGATTGCGCTACCTTTATGCTACCTTTGCGCTACCTTTGTGCTACCTATATGCATTTATCTAAGCACGAAAGTTGAAACTCTTAGCAAAAAATTTGCATATATCGCTTTTTTTTTGTACCTTTGCAGCGATTATGACCCGATTGAGTGTAAATATTAATAAGGTGGCGACATTGCGCAATGCGCGCGGTGGTAATCTGCCTGATGTAGAGAAGTTTGCACATGATTGCGAACGTTTTGGTGCAGAGGGAATTACGGTGCATCCACGCCCAGATGAGCGACACATCACGCGTGCGGACGTGTACGCCTTAAAGGAGTTGGTAACTACCGAGTTCAATATAGAGGGAAATCCAGAACCGGCTTTCATGGACTTAGTTCTAGCTGTCAAACCAGCTCAGGTTACCTTGGTGCCTGACTCACGTGAGCAGCTTACTAGCAATCATGGCTGGGACACTAAAGCCCATTTTGCTAAATTGGCTGCTATTATCCAACGATTCAAGAACGCAGGTATTCGTGTTTCTGTCTTCGTGGATGCCGATCCAGAGATGGTGGAATATGCGGCTAAGGCTGGTGCAGATCGCGTGGAACTTTATACGGGACCTTATGCTGAAATCTATGCACAAGACCCACAACGTGCATTGAATATGTACCGCCCTGCGGCTGAGAAAGCACGCGAACTCAAACTAGGACTCAATGCGGGACATGATCTTAACCTTCACAACCTCAAGGACTTTGCAGAGGCATTTCCTTGGCTGGACGAGGTGAGTATCGGTCATGCACTCATAGCAGATGCATTATATTTAGGAATAGAAGAAACTATAAAACAATACAAATATGCTCTTTCAAATTCAAACTGACATGGACACATTGACTGCTGTGCAAGATACAGTGGCTATGGTAGAAGAAACAGTAGTAGAAAACTCTATCAACCTGCTCACGATGGCTGAGTATGGTGGTTGGATTATGATAGTACTCGCCTTGATGTTGGCATTTGGTATTTACCTCTTCATCGAACGTATGGTAATCCTTACCAAGGCTACTAAGGAGGATAAAACCTTCATGAATCGTATTCGCGACTATATCAAAGAGGGAAAAATCGACTCAGCTATCAAGCTCTGCCGCAAAGAGGATACACCTGCTGCACATATGATTGAGAAGGGTATCACTCGTATAGGTCGCCCAATGCAAGATGTGCAGGTGGCTATCGAAAATGTTGGTAATCTGGAAGTTAGTATCCTGGAGAAGGGGCTCGTTCTGATGGCTACGATTGCTGCGGGTGCACCTATGCTCGGTTTCTTGGGTACTGTACTTGGTATGATTCAAACTTTCTTTAATATGGCGCAAAATGCGAGTGGAGTGATTGAGATCTCTTCGCTCTCTGAGGGTATGTATCAAGCAATGGTGACTACTGTTGGTGGTCTTATTGTAGGTATTCTAGCAATGTTTGCATACAATCTGCTCGTGTCGCGTATTGATCGCGTGGTACGCCAACTCGAATCACGTACCATGGAGTTTATGGATCTCCTCAACGAACCAGCATAATCCTCGCCTTTAAACTTTAAACTATAAACTGAGTTATGGCTCTTAAACGTCGAAATAGGGTAGAGGCAACCTTTGCGATGTCGTCGATGACCGACCTCATCTTCTTGCTCTTGCTGTTCTTTGTGATGGCAAGCACCATGTCTTCACCCAATGATATAAAAATCAATCTGCCTACGTCGCGTGCGAAAACTACTACCAAGCAAGTTGTCGCAAAAGTAAGTATCGATAATCTCGGTAATTATTATGTCGCACTTGGCAGACAAAAACCAGTAACTATCGCTGCGGAAGAGCTAGAGGGCTATCTCTCTTCTATCCAGCAGCAGGATAGTACCATGTATGTTGCACTTCATGCAGACCAAGATATCCCATACCGCGATGTGGTCCATGTGTTGGATATCGCTAATCAACATAAGATGAAAATCGTAATTGCAACGAAGAAGTGACCAAGCAAACGCAATCGCATATCATAGCGCTAGTGGGTACGATTATCTCTATGTGCCTCGTTTTCTTGTTGTTATGGTGGCTACAAGTTAAAGCTCCAGTGCAAATGGAAGACGAAGGTATTGTTGTGGCTTTTGGCGACTCTGAGGACGGTGGCGGTATGCCTGATGTCCGTCCGCTAGATGCTATCACGCAAGTAGAGCAGATTCCTGCACCTGCAGCACCTTCTCGCCCTTCGGACAACGACTTGATCGTACAAGAGGATGAAGAGTCGCTCGCACTTGCCAAGCAAACTGAAGAAGAGGCCAAGCGCAAAGCACTAGAAGAGGAACTCATCCGCAAACGCCGTGAGGAAGAGGCACGCGTAGAGGCAGAACGTATTGCAAAAGAGAAAGCCCTCGCAGAGCAACGTGCCAAAGAGCAAGAGGCTATCAATAAAGCCAACCAACTTGCCGCACTCTTCGGACAAGCAGGCACCGCAGAAGGCGCAAATGCGGATAATGCCTCTGACAGCAATACTTCGGGAACCAAAGGCAACCCTGTAGGAAAAGGCATGGGCATTACCAATGGTACCCAATGGTCGCTCTATGGCAGAAACGTGAAACGCCTACCTAAACCATCAGAAGACTTTGCACAGGCGGGACTAGTAGTAGTGCAAATCATGGTGGATGCAGCGGGGAATGTCACCAATGCTACGGTTACGGAAGGAACTACTATATCCGATCGTGCTACACAGCAATTGGCATTGCAGGCTGCCAGACAAGCTAAATTTACAGAAGGAGATACACCTCAAATAGGTAAAATTACATATACCTTCAAACTTAATTAATAAATAATCCGACAGCGAAGCGGTCTGACAAGGCACTGGTCTAACAGTGTAACGGTCTGACAGCAAAGCGGTCTTAAATTTTAAAAGTATGAATTACATCTTCTTAGACAATGGATTCGAGGAAATCGAAGCCATCACAACAATCGACCTCTTAAGACGTGCTAATATCGCCTTGACAACCGTGTCGGTAACTGGTGTTGAATCAGTCTTGGGAGCACACAATATTGCAGTGAAAGCGGACAAACTTTTCAATGATATTGACTTCGCTGACGCTGAAATGCTCATCTTGCCAGGAGGAGCAACCAAACTCCATGAATGTCAACCACTTTGCGACCTACTTGTAGAACACAATAGCCAAGATAAACTCATTGCTGCTATTTGTGCGGCACCTTCTGTTCTGGGAAGATTGGGCATCCTGCAAGGAAAACAAGCTACTTGCTACCCTGGCTTTGAGGAATACTTAGGCGAAAGTTATATTGATGGATTAGTGGTTGAATCTAAAAACATCATCACGGCTAAAGGTCCGGGACTCAGTAGCGATTTCGCATTTTGCATCATAGAGAAACTGGTTGGCTCAGAAGTGGCGGATCAAGTATATGATGCTGCACAGTATTGATAAACAACTAAATAACATAAATCACTAAAATTAGAAAAAATGAAAAAATACTTACTTTCTATCTTCTCTCTCTGTTTTGCAGCATTAACTATGGCGCAGGAAGCAGAAGAAACTCCATCTCCATGGGATTTCTCTGGTGTTGTTGGACTAAACGCAAGTGCAACTGGCTTAGTGAACTGGGCTGCGGGTGGTAACAACAACGTGAATGGTGTTGCCTTTGGCAAAGTACGTCTGTTGTACAACGAAAATAATTTATCTTGGGAGACCAACCTCAATCTTGAGTATGGACTCTCATATATTGATCAAAAGGCTGACCCATTCCAGAAATCAAGCGATGTGATTGACTTCAGCACTAAGTTTGGTTGGCAATTCCATAAGGCATGGTACTTGACCGCTGCGGCTGGATTCAAGAGCCAGATGGCTTTCGGTCGTGCATACGATGGTACAGAGGCAGCGGATCCTATTATTTCTAAATTCCTTTCCCCTTCATACACAGATATTTCTGTCGGTATTGATTGGAAACCTAACGATATTTTCTCCATCTATCTCTCTCCAGTTGCTGGTAAAATTACTACTGCATATGTAGGCGATGCCGTTGAGGAAGATAACCCTGGTTTGCGTGAGCAAATGCAAGAGAAATACGCTACTTGGACATATAGTAAAGAGGCAAATGCAGATGGTACATATGATAAGATTTACACAAATGCCAAAGCAGAATTGGGTCTTAGCCTCAAAGGTGGTATCAACTATACCTACAAAGATCTGAAGATCATCACCACAGTTGGTCTCTTTACTCCATATGCGTGGGACAAGACTGAGATGAAGGATGCTAATGGTTTATTTATCGGATACCGCGACAACAATCGCCGCTTCGGTAACTTCGACGTAGATTGGGACGTAGCTATCTCCTACCAATTCCTCAAGTGCCTCAACGTAACCCTTTCTACTTCACTCAAATACTACAATGGTGTGAAGATTGACAAGTTTGATAAAGAAGGTAATTCCTTGGGTGCTACTGAGCGCGTGCAATTTAAGAGTATTCTCGGTCTTGGCGTAGGTTATAGTTTCTAATCTATGGATTCTCTTGTCCTTCTTGAGCAAAATATTCAGCAACTTCTCGTGCAATACCAGGAGTTGCAGGAGCAAGTACGTTTGCTTAAGGAGGAAAATATCCGACAACGCGAAGAGATTTTGCAATCTCATGCTGATATACAGCAACTTAAGAAAGACTACAACCGCCTGCAAACGGCTCATGCATTAATCGCTGAGGAAGGATTAAACGAAGAAGAACGTCAGAAGGCACGTCAACGTCTAACGTCCATTATCTCACAGATTGATAAGGCATTAGCTGTCCTTAAACAATGAACGAACGTAAACAACATATAACTCTCCAACTCGATGCACACCACATCTCGCTCAATGTACAAGCGGATAAAGAGCATCTGTATCGCAAGGCTGCTGAGGTGATTAACGAGCGCTATCGTCATTACCAAAAAATTGCACCTAATCGTTCCGCGGAACAGATATGGGTATATGTGGCTCTTGATATGGCGGTTAACTTGCAAGCTGATGCACATGCACATCGTTTGCAACCGGTAGATGAGAAAATACAAGAACTAAATAAAATAATTATACAATACATTAAATAAAAAAGTTATGCTACAATATGTAATAATAGGACTAGTATGTATGTTGGTAGGAGCGCTTATCTGCTTCCTTATCTTCAAGATACATAGCAAAGGAATCTTACGAAAGACGGAGGCAGAAGCCGAAGTAATTAAGAAAAACAAAATCATTGAGGCAAAAGAAAAATTCATCGCACTCAAACTCGAACATGAAAATCAAGTTCGCCAAGCAGAACAAAAACTTCACCAACAAGAGCAACGCCAACAACAACGTGAGCAACAACTCAATCAAAAGCAAGGTGATGTACAACGTGCACAAAACGAACTTAACCAAGCAAGGCAACAAGTAGAGAATCAACAAAAGGCTGTTGAACACAAAGCCCAAGAGGTGGAACGTCTCCACCAAAAAGCAGAACAACAACTCGAGCAAATATCGGGTCTTTCTGCTGAAGAAGCAAAAAAGCAACTCGTTGATGCTCTCCGTGATGAAGCTAAGACGGCTGCCATGGCGTATATCAACGACACCATGGACGAAGCTCGTCTCACCGCTAGCAAAGAAGCTAAGAAGATTATCATCCAATCTATCCAACGCATTGCTTCTGAGGCAACGGTAGAGAATGCAGTTTCGGTCTTCCATATTGATAATGACGAGGTGAAGGGACGTATCATTGGTCGTGAAGGACGTAATATCCGTGCCCTCGAGGCAGCTACTGGCGTAGAAATCGTAGTGGATGATACCCCAGAAGCAATCACTCTCTCTGCTTTCGATCCTGTACGCCGTGAGATAGCGCGCCTCTCTCTCCACCAATTGGTGCAAGATGGTCGTATCCACCCTGCACGTATCGAGGAAGTGGTGGCGAAAGTCACCAAACAAGTGGAGGATGAGATCATCGAGACAGGTAAACGTACTACCATCGACCTCGGTATCCATGGTATGCACCCTGAACTTGTTCGTCTCATCGGTAAGATGAAATACCGTTCAAGTTATGGTCAAAACCTTCTTATGCACGCACGCGAGACGGCTAATCTCTGTGCGGCTATGGCTGCGGAATTGGGTCTCAACGTTAAGAAAGCACGCCGTGCAGGTCTCCTCCACGATATTGGTAAGGTCAGCGATGAGGATATGGAAATGCCACACGCACAGCTCGGTATGAAGCTCTGCGAAAAGTATGGCGAGAAACCAGATATCTGCAATGCAGTGGGTGCTCACCACGAGGAATGTGAGATGGAATCTATTATTGCTCCTATCGTACAAGCATGTGACGCTATCTCTGGCGCACGTCCTGGTGCACGTCGCGAGATTGTAGAGGCATATGTGAAACGTCTTAATGATCTTGAGAATATCGCCATGTCATATCCTGGTGTAACCAAGACTTATGCGCTTCAAGCTGGTCGTGAGCTCCGTGTAATCGTAGGTGCTGATAAGCTTAGCGATAAGGAGACAGAGCTCCTCTCATTCGATATCGCTAAGCGTATCCAAGACGAGATGACCTACCCAGGTCAAATCCGTATTACGGTCATCCGCGAAACCCGCGCCGTATCATACGCGAAATAAGCACAACTAAACTATAACAAAAGAATAGACTGCCTATTCGGCAGTCTATTCTTTTCTCTAACCTCTAACCTCTAACCTCTAACCTCTAACCTTTAACCTCTAACCTTTAACCTCTAACCTCTAACCTCTCCTCAATCCATTTATCTAGCGACTCTTTCTCCCCTAATCCCACACGCGCCTTGATACGCATTCTTCTGCTCCAAATGGTACGCTGAGTGAGTCCCATCAGCAGACATATGTCCGAGTTGTCTAATCCTAATACGTACAATGCAAGTACCTGTGTATCTGTGCTTGTTAAGCGTGGATAATCCCTTTGTAGCTGTTTCAGTAGATTACCATAGCAGCCATTAAACTCATTGAAGAATTCTTCCCATTGCTCATCTGTGGAGAATATATTGGAGTCTATAAATTGCTGTGCCCAATCTGGAATTTTCTCCTCTTTCTTTTTGGTTAACAAGGCCTCTTGCATTTTCTTATTCAGTTCTAATCGTTGATTCAATACACGCTTTAGTGCATCGCGGCGTAATTGCAATTCATTCTGCAAGTCTTTGATTTGCTGCTGAGTACGTGCCTGTTCGGTTAATCGCTCTGTGCGCCGTTTCGCATTGTATAAAATCAGCAATATGCCCACACACAGAATAATAATCACCACCGCTGCTAACACGATATACAACTGCTGCTTCTCCAGCTGCAACTGCAAGTTCTTCGCTTTTTCTACTTCATTATCAAAGTGTTGTGCAGCCACAAATGCACTCGCTCGTCCTTGCTCCTCCACCTCTTTGTAATAGGCATTATACAAATCATACAGCGATTCATACGCCGCTTTATCTTTGCCTTTCAAGTGCAGATATTGGCTCTCCCATAGTGCATGCTGTTGTTCACTCCATATTTGTGCCGTAGTATCTGTTGCTAAAATATCAAGGTATATTTTTGCAGAATCGGCTTGGTGCGTGCGAATGTAGTATTTAACTAGATCGTAGGCATAGCGTTTACGCCCTACATGATGACACATGTATTGGCATATGCGTGCAATCTCTGGTGAATTGGGCTGATTAGCAGATAGTTGTGCGTATCGAATATCCATATACAAGATACTATCTCCCATAAACCGAGCCGCTGCCAGTGCCTTATCAAAGTATTGATATCCTATCTCTTTATCCGTGTTGCGTCCCAATTCACGATACACCGAAGCCAAGTATAAGGGTAATCCTGCTTCTTCCAAATAGGGTAGTGCTTTCTGGTAGTTTGTTAATGCAATTTCGTATAGTTGCTCGCTCTCGCTGATGCGTCCCATCTTGTAGTAGATCATACCTCTGATGATGGAAGTCGCGGAATAACTCTCTGCTTTCTTGAGGTATTGCATCGCTTGGGTGTTCTCTCCGATATAATTAAGGTATGCACCTTGTATATAATATGCCTCAGATGCTGCTGCTTCATCTCCACAACTAACAAAGTACTTTGCCATAGCGTCAAGATTAATTTCAGCTGGCTGTCGCAACTCTCGTTTAAGCATAAGATGTGCTTCTGTCAAGCGATAGCGCTGTAGTTCATACTCGCTTAAAGTACTGGCATTTATCTTATCCAATTCCTTTTGCGCCAACTCTGCATCCAACCACACTTGTGATATTGCCTCTTGCAATTCACCATTCTCGATAGCGGTCTTGTTTGTACATGAGCAACATAGTACTAGTGCTATTATGATTATCACTTTTGTCTTCATAACAAATTAGTCCTGATTCTTGGTTCTTGGTTCCTGATTCGCTATTGCGACTGCAAATTTACTACTTTTTTCCCACTCTTGCAAGCACTTTTTTGTGCCTGCATCAGTTTTTTATTTTTGCAAAATTACAATCACTTGAAAATCAGTTGTTTGAAGTATTGTGTTTTTACTAGCTGCATCAGTTTATTTTTTGGTCATGTCAAAAAAAAGCAGTACCTTTGCAGCGGATTTCAAAACAAAATTTGCGTATGAAAACAGTATTACAAAATCTACTAACTCGGATGCTATTATTCCTTTTTTGGTTTGTGAGTATTGTGCTCATGTTTATTGCTTGTTCAAAAGATACTCCTGATAATGCACCAGATGCCACATCGCCTGTTAGTTTTGCTACCGCAAGTGTTCCTTCCGAGCAGTTGCCGTTTATTTTGGCTGATACTATTACACCGCCTGCTAATCCGATGGCACCAGAAGACCTCTCGTCATATCCTACATACGCGGGGACATTACAGATATTCGCTGCCGATGTTTTCAACAATCTTAACGGACGCTATTTCTGTGGTATTCAACTGCAAACCCCTATTGAGGTGAAGCTCTCTGATTACGAAACGAATTGCTATTCAGCTATTTATCTGCTTGACGGCGACTCCGAACACCTCGTTCAATTCGACCATCCACTTCTCCAGCCCTGTATAGTGGGCGACACGATTCTTGTCACAGGTACCCCAGTTCAGATATCCGAAGGCATTGCTCTTGGTATAGCAATGCGCTATGTGCAACCGCTTCATCCGTAGTTATATATGAAGAACCTTCGTAATCTCATATGCGCAGTTTTGCTCTTCTCTTCTGCTTTCCTTATGGCAGAAGATAAGGACTGCGACGCCTATCGCCATAGTTTCCGTATAGGTTGGGGAACGGCTTTCTCTGGTAAACTCATGACGGATCTTTCTTCACGCAGTTCTGTACCTTACTACAACAATACCTATCTGCAAGCCATCCAAGGTATGACGGCTGACGAGGCGCATGCTTATCTCACGAACTATCGAATACGGTCCTCTTCATCCACTACCGTTTCATCGGGGCATATCTTTGCATCCTATGCTTACCAGTTCACTCCGCTTGTCTCTTTTGGTGTGGAGGCAGATGCTGTTTTTCTCAAAAACCAATTCCAGATGATTAATGGCTATGGCGAACATCTCAAAGACCCTGCCATCAGTTCGCTCTATCACATTTCCCTTTTGCCAACGGTTCGTTTTACCTATATGCGTGATGGCTTCATTTCGCTCTATTCATCCGTTGGCTTGGGTACAACTTATAGTGGCTATTCTTCCAATCTCCCTTCTGAGTGGACGGAACAATCTCCTGCAAATGTCGGAATAACAGCCAATATTGCTTTGTGTGGTATGAATATGCATTATCACAACTGGTATGCCGAGGCTGAGGTTGGACTCATGGCTACGAAGATGCTCCTTTGGCCGCAGTCCTCCCACCCAATCCTAACTTCCCGCCTCTTATCCCTAGCTGTAGGGTATCGATTCTAACCTTAAAATAACTATATCTTACGCACTATTCACGCACAATACACGGACAATACACGGACAATACACGCACTATTCGTTATACATACAGAAACTTTGATTAAAACTTCTTAAATCCTCACACATATGAAAAAGATTACTTTTATGGCTTTTGTAGCCGCTCTTGCATTCACATTCTCTAGTTGTTCATTTGCACCCAAAGCTCCAGACGGAGCATTTGACGGTGCTATCGGTGAGTCCTATGGCGAACCTATAGAAGGTATGCCTTCTGGCGACCAATTCGAGGAGTTTACCGACAATCCGTTTATCTCTACTTCCGAAGAACCTACTTCCACCTTCTCCGTAGATGCCGACGGAGCAAGCTACGCTTATATGCGCTCGTACATGTCAAAAGGCTATTTCCCCGATAAGTCCTCTGTTCGTGTTGAGGAGTTCCTCAACTACTTTACCTTCGATTATCCCGAACCAGAGAACGCTGTGGGTATCAATGCTGAGATTGGAGCATGTCCTTGGAATTCAGAGCATTATCTCCTCCGTCTCGGACTCAAAGGCAAAAGCGTTTCCGAAGAAGAGATGCTTCCTGCCAATTATGTCTTCCTGGTGGATGTGTCAGGCTCCATGAATTCAGAGGATAAACTACCACTCCTCAAATCAGCCCTTTTGACTCTCGTAGATGAACTGCAACCTACTGACCGTGTGTCACTTATCACTTATTCTGGCAGCGTACAACGCCTCTTAGAATCCACCCAAGTAATGCATGCAGGTAAAATCAAATCAGCCATCCGCAGTCTCGGTGCTGGTGGTAGTACAGCAGGTGGCGCAGCTATCAAGATGGCTTACGAAGAGGCATTAGCCAACTATATCATTGGTGGCAACAACCGCATTATCATGGGTACAGATGGCGACTTTAATGTGGGTGTTACCAACACCGATAGCCTCCTGAATATGGTCTCTCGCTATGCTGACCAAGGTATCTATCTAACTATGTGCGGTTTTGGTACAGGCAACTGGAACGATGCCATGATGGAGAAGGTTTCCAACCGTGGCAATGGCAACTATTATTATATCGATTGCGAGGACGAGTTTATGAAGGTCTTTGTGCATAACCGCTCTCATCTTCAGGCAGTTGCTAATGATACGAAGTGCCAAATCACATTCGATTCTACCCGTGTGGCTCAATATCGCCTTATTGGTTATGAGAATCGTGTAATGAACAACGAAGACTTCGATGATGACACCAAAGACGCAGGCGAGATTGGCGCAGGACAAACCATTACAGTTCTTTATGAAATCGTTCCTACCGTATTTCAGACAGATGAACCAATCCCATATGCCGTTTTCGACTGTCGCTACAAGGAGCAACTTGGGCTCAGTAGCAAGCAACTCACGTTGGACATCTATGGCGATATCAAAAGCGACACCGAGAACCTTCGCTTTGCTGCGGGTGTAGCAGCGTATGGTATGTTACTCCGCAATTCAGAGTACAAGGGTACTGCTAACCTCGAAATGGTTAAGCAACTGATTGGTAGTTCCTTGGCCTATGATCCTAAGGGGTATCGACAAGGCTTGTTAGACTTGCTCAACCATCTCAGTAGTGACCAAGTCAGCGAACTCAATAACCGTGCAGCGAAATAATTATATATTGCTTGCATATTTCAAGTAATTTCCGTACCTTTGCAACTGATTTCTAACTTTTGAAATATTTAATGGTATGAAACGATTTATGCTATTTTTTGTGCTGTGTTCTGCATTGCTCGTTGCTTGCGAACCAATTAATCCGAATGAAGACCAATATCCTGTAGTATCTGCGGATGATTATTATTGGTATGAGGGTGAAAAAATCTATCTAGAGAGGGGGAATCAAGAATATATCGTATATGACGATGCATTACTTTCCGAGATAGATAAACAGAAGCTTGAGATGAACGAAAGTGATTCATATCTTGAAGAGCCTAATCTAAAATGGGGAATCACCAAGCCTAATACTGTTATTGAAGATTTGGAGCATGTGCTATATAGAATGCCTTCCTATACTAGTGAAGGAGCCAACTTCTTTGTTACACACTCTTTCCTTGTCAAACTCAAGGACAGTGATGACCTGCCTATCTTGCAAAATATGGCAGAGCAATACAATGTAAAAATAGTTAAGGAGGAACTGTTACCTCTGTGGTATCTATTAGTGTGTAATTTACCGTCTTCGTCCAATGCGTTGGATATAGCAAATCGTTTTTATGAGTCAGGTAAATTTGCAGTTTCGGAACCAAATTTTATGGGAGGACTAGTCTTACATAATTAAAAAACATACTAACTTTGCAATACCTTAAAAGTTATAAGAATATGAAATCAATAAGTCAAATATTATTTTTAATACTTATTGCAATTGTTGTTTTCGGTTGCGAACTGACTACTCCCAATCAACCCTCTGCTGATTCACGAATATATTATGTAGATCAAGAGAGTTTAGATGATTGGTTTGGTTGTAAGCACCTTCATTACTTTAATCAAATAGGTAGTGACTTTGAGTCGGCGTTGGATTCTCTCAAACGAATGATACTTCCTAAGATAGAAGCTGATTTGCAAGATCCGAAGAGTCCAATATATAAATCTGAGTACATAGGTGTAAAGTTGGATAGTGTAATTGTCTATGATTCAAATCATACCTTGGTGCAGGACAGAGATTTTATAGCAGTAGGATTTGCTGGGAATCAATACTATCGTTTTGAGTCTGGTTTTGGTATAGAGGAAGGATATTTTTATGATTATCCTTTACTTCAATATAGTTTTGTCATCGATTCTAAGGGAGGGCTATATGAAATGTGTCTTCCAGATGACTAAGAATAGAATAATCACTTTTAAAAACATCCTATTCTCCTCTTGTACAATCCAAAAAAAATATCGTACCTTTGCAAACCCATAAAATAGTACAGCCATGAAACGAATCATATTATTTAGTTTATTGCTACTCTTTGCCGCTACTGGCACTCTAGCACAAGAGGTACAATTGCCTTATCCTTCCATTACCGCTTTGTCTTACGAAAAGAATAAAATCTATTACGAAGGCGAGCGTATCAGCAAAAGAGACTGCCAAGCATTCCTCCGTCTAAACGCCCAAGAGGACATCTACCGCCAATATCGCAGTGGTTTGCGTATGTACAACGCGGGTTGGGGCTTAATGGGTATTGGATTGGCTATAGATGCTGCCACTATTGCATATATGGGGTGGGGATTATATGATTGGGCAAAAGACTACAATCCAGAATGTCCTGATATGGGTCCAGGATTAGGATTTCTATTTACAGGAATGATTATTGGAGGAGCATTTTTGCTTTTTGAAGCTCCCGCTATTCCGCTACTTTGTGTCGGTAAAAAACGCATGCAACAAAGCATTGATGCCTATAATATTTCGCTGCCAGAGCCACAAACAGCCAAAAACTATTGGAGCATACAACCTTCCAGCAATGGCATAGGTTTAGCATATCATTTTTAATACCATCCCATAAAACCCTCACACATATGAAAAAGAAATTATTTTACTTATGCTTTATATGTATAGCATTGATGTTTCATGGATGCCCAATAATAGGCCCTATACAAAATAATACAGTTTCAGTGACGGGGTGTGCATATATATACTCCCCAAAAGATTCTGTATCTGTTCGCTATTATGATTTGGAAGAATTACCGCATTATAACATATTTTCTCCGTCAAACTATTTTAGACAACAGGAGTGGTATCCAGAGCAGAGTGAAGATATTCCACATTCAGAAGAGAAACATGAATTACATGTTCGCAAGTTAACCAATTATGACGAAAGTATTGTTATTGAGGGGCGGGATATCTATATCAATGATGAACGTTGGTACTATGGTGACATGCAGGATCCCGCAGATAGTCTGTTCATTGCGTGGAATTGGGATTCTCTAAGATACGATACTATAATAATACATCGTAATAAATGTCCATACAAGGTGGATGATATAATCGAACAATTATCGTTGCATTATCCAGATTTAATACATCGATTAAATGACATGGAAGAACATAATTTTAGTAACTACCAACTCAATAAAGATAATAAAAACAGTCCTCGTATTTACTTGCCAGAAAACCCCAAATAATGCGAAGATAAATATTCCGCTATTATTTATATTATTTACCAGATTAATAACTATGCTTACTATGATTATTCAAACTCGCAATTATCGGTTGGTGTTTCAGAAGCATTAGATGAATATAATACTATTAGTTCGATGGCAGACAATGGATTAGCAGCATGCTTCTATAATGAAACTGTTCCCTTTTGGTGGGGAGAATGGCAATTCCCTCTATATCATGCTGGACTGAATAGAGGATTCAGGAATGCTACAAATGGTCAATATTATGTTACGTTTACATGTAAACCATATGAATGGATTACGCTCAATAATCAGCCATTGATAATTGCTATTGATTGTAGCCATTATATTGTAGCATTTGGCTATGGAGTAACTAAAAAGAGAAACGGCAATGTGAAAGACAAATATTTTGCGGTCACAGATAATGGGGCAACTACAGGTCTATCGTATAAACCTTATATGCGCAAAAAAAGTTTTTGGGATTTACATTATGGCTTAACGCATGAATAAATTGAAATAATAATTTAAAAATCTGAAATTCAATGAAAAAGTTTTTATTTTATCTGTGCCTTGTTTGTATTATATTGGCATTTAAAGGGTGCATAGGTCCGCTGCAGACAAACTATGTTGAGACTAAAGGGTATGCATATGTGCTTTCACCTCAAGATTCAATTAAAGTACGATTTTATAATCTTAAAGGATATCCAACGGATACTATATTCTCCCCATCTAACTATTTGAGACAAACTCCGTGGTATCCAGAGCAGAGTGAAGATATTCCACATTCAGAAGAAAAACATGAGTTACATGTCAAGAAGTTAACCAATAAAAGTGAAAGCATAGTTATAGAAGGTTATCACATTTATATTAATGATACATTATGGGGATACAATAGTTTTACGGATCCTGCTGATAGTATTGCTTACTTCTGGAATTGGGACAAATTAGCAAGGGATACTGTAATAATACGTATTAAGCAGTGTCCATATAAGTTGGCTGATGTGATAGAACAATTATCGCTACACTATCCTGATTTGATACATAGATTAAACGATACAGAAGAACATAATTTTAGCAATTATCAAATAATACGTGATATAAAACAAACTCCTCGTATTTATTTGCCAGAAAAACCCAAATAATGCGAAGATAAGTATTTCGCTATTATTTATAACGAATGTACTATAGGTTTATTATATTTATCTATACATATGAAAACAAATCTTCGTCAAAAGTACAACTCTCTATTGCAGCGTTTTATTCGCTTATTTGCTTTAACCGATTTTCATCTAGATAAAAAGTAATCCATGCAATTTCGCAAACGCATCATATTCGAGCTGGAGCGGCTTCGCCGCAAGAACCTCCAGCAGTTGCACCCGCTGCAACAGCTCTTTTGGGAGTCCACGCTCCGCTGCAATGTCCATTGCCTGCATTGCGGTAGCGATTGTAGCAGTAGTGAAATCATACCAGACATGCCCGCAGGGGATTTCCTCCACGTATTGGATAAGTCCGTCACACCTCATGTCGATCCACATAAGGTGCTGATTATCATATCTGGTGGCGAACCGCTGATGCGCAAAGATTTAGCCGAAGTGGGCAAAGCACTCAAGCAGCGTGGTTACCCTTGGGGCATGGTGACCAACGGCTTGGCACTCACCGAAAAACGCTTCCGCGAACTCATGGCTTCGGGTCTGCGCTCCATGGCTATCAGTTTCGATGGTATGCAGGACAACCACAATTGGCTTCGCCAGCATCCTCTTGCCTTTGAGGGTGCTACCCGCGCTATCAAACTCGCAGCAGCACTACAGCGCAGCGATCTACCATCTACAGGCGCAGCCGATCTACAGCGTAGCGCTCTCACTTGGGATGTCGTCACTTGCGTCAACCAACGCACAATCAGTCAGTTAGACGAGATGCGTGAGTATCTCTGGTCCATCGGTGTACGCAACTGGCGACTCATAACCATCGATCCTATGGGACGAGCAGCTGAGAATCCTGAACTTAACTTGACCCCCGAGCAGATGCGATATTTATTGGATTATATCCGTGATCGTCGCAAAGAGGGCTTGCATATCTCTTATTCGTGTGAGGGCTTTATGCCAGATTATGAGGCAGAAATACGCGATCACCTCTTCCATTGTGCTGCGGGAATCAGTATTGCATCTATCTTGATTGACGGTAGTATCTCGGCTTGCACTAGCGTGCGCGGCAAGTACTACCAGGGCAATATCTATCACGACGACTTCTGGGAGGTGTGGGAGAATCGCTTCGAAAAATATCGCAATCGCCAATGGATGAAGCAGCTAGAGCCATGCAATACTTGCAAGCTCTTCCGCTATTGTGAAGGTAGTGGCATGCACCTCCGCCGCGAAGATGGATCTCTCATGCTTTGCCATCATAATAAGTTACAATCCTAAATTTAAGAAAGATATGAAAAAGCTTAAAACAAAAATCCGAATGATTATCAACTCACTCTTAACTATGGTGTTAGGAGGTACTTTGACTGCTTGTTTTGCGGTAGATTATGGTGTTCCATATGTGACTGCTGATGTGGAAGGAACGGTGACGAACGAGCAAAACGAGCCTTTGCAATCGATGCAAGTTGTAGTGAAAACTGCAGAAAAAAGCTATGGTAGTACCACTTATACGAATATGGAGGGAGAATTTGATGTAGAAAATTATATATTAGGTTTTTCTCTGCCAGAAGAGAAACTGCAAGTTATTGTGAATGATACAAATAATGTGTACTTGTCTGATACAATAGAGGTCGCCTTCTCGGATATGAAAAGAAAAAAAGTAGATGAGTGGGAAACAAACTATTCTAAGGAAGTAAATATCCAACTCGAGAAAAAATAACTTCTATTGATATGGATAGGGAAAAAGCGATCTAATGTAACACGTACCCACATATCTATAAACAAGGTTGCCCCCTCGGCAACCTTGTTTCATTCTCCATTCTCTTTATTCTAATCCCTTTCTCCTCCCCTTGAAGGGGAGGTTGGGTAAGGTCTTCTCTTACCTTTACTTAGTGATTACTTAGTGATTACTTAGTGATTAGTTAGTGATTGCTTAGTGATTAGTTAGTGATTGGTATACCTTTGGTAAATCATCACGCGCGTGCGCGCGTACCTTAATATATAATATGCATACTTGATGTATGATTTATGCCCATTTGTAAACCCTATGTAGCAAATCATTCAAAGATGTAAAATACTTTCTCAATTATTTGGTCAATTCCACAAAAAGCAGTACCTTTGCAGCCGTTTTCGCACCTAACGCAAGTGAGTGATTAGATTAAGCGAAACTGGTAATGAAACGTGATGCTGAAAATCAGTTACTTACGAGGAAAATGACCAATAAGGTAAAAAAGTTTCCTAAATATTTGGTCAGTTCGTAAAAAAGCAGTACCTTTGCAGCCGTTTTCGCGCCTACTGCAAGTGAGCAGAAAAATAGAGCGAAAAGGATGAAAAATCGTAATGCTGAGAATCAGCCACTTACGAAGAAAATGCAAAGAAAATTGAAAAAAGTTGCTTAAAAATTTGGTCGGTCCAAAAAAAAGCAGTACCTTTGCAGCTGATTTCGCGCTAAATGAAAAATGATGCGTAAAATCATAGTGATCTTTGAAAGATTGAAGCAATAATGTAGTACAAGAGAGCAGTAATGCTCAATTGGGAAACTGAAAACGTGTAATACGATTTTTATTATACGGTTCCCGTTAATAAGTACACAATAGAAAAGGTTATTCTGAGCTAAACAAACAAATTATTATTTTACAACGAAGAGTTTGATCCTGGCTCAGGATGAACGCTAGCGACAGGCCTAACACATGCAAGTCGAGGGGCAGCACGAAGTAAGCTTGCTTACTTTGGTGGCGACCGGCGCACGGGTGCGTAACAGGTGTGCAATCTGTCCATAATCGGGGAATAGCCCAGCGAAAGTTGGATTAATGCTCCATGTGAGCATGGGAGGCATCTCCTTTGTTTGAAACGTAAGGATTATGGGTGAGCACGCTTCTGATTAGGTAGTTGGTGAGGTAACGGCTCACCAAGCCGACGATCAGTAGGGGTTCTGAGAGGAAGGTCCCCCACATTGGAACTGAGACACG
>JAFTXV010000017.1 GCA_017461505.1 Paludibacteraceae bacterium | reverse complement strand
TTCAGACTGAAGACAAAGTCACTGAGAAGTGGCTTTGTTTTTTTGCATATAAAGCGAAGAAGTGGTATAATAGAGACAAGGAAGTGAGGGGATAAAAATGCTGACAAGTGAGAAGAAAAAACGCAATCAAATACAGATGTTTTGTATAGACGATCTTGTGCCGCAGGAACATCTGTTAAGAAAGATAGAGGCTGCAATAGATTGGAGCTTTATATACGAACTTGTAAAAGATAAATACAGTGAAGATAAGGGCAGACCGAGTATAGACCCCGTTACTTTAATAAAAATACCGATGATACAATACCTCTATGGAATTCGCAGTATGCGCCAGACTATAAAAGAAATAGAGGTCAATTTAGCATACAAATGGTTTTTGGGATTAGATATAACAGATAAAGTCCCCCATTTCACTACATTCGGGAAGAATTATACAAGAAGATTTAAAGATACAAATTTGTTTGAAAAGATATTCAGCAAAATACTTGAGGAATGCTTTAAACACAAATTTGTAAATCCTACAGAAGTATTCGTTGATGCAACACATGTAAAAGCATGCGCTAATGGTAAAAAGTATACCACACAAGTGTTGCATGAAGAAGCATTGTTTTATGAAAAACAATTAAAAGAAGAGATAACCAATGACAGAGAAGAACACGGAAAGAAACCGTTAAAGGATAACGATCACGATGATGACAACAACGATACAAATGACGGTGGAGGCGGAGTAATAAAAGAGGAAAAACAAAGCACTACCGATCCTGAAAGCGGTTGGTTTCACAAGGGAGAACATAAGCAAGTTTTCGCATATTCAGTAGAAACAGCTTGCGATAAAAACGGATGGATATTAGGATATACAGTAAACAAAGGGAATTTACACGATAGCAGAACATTTAAAGGTATATACGACAAGCTCAAACCGTTTGGAATAGAGAAACTGATAGCTGATGCAGCATACAAAACTCCCGCAATAGCAAAACTTTTAATAGATGATAATATATCTCCAATATTTCCCTATAAACGCCCTCAAACAAAGGATGGATTTTTCAAAAAGCAAGAATATGTGTATGACGAATTTTATGATTGCTATATATGTCCCAACAACAAGGTGTTAAAGTATTCTACTACAAACCGAGATGGTTACCGAGAGTACAAGAGTTGTTCATCTGATTGTGTCAATTGTCCGTATTTACATCAATGTACCGAAAGTGCAAACCATGTCAAGGTGGTCACTCGACATGTTTGGGAAAACTATATAGAGATATGCGAGGATCTTCGTCATACCGAAGGAAACAAAGAACTATACAACAAAAGAAAGGAAACCATTGAGCGGCTGTTTGGCACTGCCAAAGAGCATCACGGTTTCCGATATACACAAATGATAGGCAAAGCCCGGATGGATATGAAGGTCGGGCTTACTTTTGCATGCCTAAATTTGAAAAAATTAGCGAAGATGTTACACACAAAATGTGGAAAACTTGACTCTCAGCCTTGTTTTCTATCTTTTTTGTTGAATCTTTTCTCTTTCAAGCCTTCGCTTGCCTGATTCTATTTAAAAAGGAGTTTTGCTTCTTCGCAAAACTCCTTTTGTCTTCAGTCTG
>JAFTXV010000016.1 GCA_017461505.1 Paludibacteraceae bacterium | reverse complement strand
TTGCGGATGCTCTCGAACTTTTAAGACTTTTCACAAAGCATGACGGTACAGAAATTCACAATTTTTACAGCTTCAAGTCAATTTCGCTTGTGAATGTAATTCGCGCATTTAAAAAATTGGTGTGATAACCTCCAATATACAAAAAGCAAGGTGCCTTGGCACCTTGCTCAGACTGCTGACAAAAAGGTTCAGAACAAGAGTTCTGGACCTTTTTTAATGCGAGGAAAAATGGTATAATAGAGGAGAAGAAAGCAAAGAGGAGCAAGGCGAGATGTATACGGAAAGAAAAAGCAAACAAAACAAGCTTGAAATGGTAATATTAGAGGAATTAGTGCCGCAAGAACACTTATTGCGAAAGATAGATGCAGTGATCGACTTTAGTTTCATCAACAAGTTGTGCAAACCGTATTACAGCGAGAACAATGGCAGACCTGCAATAGAGCCGGAGGTTCTTTTTCGCATGCTCTTTATCGGATATTTGTATGGAATCAGAAGCGAAAGAAGATTGTTGCAAGAGATAGAAGTAAATAACGCATACAGATGGTTCATAGGATATGACCTTACAGAAAAACTGCCCGATGTAAGTGTAATATGGCAAAACAGACTTCGTAGATACAATGGCTCGGATATACCGCAGCAAATATTCGATGAGATAGTACGGCAAGCAATCGCAAAGGGACTTGTAGGCGGTAAGATCCTTTATTCGGACAGCACCCACTTGAAAGCAAATGCAAACAAGAACAAATTTGTAGAAAAGCGGGCAAAAGCAGAGTCAAAAGACTACATAGATGACCTCAACCGTGCCATCAACGAAGATAGAGTAGCGCACGGCAAAAAGCCATTGAAGTTCAATGGGGATGAACTCAAGGATGAGCAGGAAGAAGAAAAGGAAAACTACTTTGACGATGACAGTCAGGGCGGAAACCCAGCCGGTGGAAACGCTAAAGAAAAGACGGTCAAGGAAAGCACCACGGATCCGGAAAGCGGCTTTATGCACAGAGACGGCAAACCGCAAGGCTTTTTCTATCTCGACCACAGAACTGTAGACAGCAAAAACAACATCATTACCGATGTATTTGTAACTCCCGGCAATACCAATGATGTAAGACCTTATTTAGGTAGGTTAAGACGACAAGTAGATGTATTTGGGTTCATGGTGAGATACGTAGGACTGGATGCAGGCTACAATGTTTCACACATTTGCAAGTATTTAAATGACATGGGAATACAAGCGGCTATGGGAAAACGCCGTGGATGTCATCAGAAAGGTAAATTCAGCAAGCACAAATTCACCTATCTTCCCGAATGGGATGTGTATATCTGCCCCGAACATAAGTATTTGGAATATGTAACTACCAACAGAGATGGTTACAAAGAATACAAATGCAAGGGCGACAGATGTGCAAATTGTCCGAGACGGGAGGAATGTTTAAGTGCAAAGCAGCAGAGAAAGAGTCTCTTCCGTCATGTTTGGGAAGAGTTCAAAGAAATTGCTCATACCTTTACCAAAACAGAAAAAGGTAAAAAGATATACCAAAGAAGAAAAGAGACGGTGGAGCGTAGCTTTGCCGACTCCAAAGAATTACACGGGCTCCGGTATTGCAGAATGCGGGGGCTTTCTAAAGTTGCCGAACAGTGCCTGCTCACTGCCGCCGTGCAAAATATGAAGAAAATTGCAATGTGTTGTTGGGGTGGCATCACATTTTTACGCCTGTTTTTCATAAAAATAAAGCCTATCTCAGAAACGAGATAGGCTTTGTCAGTAGTCTGAGGACACTGACATGTCCTGCTGTTTTTGTATCATTATCATGTAACGTGCCTATG